>NZ_JASCIS010000038.1 GCF_029968015.1 Streptomyces luteolus
CCGGCCCCCGCCCCCCCCCCCCCCCCCCCCCCCCCCCCCCCCCCCCCACACGGTGGCTAAAGATTCATCTCGTACGCCCCGGACAGCGCCTCCACGCGCTCCCACACGCGGCCCGAGCGGGCCTCGTCCACGACCGGGCGGCGGACCGCGCCGAGCGCCCAGGTCTGCTGCGCCTCGGTGGCGGAGTCCTTGCCGTGCAGCTCGACGGCGTGCGCGGAGAAGTCGCGGACGAGGACGGCGAAGAGCTCGTCCAGGACGTCCGCGTCAAGGTCCGTCAACCCGGCCTGTTCCAGGACGAGTTGGGCGTGCACGACGAGCGCGAAGAGCTGGCCGACGGCGAGCAGCAGGTCGAGGTCGCGGCTCTGCTCCTCGTCGGGCGCGGCGGTGCGGACGAACTCGCAGAGCGCGTCGGCCTGTTCGCGGAGGCGGGCGACGTTCGGCAGGTGCGCGTACGCGTCGAAGGCGGGCCGCCAGTCGTGGAAGCGGACCGAGCCGAGGCCGCGGGCGGGGCCCTGGCGGAACAGGAAGCTGTCGTCGGCGGCGTCGAGGCGGGTGGGCACGGGCGGGTACTCGGCCGGGTTCAGGAGGTGGTTGCCCATGAACTTCAGGATCAGCGCGAGGTTGACGTGCACGGTGCCTTCGAGCTTCGGCAGGCCGCGGATCTCGACGGCGGCCTGGGCGAAGTAGTTGTCCTTCTCGAAGCCCTTGGCGGCGATGACGTCCCACATGAGGTCGACGACCTTCTCGCCCTCGGTGGTCACCTTCATCTTCGTCATCGGGTTGAAGAGGAGGTAGCGGCGGTCGTCGGGGGACGCGGTGCGGAAGTAGTCGACGGCGCGGTCGCTGAACAGCTTCATCCCGGCGAGCCGGACGTACGCGTCGGTCAACTCCCGCCGCACGTGCGGGAAGGCGGTGACCGGGCGGCCGTACAGGATGCGGTTCTGGGCGTGCGTGACGGCCTCGTACATGGCGTGTTCGCAGATGCCGATGGAGGCGGTGCAGAGGTTGAACTTGCCGACGTTCACGGTGTTGAGCGCGGCGTCGAAGGCGGCGCGCCCGGTGTGCAGGACGTCCTCGGCGGCGACGGGGTAGCCCTCCAGGCGGAACTCGCTCACGTACTTGGAGGAGTCGACGACGTTCTTGACCAGGTGGTACGCGTCGTGGCGGCTGTCGGCGGCGAAGAAGACGTAGCCGTCGGGGCCGTCGATGTCGGTGCGGCGGCCGAAGACGGAGACGAGGCCGGCCTCGTTGCCGTTGCCGATGTAGTACTTCGAGCCGGTGGCGCGGAAGCCGCCCTGGCCGTCGGGGGTGAGCAGCATGTCGGTGGAGTAGATGTCGGCGCCGTGCGTCTTCTCGGACAGGCCGAACGCGAACACCTCGCCGTCCGCGAGGAGCCCGGCGGCGCGGGCCCGGGCGGCGGCGTTGCCGCTCTGCCAGACCGGGCCGAGGCCGAGGATGGTGACCTGCCAGGCGTACCAGTAGTCGAGGCCGTAGAAGCCGAGGATCTCGTTGAGCGCGGCGATCCGGGCGGTGTCCCAGCGCTTGTCCGAGGCGCCTTCGACCGCCTCGGCGGCAGGCGTCAGGAACGTCTCGAAGAGGCCCTCCTTCGCGGAGAAGGCGAGGAAGTCGGCGAGCCAGGCGCGGTCGCGGTAGTCCTCGATCAGCTTCCGCTTGCCGCGTGCCTCGAACCAGTCGACGGTGGCGCGAAGCAGCCGCCGCGTCTCGGGGTCGAAGTGCGCCGGGTCGTAGGTGTGCGGGTTGAAGAGGAGCTGGTCGGCCATGAGGGGTGCCGCCTTTCGCGGGGTGGGAGGTCGGAGTTCAGCGCGCGGCGCGGTCGGCACTGGAGGGGTCGGCGCTGGGGGCGTCGGCACGGAAGCGGTCGTCGCGGAAGTGGTCGTCGCGGAAGCGGTGGAGGGTGGCGAGCACGTCGTCGAGCCAGGCGATCATCATGCGTTCGTACGCGATGCCGCCCCGCAGCACGGCGTGCTGCAGTTCCCGCTCGGCGTCGTCCGGTCCGTAGGGGCCGCTGTCGGTGCGGCGCCCGAAGTCCCGTTCCTCGCCGGCCAGATAGTGGGCGAGCCGGTCGGCGTGCGCCTGCCGGTGCCGTTCGACCTCGCGGATCAGGGCGCTCGGATCGTCGAAGGCGGCGCCCCGGATCTTCACGGCGAGGTCGTGCCGCACGGTCTCGGGTTCGATCGGGTCGTGCAGCCAGCTGGTGAGCGCGGCCCGGCCGAGGTCGGCGACGGAGTACTGCTTCTTGTCCGGCCGCCCGTGCTGCGGGACCACCAGCGCTTCGACCCAGCCGTCGTTCTCCATCCGCTTGAGCACGCGGTAGATCTGCTGGTGGGTCGCCGTCCAGAAGTAGCCGATGGACCGCTCGAACCGCCGGGCCAGCTCATAGCCGGAGCCCGGCCGCTCCAGGAGGGACACGAGGATCGCGTGCTCGATCGCCATGCGGGGGATCCTGCTATGCAACTTGTTGCATAAGCAAGCCGGGGCCGGTCGGGTGAGACGCGTCTCACCCGGGACGCGCGCCTGCGGCGCTTCGGGGGCCAGCCCCCGGCCCCCCGCTCCTCAAACGCCGGAGGGGCTGAATTTCAGCCCCTCCGGCGTTTGAGGAGGCCCATCCGGCGAGGCCACGCGGCGCCAGCCGCATATCGACACAGCCCCGGGAAGGGGCGGGGAGGGGAGAAAGAAGGAAGCCCCAGCCCCGCGCCGTCGCTCCCCCGCCGCACCGCACCCGGGTCAACTCCCCCGTCACCACGCCGACTTCGTCCGTCATGACCCCACCGGGCCCGGCCCGCACATCGGCCACGAGTCGCCGCTCACTCATGCCCCGCACGTGTCCAGCATCTCGTCGAGCTCGCGCTTCTCGGCCTCGGTCACGGTCAGTTCGTACGTGGACTTCACGGAGACCCAGGCCCGCCCGTACACGCACCAGTACGTCTTCGCGGGCGGCTGCCACTCGTCCGGGCCCTGGTCGCCCTTGGAGCGGTTGGAGGTGGCGGAGACGGCGATCAGCTGGGGGTGCGTGAGGTCGTTGGCGAACTCCTCGCGCCGGGTCTGGGTCCAGTCGTCCGCGCCGGATCGCCAGGCGTTGGCGAGCGGCACCATGTGGTCGATGTCCAGGTCCGTGGAGTCGGTGAACCTCTCGTCGTCGTACGCGCTCTTCCAGGCCCCCGAGACGGCCCGGCACTCCTCGTCGCGCCGCACGTCGGTGCCGTCGCGCTCCAGGACGGCCTCGCGGGTGTCGCAGTTCTCGCCCCGCGCGGACCAGTGCGGGAACTTATCGCGGCTGTAACCGGACATGGAGCCGTGCGGCGCGACCTTCAGACCGGCGAGCCTCGTGCGCGCCTGGTCGACGGTCGGCACATCCGGCAACGTCCCGGCGTACTCGTCGCCTCCACCGCCGCCCGCGCCGCCGCCCGCTGACGGCTTGGCGTCGGTCGCCTCCGGACCGGCGCCGCCCTCGCCACCCGCCGGCGCACATCCCGCCACGGCGACCACCACCAGGACGGCCAAGCCCCGCCCCCACCACTTCTGACGCGCCATGAGTTCCGCCACCCCTCGCACCCGACTCCCCGTCCGCGCGCAGCCTACCCACGACTCCGGAACCCCTCGGGGACGGCAACTCTCCGCTCGCCCGGCCGACTTGCGCCTCGGGGCCGCCCCCGCCCGCCCTCGCCGCGCCTGAGTCTGATGAGATCGGGACGTACGCCCCACACCACCCCCGAAGGAGCCCGCCCCCGATGACCGACGCACTCAGCGCCGCACAGCCCAGGCGTACGTTCCGGGTCGGGGCGGCGGCGCGGCCGTGCACCCTGGTCGTGTGCCGGGGGTGCTGCTGCGGCAACCCGCGCAAGTACCCGGGGACCGACCACGACTGGCAGCTCGCCCGGCTCCGCGCGGCCGCCGCCGACTCGGGCGGCCGGCTCGCCGTACGCGTCTCGGACTGCCTGGGACCGTGCGACCAGGCCAACGTCATCGTCGTACAGCCCTCGACCGCCGGACGGCAGGCGGGCGGCAGGGCTCAGTGGGTCGGCTTCGCCATGGACGACGACTGCACGGACGAGTTGCTCGCCTGGGTCACCGCGGGAGGGCCGGGCCTCGCGGATCCCCCGGCGGCGCTTGAGCTTCAGTTCGTCCCTCCGCCGAGGGACGCGAGGGCTGCGCGCCGCTGAGGTGTTGGTGCGTTGCCGGGTGCGGGTCGCGTTGTGGTTGCTCGCGCAGTTCCCCGCGCCCCTGGAGGCATGCGGCTGCGCCGCGCCTCCCCTGGGAGATGGCGCACGAAGTGCCCATCTCAGGGGCGCGGGGAACTGCGCGAGCAACCACGACGAATCCCGCACCCGGCACTCACACGAACCGGTCCACGAACCGGTCCACGAGCCGGTCGCCGAGGATCCGGCCGACGATTCCCCAGTTCAGGACAGCGGGCCGGCGGCCTCACCCACCAGGAGGGCCACCAGCCGCTCGACCCGCCGGGACGGGTCCGTCCCGCCCGGCCGGGCGGTCATCAGCAGGTGGTGGACCGCGCCGACCACGGCGAGCGCGGCGGCGGCGGTGTCGGCGTCCGGCGCGATCCGGCCGAGCCGCCGCTCCGCGTCGAGGTACGACGCGATCGCCCCCTCGATCGCGTCGAAGCCGGGCGCACCCGCCTCCAAGGCCTCCCGGATCCGGAGCGTGGCGGCGGGGCGGGACAGCGCGAGCGCCGAGATCGTCGGCCCGCCGGAGCGGAGCAGCGCGAGCGCCACCTCGCCGAGTGTCCGGGCCACGGACCCCTCGCCCGCGCGCGCCGGGAGCCGCTCGGCCTGCCGCGCGGTGCGGGCGAACCGGTCGAGGCACAGCTCGGCCACGAAGTCGTCGAGCCCCGCGAAGTGGGTGTGCAGCAGACCCTTGGAGCAACCGGCCTCGTCGGTGACCGCCCTGCTGGTCAGCGCACCGGGCCCGTCCCGCTCCAGGACCCGCTCGGCGGCGGCGAACAGCCGTTCCCGCGCATCCGGTATCGCCACTCCCCGCGGTGCCACGGGACCACCTCGCTCACTGTCGTACGCCACGCCAACCTCCGTACACCGGAAGGGCGTTGCGAGTTTGGGCATCCGCCCATACTGTTTGGGCGTACGCCCATCATAGGTTCGCGGCAGCGGACCCGAGCAGGAGGTATCCGATGCGCGACGTCGTCAACACCGAGCAGGAAGAGTCCTGGAACGGCCCGGAGGGGGCGTACTGGGCACAGCACCAGGACCGTTGGGACGCGATCAACTCCGGCTTCAACCAACCCCTGCTCGACGCGGCCCGGTTCGGCGCCGACGGGCAGGTCCTCGACATCGGCTGCGGCGCCGGGCAGACCTCGCGGCTCGCGGCGCGGCGGGCGGAGCACGGGCGGGTGCTCGGCGTCGACCTGTCCGCCCCGATGCTGGACCGGGCCCGCGCGAGCGCGGCGCGCGAGGGCCTCGGCAACGTCACGTTCGTACGGGCGGACGCCCAGGTCCACCCCTTCTCCCCCGGCGCCTTCGACGCGGCGGTCAGCCGGTACGGGGTGACGTTCTTCGCCGACCCGGTCGCCGCGTTCGCCAACATCGGCGGTGCGCTGCGCTCCGGCGGCAGGCTCGCGTTCGTGTGCCCGGCCGAGCCCGAGGGCAACGGGTGGCTGGGCGCCATGCTGTCGCTGCGGGAGTACCTGCCGGTCGGCGAGTTCGGCACGCCGGGCCTGCCGGGCATGTTCGCCTTCTCCGACCGGGACCGGGTCCGCGCGGTGCTCTCCGAGGCCGGGTTCACCGACGTACGGACGGAGCATGTGGAGGCGTACGGCACGTGGGGGCGGGACGCGGCGGACGCGGCCGATTTCATGCTGCAGACCGGCCCGGGACGCCATATGACCGGCCAGGTCTCCGCCGAGGCGGCCGAGCGTGCGCGCGCGGCACTCACGGATCATCTGCGCGGCCACGAGGTGCGGGGCGGGGACCGGGACGGAGAGCCGGTGGGGGTGCGGCTGCGCAGCACGGCGTGGCTGGTGACGGCCGTTCGCCCCTGAGGGCAATCCGCCCGGATTCCGGTCGGCGTGGCGCGCCGCACACCCGGGGTGCCCTTGCCACCTGCGGGTTCGGCGACGACGATCTAGCAGGGCCAGCCCGGCCGCCCGGCACGAGAGAGCGAGAGTCATTCATGGACGTCAGCACGCACATCGAGGCCGTCCAGGCGGAGGTCCGTCGCCGCAACCCCGGCGAAGCGGAGTTCCACCAGGCCGTCACCGAGGTGCTGTCCTCCCTCGGACCGGCCCTGGTGCGGCACCCGGAGTATGTGCGCGGCGCCGTCGTCGACCGGCTCTGCGAGCCCGAGCGGCAGGTGGTCTTCCGGGTGCCGTGGGTGGACGACGAGGGCGCGGTGCGGGTCAACCGCGGCTTCCGGATCGAGTTCAACAGCGCGCTCGGACCGTACAAGGGCGGGCTCCGCTTCCACCCGAGCGTGAACCTCGGCATCGTGAAGTTCCTGGGCTTCGAGCAGATCTTCAAGAACGCGCTGACGGGGATGGGCATCGGCGGCGGCAAGGGCGGCTCGGACTTCGATCCGCGCGGCCGCTCCGACGCCGAGGTGATGCGGTTCTGCCAGTCGTTCATGACCGAGCTGTACCGCCACATCGGCGAGCGCACGGACGTTCCGGCGGGCGACATCGGCGTGGGCGGACGCGAGATCGGCTACCTCTTCGGCCAGTACAAGCGCCTCACCAACCGCTTCGACGCGGGGGTGTTGACCGGAAAGCCGGTCGCGTGGGGCGGCTCGCACGCCCGCACCGAGGCCACGGGGTACGGCGCGGTGTTCTTCGCGGAGGAAATGCTCGCCACGCGCGGGGCGTCCTTCGACGGGCGCCGGGTCGTGGTCTCCGGCTCGGGCAACGTCGCCCTGTACGCGATCGAGAAGGTGCACGCCCTCGGCGGCCGCGTGGTGGCCTGCTCGGACTCGTCCGGCTATGTGGTCGACGAGGACGGCATCGACGTCGAACTCCTCAAGGAGATCAAGGAGGTGCGCCGCGAGCGCCTCTCCGTGTACGCGGAGGCCAGGCCGACGGCGCGGTTCTCGGCCCGCGGCACGCTCTACGACGTGCCCTGCGATGTGGCCCTGCCGTGCGCGACGCAGAACGAGATCCGCCGCGAGGACGCCGTCGCACTCACCAAGAACGGCGTGCTCGCCGTCGTCGAGGGCGCGAACATGCCCTCCACCCCCGAGGCCGTCGAGGTGTTCCGCGAGGCGGGCATCCTCTTCGGCCCCGGCAAGGCGGCCAACGCGGGCGGCGTCGCCACCTCGGCCCTGGAGATGCAGCAGAACGCCGCCCGCGACCGCTGGACCTTCGACCAGACCGAGGCCCGCCTGGCCGCCGTGATGCGGGACGTCCATGCCGAGTGCCGCAGGACCGCCGAGGAGTACGGCGGCGGCGCCGACGACTACGTCCTGGGCGCCAACATCGCGGGCTTCCTGCGGGTCGCGGACGCGATGCAGGCGCAGGGGATCGTCTGATCACGGCTGCCCCGTAAGCCTGCTGTTCACGGCTGTCCCGTAAGCCTGCCGTCGCCGCCCCCGCGTTCGCGCTCCGGGGCGGCGACGGCAGCTTTATACGGCCCGACTTTCTATACGACACGACCCGACTTTGCATGATCATGCGCGAGCATGCATAATCTTCCTATGTCCAAGGTCCTCACTTCCCTTCCGGCCGGCGAGCGCGTCGGCATCGCCTTCTCGGGCGGCCTCGACACGTCCGTCGCGGTCGCGTGGATGCGCGACAAGGGCGCCGTCCCGTGCACCTACACCGCCGACATCGGTCAGTACGACGAGCCCGACATCGCCTCGGTGCCCGGCCGTGCGAAGACCTACGGTGCCGAGATCGCGCGTCTGGTCGACTGCCGCGCGGCCCTCGTCGAGGAAGGTCTGGCCGCACTGACCTGCGGCGCGTTCCACATCCGGTCCGGCGGCCGCGCGTACTTCAACACCACCCCGCTCGGCCGCGCCGTCACCGGCACCCTCCTGGTCCGGGCGATGCTCGAGGACGACGTCCAGATCTGGGGCGACGGCTCGACGTACAAGGGCAACGACATCGAGCGGTTCTACCGGTACGGGCTGCTCGCCAACCCGCACCTGCGCATCTACAAGCCGTGGCTCGACTCGCACTTCGTGACGGAGCTGGGCGGCCGCAAGGAGATGTCGGAGTGGCTGGTCGCCCATGACCTGCCGTACCGCGACAGCACGGAGAAGGCGTACTCCACCGACGCCAACATCTGGGGCGCCACGCACGAGGCCAAGGTCCTGGAGCACCTGAACACCGGCGTCGAGACCGTCGACCCGATCATGGGCGTCAAGTTCTGGGACCCGTCGGTCGAGATCGCCACCGAGGACGTGACGATCGGCTTCGACCAGGGCCGCCCGGTGACGATCAACGGCCAGAAGTTCGAGTCCGCGGTGGCCCTGGTGATGGAGGCCAACGCGATCGGCGGCCGCCACGGCATGGGCATGTCCGACCAGATCGAGAACCGGATCATCGAGGCCAAGAGCCGCGGCATCTACGAGGCGCCGGGCATGGCCCTGCTGCACGCCGCGTACGAGCGCCTGGTCAACGCGATCCACAACGAGGACACCCTCGCCCAGTACCACAACGAGGGCCGCCGCCTCGGCCGCCTGATGTACGAGGGCCGCTGGCTGGACCCGCAGGCGCTGATGGTCCGTGAGTCGCTGCAGCGCTGGGTCGGCGCCGCCGTGACCGGCGAGGTCACGCTCCGCCTGCGGCGCGGCGAGGACTACTCGATCCTCGACACCACCGGCCCGGCGTTCAGCTACCACCCGGACAAGCTCTCCATGGAGCGCACCGAGGACTCGGCGTTCGGCCCGCTCGACCGCATCGGCCAGCTGACGATGCGCAACCTCGACATCGCCGACTCCCGCGCCAAGCTGGAGCAGTACGCCGGCATCGGCCTGATCGGCACGTCCACCCCCGCGATCGGCGCGGACCAGGCCGCCGCGACGGGCCTGATCGGCACGATGCCGGAGATGCCCCAGGGCGGCGCCGAGGCGATCGCGTCCCGCGGGGAGGTCTCGGCGGAGGGCGAGGCGTTGGATCGGGCGGCGATGGAGTACGGCACGGACTGATCCCACGTGCGACCGTTGGGCGGCTCATCGCCGTAGCGACCACTCTCCATCGCCGGCTGCGGGCCGCATGTGGTTGCTCGCGCAGTTCCCCGCGCCCCTGGAGTGTGCACTTCGTGCAACACTCCAGGGGCGTCCCGCGAAAGGAGACTCCCCGTGCCCAGGCCGTCCCAGGCCGCCGTCGAGCAGCGTCGGCAGGAGGTTCTGCGGTACGTCGCCGAGCACGGGGAGACGCGGATCGATGTGCTCGCCGAGCGGTTCGGCGTGAGCCTCATGACGATGCACCGGGACTTGGACGACCTGGCCGGACGGCATCTGCTGCGGAAGGCGCGGGGGCGGGCCGTCGCGTTTCCGGCGCTCACCATGGAGACGGCGACGCGGTTCCGGGAGGGCGCCAACGTCGAGGTGAAAGCGGCGCTGTGCCGGGCCGTGGCCGGGCGGATCACCGCGGGTTCCACGTTGCTGATGGACGACTCGTCCACGCTGTTCCCGCTCGCGGAGCTGCTGCGCGGCGGCGGCATAGACGGGTTGACCGTCGTCACCAACTCGGTCGGGATCGCCCAACGCCTGGGCGCCGCGAGGGGGTTGGACGTCACCCTGCTCGGCGGCCGGTTCCACGGCGAGTTCGACTCGTGCACCGGTCCCGACGTGCTCCGCGCCCTGGGCCGGATCCACGCCGACCTGGCGCTGATGTCGGCGACGGCCGTGCTCGACGGGCGGCTCTTCCACCCCTTGCAGGAGTACGCCGCGGTCAAGGAGGCCATGCTCGACTCCGCCGGCCGGGCCGTGCTCCTCGCCGACCACTCCAAGTTCGGCAAGACCGCCACGTACGCGTACGGCACCGCCGCCCGCTACGAGGAAGTCGTCACCGACACCGGGACCCCGGGCGCGGAGGCCGACGCGATCCGCGCGCTCGGGGTCACCGTCACCCAGGTCACTTCTGGGGAAGCACCACGCTCTTGATCGCCGTGGGGTCCTCCGCGCCCACGGTGAGCGCCCGTTCCGTCTCCGCGAGGCCGAAGCGGTGGGTGACCAGCGGGTCGAGGGCGACCCGCCCCGAGGCGGCGAGGGCGATGGCGGTGGGCCAGGTGTTGGCGTACCGGAAGGTGCCCGTCACCTCCAGCTCGTAGTTCTGCACCTTCGCGAGCGGCAGCGGCACTTCGTCGCCGCCCATGCCGATCAGCACGGCCCGGCCCGCCCGCGCCATCGCGCGGACCGCGTCCCCGATGACCGCGGGCACCCCGCTGCATTCGAGCAGGACGTCCGGGTCGTACGAGAGACCGGCGAGCGGCGTGCTCGACACGTCCACCGCCGTGGCGCCCAACTCCCGTGCCAGCGCGAGGCGTTGGGGCACGATGTCGGTGATCACCACCTCGCTCGCACCGAAGGCCAGAGCGGTCTGCGCGGCGACGAGCCCGATCGGTCCCGCCCCGGTGACCAGGACCCGGTCCCCGGGCGCGACCCGCGCCTTGCGGCAGGACCACACGCCGACCGAGAGCGGTTCGAGGAGCGCGGCGGCCTCGTCGCCGAGCGTGTCGGGAACGGGGTGGGCGAACTCCTCGTGCACCGCGGCGTATTCGCAGAAGACACCGTCGACGGGCGGGGTCGCGTAGAACACCATCCGCGGGCAGAGGTTGTAGCGGCCGAGGCGGCACTCCGTACACGTGCCGCACGGCGTGCCCGGTTCGACGGAGACGCGCCCGCCGACCTCGTGGCGGGTGGTGCCGGGGCCGAGGGCGACGACCGTGCCGGACGGCTCGTGGCCGAGGACCATCGGGGCGTCGACGACGAAGTCACCGATGCGGCCGTGCCGGTAGTAGTGGACGTCGGAGCCGCAGGTGCCGACCGCGTCGACACGTACGAGGACCTGGCGCGGGCCGGGGGCCGGGACCGGGCGTTCCTCGACGACGAGCCGCTCGGGGCCGTGCAGCACGGCGGCGCGCATGGTGGTGGGCAGGTGGGGTGGCATGGGGGCCTTTCGTCAGGCGGCCGGGACGGGCGGGGCGGGCGGGGCGGGCGGGGCGGGCGGGTGTCGCTCGTCGTGACGGCCGGCCGGAACCGCGTCCTCGTCCGGCATCCCGTCCCCCGGCGACTTCACGTACAGGCAGAGCGCGGCGTTGACGAGCAGCAGGCCCGCGTAGATCCACATCAGGCCCTGGAAGCCCCAAGCGCTGTACGAGAGCGTGCCGATGAGGGGTCCGGCTGCGACGCTCAGGCCGGCGCCGAGGGTGTAGACGCCCATGACCTGGCCTCGGCGTTCCGGTGCCTGGGCGACCATCATCGCGGGCAGCGGTACGTATCCGGCGAGGCCCGCTCCGTAGACCGCGACCGCGATCGCCGCGACGAGGAAGTTGTAGCCGGCGGCCGCGGGCAGGTAGTAGCAGGCCAGGCAGCCGACGGCGCCGAGGACGCCGCCGAACAGGGCGCAGGTCTTGCGGCCGCTCCAGTTGTCGCCGAGGACGCCGAAGACGAGGAGGGCGCCGAGGTTGGTAACCATCATGATGACGAGCAGGCTGTTCCACTGGCCGTCGCTGAAGCCGAGGTCCCGGACGAAGAACGGCATGAAGACCCACATGCCGAACGACGGCGTCGTGTTGATGAGCCGGATGATCAGGCTGACGCCGAGCTTGGGCTTCTCGAAGAGGATCCGGAACGTGCCCGCCAGCTCGGCGCGCGAGTCCCGGCCGGGTGCGAGGCCCGTGAAGCCGGTGCGTTCCCGCAGCAGGACGAGGACGATGACCGTGCCGATCGCGATCACCGCGAGGGAGACCCACAGCGTGGCGTAGAAGCCGACGAGGGGCATGGCGGCGGCGAAGAGGAACGAGCCGATGATGGGGTAGCCGGAGCTGTAGAAGAACCAGAACCAGCCGACTGCCTTGCTCTGGTGGTCCTTCGGCGCCACGGCCATGATCCAGGAGAGGAATCCGTACGCGAACATCGGATAGCCGAAGCCCCGGATTCCGTACGTGACCATCACGAGCGGGTAGCTCTCGGCGGGGATCGCCACCGTGAGCATCAGGACGTGGAACGCGATCCAGACGCCGGCGCCGACGGCCATGACGCGCCGCGGCCCCCAGCGGTCGGAGAGCAGGCCCGCGCCCAGGAACGAGGCGATCGCGGCGGTGACGCCGTAGACGGTGATGATCGCGCCCGCGCCGGTCTCGGAGAAGCCGAGGTCGCTGCCGAAGTACTTGGAGAGGTAGCTGGTCTCGACGCCGTCGCCGATCATGAAGAAGAGCAGGCCGACATAGCCCCAGATCAGCGGCTTGGGGATGCCGATCCGGTCGAGCGGATGGCGGCGTTTCGCGGTAGTGGCGGCGGGTGTGCTCATGCCGGGACCGTCCCGTGGGGCGCGATGTGGACCTTGCGGCCGGTGCCCGCCCGGAACGTGTCGAGGGCGGTGTCGAAGGCGTCGAGCCCGATGACGTCGCTGACCAGCGGGTCGAGGTCGAGCCCGGCGGCGAGCAGGTCGATGGCGGGCTGAAAGCTGTGGTGCACGGCCATCGAGCCGATGATGTCGATCTCGCTGTGGTAGACGGCGTACGGGGAGAACGCGGCCCTGTGCGCCGGGTCGCTGACGCCGAACTGCAGGAACGTGCCGCCCCTGCGGACCCGGCCGAGGCCGTCCTCGATGGCGGGGATGGCGCCGGTGGCGTCGATGACGACCTCGAAGCCGTGCGGGCGGTCGAACGCGTGGGCGTCGACGGCCACTTGGTCCGCGCCGAAGGACTTGGCGAAGTCAAGCCGGTCCTGGTTGAGGTCGACCATCGAGACGGAGGCGGCGCCCGCGCCCCGTACGACGGCGGCCATCATCAGGCCCATGGTGCCCGCGCCGTAGATCAGATGGTGCTCGCCGGGCCGGCGCGGCAGCCGGTTCAGTCCGTGCACCGCGCAGGACAGCGGCTCCACGAGACCGGCGGCCGCGTCGGACAGCCCCTCGGGCAGTGCGTAGGCGCAGCGGGCCGGTACGGCGACGTACTCGGCGAAGCCTCCGGCGCGGGTGACGCCGACCGCGCGGTAGTCCTCGCAGAGGTTGCCGCGGCCGATCCGGCAGTAGTGGCACGCCCCGCACGGGATGTTGGGGTCGACGGCCACGCGGGTGCCGACCTTCGGTCCGGTGACGCCGGGGCCGAGGGCGACGACGCGTCCGGCCGCCTCGTGCCCGGGCACCAACGGGTAGGTGGCGGACGGGAGTTCACCGTCGAGGATGTGCATGTCCGTCCCGCACAGACCGCACGACGTCACTTCGACGACCACCTCGCCGGGCCCCGGTGTGGGGTCGGGCTGCTCGGTCACCGCGACCTGCCCGGGACCACTGACCAGAACTGCACGCATCGGCTCGCTCCTGAACTCCGCCATTGATTGCCGGGACTGTAACCACGGCGTGAACGTTAAATCAATCGTTGAGATCACAGAAAGTGTGAGATATTTTGCCCGCATGGACAGCCAAACGGGCATGCGAGGCGAGCAGGGCGTGGCCGCAGGCGGGTGTACTCGCCGCATCCGACCGTTTCGGGCAACAGGACCGGGGGGAACACGGGCAGCTCGCCCCCCCGTCGCAGCCCTCCACCGCGCCCGGGCGTCGTCAGAGCTCGTCGTCCGCCCACTGGTCGAGCAGGTCGTCCGCGGACGCCTCCGGTTCGGCGGTCGGCTCGTGCAGGGACTGCTCGGCCCAGATGACCTTGCCGCGCGCGGTGTAGCGCGTACCCCAGCGGGTGCCGCACTGGGCCACCAGGAACAGGCCGCGTCCGCCCTCGTCGGTGGTGGCCGCGCGGCGCAGGTGGGGGGCGGTGCTGCTGGCGTCCGCGACCTCGCAGACCAGGGTGCTGGTGTCGTGCAGGAGGCGCAGCCGGATGGGCGGGATGCCGTAGCGGATGGCGTTGGTGACGAGTTCGCTGGCGATCAGCTCCGTGGTGAACACGCTCTCCGGGAAGCCCCAGACCTCCAGGCGCCGGGTGACGTCGGCGCGGACACGGGGCACGGCGGCGGGGTCGTCCGGCACGTCCCAGAGCGCCACCTGATCGGGGTCGAGCAGGTGGGTACGGGCCACGAGGAGCGCGATGTCGTCCAGGGGCGTCTCGGGCCGCAGCGCGTCCACGACTTGCGCGCAGGTGGTCTCCGGGTCGCTGCCGGGGTGGGCGGCGAGGGTGTCGCGCAGCAGGGCGAGTCCGGTGTCGATGTCGCGGTCCCGGCGCTCGACAAGGCCGTCCGTGAAGAGGACGAGGCGGGACCCGGCGGCCGGGTACAGGGTCGCGGTCTCGATGGGCAGGCCCGCGCCGAGCCCGAGGGGCGGCGACACGGGTACGTCGGGGAAGGTGACGGAGCCGTCGGGGTGGACGAGCGCCGGGCCGAGGTGTCCGGCGCGGGCGACGGTGCACACACCGGCGGCCGGGTCGTAGATCGCGTACAGGCAGGTGGCGCCGGTGACGTCCGGGGCGTCGGAGTCGGTGGCCTCCTCCGCGTCGAGCGTGGCCACCAACTCGTCCAGGTGGGCGAGGAGTTCGTCGGGCGGCAGGTCGAGCGCGGAGAAGTTGTGCACGGCGGTACGGAGTCGGCCCATGGTGGCGGCGGCGTGCAGTCCGTGGCCGACGACGTCTCCGACGACGAGGGCGACGCGCGCGCCGGGCAGCGGGATCACGTCGAACCAGTCACCGCCGACGCCGCCCTGCGCGGGCAGATAGCGGTGGGCCACGTCGAGGGCGGACTGCTGGGGCAGAGCGCGGGGCAGGAGGCTGCGCTGCAGGGTGACGGCGAGGGTGTGCTCGCGGGTGTAGCGGCGGGCGTTGTCGATGGCGACGGCCGCGCGGGCCGCCAACTCCTCGGCGAAGGAGGGGTCGTCCTCGTCGAACGGCGGGGACGCGCCCTTGCGCCAGAAGGTGGCCGTGCCGAGGGTTCTGCCCCGGGCGGTCAGCGGCGCGGCGATCAGCGAGTGGAAGCCGTGCTCCAGGATCCGCCGGGCGCGGTCCGGGTCCCCCGCGCGCCAGGCCCGGTCGGTGCCGAGATCCGGTTCGAGTACGGCGTGCCCGCGCAGGATCCCGGCGGCGGCGGGTGCGGTGGGCGTGAAGCGGATCAGCTCGCCCACCGGGTAGAGGGGGTGGTCGCCCTCCAGGCCGACGATGGCGGTGCGGCGCATCTCCGTCGTCGGACCGTCTCCCTCCTCGCCGCGCAGGACGGGGTCGAGCAGCTCCACGGTGACGACGTCGGCGAACCGGGGCACGGCCACCTCGGCCACCTCCTCGGCGGTCCGGACGACGTCGAGGGTGGTGCCGACGCGTACGCCCGCGTCGTACAGGAGTTGCAGCCGCTCGCGGGCGATCTCGGCGCGGCCGGTGAGGGCCTGCAGTTCGGTGGTGTCGCGGAGGGTGGCGACGCATCCGGCGGTCCCGGTGGAGGTACTGCCGGCGTGGTCGACGGGGCGGACGTTGACGGCGAGCAGCCGGTCGCCCGCCAGGTGCACCTCGTCGGTGGCGCGGCGTCCGGCGGCGAGGAGTCCGGCGATGCCGGGGGCCAAACCGAGGTCGGCGACCGTATGGCGTTCGGCGTCCTCGGGCAGGTCGAGGAGGCGCCGGGCCTCGTCGTTGGCGAGGAGGAGGCGTCCGTCGCCGCCGACGATGAGGACGCCTTCGCGGACGGAGTGCAGCACCGCGTCGTGGTGTTCGTACATCCGCGTGATCTCTGTCGGGCCGAGGCCGCGGGTCTGGTGGCGCAGGCGGCCGCTCACCAGGGCGGCGCCCGCGGCGGCCAGGGCGAGGGCGCCCGCGCCGGCCGTGAAGAGGACGGGGAGCTGGCGGGCGACGGCCTCGTTGACGTTCTGGACGGTGATCTCGGGGAACACGATGCCGGCGACCGAGCCGTCAAGACGGAAGACCGGGACGGCCGCGTACACGGAGACGCCGATCGGGCCGTCGTAGATCTCGGTGAAGGCCTCACCGCGCGCCGCCGCCCTGTAGGGGCCGACCACATGCCGGCCGATCAGCTCCGGATTGCGGTGGGTGACGCGGATGCCTTCGGGCGTCGAGACGACGATGTTGTCGACGCCGGACCGCCTGCGGGCCTCTTCGGCGCGGGGCTGGAGCACGGCGGTCGGGTCGGGGCCGTCGAGGGCCTCGGCCGTGCCCGGCGCGTTCGCGAACGCCTCGGCGGTGCTGAGCACCTGGTCGCGGGCGGCCTCGGTGGCCTGGTGCCGGGCCTGCAGGACCAGCGCGGTGACCGTCGCGGCGACGAGCAGCACGACGACGGCCAGTTGGAGCAGGAACACCTGCCCGGCGACGCTTCGCGGGCTGAACAGCGACCGCAGCCGCTGGCCCGGTGAACGGCGCGGCAGGTCCCACCCCGCTGTGGACCGGGTCGGAGAACGCCGCGAATCTCTCATTACGGCGATTTTCCCACCGGGGGGTCGCGGCGGGCCATCCTCGTGCGGCGGACAGCCCTTCTGCGGCGAACAGCGCGGTGCGCGGCCGCCGCCCCCCTCATCTCCGCGTCAGCATGCTCAGGCTGTTGGCGGCGACGATCGCGCCGATGCTCGCCCACTCCGTCCATCCGAGCCCCTGCCCGAGTCCGATCCACCCGACCAGGGCGGCCAGTACGGGGTTGACGCTCATGAACAGCCCGAACGCCTGGGCCGGCACCCGGCGCAGGGTGCACAGGTCCGCGAGGTACGGGACCGCCGACGACAGCACCCCCGCGGCGACGGCGAAGCCGACGGCCGCGAGGCCCGGCGGATCCCGCAGCACCACGACGAGCCCGACCGGCAGGAACATCAGCGCCGAGACCCCGGCCGCGACCGCGCTCCCCTGCGCCCCGGGCACCCGGCGGCCGACAGTGCGGTTGAGCAGGATGTACGAGGCCCAGCAGACCGCGGCGAGCAGGCCGAGCGCCATGCCGACGTAGTCGGTGGACGGCTGCGGCCGCATCAGGACGACGACTCCCGCGGCGGCGATCAGCGCACAGCAGGCGTCCACGCGGCGGCGCGCGGCGGTCAGCGCGACGGCGAGCGGGCCGAGGAACTCCAGGGTGACGGCGAGGCCGAGGCCGATGCGGTCGATGGCGCTGTAGAGCGAGAGGTTCATGGTCCCGAACACCACGGCGAGCAGCAGCATGGGCCGCCACTGCGCCCAGGTGTAGGACCTCAACCGCGGTCTGCCGACGGCGAGGAGGACGACGGCCGCGACGTACTGCCGTACCGCCACGACGCCCACCGGGCCGAGGGCGGGGAAGGCCAGCGAGCCGATGGCGGCGCCGGTCTGGTTGGACAGTCCGCTGCCCGCCATCGCGGCCGCACCGGCGATCCGCCCACCGGCAGGGGCGGTTGCCGCGGGCCCGGAGTGGACGGCCGCGGACTCGGAGGCTCCCGTGACGCTCATGCCGCCGAGCCTGCGCCCGCCCCAGCCATACGCAAAATGCGCCCCATGGGTCATCTATACGATGGAGTTATGGATCTGGAACTGCGGCAGCTGCGCTGTCTCGTCGCGATCGTCGACGAGGGCAGCTTCACGGACGCCGCCATCGCCCTCGGCGTCTCCCAGGCGGCCGTGTCCCGTACGCTCGCCTCGCTCGAACGCGCCCTGGGCGTACGGCTGCTCCGGCGCACCTCCCGCGAGGTGGCGCCGACCGCGACCGGGCTGCGGGTGGTGGCGCAGGCCCGGCGGGTGCTCGGGGAGGCGGAGGCGCTGGTCGAGGAGGCCACCTCGGGCCATACGCTCCTGCGGGTCGGGTACGCCTGGTCGGCCCTCGGCAAGCACACCGCCGCGTTCCAGCGCCGCTGGGCCCAGGCCCACCCCGGTACGGAGCTGCGCCTGGTCCGGGTCAACTCCGCGACCGCGGGGCTCGCCGAGGGCGCCTGCGATCTGGCGGTGGTGCGCAGGCCGCTGGAGGAGCGGCGGTTCGACTCCGCGATCGTCGGCCTGGAACGCAGGCTGTGCGCCCTGCCCGGTGACGACCCGCTGGCCCGGCGCCGCTCGGTCCGCCTCGCCGACCTCGAAGGGCGCACCATCCTCGTCGACCGGCGCACGGGCACCACGACCGCCGAACTCTGGCCGCAGGGCGCCCGCCCCCGGACCGAGGACACGCACGACGTGGACGACTGGCTGACGGTGATCTCCAGCGGCCGCTGCGTCGGCATGACCGCCGAGGCCACCGCGCACCAGTACGCCCGCCGCGGCATCGTCTACCGTCCGGTCCGCGACGCCGAACCCATCGCCGTACGCCTCGCCTGGTGCCGGGACGACGCGCACCCGGCGACGCAGGCGGCGGTCGAACTCCTCACGAGCCTCTACCGCAAGGGCTGAGCTCCTCCCGCCTGGGGCAGCGGGATCTCGAAGTGCACCGTCCCCACCCCGGGGCCGTGCTCGCCGGTCGTGCGGGCGTCGAAGACCTCCTTCGCCAGGCTGCGCCAGAAGCCTTCCGCGCCGGGGGCGTTGACGTTGGTGTGCAGGTAGACGCAGTCGTAGCCGGGGGTCGTCGCGGCGAACGCGCAGGCCTGTCGCACCAGCGTCCGCGCGAGGCCGTGCCGCCGGTGTTCCGGATGGACGTAGACCCGCACGAGCTGTGCGGTCGTGCCGCAGGGGTAGCGCTCGGCGAGCCATCGGGGGTGCGGCGGGTGGGCGGGGCCGGCGGACCGTACGCCCGTCGTCGCCACCACGTTCCCCTCGTGCAGCGCGACCAGGAGCAGGTGGCGCGGCTCGTCCAGATAGGTCTGCGCGAGGTCGATGACGTCGCGGTGCCAGGCGGGGACGTAGCCGTAGCCGAAGTCCCGGTAGAAGGTGTCGAGCATCAGGCGGCGCGCGTCCGGCAGGTCGTCCGGGGTGGCGGGGCGGATCGTGTACGTCGGGGGCAGGGGGTGGCCCATGGCTGGTCTCCGGGTAGGTCGTGGCGGGGCTTGAAGGGGATCAGAGGGTCAGAGGTTCAGGGGGGTCAGGGGGTCGGTTCGGGGAGTCCCGGTCCGGTGCAGTGCACGGGCTGGTCCGGCACGGTTCCGTCGACGAGGTACGCGGCCGTCGTCTCGTCCACACAGGCGTTGCCGCGGCTGGCGAACACGCCGTGCGAGTAGTCGTCGTGGAGGGTGATCAGGCGCGATCCCGGGAGCCGGTGGGCGAGTTGGCGGGCGCCTTCGATCGGGGTGACGGGGTCGTGTGCGGAGGCGACGAGGAGTACGGGCGGGGCCTCGGGGCTGCCGAGCGGGGTGCGCGCGGCCGGCTCGTGGTGCCAGTACGCGCAGGTGGATGCCTCCATGCCGGTCAGCACGGGCAGCGGGTCGGCGCGGCGGGTGGCGCGGATGTCCGCGAGGATCCGGTCGGGCGTGGGGCCGGGCCCGTCGGCGCACTTCACGGTGCGGTTGGCGGCCTCGAAGGTGCGTGACTCGGGGCTGTCGTGCGGCTCCGACGGGCGCAGCCCAGTGACGTCGCCGTCCCGCAGATAGGTGCGGATGCCGTCGGCGAGCGGCTCCCAGCGTTCGGTGCGGCCGAGCGCGCGGTACACGGCGCGGTCGAACTCGGCTGCGCCGAAGCCGTGTTGGGGAGATTCCCCGAGTCCTCGGCGGGTGCGCTCGTAGGCGTCGCGTACGTCGGCCGGGTCGTCGCCGAGGCCGAAGCGGGACGCGTGCCGGGCGGTCCAGGCGAAGAACACCGCGCGCTGGCGCAGGAGTTCACGGCTCTGCCGGACGTCGAAGTCGTACCAGGACCACGGTCCGACCACGCTGTCGAGCACCATCCGGCCGACGCGGTGCGGGAATCGGTGGGCGTAGGCGGCGCCGAGGTAGCTGCCGTAGGAGACGCCGAGGAAGTGCGTGCGGCGTTCGCCGAGCGCGGCGCGGATGGCGTCCATGTCGCGGGCGGTCGCGGTGGTCGACAGGTGCGGCAGGGCCTCGCCGACTCCGGCTGCGCAGTCGTCGGCCATGCGGTCGAGGGAGTCCAGGTACGCGGACTCGGCTGCCGCGCCGACCGGTACCGGGTCGGCGGCCGGGCTGTCGAAGAGGCCGCCCATGGGGCCGCAGTCGGCGGGGGCGCTGTGCCTGGTGCCGCGCGGGTCGAATCCGATGACGTCGTACGCGCGGCGCACGCTCTCGGGGAGTTTCGCCCGCTTCGTCACCGCGTACGGCAGTCCGGAGCCGCCCGGTCCGCCGGGGTTGACGAGCAGCGCGCCGCGCCGTTCGGCGGGGGTTCCGGAGGCGGGGACGCGGGAGACGGCGATGCGTATGCGCTTGCCGTGCGGCTCGCTCCAGTCGAGGGGCACGTCGAGTGCGCCGCATTCGACGCGGTCCGGCGCGGGCGGCGCGGGGACCGAGTCCGGGCAGGCGCCGAAGCGGAGGGCGGGAGCGGCCTGAGCGGCTCGGGCCGGTGGTGCCGGAGCGAGCGTGGCGAAGGCGGCGGTGAGGGCGGTGGCGGCGCAGAGCACGCTGCGGCCGGGGCGTACGGCAGGGGGCACGGGTCTCGCGTTTCCGGGAAGGGGGGCGCCGCCGAGGTGGCGGCAGCAGATGACAATGAAAACGATTGTCGATAAGGTCCCTCTCGGTCAAGCCGACGGGCCGGACGAGTGCCGTCGCGCACAGGGCCGTCATGCTCAATCACGCGGTGAAAAGGGGACGTTGTGGCACATCTGCTGATGATCGAGAGCTGGGTGGGATCGATGAGCAGACTGCTGCCTCGGGCCGTCCGTGAGGCCGGTCACGAGTTCACGTTCCTCACGCGGGAGCTGCACCACTACCTGCGCTCGGCCCCCGAGGGCACCGCGCACCCGCTGCTCGGGGCGCGCCACCTGCTGACCGCCGAGACCAACGACACCGAGGCGCTGCTGCCCTTCGTCGAGCGGGCCCACGACGCGCTGCGCTTCGACGGGGTGATCACGTCGTGCGACTACTACCTCCCCACGGCCGCCCGGATCGCCGACCGGCTCGGCCTTCCCGGCCCCACGGCGGAGTCCGTCGCGAGCGCCTGCCGCAAGGACATGACGCGCCGGGTCCTGGCCGACGCCGGGGTGCCGGGGCCGCGGTTCGCGCTGTGCGGGAGCCTGGCCGAGGCCGCCGACGCGGCGCGTGAGCTCGGCTTCCCGCTGGTCCTCAAGCCCGTCGACCTGTGCGCGGGGATGTTCGTCCGCCGGGTGGACGACGAGGCGGAGCTGGCCCGCGCCCACCGGGCGCTCGCCGACTTCCCGGTCAACGCCCGCGGCCAGCGCCGCGACCCCGTCGTCCTCCTGGAGGAGCTGCTCGACGGGCCGGAGGTGAGCGTCGAGACCGTGTCGTACGGCGGTTCCGCGCGCGTCGTCGGTGTCACCGACAAGAGCGTGAGCGGGGCGCCCGCGTTCATCGAGACGGGGCACATGTTCCCCGCGGCGCTCGCGACGGCGGACGCCGAGGCCGCCGCGGAGACGGCCTGCGCGGCCCTGAAGGCGCTCGGCCTCGACGAGGTCGTGGCGCACACCGAGATCAAGCTGACCGCCGCGGGCCCGCGCGTCGTGGAGGTCAACCCCCGGCCCGCGGGCAACCGCATCACCGAACTCGTCCGGCACGTCACCGCCATCGACCTCGCCGCGGCCGCGGTGGACGTCGCGCTCGGCCGCGCACCCGACCTGGAACGCAGGACGACGGGGCTGAGCAGCGCCGCGATCGGCTTCCTCGTACCGCAGGCGGCGGGGACGCTGACGGCGGTCGAGGGGGCGGACCAAGTGCGGGGCGCCGAGGGCCTGTTGGAGCTTCAGCTCGCCGAGGCGGGCAAGGCGGTGAAGGCCGCGGGCAGCAACAACGAGTACCTGGGGCACGTCATGGCAGGAGACGCGGACGGGCCCGGCGCACGGAGCCGCGTCGAGGCGCTGCTCGCCGCGCTCTCTTTGCAGGTGGAGGCCGCCCGATGAGCACGATCACCGATGTCCCGCGCATACGGTCCACCGCCTCGTCGTACGAGGATCTCGTCGCGGGCGTGCTGCGCGGGGAGTTCGGGCCCGACCCGAGTGCCCAGCGGGTCTCGGTGGCGTTCACCACACGGCAGGCCGTACGCCACGAGGGGCGCGGCGGCGGGTACCGCAACGAGGTGCTCAGCCTGCGCCTGGGCGAGGCCGTCGGGTCCTGCGCGGTCGAGCCGGGTGCGCTGTCCGACGGCGCGGTGGAGGAGTGCGTCGGGGCGGACATCGCCCAACTCCTCGGCCACGCGGACCTTTCGGTGCGGGTGGCGGCGCTCGACGCGTATCTGATGCGCGCCTGGCCGCACGGTCCCGGGAACGGTGCGCGGCCCTTCGCCCTGCCCGCCGGCAGCTCGCTGGAGAAGTCGCGGGCGCGGGCGCGGGGTGTGGTGGAGCTGATCGACGCCGAGCCGGGGGCGACCGTGCTCGTGGTGGGCGTCGTCAACTCACTGCTCGAAGCGCTGCGGGCGCGCGGTCTCGCGTATGTGCCGTGTGATCTGAAGGGCGGTACGACCGAGTGGGGCGAGCCCGTCCGTACCGACGCGCTCGCCGAGCTGGAGGGCTGTGACGTGGTGCTCGCGTCCGGGATGACGCTCGGCAACGGCAGTTTCGAACCGCTGCGGCAGCATGCGCGGCGGCACGGCAGGCAACTCGTGATGTTCGCGCAGACCGGGAGCGCGGTACTCCCCCGGCTGATCGGCTCCGGTGTGAGCGCGGTCTGCGCCGAGCCGTATCCGTTCTTCTGGCTGGACGGCGGGCCGGGCACCGTGCACCGCTACGGAGCGGGCCGATGACCGCCCTGACGACCGCGCACCCCACGCCTGCCCTCCAACACCCGCCGGGCAACCGGGAGTTGCTCCGGCTGCTCGGCGGCACCCCGCTCGCGCACGTCGGCGTCGATCTGCCGTGTCCGCAGCCCGGCTTCTGGGCGAAGCTCGAAGGGCTCGGCGCGGGCGGCATGAAGGCGCGGGCGGCCGTGTCGATGCTGCTCGGCGCCCGTGAGCGGGGCGAGCTGCGGCCCGGCGCGCCGGTGGTGGAGTCCACATCGGGGACGCTCGGCGTCGGTCTGGCCTTCGCCGGGCAGGCGCTCGGCCATCCGATCGTGCTCGTCGGCGATGCCGAACTGGAGCCGTCCATGCGGCAGTTGCTGCGCGCGCACGGCGCCCGGGTCGAGATCGTCGACCGGCCGGAGGCCGAGGGCGGCTGGCAGGCGGCGCGGCTTGCCCGGCTGCGCGCCCTGCTCACGCAGCTCCCGGACGCGTACTGGCCGGACCAGTACAACAACCCGGACAACACCGCGGGTTACGCCTCGCTCGCCGCCGAACTCGCCGCACAGCTGGACCACTTGGACGTCCTGGTGTGCAGTGTCGGCACCGGCGGGCACAGTGCGGGCGTCATCGGTCCGCTGCGGCGGCACTGGCCGCGCCTGCGCCTGATCGGCGTGGACGCCACCGGCTCGACGATCTTCGGCCAGCCCCAGCGCCCGCGCCTGATGCGCGGCCTGGGCAGCTCCATCCATCCGCGCAACGTCGCCTACGACGCGTTCGACGAGGTGCACTGGGTGGGCCCGGCCGAGGCCGCCGACGCCTGCCGCCGGCTTGCCTCCGGTGCGTTCGTCAGCGGTGGCTGGAGCACCGGGGCGGCCGCGCTCGTCGCCGCCTGGGCGGCCCGCGTCCATCCGGGAGCGGTGGTCGCGACGGTCTTCCCGGACGGTCCGCACCGCTACCTGAACAGCGTGTACGACGACGACTTCGCCGCCGCGCACGGCATCGACCGCGCCACCGCCGCCGTACGCCCGATGGAGATCCCCTCACCTCACGCCGTGGAGGCCACCGGCTGGGTCCGGTGCCGCACCGTCACCGACCCGCTCGCCGCCCCGGCCCTCGGCGGTCGTTCGGCAGGCCACGGCAGTCCGGCCGGCATACACGTGCCCGGCCCCGGCAGTCCGCCCGGCACACACGTGCCCGGCCCCAGCACCCCAGTGGAAGAACACCAGTGAAGTCCAGTCTGCGCACCGTGCGCCTCCAGCTCACCGAACCCCTGCGAATATCCCGCTCCACCATGGCCGCCCGCGACGCCGTCTGGCTGACCGTCGAGCACGACGGTCTGTACGGCCACGGCGAGGCCGTCAGCAGTGTCTACTACGGGCTCGACGCCGCCGCACTCGAACGCCAACTGCACGACAACAGTAAGTGGTTGAGCGGATTCGCCGGTCCCGAGAGCGCCCTCGAAGCCCTGCGTGAGAGCGGTCGGCCCGGCGTTCCGCCGAGTGTGACGGCCGCCGTGGAGTCCGCGCTGCTCGACCTGGTCGGCAAGCGCGCGGGCCTTCCCGTCCACCGCCTCCTCGGCGCCGCCTCGGCCCGCCCTTCCGCCGCCACCGCCCGCACCCTCGGCATCAGCACACCGGAGGCCGCCGCGAGCCAGGCCGCCGAGCTGGTGGGCGCCGGGTTCTCCGTCCTCAAGGTGAAGTCCGGCACCCCGGACCCCGCCGACGACCTGGCGCGCGTACGGGCCGTACGGAACGCCGCACCCGAGGCACGGCTGCTGCTCGACCCCAACGGGGCCTGGAGCTTCGCCACCGCCTTCCAACTCCTGCCCCGATTCGTCGAGTTGGGCGTGGAGGCCGTCGAGCAGCCGCTGCCGCCCGGCACCCCCGACGAGCTGGCCCGGCTCGCCGAGGCCTCGCCGCTGCCCGTGATCGCGGACGAGGACGCCGTGGATTTTGAAGATGTCCGGCGGCTTGCGGGACGCGTGCGCGGCATCAACGTCAAGCTCGCCAAGTGCGGTGGCGTGAGCGCGGCGCTGCGGATCGCCGAGCTGGTCGAGGGCACCGGCACCGCGCTGATGCTGGGCTGCCTGACCGCCAGCACCCTCGGCATCGCACCGGCCGTGCACCTCGTGGACCGGGCCCGCTGGGTCGACCTCGACGGGCATCTGCTGCTCGCGGACGACCCGTGGACGGGCATCGGCGGCGCCGACGGGACCGTAACCGCCCCTGCCGGTACGGGACTTGGCGTGCGGCCGCGTGCGGGGGTGCGGGCGTGAACACCTTGCGCGAGATGCGCGGGTTCCCGCTCGCGATCCGGCTCCTCCTGGTCAACCAGCTCGGCGTCAACACCGGCTTCTATCTCCTCGTCCCCTATCTCGCCCTGCACCTCGGCGACGACCTCGGCCTCTCGGCGGCTGTCGTCGGGATCGTGCTCGGCGTGCGCAACCTCAGCCAGCAGGGCCTGTTCCTCATCGGCGGTTCGGCCGCGGACCGGCTCGGGGCGCGCGGGGTCATCATCGCCGGGTGCGCCCTGCGCACCGTCGGCTTCGGGCTGTTCGCGCTCGGCGACGGGCTGCCCGTCCTGCTCGCCGCGTCCGTGCTCAGCGGCTTGGCCGGGGCACTGTTCAACCCGGCCGTCCGCGCCTATCTCGCCCTGGAGGCGGGCGAGCGGAAGGCGGAGGCGTTCGCGCTGTTCAACGTGTTCGCCACCACCGGGGCGCTGATCGGACCACTGCTCGGCAGTGCGCTGCTGCTCGTCGACTTCCGGACCTCCGCGCTCACCGCCGCCGGGATCTTCGCCGTCCTCACCGTCGCGCAGGCGCTCGTACTCCCGGCACGCAAGGTCGCGGCCAGTGGGAACAGTGTCGTCGCGGACTGGCGGGAGGTCGTGGGCAACCGGCGCTTCGTGGCGTTCGCGCTCGCCATGGTCGGCCTGTTCACCATGGAGAACCAGCTGTATCTGCTGCTCCCGGACGGCGCCCGCCGCGCTACCGGCTGGGACGGCGCGGCGGGCATCGTGTTCCTCGTCGGCACCCTCACCAACCTCTGGCTGCAACTGCGCCTCACGCGGGTGCTCAAGTCCCGTGGCAGCAGGGCTCGTTGGATCAGTGCCGGGGTCGCGCTGATGGGGCTGTCCTTCGTGCCTCCACTGGCGGTGACGCTGTACGACGGCGCCCCGGACGGGCTCCTGGACGCGGCCCTGCGCGCGCTGCCCGTGCTCGCCGGGGCCCTGCTGCTCTACCTCGGCGTGATGATCGCCCAGCCCTTCGTGATGGAGCTGATCCCGGGCTTCGGCCGCCCCGAGCTGACCGGCACGTACTTCGGCCTGTTCTACGTGGTGTCGGGCGTCGCGGCCGCCGTAGGCAACACGGTCGTCGGCTGGGCCATGGACACCGGCACGCGCACCGGCCTGGGCTGGCTGCCCTGGGTGTGCTGTCTGGCCTTCGGCCTCACCTCCGCCGCCGCGGTGGCCTGGCTGCACCGCCGCCGGGCGCTGCCCTCCCCCACCGAACCCGCGACGGCCACACCAGGAGCGAGCCGCACATGACTCCCCGTACGAGCACCGAGAACCTCCTGACCGACAACCCGGCGCTGTACGAGGCCCGGTTCCCCGACCCCGAGCGGCTCGCCGGGCGCTGGGCCGAGGACTGTCTGCGCCGGTACGGCTCGGGGCCCCGCGTCCTCGACCTGGGCTGCGGCACCGGGCGGGACGCCGCCCACCTGCACGGCGCGGGCCGCACGGTCACCGGCGCCGACCTCTCCGAGGCGATGCTCGCGTACGCCCGCGTCCAGCACGCCGGGCCGGAGTATCTGCACGCGGACCTGCGCCGATTCACCCTTCCTGGGAGGGAGTTCGACGCGGTGGTGTGCCTGGACAGCGCCCTGCTCTACTGCCACACCAACGGCGAGCTCGACGGCTTCCTCGCCTCGGTGCGCCGCAGCCTCGCGCCCGGCGGGCTCCTCGTCGCGGAGATGCGCAACGGCGCGTTCTTCCTCGGCCGTACGGAACTCCTCGACGCCCCGCGGGTCAACGGCTTCACGTGGCAGGGCGTCGCGTACGAGTCCACCACCACCCTGTCCGTCGACCGCACCGCACAGCTCCTGCGCCGCACCCGGGTGTGGACCGCCGACGACGGTTCGGAGCCGGTCGAGCAGCGCTCCGCCTGGCGGCTGCTGTTCCCGCAGGAGCTGCGGCACGTCCTGGCCGGGCACGGCTTCGAGGTGCTCGCCCTGCACGACGGCCCCGGGCCGCGCACGGAACCGGCCTGGCGCGAGGGCGACGCTCCCGGTTCGGTCGCGGACGCCGATCGGACGCACCTGGTCGCCCGCCTCAACTGACGTACGACACACGCCACTTCGCGTATCCCACGACAAGGACATCACCATGAACCACACGCCCGACCCCCGCTTCCCCGGCCTTCGCCGCAGAGGCTTCCTCGCCGTCTCCGGTGCCGCCGGGCTCGGCGCGCTCGCCCTGACCGGCTGCGGCTCCGGCACCGACTCCGCGGCCGGCGGCGCGGGCGACGGCAAGCCGAAGCAGGGCGGCCGGCTGCGCGCCGCCTTCGCGGGCGGCGGGGCGAGCGAGACTCTCGACCCGCATCTGGCCAACCTGTTCGCCGATGTCGCCCGCGCCAAGGCCCTGTTCGACAAGCTCGCCGACTACGGCGCCGACCTGTCCGCCGAGCCGCGCCTGGCCTCCGGCTGGGAGCCCAACGCGGGCCTCGACCGCTGGAAGGTCACGCTGCGCAAGGCGGCCTTCCACGACGGCAGGCCCGTCACCGCGAAGGACGTGCTCTACAGCTACCGTCGCATCGCCGACCCGAAGAAGGCGTTCCGTGCGAAGGCGTCCCTGGAGCCCATCGACCTCAAGGCCAGCCGGGCCGTGGACGAGCGGACCGTCGAGTTCGTCCTGAAGCGGCCGACCGCCGAATTCCCCAACGTCCTCGCCACGTTCGGCGCGTACATCGTCCCGGAGGGCGCCGAGGAGTTCGACCGGAAGGCGGTCGGCAGCGGCCCGTTCCGCTACGGCTCCTTCACGCCCGGCAGGTCCGCCGTCTTCAAGCGCAGCCCGGACTACTGGGAGGGCGCCCCGCACCTCGACGAGCTGGAGATCGTCGTCGCCAACGAGGAGTCCGCGCGGATCAACGCCCTGCTCGGCGGCCAGGTCGAGTACGCCCACGAACTGAACCCCACCACCGGCCGCACCCATGAGCGCTCGGGGCGGATCGAGATCGTCCGGCTCCGTAACAGCGCCATGCAGTCCTTCGCGATGAAGACCGACCGCAAGCCCTTCGACGACCCGCGCGTCCGCGAGGCGTTCTTCCTCATCGCCGACCGCAAGGAGCTGGTCGCGGGCGCGCTCTCGGGCGCGGGCGAGATCGGCAACGACCTGTTCGGCAAGGGGTACGAGTACTACGCCGACGGCCTCCCGCAGCGCGAGCAGGACCTCGGCCGGGCGAAGTCCCTGCTCAAGAAGGCCGGCGCCGAGGACCTCACGGTCACGCTCGACACCTCCCCGGTCGCCGCCGGGTTCACCGAGGCCGCCTCGATCTTCCGCGACCAGGCCGCCAAGGCGGGCGTCAGGGTCAAGGTCAGGACCGGCAGCAAGGACAGCTACTGGAAGGACATCCTGGACGGCGGCACCCTCTGCTCGTACCGCTCGGGCGCGATGCCCATCGAGACGCACATCTCGCAGCGGCTGCTCACCGGCTCCACCACCAACGCCACGCACTGGAAGCACCAGGACTTCGACGCCCTCTACCAGCAGGCGCAGTCCACCAAGGACAAGAAGGCGCGCGCGGCCGTCTACCAGCGGATGCAGCGCCGCCTGTACGCGGAGGGCGGCTTCCTGGTCTGGGGCTTCGCGGACTGGATCCTCGGCACGGCGAAGAACGTCCGGGGCGTCGAGACGGACGCGCCCGCCAACTCCCTGGACTGGGCACGCTTCGACAAGGTGTGGCTCGCGTGAGCGGACTGCGCCACTGGCGAGGACGCGTCCGTAAAGTCCCTCCCCCAGCCTCCGGCCGGGAGGTGCCCCCAGCCCCGCGACTCCCCCAGCCTCCGGCCGGGAGGTACCCCCAGGCACGCTCCCCCAGCCTCCGGCCGGGGGGACCCCCACTCGCCGCACCGGGCACACGCCCAAGTACATCCAGTACGAGGGCGCCTGCCCGGCACGCCGAGAGCACGCACCAGACGCCGCAGGGCCCGCCCTCCGGGCGGACGACGGGACTTTACGGACACATCCTCGCCCGGCGGCTGCTGCTCGGTGCGGCGCAGACGGCGGCGGTCGTGCTGCTCGTCTTCGCGCTCGCCGAGGCGCTGCCGGGCGACGCCGCTGTCGCGCTCGCCGGGGACCAGCCCGACCCGGCGCGGATCGCCGCGATCCGCGAGGCGATGGGCCTGGACCGGCCCGCCGTGGAGCGCCTCGCGGACTGGGCGGCGGGCCTGCTCCACGGCGACTTCGGTACGTCGCTCGCCTCGGGGCGGCCGGTCAGTACGTACATCGCCGACGGGTTCGGGCCGACGCTGCTGCTCGCCGCGCTGACCGTCGCGCTGCTCGTCCCGCTCGGCGTCGGCCTCGGCGTGCTTGCCGCCCGGCACGAGGGCAGGTGGCCGGACCGGCTTGTCAGCTCGGCGACGCTGGGGCTGTACGCCGTACCGGAGTTCGCCTGCGGAGTGCTGCTCAGCACCGTGTTCGCGATCCGCCTCGGCTGGCTGCCGCCGACCGCCGTGGGATACGGCACGGACCTGCTCGCCCATCCGGCCGCGCTCGTCCTGCCCGTCCTGGTCCTGCTCTCCCGGCCGGTGTGCACCCTCGCCCGTCTCGTGCGGGCCGGGATGATCGACGCGCTCGCCTCGCCGTACGTCGCCCAGGCCCGGCGCTACGGCATCTCCGGCGCCCGCGTCCGGTACGCGCACGCCCTGCCCGCGGCCGTCACCCCGGCGACCCAGCAACTCGCCCGCACCGTCGACTGGTTGCTGTCCGGTGTCATCGTCGTGGAGGCGCTCTTCGTGATCCCCGGACTCGGGACCGTACTCATCAACGCCGTCGCCGAACGCGACCTTCCCGTCGTGCAGGGCCTCGCGGTCGTCTTCGGCGTAGTCACCGTCGTGCTCAACATCGGCGCGGACCTCGTGGCCCGCCGGTTCGCGCCGCGCGGGGAGGTGGCCGCGTGAAGTCCCGTACGAGAGAGGGTGGTTCACGCTTCCTGCTCGGCGTGCTGATCGTCGGCGTACCGCTGCTGCTCGCTCTGCTCGGGCCGCTGTTCGCGGGCGAACCGGGGCCCCGTGCCGCCTCGTTCACCGCGGGCGGCGGGCACTGGCTCGGCACCGACTTCGTCGGCCGCGACGTCTGGCGGCAGGTGCTGCTCGGCGGCCGTTCGGTGGTCCTGGTCGCCCTGGCGGCGACGGTTCTCGCGTACGTGGTGGCGCTGCCGCTCGGCCTGGCGAGTGCGCTCACCCACCGGGGCTGGCTTGAGGAGCTGCTGATGCGGCCCCTGGACGTGCTGCTCGCGGTGCCGTCGCTGCTGATGATCCTCCTTGTCGCGGCCGTGTTCACGCCGGGGGCGGTGGGGCTCGCGCTGCTTGTCGCCCTCGTCAACATCCCGGACGCGGCCCGGATCGTCCGCGCCACGGCGGCGGAGGCCGCCGCACGCCCGGCCGTCGAGGCGCTGCGCATGCAGGGCGAGTCGTGGTGGCGCACGGCCGTCGGGTACGTCGGCCGCTCCGCGACGCGCACCCTCGCCGCCGACGCGGGTGTCCGCTTCACCGGCGTCCTGTACCTGGTGGCCACGGCCGCGTTCCTCGGCGTGGGCGTAGAACCGGACGCGGCCGACTGGGCGGTGATGGTCGACCGCAACCGCACCGGCCTGTTCGTGCAGCCGTGGGCCGTCGTCGTACCCGCCCTGCTGATCGTCGCGCTGACGATGGGCGGCAACCTGCTCGTCGACTCAGCGCTCGACCACCGGAAGAGGAGGCAGAAGTGAACACGGAATCTGTCGCGGAGATCGACGGGCTGCGGGTGGAGGTCGGCGGCCGGGCGATCGTCGACGGAGTGCGCCTGCGGGTGCGGCCGGGCACGGTCACCGCACTGGTCGGCGCGTCCGGCAGCGGCAAGACGACGACCGGGCTCGCCCTGCTCGGCGAGTACCCGCACGGCGCCCGCGTGACCGGTGAGGTACGCACGCCGGAAGGGCTCGTGGGCTATGTCCCGCAGCACCCGGGGGCGGTCCTCAACCCGGTACGCCGCGTCGGCGCCCTGCTGTGGGACATCGCGCGCACCCAGGTGCGACACCTGCCGCGGCGCGAGCGCGGGGAAGCGGCCCGCGAGCGCGTCCTGGAAGCCCTGGCGGCAGCCCAACTGCCGGATGGGGCTGAGATGTTGACGCGCTACCCGCATCAGCTCTCGGGCGGCCAGCAGCAACGCGTCGTCCTGGCCCAGGCGTTGCTGCTCGGCGCCCGCGTGGTGGTGGCCGACGAGCCGACGACCGGGCAGGACGCCGTCACCAAACGGCATGTCGTCGAGCGGTTCGCGGCGCTGCGCCGGACGGGCATCGCCGTCGTCCTGCTCAGCCACGACCTGGACGTGGTGCGGGCGTTGGCCGACGAGGTGCTCGTGATGCGCGAGGGCAAGGTGGTCGAGTCGGGCCCGGCCGCACGCCTCTGGTCGGCACCACGGCATCCCTGGACGGCCGCTCTCCTGGCGGCGGACGGCGCCGTGGAGCCGGTCGAGCCGGACGACGGCGAGGGTGAAGTGGTCCTCCGGACAAGCCCGTTCACGGCCCGCCATGGCCGTACGACGGTGCTGCGCGCCCCCGCCCTGACCCTCCGTACGGGCGAGTCCCTGGCGGTCGTCGGCCGCTCGGGCAGCGGCAAGACCACCCTGGCCCGCTGCCTGGCCGGGCTGCACCGGCACCACGACGGAACGCTCCTGCTCGACGGCTCGCCCCTGCCCCGCAGCCTGCGCGCCCGCGGCCGCGAGCAACTCGCCGCCGTCCAGTACGTGTTCCAGGACGCCCGCGCCGCGTTCGACGAACACCGCCAGGTCCTGGACCAGGTGGCCCGTACGGCGGTACGGCTGCGCGGCCTCGACCGGGGCGCGGCCCTCGCAGAGGCGGTCTCCACCCTCGCGGGCCTGGGCCTGACGGAGGAGGTCGTACGGCGGCGCCCCGGCCGGTTGTCCGGCGGCGAGCTCCAACGGGCCGCTCTGGCACGAGCGTTGCTGGCCCGGCCCAGGGTGCTGATCTGCGACGAGATCACCTCGGGCCTCGACACGGTCACCCGGCGCGGCCTCCTCGACGCACTCGGCACGCTCCGGCGCGAGCGCGGCGAACTGTGTCTGGTCCTGATCACCCACGACCTGGACACGGCGGCGCTGACCTCGCGGATCGCGGTGCTCGACGCGGGCGAGACGGTCGAGGAGGGCAGCACCCGCACTGTTCTGACTGGTCCACAACACCCGTTCACAAGAGCGCTGTTGGGAAAGGAGGCGGCTGTGGGCGTCACGCCTTCCGGGCGGTGACCAGCAGGTACTCCCACTCCATGCCGTCGGAGCCCGAGGCGTCGACGGAGCGCCGCGCCAGGGCGTCGAGGGCGTCGTCCAGGGCGGTCACACGGTCCGGGTCGTCGCCGATGGCAGCTCTCCTCCGGGCGGGTGCGCGGGGCTTGCCGTGGCTCCATTCTCCTCCCGGCGCGGGAACGGTGCGCGGTCGGGAGACGCCCGCGGGGCGGCGCGCCACCGACACGGTCGGGGTACGCCGCCCTGCCGCCGGGCGAGTTGGACGGACCTGCCCGGTCTACCGTGGATCGCGGTTGAACCGCGCCGTGGACCAGAGGTAGCCGAGGATCGCGAGACCCACGCTCCAGGCGACCGTCAGCCAGCCGTTGTGGCCGATCTCCGTGCCGAGCAGCAACCCCCGCAGGGTCTCGATGGCCGGGGTGAACGGCTGGTACTCGGCGATCGGCTGGAACCAGCCGGGCATCGTGCTGATCGGGATGAACGCGCTGGAGAAGAGCGGCAGCAGGATCATCGGCAGCGCGTTGTTGCTCGCCGCCTCCGCGTTCGGGCTGATCAGGCCCATGCCGACGGCGATCCAGGTGAGGGAGACGGCGAACAGGACGAGCAGGCCGAGCGCGGCCAGCCACTCCAGGGCCGTGGCGTCCGTGGACCGGAAGCCGATGGCCACGCCGACAGCGCCGACGAGGATCACGCTCATGATCGCCTGCAGCACGCTGCCGACGACGTGCCCGATGAGCACCGAGCCGCGGTGGATCGCCATGGTGCGGAAGCGGGCGATGATCCCCTCGGTCATGTCGTTGGACACGGACACCGCGGTGCCGACCACGGTCCCGCCAATGGTCATCAGCAGAATGCCCGGAACGATGTACGCGATGTACTCGCCGCGGTCCGCCCCGCCACCGCCGATGCCGGCGCTCATCACGTCGCCGAAGAGATAGACGAAGAGCAGCAACAGCATGATGGGCGTGAGCAGCAGGTTCAGGGTGAGGGACGGGTAGAGCCGGGCGTGCAGCAGGTTGCGGCGCAGCATGGTGGCCGAGTCGCGCACGGCGTGGGCGCGTCGGGTGGGGCGCTGAACGGGACGCTGTACGGGGTGCGTGGTGATGCTCGTACTCATCGGACGGTCTCCTTGGTCTGCTGGTCGGGGAGGCGGGTGCCGGTGCCGGTGCCGGTGCCGCTGCCGGTGCCGGTGCCGGTGCCGGTGCCGGTGCCGGTGAGGGCGAAGAACACGTCGTCGAGGTCAGGGGTGTGCACGGTCAGCTCGTCCGCCTCGATGCCGACGGCGTCCAACTGGTCGAGGAGGGACCGCAGTTCGCGCTGGCTGCCGTCGCAGGGTGCCTGCAGCGACAGCGACTCGTCGTGCCGGCCGAACTCGCCCAGGGCCAGGGCGGCGTGGCGGTACGCGGCCGGGTCGGTGAAGCGGAGGCGGATGTGCCCGCCCGGGACGATCCGCTTCAGCTCTTCGGCACTGCCTTCGGCGGCGATCCTGCCGTCGCTCAACACGGCGATGCGGTCGGCGAGTTCGTCGGCCTCTTCCAGGTACTGGGTGGTGAGCAGGACGGTGACGCCGTCGGCAACGAGGCCGCGGATGATGGCCCACATGTTGTGCCGGGAGCGGGGGTCGAGGCCGGTCGTCGGCTCGTCGAGGAAGATGATCCGCGGGTTCCCGACGAGCGTCATGGCGATGTCGAGGCGGCGCTTCATGCCGCCGGAGTAGGTGGAGGCGGGCTTCGACGCGGCCTCCACCAGGTCGAAGCGCTCCAGGAGTTCGGCGGCGACGCGCCTGCCCTCGCGGCGCGGGAGGTGGTGCAGGTCCGCCATGAGGAGCATGTTCTCCTCGCCGGTGATCAGGTTGTCGACGGCGGAGAACTGTCCGGTGACGCCGATCGCGGCGCGCACGGCCTGCGGGTCGACGGCCAGGTCGTGGCCGCCGACGTGCAGGGCGCCGGAGCCGGGGTCGGCGGCGATGAGGGTGGAGAGGATCTTGACGGCGGTGGTCTTTCCGGCGCCGTTGGGGCCGAGCAGGGCGAAGACCGACCCGGCGGGGATGTGCAGGTCGATGCCGTCGAGGACGAGCTTGTCGCCGTACGACTTGCGCAGTCGGGTGGCTGAGATGGCGAGCGGCGCGTGGCCGTCGACGGGGCGCCCGGTGGCGGGCATGGCTGAGGAAGGCATGGGCTCTCCCGGTTGGAAGGTGTGGTGGAGGTGGTGGCGCGGGTTCCGGGCGTAGGCGTCAGGCCTTGGCGCGGCGGACGTCGACGTTGCCGTGCCGGGTGCGGGCGCGGACAGTGACGGTCTCCTCGGCGTCGTCGGGGCCCTCGGCCGACGTGAGCAGATTGCGTACGTGCCCGGAGCGGGAGTTGACGTCCAGCCAGGCGGCGGTGCCCTTGCGGATGCCGATCTCGATGGAGCCGTGGGCGGTCTCCAACTCGACGGTTCCGCGGGCCACTTCCGCCAGGCGCAGGGTGCCGTGGGCGGTGGTGGCGGCGACGGAGGCCTCGGCGCGCGTGATGTCGATGTCGCCGTTGGCGCCGCTCACGGTGAGCTGCCCGGTCGCGGCGCCGACGAGCGTGGTGCCGTACGAGTTCTTCAGGACAGCGGGGCCCTCGACGAGGCCGACGCGCAGGCTGCCGGAGCTGGTGCTGATCTCGGCGGCGCCGTCGACGCGGTCGACGGTGATCGATCCGTGCGCCGTGTCCAGACGCAGCGGGCCGGTGGCGTCGAGGCGTACGTCGCCGGTCGCGGTCTTCACGCGGACGTCACCGAGCCGCCCTTCGCCGAGGACCTGGGTCCAGGCGCCGGTCACGTCGATGCCTGAGCCCGCGGGCAGTTCGACCGTGACGTCCACGGTGCCGGTGCGGCCGAGCTTGTTCGCCTTCGGCGTCCTGACGGTCAGGCCGCCGCCCGTGTACGTGACCTGGGTCTGGTCGGCGGTCCGTACGTCCAGGTCCCGCTTCGGGTCGCGGGCCTTGACGTCGACGACGGTGTCGGTGCGGTCGCCCGCGAGGAAGTGGATGGTGCCGGCGCTGATGTGGGCGGTGACGGAGAGGGGTGCGGGGGTGTCGTAAGCAGGCATGGCTGTGCCGTCCTCTTGGCTCGTCGGGGTGCTGTGGGAATGCTGTGGTGATGCTGCGGAAGGTGCTGGTGGCGGCGGGTGCGGCTAGCGCACCCAGCCCGTGTGATGCGTTCCGACGGCGCGGCCCGCGTCGGTCGTACGCGGCCGGGGCCGGTCGTCGCCGCCGACCGCGGCGGAGACGGCCCGGACCAGCCAGGCGTTGACAGAGAGCCCGTCGCGGCGCGCGGCCTCCTCGGCACGCGCCTTGAGGTGAGCAGACAGCCGCAGATTGACCCGGGCGGTGGCGGCCTCGTCGGCACCGGCGACCGCCGGGACCGCCGGGACCGCCGCGACCGTCTCCTCCCGACCGCCGTCCGGCAGCACCACGACGAACTCGGGGTCGAGGCCGCGCAGTCGTACGTCGACGGAACCGGGGGCGAGTTCACGCGTGATCTCGTCCATGGCGGCGGAGAGCGCGTCGAGCAGAGTCAGCCGGGCGGCCGACTCCAGCGGCGCCATCAGCCGCTCCGCGATCTCGCGCCCACCGTCCCCGCCGGCTTCGGCGGCCACCGCGAGTTCGCGGCGGAGGGTGTCGACGTACGGGGTCAAGTTCATGACGTCATAGTGGCACCACTATGGCGCCAAACACAAGCCCCTTCGGTGACATCCATGCCACACGTCATCCTACAGCTGCCCTGACCTGCGAAAACCAGCTCGGAAGAATCGCACCATCGGTGGCACCAGACTCGGCAGAGCACTGCTTCGACGACCCGATGGCACCGAACGGCACCCGTTGGCGCCACTCGACGCCACATGGCGCCGTGCATCGGTGAAGGCTCCTCGGAGCCGTCAGACGGCCGCGGCGGAAGACCGCTTGATCGCGATCATCGCCACGTCGTCCCGCAGCTGTCCGCCGACATGGTCGATCAGATCGCGCCGAAGTCGCCGGAGGAAATCCTCGGGGGTGCTCACGTGCCAGTCGCTGATGCGCTCGGTGAGCGGATAGAGCGCCCCGGCGGGATCGTGGGCCTCGATGACCCCGTCCGTAGGCAGGCGGGCAGCGGGAGTTCGGCCACGGCGACGGCAGCACCACCGTTCCCGTCGCCAAGTCGGACGGCTCGGCGCAGATCGCGACCGTCATCGAGCACGGCCGGGCGCCGAGTCCTACGCGCACGACGTCCAGGTGCCCGAAGGGGCCTCGCTCGACGAGCGGGAGGACGGCAGTGTCGCGATCACGGGAGCGAAGGGCGAGTTCCTCGGCGGGTTCAACGCTCCGTGGGCCAAGACCGCGCAGGGAGGGGCCGTACCGACGTGCTACGAGGTGGAGGGGAACACCCTGGTCCAGGAAGTGGACCACCGGGCGCTTCCCGAGTCCGTGCACCCGGTGGTCGCGGACCCGTGGCTGGGCCGGGACCTGATGTACCAGCCCTGGGTCATGCAGGACCCGCGCGGCTACGTCATCAACGTCGACCCGACGTACAACCTGGAGTCGTGGCGCCCCTGGGTCAAGTGGTCCCGGCAGGCGTGGCCCGCGCGGTGCAACCCCTGAGCATCGAGCAGCACCACCGCTGAACACCGTGCGGCGCCCGGACCCCCGGGCGCCGCACGCGTTTGCCCCGAACCCGGCCGCCCCTGCGGCCCCCGCGGCCCCCGCGGCCCCGCGCTCGTTCGCGGCGGAACCGGGCGCCCCCACGTCAAGCGCGGAAAGCACGGTCCTGGCCGAATTCCCCCCACCTGGCCGCGCATCCGCCGCCCGTGAGCGCGGACCTGGGCGGCGAACCCGGCTGGATCTCATCGGTACCTGCGCAAACACCGGACAAGCATGATCATCGCTTCGAGTTAATGTCCCCGACTTGCCATGGCCGGGCGGGCGAAGCGGCCATTAGCGTTCCCAGCGATCTCGAAGCCCCACTGATCTCCAAGCCCCACTGATCTCGAAGCCCCACTCCCGCACACCCCCTCTCCCCTCCCCCTCCCCTCCTCTTCGCTCCGCGGCGCCCTCGTGCGCCAACTCCGCTTTGAACAAGGAGAGTTCGTCCGACATGACTGTCGAATCCAGCCCGGAAACGCGCCTCGAGCCGCCTCGGCAAAGCAGCCTGGGTACGGCGGCTGCCCGCAACCTCGCCACGACGACCAAGTCCGCCCCGCAGATGCAGGAGATCACCTCCCGCTGGCTGCTGCGGATGCTCCCCTGGGTGGAGACGAAGGGCGGCGCCTACCGGGTGAACCGCCGCCTCAGCTACACCGTCGGAGACGGACGCGTGGAGTTCGTCCAGGACGGCGCCGACGTCCGGGTGATCCCGCGCGAGCTGGGCGAACTGGCCCTGCTGCGCGGCTTCGACGACGTGGACGTGCTGACGGCCCTCGCCGACCGGTGCGTGCAGCGCGACTTCGGCAGCGGCGAGACGCTCGTGGTGCGCGGTGCGCCCGCCGAACAGCTCCACCTGATCGCGCACGGCCGCGTCAGCCAGACCTCCGAGGGCAGCTACGACGACGAGGTGGCCCTCGACGTACTCGCCGACGGCGACCGGTTCGGCGAGCACGCGCTGCTCGACGGCGACGCCCGCTGGCAGCACACCGCGATCGCCGAGACCTCCGGCACCCTCCTGACCCTGTCCCGCACGGACTTCGCGGCGGTCATCGCCTCGGCGCCCCAACTGCGGGACCACGTAGAGGAGTTCAGGTCGCGTTCCGGACGGCCGCAGAACCACCGCGGCGAGGCGGAGATCGCCATGTCGGCCGGCCACACCGGCGAGCACGAGCTGCCCAGCGCGTTCGTCGACTACGAGCTGAAGCCGCGCGAGTACGAACTCTCGGTCGCCCAGACGATTCTGCGGGTGCACACGAGGGTGGCCGACCTCTACAACCACCCGATGAACCAGACGGAGGAGCAACTCCGGCTCACCGTAGAGGCATTGCGGGAGCGCCAGGAGCACGAGCTCGTCAACAACCGGGAGTTCGGCCTGCTCCACAACGCCGACTTCAAGCAGCGCTTCCAGACCCACTCCGGACCGCCCACCCCGGACGACTTGGACGAACTGCTCAGCCGCCGGCGCGGTTCCAAGTTCTTCCTCGCGCATCCCAAGACGATCGCGGCGATCGGGCGCGGGTTCAACGCGCGCGGGATCTACCCGGACCACGTCGACCTGGGCGGTCAGCAGGTCCCGGCCTGGCGAGGGGTGCCGATCCTGCCGTGCAACAAGATCCCCATCACCAAGGAACGCACCAGCTCGATCCTCTGCATGCGTACCGGCGAGGACAACCAGGGCGTCATCGGCCTGCACCAGACCGGTCTGCCGGACGAGTTGGAGCCGGGCCTGTCGGTCCGGTTCATGGGCATCAACGAGCAGGCGATCACGTCGTACCTGGTCAGCACCTACTACTCCGCCGCCATCCTCGTGCCGGACGCGGTCGGCGTCCTGGAGAACGTGCAGATCGGCCACTGGTCCAGGTAGCGGACCGGGCCCCGCGGGAACGGTGCGGCGGCCGGCGCCGCCCGGACCGGTCGCACCGCCCGCGGGCCCGGGCCGTGCCCATCTCACCAAGGAGTTACGGATGCCCGCGCCTGAGCCGACCCCTCCGGCATCGAGTCTGCCGGCCGCCGCGTCACGCTTCGGGGCGCACGTGCTCGCCGATGCGGCGGCCCGCGTCCACGACATGACGGCCGTCACCGGCGGCCGGCCCGCCGTGCCTTCCCCTCCCGCCCCGGCCGAGCCGCCCGTACCGCCGCTGCCCGAGGCGTCTCCCGCCCCGGTTCCGGACGCGGGTCTCGTACGGGTGCTCGCCGGGCCCAGCGGTCTCGGTACGGAGGGCCTGCGCCTGACGCCGCGCAGCGCACCGCCGACGGCGCCGGAACCGTCGGACCCCGCGGAGGGGAGGCCCGTTCCGGGGCTCTACTTCCACCCGGTCCCCGAGCCCGATCCGGTGCGGGTCGAAGAGGTCAGTCGGCGGATCAAGTCCTGGGCCCTGGACGAGGTTTCGCTGTATCCCGACGACTGGGAGGAGGATTTCGACGGTTTCTCCGTGGGCCGTTACATGGTCGCCTGCCATCCGGACGCGCCCACCGTCGACCACCTGATGATCGCCACCCGCCTGATGGTGGCCGAGAACGCGGTGGACGACTGCTACTGCGAGGACCACGGCGGATCGCCGATCGGCCTCGGTGAACGTCTGCTGCTCGCACACACCGCGCTCGATCCCCTCTACACGACGCGGGAGTACCAGTCGCAGTGGGCACGGTCGCTGCACGCGGACGCGCCCCGGCGCGCGTACCGCTCAGCCATGGAGTACTTCGTCCAGGCGGGCAGCCCCGCCCAGGCCGACCGGTACCGGCACGACATGGCGCGGCTGCACATGGGCTACCTCGCGGAGGCCGCCTGGGCGCAGGAGGACAAGGTCCCGGAGGTCTGGGAGTACCTGGCGATGCGCCAGTTCAACAACTTCCGTCCCTGCCCGACCATCACCGACACCGTCGGCGGCTACGAACTGCCGGCCGACCTGCACGCCCAGGAGGCGATGCAGAAGGTCATCGCGCTCGCGGGCAACGCGACCACGATCGTCAACGACCTGTACTCGTACACGAAGGAACTCCGCACGCCCGGGCTGCACTTGAACCTGCCCGTGGTGATCGCCGAACGGGAGAACCTGTCCGAACAGGACGGGTACCTGAAGTCGGTCGAGGTCCACAACGAGCTCATGCACGCCTTCGAGACCGAGGCCGCGTCCCTGGCGGCGGCCTGCCCGGTGCCGAGTGTGCTGCGCTTCCTGCGCGGCGTGGCCACCTGGGTCGACGGCAACCACTACTGGCACCGGACCAACACCTACCGCTACAGCCTGCCCGACTTCTGGTAAGAGAAGTTCCGGTTAGAGAAATGGATTCATCTGTGACCAGCACCGAACTCACCGCCACCGCAACCGGCACTCCGCGCATCCCTGGCCCGGCGACGCCCTACCAGGGGGACATCGCCCGCTACTGGGACGGTGAGGCGCGGCCGGTGAACCTGCGGCTCGGCGATGTCGACGGTCTCTACCACCACCACTACGGCATCGGTGCGGTGGACCACGCCGCCCTCGGCGCCCCCGAGGACAGCGAGAGCGAGAAGAAGCTGATCGCCGAACTGCACCGGCTTGAGTCGGCGCAGGCCGACCTCCTGCTCGGGCACCTCGGGGACATCGGCCGGGACGACACACTCCTCGACGCCGGCTGCGGCCGCGGCGGCTCGATGGTCATGGCGCACCATCGCTTCGGCTGCAAGGTCGAGGGCGTCACCCTGTCGGCCAAGCAGGCCGATTTCGCCAACAACCGCGCCCGTGAACTCCGGATCGAGGACCGGGTGCGCGCCCGGGTCTGCAACATGCTGGCCACGCCGCTGGAGACGGGCCAGGCGGCGGCCTCGTGGAACAACGAGTCGACCATGTACGTCGACCTGCACGACCTGTTCGCCGAGCACTCCCGCGTCCTGAAGGTCGGCGGCCGCTATGTGACCATCACCGGGTGCTGGAATCCGCGGTACGGCCAGCCCTCGAAGTGGGTCTCCCAGATCAACGCGCACTTCGAGTGCAACATCCACTCGCGCCGCGAGTACCTGCGCGCCATGGCCGACAACCGCCTGGTCCCGCAGGCCGTCGTCGACCTCACCCCCGACACCCTCCCGTACTGGGAGCTGCGGGCCACGTCGTCCCTGGTCACGGGCATCGAGGAGGCGTTCATCAACGCGTACAGGGACGGGTCGTTCCAGTACGTGCTGATCGCGGCGGACCGCGTCTGACACCGGCGGACAGCCCTGCGGCGGGGCGCGTGCGGCCTCGGCGGCCCACGCGCCCCGCCGCCGTCGCGCGCTCTCCGTACGAAGGGCCCGGTACGAGGGGCCCGGTACGAGGGGCCCGGTACGAGGGGCCCGGTACGGCGGGTCGGGATCGTGTCCGCGCGGGTTCGCGATAACTTTCCTCCCGCTATGTCGACTTAGAGACCCAGCACACACTCCTTCGAGTCGTCGCCCCCCCCACGCGTACGGAGCCGCCGCATGAACCGCACCACGATGCCCAGGAAGCCCCTGCCGAACGCCGCCCTGACGGCCGGACTCGCCACTGTCGCCGGACTCGCCCTGCTCGCACCGCCCCAGTCGGCGAACGCCTCGCCGGGCACGACCGACCGGGCCGAACGGTCCTCGGCGACCCCCTACGTCGTGCAGCGTTCCGGCGAGGAGACCGCACCGACCAGCACCGGGCGCCGCCCCGAACGCCTGGTGCTGTCCGAGTTCACCAGCGTCCACGACGTCGACTGGGCGCGGTGGGACGCCCGCAGGGCCGTCGGCGCGGGCCTGGTCACGGGCAGCTGGTGCCTCTCCACCTGCATGGACAAGCCGCTGAAGGCGACCCTCCGCCTCGCGGACCCCAGGACGGTCGACGGCCGGAAGGTGTACTCGACGTTCACGCTGACGCTGGCCGACAGGTCCGGGTCGTACGACGCGGAGGACCTGCGGGGGAAGCGTCCGCTGGCTGTTCGCTGATCGCTCTGTGCCGTTTGGGCGTTCCTCCGTTCCTCCGTTCCTCCGTTCCTCCGTTCCTCCGTACCACCGTTCCTCCGTTCCTCACACCGGCAGGAGGGCGAACGCCCAGGCGGCGAGCGGGGCGAGGAGGACGATCAGCCCCGCGTACGCCACCATGCGCCGGTAGAAGGCCTCGCGGTGCTCCGCGTCGACATTCGCGAGGACCAGGGCACCGTTGGTGGAGAACGGGCTGACGTCCACGACGGTGGCCGAGATGGAGAGCGCCGCCGCGACCCCGATCACGCCGAGCTCGCCGGCCGCCATCAGCGGGGAGGCGATGGCGACCGCGATGCCGATGGTGCCGATCGACGACGCGAGCGCCGAGACGATGCCGGACAGGTAGCACAGCAGGAGCACGGCCAGTAGCGGGGACCCGGGTTCCATGATCGCTTCGCTGGTGAACTCCACCGTTCCCGCGGTCACCAGGACGTTGATGTACGTGATGACGCCGCCGACCAGGACGACCGTGCTCCAGCTGACGTTGGTCAGCGACTCCTTCGCGTCGCCCGGCGTCACGATGGCGAGGAGCGCCGCGACCGTCGTCGAGAGGATGCCGATGTCGACGCCGAAGGCGACCGTACCGACGACCATGGCGGCGAGGCCGACCAGGGAGCAGCGCGATCGCCGTGTTGAAGACGAAGGAAGTCGCGAACAGCGCAAAGGAGTTGGACGGCAGTGCCTTGGCATCTAGGAAGCCGTTCACGAAGACGCCGTACACACTCAGGGGAGAGAACGCCCCGGCCATGCCTCCATGGACGACCATCATGCCCATCATCAGCTGGTCGATCCTGTACCGGCGGGCGAACGGGATGGCGAGCGGAGCAACACACGCGATGGCGAAGATCGCGCCGATCGACATCAGGATCCCCGTCAGCGAGAAGAAGATCCAGGGCGCGGCGGCCACCTTGCCCCGGACCAGCCGAAGACCCCACCTCACCAACAGGTCCACGGTTCCGTTCCGTTGGGCGAACCCGGGCCAGATGTTGATCAATCCTGCGATCGGCGTTCCAGCAGGTCAACAGGCATGACCGAAGGGGGGAACGACAGCGCTGGGGGAACCCGGCCGTGCGACTGCGCCGCGTCGGCGCGGGTGCTCCACGTCTGAGACCTGCGCAGCGAACGGGCGATGTCGACGACCGTACGGAGCAGCGCGCCGGCAGGCGCATACTGGGGGCAATGACTAAGCCCGCCGCACCGAAGCGTCATCTGCCCACCAGTCCCTTCAAGGCCCCCGACACGCCGGCGCCCAAGCACTTCGCCGTGGGCGATCAGGTCACGCACGACACGTACGGCCTCGGCCGGGTCATCGGCATCGAGGACGGGCTCGCGGTACTCGTCGATTTCGGCTCGACCCAGCAGCGCGTCCCGAGCCCCTACAGCAAGATGACCGCGCTGAAGGGACATTGAGGCCCCACGAGGCACTGCGCGCTTCGAAGGGGCTCGAACGGTTCCCCTCCTACGATTCCGGGCACGCCCCTGTGCCCGGAATTCGGCACCTTCCTGAAAACGCACGCACGTCAAGCAACTGCTTGCCAACATCTGTCGGAGGTACCCGTGAGAATGCTCATCAACGTCCCCGAGACCGTAGTGGCCGACGCGTTGCGCGGGATGGCGGCCGCGCATCCCGAGTTGACGGTCGATGTCGAGAACCGGGTGATCGTACGGCGGGACGCGCCCGTTGCCGACAAGGTGGCGCTCGTCTCCGGGGGCGGGTCCGGGCACGAGCCGTTGCACGGGGGGTTCGTGGGGCCCGGGATGCTGTCGGCGGCCTGCCCCGGGGAGGTGTTCACCTCGCCCGTGCCGGACCAGATGGTGCGGGCGGCGGCCGCCGTGGACAGCGGCAAGGGTGTGCTGTTCGTGGTGAAGAACTACACCGGTGACGTGCTGAACTTCGACATGGCCGCCGAACTCGCCGAGGACGAGGGCATCCAGGTCGCCAAGGTCCTCGTGGACGACGACGTGGCCGTGACCGACAGCCTCTACACCGCGGGGCGGCGCGGCACCGGCGCCACCCTCTTCGTGGAGAAGATCGCGGGCGCGGCCGCCGACGCCGGGGCGCCCCTGGAGCGGGTCGAGGCGATCGCGCGGCGCGTCAACGAGAACTCCCGCAGCCTCGGCGTCGCCCTGAGCGCCTGCACGACCCCCGCGAAGGGCAGCCCGACCTTCGAACTACCGTCCGGTGAGCTGGAGTTGGGCGTCGGCATCCATGGCGAGCCGGGCCGGGAGCGGCGCGCCATGATGACGTCCAGGGAGATCGCCGACTTCGCCGTGGACGCCGTCCTGGAGGACCTGCGGCCGCGCAACCCGGTCCTGCTGCTCGTCAACGGCATGGGTGCCACGCCCCTGCTCGAACTGTACGGCTTCCACGCCGAGGTGCAGCGCGTCCTGGCGGAGCGGAACGTCGTCGTCGCCGGTGTCCTGGTCGGCAATTACGTGACGTCCCTCGACATGGCGGGCGCCTCCGTGACCCTGTGCCAGATCGACGAGGAACTCCTGCGCCTGTGGGACGCTCCGGTGCGCACGCCCGGGCTGCGTTGGGGCATGTGACCAGGTAACCCGGGGCTCGCATCAGGCCGGTGACCACCGAACTTGGAGGACTTGTGCACGACGTGCTGGACGTGCTCGACGGCGACTTCTTCCGCCGCTGGCTGACCACCGCCGCCTCAGCCGTGGACCGCGAGGCGGACCGGCTGACCGAGCTCGACTCGGCGATCGGCGACGCGGACCACGGCGCCAACCTGCGGCGCGGCTTCGCGGCCGTGACCGAGGCGCTCGACGGGAGCGACGCCACCGCGCCCGGTGCTCTCCTCGCCCTGGCGGGGCGGCAGTTGATCTCGAAGGTGGGCGGGGCGTCCGGGCCGCTGTACGGCACGCTGCTCCGTACCACCGGCAAGACCCTCGGCGACGCGGGCGAGGTGTCGCGCGAGGAGCTGGCGCAGGCGCTGCGCGCGGGCGTCGACGCGGTGGCGAAGCTGGGCGGGGCCGCGCCCGGCGACAAGACGATGCTGGACGCGCTGATTCCGGCGGTCGACGCCCTGCCGGCCTCCTTCGAGGCGGCGCGCGACGCCGCCGACAAGGGCGCGGAGGCGACGATTCCGTTGCAGGCGCGCAAGGGGCGCGCGAGCTATCTGGGCGAGCGCAGCATCGGCCACCAGGATCCCGGCGCGACGTCATCCGCCCTGCTGTTCACCGCGCTCGCCGAGGCCGCCGGAGGCGCCGTATGAGCGACGACGAGCGGGTGGGCGTCGTCCTGGTGTCGCACAGCGCGGCCGTCGCCTCGTCCGTCGCCGAGCTGGCGAACGGCCTCGCGGGCGGCGCCGGAACGGCCCCGGTCGCGGCGGCGGGCGGCACGGAGGACGGCGACCTGGGTACGAGCTCGGAGCTGATCGCGCGGGCGGCCCGCTCGGTGGACCGGGGCGCGGGCGTCGCGCTCCTGGTCGACCTGGGCAGCGCGGTGCTCACCGTGAAGGCCCTGCTCGCCGAGGGCGACGAACTCCCGGACGGCGCACGCCTGGTGGACGCCCCGTTCGTGGAGGGCGCGGTCGCGGCGGTGGTCACGGCCTCGGCGGGCGCGGACCTGGACGCGGTGGAGACGGCGGCCCGCGAGGCGTACGGCTACCGCAAGGAGTGAGCCTCCGGAGGCGAGGGGAGGGCCCGGCCGGTGCGCACCGGCCGGGCCCTCCTCCGTACGGCTCTACGGGGAGCGGCGCACCGAGGGTGCTCAGTCCCGCCGGCGCTCCGCGCGTTGTTCTGGCGCAGCGCGTGCAGTTTCGGGGCGTTCTTCGCGGTGCACAGGACCATCTCCGAGTTCCATCGCGCTCGCTCTTTAGTCGGTGGTGTCGAGTGGCCCGTCCGGCACGCTCGTGGCTCGGACGGAACCGGCCGGGCGTTCCCGACAGCCGCGCCCGAGGGTCAGCTCTCGGACGGCTTGAGCACGACGAAGTCCGCTCCGGCCGGGTCCACGCAGACCGCCATCCGGCCGACGCCCTCCGCGTCCTCCGGCCCCATCTGCACACTGCCGCCGTTCTCGGTGACCTTGGCGACGGCGGCGTCGCAGTCGGTGACGTTGAAGACCGGGTGCCAGTACGGCTTGCCGTTCGCCAGCGAGAGGTGCTCGGCGGGCATCTGCATGATGCCGCCGTGCATCCGCTCCTCCGGCTGATCGGCGGGGGTGATGAGCGAGTACGTGCCTCCGCCGCCAGGCAGGTCCATGTCGCTGTACCGCCAGCCGAGGACGGTGGTGTAGAACGCCTTCGCGGCCGCGGCGTCGGTCGTGTACAGCTCCGTCCAGGACAGCGAGCCCGGCTCGTCCACCTTCTCGACGCCCGCGTCCTTGCGCGGCTGCCAGACGGCGAACTGGCCGCCCAGCGGGTCGGTGAACTGCGCCATGCGGCCCCAGTCCTCGAGGTCCATCGGCTCGACCCGGACGGTGCCGCCCGCGGTCTCGACGGACTGCTTCGCCGCGTCCGCGTCGGCGACCTTGAAGTAGATCATCCAGGCGGAGCGGGCGCCCTGCTCGGTGAGCTTGCCGAGCCCGGCGACGAGCTTGCCGTCGCTGCGGAACATGCCGCCCTCCATGTCCCCGCCGCCGTCGCCCATGGACTCGAAGTCCCAGCCCAGCACGGCGCCGTAGAAAGCCGTGGCGGCCGGGACGTCGGGAGCTCCGAGGTCGAGGAAACAGGGGGCGCCGTTGGCGAAGTCCGTAGTGATCATGAAGCGGTTCCTTCCGTGCGTCGTCGGTGAGTTCAGCGTGGCACCCGGCACTGACAATCGCGCGCCGACCGGTCACGGTGCGTGGCCCCCGACACGGGCGCCACTCGCTCTCCGTCGATATACGGACTGGACGTGGGAATTCCCTTCCCGGTTGCACCGTATTCGGCTCTTCCGTTGTGCGCGATGAATTGATTACGCATTACGTTGGGCGCGTGCCGCGGGGGCGTGCAACGAGATTGCAACGAGACGTTCGACCAGAAACCAGGGAGCGACATGGGCCGGGCAGAATTTGACTACATCATTGTCGGCGGCGGCTCTGCGGGGTGCGCCCTGGCGAATCGGCTGAGCGCGGACCCCGCCAATCGGGTGCTGGTCCTCGAGGCCGGACGGCCGGACTACAAGTGGGACGTGCTCACGCACATGCCGGCCGCCCTCACCATGATCATCGGGAATCCGCTCTACGACTGGTGCTACGAGTCGGAGCCCGAGCCCTACATGAACGGCCGCAGGGTCAGTCACGGGCGCGGCAAGTTGCTCGGCGGTTCGAGTTCCATTAACGGAATGATTTTCCAGCGCGGAAATCCCATGGACCTGGAGCGTTGGGCCGCCGATCCCGGAATGGAGACCTGGGACTACGCGCACTGCCTGCCGTATTTCAAGCGAATGGAGCACTGCGCGGCCGGCGCCGATGAATGGCGCGGTCAGGGCGGCCCTCTGTGGCTGGACCGCGGGAAGGCGGACAACCCGCTGTTCGAGGCGTTCCTGGAGGCCGCCCAGCAGGCCGGGTACGACCTGACCTCGGACGTCAACGGCTACAAGCAGGAGGGTTTCGCCCGCTTCGACCGCAACATCAAGGACGGCCGCCGGTGGTCCGCGGCGCAGGCGTATCTGCATCCCGTGATGAAGCGCCCCAATCTCACCGTGCAGTGCTTCGCGCAGGTGGACCGGGTGCTTTTCGAGGGGAAGCGGGCGGTCGGCGTCGCCTATCGCCGGTACGGGAAGCAGCAGAAGGAGGTGTTCGGCGGCGAGGTCGTCCTCTCCGGTGGAGCCATCAACACCCCGCAGCTGCTGCAACTCTCCGGCATCGGCAATCCTGATGAACTCACCCGGCTCGGCATCGAGATGGTGCATGAACTGCCGGGTGTCGGTGAGAACCTCCAGGACCACTTGGAGGTGTATGTGCAGCACGCCTCCAAGCAGCCCATCTCGTTCAACCCGCTCATCAAATGGCGCAATCGGCCCGCCGTCGGAATGCGCTGGATGACGTCCCACACCGGCCCGGCGGCCACCAACCACTTCGAGGCCGGTGGGTTCGTCCGCGGGAACGACGAGGTGGACTACCCCAACCTGATGTTCCATTTCCTGCCGATCGCGGTGCGTTACGACGGCACGCCGGTGGACGCCGAGCACGGCTATCAGGTGCACATCGGGCCGATGTACTCCGATGTACGCGGCTCGGTGAAGATCAAGTCGGGGCATCCGGGCGAGCATCCGGCGCTGCGGTTCAACTACCTCTCCACGCCGAACGACCGCAAGGAGTGGATCGAGGCCATCCAGGTCGCCCGGGACATCCTGAAGCAGCCCGCCTTCGCGGAGTTCGACGCGGGAGAGATGTCGCCCGGCCCCGAGGTGAGCGACGACGAGGCCGTTCTGGAGTGGGTGGCCCGGGACGCGGAGACCGCGTACCACCCGTCGTGCACGGCCAAGATGGGCATCGACGACATGGCGGTGACGGACCCGACCACCATGGGGGTCCACGGGGTCGAGGGGCTGCGCGTCGTCGACGCCTCGGCCATGCCGTACCTGACGAACGGCAACATCTACGCGCCGGTCATGATGCTGGCCGAGAAGGCGGCCGACCTGATCCTCGGCAACACTCCGCTGCCGCCGTCCACGGTCGAGTTCTACCGGCACCGGGCGCGGAAGGGTTGAGGGTTCGGGGGCTGCGCCCCCGGGCCCCGGTTCTCGGCCGTCTTTTTACTGCCGCGCCATCGTGGCTGGTCGCGCCCCGCGGCGGAGCCGCAAATGTCACAGCCCCGCGCCCCTGTCGGGGCACGGGCGCCTCAGCGCGATACGGGGCCCGGTGCGGCTAAGAGACCGTCCTCGGCACCTCCAGGCCGAAGAACAGCACCTCGCGGCGGAGCCGGAAGCCGAGGGATTCGTAGAGGCCGATGGCGCCGGTGTTGTCCGCGCCGGTGTGCAGGAACGGCACCTCGCCGCGTGCCCTGATGCCCGCCGAGACGGCCAGGACGAGCCGGCCGGCCAGGCCCTGGCCTCGGTGTGCGGGGTCGGTGCAGACTCCGCTGATCTCGGCGTACCCCTCGGGCCGCAGCCGCTCCCCCGCCATCGCGACGAGGGCGCCGCCGCGGCGGATGCCCACGTACCCGCCGAGTTCGACGGTGCGCGTCAGGAACGGTCCGGGGCGGGTGCGCTCCACGAGGTCGAGCATCTCCGGGACGTCGGCGGGGCCGAGCCGTACGGCCTCTTCGTCGAATGCGGCCCGCACGCCGTCGTCGACGAGCTGGACGCCGGGGACGCGGAACGTCTCGGCCCAGCCGGCCGGCGGTGTCACGTCCGTCGTCGCGGCGAGCGCGAACGTGCCGCCCGGGCCGACGAGCGCGGCGAGATCCGCCCAGTCCCCGGCCTGCGGGTCCTCGGGCAGCGCGAGCCAGGGTGAGACGTCGACCGGGAAGCGCAGCAGCCGCCCGCGCCGCTCAGCGAGGTGGGCCTGCGGCCCGGTGAGCGCGGAACGGGTGGGCCGGTCAAGGGGGTGCGGAGCCGAGGTCGTCGGGGCGTGCGGATCGAGGGCGGGGTGTGCTGCGGTCATGTCGCGTGCAAGGTGCGGTGGGACGTTCGTATTCCCGTACCGGATCGTGACGTTGCTCGCAGCGGGGCAGGGCCGCCGCCGCGGGCTCGTGATCACGGCGCGTGAAAAGGGCGCGTGGAGGGGCGTGTGAAAAGGGCGTGTCCCACTCATTGACAGCCACACCCGCCGCCCCGAAACTCATGCAGCCCCCAATAGTGAAGCGAAGTTCGCTACGCGAACAAGCCTCTCGTTCCCAGGGATTCAGGGACTGCCATGACTTCTTCCCGCGTGTCCGCCGGGCCGCAGCCGCCCGGCCGGGCCCCCGCGCACACCTTCCGATCCGTCCTTCCCGTCCTCGCGCTGTGCTGGCTCGCCGTGTTCTTCGACGGCATGGACGTGAACATCTACGGCGCCGTCATGCCACACATGCTCGACGACCCGGGCCTCGGCCTGACGCCCGCGTCGGCGGGGACGATCGGGAGCTGGACCACGTTCGGGATGCTGATCGGCGCGCTGCTCGCCGGGAACCTCACCGACTGGCTGGGGCGCAGGCCGATGCTGGTGGCGAGCGTGACCCTGTTCTCGCTCGGCAGTGCCGGGTGCGCGCTCGCCATGTCGCCGGGGCTCTTCGGTGCCGGGCGGTTCCTGGCGGGGCTCGGGCTCGGCGGGCTGATGCCGCTGTGCCTGGCGATGGTCCTGGAGTTCGCGCCGCCGCGCCGGGCCGCGCTGACCACGGGCGTCCTGATGACCTCGTACCACGCGGGCGGGATGGCGGCGACGGGCCTCGGCCTGACCGTCGCGCCCGCGGTCGGCTGGCGCTGGGTGTTCTGGGCGGGGGTCGCGCCCGCGGTGATCGCCGTACCGCTGCTCCTGAAGCTGCTGCCCGAGTCGCCGGGTGTGCTGCTCGCGCGCGGTCAGCGGGAGCGGGCGCGGGAGGTGGCCGTGCGCTACGGGCTGCCGGAGCCCACGCCGGTGGAGGCGCCCGCGGGCGGCGCGAAGGGCCGACTGGCCGCCGTGCGCGCGCTGTTCGCGCCGGGCACGCGCTGGTCGACGCCGCTGCTCTGGCTCGCCTCGTTCTGCGGGCTGCTGCTCGTGTACGGGGTTTCGACGTGGCTGCCGCAGCTGATGCGCGCCTCCGGCTACGGACTGACGTCCTCGGTGAGCTTCCTGATGGTCATCAACGCGGGCGGCATCGTCGGCATGCTGATCGCGGGCCGTACCGCGGACCGGTTCGGAGCGGTGCGGGTGTCCGCGCTGTGGTTCGTGCTCACGGCCGCGGGTGCGCTGCTCCTCAGGGAGCAGCTGCCGCTCGGCGTCACCTACGCGGTCGTGGCGATCACCGGCGTGTGGCTGTTCAGCGCGCAGGTGATGGTGTACGCCGCGACCGACACCGTGTACGGCGCCGGCGAGCGGGCCGCCGGGCTCGGCTGGGTGACCGGGGTCGGGCGCACCGGCGCGGTGCTCGGACCGTGGCTGGGCGGGGCGCTCGCCGCGAACGGCAACGAGAGCTGGGGCTTCACGGCGTTCGCGGTGGCCGGACTGGTGGGTGCTGCGGCGATCGCCCTGGTCCCCCTCGCCGGCCGACTCGGCGACCGCCGCGCGTCCACGCCAGCCTAAGGGCGTGCCCGGCGGATCAGGCCGGGGTCGCGGGGCTTGGCACGCACTCCCCCAAGCTCTCGACTCCTCCCCCAGCCTTCGGCCGGGAGGTGCCCCCAGAGCAGGGGGCACCCCCACGGCGTTGTCGTCGGTTGCCAACGCTCCGCGTTGACGCCCTCCTCCGCCTTGCAGCTGCACGCTCCCCCAAGCTCTCGGCTTCGTTCGAGCAGGGGGTACCCCCATCGCCCCGGCTCGACTCGACCGGCAGGTCACCGTCGACCGGGTCCGGCCTGATCCGCCGGGCAGGCCCTAGTCGGAGATCAGCAACCCCGTGTAGTTCTCCGCCAGTTCGGCCGCCGCGTGCTCCGAGTTCGCCAGCCGCTCCAGCTGCGAGAGCTGGAGCCGGGTGTCGAACGCGCTCTGCTCCGGGTCGGTGTGCAGCGTCGTCGTCATGAAGTACGAGAAGTGCTCGGCGCGCCAGACCCGGCGCAGGCAGGTGTCGGAGTACGCGTCGAGCAGCGCCGTCGAACCGTCGCGGTACCGGGCGGTGAGGGCGCGAGCGAGGACGATCACGTCGGCGGCGGCGAGGTTGAGGCCCTTGGCGCCGGTCGGCGGGACGATGTGGGCGGCGTCGCCGGCGAGCAGGACGTGGCCGTACCGCATCGGCTCGGTGACGTGGCTGCGCATCGGCAGCACCGACTTGGCGGTGATCGGGCCGCGCCGCAGCTTCCAGCCGGGTTCGGCGTCGAGGGCGAAGCGGGCGTCGAGCTCGTCCCAGACGCGCTCGTCCGGCCAGTCGGCGGGGTCGGTGCCGTTGGGGACCTGGAGGTAGAGGCGGCCGACCTGGGGCGAGCGCATGCTGGCGAGGGCGAAGCCGCGCTCCGAGTGGGCGTAGATCAACTCGTCGTAGACGGGCGGCGCTTCGGCGAGGATGCCGAGCCACGAGTACGGATAGACGCGTTCGTACGTGCTGCGCACCGCGTCCGGGACGGCGTTCCTGACGACGCCGTGGAAGCCGTCGCAGCCGACGACGTAGTCGCAGCCGAGGGTGCGGTCGCGGCCCCCGTGGCGGTAGTGCACGACGGGCCGGGCGGTGTCCGCGCCGATGACCTCCCGCACCTCGGCCTCGAACAACAGCGGTCCGCCTTCGGCGAGTTGGAGGGCGACGAGGTCCTTGACGACCTCGGTCTGCGCGTACACCATCACGCGCCGGCCGCCGGTCAGGGCGGGGAAGTCGACGCGGTGGGCGCGTCGGTCGAAGCGCAGCTCGATGCCGTCGTGCGGGATGCCCTCGCGGTCCATACGGTCACCTGCTCCGGCTTCGCGCAGCGCGTCCACGGTGGCCTGCTCCAGGATTCCGGCCCGCTGGCGGCGCTCGATGTACTCCCGGTCCCGGCCCTCCAGGACGACGGTGTCGACGCCCGCGCGGTGCAACAGGCGGGCGAGCAGCAGGCCCGCCGGTCCCGCGCCGACGATGGCGACACTCGTGTGCTCGGGGTGCATCAGGGTCCTCCTCGGTGCGGGGCGCGACGGCGGCGCGGGCGCCTCAGGGCTCCGACTGCTAAGCTTTGTTCGCCCAGTGAACTTGTGTTCATTAAAGAAGCGCCCCGAGTCTGCGCGCGCCCGGTCCCGATGTCAACGGCCGGTTCCGTACGGCTCGGCCGGCATCGCAGCGGAGTAGCCCATGGCCGCCACACCCCCGCCCGCCGACCCGAGCGGACCGCCGACCGAGGCCGTCGGGCCGCTGCTGCGCGGGGTCGCCGTGCTGCGTGCGCTCGGCGCCGCCGATGGCCGCTGCCCGGTCGGCGAGCTGGTCCGCACGACCGGCCTGGCCCGCTCCACCGTCGACCGCGTCACCGCGACCCTGGCCCGCATGGGGTACGTACGGCTCGACGCGCACACCGCGTCGCTCGCCCCGCGCCTGATGGAGCTCGGCAACGCCTTCCTCGCGGCGCTGCACGTGCCGGGGCCGCTCGGGCCGCTCGCCGAGCAACTCGCCGACGAACTGGACGAGTCGGTGTCCCTCGCCGTGCCGGACGGCGACGGCATCCGCTTCGTGCACCAGTCGACCCGGCGCCGCGCCATGTCGCTCTCCTTCCGCATCGGCGACCTGCTGCCCGCCGAACGCACCGCGCCCGGCGCCCTGTTCGCCGCCGACTGGACCGACGAGCAGTGGGCGCACTGGCGTGGGCGGCGCGCCGCGGACCCGCTCGACCGGGGCTTTCCCGCCATCCCCGACCTCCCCGAGACCGATGCCGATGCCGATGCCGATGCCGAGTCTCCTCGACTCGCCTTCGCCGCCCGGGAGTTCGAGGGGCGCGCCGCAGCGGCTCGGGACGCCGGGCTCGCCGTGGACGACCAGCTGATCGAGCCGGGACTCGTCGCCGTCGCACTCCCGGTGCGCGATCCGGAGGGCCGTACGGTGTGCGCGCTCAGCGTGGTCAGCCACACCAGCAGGCACACTGCCGCGTCCCTGCGCCGCTCGCTGCTGCCCGGCGCGCGCCGCACGGTGGCCGCGATGGAGCGGCTGCTGCGGGCCCCAGGGCCTGTCCGGCGCCCCCGGCCGGAGGCGGGGCTCGCCGACTGGACCACGGCGTCCAAGCAGGAGCTGGGCTCCGGGTTCGTGGAGTCCCTGGCCCGGGGCCTGACCGTACTGACCGCCTTCGACGAGGGCCGGGACGCGCTGAGCCTGACCGCCGTCGCCGAGGCCACCGGGCTCGCCCGCGCGACGGCCCGCCGGGCCCTGCTGAGCTTCGAGCACCTCGGTCTCGTCCGCCGCGAGGGCCGCGCCTTCCGGCTCACGCCGCGCGTCCTCGGCCTCGGGCACGCGCCGCTGTCGCGCAGCACACTGCCGGAGATCGCCTCGCCCCATCTGGCCGCCCTGGTCCGGACGGTGCACGACTCGGCGTCGCTCGCGGTGCTCGACGGGGACGCCATCCGGTACACGGCGCGCGTCGCCACCAGCCGCATCATGAGCGTGCACATCACCATCGGCACCCGGCTGCCCGCGTACGCCACGTCGATGGGCCGCGTACTGCTCGCCGACCTGCCCGCGGACGAGCGTGCCGCCCTGCTCGACCGGAGCGAACCGCGGGCGCTGACCCCGCACACCGTCACCGACCGGGCCGCGCTCGACGCCCTCCTGGACGAGGTGGGTGCGGCCCGGCACGCCCTGGTCGACGAGGAGTTGGAGGAAGGGCTGCGGTCCCTCGCCGTGCCTGTGCGGGACGCGTCCGGGCGCGCGGTGGCGGCCGTGAACGTCGCCATGCACAGCAGTCGTCGTACGCCCGCGCAGGTCCGGGACGAGGTGCTGCCGGAGCTGCGGGCCACGGCCGCTCGGATCGAGGCGGATCTGCGGATCGCGGGGCGGTTCTCGCGGATTGCGGTGGCCTGAGGGGCGCCCACCCGGGCGTGGGTTGTCGATCCGTACGGGCCCGGCCGTACGTAAAGGGCCCTGACCGCGCTCACAGCAACCGGGCCTCGATCGCCGCCCCGGCGACCGGGCCCCGCGCCGTGGCCAGCCAAGTGATGTAGCGGCGCAGGGCGCTGCGGTCGCGGAGGAAGTCGGAGACGGCACGCTGCCGGGGGTCCCTAGCCTTATTCCGCAAAACGTAACTGCTTCGACGAGCACACCGCGGGCACGCTCGGGGCCGCCCCCGTCAGCCTGCTCTTCCTGGCGGGCTGCGTCCCCGGGATGCGCCTCCTGGAGACGGTCGGCCGCCGGCCTTTCATCACCTGGACCTTCGCGCTGATGGCGTTGCCGCTGTTCGTGCTCAGCGCCTGGGCCGACGCCCCGGTCGCGGTCGTCCTCGGCTGCTTCTCGCTGTATGCGTTCTTCTCCGGGCGCCGGGCATCCTGGAGTGGCTGTACCGTTCCAACTAAGTGATCAAGAGTGCCCCTCGGGCCTATTCCTGGTCACTGCGGACATCCCGAACGGTTTTGGATGTCCGGCTGGATTCCCGCGGTTTCGTTACCCCCGTCGGGCTGCGTGCATCGTGTGCACGTTCCGTGACGGGTGGGCGGGGTTCCTCACGTCCCCGGCTGACTCGATCGGCCTGGACGGTCCGATGCCCGGCATCATCACTCTGGTGATGCCGGGGCGGTGCCGTCCGTCTCCGGATCGGGTGCCCGAGGGCGCGCCTGCCAATCGCCACGGAAGCGGCGTCATGGCGAGTCGTTTTGCGCTTGTTGCTGGTCAACGGCTTACGCCAGTGCTGGTCGCCCCACCTCGACGTGTAGGCCGGGTCGACGGCGACGACCGCCAGGTCCAGTTCGGCAGCCATGGATACGATGCGGGCTTTGAGCTTGCCGGTGGGCATGCCGGAGATCAGCTGCCGGAATCGCTTCTTGCGGCCGTGCTTCTCGCGGGTTTTCTCGGCGGTGAAGTCGAGGTTCTCGATACCGATCGCGGCCACGCCGCACCTCTTGGCCCAGTGCAGCAGGCGGGTGATGGCGTGCCGCACCTGGGCGTCCCGGTGGCCGGCCGACCCGGACAGGTCGTAGGGGAACCGCTTGGGGTCACCGACCGGGTTGCCGTGCCGGTCGAGCCGGTAGGCGGCGAAGTGATCCGCGTTGGTGTCTACACCGACCATGCCCTGGGCCCGGGCAGCGTCGAGCGGGATCGTCTTCACCACGGGCCGAGTCCAGGCCCCGGTGAGGTACCAGCGCCCACGTGCCACGTCGTAGTGGATGCGGTACGCGACGGCCCGGTTCGCCGAGGTGCGGTCGCGCCACTCGGCGCCGCGGTGCGCGAACGCGACCTTGCAGGACAGGACGTACCGGCCGTGCGGGGCGTTCGCCAAATGGGCGAGCGGCGCGGGGAGTTTGATACAGACTTCACCGTCGGGTGTGACGCGGATCGTCTCGTTCCCGAACCGTTTCCCAGATTCGCCGTCTGCGGTCAGGAACCAGCGCTCGGCTTCCCACCTCTGCCGCCACTGCTGCACGGTGAGCTGGGCCGCTTCGAGGTGGTGGCGGTTCTTCAACAGCCGCTTGCCGCCGCGCACCACGTGCACGCGCCCGGTCTCCCAGTCGTGCCGGGCGCGTTCCAGACGTGCCTCCAGGCACGCGAGGCGGCGGGACTTCACGAACCACTCCCGCCTGGACCGGTAACCGCCCGGCGCCCTCTTGGTGCCATGGGAACCGATCGGCTGCGACAGCCGGTGCATCAGCGTCCTGATTCCGGCCTCAAGGTTGTGGATGTGTGCGAGGAGGCAGCGGCGGGCCAGACCGAACTGGTCATGCGTGGCCTTCGTGATCGTCCCGGCTATGCGGGACGAGGACTGCGCGGTCAACTCCCGCTTCCTGGCCGCCCACGCGTCCTTGTCCTGATCCTTTCCCGCCTCGCAACGGGCCCTGAGATCAGCCGATGCCAACCGGCCCTGGTGCTCGCCGACCGCACGCAGGACCTTGTCGTCTTCCGGGGTGAGGTGCTTGAGCCGGTCACGTACAGCCACGCCCGACGGGCCTGTCGCCACGAACGGATCCTCGATCGGACGAAGTTGCCCACTCTTCGACTCAGCCAAAACCAACACCCCCTTCCCAGAAGGAACTTGAAAAACTCTACCGAAAGATCGGTAGATCAGGGCATGCAATCAGAAATCATGACAGCATCAAACGACAGAACGGCTCACTCATACAATCTGAAGCACACTCATGGGCACTCAATCAACAGCAGTTCCAAACCCCAACGAGCTGTTCCCGACGTCGATCCGGGCGAGCACCGTGGGCATGGTGGTGGCGTTCAGCAAGATCGGGGCGGCGGTCGGCACCTACCTGGTCCCGCTGTCCCTCGTGCACATCGGGGTCTCGGGCACGATGTACGCGGGCGCGGCCGTCACCGCGGTCGGGTTCCTGGCGTGCGTGGCCTGGGCGGAGGAGACCCGGGGCCGCACCCTCGACGAGGCCGCCGCGGACGCCGAGGGCGAGAACACGCCACCTGCCGTACCGTCAACTCCCCTTTCCCGCACCTGAGTCCGAGGCTGAATCGCGCGGGATCTGTTCCGGCACCGGCAGGTCGTGCCGCAGCCGCCCGAACAGCTCCCGCGCGCCGTCCTCGTCCCAGCGCACCGCACTGCACTGGGGCGTCGGAACGCCCACGGCCGCGACCGGTACGTTGATGCGCCGCCCGCGGCCGTCGGTGACGCCCTGCACCGCCCGTACCATCGACGCGAGTTGACGCAGCGTCATATCGCGGTCGACGACGAGGGTGTCGAGGCCCGCGCCGAGTGCCGGGTAGAGGACGGTCGGGTCGAGGACCGTGTCCGCGGTGGCCGCCCGCTTCGCGAGGGCCGCGAGGAACTTCTGCTGGTTGAGGGTGCGCCCCAGGTCGCCCTCGGCCTCCTGGTGGCGCTGCCGTACGAACGCCAGGGACTCCGCGCCGTCCAACCGCTGGCAGCCCTTCGGGAGGTCGGCCCCGGACTTCTCGTCGCGGACGGCGCGCGGCAGGCACATCCGTACGCCGCCCACCGCGTCGACGATCTTCACGAACCCGGCAAGGCCGATCTCCGCGTAGTGGTCGATCCGGAGCCCGGTGTTGAACTCGACGGTACGCGCGAGGAGTTCGGGCCCACCACGGGAGAACGAGGCGTTGAGCTTGCTCTTCGCGGGCTTGGTGCGCTTACCGGTGGAGGTGCGCAGATGCGCGGGCACGGTCACCCAGGAGTCGCGCGGCAGGCTCACCATGGTGGTGCCGGAGGCGCCGGTGTGCAGCAGGATCATCGAGTCCGTACGCCGCCCCGGCACCGCCCCGGTGTGCAGGTCCCGCTGCTCCTCGGCGGTCAGCCCGGCGCGGCTGTCGGAGCCGACGATCAGATACGTGGTGCCCTTGCCGGGGGGCGGGCGGTGCCCGTACGCGCCGAGGTCGACGTCGCGGTTGAGGCGGGTCTCGGCCCAGGCGTACGTGCCGAGCGGGGTGGCGAGGAGCAGCGCGAGGAGGAACAGGAGCGCGCGGCGCAGCGGCCTGCGGCGCCTGCGGCGGCGCGGCCGGGCACGCGCCCGGCGCGGGGGTGGCCGCAGGAGTACCTCGTCCTCGTCCTGCCGGAGTGGCCCGGTGACGGCGATCACCGGGCCCGCGCGCAGTCCCTGCCCGTACCGCGGGCCTGCGGGGTGCGGGTCCTGGTGCGGGTCCTGCATGGGTTCTTCTCCCCTCGTCAACGGGCGGAGGCCGGCGAGCGGCGGTCGGCCTCCTCCAGGAGGTGCTGGTCGCCGGTGCCGGTGCGGAGCATGCGGTGCCACTTCAGCCGGGTGCCGAGCAGGGCGGTCATCACGGACTGGATGACCACCAGGTAGAGCAGCTGCCGGTAGACGAACAACTGCAGGGGCAGCGACCAGAGTTCACGCAGCCGCTCCCCGTCGAGCCGCAGCGCGTACCCGGCGGTGATCAGCTGTACGACGAGGAAGCCCAGCCACACCAGCAGTGCCTCGGTGGGGTCGCGGAAGCAGAGGCCGTACAGCGCGAACACGTCCACGACCGGCGCGAACAGCGGAAGCACCACCTGGAACAGGGTCAGATAGGTGAGGCCGCGGCGCCCGAAGCGGCCCGCCGGGCCCATCTCGACCAGGGACCTGCGGTGCTTCCACATCGACTGCAGCGTGCCGTAGCACCAGCGGTAGCGCTGGCGCCACAACTGGCCGAGGGTGCTGGGCACTTCGGTCCAGGCGATCGCGGACTCCTCGTACACCACGCGCCAGCCCGCGCGCCACAGCGACATCGTGAGGTCGGTGTCCTCGGCGAGGGTGTCCTCGCTGACACCGCCCACGCCCATGAGGGCGTCCCGGCGGAACGCGCCGATGGCGCCGGGCACGGTCGGCATGCACTCCAGGACCTCGAACATCCGGCGGTCCAGGTTGAAGCCGATCACGTACTCCAGATGCTGCCAACGGCCCAGCAGGGAACGGCGGTTGCCGACCTTGGTGTTGCCGCTGACGGCGCCGACGGCGGGGTGGGCGAGCGGCTGGACGAGGCGGTAGAGCGCGTCCGGTTCGAACACCGTGTCCGCGTCGACCATCACCACGATGTCGTGCCGGGCGTGCGCGAGGCCGGTGTTGAGGGCGCGGGGTTTGCCGCCGTTGGGCCTGCGGACGAGCGTCACGCGCGGGTCGTCGATGGCCTCGACGATCTCCGGGGTGCGGTCGGTGGACCCGTCGTCGATCACGACGATCTGCAGGCGCGGATAGAGCGAGGCCAGCAGGGAGCGCACGGTGGCGCCGATCCCCGCCTCCTCGTTGTGCGCCGGTACGAGGACGGTCACCGGGTCGTGCACCTCCCGCAGCCGGGGTGCGCCGGGCCGCAGCCGGTCGACGCGGCGCACATGGGCGCGCGCGAACACGGCGAGCAGCAGCAACCGCAGCACACCGAGCACACCCGCCACGCCGAGCACCCAGGCCATGGCGCGGGTGAAGGCGTGCCCCAGGGTCTGCGCCCACAACAGGCCCTCGCCCTTGAGGCGTTCGGCGACGCCGACCGGTGTGGTGAGCGTGGGCCGGCCGAGCCCGGCGGTGACGGTGCTGAACTTGTCCATGCGCGGGTTGCCGAGCAGGGCCCGCGCCTCCCGGTAGCCAAGGTCGGTGTGGCTGTACTGCCGGATCACGCCCTGGGAGGGTCTGCGGGACTTGTGGTCGGCGGCGACCAGCAAGTAGCCCTGGGCGGCGGCCCGTTGGGCGGCCCGCCACTCGGCGCCGCAGAGGGTGTCGGCGGCGGTGGTGTGCGGCAGCCTGAGCAGCCGCGTGTGGACCCCGGCCGTACCGGCAAGCGCGGTCTGCGTGAGGGCCAGCTCCATTCGAGCGCGCAGGGTGGACGCGGTGCCGAGGTCGCCGCCGGTGTACGTGTACGAGCCGATCTCGTGCCCCTCGGCTCTGATGCGGCGTACGAGCGCCGGGTGCCGGGTGGCGCGTGCCCCGTACAGGAAGAACGTCGCGTGCGCGTCGTGCTCGCGCAGCAGGTCGAGCAGGCGCGGCGTCCAGTGCGGGTCGGGGCCGCCGTTGAAGGTGAGCGCTGCGGTGCGCGGCGGCATGCCCGCGGTCTCGATCCGGTCGCCGTCGAGGCGGAGCACCGGCTGCCCGTCGTCGGCGGCCGCGGGCACGGGCCGGGTGCACGGCTCCTTGGAGCGTGCGGCGTCGACCTCGTGCGTGGTCCAGCCCTCGAAGAGCAGGCTGATGGTGACCACGGGTAGCACGAGGAAGAGCAGGATCCAGTGCCCTCGCGGGGTACGGCGCAGCGCGTGCCGGGGGCTCACCGCCCGTCCCGCGGCGAGGCGGGCGCGGTGGTGGTGGGCGTGGTGGTGGTGGGCGTGGGGGTGGTGGGCGTGGGGGTGGATGGCCGGTTCGGCCGGGTCCGCTCGTCGGGGACGGTGGTGTCGTGCCGGGCGTGAGTGGTCCGCAGCGGTACGTCCATGCGCGGGGGTGCGGTGCCGGCGGGCTGCCGTACGGCGTCCACGAGGACGACGAGGAACAGCAGATAACCGGCGCAGGCGCAGCCGAGGACCGCGGCGACGGAGCGCAGCACTCGTCTGCGCCGCCCCGAACGCTCGATGAAGACCGGCCGGTTGCGACGCCCGCGCCGCCTGGCGGGGGTCATACGTCGAGGGGGGAGTTCGAGGGGTGGCCGGGTATGCCTGTGGGGGGTGTGGCGCCGAACACGAGTAGCTCCTGGGGGGGTGCTGTGGGGGGTTGTGTCGCGGTGCGGCACCCGAACGTGGTCAGCGCGGGGCGCCGCAGGGCGACGATACGGCGCGGATGTGACGTGTGGTGATCGTTCTTGGTTCCTTTTCGCCAAGAACCCTGTCCAAGTGAGTACGAGAGCGGATGTCGTGCGGCCCGTACCGCTGCTGTAGTGGCGTCATGACGATCGACGACGTTCAGCTTCGGCCCCACGCGACCTGGTGGAAGGCACCCCTGGCCGCATCGATTCCCGGACTGCCGCTGCTCGTCTGGCAGTTCCTGACGTTCTGGGGCGACGGCTACACCAGCGGCAACGAGGCGACGAGCCTGACCTCCCTGGTACTGCTCGCCGTGTCCTGGCTTCTCCCGCACCGCCGTTCGCTGCGCGAGTGGCGCATGATCGCAGCGGGCACCGCACTCGCGATGGCCTTGCTGCCCGTGGTCCAGGCGATCCTGCTGGTGGCGGCCATGGCGTCGGCGTGAGCCTGTTCGGGGGCGCGGGGCTGTCGCTCCTCAAACGCCGGAGGGGCTGGTTTTTCAGGGGCGCGGGGCTGTGACACTTGCGGCTCCGCCGGGGCGCAACCCAGCCACGACGGCGCCGCAGCCGAACGACAGCCGCTGCAAGCTTTCGGGAAGGGGCGGGCAGGGGAAGAAATCAGTCCCGGAACGCCCGCAGGATCTCCTCCGCCGCCAGCGTGGCCGTCAACTCCCCCTCGCGTACCCGCTGTTCCAGCTCGGGCGCGACCTCCCGTACCTTCGGGTCGGCGCGCAGGCGTTCCAGGAGGACGTCGTGGACCATCGTCCACGTCCAGTCGACCTGCTGGTCGCGGCGCTTCGCGGCGAGGCGGCCCGTGGAGTCGAGGAGTGCGCGATGTTGCTCCAGGCGCTCCCAGACCGTGTCGAGGCCGGTGGATTCGCGGGCGCTGCAGCTCAGGACCGGCGGGGTCCAGGCGGCGTCCGCAGGGTGCATGAGCCGCAGCGCGCCCGCGAGTTCGCGCGCCGCCGAGCGGGCGTCGCGTTCGTGCGGGCCGTCCGCCTTGTTGACGGCCAGCACGTCGGCCAGCTCCAGGACGCCCTTCTTGATGCCCTGCAGCTGGTCTCCCGTACGGGCCAGGGTGAGCAGCAGGAACGAGTCGACCATGTTGGCGACGGCTGTCTCGGACTGGCCGACGCCGACGGTCTCCACGAGCACCACGTCGTACCCGGCGGCCTCCATCACCACGATCGACTCGCGCGTCGCCTTCGCCACCCCGCCGAGCGTGCCCGCGGTCGGCGAGGGCCGGACGAAGGCGTTCGGGTCGACGGACAGGCGCTCCATCCGGGTCTTGTCGCCCAGGATGGAGCCGCCGGTACGCGTCGAGGACGGGTCGACGGCGAGGACCGCGACCCGGTGGCCGAGCGAGGTGAGGAGCGTGCCGAGCGCGTCGATGAACGTCGACTTGCCGACCCCCGGCACTCCGCTGATGCCGATCCGCCGTGCCCGCCCGGAGTGCGGAAGCAGCCGCGTCAGCAACTCCTGGGCGTGGGCGCGGTGATCGGGCCGGGTGGACTCGACGAGGGTGATGGCGCGCGCGATGTGCGCGCGCTTCCCGTCGAGCACGCCCTTCGCATAACTGTCGATGTCGATCGGCTTGGGCATCGGCTCAGCGCTCGGCAGCGGCGGAGCGGGCGGCGGACTCGTGGCCGAGCTGTTCGCCCAGCTGCTCCACCAGGTCGTACGCCGCGTCAGGGATGACCGTGCCGGGCGGGAAGACCGCGGTGGCGCCCATCTCCAGGAGCGTGGGCACGTCCTGCGGCGGGATCACACCACCGACGACGATCATGATGTCCTCGCGCCCCTCGGAGGCCAGCTCCTCGCGCAGCGCCGGTACGAGGGTGAGGTGCCCGGCCGCCAGCGAGGAGACGCCGACGATGTGCGCGTCCGCCTCGACTGCCTGCCGCGCCACCTCCGCCGGGGTCTGGAAGAGCGGGCCGACGTCGACGTCGAAGCCGAGGTCGGCGAAGGCGGACGCGATGACCTTCTGGCCGCGGTCGTGCCCGTCCTGGCCCATCTTGGCGACGAGGATGCGCGGGCGGCGGCCCTCCTCCTCCTCGAAGGCGTCGACGAGGGCGCGGGTCCGCTCCACGGAGGGCGACTGGCCTGCTTCGTTGCGGTACACGCCGGAGATCGTACGGATCTGGCCCGCGTGCCGCCCGTACACCTTCTCCAGTGCGTCGGAGATCTCACCGACCGTCGCCTTGGCGCGGGCCGCGTTCACCGCCAACTCCAGGAGGTTTCCGGTGGATTCGGCGGCACGGGTCAGGGCGGCGAGGGCGTCCTGGCAGGCCTGCTCGTCGCGCTCCTCCCGGAGCCTGCGCAGCTTCTCGATCTGCTGGGTGCGGACCGAGGAGTTGTCGACCTTGAGGACCTCGATCTGCTCGTCGCTGTCGACGCGGTACTTGTTCACGCCGATGACCGGCTGCCGTCCGGAGTCGATCCGGGCCTGCGTGCGGGCCGCGGCCTCCTCGACGCGGAGCTTCGGGATGCCCGCGTCGATGGCCTGCGCCATGCCGCCTGCGGCCTCGACCTCCTGGATGTGCTGCCAGGCGCGGCGCGCGAGGTCGTACGTGAGCTTCTCCACGTACGCGCTGCCGCCCCACGGGTCGATCGTCCGCGTCGTGCCCGACTCCTGCTGGATGAGGAGCTGGGTGTTGCGGGCGATGCGCGCGGAGAAGTCGGTGGGCAGGGCGAGTGCCTCGTCCAGGGCGTTGGTGTGCAGGGACTGCGTGTGGCCCTGGGTGGCGGCCATCGCCTCGACGCAGGTGCGCGTGACGTTGTTGAAGACGTCCTGCGCGGTGAGGGACCAGCCCGAGGTCTGCGAATGGGTGCGCAGGGAGAGGGACTTGGCGTTCTTCGGGTCGAACTGCTTGACCAGCTTCGCCCAGAGCAGGCGGGCGGCGCGCAGCTTGGCGACCTCCATGAAGAAGTTCATGCCGATCGCCCAGAAGAAGGAGAGCCGGGGCGCGAACGCGTCGACGTCCAGGCCCGCCTCCTGCCCGGCGCGCAGGTACTCCACCCCGTCCGCGAGCGTGTATGCCAGCTCCAGGTCGGCCGTCGCGCCCGCCTCCTGGATGTGGTAGCCGGAGATGGAGATGGAGTTGTAGCGCGGCATCCGCTGCGAGGTGTACGCGAAGATGTCGGAGATGATCCGCATCGACGGCTTCGGCGGATAGATGTAGGTGTTGCGGACCATGAACTCCTTGAGGATGTCGTTCTGGATGGTCCCGGCCAACTTCTCGGGCGGTACGCCCTGTTCCTCCGCCGCCACGATGTACAGCGCCAGTACGGGCAGCACGGCACCGTTCATCGTCATCGACACGGTCATCTTGTCAAGGGGGATGCCGTCGAAGAGCTGCCGCATGTCGTAGATGGAGTCGATGGCGACGCCCGCCATGCCGACGTCACCGGTGACGCGCGGGTGGTCGCTGTCGTACCCGCGGTGCGTGGGCAGGTCGAAGGCGACGGAGAGGCCCTTCTGTCCGGCCGCGAGGTTGCGCCGGTAGAAGGCGTTGGACTCCTCGGCCGTGGAGAAACCCGCGTACTGCCGGATCGTCCAGGGCTGGTTGACGTACATCGTCGGGTACGGGCCCCGCAGATACGGGGCCGCACCGGGGTATGTGCCGAGGAAGTCCAGGCCTTCCAAGTCCCGCCCGGTGTAGAGGGGTTGGACGGCGATGCCCTCGGGGGTCTCCCATGTCAGGTCGTCGACCGACTTGCCGGTGGACTCCTTGACGGCGGCGCGCCACTCGTCGTCGGAGCCCGCGGGGGCGCCGGTGTTCAGGCCGATCACGGAGAAGTCGGGGATCTGCGAGCTGCTGCTGGTGCTCTGCTGGTCCGGCTGCTGGTCCGGCTGCTGGTTCGGCATCACGCCACTCCCATGCGGTCGAGGGTGGAGGTGAGGACGGCGACCGCGTCGCATCCGGCGTACACGTGCGCGTCGACTCCGGTGCGCTCGGCGGGCTTCCCGGCGAGGAACACCCGCTGGGCGCCCGCGTCCTGGAGCGCCTGCGCGACGGCCTCGGCCTGCTCGTCGTAGAGCGCGTCGCTGGAGCAGATGCAGGCGACGCCCGCACCGCTCGCCCGGAACGCCTCGGTAACCGACTCCGCGGCCGTGTTGTCGATGGATACCGGGTCGAGCACGGGCTCGACGCCGCCCGCCTGGAAGAGGTTCGCGGCGAACGTGGCGCGGGCCGTGTGCGCGGCGGCCGGGCCGAGCGCGGCGATGAACACCTTGGGGCGGGCCCCGGTCGCGTCGAGGTGCGCGTCGGAGCGGGCGCGCAGCGCCTCGTACGCCTCGTCGCGGCGCACCTTCGGCAGTCCGCCGGTGAGCGGCGCGGGCGCGGGCTCGCGGACGACGGGCTTCTCGGCGAGGTGCGGGAACTCGCTGACACCGGTGACGGGTTCGCGGCGGGTGGCGAGCTTGGCGCTGCGCGCGCCCCAGGTGGCGGCCAGCCTCTCGGGTACGAACCCGGAGCGCAGGGCGGACGCCTGGCCGCCCTCGCGCTCGATCTCCTGGAAGAACTCCCAGGCGGCGTGGGCGAGTTCATCGGTGAGCCGCTCCACGTACCAGGAGCCGCCCGCGGGGTCGATGACCTGTCCGAGGTGCGACTCCTCCAGGAGGATGGTGGAGGTGTTGCGGGCGATGCGGCGGGCGAACGCGTCGGGCAGACCGAGCGCCTCGTCGAAGGGGAGGACGGTCACGGAGTCCGCGCCGCCGACACCCGCGGCGAGCGTGGCGACCGTGGTGCGCAGCATGTTGACCCACGGGTCGCGGCGGGTCGTCATCACCGTTGAGGTCACGGCGTGCTGTCGCTGCGCACCATGGGCGGGCGCCCCGCAGACCTCGGCGATCCGCGACCAGAGGCGGCGCGCGGCCCGCAGCTTGGCGATGGTGAGGAACTGGTCGGCGGTGGCCGCGTACCTGAACTCCAGCTGGCTCAGGGCCTGTCGCAGGTCGAGTCCGGCCGCGGTGAGCTGCCGCAGGTAGGCGAGCCCGGTGGCGAGGGAGCAGCCGAGCTCCTCGGCGGCGGAGGCCCCGGCCTCGTGGTACGGCAGGGCGTCCACGGCGAGGGCGCGGATGCCGGGGTACTCGCGGGCGCAGCGGGCGGCGAGTTCGGCGGCGGGTGCGGCGTCCAGCTCCGCGCCGGTGCGGGCCTCGTGGCCGAGCGGGTCGGCGCCGAGGGTGCCGCTCGCCTGCTCGGCGGCCACACCGCGCTCGGCGTACAGGCGCAGCAACTCGACGGCGGCGTCGGCGTATTCGGCGCCCGCGTCGAGGGCGATCGGAGCCAGGTCGAGATAGACGCCGTCGAGGGCGCGGGCGAGGCCGGAGACGGGGACGCCGCCGGGGCCCACGGCGAGCCACAGCGAGGTGGTGCCGTTCTCCAGGTCGGCGAGGACCGCCTCGCGGGCGCGCTCCGGGTCGGCGACGGCGTGCCGCTGCCGTACGTCCCAGCCGCCTGCCGTGCCGCCCTGCGGCCTGCCGCCCCGGACGAACGGGGCGAAGCCGGGGTGGCCGGTGTCCGGCGCGGGGTCGTGGGACGTGTAGAGGGGGCGGGTGCTGAGCCCGTCCTCAAGTGCGGTGGAGAGGGCGTCTTCGGCCGCCGTACCCGAGAACTCCTTACCCGACTTGCGCAGTACGCCCGATACAAGGGCCTGCCACTGCTCGTGGGTCGCATCAGGGAACTCGGCGGCCAGCGAAAGCCCGTCGTCAGGCAGGACCGTCATGGCTCGGATGTTAGGGCACGTTCACTCATGAGCAGCAGTGCCGACAGCTGTGACCTTGCCCTCTCCGGGCTGGTCTTGATCACGCGCGCCTGGTGGCCTATCCGGGCGGGCGTGCTCTTTCCCCTCCCCGCCCCTTCCCGAAAGTCCTGCCGGACGGGCCTCCTCAAGCGCCGGAGGGGCTGAAAATTCAGCCCCTCCGGCGTTTGAGGAGCGGGGTCCGGGGCGGAGCCCCGAAGCTCCGCAAGATTTCGGGAAGGGGCGGGGAGGGGAAGAATCAGCGCCGAGCCACGTTCAACCTCAGCCCCTCCGGCATCAACGTCAACCGCTCCACGACCCGCAACCGGTACGCCGGATCCGCCCGCAGGTCGTACCTGCGCAGCAGCAACCCCAGCACCAACGTCGCCTCATGCAGCGCGAACTGCCGTCCGATGCAGGCCCGCGCCCCGGTCCCGAACGGCTTGAAGACATGCGCGGGCCTGGCCCGTACCGCCTTCGGGTCGAAGCGGTCCGGGTCGAACACCTCCGCGTCCTCACCCCAGGCCTCCGGGTCGCGGTGCACCGTCATCGTGAGGACGAGCGCCCACGCCCCGCGCCGCATCGGATGCTCGCCGCCGAGCACCGTGTCGTGCCGTGCCTCACGGGCGAAGGCGGGGGCGGTGGGCCAGAGGCGCAGCGACTCGTCGAGCACCCGCCGCAGATAGCGCAGCCTCGCCACGTCCTCGTACGCGGGCTCGTCCTTGCCCGCCCACACCCGGTCCACCTCGTCCTGCGCACGGGCGAGCACCTCGGGGTTGCGGGCCAGGTAGTGCAGGGCGAAGGAGAGCGCGCCCGAGGTGGTCTCGTGCCCGGCGACGAGGAACGTGATGACCTGCCGCCTGATGTTCTCGGCGGTGAGCCGCTCCCCCGTCTCCGGGTGGGCGACCTCCAGCATCCGGTCGAGCAGATCCCGCAGTTCACCGCTGCCGCCCTCGGCCCGGCGCGCGGCGACGACCTCGTCGACGGTGCGGTTCAGATACGCCATGTCGGCGTCGTTGCGCCGGGTCGCCTCACGCAGGACGAAGGGGGCGAGCGCGGCGGGCACCGTGTTGCGCCGCTGGGCGAAGGCGAGGGTGCCGACCATCGCGGTCACGAAGGGGTGCGGGCGCTCCCGCTCGAACGAGCCGAAGTCGTACCCGAATCCGGTGCGCGCGATCGTCTCCAGGGTCAGCTTCGTCATGTCCCCGGGCACGTCCACCGCCCGCCCGGTGCGTTCCCGCTCGTCCCAGCGCTCGGTGAGCCGCCCGGCCACGTCGAGCATGAGGCGGTGGTATCCGGCCATGGCGTCCCGGTTGAACCCCGGCGCGAGAATGTCGTGCGCCAGCTGCCAGTTGGGCTCGTGGTTGTACGCGGTGAACAGTCCGTCCCCGGCGACCGGCCGCAGGTTGGCCACGCCGAGCCCGACGTGCTTCGCGAACCGGGACTCGTCCGCCATGTCCGATGCGAGCCCGGCTCCGCCGACGAAGACGATCTCCTTGCCGAAGGCCTTGCGCCGGAAGATCGGGCCGAGCTCGCGGGCGACGCGCATGGAGTCCTGAACGGGGGTGCGCACGTTCGCCCCGATCACGTCGCCCATCAGCGGAATGCGGCGGGGCGGGTGCGGGATGCGGTGGAGCTCCGGCCAGCCCTGCTGCGCGCTGCGGAAGCCCTTGGGCAGCGCGGCCCCCTCGTCGCGCGCCGCCGCCTCGGTGATCTGCGCCATCTGCCCCAACTCCCCTGCCATGCCCGCCGATTGCGTTATTGCATCTCGGTTCAATAGACCTCGCCAGTGTGGTCACGCCGCCGAATCGCCGTCAAGGACGTACGGCGGGGAACATCGCTCCCGGCGCGGAACCGCGTCGAGTACGGTCCTGCCATGCCAGCGAACCGCAGCTCACGCACCCGCCGCCGGCTGAGCACCGAGGAACGCCGCGAACAACTGCTCGCGGTCGGCTCGCGCCTGTTCGCGCAGAGTCCGTACGACGACGTGTGGATCGAGCAGGTCGCCGAGATCGCGGGCGTCTCGCGTGGGCTCTTGTACCACTATTTCCCGACAAAGCGGGAGTTCTTCGCCGCGGTCGTACGGCACGAGAGCGAGCGCATGCTGCGCCTGACTGCCGCCGTGCCGGGCCGCCCTCTGCGCGAGCAGATCGACGCGGGCATCGACCTCTTCCTCTCCTATGTCGAGCAGCACGCGGAGGGCTTCCGCGCCTTCCACCGGGCGCAGGCGGCGGGCGATCCGACGGTGCGCGAGGTGTACCGGGCCGCCCTGGCCGCGCAGGAGCAGCAGATCCTGGGCGCGCTCTCGACCGCCTCGGCCGCCTCGACCGACATGGCGGACGGCCCCGGCCCCGGCCCCGCGATACGGCTCGCCGTGCGTGGCTGGCTGTCGTTCATGGTGACGGTCTGCCTGGACTGGCTGGACGAGCCGGACCTGGGCCGGGACGAGGTCAGGGAACTGTGCGCCCGCACACTGCTCGGCGCGATCCGCGTGTGAGGCGTGGGGCGGCGGACATCGGCCCGACCGGTACGGAGCGGCGGACTTCGGGCCCGAGCCGTGCGGGCGGGCCAGCAGCGGCCCAACCCGTACCGAGCGGGGGCATCGACCCCGAGCCTCGTAAGCGGCCAGCAGTAGCCCAACCCATACAGAACGGCAGGCAGCGCCCCGAGCCGCATGGCCAGGGGCGGCAGGCAGCGGGCAGCGGCCCGACCTGAACCGAGCAGCGGGCAGCAGCCCGTACGGGCACGGGGGCGTCCGTCCCCGATCCGCGCGTGCCGGCCCCCGCGCGGGCCCAAACCGCGCAGGCGACCGGCAGCAGCCCAACCCATACCGAGCGACAGGCACCGGCCCCAAGCCGCGCAGGCCGCCAGCCACCGCCCGACCCGTACCGAGCAGCGGCCAACGGGCAGCAGCCCGTACGGGCACGCGGGCGTCCGTCCCCGATCCGCGCGTGGCGGCCCCCGCGCGGGCCCGATCCCATACGCTCGGCCAATGGCGAAGTACTTCGACGTGCACCCCGACAACCCGCAGCGGCGCATCATCACCAACGTGGCGGACAGCATCCGCTCCGGCTCCCTCGTCGCCTATCCGACCGACTCCTGTTTCGCCCTCGGCTGCCAGCTCGGCAACCGCGAGGGGATCAACCGGATCCGGTCCATCCGCGACCTCGACGAGCGCCACCACTTCACCCTGGTCTGCGAGAACTTCGCGCAGCTCGGCCAGTTCGTCTACTTCGACAACGACGTGTTCCGCGCGCTCAAGGCGGCCACCCCCGGCAGCTACACCTTCATCCTGCCCGCGACGAAGGAGGTGCCGCGCCAGCTGATGCACCCGAAGAAGAAGACGGTGGGCGTGCGCATCCCCGACCACGTCGTCACCCAGGCGCTCCTCGCCGAGCTCGGTGAACCCCTGCTCTCCAGCACGCTGCTGCTGCCCGACGAGGACGAGCCGATGACCCAGGGCTGGGAGATCAAGGAGCGGCTGGACCATGTCGTGGACGCGGTGGTGGACTCCGGCGACTGCGGCACCGAGCCGACCACAGTGATCGACTTCTCCGGCGGCGAGGCCGAGATCGTCCGCAGGGGCGCGGGCCCGACGACGCCCTTCGAGTAGGCCCGCCGAGGCCCGTGGCGGTGCCCGGAACCGGGAGGGTTAGCATATGAGCACCGCCTAGCTCGAAAGATAAAAACGTGACTGTCAACGAGGACTCGTTCACCAACTGGAAGAACCGCGAGGAGATCGCGGAGTCGATGATCCCGATCATCGGGAAGCTGCACCGCGAGCGGGACGTCACCGTCCTGCTGCACAGCCGCTCCTTGGTGAACAAGTCGGTGGTCAGCATCCTGAAGACGCACCGGTTCGCGCGGCAGATCGCAGGCGAGGAGCTCTCGGTCACCGAGACGCTGCCGTTCCTGCAGGCCCTCACCACGCTCGACCTCGGCCCCTCGCAGGTGGACATAGGCCTGCTCGCCGAGGCGCACCGGGCCGACGACCGCGGTCTGTCCGTCGAGGAGTTCACCGCCGAGGCCGTCGCCGGCGCCACCGGCGAGAACAAGATCGAGCGCCGCGAGGGCCGGGACGTCGTCCTCTACGGCTTCGGCCGCATCGGCCGTCTCGTCGCCCGGCTGCTCATCGAGAAGGCGGGCTCCGGCAACGGCCTGCGGCTGCGCGCGATCGTCGTGCGCGGCGGCGGCGAGCGGGCGGCCGAGGACATCGTGAAGCGCGCCTCGCTGCTGCGCCGCGACTCGATCCACGGCCAGTTCCAGGGCACGATCACCGTCGACGAGGCGGGCGGCAAGATCATCGCCAACGGCAACGAGATCAAGGTGATCTACGCCAACGACCCGTCCGAGGTCGACTACACGGCGTACGGCATCAAGGACGCCATCCTCATCGACAACACGGGCAAGTGGCGGGACCGCGAGGGTCTGTCGAAGCACCTGCGCCCCGGCATCGACAAGGTCGTCCTGACCGCCCCCGGCAAGGGCGACGTCCCGAACATCGTGCACGGCGTCAACCACGACATGATCAAGCCGGACGAGCAGATCCTGTCCTGCGCGTCCTGCACGACCAACGCGATCGTGCCGCCGCTGAAGGCGATGGACGACGAGTACGGCGTCCTGCGCGGTCACGTCGAGACGGTGCACTCGTTCACCAACGACCAGAACCTGCTTGACAATTACCACAAGGCCGACCGCCGTGGCCGCTCCGCGCCGCTCAACATGGTCATCACGGAGACCGGCGCCGCCTCGGCCGTCGCGAAGGCGCTGCCGGACCTGAAGGCGCCGATCACCGGCTCCTCGATCCGCGTGCCCGTGCCGGACGTCTCGATCGCGATCCTCAGCCTGCGCCTGGGCCGCGAGACCAACCGCGAGGAGGTCCTGGAGTACCTCCGGGACGTCTCGCTCAACTCGCCGCTGAAGCGCCAGATCGACTTCACGACCGCGCCGGACGCCGTCTCCATGGACTTCGTCGGCTCGCGGCACGCCTCGATCGTCGACGCCGGCGCCACGAAGGTCGACGGCGACAACGCGATCCTCTACCTCTGGTACGACAACGAGTTCGGCTACTCCTGCCAGGTCATCCGGGTCGTCCAGCACGTCTCGGGCGTCGAGTACCCGACGTACCCGGCCCCGGCTGCCTGATCCGCCGCTCCGGGCTCCCGCTTCACCACCAGCGCCCGGTCCGCCGCCCCTACTACGGGAGTGGCGGGCCGGGCGCTGCGGCACAATCGCCGGATGCGCGAGAACCGGATCATCCATCGCACGGCGGACGGCGTCCGCATACCCGGCACGTGGCGGCACGCCTTCATCCGCAACGGCGACTACTTCCTCACCGACCTCTTCATCTACGCGGACGGCCTGATCGACTGCTGGGGCCTCGTCACCGTCGAGGAGTTCGCCGAGAAGCTGACCCGTGGCTGGGTCGCCACCGAACTCCCCGAAGGCGCCAGGGCGTCCGGGCACGAGCTGGCCGCCTGGAAGTTCAGCGAGCCGCGCACCTGGCTGACGCCGGAGATCCTCCTGGCCGAAGTCCGTGACACCATCGAGCGGTTGAACGGCCGCCCCGACTCGACCGAGCGCTGCCTCGCCGCCGTCGACGTCTTCCTCGCCGAGCGCACCGAGGAGAACCGGGCCGCCGCCCACGCCGCGTACCAGACGATCCCCGTCACCCAACGCCGTTACGCACTGGGCGACATGGACCGCAAGGACGGCCCGCTCCAGGTCCTCGTGGCCGGAGTCGGCGGCACGACCGAGGACTGGCGGGACGAGCCGGTCACGTGGGAGGAGTACGACGAGGCGCTCGCGTACTTCGAGGAACGCGCGGCCTGGCGGGCCGAGCCCCCTCGCGTCCCGGTGGACGGACCGGACACCTCGTTCGCCCCCGCGATCAAGCTCAACCAGTCGTTCCCGATGAAGAGGGCCGAGGACCCGGGCACCCGCGCTCTGCGCCACGAGTACCCCGCCCCGGTCACCGTGGCGGGCGCCGCCTACCCGTCCGTCGCGCACGCCTACTGGGCCCTGTCCGTCGACGACCTCTCCGTACGAGCGGCGATCGCGGAGGCCGACACCGAGCACGCGGCCCGTACGCTCGCCGCCGGCGCCCCGCGCCGCGAGGGCTGGACGCAGGCCCGCGCGGCCGTCATGACCGGGCTGCTGCGCGCCAAGTTCACGGACGCCGACCTGGCGGAGATCCTGCTCGCCACGGACGACGCGACCGTGGTCTACGACGAGGGCGACTCGCACTTCTGGGGCGACAACGGCGGCCGGGGCCGCAACTGGTCGGGGCGGCTCCTCGAACTCGTCAGGTCCGAACTGCAGGCGCGGCGGGCCGGAATCGAGTTGAACTGACCCCGCCCCGCCCGGGATCGCGGCTCACCGGCTCAGCGGTCCAGGTGCGGGGACTCCGTGTGCGGCCGGTAGACCGTCAGCGCCTCCGGAAGCTTGTCGACGCGGAAGGCCCTCGGGGCGTCCGCGACCTCGCCGTCGTACGCCATCCGCGTGCCCTCGGCCAGGCCCGACACCAGGAGGCGGGGCACATGGGCCGCGGCGTACGTACGGGTCCTGGCCACGCCGCCGACCAGGGCCGTGGCGAGCAGGCGGGTGCGGGCGAGGTGTCCGCCGTGGGCGATGCGGATGTCGAGGAGGCCGTCGGAGAGGTCGTGGCGGCGCATCGGGGTGATGCCGAGGCTGCGGTAGACGCCGTTGCCGGCGAACAGCAGCCACATGGCGCGGCGGCGGCCGTTCACCACGGCCCGCATCGGGTGCGCGGTGCGCAGGATCTTCGCGATGCCGAGCAGCGTCGCGGCGGGGCCGCCGATCCTGGGTGACCAGTGCTCGCGCAGGCGGACCAGGTCCGGGTACGCGCCGAGGCTGAACGTGTTGAGGAAGTACGCCGGTTCGGCCTCGGCCCCCGGCGCGGCGGCGGGGTCGGTGAGGGGGGTGATGCGGCCTACGTCGACGCGTACGGCGTGCCCGTTCGTGACCGCGGCGCAGGCGTCCGGGATGGTGTCGACGCCCAGGTCGGACGCGAAGTGGTTGAACGTGCCGCCGGGCAGCACGAGCAGCGGGACCCCGGACCTGAGGGCCGGTTCGACGGCCGCGTTGACGGTGCCGTCGCCGCCGCACACGCCGAGCACCCCGCCCTTGCGGGCCGCGTCCCGGGCCGCCGCCTCCAGGACCTCGGGCAGCGGCCCCGCCTCGTCGTCGTACAGAATGATCTCGGCGCTCGGCAGCAGCGACCTCAACTGGCGTACGGGGTCGACGAGTTGGGGCTGCGCGCCGGACGAGGGGTTGACGACCACGTACAGGCCGTCGCCGTCCGGGAGCGCGGGGGCGTCCTCCTGCTGGCGGGCGGGCGGCGGGAGCTGGTCGCGCGAGGGCACGAGGCCGCGCACGGCGAACGCGGCGGTCACGCCGAGGGCGGAGCCGACGAGGACGTCGCTCGGGTAGTGCACGCCGGTGTAGATGCGGGAGAACGCGACGGAGAACGCCACGGGCGCGAGGACCGCGCCCCAGCCGCGCGACTCCAGGGCCGCACCCGCGGCGAAGGCGGCCGCGGACGCCGAGTGGCCGGACGGGAAACTGCTGGTCAGGGGCTGGTGCGGCAGGTGCCGGATGACGGGGACGGCGTCGAGGACCGGGCGGGCGCGGCGCACGGCGCCCTTGCCGAGCGTGTTCACCGTCGCCGAGGCGAGGGCGAGCGAGGCGATTCCGCGCACGGCCGCCCGCCGCCCGCGCGGACCGCCGAGCGCCCACATGCCGAGGGCGGCCCCGCCCCAGAGCAGCCCGTGGTTGGCGGCGCGGCTCAGCCGCGGCAGCACCGGCTCGGCGGCCGGCCAGGGCCGCATCGCGACCTGCCGGAACACGGTGTGGTCGGCGTGCCTCAGGAGGCCGCGGAGTGAGCGGACGGAACGGTTCGCGGAATAGGCCATGCCTCCTTGATACCCGGCGCGCCCCCTTTCCCGCCCGGCCCCCTCCCATCAGCCCCGCCCGGTGCCACGTATCGCCTCCCGCCCCGTGCCACGTATCGCCTTCCGCCCCGTCCCGTTCTGCTCCGGATCTCCCGTTTCGCCCAGCCAGTGGGCGAGGCGGCCTCGGAGGCCGAGGGCGCGGAGGCGGCGCTCGGTGCGCTCGCCGGCTTCCGGGGTGGTGATGAGCAGCAGCTCGTCGCCGGTGCGGAGCACCGTGTCCGGTCCCGGTACGAGGGCGGTGCCGTCGCGGACGATCAGGGTGACGGCGGTCGGCTGCGGCAGCCGCAGCTCGAGCTGCGGCGGGCAGCGTCGGGCCCTGGACCAGGGTGAAGAAGGCGACCAGGACGAAGACGATGTTCAGGAGGTGCCGGGCGCCGTCCACGCCCGCCACGACGGGGAACGTCGCGAGCACGATCGGTACGGCGCCGCGCAGCCCGGCCCACGAGATGAACAGCTGCTCGCGCCACGGCGTACGGAACGGCAGCAGGCACAGCGCCACGGAGACGGGCCGGGCGACCAGGACGGACCGCGAGGAGGAGATCCTCAAGCTGGTCGCCGAGGGCCACACCTCGCAGCAGATCGCGGACCTGCTCGTCATCAGCCCCAAGACCGTCGAACGCCACCGCGCCAACCTGCTGCAGAAGCTCGGCCTGCGCGACCGTCTGGAACTCACCCGGTACGCGATCCGCTCGGGCCTGATCGAACCCTGAACCCGCCTGCGCGCGGCCTCGGTTAGGGTGCGCGGATGACCAACTCCCCTGCGCACGAGGCGTATGAGGCGGACGACGCGGACGACGCGCACGGAGCTGACGTACCGCACGAAGCTGACGAAGCGCACGGAGCCTACGGCGGCTTCCGGACGGGCGGGCTGTGGGCCGTCGCCGCGATCGCCTTCGCTGCCGTGGTCGTCGGTTCGGCCGTGGCGCTGTTCGGCATGCTGGAGTTCGACGAGCGCTGCTCCCATGGAATGATCACCGGCCCCGGCAGCTTCCAGAGGGCGCGGTACGAGTCCTATCCCCCGGCGACGGTCTGCGAGTTCAGCGGCGGCGAGGTCGCCTCCGTGGGCGGCTCGGGCGTCCTCTTCGTACTGCTGTGGGTGGGCATGGCCGTGCTTGTGGGGTGTCTGCTGCTCGCGCTGGTCGCGGAGTGGTTCGAGCCGCGCACGGGGGGCGAGTTGGTGGTGCCGAGGTCCCGGGCCGAGCGGGTGCGGCGCACGGCGACGGCCTTCTTCGTGACCGGCTCGGTGTTCCTGGGGTTCTACGTGCTCATCGGCCGGCCGTTGTTCGCGGGACCGTCGTCCGCGTGCTCCGCGAGTGCCGACTGGGGCAGCCAGCCCCCGCGCACGCTGGAGTACAGCCTCTTCCCGCCGCAGGCGACCTGCCAGTACACCAGCGGCATGACCGAACAGCTCAACCCCGGCTGGGCGACGGCCCTGTCCGTGCAGCTGGCGGTACCCGCCCTCCTCGCCGGCATCGGCTTCGCCCTGGCGTTGCGCCGACGATGCGAGGAGCGGCGCGGGGCCTCACCCGCGTAGGCGGCTCAACTCCTGCATGGCTTCCCGCTCCAGGCGGGACACCTCGCCGAGGAGCCTGCCCGCCCGGTCGAGGCTCTGCTGGTCGCCCGCTTCACCGGCCGCGCTGATGAGTGCCGCGACCTCCGTCCAGAGGGCGGCCGCCTCGGTGTACATCCGGTGGCCGGTGCGCAGGTGGCTGTCGTCGAGGTGCTGGGCGCACTCGGCGAGGAAGTCCCGGTAGAGGTTGCGGAACAGGGCGCCGCCGGTGCCGGCCTGCTCCATCAGGAGCGCCGCCCGGGGCAGGTCCCGTTCCGGGGCGTCGCTGCGCCGGAGCCAGGTGGGCACCAGCTTTCCGGCCTTCGCGATGCCGCGGTGACCGAGGTTGGCGATGGGCGGGTCGAGGAAGGCGTCCGCGCAGGCGGTGACGGCGGGAACGATCCGCTCCCGTGGCGAGGGGGAACTCCTCGGCACGGCCAGGGTGAACGACCGGTGCCTGGCGGACATCGGTCCGCGCGCGGCCCTGGCCCGGGCGAGGCCGCTCAGGCTCGTCGTCACCGCCCCGCCCTGCTGCTCGGTGTCCACCAGACGGGCCTCGCGGTCGTCGTAGCCGTACATCGCGACGACATGACCGGCGAAGTGCACCTTCGACGTGAAGTAGTCCAAGTGGTAGCTGTCGAGCTGCAGTCCGACCGGGCGGCCCGCGTCGAGCTGCGCCGCCACCTGGTCCCAGGCCTTGCGGGGCGAGGTCGTCTCCTGGACGAGGAGTTCGAGGCCGAGCCGCGCGGCCAGGTTCCGGGTCAGCTCGAAGGGCTTGACGCGTCCCCCAAGGAAGGGGAAGTCCATGTTCTTGCTGTCCCAGTAGACGAAGGACAGACCCGAGCCGAGACCGAAGAGCATGGGCTCCGACAGATCGAGCCCCTGGTGCCGCAGCAGCACCGCAAGCGCCGTCGTCTCGCAGTGCCGCATTCCGCGGGTGTCGATGCCCCGCACGCCGATGTCTGCCACCCACCCATGGTGGCCTCCCCCGGGCGCACGCGCGCCCGCGCCCCCTGCGTGAGCGGGCGCGGGCGCGGCTGGTCAGGTT
>NZ_JASCIS010000039.1 GCF_029968015.1 Streptomyces luteolus
ACTCGCACCTCACAACAGGGAAGACAACTGACCTGCTGCAAGCTCCAGTTGGCCCCCACTCGCGCTCCGGGGGCAGTCGAGAGACCGCGATGACCATCGGAACTGTCCGTCTCGGCCCTGGCCGAGAAGACTCCCGAAGGGGCCGATCCCGTGAAGAACCTTGCCTCGTCGGCCGCGCTGTCGGAGCGCGCCGAACGTATTGCCCAACGAGCCCGCGCCGACAACTGGAAGAAGCCGCCGCGGCGCATCGAGACGTCCGAGTGCATCACCTGCGACAGCTGCCTGCGCGGCTGCCCCGCAGAGTTCGGCGCCATCTTCGACCGAGGCCTGGACGTGGTGATCGTCCCCGAACTCTGCTCGGGCTGCCCCGCGTGCGTGCTCGAATGCCCGGTCGACTGCATTTACGTGGACGAGGACTGGACCCCGACCGACGACGCGATGTGGAACCACATCGAACTCACCGCCGAAGGTGCCGCATGACAGGCCCCGCAGGGCGCCGCGAATCCCGCCGCGCCAGCAACGCGAGAAAGCGGATCAGCCGCCGCCCCAGCCGGCTCGGCATCCCCGCCGGAACCACCGCCAAACCGGACCGCGTGCGCGAACCCGATGCCGGATTCCCCGGGCTGCTCAAGAACGTCTGGCAGCGCGCCACCGAGGCCGGTGAGCTGCCCGCCGTACTCGACGTACTGCTCACCCTCGACCGGCACGTGCCCGCCGACGTGCAGCTGCGGGCCCTGAACTCGGCCGAACAGGCGGCCCTGTTCGCCCTCAGCGGGCTCAGCTGGCGCACAGACGCGAAGGCGGAGGTGGCGGCGGACGCGGGCGACGGCGCCGAAGCGCCCGCCTTCCTCGGCGAGATCGGCCTTGCCACCAACGGCCGCATCGCCCTGCGCACCCCCGGCGGCCGCCCCCTCGACCCCCGCGACCTGGTCGGCGGCATCCGCCGCGTGCCGTGGACGGCGACCACTCTGGCCACGTACCGGCAACAGCTTGACCGTGCCGCCGAGCGGCGCACCCAAGCCGTCGCGGACTGCCGCGCCTGGCTCGCGGAACAGGGACCCGAGGGCCGCGACGCGCTGCTCGATCAGGCCAAGGAAGCAGCCCTGCGCACCGCCCCGTTCGTCCTCTACCAGGAGGACAAGCAGTACACGAACTTCCGCGACCAGAACACGCTCACCGGCAAGACCCTCTGGCCAGGTCACCCTGACTGCGCCCTCAGCGCGCTGCAGGGCGTCCCGCTCGACCTTTGGTCGGACCACGACACCCAGTTGCTCGTCTGCCTCACCCTGCTTGTCCGCTCCGCCGGGCCGGGGCGGGTCGAAGAGGCCAACGGCACCCAGCTGACCGTCGAGCACGTCGCGCACATGCTGGAGCGGATCCGCCGCGGCTACAACGCCGTACCCGGCGGCGAACCGGTCCCCGCTGCCCCCTCGACCCGCGTCGCCGACCTGCACGACCTCGCCGTCGCCCTGCGCGAACGCCGCCAACACGCCGGCCGGCACGCCCAGTTGTACCGGGAGATCCACGGCGCGCTCATGCACAAGACCGAGCGCGTGGCCGCCGCGCCTGGCAGAGCCGCCCGCGCCCGCGAGGACGCCGTCGTCGCCCGCCTGTGTCGACGACTGCCGCTGCACGGTGACACGCTCTCCGAGCTCGGCCAGGACGTGGCCGCCGCGCCCGGCTGGCTCGCCGAGCCGCACGGCGACTTCGGCACCGGCCTGGAATCGCTGGTGTACGAAACCGTCGCCGCGACCAGTGTTGCCTTCCGTGCCGACTTCGCGATGAGCCGCGGCATGCGCTCCCTGCCCGACCTCGTCCGGGCGCTGCGCGGCGAGAGCTGGGCGGAGATCTGCGACTGGGACATCACCCACTTCTTCTGCTGCGTGGTGCCGCTGCCCGAGGCCGCCGAGCACTTCGGCGGCACCGCCGCGCTCGCCGACGCCGCCTGGGCCATGTCCTCGCGCATGCAGTACAACTCCTGGCACTTCGTCGCGGGCAACCTGCCGCGCGAGCCCGAAGTCCTCGCCCGCGACCACTTCGTGCCGCCCACCATCCCGGACGTCGCGTTCCACTCCGACCAGCACCACCACGGGCACGTCAACAACAGCGTGCGATTCTCCATCCGCTCCCCGCAGGCCGTCGAGGTCGACGGGCGACGGTTCAACGGCTTCATGGACCTGCGCCTGCTGCGCAGCACCGGGGAGCCGTTCGGCGAGCAGGACCTACTCGCCGCACACCGGGTGTCGGCATTCATCGCCCACGCCACCGGCCTCGCCGCGGAACTCGTCACCGCCGGAACCGACGTGGAGGTCACCGCGTTCGACGCCGCCTGGCATTGGGCGAACGTCACCGGCCAGACACCCGACGCACCCGAGGCCGACCAGGTCCGCCGCGCTTCCTGACGCGCGACGGGCCGCCCGCCCGCACGCGACAGCCTGACCCGTACGGCAGGTCCCGGCACCCACAGGAGAGGAGAAACCGATGATCGCCCGCGGCATCAGCCACACCAGGGAACTCCTGCGACGGCAGGAGATCACCGCCGTCGAGCACACCGAAGCCGTACTGCGCGCCATCCGCGAACGGGACACCCTCGACGCCTTCGTCGCCGTCGCGGGCGACGAGGCGCTGCGCGCCGCCGAGTACGCGGACGCCCGCATCCGCGAATTCGGCGCCGACGCCTGGCGGAACATGCCGCTCCTCGGCGTCACCGTCTCCGTGAAAGATCTGCTGCAGACCCACGACCTGCCCACCACCCGCGGCTCGCTCCTGCCCAACGACCGCCGCGCCGAGGACGCCCCCGCCGTGGCCCGGCTGCGCGCCGCCGGCGCCGTCGTCGTCGGCAAGACCACCACCTCCGAGTACGGCTGGTGCGCCGCGACCGTCAGCCGGGCCGCCCCGCCCACCCGCAACCCGTACGACCCGCGCCTGACCGCGGGCGGTTCGAGCGGCGGCGCCGCGGCAGCCGTCGCCGCCGGGCTCTGCGACGGTTCCCTGGGCACCGACGGATCCGGCTCGATCCGCATCCCGGCCGCTTTCTGCGGCGTCGTCGGCTACAAACCGTCCTACGGCCGCGTCCCGTACTTCCCCAACGGCGCCGACCGGCTCGCCCACCAGGGCCCGATCACCCGCACCGTCGCCGACGCCGCACTGCTCGGACAGGTCATCGAGGGCCCGCACCTCAACGACCCCGACTCCGGCCTCGGCTCCCTCGACGCACCCCGCGCCACTCAGCGGCTGCGCATCGGCTGGATCGAGTACGAAGGCACCGGCGACGAGATCCGCCACGTCACCGACCGCGCCCGCGCCGCCCTCACCGCCCAGGGCCACGTCGTCGAGGACGTCGAAGTGCGCTGCACCAACATCTACCCCGCCCTCGTCGACATCTACGCCGCCTCCGAAGCAGCAGGACAGCGGCCCGAGGACGACGAGTGGGCCGACCGCGGGCGTCTGGAGGTCGTACGGCACGGACACACCCTCAGCGGCGCGGACGTGATCCGCGCCGAGGAAGTCCGCCAGGGCCTGCGCTCCACCCTGCGCACCGTCATGGACAGGTACGACATCCTCGCCATGGCAACCGTGCCCATCGAGCCGTTCGCCGCCGAGGACATCGGCCCATCCTGGGCCGCCGACCCCCGCGACCTGCTCTGGCTGGCCTGGGCGCCCGCCTCGTACCCCTTCAACATGACCGGGCAGCCCGCGCTGTCCCTACCCGCCGGCCTGACCCGCTCCGGACTGCCGGCCGGCCTCCAGCTCGTCGGCCCCGTCGGCGCCGACGACCTGGTCATCTCCCTCGCCGGAAGCCTGGAGTCCGAACTCGGCGTACCGGCACCGCCCGTGAGCAGCCCCGCAACCGCTCCCACTGTGTGAACCAAGGAAGGGACGTACCGCCATGCATGCCAGGTCCTGGTCCTCGCCCGCCGCGGAGGGCAGCGTCGGGCGGCCCTCGTTCGTCACTGATCACGCACTGTGGGACGAGGCCCGGCTCGCCGCCGCCGAACGCGTCGAGGCGAGCCTCGCCGACATCGACTTCGTCCGCGTCGTGTTCGGCGACCCGCACGGCCTGGCCCGCTCCAAGACCCTCACCGCCACTACCTTCCGCAGCGTGCTGCGCAACGGCATGAACTTCAGCCCCGGCCCGTTCCTCTTCGACACCGGGCACGCCGTAGCCGTCGACTTCCTCGGCGACCACGGCATCGGCGTCGACGAGATCGCCGGGGCCGGAAACTTCATCCTGGTGCCTGACCCGCTCACCTTCCAGGAACTGCCCGGCGGCGAGGCCCGCACCGCCTGGGTGATCGGCGACGAGTACCTGCGCGACGGCACCCCGCACCCGCTGTCCTCCCGGGCCGTTCTGCGCCGCATCGCCGACCGGTACACCGCACACGGCCTCTCCGCCGTTCTCGGCCTGGAGGTCGAGTGGTACCTCACCCGGCGCCTCGACACCGCACCCGGCAACACCGGCAACGGCTTCGGCCTGCAGGGCCAGGCCCCGCACGTGGCCGCCCTGAACGCGGGCTACCAGTTCAACCTCGACGCCCACTACGACAGCGTCGCCCCCGTCACCGACCCGCTCGCCCTGCACCTGCTGCGCCTCGGTCTGCCGCTCAGGTCCATGGAGCACGAGTCCGGGCCAGGGCAGGTCGAGACGACGTTCAGCCCGATGTCCGCCCTGGACACCGCCGACGCGATGCTGCTCTTCCGTACCGTCACCAAGAGCTGGTGCGCCCGCCGCGGCTACCACGCCTCCTTCATGGCGCAGCCGCTTCTGGACGCCGCCGACCCCAGCGGCTGGCACCTGAACCAGTCCGTCACCGAACTCGCCTCCGGCGCCAACCTGTTCCGCGCCGAGGGCCTCTCCAGCGGCCTCTCACCCCAAGGCAAGGCGTACGCCGACGGGCTGCTTTCCTGGGCCCGCGAGCTGTTCCTGCTCTCCGTACCCACCGTCAACGGCTACCGGCGTCTGGCCGCCGAGCACACCCTGGCGCCCACCCGCATCGGCTGGAGTCAGGAGGACCGTACCGCGATGCTCCGCGTCGTCGGCAACGGCGCCGGTGCGCACATCGAGAACCGCATCGGCGAGCCCTGCGCCAACCCGTACCTCAACATCGCCGCCCAGCTGTTCGCGGGCCTGGAGGGACTCACCGCCCAGGCCGCGCCGGCACCCGCGCCCGGAGGCCCGGCCGCCGGCCCGGGCAGCGGCGGCGCCGAACTCGTGCCGCAGAGCCTCGCCGACGCCCTCCATGCCTTCCGCGCCGGGCGCGCCGCACAGCTCCTCGGCGAGCCGCTCGCCGCCTGTCTCGCCAAGCTGAAGGAGAGCGAACTGCGTCGCTACGAGGCCTGGTCCCTGCAGGCCGCACCCGCACCCGGGCAGGTCACCGAGTGGGAGCAGCGTGAGTACTTCGGCGCCTACTGAATGCTCGCGGCCCCCGCTGCCCGAGGTTGTGTCCCCACCCGCCCCGATGGACGAAGGCCCCGCATGATTCCCCGTTACACGCTGCCCGAGATGGCGGACCTCTTCTCGGACCGGACCCGCTACACCACCTGGGTCCGGGTGGAGATCCTCGCCTCCGAGGCACAGGCCCGCCTCGGCCGCGTACCGCACGAGGCCGTCGAGGACATGCGCCGGGCCCCCGTACCCGAGCCGGAGCGGGTCGCCGAGATCGAGCGCCAACGCGACCACGAGGTGCTCTCCTTCCTCGCCGCCTACTGCGAGAACATCCCCGAGACCTCCGCACGCTGGGTGCACCTCGGCATGACCAGCTACGACCTCGTCGACACCTCCCTCGGCCACACCCTGGCCCGGGCCACCGACCTCGTCGCCGGTGCCGCCCGGCGGCTGCGCCGCGTGCTGACCGAACGGGCCCTGGAACACTGGGACACCGCCATGGTCGGCCGCACCCACGGCGTGCACGCCGAACCCACCACCTTCGGGCACAAGCTGGCCTCCCACGCCTTCGCCGTCGACCGCTCCCTCACCCGCCTCGCCGCGGCCCGCGAGGCCGTCGCCGTCGGCACCGTCTCCGGTTCCGTCGGTACGTACGCCCTGATCGACCCGCGCGTCGAGGAGCACGTCTGTGCCGCACTCGGTCTCACCGCCGAGCCCGCGCCGAGCCAGGTCGTCGCCCGCGACCGGCACGCCCAACTCCTGCAGTCTGTCGCCACGTTGGGCGCCTGCGTCGAGCAGATCGCCCTGGAGCTGCGGCTGCTGCAGCGCACCGAGGTCCGGGAGGTCGAGGAGCAGCGCACCACCGCCTACCAGGGCTCAAGTGCCATGCCCCACAAGCGCAACCCCACCACCAGCGAACGCCTCTGCGGCCTCGCCCGGCTGCTGCGCGGCTACGCCGACACCGCCCTGGAGAACGTGGCGCTCTGGCACGAGCGGGACCTCGCTCACCAGTCCGTGGAGCGGGTGATCCTGCCCGACAGCCTCTCTGTCGGCCACTTCCAGGTCACCAAGGCCGCCGACCTGGTGGCCTCCCTCACCGTCAACACGGACCGGATGCGCGCACACATCGACCAGACCGACGGCCTGATCTACAGTTCCCCGGTCCTCGCCGAACTGCTCGGCGACGGCATGGAACGCGAACGCGCCTACCGCAGCGTGCAGGCCGCCGCCAACCACACCATCGCCACCGGGGAACACTTCGGCGCCACTCTCGCCAAGGAAGGCATCGACCTGGCCGGGCTCAGCCCCGAGCGCTTCCTCGCCCACCACGCTGTGATCCGCACCCGATTGGAGAAACTGCATGAGCTGGAAGACTGACCGCGTCGAGGGCGCCTCGCTCGACCTGGACGAGGTCCTGGCCGTCTACCACGCCTCCGGACTCGGCGAGCGCCGCCCGGTCGAGGACCGGGAGCGTTTCGCGGCCATGCTCGAACACGCCAACCTCGTGCTCGTCGCCCGCGACGAACAGGGCGCCCTCATCGGCATCGTGCGCGCCGTCTCCGACTTCTCGTACGTCACCTACGTCTCCGACATCGCAGTCGTACGGGACCACCAGCGCACCGGCATCGGCCGCGCCCTGCTCGACGCCACCCGCGACGCGGCCCCGGCCGCGAAGCTCGTACTCCTCTCCGCGCCCGCCGCCGTCGACTACTACCCGCACATCGGGTTCACCCGGCACGAATCGGCGTGGGTGCGCAACCCGTAGGACCTGAACAGCCGGGGCAGCCGGGCTGTACCGGGGCTCGACCACGCTCGCCTAGATTCACGGCGAGGGCGAGCCCCGGACCTGCGGCGGCGCGCCCGGCGGCCGCACGCGCGCACCGCACAGGAACCTCGGGGGAGGCATGACCCAGACATCGGCACCCGCGCTGCTCGACACCCGCCCACCCGCACAAGCCCCGCCGCCCGCCCCGCGCGGCGAGCCCGAGGTCAGCGGCCACGGCACGCCCGTCCCGAACCCCTCCGGGCGCCGCATCCTCGTCGTCGACGCCGACCCCGGCTGTGCCGACGCCCTGGTCACCCAACTGCGCCGGCACGGCCACGAGTCCCTCGGCGTCAAACGGGGCGCGGCCGCGCTGCGCGCCCACGAGGACGCCGACCTGATCCTCCTCGACCTCGAACTGCCCGACCTGGACGGCCTGGAGGTCTGCCGCGCCATCCGCGCCGTCAGCCGGGTGCCCGTCATCATCGTCACCGCCCGCGCCTCCGAACTCGACTGCGTCCTCGGCCTGCAGGCGGGCGCCGACGACTATGTGGCCAAGCCGTACGGCCTGCGCGAACTCATGGCCCGGATCGAGGCCGTAATGCGCCGCGTCCAGTGGCAGCCCGCCGCCGCCCACACGATCCACCGCGGCCGCCTGCACATCGACGTCGGCTCCCGCGAAGTCCTGGTCGACGGCGAGGAAGTCGCCCTCACCCGCAAGGAGTTCGACCTGCTGCGGCTGCTCGCCTCACACCCGGACACGGTCATCTCACGCAAACAGCTGCTGCAGCAGGTCTGGGGCGACTCCTGGTCACGCCGCACCGTCGACACCCACGTCAGCAGCCTGCGCGGCAAGCTCGGCGACAGCAGTTGGATCGTCACCGTACGCGGCGTGGGCTTCATGCTCGGCAACGGCTGAGGAACCCACGAGGAGGTGCGGGCGGGCACAGCAGAGCGGTGGCGCCGGGGTTCTCCCCGGCGCCACCGTCATGTCATCCGTCAACCTCCCACCGCAGTGGGGCCGTTCAGCCCTGGGCCGGCAGCTCGGCAGGCTGCCGGGTGGTGGGCATGATGCGGTGCCAGAAGTTGGAGATACCCGTCGCCACCAGGAGCGCGGCGAGCTGCTTCTCGTCGTAGTGCTTCGAGGCCTCGGCCCACAGCTCGTCCGACACCGGGTCGACCGTGTCGCTCAGCCGGGTCGCGGCCTCGGCAAGGGCGAGGGCGGCACGCTCCTCCGGCGTGTAGAACGGGGTCTCGCGCCAGGCGGCGACGTTGAAGATCCGCTCGGTGCTCTCCCCGGCCGCCTTGAGGGCGGTGGAGTGCTGGTTCACGTTCCAGCTGGAGCCGTTGATCTGGCTGGCACGCAGGTAGACGAGCTGAAGCGTGGTGTCAGGAACACCCGTCTCCTTCACCGCGCCGACGACCTTCAGCAGGGACGGGAGTACCTCGGGGCCGAGCACGGCGGCGGGGTTGGGCATACGAGCGGTCATGATTTCCTCCAGAGTTCTCACATCAATTGGCGCATCCGGCTACCGGGCGCTCCGTGCTTCTCAGGTGCTGCTACTGCTCTGACGAACCGGAAGGCACAGTTGTGACCATCGGCCCCGAGCAGTTCCGAAATCCCCCAGGTCGTTGTCGAAGGCAGGCGTCCAAGGTGTGCCGCTGTCGTCCGGGGCGCTCCCGGGAGGTGCGCGCAAGCAGGCCGGTCCCGATGATGCCGCAGCCGCACCCCGGGCACGGGGCGCCCGGAGCCAACCTTGAGCAGGGCCCGAGCGGTCCTGCAGCGGACTCCGACTGCCGCTGAACCAGGACCTGTTGGAAGGATCAGACTGGGGGAGGGGGCGGGTCAGACCGGGATCGCCTCCACGATCGAGACCGCCGACGCAGTCTCCACCACGCGCTCCAGCCTGAAGCCCGCCCGGGACACCAGATCGGCGTACTGGGACGGCGTACGCTCCCTGCCGCCCACCAGCAGCATCAGCCACATGTCGACGAGCTTGCCGGAGTGCGGGTCGTCGCCCTCCTCCGGGATCACCATCTCGATCAGGAGCAGCCTGCCGTCCGGTTTCATGGCGGCCCGGATGTTCCGCAGGATCTGCAGGGCCTGCTCCTCGGGCCAGTCGTGCACGATGTGCTTGAGGACATACGCGTCACCGCCCTCGACGACCGGCTCGAACAGGTCACCGACGTGCGTGTCGCAGCGGTCCGCGACGCCCTGCTCGGCGAGGAAGGCGGCCGCGCCGTTCCCGGCCACCCGGGGGTCGGAGAGGATGCCCCGCACGCCGGGGGACTGCTGGAGAATGCCCGCGAGCAGGCCGCCGCGTCCGCCGCAGAAGTCGACGACGGTCCCGAAGCGCGAGAAGTCGTAGGCCGACAGGATCGGCAGCGTCTCCGTGTCCGACATGTTGCCCATGCCGCGGATGAACACCTCGCCGTACTCCGGGTTCTGCGTCAGGTACTCGAACGAGCCCATGCCGCGGTGCTTGGGCACGCTCGGCTCCCCGGTCCGCACCACTTCCAGAAAGTGACTCCAGTCCTCCCAGTGCGTCGGGTGCCCCATCAGGACAGCGATATCGCGCATAGACATCGGGTGGTCAGCGCGCAGCGCGTCGGCCATCGGCGTCATGGCGTACGTGCCGTCCGCCCGGCCCTCGAAGATCTGGTGCCCGGCCAGGAGGCGCAGCAGGCGGCCCACGGCCCCGGCATCAGCGCCGACCCGCCGGGCGATCTCGGCGGGGGAGAGCGGGCCCTCGTGCACCTCCTCGGCGATGCGCAGCTCCGCGGCGGCGTAGATCGCCTGGGTGAGCATGGAACCCATCGCCAGCTCAAGCAGGGCGAACGGCGGCGGGGCGAGCTCACGGCTCTGCTTCTGCAGCTCGGCCCGGTTCTTTTCCGCTTCCCGGACGACCTGCGGGGGCGGCAGTTCGAGCATGCGATTCCTCCAGGTGAATGGCGCAGTATTTCCCCGCATGGGAAGGGGGCTCGAGCCGACGGTAAAGAAAAGGAGTGGATTTCCCCTGGAGCTTCGCTCGATACCGATCAGGGCCTATTCGGGCCGTCCGGCCTAGGGCGTGTCCGGCTCTTCGTAAATTCAAGTGGGGCCCTCTACGGTGGCGCACGCTTCTAAAACTGCTCTCCGGAAAACAGGGGGGAGCGTGCATCGAAGGAGAGAAATGCAGAATTCGCGCAGCTCCTGGAAGAGGATCCTGCTGACCTCGGGCGTGGCCGGTGCCCTGGCCGTGCCGCTGGCCGTCGCCCCGGCCGCTGCCACGGACCGCACCGACTGGACCGTGCAGGTCATCGCCTCCGGCTTGAAGAACCCCCGGGGCGTCACCGCGCTGCGCGACGGCACCGTCCTGGTGGCCGAAGCCGGCGAGGGCAGGCCCGGCTGCGCCGTCGGCGAGAAGTGCGTGGCCGCCACCGGTGCCGTCTTCGCCGTCGACGGCAACCGCCAGGGCAGGGTCGTGACCGGCCTCGCGTCCGTCGCCGAAGGCGCCGAGGCGGGCGCCCCGGCGAGCGCCAACGGCCCCTCCAACGTGCTGCCCGACCATCGGGGCGGCTACATCGTGGTCAGCGGCCTCGGCGGCACCACCGGCGAGCGCACCGCCCTCGGCGCGGACGCCGCGACCCTGGGCACCGTGTTCCGTACCAGTGACAACAAGGTCCTCGCGGACCTCACCGACCACGAGACGCGGCTGAACCCCGACGGCGGCGACGTACATGCCAACCCGTGGTCGCTCGTCCGCAGCGGCTGCGGCTTCCTGACCACCGACGCGGGCGCCAACACCGTCATCCGGTCCGCCCCGGGCGGCCGCACATCCACCGCGGCCGTCGTGCCCAAGAACGAGCTGCCCTCCGGCGCCGCCGAGAGCGTGCCCACCGGCATCGCCAAGGCCGCGGACGGCACCGTGTACGTCGCCGACATGAGCGGCGGGCAGGTCGACGCCTCCCGCATCTGGAAGATCGCCCCGGGCGGTGAGCCCGAGGTCCTCGCCACCGGTATGACCAACCTGGTGGACATCGCCCTCGACGAGAAGGGCGACCTGCTCGCCCTGTCGTACAGCCAGGCCCCGCTGGCCGGCCCCCCGCAGCCGGGCGCCGTCTTCGCGGTCGGCACCGGCACCGGGGACGTCACCGAGATACCGACCGACGGCAAGCTGAAGCAGCCGACCGGCATCGAGGCCGACGGCAACGGCGGGGTGTACATCACCAACAAGACCCTCGGCACCGACGGCGAGCTGGTCCACCTCTCCCGCTGATCGCTCACCGCTGACCCAGTGGCAGCCCCTCAAGCACGGCCCCGTCGCACCTCCCCCGCCGACGGGGCCGTCCGCCGTCTGCATCCACTGCCTCCTGACCTGACCAGCAGAACTCCCCTGTCTCCACCGACACTTGAGGAACTCTCAGGCGCACTCCGGTTATATCTGGCGCGTGCCCGCATACCGTCCGCACGGACTCGTATCCGGGTCATGGCCCAGCAAACCGACGGGAGTTTCCATGAGTGACGCGGCTCAGAACCCGGGTGCCCGCATGTACGAGGAGTTCGTCGCCGTCCACGCGATCCTTCGCCGCGGCACCCGGCTGGTCGCCGACGCATTCCACGGGCTCGCCGCCGGACGGCGGACGGACACCGCCACGCTGGTCGAGGCGACCCGCTGGCTGCTTGCGTTCACCCACGCCCACCACACGGCCGAGGACGACCTGTTCTGGCCCGTACTCAACGGCCTGTACCCGGACTCCGCGGCCGGCCTCAAGAACCTCTCGGACGACCACGTGGTGCTCGACCGGGAGCTGCACGCCCTGGAGACGGCCGTCGACGACCTCGACCGGGCCCACGCCGCCGGGGCACCCACCGATGGGCCCGCGCGCCTCGGCGCCGAGGTCGCACGCCGGGTCCAGGACGTGCTCAGCGGGCACCTCACCGCCGAGGAGGCCATAGTGCAGGAGCTGTTCCCGGGCGTGCCCGGGGACGACATCGCCCGGCTGCGCGAAGCCTTCATCCAGGGCTCGCCCCGCTTCGGCCTGCACTTCATGTTCGGCCTGCTCGAAGACCCCGAGCCCGCCCGGGGACGCGACCTGTTGACGGAGAACTTCCCGCCGCAACTGCGGGACGCGGGCCCCCAGCTCCTGGGCCGGTACGAGGACAGCGTCCGGGCCCTCGGCCTCCGACAGGGAACGGAATCCGGCAGCCCGGTCACATCCGTCACCTCCGATCCGTCATAGCAGTGACGGACGCTCCCCAGGCCCACCGCGCCGGCCCGTCCCCAAGGTTCCCGCTGTGCCGACCGCTGCGTCGGGGACCGCTCACCGATGACCCGATCCCGCACAGTTGAGGAGTAACACAATGGCTGCACCCGACTCGGCCACGAGCCGGTCAGGTCCCGGGGCGGGCTTCAGCCCCGGGGTGATCCTGGCCTTCGTCTGCATGGGCCAGTTCATGGTCTTCACCGACGTGTCGATCGTGAACCTCGCGCTGCCGTCCATTCAGGACGGCCTGGGCATGACCGACGTCAGCCTGAACTACATCGTCACCGCGTACGCGACGATGCTCGGCGGCTTCCTGCTCTTCGGCGGACGCCTCGCGGACACCTTCGGCCGCCGCCGCATGATGCAGATCGGCTTCACCATCTTCGCCCTGGCCTCCCTGACCTCCGGCCTCGCGGAGAACGGCACGATGCTCATCGCCTCGCGCGCCGTCCAGGGCTTCGGCGCGGCGATGATCACCCCCGCCGCCCTGGCGACCCTCACCAACACTTTCGAAGAGGGCGCCGCACGCAACAAGGCACTCGGCGTCTGGGGTTCCCTCTCCGGTATCGCCTCGATCATCGGCGTGATGCTCGGCGGTGTACTCGCCGACGGACCGGGCTGGCAGTGGATCTTCTGGATCAACGTGCCCATCGGCCTCGGCGCCGCCCTGATCGCCCCGCGCATCATCCCCGAGAGCAAGGGCGGCGAGCGCGGCAAGTTCGACACCTTCGGCGCCATCACCCTCACGGCCGGCCTGCTGCTGCTGATCTTCACCCTCGGAGAGGCCACCCACGTCGGCTGGGGCACCTTCCGCACCATCGGCTCCCTCGCCGCCGTGGTCGTGCTGTTCGCGACCTTCCTGACCATCGAGTCGAAGGTCGCCTCGCCGATGATGCCGCTGCGCATCTTCCGCCTGAAGACCATGCGGGTCGCCAACATCGCCGCCGTCCTGGTCTTCGGCACCTTCACCGCCCTGTTCTTCTTCGCCAGCCTCTTCATGCAGGACGTCTTCGGGTTCTCGCCGATGAAGGCCGGCTTCGCCTACGTGCCGCTCGCCGTCTGCGTCGCACTCGGCGCGGGCATCGCCTCCGGCCTGGTCACCAAGATGGCTGCGCGCCCCGTGGTCGTGATGGGCCTCGGACTCAGCGTCGTGGGCCTCCTCCTGATCGCCCGTGCCCCGGCCGACGGCAGCTACCTCGTCGACCTCCTCGGCCCGTTCATCCTGCTCGGCCTCGGCTGCGGCATGGTGTTCGTGACCCTGCAGATCGCCGCGTTCGTCGGAGTCTCCGACAAGGAGGCGGGCATCGGCGCCGGCCTGATCAACACCAGCCAGGAGGCCGGCGGCGCCCTCGGCCTCGGCGTCGTCGCGACCATCGCGTACAGCGGGATGGCCACCAAGATGGCCGCCGCGGGCGGCGACGAGGCAGCCATCGTCAAGGCGAACGAGAGCGCCAACCAGACCGCGTTCCTGTCCGCCGCCGTCCTCGGCGTCATCGCCCTGCTTGTCGTCGCCTTCCTGATGCCGCGCGGCCAGCAGTCCATGAACTCCGCCGAGGCCCGGGCCCAGGACGAGCCCGCCGAGGATTCCGACTCCGCCCTGGCCGCCACGTCAGAGAAGTGACCGCCACGCCGGAGAACTGACGGCACCACGGCCCACCGCGCCGGACCCCGCACCACCCACGGCCCCGCCGATCCCGCCAAGGGACCGGCGGGGCCGCCGCGTTCCCGCCGCCGTTCCCGCCGCCGTTCCCGCCGCCGTTCCCGCCGCCGCTCCCGCTCCTGTACTCCGCCTACAGCGCCGCTCGATGCAGCAGGTCTTCACTGGGCCTGACCCGGCAGACGACCTGGCCTGACCCATGTCTCACTGCCGCGCGACAAGAGCTGACAAGCCACACCCATCTGCAGGAGGAGTGCCACATGGCAAAGGGCGCGATAGTCGTCGGCGCTGGGCCGGTCGGGCTGATGCTCGCCGGTGAACTGAGGCTCGGCGGCGTGGACGTCGTCGTCTACGACAAACTCTCCGGACCCAGCGGCGAGTCCCGCGGCCTCGGCTTCACCAGCCGCACCGCCGAAGTCCTCGACCAACGCGGACTGCTCCACAGACTCGGCGAATTCCGCTGGGGACAGCAAGGCCACTTCGGCGGCGTCCGCATCGACTTCACCCTCCTCGACGAGAGCCACTTCGGCGTCATGGGCCTCGCCCAGTCCGTCACCGAACAGACCCTCACCGACTGGCTCACCGAACTCGGCGTACCCATCCGACGCGGCTACGAAATCACCGGCCTGAAGCAGACCCCTGACACGGCCGTCGTCCAGTACGACGGCCCCGACGGCCCCGGTGAGGACACCGCCCAGTACGTCATCGGCTGCGACGGCGGCCACAGCACCGTACGCCGCCTCGCGGACATCGCCTTCCCCGGCGACGCCGCCACTCGCGGCATGTACCTGGCCGACGTCACCGGAGCCGGCATCCGGCCCCGTCCCATCGGCGAACGGGTCCACGGCAGCGGCATGGTCCTCTCGGTCGGCCTTGGCGACGGCTACGACCGGATCGTCATCCACGAACCCGGCGTACGCCCCCACCATGGCGAGGGCACCCTGACCTTCACCGAGGTCGCCGACGCCTGGCAGCGCATGACCGGCGAGTCCATCCACCACGGCGAAACCCGCTGGATGACCGCCCTCACCAACGCCACCGGCCTCGCCGAGCAGTACCGGCGAGGTCGTGTCCTGCTCGCCGGCGACGCCGCCCACGACCACGCCCCACTCGGCGCGCAAGGCGTCAGCGTCGGCATCCAGGACGCCGTGAACCTCGGCTGGAAACTGGCCGCCACCCTCAACGGCCGGGCCCCCGATGGCCTCCTCGACACCTACCACGCGGAACGGCACCCCGTCGGCGAGCAACTGCTCCGCAACGTCCACGCCCAGTCCCTGCTGTACCTGAGCGGCGAGGAGATGGAGCCGCTCCGCGCCGTCCTGCGCGAACTCGTACAGTCCCCCGCCGCAGCACGCCACCTCGCCGGCCAGGTCAGCGGCCTCCACCTGCGCTACGACGTCGGCGCCACCGGCCACCCACTGCTCGGCCTGCGCCTCGCCCCCGGCCTCCAACTGCGGCCTACGAGCAGCCAGACGCCTCGGCGGGTCGCGGAACTCCTGCACACGGCCCGCGGTGTGCTCATCGCCACCGGCGACACCGCCACCACCGAGAAGACCGCCGCTGATTGGTCCGACCGCGTCGACATCGTCACCGGCACCTGGACCGAGCAAGACGGCCCTGAGGCGGTCCTGCTGCGTCCCGACGGCCATGTCGCCTGGGCCGCCCCCGACGGCGGCGACCTCCAGGCCGCCCTCACCCGCTGGTTCGGGCCGGCCGCGTAACACCCGCCGTGGACAGGCCAGTTGACCGCCCCGCCCAAGACCCCGGAAAGGCCCACGCCATGACAGTCCTCGTCACCGGAAGCAGCGGCAAGGTCGGCTCCCAGCTCGTGCAACTCCTGCATGAGAAGGGCGTCGCCGTACGCGCCGGCTCAAGTAACCCCGACAGGCTGACCCCGAACGCGGGCATCGAGACCGTGGAGCTCGCGCTCGACAACCCCACCCACTTCGCGCCCGCCCTCGACGGCATCGACGCCGTCTTCCTGTACTGCGAACCGGCCGCCATCGACGCCTTCGTCAAGCAGGCCGAGGCAGCCGGCGTCCAGCACGCCGTCATTATGTCCGCCGACGCCGTGCTGCGCCCCGGCGCCGACTCCGACCCGATCGCCGCCGGTCACCTCGCCGTCGAGCGCGCCCTCGCCGCGTCCGCCCTCACTTCGACCGCCCTCAACTGCGGCGCGCTCGCCAGCAACGCCCTGCCCTGGGCCTGGTCCCTCAAGGGCCGGGGCGCGGTCGCCCTGCCCTACCCCGACAGCCACGCCGACCCGGTCAACGAGCGTGACGTCGCCGAGGCGGCGTACGCGGTCCTCACCGAACCCCGGCTGCGCGGCCTCTCGTACCACCTCACCGGGCCGAGCTCGCTCACCTTCACCGAGCAGATCGGGATCATCGCCGCCGCCGTGGGCCGGGACATCCCCGTCGAGCAAGTCACCCCCGAAACCTGGTGGGCCGGCAAACCCGGCTTCATGCCCGACGACATCGCCGACGCCCTGCTGAAGTTGTGGGCCGCGAGCACCAACCCCGTACCGCTCTCCGACGACGTCGAGACGCTCACTGGCCACCCCGCCCGCCCCTTCTCCGAGTGGGCGGCGCAGCACGCGGCCGCCTTCCGCACCTAGGCACGCCCATGGACGCGCACACCGAGCCCCGACGACGCGAGGAGACCGGCCACATGACACGGAACAGCAGAAAGACGACCGCTCCCGGCCCCGGAGCGACCACCCCACCCGCCGCGACCGGCACCACCGCGGCCACCACCGTGCCGAGCGACGAGGCGCTAGCCCGCTCCCTGCCCGGCGGCTTCACCAGCGAGTACGCAACCGTCAACGGCCTGCGCATGCACTACGTGACCGGTGGACACGGCGACCCGCTGTTCCTGCTGCCCGGCTGGCCGCAGACCTGGTGGGCCTTCCACAAGATCATGCCGGACCTTGCCCGCCACCACCGGGTCGTCGCAGTCGACATCCGCGGCCAGGGCGGCACCGACATGCCCGAGGGCGGCTACGACAAGAAGACCATGGCGAGCGACCTGCTCGGCCTCGTCCACACCCTCGGCTACCGCCAGGTCAACCTGACCGGGCACGACATCGGTGCCATGGTCGCGTACAGCTTCGCCGCCAACTACCCCGAAGCCACCCGCAAGTTGGCCCTGCTCGACACACCGCCCGCCGACGCGAGCGACTACGACCGGCCCCTGCTGATGCGGCCGAACCGCGGAGTCGCCCTGTGGTGGTGGGCGTTCAACCAGCTGCACGAGCTGCCGGAACAACTCCTCGCCGGGCGGATGCGCCACCTGCTCGACTGGCTCTTCGCCCACTCCCTCGCCGACCAGGACCTCGTCACCGAGCAGGACCGCGAGATCTACGCCCACGCCCACAACACCCCTGAAGCCATCCGCTCCGGCACCGCCTGGTACCAGGCCTTCCACCAGGACATCGAGGACCTCGCCAAGTACCCACCGCTGACGATGCCGCTGCTCGGCATCGCCGGCACCTACACGTACGACGAACTGCAGCGGAAGCTGCCGCCGCTCGGCACCGACGTGCGCGTACAGCAGGCCTCCGGATCGGTGCACTTCCTGCCCGAGGAGGAGCCCGAGCTGATCAGCGAGGCGCTCCTGGAGTTCTTCGCCTGACCATCCGTCCGCATGAAGGTCCAACTGCAGGAGGAGTACGAAATGGCAAAGGGCGCGATAGTCGTCGGCGCTGGGCCGGTCGGGCTGATGCTCGCTGGTGAACTGAGGCTCGGCGGCGTGGACGTCGTCGTCTACGACAAACTCCCCGCGCCCAGCGGGGAGTCGCGCGGCGTCGGCTTCACCCGTCGGGCCGCCGAGGTGTTCGACCAGCGCGGACTGCTCGACCGATTCGGCGACGTCGAATGGGCGCAGGGCCACTTCGGCGGCGTACGCATCGACTTCGGAAAGCTGGCAGACAACCACTTCAGCGTGCGCGGCATCCCCCAGTTCCGCACCGAGGAGATCCTCGAGGACTGGCTGAAACAACTGGGCGTACAGGTCAAGCGCCAGCACGAGGTGACGGGCTACCGGCAGACCCCGGACGGCGTCGTCGTCGAGTACCAGGGCCCCGACGGGTACGGCGAGGAGCACGCCGCCTATCTGGTCGGCTGCGACGGGGCGCGCAGCCTGATCCGCCGCCTGGCCGGCATCGACTTCATCGGCTGGAACGCCACCCGGGGTATGTACATGGCCGACCTGGTCGGCGCCGGCGTGCGCCAGCGGCCCATCGGCGAGAAGACACCCGACGGCATGGTGATGGCGTTCAACCTGGAGAACGGCGTCGACCGGATCGTCATCCACGACGAGAACCTGCGGCCACCGGAGGACAAGAGCTCCCTGAAGTTCACGGAGATCGCCGACGCCTGGCAGCGCATGACCGGCGAATCCGTGCACGACGCCGAAGTGCGCTGGATCAGCTCCTTCACCGACACCACACGCCAGGCCGAGCACTACCGCAGTGGCCGCATCTTCCTCGTCGGCGACGCCACACACATCCACATGCCCGCCGGCGCCCAGGGCATGAGCGTCGGCGTGCAGGACGCCGTGAACCTCGGCTGGAAGCTGGCCGCGACCCTGGCCGGCTGGGCGCCGGACGGCCTCCTGGACACCTTCGAGAGCGAACGGCACCCGGTCGGCGAGAAGTTGATGCGCAACACCCGCGCCCAGACCAAGCTCTACCTCACCGGCGACGAGATGGAGCCACTGCGCTCCGTCATGCGCGAACTCGTCGAACTCCCCGACGTCGCACGGCAGCTCGCCGGAATGGTCAGCGGCCTCGACGTCCGGTACGACATGGGAGAGCAGGCGGGCGAACACCCACTCCTCGGCCTGCGGCTCGACCCCAGCCGGGGCCTGCGGCTCCCCGACGGCGATCACTGCCGCGTCGCCGACATGCTCCACGCGGCCCGCGGCGTCGTCCTCGTCACGCCCGCCGCGGCCGACGCCACCCGCATCCGCAGTACGGCCGCCGAGTGGACCGACCGCGTCGACCTCGTCACCGCCGACTGGGCGGCCGACGGCGACACCCCGGCACCCGACGGCCCCCAGGCGCTGCTGCTGCGTCCGGACGGCCATGTCGCCTGGGCGGCCCCGGACGGCGTGGACCGGCTGCGGAGCGCCCTGGAGCGCTGGTTCGGCACGGCGGTGGGCGGGGTTCCGGTGGTCTGACGCCGAACGGCCGCTGTTTTCCCCTCTGTTGGAGGGGCCGGTCACATCCGTGGCACTCCGTTCGTCAGAGAGACGAGGGCCGGCCTCATCGGGTACGGCCACCTCACCGCCGGCGGGCACATCCCCCGCACCGCAGGCGGTGCGGTGGCTCTCACCGACCACCCGGCTCCCCCCAGGCCCGGGACCCCGACCACAGGCAGGGGTCCCGGGCCTGGCTCGCTACGGGCTACGAGTTGCAGAACCCCGGCCGAGGAAGGTCTCAGCCTCCGTCGCCGTCTCCGCTCAACTCCGGCTTCGCGCTCCGGCCTTGGCGGCCTCGACGAAGGCCCGGAACAACGGCACGGTGTCGTCCCCGAGTTCCCCGTGCGCCTGCAGCCCCGCGAGGAACGGCGCCGCAGGGTCCTCGGCCTCCGCGCCCTCGATGACCCCGTCGTCCGACCAAGCGGTGGCCACCAGACCGTTGCCGAGCTTGCTGATGCCCTGGTGGTGGTGGCAGTACACGGTCGGTGACGGCCCGAGCGCGGAGCCGAGCACCGAGTCCGGCTTCACCTGGATGACCCGCGGCTCGTACTGGCCGGGCACGGCAGGGGAGTGCTCGGGCAGGTGCTGGTCGAGGGTGCCGCCCCGCGAGACGGAGATGAGCTGCAGGCCCCGGCAGACCGCCAGGACCGGAATGCCGCGCCGCTCGGCCACGGCAAGGGCGGCCAGCTCGGCGGTGTCCCGCGCCTCGTGAGGCGGGAAAGTGAACTTCTCCCGCTCGGCGCCGTACAGCGCCGGATCGATATCGGCACCACCGCTCATCAGCAGGGCGTCCACCCGCTCCATGACGGGCTCGACCGCCTCGGCGATCGGAGGCAGCAGTACGGGCGCCCCACCGGCCTGGGCCACCTTGGTCAGGTACGGCTGCGGGAGTAGCGAGACCGCCACGTCACCCCAGATGTTCCAGTTCACCGTGGTTGCGTCGGCGGTCACCGCCACTATGGGTTGCGTCATCGGGCTGCCGTCCCTCTCATCCGAGTTGACTCATGTCGGCCGGGCACCCGGGAACGTGCCGAGTCCGGCGCTGCGGCCAGTGCACCCCACCTCCCTGGACCGGGAGTCGAGCGCTCGCCGATGCGGACCCCAGGCCCGCGCCCGGGCTCATGCGTCGAGGGCACGGGCCTCGGCGTTCTGGGGCTGCTCGTCCAGGTCCAGATCCAGGTACTGGTGCAGGGCGGCCGCGAGCCGGTGGGAGTGGCCCGGCCAGCCGTGGGCAACCGTGTACGCCCCGGCCGCGACGAGGTTGGCGCGCTCGGCGGCCAGCCACACCCGGGCCGCCTGCCCGTCCCGGAACGGCGCGGCCCCAGGCACGGTCCCCGATGTGGTCCCCGGCGCCGCCGGAACCGCGGTGTCCCCGGGGGACAGCAGCCTCCCGGCAGCCGAAGCCCCGGCCAGGTAGTGGTCGAAGAGCCGGGTCAGCGCGGCACGGCGGTTGTCGACCAGCTCCTCCTCCTGCGCGCGGGCAACGGCGTACCGCCGCAACAGGCCGTGCAGCGCATAGCGGTCGGCCCCGTGCTGGAGCAGCATGTGCGCGTCGAGCAGCCCCTCCAGGAGACCCTCGGCCTCCCGGCGGCCCACACCCGCGAGCGCGCCCGCCGCACAGGCGTCGGCATCCGGCCCCGGATGCAGCCCGAGCAGCCGGAACATCCGCCGCTGAGCGGGCGTCAACCGCCGGTACGACGGTGCGAAAGCGGCCGCGACCCCCCGCTCGGAGGTCGACAGTTCGCCGAGCCGGCACCGCTCGTCCCGCAGCCGGTCGGCCAGGTGAGCGGCGGTCCACTGCGGCCGGTGCTGCAGCCGGGACGCGGCGATCCGCACAGCGAGGGGGAGTTGCCCGCAGCGATGTACGACATCGAGGGCGGCGAGCGGATCCGCGGCGGCCGGTTCCCCCGCGATCCGGGTGAACAGCTCAAGCGCGTCCGCCACCGGCAGCGGATCGAGGGACAGGGCGAGCGCACCGTCGAGACCGGTGAGCCGGCGGCGGCTGGTGACGAGCATGCGACTGCGGGTCGCCCCCGGCAGAAACGCCCGCACCTGGGCAGTATCGACAGCGTTGTCCAGGAGCACAAGCACCCGGCGGCCGGCCAGTTCGGCCCGCCACCGCGCCGCCCGGTCGGTGGCGGAGACCGGGATGTGCCCGGCGGGGACGCCGAGTTGCCGCAGCAGCACCCCGAGCGCCGTACCCACGTCCAGGGGCGGACTGCCGGGTGTGTGCGCCCGCAGATCGACGAAGAGCTGCCCGTCGGGGTACGCGTCGGCGCACCGGTGTGCGGCGTGCACGGCAAGCGCCGTCTTGCCGACCCCCGCCATACCGTCGATCCCCCAGACCGTCGCGGCCTCGTCACTACCCGCGCGGTCGGTGAACAGCCGCTCCAGCTCGGCGGTACGCCCGCAGAAGTCCCAGGGGGCGTACGGCAGGAAGTTGGCGCACCGCGACAGCACGCTCGCCCCTGCCCCCGAACCCGCAGCACGGACGGAACCCACGGCACCCACCGAACCCGCAGCACCCACCGAACCCGCAGCACCCACCGAACCCGCAGCACCCACCGAACCCGCAGCACCCACCGCGACCGGCCGCGAGGACGCCACGGAAGAACCCGACGCCACGGCGGACGTGTGCAGCCCAAAGCGGTGCAGCGCCGGATCGTCACGCAGGATGGCCTGTTCCTGCGTGGCGAACGCCCGCCCCGGGGTGAGGCCCTGCTGGTCGACGAGCGTTTCACGCAGCGAGCGGGCGACCGCCAGGGCGTCGGCCTGACGCCCCGACCGGTGCAGGGCGAGCATCAACTGCCCGGCCACCCGCTCCCGTAAGGGATGAGCCGTCACGTACGCGGTGAGCTCGTCGATGATCTGCTCATGCCGGCCCAGCGACAGCTCGACCTCGGCCAGCTGCTCGAAAGCTGTCAACTGCCGTTCCTCCAGGCGGGCCCGCGCGCTCGCGGTGTAGTCGGCCCGCACACCGGTCAGCGGCTGGCCCCGCCACAGGGACAGCGCGGCGCGGAGCTCCGCGGCGGCGGCGACCGGATCGGTCTCCCGCACGGCGGTCGTACGGGCGGTGAACTCCGCCAGGTCGAGCTGGCTGGGCAGCGGCGAGATGACGTATCCCGCCGTCCGCGTCTGCAGGAGCTCGTCCGCGCCCGCCCTGCGCAGCACCCGGCGGACCGCCGCGATCGACGCGTGGATCTGCGCACGGGCCGTGTCCGGCGGCGTCGGCCCCCACATGGCGTCGATGAGCCGTTCCACGCTGATCACGGTCTTCGCGTGCAGCAGCAGATAGGCCAGCACGGCGCGGTGCCGGGGCGCAGCTCCGCGCATCGGCTGACCGGCCAGCGATATCTCCACCGGCCCCAGAATTGCGAAACGCACCGTCATGACAGTCCTTTCCTGCCGCGCAACGAGCTGATGTATAGCGAATCAATCGCGAACGTATGAACTCCCCCACCCACACTGGCCATTGGGCCCGAGGCCCGAATTCTGACCGTGTCCGTGGAGAGGTAGGTATGAGCGCGAAAATCGCTCTGATCACGGGAGCAAACAAAGGCATCGGATTCGAGATAGCGCGCCAGCTCGGTGAACTCGGCATCACCGCCGTCATCGGGGCGCGCGACGAGCAGCGGGGCAAGGCCGCGGCGGACAAGCTCGGCCAGCCGTTCGTACAACTGGACGTCACCGACCCCCGGAGCGTCGAGACCGCCGCCAAGTGGATCGAGCAGGAGTACGGCCGCCTGGACATCCTGGTCAACAACGCCGGGATCACCGTCCCGCCGCCTGCCGGCGTCCCCACCGGCACCACCCTCGAAACGCTGCGGAACATGTACGAGACCAACGTGTTCGGCGTGGTCACGGTGACCAACGCGATGCTGCCGCTGCTGCGCAAGGCACCGGCCGCCCGCATCGTCAACCAGTCCAGCGAGCTCGCCTCGAAGACCCAGGTGATGCTTGAGGACACCCCGCTGTGGCCGCTCAACAACATGCCGTACAACTCGTCCAAGGCAGCCCTGAACATGATCACTGTGGCGTACGCCAAGGAACTGTGGGGCAGCCCGATCAAGATCAACGCCTGCGACCCGGGCTACTGCGCCACCGACATCAACGCCCACCAGGGATTCCTCACCGCCGAGCACGGGGCGAAGATCGCCGTCCAGCTGGCGACCATCGGCGAGGACGGCCCCAACGCCGCGTTCTTCAAGCACGACGGAAGCGCACTGCCCTGGTGACAAACCCCTGCCGCCCCGCCCGCACCTGGGCCGGGCAGCCCCGTGGCGGCCTCCGCCTGCCCCAGGCGAAGGCCGCCACGGGTGACGCGCGGGAGCCACAGAACCGGACCCGCCGTACGGCCCGGCGCTGAACCCGGCGGTCCGACGGGGGACGACCCGAGCCCCCCACCCCGCACATCCCACCTCACCCAGCGAAGACGGGAAGCAACAATGGAAGCACGCATGAACAACCCCGCCGGATTCCTTCCCGACGCCATGAAGGGCATCGGGCTGCTGATGAAGGCGACCCGCGAGGGCGGCGTACCCCAGCCCACCCTGGAACTCGTCCACCTGCGGGTCAGCCAGATCAACGGCTGCAGCGCATGTGTCGACGCGGCCTCCCGCAGCGCCCGCGAGGCCGGCGAGACCGACGAGCGGCTCGCGACGGTGGCCGCCTGGCGCGACACCCCCTTCTTCACCGACGCCGAACGGGCCGCCCTCGCCCTGGCCGAGGCCGCGACCCGGCTCGCCGACCGCAGCGACGCGGTACCCGACGACCTGTGGGCCGAGGCAGCCCGCCACTACGACGAGAAGCAGCTGGCCGCCCTCGTCCTGCAGACCGGTGTGGCCAACCTCTTCAACCGCCTCAACGCCACCACCCAGCAGATCGCCGGCAAAGCCTGGTGACCCTGCAGCTCCGGTCAAGGGCGGCCCGGCCCGCCACGCACGGCGGCCGGCCGCCCCAGCGATGTACGGGGACACTCAGACCGCTGCCGCAGGCAGCCGGTCCTGGTCCCGTTCACGCCGCTCACCGGGCGACGTCGACCAGCGCCGGGTGATCGGCCGCTCCACCAGCGCATACAGCGCCCAGGACAGCAACACCGTCACCCCGAGCGCCAGCGTCACGATGCCGGCCGTTTCCCAGACCGAGAAGAAGCCGTCCAGCTGCTTGCGCAGGAACGTCAGCACGATGAAGTGGATCAGATAGAAGGCGAACGAGATCTCCCCCAGCCACACCATCGGACGGCTGCTCCAGAACCGGGACTTGCCCTTGATGTCCGAGGACGCGGCCGCCGCGATCAGGAAAATGATCGGGACGATGGTCATCGACCGCTGCGCGTACAGGAACGGCACGAACGTGCACGCCACATAGCTGCCGACGAGCAGCAGCGCCGACCAGGCCATGCCGATGTTGAACCAGCGCCCGCGCAGTACCGCCTGCGCGACCAGCATGCCGAGCGCGAAGTCCAGCATCCGCGTCGCCGGCATGTAGTACGCGAACCAGTACTGCTCGGCGGAGATCGGCGCCCCGAGCGCGGCACCCGGAAACAGCGGACGGTCCGGGACGAACAGGTGCGTCACCAGCGGCGTCGCCATCACCGCGGCGGCCGTCCCTGCGATCCAGTACTTCAAGTGACCCGCCCGGATGCGCTTGAACAGGTTGTGCAGCAACGGGAAGGACGCGTAGAAGAGCACCTCACACCCCAGCGACCAGCTCGGCTCATTGACGCTGGAGAACACCGCGAACTCCGGCACCCACACATGCACCATGAACAGGTTCGCCAGCGCGGTCCCCGCCGGGGTGTACGCCGACGCCACAAGCACCATGGCGAGCGCCCAGGTGATCGCGTAGTTCGGATAGACCTTGACGAACCGTCTGCGCCAGAACCGCCGCGCGGTGTCGTCCCCGCGAGCCGACCAGGTGAGCACAAAGCCACTGAGTACGAAGAAGAACACCACCCCGAGCGACCCGGCGTCCCCCGTCATGTCGAACAGCCGGAACGCGGCCGCATCCGACTCCAGAAACCGAAGATGCGGCAGCGGCAACCCGACGTGGTTGAAGAACACCAAGAGCGCCGCGGCGATCCGCAGCCCGGTCAGCGACGGCAGTCGCGAGGCATGTCTGCGCTCCGTCGGCTTCCTGGCCAGATTCTTGGCTGCCGGTGGCGGCTTGTCCATCATCGTGGACGGGGCACGACCACCCGTTGTTTCGTCGCGTATCACGACAAACTCTCCTCGCGCATGGGGAAGCGACCTGCGGAACGTGCAAGTCACCAGTGCGCGCTGATTAAACGGTGAGTGGCTTGAACTTTACTGGTGCCGTGATCCGGAGCCCTGGACGCGAACGCCGACGGCCCGGCACCCACTCAAGGGCCGGGCCGTCCAGCCGTATCCGTATGTCCGCCTGCCCAACTGCCGGGCTCAGGCGTCGAGCAGCGCCACATCCAGAAGCCGCAGCCGCTCCGGATCCGTGATCACCTCGATCTCCGTGATCCGCTCGCCCTCGATCTCGAACGTCATCGCCCGGAAACGCTCCCCGACCTGCGCAGCGATGACCCCCGGCGAACCATCGATGAGCGCCGGCTGCGCCACCCGCGCGATCTGCGCGAACGTCGCCGCCGCCCTGGCCACCGCCGCGGACCCGCGCTGCAACTGCCCATTGGAACGCGCCACCACATCCGGATCCAGTACGGCGACCAGCGCATCGAAGTCGCCCCCGCGCGCCGCAGTCACGAACGCCTCCACGACCTCACGCCGCCGCCGCAGATCCTGGTCACCCCCCGACGACGCCGACGGCGCACCCCCGCGCACCCGCCGCCGGGCACGGCTCGCCAACTGCCGGGCCGCCGCCGGAGTACGCTCCACGATCGGCGCGATCTCGTCGAACGGCACCCCGAACATGTCGTGCAGCACAAACGCCAGCCGCTCCGGCGGCTCCAGCGACTCAAGCACCACAAGCAGCGCCAGACTCACCGAATCGGCAAGCAGCGCCTGCTGTTCGGGGTCCCCGTCATCGTCCTGCACCATCGCCGACGCGGGCACCGCAGCGTCGAACGAATCTTCACGGCGGATCCGCCGCTGCCGCAGCACATCCAGGCACACCCGCCCCACCACGGTCGTCAGCCAGCCCCGGAGATTCTCGATGCCGCGGTCGTCCGAGCGGCTCAGCCGCAGCCAGGCCTCCTGCACTGCGTCATCCGCCTCGGTAAGCGAACCCAGCATCCGATAGGCAACCGCCCGTAGATGATCCCGGCTCTCCTCGAACCGCTGAGCCAGCCACTCCTGCTCGTCCATGACACCTCCAGGTCGTCTGCCGTCACCAGCCTGACGTACCGGACCCCCGCATTGTGACGAGAACCCGCGTCCACCCAGCTCGCACCCCCTCCCAAGGCCCTGTCCTCCACCGGAACCCGAGCCCGGTTTGAGCGCCCCCGCCGACGGTGGCGGAAAGAAGGAGCCGTGGACGGCACACCCGGGCGCCCACAACAGATCCACCCCGCACAACCACCGGTTACGGCAGCCGTCCCGTTCCACCTGAACCCCAGGAACCCACCCCGACCCCTGGGGACGGCTGCCGACGCGGCGCCGCAGACACAGACGCCGCGGCCGGCCGTCCCCGCCTGCCGAGCGGAGTGTCCTCGTGAGCAGCGGACGTATGGAAGTGTGCCTCGTCGGCGCCGGACCACGCGGCCTTTCCGTACTGGAACGGCTCTGCGCACAGGAACGGAAGTCCCCCCGATGGGAACACCTCACCGTGCACGTCGTCGACCCGGACCCGCCCGGCTCCGGCCGGGTATGGCGACCCTCGCAGTCCCGGCACCTGCTGATGAACACCGTCGCCTCTCAAGTCACCGTGTACACCGACGCAAGCGTCACCATCGACGGCCCACTTGAGGAAGGCCCCAGCCTCTACCAGTGGGCCAAAGCCCTCGGCCCGAGCGCCCTCACCCCCGGCGACGGTCGGCCTCACGACGACCAGACCCTCGCCGAAGTCCGCGACCTGGGCCCGGACACCTACCCCACCCGCGCCCTGTACGGCCACTACCTCGTCTGGGTCTTCCAACAGGTCACCGCCAACGCGGCCGACCACATCACCGTGCACACCCACCGCTCACGGGCCATAGCCCTGGACAACAGCACGACCGACAGCACCAGGGCGCAAACCGTACTCCTGGCAGACGGCACCAGCCTGACAGGCCTCTCCGCAGTCGTCCTCGCCCAAGGCCACGTACCTGCCCAACTCACCCCGGCAGAGCGCGAACTGACCGGATTCGCCGCCCGCCACGGCCTCACCTACATCGCCCCGGCCAACCCGGCCGACATCGACCTCTCTGGCATCGCACCCGGCGAAACCGTGCTCCTCCGCGGACTCGGCCTGAACTTCTTCGACTACATGGCCCTGCTCACCCAGGGCCGTGGCGGCACCTACACCCGCACCGACGGCCGCCTCGTCTACCACCCCTCCGGCCGCGAACCCCGCCTGCACGCCGGATCCCGCCGCGGCGTCCCCTACCAGGCCCGCGGCGACAACGAAAAGGGCGCCGACGGCCGCTACTTCCCCAACCTGCTGACCACCCGCCACATCGAAGAACTCCGCACCCCCGACACCCGCCGCAGACCGATCCGCTTCAGCACCGACCTATGGCCACTGATCTCCCGAGAAGTACAGAGCGTCTACTACCGCGCACTCCTCACCGCCCGGGGCGAACCCCCCACTCACATCGCCGAGTTCACCACCCACTACCTGCACACCGAACCCGGCCCAGCTTCTGACCAACTCCTCGACGAGGCACACATCCCCACCGACGAACGCTGGGACTGGGACAAGGTAGCCCGCCCCTACACCCCCCACGACCTGAGCAACAGGGACACCTTCCGCACCTGGCTGCGCACCCACCTTGACAACGACGTACACCGCGCCCGCGAAGGAAACGTCACCGGCCCCTTCAAAGCCGCCCTCGACGTACTACGCGACCTCCGCAACGAAATCCGGCTCGCCGTCGACCACGGCGGACTCGCCGCCGACTCCCACCGCGACGACCTCGACCGCTGGTACACCCCACTCAACGCCTACCTGTCCATCGGCCCCCCAGCATCCCGTATCGAAGAAATGGCCGCCCTCATCGACGCAGGCATCCTCGACATCACCGGTCCAGGCCTGAACATCACCACCGCACAAGACCCCCACCCCCACTTCACCGGTACGTCCACCGAGATCCCCGACGTCAACGTGCCCGCCACCGCCCTGATCGAGGCCCGCCTACCCGACACCGACCTGCGCCGCACCGCCGATCCCCTGATGCGCCACCTCCTCCGCACCGGCCAGTGCCACCCCTACCGCGTCCCCGTCCGCGGCGGCACGCACTACGAGACCGGCGGACTCGCCGTCACAAAACGCCCCTACCACCTGCTCGACTCCCACGGAACCCCCCACCCGCGCCGCTTCGCCTACGGCGTACCCACCGAGTCTGTGCACTGGGTGACCGCAGCCGGAATCAGGCCCGGCGTCGGCTCGGTAACCCTCGAGGACTCCGACGCCATAGCAGCAGCAGTCCTGGCGCTGCCCCCACTACCGGCCCACACAGACACCCCCACCACCAAGGCCACCACAGCCACCGGAGCACCGGCCACAAGCGCGGGAGCAACACCATGACGCCGACACACGAACCACCAGCCACCGCTGCCCCCCTGGATACCGGACTCCTCTCCCCGGTCCGCGCAGGCACCCCCGTAGAAGCAGCAGTCGGCGACACCGCCTGGCTACAGGCCATGCTCGACGCAGAGGCCGCCCTCGCCCGCGCCCAAGCACGCTGCGGCACCGTCCCTCAATCCGCCGCCGCACACATCACAGCCGCAGCACGCGCGGAACACCTGGACATACGACAACTCGCCCTGGCCGCACGCGAAACAGCCAACCCCGTAGTGGGCCTGGTCAAACAACTCACCACCCTAGTGGCCAGGCGCTCACCCGAAGCCGCCGAATACGTCCACCGCGGCTCCACCAGCCAGGACATCTTCGACACCGGCGCCATGCTCGTGGCCTCCCGGGCACTCCGCCAGATCGTCACCGACCTCAAGGTCGTGGCCGCGGCCCTCACCGGCCTCGCTGCCACACACCGCGACACCGTGATGGCCGGCCGCACCCTCACCCTGCACGCCGTGCCCACCACCTTCGGGCTCAAGGCAGCCGGCTGGCGCCAGCTCGTCCTGGCCGCGACCACACGCCTGGAACACGTCGCCGTCAACGGCCTGCCCGTGGCCCTCGGCGGCGCAGCCGGGACACTGGCCGGATACCTCCAGTACGCAGATGACGACGCAGCCCCAGCGGCCGTACTCGACAACCTCGTTACGGCCTTCGCCGACGAAACAGGCCTTGCGACCCCCGTGCTGCCCTGGCACGCCCTGCGCACCCCCATCGCCGACCTCGCCGCGGCCCTCGCCCACACCAGCGGCGCCCTGGGCAAGATCGCCGCCGACGTACAGGTCCTCACCCGTACCGAAATCGGCGAAGCAACTGAACCCACCACCGATGACCGGGGCATGTCCTCAGCCATGCCCCACAAGCGCAACCCGGTCCTGGCCACCCTCATCCGCTCAGCAGCCCTCCAAGTCCCCGCCCTCACCTCCACCCTGACGCACTGCCTCACCACCGAGGATGAACGCTCCGCCGGGGTCTGGCACACCGAATGGCAGCCACTGCGGGAGTGCCTCCGTCTGACCGGCGGCGCCGCCCACACCGCGGTCGAACTTGTCCAGGGACTCACCATCCACCCCGAGCAAATGCGTACCAACCTGAACATGACTGGCGGGCAGATAGTCTCCGAACGAGTCTCGGCCTTTCTGGCCCCCCGCTTGGGCAAGACAGTCGCCAAGGACCTCCTCACTCAGGCATCCCGTCAAGCAGCAGAAACACACCGACCGTTGGCAGAAGTCCTCCACCGCCTACCGCAACTGAACGGAGTACTCACCCCAACCGAACTGACCGACCTACTCGACCCGACCGCATACACGGGCGCAGCAGGCCCCCTGGTCGACTGCGCACTCGCAGCCCCCTACCCGCACTACCCAACTCATCAAGGTCGGTGCGCCGTTCGGGAGTGAGTTGCCTGCTCAGCATCAAGCGGGTGATCCACAAGCCGTGCCGGTCGCGACGAGTCGGACCTTCGCGCGACGGCCTGCCGGACATCCCCGGGGTGCGCGAACGCTGGGGCAAGAACGTGGTGTTCTGCCCGTACTGCCACGGCTACGAGGTACGGGACCAGCCCATCGCGGTGCTCGGCACCCACCCCGGCGGCGCCATGGGCCACGCCCAGCTGCTGCGCCAGTGGTCCGCGGACATCGTCTTCTTCCCGCACACGCTGGAGCTGAGCGACGCCGACCGGGGACGCCTGGAGGCCCGCGGCATCCGGATCGCCGAGGGCCCCATCAGGCAACTGGTCGTCGACGGCGACCGGTTGAGCGGCGTCGAACTCGCCGACGGCACCACGGTGCCGCGCACCGCGGCCTTCCTGATCTCGCAGATGGCACCGCTCGACGCCGCGATCGACGGCCTGGACTGCAAGAAGGACGAGGGCGGCTGGCTGGTCACCGACCGCACCGGACGCACCAGCGACCCGGGCGTCTGGGCCGTCGGCAACGTCGTCGACCCGCGCGCCCAGGTGATCACCGCGGCCGGCCAGGGCGCCGCCGCCGCGTTCGCCCTCAACATCGACCTGGTCGAGGAGGACGTCGAGAACGCCGCCGGCCAGGCCTGACGGCTGTCCCCCGTACGGGATTCTCCCCGAATCCGCCCGTACGGGGTGCACAGCGGCGAGCGCCGACCGGCCCGCGGACCGGTCGGCGCTCGTATGCGTTCCGCTGTCCGGTCGGGCGGTCGGCCTCAGGCCTGCGCCTCCTTGCGGGAGGCCGCGCGGTCGGCCAGGACGACCGGCACGGTGAGCAGCGCCAGGGCGGCGCCGATCCACGGGATGGCGGTGAGCCCGGCGCCGGCGCCCAGGGCGACTCCGGCGAGCGCGGGGACGATGCTGATGCCGAGCTGGAACATCGATACCGCGGTGGAGCCGGCCAGAGTGGGCGCCTGCGAGGCGATGGCGAACACTCGCCCGTAGATGGCCGGGTTGAGCACGAAACCAGCGATGCCGAGCAGCAGCACGAGCGGTACGACGGCCAGCACGTGGTCGGCCAGCGCGGCCAGCAGCACGGAGCAGACCAGGATCCCGCCCGCCCCGAGCAGGAAGGCGAAGTGCGGACGGCCGTCGGCCGTCCTGCCGCCGACGGACAGTCCGACGAAGGCGCCCACGCCGAACAGGGTGAGGATCGCGGGAACCCACACGGAGTCGATGCCGGTGATGTCGGTGAGGAACGCCGCGAGGTAGTTGTACGAGATCATGTACGCGGCGGTGCTCAGCAGGGTGGCGAGGTAGACGACCCACAGCTGCGGCTTGCGCATCGTCCGCAACTCCCGCTTGACGCTGGGCTCTTCGGTCGCCCGGGTCGCGGGCACGGCGACGAGCGTGAGCACCGTACCGAGGACGGTCAGCGCCACCACGCCCCAGAACCCGCCCCGCCAGCCGGTGAAGTGGCTGAGCATCGCACCGGCCGGGCCGCCGGCCACCATCGCGACGCTGAGCCCGCTGACGACCACGCCGGAGGCGCGTGCCGTGCGGTCGGCCGGGACCAGGCTGATCGCGGTGACCGCCGCGACCGCCCAGAAGCCGGCGTAGGCGAGCCCCAGGACGAAGCGGGTGATGAGCAGCACGGCGTAGCTGTCGGTCACCAGGCCGATCGCCACGCAGACGGCGAACAGGACCTGCGTCGCCACCAGCGTGGTCCGCCGCGGCCAGCGCAGCGTCAGCACGGCGAGCGGCGGTCCGCCGATGACCACACCGATGGCGAACGCCGAGATCAACGCGCCGGCGGAGGACAGCGAGATATTCAGGTCGTCGGCGACGTCGGGGAGGACCCCGGCCAGGAGGAACTCCGCGCTGCCCATGGCGAACAGGCTGAACGCGAGCAGATAGACGGCCAGCGGCAGGCCCTTGCCGTTCTGGCCGGTGTTGCCGGAGCCGGGCGACTGCTGTGCGGATTCTGTTTGGACGCTCATCGGGTGCGAGCTCCTTGATCGGGTGTACGGGTGACAGGTCAGGGCGCAGGCGGGCGGGCTACCGAGAGGCTGCGGGCTGCCGCAGCCGGACGGTTCGGGTGCTCCGGGCGAGCGGCCGACAGGCCGACCGGCCTCGGGCAGAACGGAGTCGAGGACGAGAGGGGCGCGTGTTCCAGGCCTGCGGGTGGTACGGCGCACCGGTTCCGCCACGCCGAACGTGGCGGCCGCCGTGTGTCCCTGACGCTGCTCCCAGTGGCGCCGGGCGCACAACTTCTGTTGCCAATACCGGGAAAGCTACGAAGGAGAGCCGCAAGCCTGCCCACGCGTGGGCGAGCCGTGCGCCTCACCCGTGCCCGAACAGGGCGAACGGCTGGTCGCACCACCGCGTCACCGAGGGTGGCAGCAGGTCCTGAAGGAGTGTCTCCGGAGCACCGGGACGGGCTCCTGGGCCCGCACGCCACCCCTGCCCGGCAGCTCCACCGGCGCGATGACCACACGGGGCGCGACCCCCCGGCCCAGGGCAGACACCGAGGGGAACTTCAGCGCACCCGGCGGAAGAAGGACCGCAGATCCTCGCCCAGCAGATCGGTAGCGTCGGGGGCCCAGTGGCTGCCGGGGTCGCACTCGCCCAAGGACACGATGTTCTTGTGGCCGCGCTCGGCGAAGCGGCGCAGCGGGCGGAAGTCGTGGGCGAACGAGGCGAGTCCGAGCGGGAACGCGGTCGGCTCGCCGTCCGGCTCGGCGTGGTGGTTCTCGTAGCAGAACCGTGCCGAGGACGCGGCGGTGTTGGTGAGCCAGTAGATCGTGGCGTTGGTGAGGATCACGTCCGGGTCGGGGACACCACCGAGCAGTTGGCAGATCCAGGCGAGCATGCCCGGTAGGGGAGTCGGTGAGGGCGTGCGACAGGGTCTGCGGCTGCGGCCGGGTCGTCGGAGGGAAGGAGAAGATCTGGTTGACGTGCACCCCGGTGATGCGGTCGGCGTGCCGTCCCCCCCCCAGCCCTTGGCGCGGGTGTGGCCGGAGAAGCCGAAACCCGGCAGGGACGGGATGACCCAGTGGAAGGCGTCGAGCACTTTTCCGCGACCGTTTCTCGGCCGAAGCCGAGTGCGTCTCAGCCGTTCTCCTGGTGGGCTCAACGGGTACGTAGGCCCGCCGTGCCAGTTGACGTCGCCAGCTCGCGACCCCTCTCCCGCAGCCGAACCCGCCCCCTCCCGGACACCGGCCCACCGCCCCCTCCGGAAGCAGCGACGGAAACGTGCACGGACATGACCGGCCTCCCGACGAACAGAGTCACAGACGGACGCCGCACACCCTGCCGACCCCCGCTGGAGAACCCCTGCACACCACCTCGCGCGAGCCCCCTGGCGTACGATGATCGAAACTGCCGCAGCCGTCAGCGGTACGGCATCGTGCGATCGTGCGACGGAGGCATCAGTGCTCATCACCGCCCGGGACGTGGAAGCCGCAGCCGCGCAGATCACCCCGCACGTACTGCGCACCCCCACCGTCACCAGCCCGGGGCTGACCGGACTCCTCGGCGCCCCGGTCACCACCAAGCTCGAACTCCTCCAGCGCACCGGCTCCTTCAAGTCGCGCGGCGCCACCGCCAAGCTGCTGTCGCTGTCCGACGAGGAACGCGCCGCCGGAGTGGTCGCGGTCAGCGGCGGCAACCACGGCATCGCCACCGCCGTCATGGCCGGCGCACTCGGCATCGACGCGACCGTCGTCATGCCCCGCACCGCCCCCCGCCGCGCCGTCGAGACCGCGGAGGCCGCCGGAGCACACGTCGTCCTCGCCGACACCATGGACGCCGCCTTCGCCCACGTCGACGAACTCCGTACGAAGGGCCTCACCCTCGTCCACCCCTTCGACGACCCCGTCGTCATCGCCGCCCAGGGCACAGTCGGCCTCGAACTCGCCGAAGACGCAGGCGAGTTGACCGACATCGTCGTCAGCATCGGCGGCGGCGGACTCATCTCCGGCGTCGCCACCGCCCTGAAGGCCCGCCGCCCCGGCATCCGCGTCTGGGGCGTCGAAACCGAAGGCGCCCAGGCCATGACAGCCGCCCTCGCCGCAGGCGCCCCCGTACCCGTCCGACTCACCTCCGTCGTCACCACCCTCAGCGCCCCCAGCGCCTCCCCCCTCACCTACGAGCACGTCTCGACCCTCGTCACCGACGTCCTCACGGTCACCGACGCCGAAGCGGTCCAGGGCACCCTCGACCTGGCCGAACACGCCAAACTCTGGACCGAACCCGCCGCGGGCTGCGTACTCCCCGCGGCCCGCCGGATCCTGAACCGCATCGGCAAGAACGCGAAGCTGGGCCTGATCATCTGCGGCGGCAACGCGACGACGGCCGACGTGCACGCGTGGGCGGAGCGGTTCAACCTGACCTGACCCGCCGTACACGCGACGGTGAAACGGGTTGGCGGACGGCTCGGCAGTCGGGCCCGCACGACTCCTTCCGCAGCCACGCGGGCGCCCACCAGTTGGCGCGGCCCGCCAGGGTGAGGAAGGCGGGCACCAGGACGCCCCGTACCACCGTCGCGTCCAGGAGCACGGCGACGGCGAGGCCCGTGCCGAGGAGTTTGAGCACCGTCAGACCCGAGGTGGCCAGTACGCCCGTGACCAGGGCCACCGCGAGCGCCGCCGTGGTGATGAGCCGCCCGGTGCGGGCCACACCCTCCACCACCGCGTCCCGGTTGGACAAGCCCCGCAACCAGTGCTCGCGCACCCGCGAGAGCAGGAAGATCTCGTAGTCGACGGCGAGCCCGAACGCCACGGCCGCCATGAGCAGCGGCAGCGTCAGGTCAAGGGCGCCCGTGACGGTGAACCCGCCGAGCACGCCCCGCAGATGCCCGTCCTGGAAGACGTACACCACCACCCCGAAGCTCGCCGTCAGGCTCAACGCGCCCACGAGCAGCGCCTTGAAGGGCAGCAGCACACTGCGGGTCAGCAGGAAGAGCATCGCCCACGTGGTGACCGCGAGGATCCCACCGGCCAGCGGCAGCCGCTCGGCCACCGCCGCCTTCGTGTCCGCGAGCACCGCGGCGCGGCCCGCCACCAGGGAACCCTCCGGAGACTCCGCGCGGACCTCGGCCACAAGCCGCTGCGCCGCGGCCGACTGCGGCTCCGCCGTACCGGCCACGGACAGCACAGGTCCGAGCCCCGGCAGGGACACCGCGCGGACCGCGGCCACGGCGTCCAGCGCGGCCACCCGCTTCCGGACCGCGGCGGCGTCCGCCACCTCGGGCAGCACCACCGTGAGCGTGCGCTCGGCGGGCGCCGCGAACCGCTCCCGGATCTCCTCGGCCGTCGCATGGGCCTCCGCGCTCGCCGGCAGCGTCCGCTCGTCGATGAGCCCGAAACGTACGTGCCCGAACGGCGCCGCACAGAGCACGAGCAGCACCGCACAGCCGACCCCGTACACCGCGGGCCGGCGCGTCACCACCCGCGCGACCCGCCGCCACAGCGGACTGTCGGTCCGCCCGGTCCGGCCGATGCGCTCGCCGAGCAGAAGCAGCACCGGCGGCACGACGGCCATGGCCGCGGCGGCCGCGAGCAGCGCGACCGCCATGCCCGCGCACGCCATCGAGCGCAGGAACGGCAGCGGCAGCACAAGCAGCGCCCCCATCGACAGGGCCACCGTGCAGGCCGAGGCCACCACCGCCCGCCCGGCGGTCCGCACCGTGCGGGAAACGGCGTCGGCCACCCCGAGACCGTGCCCCAGCTCCTCGCGGAACCGGGTGACGAGGAACAGGCCGTAATCCACGGCGAGTCCGAAGCCGAGCGCCGTCGTGAGGTTCATCGCGAACACCGACACCGGCATGGCGTACGTCAGCGCCCGCAGCAGCGCCGCCGTACCCGCGACCGCGAGCACGCCGATGACGACGGGCACCAGCGCGGCGAGCAGCGAACGCAGCGCCACCACGAGCAGCAGCAGCGTGAGCGGCGCCGCGATCAACTCGGCGGTGACCAGGTCCCGTTCACTGCCCTCCGCGGCCTGCACGCTCACCCACGAGGGGCCGGTCGCGGAGACCTCCAGGGGCCCGCGCTCGCCCGTCAGCCCCGGGACCAGCCCGCGAGCGGTGACCGCCATGTCCCGGTCCGCGCCCGCGAGATCCGCGGTGACCAGGGCCGCCCGCCCGTCCTCGGAACGCAGCAGCGCACCGCCCGGGGACCAGTACGAGCGGGTCGACTCCACGCCGTCGGCCGCGGCCAGCTCCCGCGTGAGCCGCTCGCCCGCCTCGCGGGCGGCCGCAGCGTCCACTCCGGCGGCGGACCGGGCGAGCAGCACCAGGTCCGGCGGGGCCGCGCCCGCCCGGGCCAGCACCGCCGCCGCCCGGTCCGCCTCGGTGTCCTTCGCGGTGTAGCCGCCGTTGGCGAGCCGCTCGTGGGTACCCGCACCCGCGACCGCGCAGAGAGCGGCCACCAGGGCGGCGAGCAGCAGCACCAGACGGGGGCGGGCGGCCACGCGCGTCACGCGGCCCGGAAGAAGAGCACGGCGTTCTGCCCGCCGAACCCGAAGGCGTTGCTGAGGGCACCCGTCATCCGGTGAGCCCGGGGCTCCTTGGTGACGACGTCGATGGCCACGCCCTCGTCGAGCCGGTCCAGGTTGGCGGTCGGCGGGACGAGCTGCCGTTCCAGCGAGAGCACCGTCACCGCCGCCTCCACCGCACCCGCGGCACCCAGCGTGTGACCGATGACCCCCTTGACGGACGTCACCGGCGGCGCACTCGAACGGAAGAGGGCACCGAGCAACTCCGCCTCGATACGGTCGCCCTGCGGAGTCGAGGTGCCGTGCGCGTTGACGTGGTGGACGTCCGCCGGGTCGGCCCCGGCGTCGGCGAGGGCGGCCTCGACGGCCCGCCGCGCACCGTCGCCGTCCGGCCGGGGGCTGGTGGCGTGGAAGCCGTCGGCGGAGGCCCCGTAGCCGGAAAGATAGCCGCGGATACGGACGCCGCGGGCGCGCGCGTACTCCGGCCGCTCCAGGACGAGGACCCCGGCGCCCTCGCTCAGCACGAAGCCGTCCCGGTCCGCGTCGAAGGGGCGGGACGCGACGGCCGGGTCGGCACGGCGCCGGGAGAGCGCGCCGAGCCGGTAGAAGGCGGCCGAACCCATCGGCACCCGCGTGGAGTCGGTGCCGCCCGCGATCGCGATGTCGCAGGTCCCCGCGCGCAGCAGGTCGCGGGCGACGCCGATCGCGGTGGCCCCGGAGGCGCAGGCCGTCGACGTGGTGAGGCAGGGCCCGGTCGCCTGCAGGTCCGTCGAGACCTCGCCGGCGACCATGTTGGGCAGCGAACGGGTCAGCGTGGTCGGCGAGATGGCCTCGACGCGGCCCTCGACGAGCTTGGCGTACGCATCGGCCCAGGCGTCGCCTCCGTTGGAGGCCACCCCCATCACGACGGCGACCCGCGGCCCGTCCCACGCTTCCTTGTCCAGTGCCGCGTCCGCCACCGCCTCGCGCGCGGCCACCATGGCGAGCTGGATGAACCGGTCGATGCGCCAGGTGAGCCGCCGGCCGAGGAGGGCGGCGGCGTCGAAGTCCGGCACCCAGCACGAGAAGTCGACGGGCAGTCCGGCGAGGGCCTCGTCGCGCGCGGCAAGACCGGTTCCGGCGCAGATCCCCGCCCAGGACTCCTCGACGCCCACCCCAGCGGGGGTGACGAGGCCGAGCCCCGTGACGGCGATGTCCCGTGCCGTCACCGGACCGCCTTCCGCAGGGCCTCGGTTGCCTTCTCCGCGCCGACGGCGATCGTCAGGTGCTCGGCGGCCTCGGCGAGCGTCATGTCCGGCCGGTCCTCGGGCAGGCCCGCGCCGAGGTCGTCCTCAAGCAGCGTGGCCAGCTCCAACCGGGCGAGCGAGTCGAACTCCAGCGACTCGAAGGTGGCGTCCGGCCGGATCTGCTCCTCCGGCACGCCGAAATGGCCGGTGAGCAGGCGGGCCATCACGTCGTAGACGGGCTCCATCGTTGTTCTCCTTGGTGTCGGTGGACGGGGGTCGAGATGGCGGGGTTCGAGATGGCGGGGGTCGAGACACGTCCGGCCGTTCGCGGCCGACGTGCACGGTGCCCCACGCCCGCTGCCGGGATCCCCTATCGAACCGTCCGCCCGCTGCACAGGTGCGCGACGCACCGGCCGGGGGCCACGGGCCGCACCGACTTCATACGCCTGGCGGTGCGGCCGTCCACTCGCTCCGAAACCGGCGAACCCGACTCCGTCCAGGTCTCCGTCCAGGTCTCCGGGCGACACGTCCGGCGGCGGCGCTCCCCTCCTCAACTCCGGGGATGGGCCCGGGCATTGTCGGCACACGAGGACAAGAAGTGAACGGACGACGGAAGTTGGGCCGCCGCGGCAGTTCGACTGCCGGCCACCGGCCACGTCCGGCCACGTCACTCAACGGGCACGGACGACCGTCACGACGGCATGCCGGGCAGTGCCCGCGAGGACCTCCAGGACAAGGCCGCTGCCGGTCGTGGTGTACCGCTCGCCGTCGTCGGTCCTGGCTCGCCGCCCGGGGCCGGACGCGGCGATGTGCACGGCGAGGCGTCTGCTCAGTGGTTCGGTGAGGGGTTCGGACTGGACCCGGCGTCCGTCCGGAAGGCGCACCACCACGGTGCGCGGACCCACGGCGTCTCCGGTGTAGCCGACGGCGTCGGCGTCGATCGTCTCCACGTGCCCGATCCTGAGCCTTCTCTGCACGGCAACAGCGCGATCAACACCCATGACTCATGCATCAGTTCATATCGACGCACCCCGAACGGAGCAACAGCCGGTCGGTGGCGACATGACCGTCCGGGACGCGGACACCCCCGTACGACCCAACCCGCGGGCCGGACCGGCCAGTTGTCCGCTCCGACCAGGTTCTGGTGCGGTGGGGAGACCGACCCGCGCAGCGACCGAAGCTACTCAACTCCGGAATTGGGGCATCCGTTTTTTCCGGGGCCGCCCGGCCTCGCTCGATCGGCTGTCAGCGGCGGGTTTCGACCTTCATGTCGCCGCGGGTCAGCGAGCGACCGAAGTCGTTGGCGAGCAGGTCGTGCGGGATCCCGAGCCCGATCGCACTGGCCTCGTCGAGGCGGGCCAGCTGGGAGGCGGTGAACTCGACCTGCAGGGCGCCCAGATTGTCCTCGAGTTGTGCGGGCGTACGGGCGCCGATGATCGGTGCCGTCACGCCCGGGTTCCGCAGCGTCCAGGCCAGCCCGACCTGGGCGCGGGTGCGGCCCAGCTCGGTGGCGACCTCCTTCACGGCGTCCACGATGGCGAAGTTGCGTTCGGTGAGCACACCGTTGGCGAGAGTCACACTCTTGCGGGTGCCGTCGTCGACTGCGGCGTGCGTCGAGGTCAGGTCGTCGCGGCTGTACTTGCCGGTGAGCACCCCGCCGGCCAGCGGTGAGTACGGCACCACGCCCAGCCCCATCTCGCGTGCCATGGGGATCAGGTCACGTTCCCCGGTGCGCTCGATCAGGCTGTACTCGATCTGCAACGCGACCAGCGGCGACCAGCCGCGCAGGTCGGCGACCGCCTGCATGCGCGACACCTGCCAGGCAGGAGTGTTGGAGATCGCCACGTGCAGGACCTTGCCCTGCCGGACCAGATCGTCCATGCCGCGCAGGATCTCCTCGACCGGTGTCGTGGAATCCCATACGTGCAGGTAGAGCAGATCGATGTAGTCCGTTCTCAGCTGCCGCAGACTGGTTTCCACCGACGCGAAAAGGTTCTTGCGGTGAGGACCCCCGGAATTGGGATCGCCCGCCCGGCGCAGCGTGGTGTATTTCGTTGCCAGCACCAGGCTTTCGCGGTTGTCCCGGGTGAATTCGCCCAGCAGACGCTCGGAGCTGCCATCGGTGTAGGTGACGGCGGTGTCGATGAAGTTGCCGCCCCGCTCGATGTAGAGGTCGAACAGCTTGCGCGCCTCGTCCTGCTCGGCGCCCCAGCCCCACTCGGTCCCGAAGGTCGCCGCGCCCAGCGCCAGCGGTGAGACCCGCAGCCCGGAGCGGCCGAGGAGCCGGTAGGTGTCGAGGGTGAGCGCCATGGTGTCCTCCTGTGCTCGTGATCCGTTCGGGAACGAGTCTGTGACCGCTGCGAGCCGGAGGTAAGGGAAGGAAAATCCTGGGAATGCCAGTCCCACCCTGGCTGTTGGAGCGACCGTGACGACCCGCACCGCGACGACCAGCACCGCGACGACCCGCACCGTGGACGCGACACAGGAGCTGGCCGCGTTCCTGCGGACCCGGCGCGAACGCCTGGACCCGCACGATGTCGGCCTCCCGTCGCGTCGGAAGGCCCGACGGACCCCGGGGTTGCGCCGCGAAGAGGTCGCAGAACTGGCCGGGCTCAGCATCGACTACATCGTGCGCCTGGAACAGGCCCGCGGGCTGCGGCCCTCCGCGGACGTGGTGGAGGCACTGTCCCGGGCGCTGCGCCTCGCCCCCGACGAGCGCGCCTACCTCTTCGACCTGGCCCGGCATCGCCCCCGCAACGCCGACGAGCCCGCCACCACCGCGGCGCCGCCGCTGGCTCGGCTGGTCGCCGACCTGTCGCCGCTCCCGGCCATGCTGATGAACCACCGCTACGACATCCTGGCCTGGAACGGCGAAATGGCGAGGCTGCTGCTGGATTTCGGCACCCTGCCGCCGTCGCAGCGCAACGCGATGTGGCTGTGCCTGATGCACCCGGCGATGCGCGAGCTCTACGTCGACCGCGAACGCGTCGTACGGGAGGGGGTCGCCCACCTGCGTGCCGCGTGGGCCGCGCATCCGGAGGATCAGGCGCTGACCGACCGCATCGCCGAATTCACCACCCATGACGCGGAATTCGCGCGACTGTGGGCCGAGCGAGAGGTCAACGTCAACGGGCGCGGGCACAAGTTGATGCGGCATCCCGAAGTCGGTCCGATCGCAGTGCATTTCGAGACGCTCACGCCGCTTCAGGATCCGGACCAACTGCTGGTGATCCACCGCGCCGCGGACGAGGAGAGCCAGTCGGCGTTGGACCAGTTGAGCGCAGGCTGACGTCGAACCGCCCATTCCAGGAGATCGCCCCACCGTCGGCCTCGACGTCAGCCCTGCGTCGAGGGCTTTCGTGGCTCAGTTCGCACCCGTTTTCAAGGGGGCGCGCTGGTGCGGTAGGAACGAAAAATAGCCAAGCCTTTCGACAGTCAGGTGCGGTGGAGCCGGTGACCGCCCTCGTCGTTTCAGTGAGACGCGCCCATTGATCACCTGATTCTATTGGGCGAAAAATTACCTGCAAGGGAATTGCCCATTCGCTGCAGAGCGCCCTCGATCTACTTCATCCCAGGTCATCGCCTTCAGCGAGGATTCTTGTGTGATCGGATTCACGGTTTGGTGTGCGCTGCAGGCGAGGGTTGGTCTCGGAAATGCAAAGTTCTGCCCCAGGTGAATTGATCATTCCTGAGTGACGTGTTATCGCACTCAAAAGGGGTGTAGTATGTTCGCTGATGTATTCAAGATCGACCCATTTGCAAGGGGTCGGTGGGGGAAACCGGGGGTTCGCCCACTGTCAGGCTTCTTCGGCCTGGACGACGAGTGGCTGATTTTCTGCCCTACGCCAACAGGGGAATCCCGTGGTCGGATGGTGACGCAAAATACGGGGGAAATGAAGTGCAGTTCAACGTGCTCGGTGCCATGGAAATACTGACCGACGACGGTCGGTCCCTGGAGCTGAACGCCTCGAAAACAGGACAGGTGATCGCACTGCTCCTCGTGCGCTGTCAGGAGACGGTCAGCTCGGACACCCTTCTCGAAGAGCTGTGGGGGCAGCGGTTACCGCGCAGCGCGCGTACCACCCTGCAGACGTACGTATATCTCGCGCGGCAGATGTTCGACCGGAAGCTGGCCGGGCTGCCCGGGCGTGAAGTGCTGGTGACCCGGCCACCCGGCTACGCCATCCTGGCCGCCGAGGACTCCGTCGATGCCAAGCGCTTCGAACGGCTCGTCACGGAAGGCAAGGGACTGCTCGACGGGGGACGCCCAGATGGAGCGATGGCACGCCTGGACGAGGCCCTGGAGCTGTGGCGCGGCCCCGCGTTCTCCGGACTGGCGATGGGCAGGGTGCTCAGCGCGCACCTGACGCACCTGCGCGAAGTGCGGATCCGGGCGATCAGCCTGCGCGTCGAGGCGCTGCGCCGACTCGGCTACTACCACGAACTGGTGCCGGAGCTGTCCTCGCTGGTCGCGTTCCACCCGCTCAACGAGCACTTCCACGCCTGGCTGATCGAGGCCCTGTACAAGACCGGCAGGCGCGCCGACGCCCTCCTCGCCTACCACCAGCTGCGCACCGTCCTCGACCAGGAACTCGGGGTCGAGCCGTCGCCCGTGATCCGGCAGCTGCAGTACGAGGTCCTGAACCACGGCCGACTCGAAGACGCGGCACCCGCGCGTGGCGTCACCGCAGGCGACTGCCCCGGGTAGCGACGCCATCACGGCGTCCGCAGTGCCCCGGGTTCGCGCACCAGCGCCGAAGGTTCGCTCTCCCGTGCCCCGGCCTCCCGGAGTGCCGCCCCGTCCTTCCGCTGACGGGCACCGGTCTGTGGCGTACCCGCACCGGTTTCCCGGGAGCCCGCTCCTCCGTCAGGCACCTCCTCGCGGAGGCGACCGCCGCTCCCGGCCCGCAGCAGCGGACCCAGCTCCGCGCGTAGCCGGGATCGCGGCACGGTCTTGTCGACGAAGCCCCGCCGGAGCAGGAACTCGCGGTCTGGAACTCGTCGGGCAGACGCTGCCGGATGGTCTGCTCGATCACCCTCCGCCCGGCCAATCCGAGGCGTGCCCCCGGCTCGGCGAGGATCACATCGGTCCACATCGGTCAGCGTCGCGAGGGACGCCGCGACGCCGCCGAACGCCGGGTCCGTGATCAGCGAGACGGTCAGCACCCCGGCCTCGTCCAGCTGTCCGAGCGCCGCGCCGGTCTCGGCCATCTGCACCAGCGACAGCGCGCCCTCCTGCATCCGGGCGCCGCCCGAAGCGGTCACGAGTACCAGCGGGGTGCACTCCGCGAGCGCCCGCTCCATCGCGGTGATCAGTTCGCCGACCGCGCTGCCCTCGTCCATCCCGGTGCGGGCCCGTGCCCCGGCCGGCCGGTCGGGGTACGGCATGGTGTCCACGAAGCCGAGCGGGTCGGAGCCGTCGGTGCTCAGCGGCAGGGCCTCGAACCGGCCGGCGTCGGCGAGTTGCTCCAGGCGCTGCCGGGCGGTCAACCGCTGGTGCGCCCGGCCTTCGGGGCACACGTACAGGTTGCGGGCCAGCCGCTTGCCGTAGATCGGTGTGTGGCAGTCGGTGCACAGCACCCAGGCGTCGTCCTCCTCGGCCGCCGCCGTGCCCGCCGCCGCTGTCGGCCGACCGCCGTCGATCGCGTTCGTATGGACTGTCCGGGTCGTCATCGGGCGCCCTGTCCCTTGTGCTGTGCTCAGATCCCCAGGCCTTCCGTCGCGTAGGCGTCGGCCGCGGGCTGGAACTGGAGCGCGATGTGGCCGGCGGCGGAGTTGACGTCCCGCCAGAACCGCTGAAGCGGGTGGGTCTCGGACTGCCCGGTGGTGCCCGCGGCGCGAAAGAGCCGGTCGACCGCCGTCCCGAGCAGCTCGACGGCGTAGGAGCAGTCGCGCAGATTGCGCGTCACCTCCAGGCGCCCGGCCGCCGCGCCCTTGTCACCGACCAGCGCGGCGCGCTCCAGGAGCAGCCCCGCGGCATCGACGTCTGCGGCGCACCGGGCCAGCGTGGCGTGCGCCGAAGTCCGGTCCGGCTGCGGGGCGCCCGGCCGGGCAGCGAGTGCCCTGACCTTGTCGGTGAAATACGCGGACCAGGCGCCGAGCGCCCCGCGCGCGGCGCCGAGCACCGGGGCGGCGAAGGACAACCCGTTGACGGCCTCCAGCGGCACCGAGTGGCAGGGCGCCGTGGAGCCGGTGGCGCGGCCGGTGAACAGATCCTGGCGGTCGAAGCACCGCGAGTCGGGGATCAGGATGTCCTCGACGGTGACGGTGTTGCTGCCGGTCGCCCGCATACCGATGGTGAACCACGTGTCGGTGGCGGTGAACCGCGCCCTGGGCACCGCGAACACCTTGGCCGACGGCCGGCCCTCGCTCGGGATCGTGGCGCACACCAGCGCCCAATCCGCGTAGTCCACCGCGCTGATGTAGGGCCACTGGCCGCTCACGCGCCAGCCGCCCGGCACCTTGCGCGCCTGCCCCGCCGGCGTCAGAGAACCGACCACGACGGCGTCGGGGCCGCCCGCCCACACCTCACGGAAACCGTCCGCGGGCAAGAACGCGGCCATCCGGGAGAGATTGGCCATCAGCGAGGCGCACCACGCGGTGGCCGCGCACTCCTGGCCGATCTCGGCCACCGCCGGTGTCAGCTCCCGGAACGTCCCCGCGCCGCCGCCGCACTCGGCGGGCACGAAGTGTCGGGGGAACCCCGCTTCGACCAGGGCCCGGGCCACGTCCGCGTCGAGCCGGCGCGCGTTCTCCGCCGCGCTCGCGCGCTCGGCGGCGAGGGCGGCGACACGGGCGGCTTGCAGAGCGGTGGGTGAGCCCGGACCGCCCGGACCGCCCGGACCGCCCGGACCGCCTGCACCGCCTGCACCGCCCGCACCGGTATCGGCCGTTGCGGAGGTCGCGTCGGTAGCGCCGGTGGCGGTGGCAGTGGCGGTGGTCGAGGCGTCGGTCATGTCGGTCGCTGGGGTCGACGCGGATGGCGCGGTGGTGGCGGAGCGGGCGGGGGATCGGTCCAGCATCCCGGTACCTCACTGGTCTCCGTGGCAACCCACGGCTCGGCTCGGCTCGGTCGGTTGGCGCGCCTCAGACGGTCGTCCGCCGTTGTCCAAGCCGACTCGATATCCGCTGGAAGAACCTCGATCAGCCCAGCGACCAGCGGAGCAGGTCGTCGAGCCCGGCCTTGACATCCCGGGCCGTGACCCCTCGTGTCCGTCGCTGATGGGCGATCAGGGACGCGGAGAGAGGGGCGAGGAGCGCGTCGGCGAGGAAGTGCGTGTCCGTCCCCGGCGGCCGGGCCTGGTCGAGCAGCGCGACCAGATGCGCGTGGTGGACCGCGTACGGACCGCTGCGGTACCGGGCCCCGGGCGCGCTGGTCTCGGCCGCGAGCATCAGCTCGAACTGCGCCTCCAGGCGGTCGGCGAGGGCGTGCAGGAACGCCCGGACGCGCGCCGTCGGCTCGGCCCCCGGCCCCAGCGGCGGCGTCCCCGCCATGAACTCCGACTGGAAGGAGCGTTCGTGCTCGTCGAGCAGCGCGAAGACGAGCCCCGCCCGGTCGCCGAAGCGGCGGTAGATCGTGCCCACGCCCACCCCGGCCGCACCGGCGACCAGGTCGACGGTGAGGCCCTGCACACCGTGCGTGGCCGCGATCCGGGCCGCCGCGGCGAGGATCCTGCGGCGGTTGCGGGCGGCGTCGACGCGCTCGGGGGCGGGCTGTCCGACCACCGGCAGCAGGGGCCGCGGGACCGGCGTGTCGGACTCGGGCGGCAGGGCGGAGCGGCGGCTGTCCACCGTGGTTCCTCACTTCCTGCTCGGGAGGCCGGTCGGCGTGGACGAGGGAGGTCGGCGCAGTCTACGTGCCGCTTCGCGCCGGAGAGGCGGGGGTGGCGCCGGGAACCCTTGCGAACCGGAGTGCGTTCCGGTTAGTGTCGGGGCCGCAGACGCCGACACGTCCCAACTCCCCCTGCGCACAAGGAGGTTCGGACGGGAGAAGGACAGGCCGCCGAGGTTCTCGTACGGTGCCGGACGCGCCTGTCTCACGCCGCAGTGCACACCAGACACGTCACCAGACACGTCACCAGACACGCCTCTTGGCGGCAGCCGCGCAGCACACGGCCCGCTCCAGACGACGAGGGCAGGAGTCCGAAATGAGCCTGAACGTTGCTGTCATCTACTACTCCGCGACCGGAAACGTGCACCAGATCGCCCAGGCGGTCGCCGAGGGAGCGGAAAAGGCCGGGGCGGAGGTACGCCTGCGCCGGGTCGCGGAACTCGCCCCGGACAGCGCGATCGACGCCAACCCGGCGTGGCGGGCGCACACAGAGGCCGCCGCCGCTGTCGAGCTCGCCACGCTCGACGACCTCACCTGGGCCGACGGCATCGCCTTCGGCACTCCGACGCGGTTCGGGAACGTGGCCGCGCAGCTCAAGCAGTTCCTGGACACCACCGGCGGACTGTGGGCCGCGGGCGAGCTCGCCGACAAGACGGTGACCGGCTTCACCAGCGCCGCCAACGACCACGGCGGCAACGAGTCCACGCTGCTCGCCCTGTACCACACCATGCACCACTGGGGCGCGATCACCGTTCCGCCCGGCTACACCGACGCCAGCGTCTATGCCGCCGGCGGCAACCCTTACGGCACGTCGCACGCCTCGCGCGACGGCGGCCCCACCGAGGAGGTGCTGGTCGCCGCCGGCTTCCAGGGCCGACGGCTGGCCCGGATCACCGCCCGCATCGCGGGGGAGGGCGAGGCCTGAAACGGTGCACGGCCCTGCCGAGCCTTCGAGCCGTCTTGGACTCCGCCACGGGAGGGTGGCGTGGGAGGCAGCTCAGCGGCAGGCATCCAGGCGGTACAGGGGGAGATGGAACGGTCATGACGCACCAGCGGGACGTACCCGAACCGCACAGCGCCCGTACGGCACCGGGAGCGCAGGAAGCACCCGAGCCGGAGGCAACGGGGCCCGACGTACGGGAGTCGGCGTTACCGGAGCCGGAGTTACCGGAGCCGGAGTCCGGGGACTCGGAGTTGTCGCAGGCACCGGAGCCGCCGGTCTCGGACGCACGGGAATCGGAGGGAGTCCGCGCCCACCGGCACAAGGTGCTGTGGCACACCGACTTCAGTGAAGGCTTCGCCACCACCGGGCCGGAAGCCCGCTGGTACCACTCCGCGACGGGCCCGTACATCGGTGACGACGGCGTCGTCACCACCGGCGAGCGCGGCCTGCGCGTGTGCTCCGGCGGCGTCGGCGCACAGGGCGATCCCGCGTTCGTACGCACCCTCGCCCAGGAGCAGGACAACGGCCACGGACTTCCCGGTCTGCTCGACCACGTCAAGTGGCTCGCCTACATCAAGCACCACTCCTCGACCGGCCTGCCGGGCTTCGACGCCCCGCCCCACGGAGAGCTGGTCTTCGAGGCCGAGGTGTCCGGCCGCACCTACGGCACAGCGGCCCACCCGTTCGGGGCGGCCGTGCACGATCCCGAGGACGACCTGCGGCTCGCCGCGTCCGCGATCAACGCCTTCGACCCGGAGACGCTTCTGGTCGTCGACTTCTTCCTGACCAACCGCAGGATCTACGCCTTCTACGAACGGCTGCCGTTCGCCCGCCGACAGCTCGGCGACTACGCGTCGTTCTCCTACGCGATACCCGTCGCCCGGCGCACGCCCGACCGGCGCCACCGTCTCGCGCTGCACTACAACCGCTCAGCGGGCCTGGCGCGCTGGCTCATCGACGGCCACGAGGTCTTCCGCGTGGCACGCCTGGGATACCGGCTGGCTCCGCCGCAGCACCCCGTCCTGGACCACGGAGGTGCCGATGCCGCGGTGGCTCCGCGCCAACTCAACGGCGGCATCGGCCTGTTCAGCCTCCTCGACGGCGCGCCCGCGGGCCGGGCCGGAGCCGGTCTCGTACGCCTCTCCAGCGCGGAGGACTTCTACTTCGCCCAGTCCGCCCCGGCGCCGGAGCCACAGGAATTCCTGGACGACAAGAGCGCGGAGACCAACCGCCTCTTCGGACAGGGCGCGAGCATCGACGTGGCCCGCTACACCGTCCGGAGGGGGCTCCACCAGTGAACGACCGCAACGCCGAGCAGCCCGCGCCGACGCTGGCCGAGCTGGCAGGCACCTGGCGGCTGGTCTCGTACGACGACGTGGACGACACGGGCGGCGCCGGCGAAGGACCGCTCGGCCCGGCCCCCGCAGGACTCCTGCTCTACGACGGACAAGGGCACATGGCGGTCAGCATGATGCGGACCGGACCCCCCGCGCCCGCCGCGCCGGGGCCGCAGTCCGGCGAAGCGGCCCCTGCCCGGCAGCACGAGACGTTCATGGGCTACGCGGGGCGGTGGCGCCTGACCGGCGAGCGCACCGTGGTCCACCACGTCGCGGTCAGCGCCCACGGCCACATGGTGGGCCAGGACCTCATCCGCGAGCTGGAGCAGGACGGGGACCGGCTCGTTCTGTACGGCACCGCCATGATCGGCGGGCGGCCGCAGCGGCGGCGGCTCTGCTGGGAACGGGTGCGCGAGTGACCCGTCCCGAACTCCCGTAAGAACGCACTCCTCTTCAACGCGAAGGAAACACCGCCATGAAGGCCCTTACCGCATCCTCCTACGGCCCGGTCGAGCAACTGACCATCACCGATGTGCCCAGGCCCGTACCCGCGGCCGGACAGGTTCTGATCAAGGTGCGGGCCGCCGCCCTGAACGCCCTGGACATCCGGCTCACCACGGGCGAGTTCCGCGAGCAGATGCCCATAGAACACCCCTTCCATCCCGGACTCGACGCCGCGGGCACGGTGGAGGCCGTGGGCGAGGGCGTCACCCGGTTCGCCGTGGGGGACGAGGTCGTGGCGTTCACCTACCCGCACTTCGGCACCGTCGCCGAGTACGCACTGGCCGCCGACGGACCGAACCTCCTCCGCCGCCCGCCCGCGCTCCCGCCGGAGGCCGCCGCAGCGCTGCCGCAGGCCGCCATGACCGCCGCCGCAGCCCACGACGCGGCCCAACTCAAGCCCGGACAGAGCGTGTTGGTGATCGGCGCACCCGGCGGCGTCGGGTCCTACCTGCTCCAGCTCGCCACCCGGTCCGGCGCCGAGGTGCTCGCCACCGGCAAGCCCGAGGACGAGGAGTACCTGCGCCGCCTCGGGGCCGTCGCGACCATCGACTACACCAGCAGGGAAGTCGCCGAGGAAGCGCGCCGGCTGCGCCCCGCCGGTGTGGACGTGGTGGTCGACCTGGTCAACGCGGGGCCCGGGCTCGCCGCCACCGCGGCAGCCGCCAAGGACGGCGGACTCCTCGTCTCCACGCTGGGCGGCCCGCCGCGGTTCGAGCGCGAGGTCACGGCCGCCTACGTGGGAGTGGAGCAGGGCATCGGGCAACTGGAAGAGCTCGTGCGGCGCACGGCCGAGGGGGAGCTGGAGGTACGCGTCGACCTGCACCCGTTCACCCGGGCTGTCGAGGCGGCGCAGCAGTTCGCCGGCGCCCACTCCCGGGGCAAGCTCGTCATCGGCTTCTGAGCCGCTGCCGGGCCGGGCCACCGGTCCCGCCCGGCACGCACCACGAAGCGACCGCACCGAGGTGACTGCAGTGGCCTACGACTACGACCCCGAGCTGGCGTCCTGGGCGGACCGCCTGGCGCCGGTCGACTACACCGACCCGCTCGCCGCGCGGGCCGCGGTCCGCGCCATCGCGGGGCGCCGGCCCGCCTACCAACCCCTCGGTTCCGTCGAGGAGTTCGACGCCACCGCCCCGGGCCCGGACGGCGCCCCGCCCGTCCGGCTGAGGGTCCACCGCCCCGCCCGCCGGGGCACGGAGCCCGGCCCCGGGCTGCTGTACCTGCACTGGGGCGGCTTCGTGTGCGGCGACGTGGACGCCATCCGGCCCACGGTGCAGCGCCTGGCGGACCGTACCGGTGCCGTCGTGGTGGCGGTGGCCTACCGTCTGGCTCCCGAGCACCCCTACCCCGCCGGCCTCGACGACGCGTACGCGGCCCTGTGCTGGACGGCGGAGCACGCGGCGGACCTCGGCGTGGACCCCGCGCGTCTCGGGGTCGGCGGAGAGAGTGCCGGTGGCGGCCTCGCCGCGGCACTCGCCCTGCTCGCCCGCGACCGCGGCGGGCCGGCGCTCCGCTTCCAGTGCCTGATGTGGCCGGAGCTCGACGACCGCCTGGAGACGGTGTCGGCCCGGTCCTTCACCGACACACCCAAGTGGAACCGCGCCTGCGCGCAGGCCAGTTGGGGCTTCTACCTGGGTCCGCGACACCGGCCCGGCGCGAACGAGGTGCCGCCCTACGCCGCCCCGGCACGGGCACCGGACCTGTCCGGGCTGCCTCCCGCGTACGTCTGCGTCTGCGAGTACGACCCGGGCCGGGACGAGGCGATCACCTACGCGCACCGGCTGATCCAGGCCGGGGTGCGCACCGAGATCGGCTACTACCCGGGGACGTTCCACGCCTCCGTCTCGGTCGCCGAGGCCGCCGTGAGCCAGAAGATGCTCGCGGACCAGACCGACGCGCTGGTCCGCGGCCTGCGCGGCGCACCGCCGGGCGAGCCGGCATCCCGTACACCACATACCGGTCCGGACGGAAGGACGAGCGCATGACCGACGGTGCAGGCGAGAAGGTCGTCTGGGACGCCGACTTCACCAGCGGCTTCACCACGACTGGCCCGGGCGCTCGCTGGTGGTACTACGGGCAAGGGCCCTACATCGGCGACGACGGCCACGTGACCACCTCCGAAAAGGGCCTGCGGGTGGTCGCCGGCGGCGTCAACCCGGCCACGGGAGAGCCCGCGTTCGTCCGCACCCTCGGGCAGGACCACGTCAACGGCGCCGACCTGCCCGGCGAGATCGACCACGTCAAATTCCTGGCCTACGCCAACGAGACCGCCGGCAGCGGGACGCCCGGCTTCGACGCGGTCCGCGGGCAGGTGCTCCACTTCGACACGGTGCTCTCCGGGCGCACCTACGGCACCGCCGCGCACCCCTTCGGTACCGCGGTGCGCGACCCGGACAGCGACCTGCGGCTGGCCTCGGTCTCGGCGCCGATCGTGGACTTCGAGAGCTTCGTCGGCATCGAGTTCTTCCTCACCAACACCAAGGTGTACGTCGTCTACGAGAGGCTTCCCTTCGGCCGCCCGCAGCTCGGCGACTACGCGGCGTTCCTCTACGCCGTCCCGGTCGCCGACCGCTCACCGCAGGACGTGCACCACTGCCGGGTGTCGTACGACCGCGCCGCCGGAACCGTCCGCTACCTCCTGGAGGGCGAGGAGGTCTTCCGGGTCGACCGGATAGGCCACCGCCTCGCCGGCCGTGAGCATCTGATACTCGACCACGGCGGCGAGGACACCCTGGCCGAACCGCGCCAGTTCGCCCCCGGCGTCGCCCTGTTCACGGTCCTCGACGGGTCGCTTCCGGGGCGCGTGGACTCCGGCCTGGTGCGGCTCACCTCCCGGCAGGGGCACTACTACAGTCCCGCGAAGGGGCCGCCCACGCCGCAGACCTTCGCCGACCACCGGAGCGAGGCGGCCGCCCGGCTCTTCGGGCAGGGCGCCGAGGCGACGGTGTCCAGCTGCACGGTCTCCACGTCCGAGGCCGCCGGAGGAGGCTGATCCCGTCCCCTGCCCGTACGGCCCGTCCCGGCCGTGACACGATCGGGGCCCGCGGAGCGTCCGCCGCGGGCCCCGTCAGGGCGTCGGTGTCCGTGCGAACCGCGTCAGCATCCTTCGGGAAGTTCGACGGACTGCGCGTGGCGGAAGAAGTCCGTCGGATCGAACCGCGCCTTCACCTGCTGGAGCCTGCGGTAGTTGTCCTTGTAGTAGAGGGCGTGCCACGGCACCCCGGACCTGTTGTACCGGGGGTCACGGATGTCGGTGTCCGGGGAGTTGATGTAGCAGCCGTCGGACTGTTCGCCCGGCACCGGGTAGCCGCCGGTCTCCGCGAACGCGGTGTGGAAGATGTCACGGAGCCAGCCCATGTGCTGCTCGTCCTCGCGCGGGTCCATCCAGTAGTTCTCGAACAGGGCGAGGAACGCCGAGTCGCGGTGCACGGACGCGGTGGCGTGCGGGGCGACGGCGTTGATCCGGCCGCCGGCCACCCCGGTGAGCTGGAGAGTCGCGTGCGGATTGGCGTAGTCGTCGCGGGTCATCTGCTCGTAGAGCGTGCCGATCTGGGCGTCGGTGAAGCCCTTGCGCATGTACGCGGTCTTGACTCCGCTGCGCATCGCGGGGCTGGTCATCAGGGTGGGATTGCTGGTGCCTATCAGCTCGGTCGCCTCCAGCCAGCGAAGTCTCTGCACCGGCGGGACGGCGGCCTTGGTGCCCTGGGTGAGCGCCGAGAGGTAACCGGTCAGCAGCGCCTCGGCGTTGGGCACCCCGGCGTCCATCTGCGTGAGGATGTTGATGCTCTGCGACGCCTTGTGCTGGAGGAAGACCACGCCGGTCAGCGAGGCGTACGGAGAGCCGGGGTCCATGTTCTGCTCGTGCCACGTGCCGAAGTTGCGCACCAGGCGGGTGAAGCCGGTGCGGTCCAGGTCGGCCCAGGGCACCGGGACGACGCTCAGGAGGACGTCCTTGGGCGGGCGCGGCAACTGCTCGGACGGGTCCGCGCCGCGGCAGCCCGGGGAGCGGAACCAGTAGCGCGTGACGATGCCGAAGTTGCCGCCGCCGCCACCGGTGACGGCCCACCACAGGTCGTGGTGGGGGTCCTCGGGATCGCGGGACGCGGTGACCCGGCGGGCCCGGCGGTCGCGCCCGACGACCACCATCTCCACCGCCTCCAGGTGGTCCACCACATAGCCGAACTTGCGGGACAGGAGCCCGTACCCGCCGCCGCTCGCATGGCCGCCGATGCCGACTCCGGGACACACCCCGCCCGGCAGGGTCACTCCCCACCCCTTGAACAACCACTCGTAGATACGGCCCAGTTGGGCCCCGCCCTCGACGGCGAAAGCCCGGCGCTGCCTGCAGTAGTAGACGTCGTACATCAGGGACAGGTCGATGATGACGTCGGCCTCGGGGTGGTAGACGAACGGCGCGTAGCTGTGGCCGCCGCCGCGGACGGAGACCCGTCGGCCGGTACGGGCGGCCCGGTCCACGGCGTGCAGCACCTGGTCGGAGTTGCCGACGACCTGGATGTACTCGGGTGCGGCGACCCAGCGCTTGTCGTTCCCGATGACGAGCTCGGGATAGCGGGGGTCGTCCGGCGTGACCCGCACCGGTCGGAACGGCGCGGCGATGCTCCGTACCGGCTCGAAGCCGGCCGCGGACGCCTCCGGTAAGGGGCGTCCGTCGTGGGCGGCGTCTTCCCTGTTCTCCTCGTGGTCCATGGTCCCTTTCTCGTTCTCCTAGTGGCTGTCCTGACGACGCGTCGGGGCCTCGTAGTCCGAGGGGTCGACACGGCGGGTGCGGCGCCAGTACTCCTGGGCTGTGAAAGGCCAGTTCTGCGCCGTTCTCCCCTTGTCGTTGGTGAACCAGCTGCTCACCCCGGACCACCCCCAGGCCCGCTCCGTATTGGCCCGGTCCACCCAGGCGTTGTACGCGTCGTGTACGTCCTTCTTCACGTTCAGGGACCGCCGTCCGGTTTCAAGGAGAAGCCGCACCGCGTCGAGAAGATAGGTCACGCCACACTCGGAGAAGTAGAAAATGCTGCCTCCCTGCCCGGAGAGGTTGGTGTTCGGGCCGTAGAGGCAGAAAAGATTGGGGAATCCGGGGACCGTCAGGCCCAGATAGGCGCGGGCGTCACCGTCCCACAGGGCGTGCAGATCGATCCCGCCGATTCCGGTGATACGCATCGGCGCCAGAAAACTGGAAGCGGTGAACCCGGTTCCGTAAATGAGTACATCGGCCTCGTGCAGAGCCCCGTCAGCGGTCCGCACACCCTTCTCGGTGATCTCGGAAATGTCCTCGGTTATCAGCGAGACATGGTCGCGCCGCAGTGTTCTGAGCCATATCCCGTTGTCCCGGAGTACACGCTTGGCCCCCACCGGATAGTCGGGCAGGACCTTCGGCAGCAGCTCAGGCGCATCGGACAACTGGGCTTCCATGTGGCGGGTGAGCGTGGCGCGCAACGCGTCGTTGGTCCCGGAGACCGCGCGCTCGGTGGGCGGGTAGTCCCGGTCCACGACCCAGCCTTCCAGGACGCCCCGCAGCCCGGGCGCGAACAGCCAGAAGCGGTGCCAGGCCGCGTAGTAGGGGATGTGCTCGTACAGCCAGGCAGTGCTCCTCGGCACCGCGTCGTGATAGTGCGGGGTGGGCCGCAGCCACGGCGGGGTGCGCTGGAACACGGTCAACTCGCCCGCCGTTCGCGCCACTTCCGGAATGAACTGGTACGCGCTGGCGCCCGTGCCGACGACGGCCACGCGACGGCCGGCGAGCGCTACGCCGTGGTCCCAGCGGGCGGAGTGGAACGCCGGACCGGAGAACCGCTCACGGCCGGGGATGTCCGGCAGCCTGGGCCGGTTCAGCTGTCCGACCGCACTCACCAGGACCTCGCTCCGCACGGTCCGCGCGCCGTCCGGGCCGCGCAGCCGCAACTCCCAGGAGGACCGCTCCTCGTCCCAATGGGCCGCGCCCACCTCGGTGTCGAACCGGATGTGCTCGTACAGGCCGTGGACCTTCGCGAACTCCTGGAAGTACTGCAGCAGTTGGTCCTGGGTGCAGAAGTAGTCGGGCCAGTCGGAGCGGTTGGCGAACGGATAGCTGTAGAGGTGGCTGGGCACGTCGACCCGGCAGCCCGGGTACTGGTTCTCCAGCCAGGTCCCGCCGACATCGGCGTTCTTCTCGTAGATGGTGAACGGCACGCCCGCCTGGCCCAGCCGGTACCCGGCGAGGAGTCCGCTCATTCCGGCGCCGATGACCGACACCCGTACGCCGTCCGGGGCACCGGAGCGCCGGGGCGTACCGGCGCGCGCGGTGAGGTCCTGTGCTCGCCAGCCGGGTGCCCTCGGGTCCTCACCGGGCAGCACAATCTCCTCGGCGAGCAGCGGCAGCAGATCCTCCGTGCCGCCCCCCATGGCCCAGCCGCTGATCCGGCGCAGCGTCTCCCGGTCGGGCGGCGGCGGAGGCACGCTGCCGGCCTGCCGGTAGCGGACGAGCGCGCGGAACGCGGCTTCCCGCACCGCGGCCTGCTGCTCGGCGGAGAGCCCGCCCTGCGGGGCGAAGAGCCAGCCGGCGGTGCGCAGATCCTCGCGGAGCACGGACAGGTCGCCGCTCAGGTGCGCCACGGTCATCAGCAACGCGGGCACCTCGGCGCTCTCCAAGTGGGCCCGCAGAGCGTCGTCATCGACGGTGATCGGCCGCAGCGACGCGTGGAACGACATGGGGCGACGCCTTTCGTGACGGGTCGGAGGCCCGGGCGGTGTGCCGCCCGGTCGAGCTGGGTGGTTTACGGCTCCTCGTGACCGGAGGACCTATCCGGTCCCGGCACAGCCGGAGCCGCACAGGGCGCCGAAGCCGCGGTCGACGTAGACCGCGGGGCGGCCGCTGTGCCCCGGCAGGGTCACATGCTCCGCCTCACCGAGGAGGACCACGTGGTCGCCCGCGTCGACCCGGCGCCGCACCGCGCACTCCACGACCGCAAGGGCCCCCGCCAGTACGGTGCCCCCGCGCGGGGTGGTCACGAAGCCGCCGCCCGCGAACTTGTCCAGGCCCTTGCCGGCGAACCGCCGGGCCAGCTCGGCGTGTTCGGGCCCCTCTCGCAGCACGCTGACGGCGAACCGGGGGCTCTGCGCGAAGACCCGGAAGCAGCGCGCCGACGTGGCCAGGCAGACCAGCAGCATCGGCGGGTGCAGCGACACCGAGCAGAGCGAACTCGCGGTGAAGCCGTGCGGCCCGCCGTCCTGGTCATGGGTGGTGACGAGGGCGACGCCGGTGGGGAACCGGGCCATGGCGCCGCGGAAGAGGGCAGGGTCGAGGCCGCCCTCGGCGGCGCCGTCCTGCCCCGCTCCCGCACGGGCCCCGGGCGCTGGCCCGCAGTCCACCCCCGGCTGCGGGGTCATGACGCGTCCCGGTGGACGAAGTCCGCGAGGGAGACCGTGTACTGGCGGGTGCCGGAGCGGTAGTCCAGGCAGTACTTGGTCGGATACCAGCCCGAAACGGCCCACTCCTCGGGCAGTTCGACCGGTTCGCAGCCACCCTCGCGGCCCTGGGAGAGCCCCTCGATCCACGCCTTGTCGACCATCGGCTCGTAGAAGGTGATCTCACCGTCGTAGGCGCCGTACATGAACGTCTGGGTGAAGGGCTTGCCGTGCATCTCCGGCGCGTCCATGTCCATCAGGTGGTTGCCCATCTGAGGCACCACCGCGCCCATGTCCATGTACCGGTCGGGCATGTACCGCTCCGGCACCGGCTCGCGGGCCGTCTTGAGGTCGTCGCAGTTCATGATCCCTCGGCACGGGCCGGTGCGGATGCGGCGCACCGCCGCCTCGTCCTGGATGTAGAAGTGGAAGTCGAAGTGCGGAACGCTGTAGTAGTCCGGCGGGTGACCGCGCGGATCCCACGTCAACTGGGCCCATTTGAAAGGGGTTCGCACATGTTTCTGGAACCCCTTCGGCAGGTCCAGGGCCAGTTCGACCTCATCCACGCACTCCGTGGCCCGGTCCACCGTGCCGTCGCCGTTCACGTCGTAGCAGAGCTTGCCGTCGCCGTCCTCGGGGAGGTCGCGCAGCGTGTCCGCGGAGAAGGTGTAGCCGAGGGCGAGCGGGCGGGAGCCGCGGCGCTGCGAGTACACCCGCATGGTGCCGTCGCCGAGGCGCTGCGGTGCGCCGAACTCGGTCGTGACGCGGCCCTTGCCGCCCTCGGCCCCGGCCGCCGCCGACGGCCGCGGGCCGTCGTCCGTGCCGCCGGCGTTCACCGCCACCCAGCCGCCGAGCAGGGCGGCCGTGAGGGCGGCCGCGGCGGTCCGGCGCAAGGTCCGGGACCGAGCGGCCGGGCGTGACCGGCGGGGCTGCTGAGGAGTTGCCGTCTCCACGGTGGAAGTCCTTTCCGGTAGGGAAGTCGAGCGCGTCAAGCCAGGCAGGTCGGCAGGTGGCCCCCGTTGAACGCGACCATCTCGTGGAAGACGGCCAGTGGGTCCAACGGCGGCTGCGGCCCGGCCGCCGCGGCTCGCCCCGGGGCATCGGACCCCGCCGGGCGGGCCAGTTCGGCGTACGCGACGTGCAGATTGCCGACGATGCGCTCCGCGTCCAGGAGATGCCCGAACTCCTCGCGGTTCGCGCTCCGGGCGGTCTCCAGCGGCGTCAGACCCCGCGCCGCCCCCGCTTCGGCCAGCTCCTGGATCCAGCGCACATAGCGGGCGTTGTCGTCGAGAACCTCGGGCCCGGTGACCGGCCCGTGCCCCGACACCACCGTCCGGGGCCGCAGCGCGCGCAGCCGCTCGATCGCCCGCAGCGTCCCGGCGACCGTGCCGAACAGGCAGAACGGCGCCGCCCCCGAGAACACCACGTCCCCGGCGAACAACACCCGCTCGTCCGGCAGCCACACCACCACATCGCCGTCGGTGTGCGCCGGAGCCACGGAGAACAACTCCACGCGCCGCTCCCCGAGATGCACCGTGAGCCGGTCGCGGAACGTCAGCGTCGGCAGCGAGAGCCGCACCTCACCCCACTCCACCTGCGGCCACAGCCCGGTCAGCGCGAGCCCGGTGGACACCATCCCGGCACGCGTCCGCTCGTGCGCGACCACCGTCGCCCCGGGACCGAAGACCTGGTTGCCGAACGTGTGATCACCGTGATGGTGCGTGTTGACCAACGTGCGCGCCGGCCCCGGCCGCAGCCGGTCCACGGCCTCCCGCAGCCGCTCGGCCCGGCCCACGGTCGCCAGCGTGTCCACCACCAGCGCACCCTCCGCCCCGGTGAGCACCCCGGAATTGCTCACACACCAGCCTCCGGGCAACTGCTCATAGACGTACACCTGCTCCGCCACCTCGACGAGCCGCGCATCGACGACGGCGCCGCCGGTCCCGCCCGGCGCGGCGGTCACCGGGCACCCTCGGACGCGGGCTCTCCCGGCTCGCCCGCTGTCGCGCGCCCGGCGGCGTAGGCGGCCGCGTGGGCGAGAGTGGTGCGGCTGTTGGCGCCCAGTGCCTCGCGCAGATACGTACGCGCCTCCCCGAGCGTGCTGCCCTCGCCGAGGACCCCGGCAACGGCGGCCGGGTCGATCGCGACCGTGTGCCGGGCGAGCACCACGCCGCCGCCCGCCCCGTCCGGAGCGAACTCCCAGGCTCCGCTGTGCCCCAACAGCAGTGCGGGAGGCACCAGTTGCTTGTAGACGATCGACTCGGACGGGAAGCACAGCCGTACGGAACGTGTGGTGTGCGCGCTGCCGTCCGCGGTCACCGTGTCCATCTCCAGGTCCTGCACCCCGGGCGGATTCTCGTGCAACCGCACCCGTCGCACATGCGGCAGCCGCCGCGGCCACGCATCCGCGCGGTCCACGAACGCGTACGCGTCCGCCGCCGCGCCGGACAGCTCGGCCCGGTCGGAGAAGGAGAACACCAACTCGTCCAGGGAGTACGGCAGTTCCGCGACCCGGGCCAGCGCGGCCAGCTCCCGGTCGCTGTTCCGGTCCACCCCCTCGGTGATCCAGGCGGCCGCGTCCGGGTCGTGCGCGGTGAACTCATGGATCAAGGTCACCGCCGTACCGCCGTCCGGCCGCGGCGCGAACTGCCACGCACCGCTCATCGAGGCGATCGGAGGCACGCTGTGCTCCTGGCGGAACGTCACGGTGAGCTGCCCCGGGTCCAGGACCCGCCGCGAAGTCCAGCTCCTGACCTGGTCGTTGACCAGGGCCCACAGCTGGAAGCGCTCGCGGTGCCCGTCCTGCTCCAGGTGCCGTACGTGCAGGGTGGGGGCGAAGACGACCGGCCACCGGGTCACATCGGCCACCAGGCCGTAGAGGGTTGATGCGGGGGCCGCGACGACGCGGGTGTGCCTGGTGCGGTGCTCTCGCAGTTCGGTCATGGATCGACGGCCCTCCGGGGCGTTGGAATGGTTTCGGCCCGCGCGCCGCCGCCCGGTTCCGGCGGCGCCGCGCGGTTTCGACGGCGGCTCACGCGGGCCTGGCGCCGTTGACCAGGTCGAGCACGTCGCGAGGAGTGGAGAGGGTGGGGATCAGCTCGTCCGGCACAGGCGTGCCGTACTCCTTCTCGATGCGCACGGCGGCCTCCATCAGGGCGAGCGAGTCGTAGCCCAGTTCCTCGAAGCGCCGGTCGTGCACGTCCGCGCCCCGCGGCCAGTCCTCGCTCGCGCCCCCGCAGTCGGCCAGGATGCGGTGCAGGTCGTCGATGGTCATGGTGATGGTGCTCTGCATGGTCAACTCCTCATGGACAGCGGTGTGGTCATGGTTCTGATGGCTGATCAGGTCGTGGCCGCACGGACCACCACGGCCGAGTTGAATCCCCATCGGCCCCGGGCCAGGACCAGCGCGTGGCGGACGCGAATCTCCCGCGGAGCCCCGGTCACCACGTCGATGCCGTACTCGGCCGGTACGTCGGCGGTGGCACCGGAGGCCGGGATCACCCCGTCCCGGATGCTCAGCAGCGCGGTGGCGACATCCAGCGGGCCGCCGCCCGCGCCGAGCCGCCCGGTGAGCGCCTTGGGCGCGGTGACCGGCACGCCGTGCACCCCGAACAGATCCCGGATCGCCGCCGCCTCCACACGGTCGAGATCACGCACACCGGCCGCGTCCGCGAACACCACATCCACGTCCTGCGGCTCAAGCCCGGCCTCGGTCAGAGCGAGCCGGGCCGCCCGGCGCAGCCCCGCAGCTCTTCCGCGACGCGGGCGCGCGGGGTGCGCCGCGCGCCCGCGCACCCGGCCGGGGGCGGCGTCGAAGGTGGAGGCGTACCCGGCCAGCTCGCCGTAGACCCGGCGCGCCCCGCGCGCCCGGGCGGCGGCCGGATCCTCGACCAGCAGGATCGCCCCGCCCTCGCCCGGCACCTGGCCGCGGGCCTCCCTGTCGAACGGCAAGTAGGCGCGCTCCGGGTCGGTGGCGTGGCTGATCCGCCCGCTGGACAGGTGCGAGACCCACCCCCACGGGTCGAACGCGGAGTCCACACCCCCGGTGACCATCAAGGGAGTGCCCCGGCCGACGGTGCGGCGGGCGTGCCCGAGGGCGTCGAGGCCGCCGGCCTGCTCGGCCACCAGCGCGCTGCTGGGCCCGCGCATGCCGTTGCGGATGGAGATCTGGCCGGTGTTGACCGCGTAGAACCAGGCGAACGACTCGTACACGCTCACCGCCTGCGGGCCTTCGCTCCACAGCTTCTTGAACTCCCGGTGGGTGAAGTCGAATCCGCCGCAGCCGTTGGCGGTCACCACGCCCATGTCGTAGTCGGTGGCGGAGGACGCGTCGACGCCCGCGTCGGCGATCGCCCAGTCCGCGGCGGACAGGGCGAGCCGGGTGGAGACATCGGTCTGCGGCAGCAGCCGGCTCGGCAGATGCGTGGAGGCGTCGAAGTCCTCGATCTGACCGGCCAGACGGGCCGGATAGCGCGACGTGTCGAAGCGGCTGATCGGGACGATGCCCGAGCGGCCGGCCAGGACAGCCTCCCAATAGCGTTCCAGGCCGAGGCCGTTGGGAGCGGCGACACCGATGCCGGTCACGTACACCGGGGAGCTCCCGCTCCGCGCCGTCTCCGCCGGACCGTCCTCTCGGGCGGCATCCCGGACGGTTTGCCGAACAGCCGACGGGATCCCGCCGCCCATGGCCCGCTCCTCCTCCGAGGTACTCATGCCGCCTCCTCCGGGTCGCGCAGCACCATCGCGCTCTGGAAGCCGCCGAAGCCGCTGCCCACCGTCAGTACGGTGTCCACCCGGTGTTCCCGAGCGGTGATCGGCACATAGTCGAGGTCGCACTCCGGGTCACTGATGTGCAGATTGGCCGTGGGCGGGACCACGTCGTGCTGGATGGCGAGCACCGACGCGGCGATCTCAAGAGAGCCGATGGCCCCGAGCGAGTGCCCGACCATCGACTTGATCGAGCTGACCGGTGTGGCGTAGGCGTGCGGGCCGAGGCTGCGCTTGAACGCGGCGGTCTCGTGCCGGTCGTTCTGCTTGGTCCCCGAGCCGTGCGCGTTGATGTAGTCCACGGCCGTCGGATCGGCCCGGGACTCGTTCAGGGCGACCCGGATCGCCTCGGCCATCTCCCGCCCGTCGGGCTTCAGACCGGTCATGTGGAAGGCGTTGGAGCGGGTCGCGTACCCGGTGACCTCGGCATATATCGGCGCGCCGCGGCGCTTGGCGCTGTCGTACTCCTCAAGGACGAACATGGCCGCTCCCTCGGCGAGCACGAAGCCGTTGCGGGAGCCGTCGAACGGGCGCGAGGCCTCCTCCGGGGCGTCGTTGCGCGGCGTGGTCGCCTTGATGGCGTCGAAGCAGGCCACCACGATCGGCGTGATCGGAGTGTCGGAGGCACCCGCCACCATGGTGTCGGCGCTGCCCTCGCGGATCAGCTGCACCGCGTGGCCGACCGAATCAAGCCCTGAGGTGCAGCCGTTGGAGACCATCGCCACCGGGCCCTCGGCACCCACCGCCCACGCCACCTCGGCCGGCATCACGCTCGGCACCATGTAGTCGAACATGTACGGGGAGAGCCCGGCGGGGTCCACCTCCCAGTTCCGGCCCCCGCCGGAGAGGTTCAGATATTCGCGTTCCAGACTCGTGGCGGCCGCGACCGCGCTGCCGAGACTGACGCCCACGCGGTACGGGTCCAGGGCGGTGAGATCCAACCCGCTGTCCTGGACGGCCTCGTCGGCACACACCACCGCGAACTGGGTGGCCCGGTCCATGCGGTCGGCCTCCGCCGCCGTGAGCCCCTCGACCACCGGGTCGAAGTCCGCCTCGGCGGCGACCTGGGAGCGATAGGGCGACGGGTCGAAGAACGTGATCCTGCGGGTGGCGGTCCGGCCGCCGCTCAGCGTGGACCAGAACTCCTTCACGCCCTTGCCACCCGGGGCCCGTACGCCGATACCGGTGATGACGACACGGCGGGTCATCGCGGGCCGTCCTGGGCCGTCGCTACCGTCACAGTCGAACTGCACATGTCAGTGCGTTTCCTTTGCAGTCATGGAGTGGAGAGAAGAGCAGGAGGGGGGGGAGGAGAGAGGTGGAGGAGAGAGGCGGAGGAGAGAGAGGTGCGGGCGGGGGAGCGCGGGCTCGCTCAGGAGCCGGTGAGCGGTGCGATCACGAACAGCGGCTCCTCGAACTCGACCGGATCGCCGCCCTCCTTGAGGACCTCGGCGACGCTGCCGTCACAGTCCGCGTTGACCGGGATCATCAGCTTCAGTAGGGAGCGGCCACCGTCGCGGCCGGCCACTCCAGGCGCACGCTCACCCGTTGGCCTCGGTGCACGCTCACCCCGTTGGTCTCGATGCGCGGTGCGCTCGGGGACCGCGTGAGGCCGCCGAGCAGCCGCAGCGCGTTCTCGCCGACGGTCTCGAGGGCGGACCGGGCCCCGCCGTCCGGATGCCGCTGCTGTTCGGTGGGGCCGCCGGTGCCGATGCTCGTGCCGACGGGGGCGTCCTGGCCGCGAACGTCCCGGCCGTGGGCCGAGGTCTGGCTCATCTCCGGCTGACCCCTGGATCGCTGATGCTCCGTCACGGCACCCTCCGCGCCTGGTGGTGGACGGGCCGGCTCAGTAGTTGCCGAGACCGCCGCAGACGTTCAGGGCCTGGGCGGTCACCGCGTTGGCGCCCTCGCCGACCAGGTAGTCGACCATCGCCGCGACCTCGCCGGCTTCCACGTAACGGCCGATCGGCGCGCGGGCGCTGATCCGCCGATGAGTCTCCTCCTCGTCCACGCCCCAGATCGCCGCGTAGTGCTCACGCACACGCTCGGCCATCGGCGTCTCGACGAACCCCGGACAGACCGCGTTCACCGTGATGCCGGTCCTGGCCAGCTCCAGGCCGAGCGCCTTGGAGAAGCCGACGACGCCGTGCTTGGAGGCCGAGTACGGACTGGCGTGGACGACGCCCTGCTTGCCGCCGGTGGACGCGATGTTGATCACCCGGCCCCAAGTCTTGTCCTTGAGGCCGCCCCGGGTCAGCACCTGCTTGGTGACGAGGAAGACGCTGTTCAAATTGGTGTTGATGACGTCGAACCAGAGCTCGTCCTCGATCTCGGCGGTGCTGCCACCGCCGGGCCGGCCCGCGTTGTTGACCAGGATGTCGATCGGGCCGAAGCGTTCGACAGCCGCGTCCACGAGCTCCCGGATCTGCTCCGGCACCCGCACGTCGCAGGACCGCCCGTCCACGTCCATGCCCTGGTCGCGCAGCTCCTTGACGGTGGCAGCCACGGATTCGTGGTGCCGTGCGCAGAGGTAGACGCTGATGCCCTGCCGGCCCAGGCTCTTGGCGATCTCCAGGCCCATGCCACTGGTCGCTCCGGTGACCAGCGCCACGCGCCGCGTGCCGTCCCCCATGATCAGTCCTCTCTCGGGCCTGCCGTGACAGCCCGGGTGTATCGGCCTTTGCCTGCGAACCGAACTCCACGCTGGCCGGGGGGTCTCGAACCCGAATCCAAGTGGACTGGAAGGCACAGAGCACCTGAGTCCGACCGGAGCCGTGCCGGAGCCGTGCCGGAGCCGTGCCGCAGCGGTCCGGGGCCCGAGGCGCGTTCGAGCGAACTTCGAGGGGACTTGGACACACGCGCCCGACGGTGACGGGGCCGACGGCACAGCAGGACCGGCTCGGCACCCTCCACCGAAAGGGGTCAGGCATGACGAGCATGCGCAGCAGCACACCGGACGAGCGCACGCCCGACGAGCGCGCGAGCAAGGAGCGTGCACTGAACGACCAGGTCCGCAACAAGCACGAGCTGTACGTGGAGGTCCAGCAGTTCTACGCGCGCCAGGCGCAGTTGCTCGACGCACGGAAACTGGAAGGCTACGCCGAGACGTTCACCGAAGACGCCGAGTTCGCCCACACGCCGGGCTGCGAGCCGTCCCGAACCCGTACCGGCATCACTGCCGACCTGTACGAGTTCCACAAGCGGTTCGAGACCGACCCGGTGCAGCGCCGCCACTGGTTCAGCATGATCGACCTGGAGCCGCAGGACGACGGCAGCGTCCACAGCACGTTCTACGCGCTCGTGGCGACCACCAGGCCCGGAGTCCGGGAGCCCGAGATCGCCCCGAGCTGCCTGGTGCACGACGTACTGGTGCGCGAGAACGGCGAACTGCACAACCGCTCCCGGCGGGTGGACCACGACCAGTTCCTCATCTGAGCCCAGATCCGCCGGACAGGACCAGAAGGAAGGGGGGATCAGCCGTCGATGTGCGACATGTCCGGGTACCGCTCGCCGTGCACCGCGCCGGGCGGGACAGCGGACTCCAGGGCCGTAAGAGCTTCCACAGGCAGCTCCACGCCGGCCGCGGCCACGTTCTCCTCCAGGTAGCGAAGCCGCTTGGTGCCCGGAATCGGCACGATGTCCTCGCCCTGCGCGAGCAGCCACGCCAGGGCGAGTTGGGCCGGGCTGAGCTCGGCCCGGTCGGCGATCACCTTGACCTCGGCCACAAGGCGTGCGTTCCGCTCCGCGTTCTCACCGATGAAGCGGGGCGCGACCCGACGGAAGTCGTCGGCGGCCAGTTCATCAGAGGGCGGCAGCGCACCGCCGAGCAGGCCCCGGCTGATCGGGGCGTACGCGACCAGGGAAGTACCGAGCTCCCGGGCCGCCGGCAGCACGCTCTCCTCGATGCCCCGGCTGAACAGCGAGAACTCACTCTGCAACGCGGAGATCGGATGCACCGAGCACGCCCGGCGCAGGGTCTGCGCGCTCACCTCGGACAACCCGAGCCAGCGCACCTTCCCGGCCCGCACCAGCTCGGCCATCGCACCGACGGTCTCCTCGATCGGCACTTGAGGGTCGCGGCGGTGCAGGTAGTACAAGTCGATGTGGTCCACACCGAGGCGGGAGAGAGAAGCGTCGCAGGCGGTACGCACATACTCCGGGCTGCCGTTGATCCCGCGCCCCTCGGGGTTTCCTGCGCGGACCACTCCGAACTTGGTGGCCAGGACCACGCGGTCGCGTCGGTCGGCGACGGCACGCCCGACCAGGCGCTCGTTCTCCCCGATGCCGTACATGTCGGCGGTGTCAAGCAGGTTCACACCGAGGTCGAGGGCACGGTGAATAACCGCGACCGACTCCGACTCCCGGGTGCTGCCGTAGAACTCCGACATGCCCATGCAGCCGAGGCCGAGAGGGAAGACCTGGGGTCCCTCGCGGCCGATGCGGCGGAGCTTCATATGCATTCCTTCCGTTACCTGGCGCCGAGGCGGACGGAAGCGAGCCTCTCACCGGGCCGCGCACCTACCTCGGAATGCCGCTCGAAATGAGCCAACGGCCGTCACCCGCAGTGGCCCTCGGTCTTCGTCCTCACCCCCGCTTTCGGCCACCTTCCACAGAACGCACCGCAGGGCGCCATTCGATCGTGATACCGGTGAAGGAATGAACTCAGTGAACTCAGCGAACTCAGCGAACTCAGCGAACTCAGTGAACTCATCAGAGAAGTCCCTGCAGGCCAACAAAGACCTCGTGGCCGAGTACATCGGACTGTTCTACAACGACAAGGACTTCGACCGGGCCCGGCAGCTGCTCACCGAGGACTTCGTCAACCACCACCACGGTGTCGGCACCGGCCGAGACCGAACCGTCGAGTCGTTCTCGGGCGTCGCCGCGGCCATGCCCGGATTCTCACTGACGGTCCGGCGCATGGTGGCCGAGGGCGACCAGGTCTGGACACACAGCGTGGCCCGGCCCGCACCGGACGCGCAGCCCGCCGTGGTGGTCGACATCTGGCGCATCGAGGACGGCCGCCTCGCCGAGCACTGGGACGTGGGCCAGGGCGTACCGGAAGACGCCTCCCTAGAGGAACTGATCGAAGACGCCGGATGACCGTACGCCGAAGGAGGTGTCGTCGGGGCTGTTCCCGTTCAGGCCCGATCATGACGGTTTCGGCGGTCGGCCAGGGCGGGTACGGCCCTCGGGCGCAGGCGGGGGAGAGAGCGAAACCCCTGCCCGGTCCGGCCGTACGACATCCACGGCTGGACCGGGCGCGCCCGCCGGACGACCGGGCGAAAGGCCGGACGACCGTCCACGGCGGCGCCGGCTGTCAATTCGCCTCCGGCCCGAACCGGCGCCTGTACACCGACGGCGTGATGCCTGTCTGGCGGCGCATCAGCATGCGCAGATTGGCGGCGGTGCCAAGTCCACTGCGCCGCGCGACCACCTCGAAACGGGACTCGCCTCGCTCGATCAACCGGCATGCCAGGGCCAGCCGTTCCCCCGTGAGCCAGGTCAGCGGCGTCGTGCCCAGTTGCGCTTGGAAGCGGCGATGCAGCGTCGCGGGACTGACCGCCGCACGCGACGCGAGGCCGGACACAGTGAGCGGTGCGTCCAACCGTTCCTGTGCCCAGGCCAGTACAGGGGCCAGGGACTCGTCCGGCAGGTCGGGTATGGGGCGCTCCACAAACTGCCGCTGCCCGCCGTCCCGGTGCGCCGCGAAGACCAGTCGCCGGCTCACCGAGTTGGCGACCTCGGCGCCGTAGTCGCGGCGAACCAGATGCAACCCGAGATCGAGCGCAGCCGTACTTCCTGCCGCGGTGAGGATGTCGCCGTCGTCCACGAACAGCACGTCCGCTTCGAGCTGGACAGAGGGGAAGCGGGCCCGGAAGGAGTCCGCCCACTGCCAGTGCGCGGTGGCCCTGCGCCCGTCGAGGACTCCGGCCTCGGCCAGTGTGAAGGCGCCGCTGCAGAAGCCGACCAGGCGTGTACCGCGGGCGTGTGCCCGGCGAACGGCATCCAGCACGGCGGGACGGCGGGGTACTGCGAGTGCAGCCCGGACACCGCTTCGCGGCGCGGACGGACGGCATCAGCCTGACCGAGGCCGCCGACGAGACCTGGGTCAAGGCCGGGGACCCACTCGACCAAGAGCAGCTGCTGACGGCGGCGGGCGCGATGGCCGGGTTCACACCGCGGACCGCGCACGCCGCGGTGGACTGGTCGGCAGTGGCCGCCCTGGTCGCACACGGCTTCGGGATCGCGCTGGCGCCGCGCCTGGCGCCCGTACCGGCGGATCTGGTGCGGGTGCCCTTGCGCGGCGCCCCCGCGCCGGTACGGCGGTTCGCCGCCTGTGTGCGACGCGGCAGCGAGAAACACCCCGTGATCGCCCGCGGGCTCGCGGCACTGCGCACGGCGCGGCCGACCTGGACCCGCAGACGGGCATCAGATCCTGCCGGACTCAATAGCTCCGGAGTGAATTGCTCCGGAGTCAATAACTCCGGAGCCAATGCCAGGACGCGATGCAACAGAACGGGGCCTGCTACTCCGAGGGGTAGATGTCTCCACTCCGCATGGCACTCTCCTGCTCACTCTGGCTTTGCAGCCTGCGGGCCTTCTCCTGGAGCTGCTCCCGCTCCTTCGGGTCGCTGGTGCGCTCTGCCGCCTCCGCGCATTCCCGAGCCTCTTCGCGCATCTGCTGGAGCCGTGCGCGTGTCTCTTCGCTGCTCATGATCGGATCTCGCCTTCGTGGAAGGAGCTACAGGTGCCAGCGAATCAAGCTCAGCTGACTTCGGCACCTCGACCTGTCCTCACACGCCTTCGCTCTGCGACTTCCTCGACCCGGATGGCGACAGCCTCGAACTGCTGGAGACGCACCTCGTCCGACTGCCGTTTCCGGCGTACCCCATGGGTGAGGAGCCCGGGTGGTCCCTGGGCCAGGACGTCCTGCTGCCCGATGATGACGGGACGGCCATCCTGGCCCGCGGCCGAACGGCGGAAGACCTCGACCGACCGCGCGGGGGACCTGATCCCGGGCGACTGGCTCAGCGACTATCGCCCACCACGCCCCCAGGCTCCTGCCGACTGAGCTGCCCACGTTGTCGTCAGGCCGAGCCCTGCTGTTCGGTCGAGCCCTGCTTTTCGGTGCGGCTCGGGCCCGCGTGGTGGCAAGGCGGTAGGAGTGGGGCCCCCACGCTCGAAACCGTCGCCAGCACCTACGGTCGCCTCCCGGGTACTGCCCCACTGCCGCCGGGCGAAAGGCTCAGATCCAGCCGTCCAACGTCGTCAGAAATCCCTGCAGATCGTCGCGGTGGATGCAATGCCCCGTCTGCGGCGCCACACGCACCTCAAAGCCCCGCCCGGCCAGCGCGGCCGCCGTTGGCTCATCGATGCACAGACTCGGGTCGGCGAGCTGGACCAGTGACGGTACGACGGCCCTCTCCGGCAGATAGTCCTGGTCGAACCGCTCCACGCAGCGCAGGAATTCGGCGTCGAACAGCTCGAAGCCCGCAAGCTCCGCCGCCACGTCCTCCTCCGACCACCGCGGATTCCACTCTCGTACGCGCTCGGCGGTGGCGGAGGCCACCATCTCCCGCATGGCGGCCGTGGCGGCCGCCGGCACATTGCGCAGACAGAAGCCGGGATCCGAATACACCGCCCGGCCCGGCCGCAGCCGCTCGACGGCAAGAGGAGGGACAGCCCGCCGAGCGAGTGCCCGATCGCCACCGCCGCACCGGCCGGCAGACTCTCCACCAGGTCATCGGCGAGCAGGTGAGGCCGGTACTCGGCACGCGAACTGCGCCCGTGACCGCGCAGGTCAGGAGCAACGACACGATATCCCAGGCCCACCAGATGATCCTCGACGGCATGCCAGGTGCGGTGGTCGGCCATGCCACCGTGGATCAACAGCGCGACCCTGTCACCGGAACCGCGCTCGTGGACATGCAGCTTCATCTCGGAGCACCTCTCAGCCGACCAGTCGGAGGATTACACGTGTCACCAGCGCCACCAGCGCCACCAGCGCCACCAGCGCCACCAGCGCCACCAGCGCCACCAGCGCCACCAGCGCCACCAGCGCCACCAGCGCCACCAGCGCCACCAGCGCCACCAGCGCCACCAGCGCCACCAGCCTCCTGCACACCGCACCGAAGGGCAAGGAGTGAGCAGAAGGAGCACGCAGCGAGAAGCCCCGCCACGGGGGCGGGGCTTCAGCAAGGCGGAGGGGCCCGAGGCCGCAGGTGCGCGGGCCCTCAGCCCTGCCCTGCAGGGCAGAGACGCTGCGCCTTCGCCTCGCTGTCGAGCTTGGCATCCACACAGCCGCCGGGCAGCGAACCGTAGTCCCTACTACCGAAGTTGGCGGTCACGGTCAGCCTGCCGTCGCCGAACTCCGAGCGCTGCACCGTCCCGTCAGCGGTCAGCCGCTGGTAGCCGGTCATGCGCTCGGTACCGGCGGCCTTGTGCAGAGGTGCGAAGTAGCGCTGAAGCTCCGCCATCTCCTTGCCCGTGGACGTCAGGTTCTCGTCCCCGAGCGTGAAGTTGAGGGGGGTGTTGTAGAGGATGGACATCAGTGCCCGGTCGGTCTTCTGCTCCGGGAGCTTGTTGTACGGCAGCTCCCAGCGGCCGGTGTTGATGACGGAACCGTGCAGCGCCGTTTCGTACAAGGGGACGCGGTAGCGCGGGTCGTACATCGCCTTCGCCACGGCGGCAGGCAGCTCGACCTGCTTGAAGAAGAACGCGGGCTCACCCGCGGGGGCGTAGCCGCCCCACTTCTCCCTGTCGTTCTCCAGCTTCCACAGGCCGTCGTGCACCGGGGTCTGCCCGCCGTGGTTGAAGGCGAGCACGGAGGAGGCCCAGGAACCGGCCGACTCGGAGCCGAGGACGAGCTTGTCGTCGGAGGCGAGCTTCCGCATACGCTCCAGACGGTTGGCGCGGTCCCGCTTCTTGTTCATGCGGTGGCCCTCGCTGCCGTCCGTGAACAGCTCGCCCGCCGCGTCGACATCCAGGAAGTAGCTGTCGGCACCGTTGGCCGTCATCCTCTCCGCCCGGTCGTCCAGGTAACGCTCGCCGGGCTCGGCCCGCCGGAACGCCTCGGAGCTGAGGTAGCAGCCCCGACCGCCGAAGCCTTCCTTGACCTCGCCCTTCCAGTCCCGTACGCAGAAGTCCGGGTAGACCGAACCGGGCCATTTCGACGAGGGGTTGTCGGCACTCCCGGCAGGCTGGCCATTGGCATAGGAGTCGTACGGGCCGACCAGATAGCCGTGCCGCTGCGCGGCCCGCACCGCCTGCCGGTCCATCGGCTGGTCGTCGGCGTCATAGCCGAGCCAGAGCCGGGAGACCCCGAGCTCGCGCAGCTCGTTCACGCCCTTCGCGGTACGGGCCTCGCCCCAGGCATAGGCGTGCGCGGCCCCGAGCAGCCGCTCGACCTCAGGGTTCTCCCGGATCTTCTGCTTCAGGGAGCGCAGCTTGCCGTGTTCGTCGAGATAATCGCGGTAGTTGGTGGCGGACGAGACCGCGGAGGAGTCCGTGAGCGAGAAGTGCACGGTGTAGCCGCGGGTCTCCTCGCGCTGCGAGAACTCGTGCTGCGCCGTGGCGCCGAACCGGCCGCCCTTCGAGGCGAAGCCCAGCGAGGTGCCGACCTCCTCCGGGACGATATAGCCGACGCCGTGCCGACCCTGGGTATAGCCCCAGGCCGGAAGGGTGAGGCCGCCTGAGAGATCGACCTCCGTGCCCCTCAGCCCGGCCTCGCGGGAGTTCCAGAAACGGTCGCTCACCGGGATACGCAGGCCCTCGCCGCGCGGAATCTGAAGGGCCCCGCCGGCGCCGGGGGCGGTACTGGGCCAGGACAGGTTCTGGTCGACGCCGGAGCGCACGGTCATGCGCAGCCGGCCGTGCTCGCTCCCCGCCGTGACGGTGAGCTTCTTGTCGGGGTACGACCAGCGGGCCGTGTCCCCGTCCACGGTCACCTTGCCGGGCTTGCCCAGCTCCTGTCGCGCCGCGCCGGACACCGGCAGAGAGGCCCCGTCGCCGGTGTGCCCCGTGACGCGCAGCGACCCGGTGTCCACGCGCGCGGTGCCGCCCCGCACGGTGAAGTCGACTGCGCTGCCGTGCACTTGGGGCGGCGTGCCGGGCGTACCGTCGCCCCACGGCGAACCGGCCGTAGCCAGACAGCCCGCCGATGCCGTGCTGGCGGTCAGCACGACCGCCGCGGCGATGCCGTACGTACGGATCCGGCGCCGCCGCCGCCCGCCCGCAACGTCACGATGACAGGCCTCCTGCGTTCGAGTGCTGTTGCTCTTCGCGTAAGTCACGAGCGAGAGCATCGGCCGTGGGCGTAAGAGGTTTCTAAGACCGCGCTCCTCCCGGGCACACGACGGCAGCGCGCTGGATCGCCCGGCCGTCGAGCCCCCAGGCAGGGTCGATCGCGATGCCGAGGTGAGTGAGCGCGGCCGGACGCGGTGGAGGGGATCGGGTCGGTTGTCTGGCCTCATGGGGCAGGCGCATCCCGCTCCGGCCCACACATGGTCGTGCTGCGCATCCTGCCCGGCTCGGCCTCGTTCCTCTTACGGAAGCAAGATCCATAAAGAACGCGAGAGGAACAAGTGCCGGACCGTACAAAGGACTTCGGCAGATTCGGCGCGACAGGCATCGAAGGCGGCGAGGCACTGTCCCGCCAACTCGACCGCCTGGTCGACGGCATCGCCTCACCCATCACCACCAGACGAGGCCTGCAAGCCCACCTCCGCTACCTGACCAAAACCCCACGGGCAAGGGCAGCGGCCCGCGCAGCAGGCCTCACGGTCACCGACCGCACGCTGAAGGCCTGGCTGTCGGGCAAACGCACTCCCACCCAACGAAATCTTGAACGCATCGAGCAGGCCTACTGGACAGTCCGTCGTCAGAACGTAGCCCGCTACCTCCTCAAACGCCTCGAATCGAGAGGCGGTACGAGGGTGGAGATCCACCCCATGAACCAGTCCCAGGTCGACCGCCGCTTCCAACGTGTCCTGGAATACCGCACGTTGAACATCCGCAAGTGGAAACACATCATCACGGCCTGGGCCGCCGGTGACCGAAGGGCACTCCAGAACCTCTGGTGCGACGAGATCACCGCTCTCGGCTCGCAATGGGGCCAGTACGAGCACGTGACGACGGTGGGATTCGCGGCGTAGGCAAGGGCCTTACTGGAATGGTGGGTTTAGCAGGGTACTGACCGAGAGGTCTGGAACACAGCCCACACCGCTTTCCCTGGTCCGTCCCGGTGCGAGATTCCCCAGTTGTCGGCGAGGGCTGCGACGAGGAACAGTCCACGCCCGTGGTCATCCCCCTCTGTGGCCTCGCAGACCCATGGTGCTCCGTCGCCTGCATCGTGCACCTCCAGGCGCACCGCATCGCTTTCGAAGGCCAGATGCACGCGGAATTCGCGGCCAGACGGTGTGTGCCGCAGTGCGTTGGTGGCGAGTTCGGACGCGCAGAGGACTACGTCTTCGATGCGGTCGGCAGGTAGGTGATCGGAAATGGCCTGGCGTACGAAACGACGGACGTGTGCGATGGCTGTACGACGCCGGGTGAACTGCCGCTGCACGCAGGTTACTTGCGAGGAATGACTGGATGGGGAGGCGGCGGTCAAGGCAGTCGCTTGAGGGGCTTCTGACATGGCTTGAGCATCAGCCTTCCGAGCATCCGCAGGGGAGTGTGCGAGTCATGCGGGCCGCAGTACGAGGTTCACACACTGTGTGAACCGAATCCCGCTACCGTTGTGACACTGAGTGATCCGGGGGACACATCATGGAACCCAACATGCTGCTCGACGCACTCCTGGCTGAGGCGGGCATGTCCCGCAAGGGACTCGCAGCGCAGGTCAACGCGGCTGGAGCAGCACAAGGAAGATGCATGCGCTACGACCACAGCTCCGTCATCCGTTGGCTGGGCGGACAACGACCACGCGGAAATGCCCCCGACCTGATCGCGGGCATCCTCGGCCGACGCCTCTGCCGCCGTGTGTCGCTCGACGACCTCGGAATGGGAACCGCTGCCGCGCCCCCTGTGGGAACTTCATTGGACGGGTTTATCGGCAAGGCCACTGCCCTTTGGCAGGGCGACCACAAACAGCGCGAAGATCTTCAGCTGGCACCCGTCATAACAGGACTGCCTGCCGTCGGGCCGGTCTGGGAATGGGAGAACCCACCGGACGACACGGATGTCTCAAGCCGGGGCACGGTGCGCGTGGGGTTACCCGATGTGGAAACTCTCCGCACCGCACGCAATCACTACGAGCAGATGTACCGAAAGGCCGGCGGCGTCGCCACGCGCGGCAGAGTCGTTCGGTTCCTTGTCCAGGACACAGCCCCACTGATGCGAGGTACCTACACCGATACAACCGGTCGCGAACTGCACAGGGCCGTCGGTGGGTTGGTCGCCATCGCCGGTATCTGCGCATATGACTCGAGCGCTCAAGGCCTCGCGCAACGCTACTACCATCAGGCCCTTCGGCTTGCGAAGGCCTCCGGTGACCGGGCCTTCGGGGGATACGTAATCGCTCTCCTCGTGAACCACGCCCTCTATCTCGGCGAGTACACGCAGGCCGTCTCGTTCGCCGAGGCCGGACTGCGCACTGCCGGACACGCGATCTCACCCGCACTCGCCTGCGACCTGAATGCCATGCAAGCCAAAGCCTTCGCGAGGATGGGCGACCAAAAGGGAGCTCGGCACGCCATGCAGCACGCCGAGATCGCAGCCGGCCTCATCAGGCCCGACGAGGAACCAACCGAGACCGGGTACGTGCAACCAGGCTTGTTGGAGAATGCGCTGGCCGACACCCTCATGAGGCTCGGAGACACCGGACCCGCGCAGCGATACGCCGCCGAAGCCGTCGAGATCCAGGCACATGCACGAGGCCAGGTGCACCGGCTCGGCACTCTCGCCGACTGCGAACTGCGTGCAGGAGAAGCCGATCAGGCAGCCGCCACCGCAGCACGAATGCTGGACACTGTGCAAGGCATGGAGTCCCACCGCCTGTACGACCGACTCGCGAGAGTACGACGCAGTCTGGCCAGCACCCGCAGTGTGTCGGTGCGCGAAGTCGTCGGCCGCCTCGACGACACCCTGCGCATCCCGCTGTGAACGATGTGTTCGGATGGAGCTAGTCCACTACGGGAGGCAACGGGATGTCAGTGTGGCGGAACCTCAGCGAGCGCACGGTGTACGAGAACCGATGGATCAAGGTCAATATGGCGGATGTTGAACTACCCGACGGCCGTCACCTGGATCACACCGTGCTTCGTCTCCGCCCTGTCGCAGTCGCCACCGTCGTCAACGAAGCGAACGAGGTGCTGTTGTTGTGGAGGCACCGATTCATTACTGAGGCATGGGGTTATGAACTGCCCTCGGGCGGCACAGGCGAGGGTGAAGATCCGGCTGAGGCGGCGGCGCGTGAGTTCGAGGAAGAGACAGGATGGCGGCCGGGGCCTATGAGGCTGCTCCTGGCGGTGGATCCCATGCCAGGGATCTCGACGTCACATCACCGGGTGTACTGGTCGGACAGTGCTGTGAAGGTGGCCGAGGTTCCTGAAGACGACTTCGAATCACAACGGCGTGAATGGGTGCCGTTGGAAACGGTCCCTGAACTGATTGCACGTGGCGAGGTCAGGTCTGCGAATGCGGTGGCGGCGTTGCTGATGTTGCATCAGCTGCGTGTGAGATAAGGATAGTGGATCAACGGGTCCAATTTGTAAGTGGGTTGACGAAAAGTCAGGTTGCTTGGATCCATAGGTGCGCGTTTGCTCCATAAACTATCTGGGCTACATGTTTGACGCATACGGCTTGGCAAGCTGGTCTGCACCGGTCAGTCAGGTGGACTTGATGTTACGCCAGGGGCTGCTGCCTTAATTTCTGCTGATACCGAAAGTCCCCTGACCCATGGAAGGCCCCAGGGGACTCGCGCAGCTGCCCCCAACTAGCCAGCGAAACCCGGGAGTTCGCGGAGCGAATTCCCGGAGGCCGAATCGCGGAGCGATTCGAGCCGCGGACAACGGAGTTGGCCGCAGGCCGGCCACGGAGTGGTAGGCACGCAGCG
>NZ_JASCIS010000004.1 GCF_029968015.1 Streptomyces luteolus
CTTAGAGGTTGTCTCACGTGGCGCTCGGCTGATGCGGCATGATGCTGCCCCGTGAGGGTTGATCAGTCTCGACGGCTCGTTCCGGACGAACTCTGGGAGCTGACAGCTCCGTTGCTGCCGAAGTTCACGTCGCGTCCGCAGGGCGGTGGTACTGCTCCGGTGGATGAGCGGGCGGTGTTCACCGCTGGTGTGTACGTGCTGACGAGCGGGTCTGGCGATATCTGCCGGAGTCTTTTGGCGCCTCGTCGGCCACCGCGCACCGCCGGTTCACTGCGTGGACCGAGGCCGGGCTGTGGCGGCGACTGCACCGGGCGGCGCTCGACGAGCTCGGTGCCAGAGGTGAGCTGGACGGGACGTCCGCGATCGTCGATGCCGCGTCGGTGCGGGCGAAAAGGGGGGCTCGCTGACCGGGCCGAATCCGGTCGATCGCGGCAAGAAGGGCAGCAAACTGCATGTGCTGTCCGAGGCTCAGGGCCTGCCGTTGGCCGTCGCTGTGTCAGGTGCGAACCTGCATGCCAGTCAGGCGTTCAAACCGCTGATCCTGGGCATACCTGCCATCCGCTCCCGGCGCGGACCATGCCGGAGACGACCGGTCAAGATCCGTGCGGACAAGGCATATCACTCCGCCGAACACCTCCGGTGGCTCCGCGGCCGGATCCCGCGGATTGCCCGGCCCGCCATCGAGTCCGGCGAGCGGCTCGGCCGACACCGCTGGAAGATCGAGCGGTCCATAGCTGGGCTCTTCGGCTACCGCCGCCTCGCCGTCCGGTACGAACGAAAGGGCAGCCACTTCCTTGCCTTCCTCGGCCTCGCCGCAGCCCTCACCTGCTACAAGAGACTCGCGAAGCTCGCTACGTGAGACACCCCCTTAATTCAGCCCCTCCCACATACCCAGCGGCCCGCCGGCCCAGCTCTCCGGGCCACGTCACATCGTCCACGCGGCCCGGAGGGGAAACCAAGGGAGGAAGCCTTCGGCGGCGCGGGCAGGTCAGTCGATGTCTCCCAAGGCACGAGCCACGTCGATGGTCCGGTGAGAGAACCCGGACTCGTTGTCGTACCACCCCATGACCTTCACCATGGAACCCCGCTGGTTGTCGCCGATGACCATGGTGAGTGGGGCGTCGAAGGTACAGGAGGCCGCGGTGCCGACGATGTCGGTGGAAACCAGCGGGTCCTCGCTGTAAACGAGGACGTCCTTGAGCGCACCGCCGGCCGCTTCCGCGAAGGCCGCGTTGACTTCCTCCACCGTGATGGAGCGTTCGAGTTCGACAGTCAGGTCGACGATCGAGCCGTCGATGACGGGCACCCGCACGGACAGACCGTCCATGAGTCCTGCGAGTTCGGGCAGGACCACGCCGATGGCCCGGGCGGCGCCTGTGGTGGTGGGGATGATGTTGTTGGCGGCGGACCGGGCGCGGCGGAAGTCGCGGTGCGGTGCGTCGTGCAGGCGTTGGTCGCTGGTGTAGGCGTGTGAGGTGTTCATCAGCCCGCGCCGGACACCGAAGTGCTGATGTAGCACCTGGGCAAGGGGGGCCGCGCAGTTGGTGGTGCAGGAGGCGTTCGAGACGATCTTGTGCGAGTCGTCCAGGAGGCCGTCGTTGATGCCGTAAACGACGGTGAAGTCGGCGTTCGTGGCCGGCGCGGAGATCAGGACGCGTCGCGCGCCTGCGTCGAGGTGCGCCGCGGCTGCGTTGCCGTCCGTGAAGACGCCGGTGGACTCGACGACGACGTCCACGTTCAGATCCGCCCAGGGAAGGTCGGCCGGGTTCTTCTCGCGCAGGACCGGGATCCTGCGCTCACCGATGACTAGTTTGCCGTCCAGGACGTCGACCGGCTCTTCCAGCCGACCATGGACGGAGTCGTAGCGCAGCAGATTGGCCAGGAGCTCGGGATCCGTCAGGTCGTTGACGGCGACGATTTCGATGTCCGGACGATTGAGCGCGACGCGGGTGACCGTCCGTCCGATACGGCCGAATCCGTTGATGGCGATGCGGGTTGCCATGGTGATGGTGCTCCTTGTGTCAGGAGGTCAGGCAGCGGTGCGCGCCTTTGTGTTACGCCAGGAGGACAGGGCGAGCAGGGCCGCGGCGAGGAAGGCTGCCGAGGCGATGAGCGCCGAGATGTGCAGGCCGGGGAGCAGGCCCCCGCCCGCGGTGAGGGAGGCGAAGAGGGCGACGCCGAGCGAGTTGCCGATCTGGCGTGCCACGTTGAACACCGCCGACGCCACACCCGCGTTCTCGGCGGGGGCGGCCTGCACGATGGCGGCGGTGGCCGCCGGGACCGTGCTCGGGGTGGCGAGGCCGGTCGCGATGAGGGCGGGCAGCAGCATCCAGTACGGGGTGTCGGGGCCGACGAGTAGCCAGCCGATGAACCCGGCGGACCCGAGTAGCAGGGCGCCGGTCATCGGTACGTACGGGCCGTAGCGGGCAGTCAGCCGGCCGGACAGGGGGGCCGCGACGACGGCCATGCACACCGTCGGCAGTAGGGCCAGACCGGCGCCGAGTGCGTCGTAGCCGCGCTCGTTCTGCAGGTAGAGCGTGGACAGGTAGAGCATGCCGTAGTAACCGAGGTTGAGCAGGACACCCACCGCGGCGGTGGAGGAGAAGCCGGGGGAGCGGAAGAGGGACAGGGGCAGCAGCGGCGGCTTCTGCGCGTTGCCGCGTGCCTCCATCTGCCGCTCGGCCAGGACGAACAGGATCAGCGTGACCACGGCGAGGGCCCCGGCGCCCAGCACCACGGGCGATGTCCAGCCCTGGGTGCCAGCCTCGTTGAGCATGCCCGCAAGCGCCAGCACGGCGACGATGCCCAGGACCTGGCCGAGGGGGTCCAAGCCGCGTGCCCCAGCCCGGCCTGCGGGTGCGGGAACGTGCTTGCGGGTGAGCCAGACGGCCAGCAGCGCGACGGGCGCGTTGAGCCAGAAGGCGGCGCGCCAGTTCAGGCCCGCCACCAGCAGACCGCCCACAAGGGGGCCTGCCGCGAATGCGACGCCCGAGATGCCGGCCCAGATGCCGAGGGCTTTGGCCCGCGCCGCCGGGGCCGGGTAGGCCGCGGTCAGCAGTGCCAGCGAGGTGGGTACCAGCAGGGCGCCGCCGGCACCCTGCGCCAGGCGCGAGGCGATGAGGGCCGCCGGGGTGGTGGCCAGGGCGCAGCCGACCGAGGAGAGTGCGAAGACGCCCAGGCCGGTGAGGAACACCTTCCGGTGCCCGAGCCGGTCACCGAATCCGCCGCCCATCAGCAGCAGACCGCCGAAGACGGCGCTGTAGCCGTCGACGACCCAGGCCATCTCGGAGACCCCCGCATGGACCGAGTCACGGACGACGGGGATGGCGACGGTGACGACGGTGACGTCCAGCATCACCAGGAAATAACCCAGACTGAGGGCGATGAGTGGGGGCCATGAGAGTCGGTCGGTCGCGGGGGGCGGCGCCGCATTCGCCGTTGCTGTTCCGGTCGTTGTGCTCATGCGGGATATCGTTGCCCTTCGATAGTTAGTGGTTGACCAAAGTGTGCTTGTATGGCGGGCATGGACGAAATCGCAGACCGAGCCGAGGACCGCGCCGCGGATCAAGCCGCCACGGACAGGACCGAGCCGGAACTGGCGCGCGCCGCACGCCTGCTGGCCAGCCCTTCCAGAGCCCGGATGCTCAAGGCACTGTCCGACGGTCGGCCGCTGGCGGTCACGGTCCTGGCGGCCGAGGCCGGCGTCAGCGTGCCCACGGCGAGCGTGCACCTTACGCAACTGGCCGAGGCCGGGCTCGTACACGCCGAACACATGGGACGGCACCGCTACTTCCGCCTGGCCAGTGCCGATGTCGCCGCTGCACTTGAGGCGTTGGCCGTCATCGCGCCGCCCGATCCCGCTCCGATGACCACCCTGCGTGCCCACAGCAGGAACCACGCGCTGCGACGGTCGCGCACCTGTTATGACCACCTCGCGGGGTCCCTGGGTGTGGCGCTCATGGGCGCCTTCCTCGATCAGGGGCTGCTGCGGGAGAAGAGTGATTCCGTGTCCGCTTCCCGCCCCGACCAGCCCGCCGCCTACGGCAGGCAGGCGAACTATCACCTGACTTCCCGAGGGAGCGAGCGATTTGCCGGGTTCGGTATCGACGTGGCCGAGTTGGTCCGCGGGCGGCGCCCTGCGGTGCGTTACTGCGTCGACTGGAGCGAGCGGCGCCATCATCTCGCTGGCGCTCTGGGAGCCGGGCTGGCTGCCCGCTTCTTCGATCTCGACTGGCTGCGCTACGGCATCTCGCCCCGCGTTGTCCATCTCACCGACGTCGGCAAGGATGGGGTGCGGAACGTTTTCGCGATCGACATCGCAGACTGAGCCCGAAACGGTGATGGGCGGGCCGGGAGACCCGCCCATCACCTCCTGGCGGCCCAGCTGCATTGTCCACGGCCGGGTCAGCCGACCTCGCGGGACACCGTGGGTGCCTCCCGCACCCCGAGCGCGGTGACGCCGGTCTCGGTTCGTACCCGGTGCACGCTGCCCGGGTCCTCGATGATCAGGTCGCCGACCGTGTAGCGGTCTCCGTTGTCGTTGATGAGCTCTCCGTCGAGGATGAACATCAGCTCGTAGCCGAGGTGTTCGTGCAGGTCACCGTGTGCGCCCGGGCCGAAGCGCACCAGGAACGCAGTCGCGCCTTGCGGTGCCTGGGTGGCGTACAACGGCCGTATCTGCACCCCCGCCCGGCCCGGCTCGTCCCAGCCGTACCAACCGAGGGCCTCGCGTCCCTCGGCCGTGAGCAGGCTGCGGAGCACCATGACGGTGCGCTGCTGGTGGGGTTCGGTCTGCGCTGCGAGCGTATCCCTCATACTGGAGCTCCTTGTTCTGATGCGGGGACGGTCTCTGCCGCGACCGTTACGGATATGGGTGCCGTGGCGACAGAGGTGGCCTTCGGCGCCACGTCGAGGGCCGCGGCGGCGACGGTGTCGGCATCGCGGATGAACTCGTTCCACGGCCCGGGGCGGCCACTGCCAACCAGCGTGAACCAGCGGGTGTGCTCGGTCGGCAGGCCCAGGACGGTCAGCCCGGTGTCCGGGCGGCCCTCGGCGGTCAACGGGTGGAACGAGGCGCGGGTGACAGCCACACCGCCGGTACGGAAGGCCGTCTCTCCCCCGCCGTTGACGAACTCCGTCCATACCCCGCGCCGGAGCAGGTTGACGGCGAGCGGGGATGGGTCGAGCGTCACGTCCGGGTTGGGGACGCGCGCGTCGATCAGGACGTCCGCGCGGATGGCCGAACCCGGGACGGCGCCGGAGGAGAGGACGAAGGAATCCGCCCCGGCGTCTGCGGTGAAGCGGGTCTCAGGCCCGACGACACGTAGCAGTCCGGCCTCAATGAGGGACATGGCGTAGCGCACTCGGATCCGCGGCGGTCCGGCCGCAAGGAAGGAGTGGCGCGGCGCGAAGTCGGCCAGGAAGCCACGATGGGCCTGCGGGTGGAACCCGGCGAAGTCCATCAGCTCGCGGATGACCCAGCGGGTGTCGCGCAGTACATCGAGGGAGGTCTTCAGGGCGTCGTCCACATTGCCGCGTTCGGCGTGCTCGAGATCGAGCCGCATCGCGTCGACCAGCGCCCGGTCGAAGTCGTCCACGCCGGTGAACGTCCGCCCCTCGAAGGGACGGCTGAGCTGCCACAGGTCTGGTGCCGTCGAAGTGTCCTGTACGCCGTACCGTTCCGCGAGTGCGAGTACGTCCGGCACGCCCTGCATCGACCGAGCGATGACCTCGTCGCGGAAGGCGTCCACCCGCTCCGGAGCCTCGAGGAGCAGTACCGCGGTGAAGTACGTCAGATGGATCTCGGCCAGCAGCCAAGGCAGCACGTCCCGGTCGAAGTCCAGGGGCGCGCCGGTGCTGTGCGCCCGGACGGTGTCCGGAGTGAACAGGGTGCTGCCGGACTTGTAGGCGGCCGTCTTCTGGTTGCGGCCGCGGGCCGGCAGCGGCACTCCGCTACGGGAGCCGACGACCATCCGGGGCTCGTCGCCGCTCGGCTCATAGCGGACCTCGCCATCCGGGCCCTCGATGAACTTGCCGCCGCGCCCGACGGTGAGCGCGTACATGATGTCGTAGAAGGACAGGCCGATGCCCACGATCCCGACGGTGGCCGTGGCGGGGATTTCGTCCAGCGGCATGTCGGCCGGGGAGTCGCCCCGTATGTAGCGCAGGTGCGGGCGGATGGCGGCAAATTCGGCGAGCTCGTGGTGCGCGCTGGCGAGGGCGGGTGTCGGGTGTCCCGTGGTGAGCACGACCCGGTCGGCTCTTAGCCAGCTACCGTCGGAGAGTCGGAGGGTGTACCCGACGGGGCTCGGCACGAGGTCTTCGACGGTGGCGGTGATGCGGTGCAGCGTCGCCGACGGCGGCAGACATGCCTCCGAGACGTCCACCACGTGGCGCATGTACTGCCCGTGAAGAGCGCGCGGGGCGTAGGCGTTGGGGTCGGCGTTCTCGGGATCGTGCTGCTCCCACCACTGAGCCAGCGACGGACCGGCGCCCGGGCGGGTGAGGCCGTCGTCCGGTGGTCCGGAGAACATGGTGACCTCGCCGCAGACGGTGTTCATCAGAAACCAGTCGGGCTGGTCGGAGCGCCAGATCCGGCCGCAGCCGACCTCCACGGCGTCCACCAGGAAGATGTCTGTCCTGCGGGGCGCGCCGTCGGCCAGCCGTGCGGCCAACCGCTCCAGTACCCCCACTCCCCGTGGGCCGCTGCCGACTATGACGATGCGATGTGAGTCTTCCACCACGTGGAACCTTTCGGCTTTTCGTCCGAGATGCAGCCCGGGCCCCTGGATCTTTTGGAATCAAGGGCCCGGGCAGGCTCCAAGGGATTCTGGGTGAACCCTCGAAGGGAAACGCGAATATCTACTCGCGGCGAGCAGGCTAGCGGAATTCCGGCAGGTGGATCAAACAACTTTATTCATGCCGTCATGAGTCTGATTCATGGAAATAGCGGAGGCTTCCGGGTGGCAGCTATTCTTACGCTGTACGTACTTGATTCGCCACAGGTGAAATCAGTCATTCGACTCCAGCAATAGTGGAGACACATCGTGGGACGCCCCGCACTCATTCTCATGGACCTCATCAACGACGTCGTCCACCCCGACGGCAGCTACGCCCAGGAGGGCTACGCGGAGCAGGTCGCCTCCCGTGGCGTACTCGAGCGAGCCGCCGCCGCGGCGGACCTCGCCCGGGAACAGGACATCCCGGTCATACACGTGACCGTCGGCTTCTCCTCCGGCTATCCCGAATGGCCCGCCGGCTCTCCCGTGTTCGCGCCGTGCCGCGACGAGAAGCGTCTTCAGCTCGGCGCATGGGGTACCGAACAGCATGAACGAGTGCGGCCGCGCCCCGATGAAGTGCTGATCGCCAAGCACCGGCTGAGCCCCTTCCACGGCACCCCGCTGGATGTCGTCCTGCGCGCCCAGGGCGTGGACCGGCTGCTGCTGGGCGGGGTGTCCACCGACCTCGTGGTGATGTCGGCGGCTCGTGACGCGCACGACCGAGACTTCCACGTAGAGATCCTGGAGGACGCCACTGCCGCCGCTAATACCGAGCTGCACCAGGCCGCAGTTAGGCTCCTGGCTCGTACTGCCACCGTGACCGGCGTCGCCCAGGCCCTGTCCCACTGACCGCCATCGCACGAGGAGCGCCCATGGGTTCGACCCTGGCCGAAAAGGTATGGAACGCGCATGTCGTCCCCTCTGGCGACAGCGGCGAGGACCTGCTGTACATCGATCTGCACCTGCTGCACGAGGTCAACACCCCGCAGGCGTTTGACGGCCTGCGGGCCTCCGGGCGGCGGGTTCGGCGCCCTGACCTGACGCTGGGCACCGAGGACCACAACATCCCCACCATCGCCGTCGACAAGCCCATCAAGGACCCGGTCGCCCGCCGCCAGTCCGAGCTGATGCGCAAGAACTGTGCCGACTTTGACATCCCGCTGCTGCGCATAGGCGACCCTAAGCAGGGCATCGTCCACGTCATCGGCCCGGAACTCGGCCTGACCCGCCCCGGCATGACGATCGTGTGCTGCGACTCGCACACCACCACCCAGGGGGCCTTCGGCGCGCTCGCTTTCGGCATCGGGACCAGCCAGGTCGAGCACGTGCTGGCCACCCAGACCCTCGCGATGAAGCGCCCCCGCGACATGGCCGTCACCGTGAACGGCACCTTGCGCCCCGGTGTGACGGCGAAGGACCTGGTCCTCGCACTCATCGCCGAGATCGGAACCGCGGGCGGCCAGGGCCACATCGTGGAGTACCGAGGCACCGCCATCGACGCCCTGTCGATGGAAGGACGGATGACCCTGTGCAACATGACGGTCGAGGCGGGCTCGCGCGCCGGGATGATCGCCCCCGACGCCACGACGCTGGAGTACCTCGCCACACGCCCGGGCATGCCGCAGGGCGCCGCCTGGGACGCGGAGGCTGAGCACTGGAAGGGACTGCGCAGCGATCCCGACGCGGTGTTCGACAAGGGGATCGTCCTGGACGGTGACGCCGTGTCCCCGTTCGTGTCGTGGGGCACGAACCCAGCCCAGAGCGTGCCGCTGAACGGCTTGGTCCCGGCCCCCGACGCCTTCGCCACCGAGTCGGAGCGCGCGGCGGCCCGCCACGCCTTGGAGTACATGGCACTGACCCCCGGGATGGCGATGCGGGATGTGCCGGTGGACTCAGTGTTCGTCGGCTCCTGCACCAACGGCCGGATCGAGGATCTGCGCGCCGTCGCGCAGACCCTCGACGGCCGCAAGGTGGCCGACGGAGTCCGGATGATGATCGTGCCGGGGTCGGCGAGCGTACGCCGACAAGCGGTCGCGGAGGGACTGGCCGACGTGTTCGACCGGGCGGGCGCGGACTTCCGGGCCGGCGCCGGCTGCTCGATGTGCGCGGCCCTCAACGAGGACCGGCTGCGCCCCGGGGAGCGGGCCGCCTCAACCAACAACCGCAACTTCGAGGGCCGACAGGGCCGCGGGTCGCGGACCCACATCGTCTCACCGGCGGTCGCCGCCGCCACCGCCGTGTCCGGGCGGCTGGCAGCCCCCGACGACCTGTAAGGAGGTTGCCTTGGAGAAGTTCACCGTCCATCACGGAACCGCAGTGCCACTGCGGCGCAGCGACGTCGACACCGACCAGATCATCCCGGTGCGGTTCCTTAACCACTCCGAGCGCACGGGACATGCCGACTCGCTGTTCGCCGACTGGCGCACGGATCCCGACTTTGTGCTCAACCAGCCCCAGTACCAGGGCGCCAGTGTGCTGATCGCGGGCAACGACTTCGGCACTGGCTCCTCCCGCGAGTACGCGGTGTGGGCCCTGCTGAACTATGGCTTCCGCGCCGTGGTCGCACCGCGCTTCGGCGACATCTTTCACGGCAACGCCCTGATGAACGGCCTGCTTCCGGTCATCCTGCCCGAGGGGACAGTCGAGCGGCTGTGGAACGAGGTCACCGATGAGCCGACCCGTCAGTTCACCATCGACCTCACGCAGTCCCACCTGAGCTGCGGGCAAATCAACGCCTCCTTCCACGTAGAGGAGGGGGCCAGGCGCCGGCTGCTGTCGGGCCTCGACCTCATCGCCGACACCCTGCGGCACGAGGACTCCATTGCCTCTTACGAGAGAACACGCCGGTCGGCCATGCCGACGACGTCGCTCTGAAGTCCGGCAAGAGCCCGCAGTTCGTTGATCCGCCGCCCGGCGACCTGCCGGGCGGCGGCGGCAAACGCCCGCACCCGGCCGTCGTCGCCCTCCTCAGCTTGGGTACTGATGGACAGCTGACGCGAGCGGCCGGGAACCAGCTCCAGGATCTGCAGATCGGGCAGCACCGTCGGCAGGACGGTGTCCGGCAGGATCGTCGCGCCCAGCCCCTCACCGACCATGCACAGCACGGTGTTCAGGTCGCGTATGTGGTGTGAGACCACCAACTCTCCGTCCGCTTCGCGCAGGGCGCGCAGTATCGCCGCCTCGGGGTCCCAGGAAGGAATGATCAGCGGAAGGCGCGCCACCTGCCCGTATGCCACGGATCGGGCGCCGGCGAGCGGATGGTCCCGGGCTACCAGGGCGTACAGCGTCTCGCGCACCAAGGGCGCCGTGGCTACCCCGGGCGGCGTGGAGTAGGTGATGCCCACGTCCACCGCGCCGGCCCGCAGCCAGCGGCATATCTGCTTGTCGTCGGACTCTCTAACTGTGATGGAGGGCTCCCGGCCCGTGGCAGCGAGCTCCGCCATCAGTCGCGGCAGCAGTTGCGAGGCGAAGCTAGGCACTGTCGCTACCCGCAGCGGACTGTCGGCGGTCCGGGCGCTACGTGCCCGCACCGCCACCAGTTCAGCGTGGTGGACCACAGCCCGGGCATGCTGCAGGGCCCTTCTGCCCTCGGGGGTGAGCAGGACCCCGCTGCGCTCGCGTTGCAGCAGCGTCACCCCGAGTTCTTTCTCCAACGCCGCCACCGCGTGACTCACCGCCGACTGACTGGTGCCGAGCCGCAGCCCGGCCCGGGTAAAGCTTTCCGTCTCAGCCACGGCAACGAAAGCTGAACACTGTGACAGTTTCACCAGGTCTCCTCAGAACAAATTCCAGGCGCCTTAAGCGAAGTTCTTCATGCAAAGGGCTCATGGCGCGGCGGCCACAGTAATCACAGTGTGACGACATCGGGTTGCGGCGTCCGCGAATGAAGGAGCGGTGCCCGAAATTCCTCCACCTTCCTGATGGGTGGCTCCACCTTTTGATGAGGTCCGTTGACGACCGCATTGGGCTCGTCGAATATTTCTTCCCGAATCCCCCACGTGGCCGTTGTCGGCATATACGCGTGGTGACTCTCGATCAGGATCAGGAAGCGAGCGATGCGCCCCATCCATGCGCTGGACAAGTCGGAACACGACGAGCTGTACAACCTCCTAGACTCCATTGGGAAGCATCCATACGAGGACTACCCGGCCTTCTCACAGGCGATCACGGACCTGATCGACCAGGGTCGCGTCCCCGCCTTCTTCACCGAGGTTTGCGGCCGCATCAAGGGTGAGCGCCACTCCGGTGTCTCGCAGGCGCACGTCCTGCGTAACGTTCCCATCGATGCCGAAGTGCCGGTCCTCGATCACGACGACCCGGTCAGTGACAAGCACAAGAAGAAGAAGACCTTCGTGGGTGAGGCGCTGCTGGAGCTGTTCAACCAGCTCGTCGGAGCGCCGCTGCTCACCTACGCCCGCAACAACGGCGACTTCTTCACCGACGTCGTCGCATACAATCGCTTCGACGGAATGTTCAGCGGTTACAGTGACAGCGAGCTCTACTTCCACAACGACCGCACGGCCCACCCGGTCCGCGCCGACTACATCTCCCTGCTGGGCATGCGCTGCCCCGATGATGTCATCTACACCGGGTATGTCGACGGCACGGCGCTGCTGGAACACCTCGACGAGGACACGCAGAAGACGCTGCGTCAGCCCTACTTCGTCACTGGCTTCGACGTCTTCTCTCGGGAGTTCAACCCGGCGCTGACCGAGTCCGAGAAGCACGCGATCATCTACAACCATCACAGCTTCCGGTACATGGACACCGCGACAACCGTCGCCCCTGACGCTCCCGTTGAGGCCCGGGACGCGCTCATCGCGGTCAAGGACGCGCTCGCGAAGGCCACCAAGCAGCGCCACCGCATCCTCACCGGCGACTTGTTCGTACTGGCCAACCAGGACGGCATGCACAGCCGGGAGAAGATCGAGATCCACGACCCAGTGAAGGCCAAGTCCCGCTGGCTCCTCAAGACGTACGCCTTCCGCGACGACGACACCGCCGACTCCTACGCCGAGGCGTGGGTCGACGGCGTACGGGGCCGCGTAGCCCACTGACACCGGACACGTCCGGAAGCCCCTGGGCGTCAGCACCTCGTCCCGCGCCGCCCGCGCATCATCCCCGTGCGGGCGGCGCCGCCTCATCTTCGTGCGCTACCGACAGGAGAACCCCTGTGCCCGTCTCTCGCGTGGCCTCCCGCTTCGCTGGGATCGAGAAATCCCCGACCTACGCAATCCTCGACCTAGCCTCGGAACTGCGTGCCCAGGGCGAGTCGATCCTCGACCTCAACGGCGGTGAGCCCGACTTCGACACACCTAGCCACATCACCGCCGAGGCCACGCAGACGCTGAACAGCGGCTTCACCCACTACACGCCCAGTCGTGGCCTGCCCGCGCTTCTGACAGCCATCGGGGACAAGCTGCTGAAGGACAACGGCGTGGCCGTGGACCCAGCCCGCCAGATCATCGTCACCCCCTCGGCCAAGCACGCCCTGTTCCTCTCGGTCATGACGCTGCTCGGCCCGGGTGATGAGCTGCTGATTCCCACGCCAAGCTGGGTCAGCTACCCCGCCATGGTCCGCCTCGCCGCCGCGGAACCGGTTTTCGCCCCGCTGAGCGCGGACAACGGTTTCCGTATCACCCGGGAGCTTCTGGAGGAGCGCCTCACCCCGCGTACACGCGCGCTCCTGATCAACAACCCGAACAACCCGACCGGCAATGTCCTCACCACCGCCGAGGCCGAGGCCGTTGCGGATGTCGCCCGGGATCACGACCTGTTCGTCATCACGGACGAGATCTACGAGAAGGTTCGCTTCCGCGGCGAACATGTCAGCATCGCGGCGTTGCCCGGCATGGCCGACCGCACCGTCACGGTCAATGGCTTCTCCAAGGGCTACGCCATGACCGGCTGGCGCCTCGGCTATGTAGCAGCACCTGAGGACGTGTCGGCCCAAATGCTGAAGGTGCAGCAGCACACCGTGGGCTGCGCCGGCTCCTTCGTGCAGCGGGGTGGGATCAGCGCGCTGACCGGCCCCCAGGAACCCATCGACAGGATGCGAACGGCCTACGAGTCCCGCCGGGACCTCCTAGTGGAGGGCCTCTCCAGCATCCCCGGCTTCGTCTGCCCGAGCCCGGACGCCGCCCTCTACGCCTTCTGCGACATCAGCGGCACCGGGTTTGCCGACCCCACGGCCTTTACGACCTGGCTACTGCGTGAAGCCAAAGTGGCGGCTACGCCCGGCTCAGCATTCGGCCCTGGCGGCGAGCGGCACATCCGGATGGCCTTCGCCACGGATGAGGAGACACTCGGCGAAGCCGTGGATCGGATCAAGAGGGCTATGGCACGGCAGTAATGATCCTCGTCGGAATGGCCCTCGGCCGGTGTGGATACACCGGCCGAGGGCCATTCCGTAGTGGGGGTTGTGCCGTCTACCGCGGGCCTGGACCTGCCGATCAACACGGACCTACGAGACGCGCGGGCCGAGGCGACGGTGATGGTGACGGAACTCGCGCGCGACTTCCACGACACCGACGTCGAGGTGAACTGGGATCCGTCCCCAGGAGCGCCCTGGTCATGGACCGCCCAAGTCACCCTCGCCGCCGAAAACGAACCTCCTTCGCCGGACACCGAAGGCCAAAACGGCAAGCTCAGGCAACCATCCTGAGCCGTCCCATCGCCTCCTGCGCAGGCGGCTCCATGTCCACATCAGCGAAAGGGACCCGCACAGGGCACCTGCTTGCCCTACACGGGCCCGGCTCTCCAGGCCCTACGCGGCCTCAGTGGGCTGCACGCCATCGAAGAGAGCAGAGAGAATCCCCCGCTGCTCCGAACTCGGCGCCGGTGCCGACTCCAGCTCGGAAGCGATCCAGCCGTCCACGCTGACCTTGGCAGGGCCGTCCCAATGGTGCTCCGTCTGTGCTGTCATCACAGCACCTCCCCGGCCGCGTGAAGGGCACCCAGCAGAGCGTCGACCAGCTCCTTGTCACGCCTTTGGGTCAGTTGGTCCCGAGCGGCGGCGGGGGAGAGCCAAAGGAGCCGGGACACCTCCCGGTTCGGGACGAAGGTGCCGCGAGCGGCCTCGGCCGCCCAATAGCGGACCTCCTTGGGGCGACCCTCCACCCGGTACCGGACGGTGGGCAGCTCGGGGCCCAGCTCACACGTCATGCCGGTCTCTTCCAGCACTTCCCGGACGGCGCCGTCCCGGGCGTCTTCGCGGTGCTTCAGTTTGCCTTTCGGGTGGGACCAATCTGCCCACTTCGGTCGATACACCAGGGCAAGCTCGATGCCGTCGCCGGAGTGCGAGCGACGCCACAGCAGGCAGCCTGCCGCATGGATCGTTGAGTCAGGCATGACGATACTCCGGGCTGAAACCGGCTCTGAACTGCGGTTTTGTTGACCGTTGCTTGTGATCATACGGGTCGTCGTACTTCGGCCGGTGGACCAGGCACACCTGAAGCCCGGAGGGCGACTGCCGCCACAGCACGCAGCCTGCCGCGAGGATCGGGGGCGGGGCCGGGGTCATGGGGTGCTCACGGCGCGGTCCGGGGAGGCGTTCCGGCGCCAGACCGCCTGGAAGGCGAAGCGGGCCGCCTCCACGTCGTGGCGCTGGTCGGCGTGGAGCACGCCGAGTGCGTACGCGGTGGCCGGGGCGATGCGCGGGGTGCGGGCGGCGGAGGCCGCGGCCGTGGCGGCCTCGGCGGCGTCGCGGTGGCGGTCGAGCGCCTGGCCCGCGCCGATCAGGCGGACGTCGTGGCCGGGTTCAAGGCCGATGGCCTCCTGGGCGTACCGGTGCAGCCGGAGCAGCAGCCGTACCTGGTGCCAGGGCGTGTCCTGGGACTCGGGGGCGGCGTCGGTGCCGAGGCCGTGCAGGAGCGCCTCGGCGTTGTACGGATGTCCGGCCCGTACGAGCGGAAGGGCCGCTACCGCTTCGTTCAGGCGGGCCTCGACGTCCGCCGCGAACGGCGCGAGCGGGTGGCCGGACGCGTCCCGGCGCAACGGCACCTCGCTGGCGAGCACGGCGACCGCGTCCGCGACCGCGTGGAAACGGGACGAGCCGAGCGCCTGCAGGGCCGTGGAGTGGGCGCGGGTCCTGGCCAGGGTGAGCTGACGCTCGACCAGCGCGCCCGCCTTGGCCGCGCCGACGGTCAGGCCGCCGTTCTGGGTGGGTACGGCGGGGGCGCGCCCCACGACCGGGCCCGCCGGGGAGAGCCGGTGCAGGGCGCCGATGAGCCGGTCGAGGCGGGCCGCGTGGGCGTGCTCGCGCGCCAGCGTGCCGGAGAGCCAGGCGAGTTCGGCGCGCAGCTGGTCCGACCACTCGGCGTCGAGCAGCGGCCGGAAGGTGTGCAGGGTGCCGCTGATCCGGCGGGCCGCGGCGCGCAGGGCGAGGGCGGGTTCGGCGGCCTCCTCCGTACTGCTCTCCCGGTGCTGGCGCAGGGCGCGCAGGAATTCCGTGGCCTGCGCGCGCAGATAGCGCGCGAGCACCTCCCCGGCCACGGGAGCCCCGGCCGCGGGGGCCCCGGCCACAGAGGCCCCGGCCACGGGAGCCCCGGCCGCGGGGGCCCCGGCCACAGAGGCCCCGGCCACGGGAGCCCCGGCCGCGGGGGCCCCGGCCACAGAGGCCCCGGCCGCGGAAGCCCTGGCCACGGAGGCCTTGGCCGTGGGGGTGTCGCTGTCAGGGTGTCGCTGAGCCACGCCGGCGCCTCCGGGCGTCAATGAGCATCTCCTGTACGTTCCGCAGCGGCTGGCCCGCTGCTTCCCCGCTGTCGGCGATCGCCTGCCGGGTCCAGTCGCCGTCCGGGCCGAGGTGCCAGGAGGCGGTGGAGTCGGACATGCCGGTCTCCAGAAGGCGGTTGAGGGCCGCGCGGTGGGCCGGGTCCGTGACCCTGACCAGCGCCTCGATACGGCGGTCGAGGTTGCGGTGCATCATGTCGGCGCTGCCGATCCACACCTCGGGTTCGCCGCCGTTGCCGAAGGCGAACACCCGGGAGTGTTCGAGGAAGCGGCCGAGGACGGACCGGACCCGGATGTTCTCCGAGAGCCCGGTGACGCCGGGGCGGATCGCGCAGATCCCGCGGACCCAGATGTCGACCGGTACGCCCGCCGTCGAGGCCCGGTAGAGCGCGTCGATGACGGCCTCGTCGACCATCGAGTTGACCTTGATGCGGACATGGGCGGGGCGGCCCGCGCGGTGGTGCTGGACCTCCTTCTCGATCCGGGAGACCAGTCCGTCGCGCAGGGACCTGGGGGCGACCAGGAGGCGGCGGTAGGTCTCGCGGCGCGAGTAGCCGGAGAGCCGGTTGAAGAGGTCGGAGAGGTCCGCGCCGACCTGCTGGTCGGCGGTGAGCAGCCCGAGGTCCTCGTACAGGCGGGCCGTCTTCGGGTGGTAGTTGCCGGTGCCGACGTGGCTGTAGCGGCGCAGCGTCTCGCCCTCCTGGCGGACCACGAGCGACAGCTTGCAGTGCGTCTTCAGGCCGACGAGCCCGTACACGACATGGCAGCCGGCCTCCTCCAGCTTGCGGGCCCACTTGATGTTGGCCTGCTCGTCGAAGCGGGCCTTGATCTCGACCAGGACGAGGACCTGCTTGCCGGACTCGGCGGCGTCGATGAGGGCGTCCACTATCGGGGAGTCGCCCGAAGTCCGGTACAGGGTCTGCTTGATGGCGAGGACGTCCGGGTCGGCGGCGGCCTGTTCCAGGAAGGCCTGTACGGAGGTGGAGAACGAGTCGTACGGGTGGTGCAGGAGCACGTCGCGCTCGCGCAGGGCCGCGAAGATGTCGGGCGCGGAGGCCGATTCGACCTCGGCGAGGTCGCGGTGGGTGCCCGCGACGAACTTCGGGTACTTCAGCTCGGGCCGGTCGAGGCCCGCTATGCCGAAGAGGCCGGTGAGGTCGAGCGGCCCCGGCAGCGGGTAGACCTCGGCCTCGGAGATCTTCAGCTCGCGGATGAGCAGGTCGAGGATGTGCCGGTCGATGGACTCCTCGACCTCCAGGCGCACGGGCGGGCCGAAGCGGCGCCGCATGAGCTCCTTCTCCAGGGCCTTGAGGAGGTTCTCGGCGTCGTCCTCCTCCACCTCCAGGTCCTCGTTCCTGGTGACCCGGAACATGTGGTGGGCCTCCACCTCCATGCCGGGGAACAGCTCTTCCAGGTGCGCGGGGGCGGCGATGACGTCCTCGACGGGGACGTACCGGCCGGGCGATGCCTCCAGGAAGCGGCTGAGCAGCGGCGGGACCTTGACGCGGGCGAAGTGCCGGTGCCCGCTGACCGGGTTGCGCACGACGACGGCCAGGTTGAGGGAGAGGCCCGAGATGTACGGGAAGGGGTGCGCCGGGTCGACAGCCAGCGGGGTCAGTACGGGGAAGATCCGCTGCCGGAACAGGGTGAAGAGGCGGGCCTGCTCCTTCTCGGTGAGCTCCGCCCAGCGGATGATCCCGATGCCCTCGTCGGCGAGCGAGGGCGCGACGTCCTCCTGGAAGCAGGCGGCGTGCCGGGCCATGAGCTCGCGGGTGCGGGTCCAGATCAGGTCGAGGACCTCGCGGGGCTGCAGTCCGGAGGCGGAGCGGGTGGCGACGCCGGTGGCGATACGGCGCTTCAGTCCGGCCACGCGGACCATGAAGAACTCGTCCAGGTTGGACGCGAAGATCGCCAGGAAGTTGGCGCGCTCCAGGAGGGGGGTGTGCGGGTCCTCGGCGAGCTCGAGCACCCGCTCGTTGAACGCGAGCCAGCTGCGCTCCCGGTCCAGGAACCGCCCCTGCGGCAGCTCGGCGCCGGCCCCGCTCTCGACGTACCGCTCGTACCCCTCGTACGTGTCGAGGTCGGCGTCGATGTCCGGTTCCAGGTCGGAGACGGCGGCGGCGACGGTGTGCGGGCGGTGGGCCGCGATGGAACCAACTGACGGCTGGACGTTCTGGGCGTTCTGGGCGTGCTGAGCAGCTGCCTGTGCGCTGGCCTTGTTCATGAAGCCATTGTTCCGCGTGGCGGCGGTTCCGGGCGCGCCGAACAGCCCCGTTCTGGGAGACGGGATCTCGGGGTCGGGTACGGCGGGCTGCATTCCGTGAGCGTCGCAAGGCTGCCTGAACCGTTGGTTACGGCGACATGACGTGGGGGACATCGGCGAGCGACCCCAAGGCGTCCGTGCGTGCCCCGGGGTCGCCCGCCGATGTGTGGCTCAGGGCGTGCGGCGCCGCAGTACCAGGAACGCGGCCCAGACGGCGGCCGCCGCGAGGGCGAGGACGATGCCGGTCTCGATGAACTGGGTGTACCAGAAGTGGGAACGCGGGTGGTAGTCGAGGAACCAGCCCGTGATCCGGGTGTCTGAGGGGCACGAGAAGTGTGCCATCTGGTCCGGGATGCACGCGCGGGCGACGAAGCGCTCGCCTGCGGCGTTGGTGACGCCGGAGTCGGTCATGAAGGCGCCGCGCGGCAGGGCCTTGATCCAGAGCGGCTCCATGGTGGTCGTGGGCCCGGAGGCCTGGGTGACCGGCACGAGCTGCCAGCGCAGGCTGCCGAGGAGCGCGAGCACGGCGCCGGTGACGAGGCCGGTGAGCGAGGCGGCGAGCAGGGTGCGGCGCACGAGCAGCCCGGTCAGGGTGCCGACGGCCACGGCGAACAGGCAGTACGCGACGAGGACGGGGCCGCTCGCCTCGTACATGCCGCGGTCGGCCCAGTGCATGTTCGAGCTGCCGAGCAGGTCGGCGGCGCCGAAGCGGAAGACGGCCATGAGGGTGAGGGCGACGGCGGCGCCGATCGCCGCGGCCGTGGTCAGCCGGGAGGCGAGCCAGCGGACGGGCGTGACGGACTGCGTCCAGGCCAGCTTGTGGGCGCCGGACTCCAGCTCGCGGGCGACGAACGGGCCGGCGACGAAGACGCCGACGGCGAGCGGCAGCAGCAGCAGGGCGTGCGAGGCCTTCAGCATGGCCTCCCGGAGCAGGTACTCCCCGTCGGGGAAGCCGAGGAAGGTGGCTTCGCAGGGGCCGGACCCGCAGTCCGAGACGGGCGGGTAGGCGCCCGCGCCCCAGCGCAGGAAGGCGGTCACGGCGGCGGCGAGGAGTACGGCGCCGAGCAGGGTGCGCAGGGCGGTGCGGTGCAGGCGCAGCTCCACCCAGCGGGGGCCCTTGAGGGTGGCTGTACTCACCGCGCCACCTTCCGCTCGGCCTCGGGCGTCAGGAGCGCGGGGGTTCCGGGGGAGCGGAGATGGGCGAGCAACAGGTCCTCCAGGGACGGTTCCTGGGCCTCCCAGTCGGCGGCTATCGGGCCGTCGGGGCGGATCAGGGCAGTGGTGCCGCGCCCGGTCGCGCGGGACTCGACGACGGTGTGCGGGGCGAGTTCGGCGGCGGGACGGCGGCCGGTGACCAGACAGTGCGCGGCGACCAGGTCGTCGATGGGGCCGCCGAGGCGGATCCGGCCGCCGGAGACGAGCAGCAGGTGGTCGCAGGAGTCGGCCAGCTCGCCGACGATGTGCGAGGACATCACGACGGTGGTGCCGTGCTCGGCGGCCTGGGCCATCAGGGTGCCCATGAGCTGGTGCCGGGCGAGCGGGTCGAGGTCGGCCATCGGCTCGTCGAGGAGCAGCAGTTCGGCCCGCTTGCCGAGGGCGAGGGCGAGCGCGACGCGGGTGCGCTGCCCGCCCGAGAGCGTACGGACCCGTGCGGCCGGGTCCAACTCCCCTTCTTCTACGACACGTTGGGCGAACTCGGCGTCCCATCGGTCGGGGTTGAGCTCGGCGCCGAGGCGGAGCGTGTCGGCGATGCTGAGCTGCGGGTGGAGCGGCTTGTCCTGGGCGACGTACGCGATCCGGGCGCGGGCGGCGGCCGGGGTGGTGCCGAGGACGGTGAGGCGGCCCGCGGTGGGGCGGGCGAGCCCGGCCGCGAGGGCGAGGAGCGTGGACTTGCCCGCGCCGTTCGGGCCGACGACCGCGCAGATCCGGCCGGTGGGCAGCCGGAAGGAGCAGTCGTCGAGCGCCGGGCCGCGGCGCCCGTACGTCTTGCCCAGTGCGGCCGCCTCGATGGCGCTTCCGGTCATGCGGGGTCTCCCTTGGCTGTGCGCTTCGGTCGGGTGGGCCGGTCCGTCGGCTGCTGCGTGAACTGCTCTTCGAGTACGGCCGTGAACAGGGCTGCCACGTCGTCCCGTTCGAGCCCCGCGGCGCGGGCGCGCTCGGCCCAGCGGCTGAGTTCGCCGTGCAGCGGGGAGTCGGCGGGTGCGGAGCCCAGTGACTTCGTCACGAAGGTGCCGAGGCCGCGGCGGGCCTCGACCAGGCCCTCGCGTTCCAGTTCGCGGTAGGCCTTCAGCACCGTGTTCGGGTTGATGGCCGTGGCCTCGACGACCTCGCGGGCCGTGGGCAGCTTGTCGCCCGGTTCCAACAGGCCGAGGCGCAGGGCCTGTTTGGTCTGCTGCACGAGTTGGACGTACGTGGCGACACCGCTGCGCCGGTCGATCCGGTAGGCGAACACGTCTGCTCAACCCCCTTTCACTAATCAAGTAGTGAAAGGGTGATCCAAAGAAGGGGCGGCGTCAAGGGCTGAAACCCTCGATGCCGCCCCAGCGCTCTTTCAGCGGAGCTGAGTTGCCAGGAGGCTCACGTCTCCGTGCGGTACATCAGGTCCGTCTCGTGCGTGCTGAAGCCGAGCCGCTCGTAGACCGAGACGGCCGCCTTGTTGTCCGCGTCCACGTACAGCATCGCCGTCGGAAGGCCCGCGGCCGCCAGGTGGCGCAGGCCGATCGCAGTGAGCGCCTTGCCGAGGCCGGTGCCCTGGGCGGCGGGGCGGACGCCCACCACGTACACCTCACCGAGGCCCTCCGGCGCGTGCACCTTCGTCCAGTGGAAGCCGAGCAGCTCGCCCTCGGCGTTCTCGGCCAGGAAGAAGCCCGCCGGGTCGAACCAGGGCTCGGCCTTGCGGTCGTCGAGGTCGCGCTGGGTGAGCGAGCCCTGCTCGGGGTGGTGCGCGAAGGCCTCCGCGTTGGCCGCGAGCCACTCCGCGTCGTCCTGCCCGGGCTCGAAGGTGCGTACGGTCACGCCCGCGGGCAGGGCCGGCTCGGCGATCGCATCGGGGCTCAACGGGCGCCGCATCTGCCGCAGTTCACGGAAGAGCGTGAGGCCGAGGACCTGCGCGAGATGCCGGGCCGCGGCGTGCCCGCCGTGCGCCCAGACCCGCAGCCGCTTGCCGGAGGAGGCGAGCAGCGCGGTGCCGAGGGCGCGGCCGTGGCCGTGGCCGCGGTGCCCCGGGTGGACCACGAGTTCACCGGCCGGGGCCTCGACCGGGTCGGTGTCCTCCAGCTGGGCGTACCCCACGAGCTGGCCGCCGACGTCGAGCAGGAGGTGCCGCACGCCGTCGCGCGGGCCCCCGCGCAGCTGCAGCCGGCCCTGCTCGGACACGGCCTGCTGGCCGTCGGCGCGGGCGGCGTCGGCGAGCAGCGCGAGCACGGCGTCGGCCTGTTCCTCGGTGAGCGCGTCGAGGGTCTGGATCGAACGCGGCGGGACCGCGGGAGCTGCGTCTGTCATGCCCTTGAGCGTACGTCGATTCGCGCCGGTAACCCCATGGGCGTGTCCGCGACCCGGCGGCGGTACCGCCGCTACGGGCCCTGGCAGGTCGGTCGGGCGACCCCGGGGGCAACCTGCTCGTAACCCGCCACCCCTGTTGCGCTACGCGCGTTGACTCTAGGCTGCACGCTCGACCGTGCGGACTGTGAAGGGGAACAGATGTCAGGCAGAGCTCAACGGCGCCGTGTCGGGGGCCGGTTGGTGGTGGGCGTCGTGGCGCTCGGCGCGAGCGCCGGAGTGCTCGCGGCGGCGCTGCCCGCGGGCGCCGAGGGGGCGCGCGGGACGGACCGGGGGCGCACGGTGGACGTGCAACTGCTCTCGTTCAACGACCTGCACGGAAACCTGGAGCCGCCCGCCGGTTCCTCGGGCCAGGTGACCGAGCGCCAGGCGGACGGCAGCGAGCAGAAGATCGACGCGGGCGGGGTCGAGTACCTCGCGACGTCGCTGCGCGAGGCGCGCGAGGGCCACCGCTACAGCGCGACCGTCGCGGCCGGTGACCTGATCGGCGGCTCGCCGCTGCTCTCCGGCCTGTTCCACGACGAGCCGACCGTCGAGGCGCTCAACAAGCTGGACCTCGACGTCAGCAGCGTCGGCAACCACGAGTTCGACGAGGGCCGCGCCGAGCTGCGGCGCATCCAGCGCGGCGGCTGCCACCCGAAGGACGGCTGCTACGAGGACGGCAAGACGTTCGAGGGCGCGGACTTCCCGTACCTCACGGCGAACGTGACGGACGAGAAGACCGGCAAGCCGCTCCTGAAGCCGTACACCGTGTGGAAGAAGAACGGGGTGAAGATCGGCTTCATCGGCCTCACCCTGGAGGGCACCCCGGACATCGTCTCCGCCGAGGGCATCAAGGGCCTGAAATTCCACGACGAGATCGAGACGCTCGACAAGTACGCCAAGGAGCTGGACCAGCAGGGCGTGAAGTCGATCGTGGCGCTCGTCCACGAAGGCGGCGAGCCGGCCTCGCAGGCGTACAACTACGACTGCGACAGCCCCGGCCCCGGCGACGGCGTCTCCGGGCCGATCACCGAGATAGCCAAGGGCGTCACGCCCAAGGTGGACGCCTTCGTCACGGGCCACACCCACCAGGCGTACGTGTGCAGCATCCCGGACCCTGCGGGCAAGCCGCGCCTGGTCACCTCGGCCTCGTCGTACGGGAAGCTCTACACCGACACGACCCTGACCTACGACCGCAAGACCAAGGACATCGTGCGCGCGGGCGTGAAGTCCGCGAACAAGGTCGTACGCCGGGACGTGCCCAAGGCCGCCGACATGACCTCGCTGATCGAGCGCTGGAACAAGCTGGCCGCGCCGATCGCGAGCAAGCCGGTGGGCTACATCTCCGGTGACATCCCGGGCCGCGGCGCGGGCACGCCCGAGCAGCCGCTCGGCGACCTGATCGCGGACGCCCAGCTCGCGCACGCCAAGTCCCTCGACGACAAGGCCGTGCTCACCCTGATGAACCCGGGCGGCATCCGCTCCGACCTCGTCCACAAGGCGAGCGGCAGCGAGGGCGACGGGGTGGTGACCTACGGCGAGGCCTTCACGGTGCAGCCGTTCAGCAACACCGTGAACCTGGTCGACCTCACCGGCGCCCAGCTGGTCACCGCGCTGAAGCAGCAGGTCAGCGGCGCGAACGAGGCCTCCCCGAAGATCCTTCAGGTTTCGGAGGGCCTCACGTACACGCTCGACATGACCAAGGCGGGCGCGGACCGCGTCGTCACCGACACGATCCGCCTGAACGGCAAGCCTCTGGACGAGTCCGCCACCTACCGGGTCGCCCTGAATTCCTTCCTCGCGGGCGGCGGCGACGGCTTCACCGAGCTCGGCAAGGGCAAGAACCCGCTGGTCGGCAGCGACGACCTGAAGGCGTTCAACGACTACCTGGCCGCCCACTCCTCGGCGGACCAGCCCATCGCACCGCCGAAGGCGGACCGCATCACGGTCGTGAAGTGACGCATTTCCTCCCTTACCCGTAGTAGGGGCTTGCTGTGGGGGGTGGCTCGCGTGGTCAGATGTGCCGATGCGCACCACCCCCCACCGCATATCCACACAACATCCAGACAGCGTTTACGAAAACAGGTCCGGCGAGGGCTACGAGAACAGGTCTGGCGAGGGCTACGAGAACAGGTCCGGCGACGTCTACGACAACAGGTCTGGCGACGGCTACGACAACAGGTCCGGCGACGTCTACGAGAATCCGTACGACGAGCTGGCCGCCCTCGCGGGCAACCCGCTGGACGAGTTCCTGCACGAGGAGCCGGACGACGACGAGGACTGGGCGCCGCCCAACCACCGCCGCTCCGGCCGCCGGAAACGCAACCGCTTCGCCGGGCTCCCGCTCGCCGCGAAGATGGTCGTCCTGCTCGTGGTGGCCGCCGCCTTCCTCGGCCTCGGTGACCGCTGGGCGCTTCTCTACACCGAGCACGAGGCCGCCGCGAAGCTCAAGGACGCGATGCACCTCAGCGCCGCCCCCGAGGTCGACATCGACGGCTTCCCCTTCCTCACCCAGGCCCTCGACGAACGCCTGGACACGGTCCGCATCACCGTCCCTGACGTGGCCGCCGACCGCGTCTCCCTCGCCAAGGTCGGAGCCACCGCCCACGACGTACGGATCAAGGGCGGCCTGCTTGACTTCAAGGGCGCCGAGATCGGCTCCATGGACGGCGAGGTGCTGCTCTCCTTCGACGACCTGAACCGTGAACTGGGCGCCTCCCAGGTCACGTTCACCGCCCGCGGCCACGACCGGGTGATCGCCCGCGGCACCCTGCCCGTCGCCGGGCACGATCTGCGGGTGGCCGCCGAGGCCCGCATCCAGCGCAGCGGCGACCACGGCATCGCGACCCGGATCGGCGGCATGCGCCTCGACATCGGCGACCTGGCCACGTACCGCCCCGGCACCGGGCCGGACGAGGGCCTCCACCTGAGCCGCAAGTCCGCGGCCCAGCTCCGGCACGAGACGGACAAGCTGAAGGCCCTCTTCCGGGTCGACGCGGTCGTCGAGCGGCTCGGCGTGCCCGACTCCGCGGTCCGCGCCGCGCTGCGCAACGAGCGGAAGCTCGCCGAACTCACCGGCTCCCCGCACTTCGTCCAGAAGCTGATGAAGCTCAACCTGATCGACGTGGCGATGGGCCACCCCTGGCTCCTGAAGAAGCTCGGCCTCGACCCGGCCCTCCTCGACGGCCTCACCGAACTCACCCGCCCCGCACTCGCCGACCGCCTCTCCCTCGGCTTCCAGCTCCCGAAACTGCCGGGCACCGGGGATGTACGGCTGCGCGACGTGAAGGTCGAGAAGGACGGGATCCGGGTGCGGCTCAGCGGGGTGGGGCTGACGTTCGACAAGAACCCGTAGTGACGAGTAACTAGTCCGTTCCGGCCAGGAATGCGCGTACGGCGTCGGCGAACTCCTCGGGCTTGCGGATATGCACCCAGTGGTCGCAGTCGAACGTGACGAGCGTGGTGTGCGCCCGCCGCTCCACCATGGCACGGGCCTGCGCGGTCGGCAGCACCTGGCTGCGCAGGCCGTGTACGAGCAGGGCGGGGTGGGTGGTGCCCAGCCACTGGTCCCAGTGGTCGCCCAGCACGTGCCGGTCCGAGTCGATCATGTCCTCCGGGTGGCAGCCGAGCCGCCAGCCCTCCCCGGCGGGCCGGAACCCGGGTTCGAGTAGCGGCGCCAACTCCCCGCAGGCGGCGCGGAGTTCCTCGCGCGTGGGCGCGGTGTACGGCAGTCCGCGCAGGATGGCGAGGGGCGGTGGTTCGACGACGGGTAGCTGGGCCGGGCCGTCGACGTTCACCAGGGCCCGTACCGTCTCCGGGGCCTGCGCGGCGAGGTGGCAGGCGTTGACCGCGCCGAGGGAGTGCCCGAGTGCGACGGCGGGGTTGAGCCCCAGGTGCGCGATGAGGGCGAGCAGATCGTCCACGTACCCCGCCCGGTCGTAGCGGTCCGCGCGGTCCGAGTCACCGTGGCCGCGCTGGTCCGGGGCGATCAACCGCCACGCGCCTTGCGGGGAGCACGCGTCGGCGCCGAGGGCTTCGGCGCTGAGGGCTTTGGTGTCGAGGGCTTCGGCGAGTGGGGCGAACTCGGCGCCCTCCCCGAGGTGGCCGTGGAGCGCGAGCAGCGGACGGCCATCTGCGGGGCCGAACTCCAGCCAGAAGAGCCGCCGTTGGCCGGGCAGGGTGAGATACGAGCGGCGCGGCGCGGAGGAGGCCATGCCCCCACCGTACGTTTGTCACTTACGTATCTGTTACGCATCTGTCGCCACACAGCCTCCTGTGCTTGCCTGCTCGGCATGACCACGACCATGAACCGACGGGGATTCCTTACGGCAGCGGCGGTCCTCTCCGCCGCAGGACTGCTCGGCTACGCGGGCACGGCACCCGCGCACGCCCGCACTCTGGGCACTCAGGACTGGATGGGCGGCCTCGGCGACGGAACCGCCCTGCGCACCCTCACCATCCCGGGCACGCACGACTCGGGGGCGCGTTTCGGCGGCCCCTGGACGGAGTGCCAGAACACGACGATCGCCGAGCAGCTCGCCTCCGGCATCCGCTTCCTGGACGTCCGCTGCCGCGCGATCGACGGCTCGTTCGCCATCCACCACGGCGCGTTCTACCAGGAGTTGATGTTCGGCGACGTCCTGATCGCCTGCCGCGACTTCCTCACCGCGCACCCGTCGGAGACGGTCCTGATGCGCGTCAAGCAGGAGTACTCGGAGGTGCCGGACGCGGAGTTCGGTGCGATCTTCACGGACTACCTGGATGTACGAGGCTGGCGCTCGCTGTTCGTCGTCGGCGACGCACTGCCCACGCTCGGGCAGGCCCGCGGCAAGGTGGTGCTGCTCGCGGACAACGGCGGCCTGCCGGGAGGGATCCGCTGGGGAGACGGGTCCGCGTTCGTCATCCAGGACGACTACATGGCGGAGCCCTTCGCCAAGTGGCCGCAGATAGAGGCCCACTTCCGGAAGGCGGCCACGGAACCCGGCCCCTGCTACATCAACTTCGTCTCGACCGCCGCGGCCCTCCCACCCCGCTGGAACGCGGACCGCCTGAACCCCCAGGTACACGAACTGCTTGACGGTCCGGGTGCCGAATGGCGGGGCTTGGGCATAGTCCCGATGGACTACCCGAACACGAGATCAGGCCTGGTCGAGACCTTGATCCGGCACAACGGCGCCTGAACTCGCCGGGATCCGGCCTCCCCGGCTCACCGCGATCCGCAGCACCTCGCGCAACGACTCCACGGCCCGGGCGAGCGCAAACCGCACAGCACGCTCCCCGGCCACGGAGTCGTCAAGCACGGCCCGCGCTCCCGCCAACACAGCCTCTCCACACTCCAGTTGCTCCTCCTCGATGTCGTCCGCGAGCCGACTGAGGGTGCTGTGCGGGTCATCGGAGCTGAGATAACAGGGCTTGCCGTCCTCCGAACTCCAGGGCAGCAGCCGCAGACGCAGATCGATGTCACTCACCGCCGCCCGACCTCCATCCCGTGGATACGACGCGGCCCCATGTCGAAGCCGAGGACCGCGAGCCGCAACTCCATCCGTCGGCGAGTGCGCCGCCCGAGCGGCAGGCCTCCGACCCGATGCCGCCCACGCGGCGGCAGAAGCAGGCTGAGCACGAGCAACAGGCACAGCAAAAGGGCGCGTTGAACCACGGCAGACTCCAGGCAGGGGAATGTTCGCTGAGCGGTGATTACCGTTCGTGTCTCGATGATTACGGCAAAGCCCTACGCTGCAACAGGGGTCCACCGTTGCCTGCTGAAGGGGCAACACCTGGCAACGGCAAGGGGGTTGTATGTCTGAATTGCTCGATATGGAAGGTCGATCGGGGCGTGAAACGCTGGCGCGGACCTTGAGAGGCCTGCGCGAGAAGGCCGGTATCTCACTCGGAAAACTGGCCGACGACACGGCCTACGACAAGAGCTACCTCTCCCGCCTGGAGTCCGGCCAACGCTTCTCGAAGCTGGGCGTGATGGAGGAACTCGACCTCTACTACGGCTGCGGTGACCTGCTGGTTTCCCGCTGGAAGGCGGCGAAGCGGGAGGTCTTCAAGGACGAGTTCAAGGGGTTCATGGACCTGGAGGAGACCGCCCGGGTGATGTGGAAGTACACGCCTGGTATTCCCGGTCTTCTCCAGTCCGAGGGCTTCGCTCAGGAGGTGTTGTCTGGGCCTCAGGCAACACCTGAGCCGGAAGGCTGGGTGGAGGAGCAGGTTGCGGCCCGCCTCGGACGGCAGCAGCTACTGAAACAAGAGCCCAGGCCGTACGTTCGCGTCATCATCGACGAATACGCCTTCAGGCGCCCAACTGCATGCGCGGAGGCCTGGGTAGAGCAGCTCCTGCACATCGAGAGCGCAGCACGGTGGCCGAATATCGTGATCCAAGTGCTCCCGTTCAAGGCGGGATTGCACCACTACATGAGCGATTCACTGACGTTACTGTGGCAGGAGGACGGGAGCGCTGTTGCCTACGTGGAGGGCAACACCAGTGGCGTGCTGATCAAGGACAACGCCGGTGTTCTGAACCGGCGCCTGTCCTACGATCGTCTCAGAGACCTGGCGCTGTCCCCGTCGGACTCACTCGCGTTCATGCGGGACGTCATAGAGGAGCACCGATCATGAAGAACACCCTCGACCTCAGCAACGCCGCGTGGCGCAAGTCGTCGTACAGCGCGGGCGGCGACAACAACTGCCTCGAAGTCGCAGACGGCTACCCCGGCGCCGTCCCGGTCCGCGACAGCAAGCGCCCCGAGGGCCCGGCGCTGGTGTTTCCGACGGACGCCTGGTCCGCGTTCATCGAGGAGCACCGGTCATGAAGCGGCCCCTCGACCTCAGCAACGCCGTGTGGCGCAAGTCGTCGTACAGCGCGGGCGGCGACAACAACTGCCTGGAGGTCGCAGACGGCTACCCCGGCGCAGTCCCGGTCCGCGACAGCAAGCGCCCCGAGGGCCCGGCGCTGGTGTTTCCGGCAGGGGCCTGGTCGGCATTTGTCGGCGCCGTACGGGCGGACCGCTAGCGCCGCCGGACCGTTCACGCCGTCGTCGGGTCCCCCGGCGGAGGCGTGGGCGCCCCCGGGAGGCGGATCACCGCCATCGTGCCCGGGCCGCCGTCCGGTGCGGGGCGCAGCTCCGCGGCGCCCCCGGCCTGCTGCACCGTCCGCGCCACGATCGACAACCCGAGCCCCGAGCCCGGCAGGCTGCGTGCCGAGGGCGATCTCCAGAACCGGTCGAAGACATGCGGGAGTTCGTCCTCCGGAATCCCCGGCCCACGGTCCCGCACGGTCAACTCGCCCCGGTCCAGGCGTACGTCGATCCGGCCGCCCGGTGGGCTGAACTTCACCGCGTTGTCGAGCACGTTCACGACCGCCCGCTCAAGCGCGGGCGCCTCCGCCCGTACGTACCAGGGCGCCAGCTGCCCCTCGATGGTCAGCTCGGGCCCCCGCAGCCGCGCCCGGTCTATCGCCGTCCGCACCACCGTGTGCAGCGCGACCACCTCGACCTTGCCCGAGCGGCCGCTCTCGTCCGGTCTGGACAGCTCCTGCAAGTCGCCGATCAGCGCGGACAGTTCCGTCATCTGCGCCTTCACGGAGGCGAGCAGCGCCTTGCGGTCCTCGGCCGGGATGGCCCGCCCGGTCTCCTCACTGCGGGCGAGCAGCTCGATGTTCGTACGCAGCGACGTCAGCGGCGTCCGCAGCTCGTGCCCCGCGTCGGCGATCAGCTGCGCCTGGCGCTCCTGCGAGTTGGCCAGGGCCGCGGTCATGGCGTTGAACGATCTGGACAGGCGGGCGATCTCGTCGTCCCCGTCCGCGGGGATGCGGACCGTCAAGTCCTCCGTACGCGCCACGTGCTCCACCGTGCCGGTGAGCTCGTCCACGGGCCGCAGACCCGTACGCGCCACCCACAGCCCGGCCGCACCGGCCCCGACGACACCGACTCCTGCGACCAGGGCAAGGACCAGGGTGAGGTCGCTGAGCGTGTCGTTCACCTCGGTGAGGGGGCGGGCGACGGAGACGGCGCCCTTGTAGCCCTCCAGCGGGTAGGTCAGGACGCGGTATTCCGTACCGGCCTCCGACTTGGTGTTGTGCAGAGCCTGCGGCGAGCGGCCGTCGGCCACCGCGATGTCGCTGCCTGCCACCTCGACACCGCTGCCGATGAGCGTGCAGGTGACCCCCTGCGGGTCGATGACCTGGATCGACAGCTTGAACGGGTTCACCTCCTCCGGCAGCGAGGGGCCCTGTGCACGGCACCGTGTCCCTTCCAGCTGCTGCAGCACCGTGGTGCTCGACACCCGGTTCTGCTGCAGGGAGTTGTCGAGGGAGTCGTACAACGCGCCCCGCACGATGAACCAGCAGGCGCCCGCGCTCGCCGCCACCGCGATCGCGACCGCCGCGGCCACGAGCAGGGCGAGGCGGGAGCGCAGCGGAAGCGAGCGCAGGCGCGCCACGGCACCGTTCATTCCGCCCCGCCCGCCCGCAGCACGTACCCCACACCCCGCACCGTGTGCACCAGGCGCGGCTCGCCGGCCGCCTCGGTCTTGCGGCGCAGGTACATCACGTACACATCGAGGGAGTTGGAGCTCGGCTCGAAGTCGAAGCCCCAGACGGCCTTCAGGATCTGCTCGCGGGTCAGCACCTGGCGCGGGTGCGCGAGGAACATCTCCAGGAGCGTGAACTCCGTACGCGTCAGCTCCACCGTCCGGCCGCCGCGCACCACTTCGCGCGTCGCCAGATTCATCCGCAGGTCGCCGAAGTCCAGGACGTCGGTGTCCTCGCCGTCCTGCGTGCCGAGCGTCGCCGCGTACGAACTGCGGCGCAGGAGCGCGCGGATACGGGCGAAGAGCTCGTCCAGCTCGAAGGGTTTGACGAGGTAGTCGTCGGCGCCGGCGTCGAGTCCCGTGACGCGGTCGCCGACCGTGTCACGGGCCGTGAGCATCAGGATCGGGGTGGTGGAACCGGTGGCGCGGAGTCTGCGGGCGGCGGTCAGGCCGTCCATGCGGGGCATCTGGATGTCGAGCACGATCAGGTCGGGCTGTGTGGCCGCGGCCTTCTCCACGGCCTCCAGGCCGTCCGCGGCGACATCCGTCCCGTACCCCTCGAACGCGAGGCTGCGCTGCAGGGCCTCGCGCACGGCGGGCTCGTCGTCGACGATCAGAATGCGCTGCTGGGCGGCTTCGGCGGGGCTCATGGGTGTCGGGTCCTCACGGGGTGTGCGGGGTCTGCCGGTGTCGTGCCGTCAGCCTCGCACGGAGTCGCGATGCTTGCGTCGGCCTGTGGAAAACCCCGTGCGTCGGCCTGTGGAAAACTCTTCGCGACGCGCCTTCTTCCCGTTCCCACCTGCGGCGACGCGAACTTCGGGCGCTCGCGTCGACCGGCCCGGTGGGTGCAGCAGGCCCGCGACGGCGAGCGCGAAGCCGGTGTCCGCGGGCCGCCCCCAGCCGATCGCCGCGGCCACGGCGTGCCGGACATGGTTCACGGGAACGGTGACCGGGCGGGTCGTACGGGACATGGGGTGCCTCCTGTGCGGTGCGGCGGTGCGGCGGTGCGGTGGTCCGGGGGTGCGGCGATGCGGCGGGTGGGCCAGTGGCGTCGGCGGCGCGCGTCAGTCCATCGACCCGGCGCGCAGCTTCGCCAGGTCGGCCTTGACCGTGTCGATCGGGATGGCGAAGCCGAGCCCCACCGAGCCCGAGCTGGACCCGCTGCCCGAACTCGGCGAGTACATCGCGGAGTTGATGCCGATGATCTCGCCGTTCATGTCGATGAGCGCGCCGCCGGAGTTGCCCGGGTTGAGCGAGGCGTCGGTCTGCAGCGCCTTGTACGTGGTCTTGGAGGAGCCGGTGTCGCCGTTGAACTGCCGCCCCTCGAACTCGAACGGCCACTGCCCGCCGCCCTGACCCGGTTCCTGGCCCTGCCGCTGGTCCTGCCCGCCGTCCTTGGACACGGTCACGTCGCGGTCCTTGGCCGAGATGATGCCGCTGGTCACGGTGCCGGTGAGGCCCTCGGGCGAGCCGATCGCGACGACCTGGTCGCCGACGTTGACGTCGTCCGAGTCGCCGAGCGTCGCCTTTTCGAGCCCGGACGCGCCGCGCACCTTGATCAGCGCCAGGTCCTTGTCGGCGTCGGTGCCGACGACCTCGGCGGTGTGCGTCCTGCCGTCGTTGGTGCGCACCTTGACCGTGGAGGCGCCGGAGACGACGTGGTTGTTGGTGATGATCTCGCCGTCGGAGGTGATGATCACGCCCGAGCCGGTGGACTCCCCGGAGGGCGTCTCGGCCTGGATCTCCACGATGCTGTCGCTCACCGCGTTCGCGACCCCGCTCACGCTGCCCTTGCCGCCGGCCGCCGCGTTGGTGCCGTTCACCCCGGTCGTCGCCGCGGCCGCGGTCTTCCCCCACAGCTCCTGCGCGGCGTACGCGGTACCGCCGCCCACCGCCGCCGCCCCGAGCGCCACGGCGGCGAGCAGCGCGACCGGCCCCCTGGCCCGCCGACGCGTCCGGCCGCGGTCCGCGGGGGCGGGGTCGTACGGGGGCGGCGGCGGGTACGTGCCGTACGCGCCGTCAGGGGACCCGGCGCTCGCGAAGGCCGGCTGCTGCTCGGGGTGCTCGCCGCTGTGGCGGAAGGTTTCGGTCATGCATCCGAGCTTCACCGGCCAGCATGAGAACCGTCTGAGTACGCCCTGAGAAGCCCGGCAGAACCCTGTATGCCCGATATAAAAGGCGCCGGCAGAGCCTCGGAACTAGTTGCAGCCGCAGGAGCGCCGTACGACCAGGCGCGAGGGGAAGAGCCGCAGCCGCTCCCGGCGGGAGCCGCTGACCCGCAGCGAGTCGTCGAGCAGCAGGTCGACGGCGGCGCGCGCCATGGCGGGGCGGTCCGAGGCGACGGTGGTGAGCGGCGGATCGGTGAGCGCCGCCTCCTTCACGTCGTCGAACCCGGCGACGGCCAGCTCGCCCGGCACGTCGATCCGCAGCTCACGCGCGGCGCGCAGCACGCCGATGGCCTGGTCGTCGGTGGCGCAGGCGATCGCGGTGGGCCGGTCGGGCGCGGACAGGATCCGCAGCGCGATCTCGTACGCGTCGTAGCGGTTGTACGGCGCCTCGAAGAGGCGGCCCTCGGTGGGGATCCCGGCCTCGGCCATCGCGCGGCGCCAGCCCTCGATGTGGTCGGCCACCGGGTCGCCGATCGTGGGCGTCGACTCCGTGATGCCCAGGCACGCGACGTACGCGTGACCGTGCTCCAGGAGGTGGCGGGTGGTGAGCTGGGCGCCGCCGATGTCGTCCGTGACGACCGCGACGTCCTCGATGGCCTCGGGCCGCCGGTGCAGCAGCACCACGCGCGCGTCCCAGGCGTCGATCTCGGCGGCCGCGTGCTCGCTCGGGCCCTGGCTGACCAGGATCAGGCCGGAGACGCGCATTCCGAGAAACGCCCGCAGATAGTGCACCTCGCGCTCGTCGAGGTAGTCGGAGTTGCCGACCAGGACCATCTTTCCGCGCTCGGCCGCGGCCTGTTCCACCGCGTGGGCCATCTCGGCGAAGAACGGCTGCCGCGCGTCCGGCACGATCATGCCTATGAGGTCGGTCCGCCGCGAGGCCATGGCCTGGGCGACCCGGTCGGGCCGGTATCCCAGTTCCTTGATCGCGGCGAGCACCCGCTCGCGCGTGGCCGGGGCGACCGGCCGGGGTCCGTTGTTGATGACGTAGCTGACGACCGCGGTCGACGTCCCCGCCAGTCTTGCCACATCGTCACGCGTCACCTTGGCCACGCACGAAGTCTACGCGGGGAGAGCTAACTCCTTGCAGGTCGCGTACCGGCTTCCACCGGCCGTTCGGCGTCCCTCCGGGTGACAGATGCCGCAGAAGCCGCATCCCTGCCCGTCGAGCGCGGGGTCTGAGGGCCCTCGGCCTTCGGACGGGCCTCCCTGGCCTTCTCGGCGTCCGCCTTCCGCTCGACCTTCTCCGGCGTCACGAAGCGGTAGCCCACGTTGCGCACGGTGCCGATCAGCGACTCGTGCTCGGGGCCGAGCTTGGCGCGCAGGCGCCGTACGTGCACGTCCACGGTGCGCGTACCGCCGAAGTAGTCGTAGCCCCAGACCTCCTGGAGCAGCTGCGCGCGCGTGAAGACCCGGCCGGGGTGCTGCGCCAGGTACTTCAGGAGCTCGAACTCCTTGAAGGTCAGGTCGAGCACGCGGCCCTTGAGCTTCGCGCTGTACGTCGCCTCGTCCACGGAGAGGTCGCCGTTGCGGATCTCCATGGGGGAGTCGTCGCCGGTGATCTCCTTGCGGCCCATCGCGAGCCGCAGCCGGGCCTCGACCTCGGCCGGTCCCGCGGTGTCCAGGAGCACGTCGTCGATGCCCCAGTCGGCGGTGACGGCCGCGAGGCCGCCCTCGGTCACGACCAGCACGAGCGGGCAGCCGGGGCCCGTGGAGCGGAGCAGCTGGCAGAGGCTGCGCACCTGCGGCAGGTCACGGCGGCCGTCGATCAGGATGACGTCGGCACCGGGGGTGTCGACGAGTGCGGGGCCCTCGGCGGGGGCCACGCGCACGTTGTGCAGGAGCAGGCCGAGAGCGGGGAGAACCTCCGTCGACGGCTGAAGTGCGTTGGTCAGGAGCAGCAGAGAGCTCATCGCGACCCACCTGCCCGGGTCGGGTGACTGTCGTGCACGGTTTGCTCGCCCATTACGTCGGTTCCTCCTCGGTCCCTGCGCTGGGGGCATCTCCCACGCCGTGTGAGGCAGTGGGGGAGTTGCGGCACTGCTTCGAACGCGCACAGCCGGTGGTACTGGTGCGGCACCCGCGCCCTGGGTCCCGCCGCTCTTCCGCTCCGGTACTGCGAACCGTCCCGAAAGCACGAAAGGACCCGGGGGCTGCGCTGCCCAGGTCCTTCACACAGGAGAATAGCCCACATGAGCAACGGATCGGCAGGGCGTGTGACGCGAACTACTTCGTGGCGGTCCCGTCGGGCGGGCACGGAGCGCGCCGACGGAGGCACGCTCCGTACCACTCTGCGGGCCGCCGACGGCGTCCCCGTGGACGCCCTCTACGAGCCCGGCCCGCAAGGCGTCGAGGGCCCGGCGATCGTCCTCGCGCACGGCTTCACCGGTGATCTGGAACGCCCGCACGTGCGCCGCGCGGCGGCGGTTCTCGCCCGGTACGCGAGTGTCGTCACGTTCACCTTCAGGGGGCACGGGAAGTCGGGCGGTACGTCGACGGTGGGCGACCGCGAGGTGCTCGACCTGACGGCGGCGGTGTCCTGGGCGCGCGGCCTCGGTCACGCGCGCGTGGTGACGGTCGGCTTCTCGATGGGCGGTTCGGTGGTGCTGCGGCACGCGGCCCTGCACCGCGCGGAGGCCGCCGCCGAACCCGGCGAGGGGCGTACGGACGCGTACGCCGACGCGGTCGTCGCCGTGAGCGCCCCCGCGCGCTGGTACTACCGCGGTACGGCCCCGATGCGCCGACTGCACTGGCTGGTCACCCGGCGGTCGGGGCGGGTGGTGGGCCGGCATGTCCTGCGCACCCGGATCCACCCCCGCGAGTGGGACCCGGTGCCGCTCTCGCCGGTCGAGGCGGTCCCGCTGATCGCGCCGACGCCGCTCCTGATCGTGCACGGCGACCGCGACCCGTACTTCCCGCTCGACCATCCGCGGATGCTCGCCGACGCCGCGGGCGGCTCCGCCGAGTTGTGGCTCGAACCCGGGATGGGGCACGCGGAGAACGCGGCCGGTGAGGAGCTGCTCGTCCGGATCGCGGGCTGGGCCACGAGGTTTTCCACAGGCTGCTCGGGCCGGGACGCCGAGCACGGATACTGAGTCGTAGCAACGAAAGGAGCGCCCGCCATGGCCAACGGCACCATCCGCTACTGGGCGGCCGCCAAGTCCGCCGCCGGTCTCGCCCACGAGCCGTACGACGCGGTGACACTCGCCGAGGCGCTGGACGCCGCCCGCGAGCGACACCCCGGCGAACTCGTCCGCGTCCTGCAGCGATGCTCGTTCCTGGTCGACGGTGACCCGGTGGGGACCCGTGCCCATGAGACGGTGGCGCTTGCCGAGGGCGGCACGGTCGAGGTGCTCCCGCCGTTCGCAGGAGGGTGAGCCGCACGCGATGAGTCAGCAGCCGTATGAGCCGTACGAGTCGTACGACCCGTATCAGCAGCAGCCGCAGCAGCAGTACGAGGAGGTGCGCGGCCACACCCAGACGTTCCAGGGGCAGACCTGGGACACGGGGACGGCGCACCAGCACCCTCAGTACGAGCAGTACGAGCACCCCCCGTATGCGCAGTACGAGCAGTACCAGCACCAACCGCAACAGGCGCCCGAGTACCAGCAGCAACCGCAGGCACCCGCCACCGACACCCACACCGCCTACCTGCCCCCGCAGGGGCAGCAGGGGCAGCCCGCGCCGACCGGAGCAGCCCCGGTCGCCCCGGCCACCGCACCCGCCGCACCCGCCGCGGACGCGGATGAGCCGCGGCTGACCTACGCCCAGCGGGCCCGGCTCGAAGGGCGTTCGCCGATCATCGAGCCCGGTCTGAAGCCCGCCGGACTCACCGCCCTGCTCGCGCTGCTCCTTGCGGGCGGCGCGGCCCTCGGCTCGTACGGACTACTGGTGCCGCTGCTGCTGCTGCAGGCGCTGACGGCGGCCGGCTGGTTCCGGCTGAACGGCATGTGGCCCGCGCGGCAGGGCATCGCGCTCGCCTTCCTCGGCGGGGTCGTCGCGGACGCGCTGGTGCTGATCGCCGGCCGGGAGTACGCGCCGGGGGCGATCCTCGGCACCTGCGGCGTCTGGGTGCTGCTCACGCTCGTGCTGCAACTGCGCAGCCACGCGGGCGCGGACGAGCGGATGTACGGACTGATGGCCACGGTCTCCTCGGCCGCGCTCACGATCCTCGCGGGCGGCACCCTCGCCGCGGCGCCCGAGGCGGTCTCGGCCGGCGCGGTGGCGGTGGCCGTCGCGGTGGTGGCCCGTGCGCTGCCGCTGCCCGGTGCGGCCTCCGTCGTGGTGGCGGTGCTGGCCGCGGCGGGCGCGGGCATCGCGGTGGGCGGGATGACCGACATCGGGGCGGCGGGTGCGCTGCTCGGCGCCGGTGCCGGGGTGTGCGCGCTGGTCGGCCTGCGGGTGGCGAGCTACGACTACCCGTCGCGGTTCGTGCACATGACCGCAGGGGTGGCCCTGCCCCTGACGGCCGCGGTGCCGGCGCTCTACCTCCTGGGCCGGGTCGTGGCCTAGTCAGGAGTCGTGGCCTGGTCAGGAGACGAACGGGCCCGAACTGCCCCGGTTGTCACAGCTCTTCGACAGGTCCCCCGTCGCGCTTCCACCTGGAACCCGCGGCGGGGGACCGGTCGTTTAGGCTCGCGAACGTCCGTACCGGCGGGGGAATTTCATGGGGGGAAGCACCGAACCATGCGTGCACTGCGAATACTTCTCATCATTGTGGTCGTGCTCGGCGGTCTCTTCGTCGCGGCCGACCGGATCGCCGTCGGCTACGCGGAGGACAAAGTCGCCGAGAAGCTGCGCAGCAGCGAGGGCCTGCAGAAGGACCCGGAGGTGGAGATCGAGGGCTTCCCGTTCCTGACCCAGGTACTCGGCGGCGAGCTGGACGACGTGGCGATCGGGATCGACGACCTGGAGGCGTCCAGCGGCGCCGGGAAGGTCAGGATCGCCGAGCTGGACGCGCAGATGCACGGCGTCGCGTTCTCCTCCGACTACAGCTCCGCGACCGCCGCCCAGGCCACGGGCTCCGCGCGGATCTCGTACGACGAACTGCTCAAGGCCGCCGAGGTCGAGCCGGTCGAGGTCGCTCCCGGTGTGACGGCGAAGGTGGTCGGCCTCTCCGACGGCGGCGACGGCAAGATCAAGGTGTCGGTCCAGGCGACCGTCCTCGGCCAGACCCTGCCGGAGCCCGTCGAGGTCGTCAGCTCGGCGAAGGTGGAGGGCGGCAAGACCGTGCAGGTGCACGCGGACAAGCTGCCGAAGCTGGGCGCCGTGCCGGTCGCCGAGGAGCGGATGCGGCGGATCACCGATTTCCAGCAGGTGGTCGACGGACTGCCCGCGGGCATCGAGCTGGACAAGGTGGAGGCGGAGAAGGACGGCGTGCGGATCACTGTGACGGGGTCGGACGTGAAGCTGGCGGGCTAGGGCGCGGCTTCCGGAGGACGGCCCGCACCGTCGGCTCGCGTACCGTCGATCGCCCTGCGGGCTCGTCCTCAAGCGCCGGACGGGCTGGATTTCGCCCTGCGGGCTCGTCCTCAAGCTCCCCCAGCTACCGCTGGGAGGTGCCCCCAGGACCGGCTGAAATCGCCCCGTGCCCGCAATGCGAGACAGCCCCGTCCGGAAATCAGTCGTCACGCGGACCCCGCCGCCCCGGATCCCCCTCACACGGGCCCCGGGGCGGCTTTCGTATCGCCATAAGGACGATCGCGTCTCATGATGCGACACGCCGGTGACACGGCCGCCGATCCCTCCCTACGATCGGGGCCATGAAGCGACAGGCGGATCTCACGAAGCGGCGGGCAGTCGACCTGTGCCGCGTCGCCGCCATGCTCTGTCGCCCCGTCTGAGCGGGAGCTCCAGCTCCCGTATCCCCCCGGGCCCTCCGACGTCGAACCGGCGTCCCACCGGGCCGCCCCGTGCCACGTACGCCGCGCCGCCGCCGCGTACCCGTGCCCCGCACGCACCACCCCTCGCGCATCCCCGCAACTGCCCCGGAGGAGAACAAGCATGAGCCGCAGCGACGTCCTGGTCGACGCCGACTGGGTCGAGGCCAACCTCGACAACCCGCAGGTCGTCCTCGTCGAGGTCGACGAGGACACCTCGGCGTACGACAAGAACCACATCAAGAACGCGATCCGTATCGACTGGACCAAGGACCTGCAGGACCCGGTCCGTCGTGACTTCATCGACCAGGAGGGCTTCGAGAAGCTCCTGTCGGCGAAGGGCATCGCCAACGACTCCACCGTCGTGCTCTACGGCGGCAACAACAACTGGTTCGCGTCCTACGCCTACTGGTACTTCAAGCTCTACGGCCACCAGGACGTGAAGCTCCTCGACGGCGGCCGCAAGAAGTGGGAGCTCGACTCCCGCGACCTGGTCGACGGCTCCGAGGTCCCGAGCCGCCCGGCCACCGCGTACAAGGCCAAGGCGCAGGACACCTCGATCCGTGCCTTCCGCGACGACGCCGTGAACGCGATCGGCTCGCAGAACCTCGTCGACGTCCGCTCGCCCGACGAGTTCTCCGGCAAGCTCCTCGCCCCGGCCCACCTCCCGCAGGAGCAGTCGCAGCGCCCCGGCCACGTGCCGAGCGCCCGCAACATCCCGTGGTCGAAGAACGCCAACGACGACGGCACGTTCAAGTCGGACGACGAGCTCAAGAAGCTCTACGAGGACGAGCAGGTGGACCTCGCCAAGGACGCCATCGCGTACTGCCGCATCGGTGAGCGCTCGGCCCTGACCTGGTTCGTCCTGCACGAGCTGCTCGGCGTCGAGAACGTCAAGAACTACGACGGCTCGTGGACGGAGTACGGCTCCCTCGTGGGCGTCCCGATCGAGCTCGGCTCCAACTGAACCAGGAGGACAGTGACTTATGTGTGGAGCACAGGTCGGCGGCCCCGACGCCGCGACGATCAAGCCCGGTGAGACCACCATCCAGGGCCAGGTGACCCGCGACGGCGAGCCCGTCACCGGTTACGTGCGCCTCCTGGACTCGACCGGAGAGTTCACCGCCGAGGTCCCGACCTCCGCGACCGGACAGTTCCGCTTCTACGCGGCCGAGGGCACCTGGACCGTACGCGCCCTCGTGCCCGGCGGCACCGCCGACCGCACGGTCGTCGCGCAGACCGGAGGCCTCGCCGACGTCGCCATCGCCGTCTGACGTACGGCACCGCTTGAACGGCCGGAGGGCCGCACCCCTGGGGGTTGGACGCTTACCAGGACGCGGGTGCGGTCCTCCGGCTTCGCGCTGTCCGGGGGCCGGTGCGCGGTTCTACGCTGGAGGCATGTACGCGCGCCGGCGGCACGTCTACTTCGCCATGATGGGCACCTGCCTCGCCCTCTTCGTCCTGGCCTGGGCGGTCGTACGCCTGTGGTCGATCCCCGTCGCCGTCGGCATGTGCGTCGTCGCCATGGTCATCCCGCCGCTCGCCGCGATCGTCGCCAACCGGCGCGGCCCCGACGACCGCTGGTGGGACGACCCCTCCGGCGACCCGAAGTCCGACGAGTGGTGGGACGAGCTGGACGGCAAGCGGCGCGAGTAGGCGCGGCCCTGGCCGCCGAGGCGGTCCGAGAGCTCGCGGGGCCAACCTCACAGAGAACGGCAGGGGTGGGCCGACTAAGCTGGGGCGCGGCCCCGTCCTGCTAACACCGCTCATCGAGGAGCACCCCGTGCTTGAGGCATTCTTCTCAGCCCTGCTGGTTCTGGTCTGCGTCGGCGTTGTCGCGTTCGCCGGCCTGACCGTGAAGAAGCTCTACCAGGGTCAGCGCTGACCTTCCGCGTCCGCCGCGTACCGACCTCCGCTCCGACACAGATCGCCTGAGTTCCCCATGATCGAGATCCCGTCCGACCTCCACCCGGACCTCGTGCCCCTCACGTTCCTGCTCGGCAACTGGGCCGGCGCGGGCGTGCACGACTTCCCGGGCAGCGAGAAGTGCAACTTCGGCCAGGAAGTCAGCTTCAGCCACGACGGCCGGGACTTCCTCGAGTACCGCTCCCACACCTGGGTGCTCGACGCCGAGGGCAACAAGGTCAAGCCGCTGGAGTCCGAGTCCGGCTTCTGGCGGGTGAGCAAGGACCGCAAGGTCGAGGTCGTGATGGTCCGCGACGACGGCGTCGTCGAGGTCTGGTACGGCGAGCTGGCCGACAAGAAGCCGCAGATCGACCTGGCCACCGACGCCGTCGCCCGCACCGCGGCCTCCGGCCCGTACAGCGGTGGCAAGCGGCTCTACGGCTACGTGAACAGCGACCTGATGTGGGTCGGCGAGAAGCAGACGCCCGAGGTGCCGCTGCGGCCGTACATGTCGGCGCAGCTGAAGAAGGTCGTCTCGCCCGACGACGTCGCCGAGATGGCGCGGAACCTGGGCGACCTGCCGGACGACGGCATCGCGTTTTTCAAGTAGGCACAGCCTTCAAGCAGAGGCTCAGAGGGTTCTCAGACTCCTCTGAGACAGGGCCGGTACCTGTGAGCAGGTGACCGGCCCCACTCATGCCCCCGCCCGCGCCCGCGCCCGCGCCCTCCCCGTCCCCGCCCGCGCCCTCCTCGTCGCCGACGACCCGCGCCGCCGCGACCTCCTCACGCTCGCCCTGCGCCTGGCCGGGTACGACGTGTCCACGGCCCGCAGCCTCGACGAGGGCCGCTGCGGCGCCTGGTGGCCGGACGGCCTCGATCTGCTCGTCGTCGCGACCGGAGGGAGCCGCGGGGCGGGCCCGCCTACACTTGACCGCGTGGTGGACACCGACTGGAAGAGCGACCTCAGACAGCGCGGCTATCGGCTGACGCCGCAGCGCCAGCTTGTCCTCGAAGCCGTCGACGCCCTGGAGCACGCGACCCCCGACGACATCCTCGTTCAGGTCCGCAAGACCGCCTCCGGAGTCAACATCTCCACCGTGTACCGCACGCTGGAGCTCCTGGAGGAGCTGGGCCTGGTCAGCCACGCGCACCTCGGGCACGGGGCGCCCACGTACCACCTCGCCGACCGGCACCACCACATCCACCTGGTCTGCCGGGACTGCACCGGCGTCGTGGAGGCGGACGTCGAGGTCGCCGCCGAGTTCATCGAGAAGCTCCGTACGACTTTCGACTTCGACACCGACATGAAGCACTTCGCGATCTTCGGCCGCTGCGGCGACTGCACCAGATCGACGTCCCAGGTCGCGGAGACCCCCGGGGAAGCGGAGACCACCGGGGAAGCGGAGACCCCCGGGGAATAAGACAGGCTGTCAACGAGTCGTAGTCTGAGTGGATATGAAGAGCCCCCTGCTGTCCCTGCCCGGTGCCGTCCCCGCCGAAGGTGTCGACGAAGGAGTCGCCGCGCACTACGGCGAGCTCTACCGCGAACAGCGCGCCCTCGCCGACGGCACCGGCCTCGTCGACCTCTCGCACCGCGGGGTCATCACAGTCACCGGAGACGACCGGCTCAGCTGGCTGCACCTGCTGCTCACCCAGCACGTCAGCGACCTGCCCGCCGGCCAGGCCACGGAAGCGCTGATCCTCTCCGCCCACGGCCACATCGAGCACGCCCTCTACCTCGTCGACGACGGCACGACGACCTGGGCGCACATCGAGCCGGGCACGCGGGAGGCGCTGCTCGCGTACCTGGAGTCGATGAAGTTCTTCTACCGCGTCGAAGTCACCGACCGCACCGCGGAGTTCGCCGTCGTGCACCTCCCGGCCGGCTCCATCGCCCCGGTCCCGGACGGAGTCGTCGTACGCGAGACCGCGCACGGCCGGGACCTCTTCCTGCCGCGCGCCGACCTGGAGGCGTACGCGGAGGCGGGCGGCCCGGCGATCGGCGTCCTCGCGCACGAGGCGCTGCGCGTGGAGGCGCACCGCCCGCGCCTCGGCTTCGAGACCGACCACCGCACGATCCCGCACGAGCTGGGCTGGATCGGCACCGCCGTGCACCTCCAGAAGGGCTGCTACCGCGGCCAGGAGACCGTCGCCCGCGTCCACAACCTGGGCAAGCCGCCGCGCCGCCTGGTCTTCCTGCACCTGGACGGCAGCGAGGTCCACCTGCCGGGGCACGGTACGGAGGTCCGGCTCGCCGCCGACGGCCCGGACGGGCGGAAGATCGGCTTCGTCACGACCTCGGCCCGCCACCACGAGCTGGGCCCGATCGCCCTCGCGCTGGTGAAGCGGAACGTACCCGTGGACGCGGAGCTGCTCGTCGGTACGACCGCGGCGGCTCAGGAAGTCGTGGTCGAGCCGTAGAAGTCGTGGTCGAGCCGTAGTCGAGCCCCGGTCGAGCCCTGGTCGTACGGCTGGCGCTACATCTCACGGCCGGCGCTACATCTCAAGCAGCACCGTGAACGGGCCGTCGTTCGTCAGGGACACCCGCATCTGGGCCCCGAACCGGCCCGTCGCCACGGTCGCGCCGAGCGCCCGCAGTTGCGCCACCACCTCGTCGACCAGCGGCTCCGCCGTGTCGCCCGGGGCCGCCGCGTTCCAGGTCGGGCGGCGGCCCTTGCGGGCGTCGCCGTAGAGCGTGAACTGGCTGATCACGAGCAGCGGGGCGTCGATGTTGCTGCAGGACTTCTCGCCGTCGAGCATCCGCAACGACCAGAGTTTGCGGGCCAGTTGGGCCGCTTTCTCCTTGGTGTCCTCATGTGTCACACCGACCAGGACACACAGCCCCTCGCCGGTGATCTCCCCGACGGTCTCTCCCTCTACGACGACACTCGCGCCGTCCACCCTCTGCACCACCGCACGCATACCGTCCATGATGCCGTGCGCCCCCGGGCCGGTGAGCGGCCGCCCGTCCGGTCCCGCTCTCGCGCGTACTTCCGGCCCCGCTCTCGCGCGTACTTTCGGACCGTTTCCGACATCTGCCACGTAATGCCATAGGGCTATCCGGGGCCGATCGAGTGCACTCCGCCCCAACTCGGGCACGAAGGGTGGCATTCTGCTGCCCAGCGGCGCGCCTGTGGCGCCCCGCACCGGTCGAGGGGACGGTCAACAGCATGAACAGCACGTCGAGCACGGCGGGGCAGCCGCCGGGGCCCGCACCGACGGCATGTGCCGGTGCGAGCGCGCCCCGCCCGCCCGCACAGCGCACCGGGGACCGCCTTCCCGAGCTGCCCGAACACGATCTGGCGGTGCTCCGGCTGCCCGAGGTCCGGGCCCTGCGCCGCACCTCGCAGCAGGACGAGGCCGACCTCAGCTACGTCCGCCGGCTGCTCCAGGGGCGGATCGACATCCTGAGGGCCGAGCTGGCCCGGCGCCGGGACCCGGCCGTGCCGGCGCCCGACCCGGACATGGTGGCCCGGCTCTCCGAAATCCTCACGGACACGCCCTCGCGGCACCGCTCGTCGGCCCGGCACGTCACGGTCGGCACCCCGCACGGCGAGGAGTACCGCGGTCTGGCCGCCGAGATGCTCGGCGAGGTCGAGCTGTCCGACCTGGACGCCCGCACCGACGACGAGCTGCACGCCGCGATGGGCCGCCTGGTCCGGTACGAGCAGCAGGTCTCCCACCGCCGCCAGCTGCTCCAGCACACGGCCGACGATTGCAGTGCCGAAATCGCCCGCAGGTACCGTGAAGGGGAAGCACAAGTAGACGACCTGCTCGCCTGACCACCAGCACCCCGGTGGGCCAGGGGCGGGACCACCGGAAGGCATCCACCCACGATGACGGCATCCGCCAGCGCCAGCACCCCTTCGCAGCCCGCCATATCCCCGGTCCTCGCCGAGGTCGTGCGCTCCGGTTTCGTCGAGGGACGGCACCGGGGATCGCTGGTCGTCCTCGCCGCCGACGGCAGCGTGGAGCGCGCCGTAGGTGACGTCTCCACCCCCGTCTTCCCCCGCTCGGCGAACAAGCCGATGCAGGCCGCCGCCATCCTGCGGGCCGGGCTCGACCTCTCCGGCGAGCGGCTCGCCCTCGCCTCCGCCAGCCACTCCGGCGAGCCCTTCCACCTCGACCTGGTCCGTACGATGATCGGCGAGTTCGGCCTCACCGAGTCGGCCCTGCAGTGCCCGCCCGACCTGCCCTTCGACCCGGTCGAGTCGGAGACCTACCTGGCCGGCGGCTCCGTACGGGACCGGGTCACGATGAACTGCTCCGGCAAGCACGCCGCGATGATCGCCGCCTGCGCCGCGCAGGGCTGGGACCAGGAGTCGTACCTCGACCCGGAGCACCCGTTGCAGCGGCTGGTCGGCGAGGTCATCGAGGAGACCGCGGGCGAGCCCGTCGCCGCCACCGGTACGGACGGCTGCGGCGCCCCGCTGATGGCGATCAGCCTCACCGGCCTCGCCCGCGCCTTCCGGCACTTCGTACTCGCCGAGCCCGGCACGCCGGAGCGCCGGGTCGCGGACGCGATGCGGGCCCACCCCGAGTACGTCGCGGGCACCCGCCGCCCGGACACCTGGCTGATGCGCGAGGTGCCCGGCGTCCTGTCGAAGATGGGCGCCGAGGCCGTGCAGGCGGTGGCCCTGCCGGACGGCCGCGCGCTCGCGTTCAAGGTCGACGACGGCGCGATCCGCGCCCTCGGCCCGATCCTCGCCCGCGCCCTCGGCCTCCTCGGCGTGGATACCCCGGCCCTGGCCCGGATCGGCGCGGCCCCGCTGCTCGGCGGAGGCCATGAGGTGGGCGAGATCCGCGCGGCGTTCTGAGCCTCCCGCCTGCGGAAAACCCCGATGCGGCAGGCCCGGCCCGCGGCCTACGGTGACCGGATGACCGTAGCCGTACGCCTCCTCGCCGAAGCTGACTTCCCGGACTGGATGCGCGCCCTCAACACCGGGTTCCTGCGCACCCCGACCTGCTCCGCAGCGGAGATCGAGGACCACAGGGCGTCCGTGGACCTGAGCCGGACGCGGGGCGCGTTCGAGGACGGGCGGTGTGTGGCGACGTACCGCTCGTTCGCGCAGCGCCTGACCGCCGTCGGGGGCGGAGAGGTGGCCGCCGGTGCCGTCTCGAACGTCACCGTCTCCCCGACGCACCGCCGTCGCGGACTGCTCAGCCGCATGATCACCGAGGACCTCGGCGCGGCGAAGGCGCGCGGCGAGGCGGTGGCGACGCTGATCGCCGCCGAGTACCCGATCTACGGCCGGTACGGCTTCGGCCAGGCCACGCGGATGGCCGAGTGGGAGATCGACGTACCGCGCACCGGGCTCGACCCGCGCTGGTCGGGGCCCGAGGACGGCGGCCGGATCGACCTCGTGGACGCCGCCGACGTACGCAAGGTGGGGCCCGCCCTCTACGAGCGGGTGCGGCGGGCGACGCCGGGTGCGGTGGACCGGGACGAGCGCTGGTGGCGGCTGTTCACCGGTGAGCTGCGCCCGGAGCGCTCGACCTGGAAGGACCCGTTCTTCGCCGTGTACCGCTCGGCCTCCGGCGAGGTGGACGGGCTGCTCGCGTACGTCTGCGACGCCAAGTGGGGCGACGGCAAGCAGCCGCGGAACACCGCCACCGTGGTCGAGCTGAGCGCCGCGACCCCGGCGGCCGAGCGCGCGCTGTGGCGGTACGTCTGCTCCGTGGACTGGATCGCGACGGTGCGCACCGGCCCGCGCGCGCCGGACGCCCTGGTCGCGGACCTCTTCCCGAACGCGCGCGCCGCCCGGATCGTCACACTCGGGGACTGGCTGTGGGTGCGCGTCCTGGATGTCGTACGGGCCCTGGAGGCGCGGACGTACGGAATGCCGGGCGCCCTCGTCGTCGAGGTGCGCGACCGGCATGGGTGGGCGGAGGGGCGGTACCGCCTTGAGGTCGGTGCGGACGGGCGCGGGACCTGCGTGCGGACCCGGGACGCGGCCGAAGTCGCCCTGGACGTGCGGGAGTTGGGTGCACTGTGGCTGGGGGACGAGTCCGCGGTGCGGCTCGCCGCGCTCGGTCGGCTGACCGAGGAACGGGCAGGCGCCGCCGCCGTTGCCGACGCGCTGCTGCGTACGCCCAGAAGTCCGTGGTGTCCGGATGTCTTCTGAGTCTGTCTGGTGTGTGCTGAGGGATGCAGGGTCTGTTCGACGCGTGCTGAGGGATACAGGGTCTGTTCGACGCGTGCTGAGGCGTACAGGGGCTGTCTGATGCGCGCCGAGGGGCTCAGGGTCTGTCTGATGCGTGCCGAGGTGCTCAGGTCAGTGCGGGGCCGGCGACCAGGACCGCGAGGACGACCGCGCCGAGCGAACTGCACGTGGCGTTCCTGGCCTTGATCCCGATGCTGAGCAGCAGCAGCCCTGCGATCCCCAGAGGGCCGTACTGCCACTCGACGAGCTGCTCGAAGCCGATCACGAACGCGGCTCCCAGGATGGCGATGACGGGCATGTGGATCCTCCTTCGGGTGGGAGGAGTTGGTGGTTAGGTGGTCCTTACTTGGTAAAGTTGGCTGCCAACTTCACTGTAGTTGTCCCCGATTGGTCGGCTTGGTTAAACAGTCTTCACAGAACTCCCCAGAGATAGTGGGGAGTTGTACCGTTTGGGGCGTGACCCAGGAGAGCGTTGCGGTGAACGGCAGAAAGCCCTCGCACAAGGACATAGCCGACGAACTCCGGCGGCGTATCCGCAGCGGAGCCGTAGCCGCGGGCAGCCGGATGCCGACCCAGGCCAAGCTGGCCGAGGAGTTCGGCGTCGAGCGCGGCGCGGTCCGGCAGGCCCTGGCGACCCTCGCGCAGGAGGGCCTGCTCGTGAACGTCTCCCGGGGCAGCCCGCCGGAGGTGGCCCTGCCGGGGCAGGACGAGGAGCCGCAGACCACGATGGTCGGCCTCGCCCCGCGCCTGGTCGACGCCTTCCAGACCGAGCGGGTGACCATCGACGCGGTCTGCCTGACCTCCGAGACGCTGATGATGGGCCTGAGCGAACCCCTGCGGCTGATCTACGAGGGCCGCATCCGCCCCGAGTCGATCACCCTGCGCGTCCTGCTCCCCAGCAGTCGCATCAACCTCGCCTTCCCCGTGCCCGCGGGCGAGCCGTCCGAGCACGCCGCCGCCGCGGACGAGGCCGTCGACGAACCGGTGCACAGCCGCTGGCTGGCCCAGCGCAACGCCCAGGGCCAGGTCCTGCGCCACAACCTCCGCGCCCTGCGCGCCAGTCACGGCATCGACGTGAAGGTGGAGTTCCGGGCCCTGCCGTTCACCCCGGCGATGAAGCTGTACCTCCTCAACGGCTCCGAGGCGTTGCTCGCGTACTACATGGTGACCAAGCGGGAGGAGGAGATCGACAGCGAGAAGATCCATATGTACGACGCGCTCGGCACCCAGTCGTTGCTGTTTTCCTTCGAGAGATCCGCGGGCCAGAGCGACGAGGCGTTCGTCGACGAGTCGCAGAAGTGGTTCGACGCGCTCTGGAACACCATCGCCCGTACCCTGACACTCTCTTAGTGACTTCCGAAACGGCGCCGGACGGGCGGGTGGGTCAAGTGATCGAGAACGCCCAGGACTTGCGGGTCGCACGGGACCTGCGGATCGCACAGGACCTGCGCGAGGTGATCACGCGGGCGGAGTGCGTTCTCTTCGACTTCGACGGCCCGATCTGCCGGCTCTACGCGAACCACGACGCCCAGACCGTCGTGGACAACCTCGTCGGCTGGCTCGCGGACCGGGGCGAGGTCGGACTGCTCACGGCGGATGAGCGGGACTCCGCCGACCCGCACGCCGTGCTGCGCGCCGTCCACCGCGCCCGCCCCGGCAGCCCCCTGGAGGCGGACCTGGAGGCGCGGCTCACCGAGGAGGAGCTGCACGCCGCGGCGCGCGCCTTCCCCACCCCGTACGTGGACCGGCTGATCCGCACCTGGCACGCCGGCGGCGCCCGGCTCGCCGTCGCCACCAACAACGCCCCCGAGGCCGCCCGCCACTACGTTCACGGGCGCGGTGTCGCCGACTGCTTCGGGCCGCACATCCACGGCCGCCGCACCGAACACGTCCACGCGCTGAAGCCCGACCCGGACTGCCTGCACCGCGCGCTCGGCTCCCTCGGCGCGCACCCGTCGAGGACGCTGATGATCGGCGACACCCCCGCGGACTGCCTGGCCGCGCGCGAGGCGGGCGTGGCGTTCCTGGGGTACGGGCAGGACGAGCTGCGCCAGAAGAAGCTGCGCTCGGCGGGTGCGGAGCACGTGGTGGACTCGCTCGGGACCGTGCTGAAGGCGGTGTGGGCGGGGGCGCTGCTGTGAGCCGGGACATTCCGTACGGGCGTACGAGGGGATCCTCCTCCGCACGGACAAGAGCCGCGGCCGCGCCCTGTCGTGGGTGATCGCGGTAGTAGCGTGAATCGCCTCTGACACCGTCTGGCGCCTCTGGCACGTCTGACTTACGTCTGACCCGTCTGACCTGTCTGACACTTCTGACACTTCTGACCACCACCGGCATCGCCTCGGCGAGAGAGCGGAGCATGTCCTCAGCCGAACCGGCCGCCGAGCGGGCCGGGCACGCCCCTGGCACCCTGCTCGGCGGCGACCACCGCATCGCGGGACCGCTCACCGGCCACCACCACGAGACCTACGTCCTGCGGCTGCCGGGGGAGGACGGCCGGTGGAAGATCCGCGAGCCCCGGTCCGGGGTGCTCCACGCCGACCGGCGGTGCTTCCACTCCGAGGAGGACGTGATCTGCGGGCTCGCCGAGATCCCCGTCGAGCTTCCGGTGCCCGAGGTGCGCGAGGTCGGCGGCTGTCGGCTGCAACGCTTCGTCGAGGGCGTCACGCTCGCCACGCTGACCGGCGCGCAGGGCCGGGTGCCCGAGCGGTACGTCGATCAACTCATGCCTGTCTTCGGCGGGTTGGGGTCCGTGCGGCCGGGCCTGCTGAACGTGGAGCGGAGCTGCCATCCGGCCGACCGCGCCGAGGACGGCGACACCACGTACTTCCTCGGCCGCCTCGTGCACTTCGCCGAGCACCGCGTGTACCGCGCGCGGCACGCCACGTACGGCTCCCTCTTCACCGCGCTCGGCGTGCCCGACGAGGCGCTCCGCCGGTACGCCGAGCGCCTCGGCATGCTCGCGCCCCGCCCGTTCTGCCTGCTCCACGGGGACCTGCACCGGGAGAACCTCATCGTCGACGGGAACGACCGACTCTGGGTGATCGACTGGGAGTTGGCGATGCTGGGCGATCCGCTCTACGACCTGGCGACCCACCTGTACCTGACGCGGTACCCGCCCGACCAGGAGCGGAGCGTCGTAGAGCGCTGGTGCACGGAGATCGAGCGGGTCCTGCCGGGCGGGTCGAAGGGGTACGAGGACGACCTGCCGCGGCTGCGCGCGTTCAAGTGCGTCCAGTCCGTCTACACGGATGTGGTCCGTACGGCCATGACGCTCTCGGAACGCCCCGAGGACCCCGCGGCGTGCGCCCGGGCGGCGGCGAAGCTGGTCCGTGTTCTGCACGCGGCCCGGGCGCCCCTCGAACTCCCTTCGGCGCCCGACGCGCCGGGCGCCGAGGCGGCACTGCTGGAGTGGCTGGGGCGCTCCGGGCTACGCGAGCACCCGGCGCCGGAACAGTAGCCCGGCCGCCGCCACCGCGACCGCCGTGATGCCCGCGCACCAGGCAAGCGCCACCCAGCCCGTGGCGCCGATCGGGTGGCCGAGGAGCAGGCCGCGTACCGCCTCGATGACCTGGGTGACCGGCTGGTGCGTGGCGAACCCCTGGAGCCAGGACGGCATGGTGTCCGTGGGGACGAACGCGCTGCTCGGGTACGGCAGGAAGCTGATGAAGAACGTGAAGCCGCCGGCCGCCTCCGGGGACCTGACGAGCAGTCCGACGGCCGCGGACAGCCAGGACAGCGCGGTGATGTAGGCGACGAGCAGCCCGACGGCGGCGAGCCAGTCGGCTGGGCTCGCCGCCGGGCGGAAGCCGATCGCGAACGAGAGGGCGAAGACGAGGCTCGTCGCGAGCAGATTGCGGGCCGTGGAGGCCAGGACGTGCCCGGCGAGGATCGGGGTGCCGCCGATGTCGAGCGAGCGGAAGCGGTCGATGATGCCGCCCTTGAGGTCCTCGGTGACGGCCTGGGCGGTGCTGGCCGAGCCGAATCCGGCGCAGAGCAGCAGGACGCCGGGCACGACGTACGTCAGGGGTGCCGCTCCGCCGGGCGGCGCTTCCTAGGCCGTCGTCAACGGGTCCAGGTGTGCGTGCCGTTCTGTCGGCTCACGGCTCACGGCGCCCGTGCTCAGGCGTACGCCCCGAGCCCCGAGCGGAGTTGGCCGAAGCCGCGTTCTGCGGCCTCGACCGCGTCCGGGTAGATCGCGGCGGCGCGTTCTCCGGCCGCGATGCGGCGCCAGTTGGTCTCGGCCAGGACGCGCTGGACGGCCACGATCTGGCCGGCCGCGAGGCGCGCCCCGTCGTCGCCGCCGAGTGCGGTGGCGAGTGACTCCTCGGCGCGGGACTGGTACGCGTACAGGCGGGCCACCAAGGACGGCGTGCCGTAGACCAGGCCATGGAAGGCGAGCACCTCGGGCTCGTCGCTGAGGCCCGTCACGGGGTCGCGCAGCCGCAGGCCGGTCAGGAAGTGCCGGCGCAGCGCGTCCAGCGGGGGCTGCTGCGGGGCGCGTCCCATGACGACGCGGCTCGCCTCGTCCTCGTGGTCCGCGAGCCGGTGCAGGGCCAGGTCCTCCTTGGCCGGGAAGTACCGGAAGAGCGTCGGCTTGGAGATCTCCGCCGCCGCCGCGACCTCCGCCACCGACACCTTCTCGAAGCCCTTCTCCAGGAAGAGGGCGATCGCGGCGTCGGAGATCGCCTGGTAGGTCCGCTGCTTCTTGCGCTCACGCAGCCCGCTCTCGGTGTCGGCGGGCAGTACCGGGCGCGCGGGGGGAGGGGGCGTACGGCTCATGAGGACAGTGTACGCGGTGAAACGCATCTCGGTCACAAACGTTACTCGGTTACGTTATTCTCGCTCGTATGCGTGCCCTCGACCCTGACCCCGGACTCCGTGCCGACCCTGCCCCCGACCGCGTCCCAGACCACCTCCCCGACCATCTCTCCGAACACGCCCTCGACCGAGCCCTGCACGAGGAGCGGGCGTACCACGACGCCTGCCGCGACGCCCTCGCCGCGATGGTCGACGGCGCGCAGGAGCAGGTCGTCACCGGCGAGGACGTCTCCGCCTCGGGAGCCGACGCGGAAGTCCTGGGCCGCCGGTTCCGCGGCGACGCGAAGGCGATGCGTGAACTCCCGCCCGGGCCGCTGTTCTTCGGGCGCCTGGACTTCGCGTCGGGGGAGCGGGGCGCCGGAGACCACGCCGGGCAGAGCTACCACGTCGGCCGGCTGCGCATCACCGAGCACCCGGCGAGCCCGCCCCTCGTGGTGGACTGGCGGGCCCCCGTCGCCCGCGCCTTCTACCAGGCGGGCCCGCGCGACCCCCAGGGCGTGCGCGTCCGGCGCCGCTTCGGCTGGGCCCCGGGCAGCGCGGGGGAGCCGGGCGACCTCACCGGCCTGGAGGACGAACACCTTGGCGTCATGGACGAGCCGGAGCCGGGAAGTGACGGGCCCGGAGGGGCGGGGTCGGGAGGAACGGGGCCAGGAGGAACGGGGCGGGAAGGAACGGGGTCCGGAGGAGCCGGGCCCGGAGGAGCCGGGCGGCCCGGCAGTGCGATCCTCGCCGGTGAGATCGAGCGGCCCCGGGTCGGCCCCATGCGGGACATCGCCGCCACCATCCAGCCCGACCAGGACGACCTCGTACGCCGCGACCTCGGCACCTCCCTGTGCGTGCAGGGAGGCCCCGGCACCGGCAAGACCGCGGTCGGCCTGCACCGCGCCGCGTACCTGCTCTACACCCACCCGCAGCGCGTGCAGCGCAACGGGCTGCTCGTGCTCGGGCCCAACCGCACCTTCCTGTCGTACATCTCGGAGGTGCTGCCCTCGCTCGGCGAGGGCGGAGTGCGGCAGTCCACCGTCGTGGACGAGATCGCCACGCAGCCGGTGCGCGGCACGGACAGCGAGGGGACGGCGGTCGTCAAGCACGACGCCCGGATGGCACGGGTGCTGCGCAACGCCCTGTACGCGCGCGTGCGCCCGCCCGCCGACTCCCTCGCCGTACCGGACGGTTCGTACCGCTGGCGGATCGGGCGCGCGGAGTTGGAACGGATCGTGGAGGACGTACGGGCGGAGGAGCCGCCGTACGCCGTCGGACGTGAGCGGGTCAGGACGCGGGCCGTGCGGCTGGTCCAGGAGCAGGCCGAGCGCCGCTCGGGGGCGCGGCCGCAGACCTGGCTGCAGCGGATCGGCCGGTCCAGGCCGGTCGGTGCCTTCGTGGACGAGGTCTGGCCGAAGGTGGTACCCGAGCAGGTCGTGGCCGAACTCCTCGCCGACGCCGGGGTGTTGGGGCGGTCGGCCGACGGTGTCCTCGACGCGGAGGAGCAGCGACGGCTGCTGTGGCCGAGGGCGCCGCGTTCGTACCGGTCGGCCCGGTGGAGCGCGGCGGACCTGGTGCTGCTCGACGAGGTGGCCGGGCTGATCGAGCATCCGCGGGGCTACGGGCACGTCGTGGTGGACGAGGCGCAGGACCTGTCCCCGATGGAGTGCCGCGCGATCGCCCGCCGCTCCGCCTACGGTTCGCTGACCGTCCTCGGCGACCTGGCCCAGGGCACCACGCCGTGGGCCGCCCGCGCGTGGCCCGTACTCCTCGGGCATCTGGGGCGGCCCGATGCCGTACTGGCGCCGCTGACCGTCGGATTCCGGGTGCCCGCGGCGGTGGTCGAGGTGACGAACCGGCTGCTCGCCGCCCTGGACGTGGACGTTCCGCCCGCCCGGTCGCTGCGTGCGGACGGGCAGCTGCGCACCGCGGAAGCGGCGGACGGGGCCGGAGTGGTCGACGCGACGGTACGGCTCGTACGGGAGGCGCTCGGCCGGGAGGGCTCGGTCGGGGTGATCGCGCCCGACGCGGGCCCGGTGGGCGCGGCCGCCCTGCACACCGCACTCGCCGCCGCGGGCCTGGCACCGGCGCCCCCGGACCGACTCGGCGCCCGGCTCACGGTATTGCCCGCCTCCCTGGCCAAGGGTCTGGAGTACGACCACGTCGTCGCCGTCGAACCCGCGGCGGTGGTGGAGGCGGAGCGGCGGGGCCTGGAGCGGCTCTATGTGGTCCTGACCCGTGCGGTGTCCCGTCTGGATGTGGTGCACAGCCGCCCGTTGCCGTTCTGAAGGCTCCGCCCCGGCGGGCGTTAGGGTCCCGCCGTGACTCCACCCAGGCCCCGCGCCCTCCTGTTCCTCGACGTCGACGGCCCCCTCATCCCGTTCGGGGCGTCGTCGGCCGACCTGCCCGAGGGGTATCCGACGTACGAGGGCGGCACCCGGGAGGGCGGCGGGCATCCGTTGCTCGACCGGGCCGACCCCGCGCTCGGGCGCCGACTGGCCGATCTCGGCTGCGAGTTGGTGTGGGCGACGACCTGGGGCGAGGACGCCAATCACGTGCTCGCGCCGTGGCTCGGGCTGCCGGAGTCGCCCGTACTGCCGTGGCCGGACGAGGCGGACGGGGCGGACGGGGCAGACAGGGCGGACGGGGTGGATGAGGCGGGCGGGGCCTACGGGGTCTACGAGGAGGTGCCCGGGGCGGCGCGGGCGGTGCACTGGAAGACGCGGCCGATCGTCGAGTGGGCGGACGGGCGGCCCTTCGTGTGGGTGGACGACGAGATCGCGCCCGCCGACCGGGCGTGGGTCGACACGTACCACCGCGGGCCCGCCCTGCTGCACCGCGTCGACGCGCGGTACGGCCTGACGGAGGGGGACTTCGGCGTGATCCGGGGGTGGCTGGGGCGGCTGCGCCCTGGTTTCCGCGGCCGCGACTAGGCCGTACGCGTGGCTTGGGGCACTATTGCAAGCGCCTGCTTGCAATAGTTAGCGGACATGCTGCACCATCGACCCATGGCATCGCTCAACGTCGGCAACCTCGGTGAGTATCTGCGTGAGCAGCGGCGCAACGCGCAGCTGTCGTTGCGTCAACTCGCCGATGCCGCCGGGGTGTCCAACCCGTACCTCAGTCAGATCGAGCGTGGACTGCGCAAGCCGAGCGCCGAGGTCCTGCAGCAGGTCGCCAAGGCCCTGCGGATCTCAGCCGAGACGCTGTACGTGCAGGCCGGGATCCTCGACGAGCGTGACCGCGACGAAGTGGAGACGCGCGCCGCGATCCTCGCCGATCCGACCATCAACGAGCGGCAGAAGCAGGTGCTGCTGCAGATCTACGAGTCCTTCCGCAAGGAGAACGGATTCGAGATCAAAGAGGAGATGGGGACGACGGGGGAAACGGAGAAGGACGGGCCTGTCGGAACCGGAGAGCGCGGCGGGATAGGCGGGACAGGCGCGACAGGCGCGACAGCCGCGACAGCCGCGAGCGGCGACTCACCCGGGCGCGGCGCGGACACCGCCGCAGACGGCCCCCGCACGGCCGACGGCAGCACCACCATCGAACCCTCACCCTGACCGGAGGACCACCAGTCATGGCCATCACCGACGACATCCGCAAGACCTTCAGCGACCCCACCCCGTTCTACTTCGCGGCCGGTACGGCCGACCTCGCGGTGCAGCAGGCCAAGAGGGTCCCGGCGCTGATCGAGAAGCTGCAGGCCGAGGCCCCGGCCCGTTTCGAGGCCGTACGCTCCACGGACCCCAAGGAGGTCCAGGAGAAGGCCACGGCCCGCGCCAAGGAGGCGCAGGAGAGCCTGCAGGCCAAGGTCAGCGAGGTGCTCGGCAGCCTCGACACCGACATCAGGAAGTTCGGCGAGACCGCCCAGGGCCTGGCCCTCCGCGGCGTCGGCGTCGCCGCGGAGTACGCGGTGAAGGCCCGCGAGAAGTACGAGGAGGTCGCCGAGCACGGCGAGCAGGCCGTCAGGGTCTGGCGCGGTGAGGCGGCCGACGAGATCGAGGAGATCGCCGCCGCGGTCGAGCCGGACTCGAAGACCGAGACCAAGTCCGAGGCCAAGACCGAGGCCAAGTCCGAGACGGCTGGCGCGCAGTCCGTCGCGGTCGAGGACGAGTCGAAGTCGGCGGCCGCCAAGAAGCCGACGACGTCGTCCGCGTCGTCCGCGTCGTCCGCGTCGTCCGCGTCGTCCGCGTCGACCACGGCGTCCACGGCGTCCACGTCGACCACGTCGACCACGGCCAAGAAGGCCGCCCCCGCCAAGAAGACCATGGCGAAGAAGCCCACCCCGCCCGCGAAGTGACCCCGCGCATCAACCACGGCGGTACGGGAACGCCCCGGGCACTCAGCGAGCGCCTGGGGCGTTCTCCGGATACGGCACCCGCTCATCCGGGTACGGTTGCCGGTGTAGAGACGACTCGGATCAGGTGGTGGGCAACGTGCTGATGTCAGGTTTCGCGAGCTTCGTGGGACTGCTCTTCCTCGCCATGCTTGTGCTCGCGGCGGTCGCCCTGGTGATGGCCGCACTCGCCCGCCCGGATGCCTACGTCGCGGCCGACAAGAAGACCAAGAACTTCTGGCTGATCCTCCTCGGCATCGCGGTGCTGGTGAACCTGATCGGCATCCCCGGCCTCGGCCTGATGCTCCAGATCGCCGGCCTGATCGCGACGATCGTCTTCTTCGTGGACGTACGCCCCGCGCTCAAGCAGGTCACGGGCGGCGGCGGCCGCCGAGGCGGCAGCAGCAGCGACGGACCTTACGGGCCGTACAACGGCGGCCGGTGACCGGCAGGGCGGCCACGGCGACTCCGGAACACGGCGGCGGGGCCGCACCCGAATCCCTGGGTGCGGCCCCGCCGCCGTGTTCGCGTACGTCGACGTTCGCGTAGGTCGACGTACGCGTCCGTCCACGCTCTCGTCCGTGCACGCTCTCGTCCGTGCACGCTCTCGTCCGTCCACGCTCTCGTACGGTGACCCCTCAGCGCCCGCCCCGATCAAGGAGCAGCACCGCCACGTCGTCCGTCAGCTCACCGCCGTTGAGGTCCCTGACCTCGCTCACGGCCGCCTCCAGGAGGTCCTCGCCGTACAGCCCGGCGGAGACCTGGCGGCGGACCATCTCGACCATGCCGTCCTGGCCGAGCCGCTGGTTGCCCTGGCCGATCCGGCCCTCGATCAGGCCGTCGGTGTAGAGCATCAGGCTCCACTCGCCGCCCAGCTCCACCTGCTGACGCGGCCAGCGGGCGCGCGGCAGCAGACCGAGTGCCGGGCCGCCGTTCTCGTACGGCAGCAGCTCCGCCGGGCGGCCCGGGCGGGTGATCAGCGGCGAGGGGTGGCCGGCCAGGCAGAGCCCGGCGCGGCGGCCGTCCGGCGAGATGTCGACCGTGCAGAGCGTCGCGAAGATCTCGTCGTCCGGCCGCTCGTGCTCCAGGACCTGCTGCAGCGTGGAGAGCAGCTCGTCCCCGCACAGGCCCGCGAAGGTCAGCGCCCGCCAGGCGATCCGCAGCTCCACGCCGAGCGCCGCCTCGTCCGGGCCGTGCCCGCAGACGTCGCCGATCATGGCGTGCACCGTGCCGTCGGGCGTGCGCACCGTGTCGTAGAAGTCGCCGCCGAGCAGCGCGCGGGAGCGGCCCGGCCGGTAGCGCGCGGCGAACCGCAGCTGGGAGCCGTCGAGCAGCGGCGTGGGCAGCAGGCCCCGCTCCAGGCGGGCGTTCTCCTGCGCGCGCAGCCTCGACTCGGTGAGCTGCCGCTGGGCGACGTCGGCCCGCTTGCGCTCCACCGCGTACCGGATGGCGCGGCTCAGCAGCCGGGCGTCCAGCTCCTCGCGGAACAGGTAGTCCTGCGCGCCGACCCGGACGGCCTCTCCGGCCAGGTCGATGTCATCGCTCCCGGTGAGCGCCAGGACGGCGTGCCGGGGCGCGAGCCGCAGGACGTGCCGCAGCGTCGCCAGCTCGTCCTCGCCGTGGTCGGCGCCCGGTGCGGGCAGGGCGAGGTCGAGCAGGATGCAGTGCACGTCGTCGGTGAGCAGCCGCTCGGCCTCGGTGAGGTTGCGGGCGGTACGGATACGGATGGGCTTGCCTGCGGCGTCGAGCAGCTCCGGCACGGACAGTGCCTCGGCCGGGTCGTCCTCGATCACGAGCAGCGTCAGTCCGCTGCCGGTCTCGGTTCCGGCCTGCGCCGGGAACGCTTGCGCCTGACCACCTTCCGCGGCCGGGACTGCTCTCTGCCGCGGTATGGGTACGGGCATCGTGTGGTTTTCCTTCCCTCCCCCCGAGGGCGCGGCGGCACGTGGATCGACGTACCGCCGACGGGGACCTTAGCGGTAGCCACCGCCGGTATGGAATGGCGATCGGCGAACGGCGGGTGCCGCATGCCGTTCCATTTGCCGCATCCCGTACCGCAATTGGACCCGTCCGGGGCCCCGAGGGGATGACGAACATCACGCCGCCCGGGTTGCTCGCGTGCCCCAGGTCACGTGCGCCAGGTCACGGGTCTCACCCCCTGTGACCCGCGCAGCGCCCGTGCCGAACCCGAGCCGAACGCCGCACCCGACCGAGCCCGTGCCGCCCGCCCGAACCGCACCCGACCGGACCCGAACCGGACCCGAACCGCACCCGACCGGACCCGAACCGCACCCGAGAAGCGCTCCTCCGGGGGAGGGAAGGTCTATTTGTCCGGCCGCACCACCCCGAGGATCTTCATCGAGCCGGCCCCCGCGATCGTCACGTCCCGGCCGGGGCGCGGGGCGTGCACGATCGCTCCGTCCCCGATGTACATCCCGACGTGGCTGGCGTCCTCGTGGTAGATGATCAGGTCTCCGGGGCGCATGTCCTCGATGTCGATGCGCGGCAGCTGCTTCCACTGCTCCTGCGAGGTCCGCGGAATGGTCTTCCCGGCGGAGATCCAGGCCTCCGAGGTGAGCCCCGAGCAGTCGTACGATCCCGGGCCCTCGGCGCCCCACTCGTAGGGCTTGCCGATCTGGGCGGTGGCGTACTTGATGGCCTTCTTGCCGCTGCGGCTCGCCTTGCCGGTGATCTCTTCGAGGGCGCCGGAGTCGATCCACGCCGCCTGGCGGTCGAACTCCGCCTCCTGCTCCATCTTCAGCAGGCGCTCGCGCTCCTCCTTCTCAAGCTTGGACTCCAGCTCCTCGACCGCCTTGATCTTCGCCTTGATCTTCTTCTTGGCCTCGGCCTTCGCCTTGCGGTTGGCGTCCAGCTCGCGCCAGCGCTCGGAGGCGTCGTCGGCGTACCGCCGCAAGTCATCCTGTGTGCGGGCGAGTTCGCCGAGGAGGCCCTTGGTGGCCTGCTGGCCCTGGCGCATGCGGCCCGCGTTGTCCAGGAACTTCCGCGGGTCGTCACTCAGCATCAACTGCGCCTGGGGCGGGAGCCCGCCGCCTCGGTACTGCGCGCGGGCCGCGGCGCCCGCGCGCTGTTTCAGGCGGTCCACCTTCTTCTCGCCCGCGACGATGGCCTTCGCGATCCGCACGATCTCGTCGGACTGCCGATCGGCCTTCTCCTCCGCCGCGTTGTAGGCGTCGGTGGCCACCGCCGCATCGTGGTAGAGCCGGTCCATCTCCTTGCGGACCTGTTCAAGGGACTTCGAGTCCTTGGGCCCCGGGTCCTTCGGTGCCGGATCGGCGTGCGCGGTTCCCGGGGCGGCCAGGATCGCCGCCGCGCACACCAGAGCCATGGTCGCCGTGGTCGAGCTTCGCTTGCCGGTCACGCTCGTTCCCCCTGAACTGATTGCTCGTCAGTAACGTACGAACACGTCCGGGATGGTGCCACGCCCGCGCCCAATACGACAGAGGCACACGCGCATGCACAGGTTCGACAGGCGCCTCGGCCCAGCCGACTCCTGACGCCTCCCCACACCATCCCCGCGTCATGTCCGACGAACGAAGCCCGAACAGCGTTCCGAATCCGCGCAGCTTCACTCGTGTGGGGCTTTGGCCCTGGTGGGGCGGGAGTTACGAGTTCCGCTTCCCGTTCACCACCCGGCGCCCCGAGGCGCCAACGCCCCCCAGGCCACCGTCACTTCACCCTGCCGCCAGCGCCCCGCGCGATCCGTCACCGGCCAGTCCGCCGACAGCGCGCGCACCGTCCGGATCCACCGCTGCCGTGCCCCGTACGAGGCGTAGGGCGCCGCGCCCGCCCACGCCCGGTCGAAGTCGCGCAGGAAGGCGTGGACCGGCTCGCCCGGCACGTTCCGGTGGATCAGCGCCTTCGGCAGCCGCTCGGCGAGGTCGGACGGGCGGTCGAGGGAGCCGAGCCGGGTCGCGAACGTCACCGTGCGCGGGCCCTCGGGGCCGAGGGCGACCCAGACGTGCCGGCGGCCGATCTCGTCGCAGGTGCCCTCGACCAGGAGCCCCTCCGGTGCGAGCCGCGCGCGCAGCCGCTCCCATACGGCGGCCACCTGTTCCTCGTCGTACTGGCGCAGCACATTGGCCGCGCGGATCAGGTGCGGCGGCCGGTCCGTGGGCACCTCGAAGCCGCCGTGCCGGAAAACCAGCCCTTCGCGCGCGTACGGGCGGGCGGCGGCCACCCGCGCGGGATCGATTTCGATGCCGACGACCTCGACGGCGGGCGCGGCGGTGCGCAGCCGGTTCAGGAGTTCGACGGCGGTCCAGGGCGCGGCGCCGTACCCCAGGTCCACGGCGAGTGGCGCGTCCGCGCGGCGCAGGGCGATGCCGTGGGTGGCCGCGATCCAGCGGTCCATGCGGCGCAGCCGGTTGGGGTTGGTGGTCCCGCGGGTGACGGTCCCTACGGGGCGCGAAGGGGTGCGGGCGGCCATACCCACCAGTATCGGTGCCCGGCGGGACCGGCTCCGCGCCGGGCGCTCCAGTGGGGGTTGAGTGGCACCGCGTAATGCTTTGGCAAAGTGGAAATGGGGGCGGGTCTCCCGATGTTCCCCGTTCGTGGAGGGCGCGTACGCACGCCCATGCCGTCATGCCCGCAGCAGGCCCGCACCAGGGCCGCCACGAGGCCCGAGCCAGGGGCCGCTAGGAGGACCGCCAGGTGAGCCAGTACGTGAGCCGGCTCGGCGAACGCCTCGCCGGCAGCACGCCGCCGCGGCTCCGCTTCCCCGGCGGGCCCCGCAGGCCGCGCCGGGTGGCGATGCTCAGCGTGCACACCTCGCCGCTGCACCAGCCGGGCACGGGCGACGCCGGCGGCATGAATGTGTACATCGTGGAGCTCGCCAAGCGCCTCGCCGAGATCAACGTCGAGGTCGAGATCTTCACCCGGGCCACCACCGGCGGCCTGCCGCCCAAGGTCGAGCTGGCCCCGGGAGTCCTGGTCCGGCACGTGGACGCGGGGCCGTACGAGGGCCTCAAGAAGGAGGAGCTGCCCGCACAGCTCTGTGCCTTCACCCACGGTGTGATGCAGGCCTGGGCGGGCCACCGCCCCGGCTACTACGACCTGGTGCACTCGCACTACTGGCTGAGCGGCCACGTCGGCTGGCTCGCCGCCGAGCGCTGGGGCGTGCCGCTGGTGCACGCCATGCACACGATGGCCAAGGTCAAGAACGCCGCCCTCGCGGAGGGTGACACTCCGGAGCCCGCCGCGCGGGTGATCGGCGAGACCCAGATAGTGCGCGCCGCGGACCGCCTCATCGCGAACACCGACGAGGAGGCCGACGAGCTCGTACGGCACTACGCCGCCGAGCCCGGCAAGGTCGCCGTCGTCCACCCCGGCGTCAATCTGGACCGCTTCCGCCCCGGTGACGGACGGGCCGCCGCGCGGCAGCGGCTGGGCCTGCCGCAGGACGCGCTGATCCCGCTCTTCGCCGGACGCATCCAGCCCCTGAAGGCGCCCGACATCCTGCTCCGCGCGGTGGCCGTGCTGCTCGACCGCCGTCCCGAGCTGCGCGGGAACCTGGTCGTCCCGGTGGTCGGCGGCCCGAGCGGCAGCGGCCTGGACAAGCCCGAGGGACTGCAGAAGCTGGCCGCGCGCCTGGGCATCGCGGACGTCGTGCGGTTCCGGCCGCCGGTCGGGCAGGACCAGCTCGCCGACTGGTTCCGGGCCGCCTCCACGCTCGTCATGCCGTCCTACAACGAGTCCTTCGGGCTCGTCGCCATAGAGGCGCAGGCGGCCGGCACACCGGTGATCGCCGCGGCGGTCGGAGGACTCCCGGTCGCGGTGCGCGACGGCGTCAGCGGCTTCCTCGTAGAGGGCCACGATCCGGCGGCGTACGCCCAGGTCATGGAGCGGTTCGTGGACGACGCGCGGCTGACCGACCGGATGGGCCGGGCCGCCGCGCGGCACGCCCAGGCGTTCGGCTGGGGCACGGCGGCCTCGGCCACGGCGGACGTGTACACCGCGGCGATGCAGGAACGCCGTGGTCGCGTACGCTCGCACCATGGCTGAGACACCCGGGACGGAGCGCGGCGGCGCCGAGGCGCGCCAGGTCGTCGAGAGCGCCCTCGCGGACGCCGATCTGGAGTGGGAGTCGCCGGAACCGGGCTCCTATGTGGTGAAGCTTCCCGGCACGCGCAAGCTGTCCACGACGGTTTCGCTGATCGTCGGCCGGCACTCGCTGTCCCTGAACGCGTTCGTCATCCGGCACCCGGACGAGAACGCCGAGGGCGTCCACCGCTGGCTCCTGGAGCGCAACCTCAAGCTCTACGGCGTGAGTTACGCGGTCGACCGCCTCGGTGACGTCTACCTGACCGGCAAGCTGCCCCTCGCCGCCGTCACCCCGGCCGAGATCGACCGCCTCCTCGGCTCGGTCCTGGAGGCCGCGGACGGCGCGTTCAACACCCTTCTGGAGCTGGGTTTCGCGACGGCGATCCGCAAGGAGTACGAGTGGCGGGTCGCGCGCGGCGAGTCCACGCGCAACCTTGAGGCGTTCACACATCTGACCCAGCCGCGCGCCAAGTAGCCCGCAGGGCAACGGGGTTCGAGGCGTCCCGCGCGGCCGCAAGACAGCTTCTGCGTGATCGGCGCATGGATCCGCGCATGGGTCCGCGCACGGAGCGGCACATGGGTGGGCGCATGGATCACCTCACTCGGCGGGGCTTGCTGAGCGGCGCGGCCGCGGCCGCCGCGACGGCCGCGCTGGGCGGCCCGGCGACGACCGCGCAAGCCGCACCACGCGCGCGTGCCGCCACCCGGCCCGAACCCGCCCTCCTGTGGCGGGAGTTCACCGCCGACCCGTACCGGCACCCCCAGATCCCGTACGTCGGCCGCGCCGGCTACCGCTCGGGCAGCGAAAACCGTCCCCACGCGCGCGTGGTCGCCAACGTCCTCTCGTACGGGCGAAGCCGGACGGTTCCGCCGACGCCACGCCCGCGATCAACCGGGCGCTGGCCGACGCGGGCCGGGCGGGCGGCGGCACGGTCCTGGTGCCGGCGGGGACGTACCGCGTCGACGGCGTCGTCCGTATCGCGCACAGCGGCGTCGTCCTTCGCGGAGCGCGGCACCCGGACCGTCACCGCCGCCGACCCGAACCGGCTCAGGCCCGGCCGCCTGGTCGTTCTCCGCCTCGCCGACGACGCCGGGCACACCCTCCTGGAGCACATGGCGGGCGGCGGCACGGGGCCCGAGTCGTACAACTGGGACGACAAGACCAAGCTCCTCTCGTACGTCCCCTATGAGTGGCCGGTTCGGATCACGCACATCAAGGGCGGAACGTCACCCTGGAGCGGCCGCTTCCGCTCGACCCGCGCCTGGAGTGGCGGCCGCAGCTCATGGCGCCGGTCGAGCCGTTGGCGGACGCGGGCGTGGCGGGCTCACCCTGGAGGCCGTCGAGACGCCGCAGGCCCCGCACCTGCTCGACCAGGGCCACAACGGGGTCACCTTCCAGTGCGCGTACGACTGCTGGGCCGAGGACGTCGTCGTACGCCATGTCGACAACGGCTTCGGGCTCGTCGCCGCCTCCGCCTGCACCCTGCGGCACACGCGCGTGGAGGGGCGCGGCGCGCATCACCCGTACTTCTGCCGTGAGGGTTCGCACGACAACCTGATCGAGGCACCTTCGACACGCACCGCGGCATGCCCTTCGCCAACGTACGCACGGAGATCACCGTCGAGAGCAACGGCCGCCACGGCGGCGACGCGAGCGCGGGACCGCTCTACGGCGCCCGGTTCACGCCCTGGAACGTGACCGTCACCAACGAGCGCGCGGGCCTCGTCAGGATCGACGAGGTCGCCCTTGCAGCGCGACCGTTGCCACCTCTGTAGTGCGTGATTTCGACCAGATCGACGTCCCCGACTTCACCGGCGACCTGCACGCGCGCGTGGAGGCGTACGGGCGGCCGGGCAGTGTGGAACCGCGCAACCTGTACGAGGCGCAGCGGGCGCTCAGGCGCTGAGGCCGGCCGCCTCGGGGTCTTCGGCCGCCCGCGCGGAGCCGGATTCGACCGGGGCCTTCGGATCCTCCGTCGGCAGCCCCCGCATCAGCACCCAGTACCCCAGCGCCGCCACCGTGCCGACCAGGGCGCAGCCCGCCCACAGCCACCCGGCTCCGTACCGGTCGATGATCTGGCCGCCGAGCAGGGGCGCGGCAAGGGCGGCGACAGCCCACGAGAGGGTGTACATGCCCTGGTAGCGGCCGCGGCCGTGGGTGGGGGAGAGGCGGACGACGAGGCTCGTCTGCGTCGGGGCGTTGACGATCTCGGCGAGCGTCCACACGCACACCGCCAGGGCGTACACCCCGAGCGAACCCGCGAAGGCGGTCAGGCCGAAGCCGTACCCCGCGAGCAGCGACGAGATCACCAGGAGGCGGCGCGGGTCGCCGTGCTCGATGAAACGTGTCACCGGGATCTGCAGGGCCACGATCAGGACGCCGTTGACGGCGATCGCGACGCCGAAGTCCGAGCTGGAGAAGCCGTCCGCGCCCATCGCCACGGGCAGCGCGACGTACCCCTGCTGGAAGATCAGCGCGACCAGGAAGGACAGGCCGACGACGCCCATGAAGCGGCCGTTGCGCACCACCGTGCCGAGGCTGACATGCTCGTCGTCCGCGCCCGCGCTCCCCGGAGCCTTCACCGGCCGGGACTCGGGCAGCTTCAGGAAGACCAGGACCGCGCAGGCAAGGGTGAGGACGGCCTCGCCGAGGAAGCCGGCGAGGTAGCTGTACTCGGCGATGAAGCCCGCCGCCATCGAGCTGAGCGCGAACCCCATGTTGATCGCCCAGTAGTTGAGCGCGAAGGCCCGCACCCGGTCCTCGGGGCGCACGATGTCCGCCATCATCGCCTGCACCGCGGGCCGCGAGGCGTTGGACGCCATACCGACGAGGAACGCCACCGCGGCGATCGCGACCGGTTCCTTCATGAAGCCGAGCAGCGCCACCGAGAGCGCGGTGGAGACATGCGCGACGACCAGCGTGGGCCGCCGCCCGATCCGGTCCGTCAGCACGCCCGCCGCGATCGAGGAGACGACACCGCCGAGCCCGTGCAGCGCGGCGACGAGGCCCGCGTACGAGGCGGAGTAGCCGCGCTCCAGGGTCAGGTAGAGCGCCATGAACGTGGCGACGAAGGCGCCGAGCCGGTTCACCAGCGTGCTCGTCCACAGCCACCAGAACTCGCGAGGAAGGCCGGAAACGCTTTCTCTGACGGCCCGTTGGAGAGAAGCGACGGTCAAGGCGAGCCCCCGGAATGTAATAGGTCAATGCGGCGAGCGCAGATTACTCGGGGGCCGGGCGGCGCGCCACATGTTTTCCATTAGGCTCGGACACATGGCCGACGCACCGTACAAGCTGATCCTCCTCCGCCACGGCGAGAGCGAGTGGAACGCGAAGAACCTGTTCACCGGCTGGGTGGACGTCAATCTCAACGAGAAGGGCGAGAAGGAGGCGGTCCGCGGCGGTGAGCTGCTCAAGGACGCCGGCCTGCTCCCCGACGTCGTGCACACCTCGCTCCAGAAGCGCGCGATCCGCACCGCGCAGCTGGCGCTCGAGGCCGCCGACCGCCACTGGATCCCGGTCCACCGCTCCTGGCGCCTGAACGAGCGTCACTACGGCGCGCTGCAGGGCAAGGACAAGGCGCAGACCCTCGCGGAGTTCGGCGAGGAGCAGTTCATGCTGTGGCGCCGCTCGTACGACACCCCGCCGCCGGCGCTCGACCGCGACGCGGAGTACTCCCAGTTCGACGACCCGCGCTACGCCGCGCTCCCGCCCGAGCTGCGCCCGCAGACGGAGTGCCTGAAGGACGTCGTCGTCCGCATGCTCCCGTACTGGTTCGACGGCATCGTCCCGGACCTGCTCGACGGCCACACGGTCCTGGTCGCGGCCCACGGCAACTCGCTGCGCGCCCTGGTCAAGCACCTGGACGGCATCTCGGACGCGGACATCGCGGGCCTCAACATCCCGACGGGCATCCCGCTCGCGTACGAACTGGACGCCGACTTCAAGCCGGTGAAGCCGGGCGGCACGTACCTCGACCCGGAGGCGGCCGCGGCGGCGATCGAGGCGGTCAAGAATCAGGGCAAGAAGAAGTAACTTTCGTGATCATGCCTCCCACCTGCGCGAATGGCGCGGGTGGGAGGCGTTTTCGTGTTCTGGAACCTCCCTGGAACCTCAATCCTCGGGGGCGTGCGGTCGGAGCGCTCGCCCGAGAGCCTTCCGGGCCCGATCTCGACTGCTCGGCATGAGGTGCGCGTACACCTTCAGAGTCAGGCCTGGGTCGGAGTGCCCCAGGTACTCAGCTAGAGCCTTGATGCTCTCCCCAGCGTCCAGGAGCACTGAAGCGTAGAAGTGCCTGAGCGCGTGCATGCCGTGCTCGCGGGCTGCGGCGTGCTCGCGGCTCTTGGCCTTTGGGATGACGCCTGCCCTCGCAAGTGAGGGCTTCCAGTGGTCTTCGTTCAGCGACGTACGCCAGACGTGCCCGCCGTTGGGGCCCGAGAAGATGAGCCGCTTCGCCACGGGCTGCCCGTTGCCTCGCATCCACGGCAGCTTGATCTCCACTGGCGGGAATCGCTTGATGTGCTCCTTCAGGGCCTCTGCCACGGGATCGGGAAGCGGTACGTCGCGGAGCTTGCCTCCCTTCGGCGGGGCGAATACGGCCTTACTCAGGCTTAGCTTCAGCTGCTGCACCACGTGCACGGTGCCACTGTCGAAGTCGATGTCATCGACGGACAGGCCGAGGATCTCCCCTTGCCGCAGGCCGCACCCGGCGCCCACGTCGACCATGGGGCGGAAACGCTCGACCATGGCGGCCCGTACGTCGAAGACGCGCTGAGGCTCCCAGGGGACGACGCGGCGAGCGCCCATGGCCGGCGGGGTCACGGTGCGGGAGTTGCAGGGGTTCCGGCGCAGGCATCCGTCCTCGACGGCAGCGGAGAGCACGGCCCGGACGTTGGAGAAGACGACGCGAGCGTACGAGCCGGACATGCCCTTCTCTTCGAGCTGCGTCACGAACTCGCGGATGTGGCTCGGCTGGAATGACCCGAGCTGGCGCGAGCCGATCCGGGGGAACGCGTGGAGCTTGAGCTGGGACTCCATCGACGCGCGGGTGTTGGGGTCGCCGCTCTGGCTCGCGAGCCACTTCTCCGCGAACTCCTGGAACGTCGTACGGGACGCGTTCGGGTCGATGAAGTCGCCGCGGGCTACGTCGGCCTGCATGCCGCTCAGCCACTGCTCGGCGAGACGCTTCTGTCCGTCAGGGAAGGACTTGTTCCTCCGCTGGCCGTCAGGCCCGATGTAGCGGGCCTGGTAGCGCAGGCCCACGCCGTGGCGGTCGGTCTTGACGCGGACGGTCTTGCCGTCGGCGTCTGTGGTGGTCTTGAACCAGCGGTCGAAGATGTGGCCAGCCATGGGGCTGAGTCCCTTCTCGGTAGCGGAGGCGTGGAGGGCCCGGAGGCGGCTCTCCAGCCGGTTTCGGGATGTGCTGGGGGAGGCCCGCTACTTGCTACGGGCCTGGTCACGGGGTTTGGGGCTGCTAGTGGGGGTGCTACCGGTAGCAGGGGCGGGTGCTACCGGTAGCGGCCTGCTGCGTCCTCAGGGAGGCCACGACAGGGGGTCGCTGTGGTGCTCTGAGGGGCGTTTCAGGCGCCCCCTGGGGCTTGCCTCCCTGCCTCCCTGAGCGGCCTTTGCGCTGGTCAGGTGGAGGGAGTCGGGCCAGGGAGGGGGCGAGGGAGTTCTCCCTGCCTCCCTGGGGTCGAGCCGGGTGCCTCCCTGGCGAACGGAGGGGCTGGGAGGACCGGACGGGGAGGCGGCGACAGGGCCTTGGGTGCGGTCGTTGAGGCGGTTTCCTGAGGGGCTTCGGTGGTGCCTCCCCGCCTCCCCCGACGGCTGTTTGTGCTGTTCAGCGCGGGGAGTTGGGCCCGGGGAGGCGGTTGGGGAGTTCTCCCCGCCTCCCCGGCTCGGCAGGTGCTGCCTCCCCGCGTTCCTAGCGGCTGCCAGCGGAAGTGCCCGGTGGTCGTTCTGGGCCGGATTCGGGGTGCGCGGCGTGAGGCTTGCTAGACGCTAGGCCGCTGGTGGGAGGGGGTTTGGGTCGCTAGTGGGGTTGCTAGACCTAGCAAGGGTGGTTGCTAGGTCTAGCACCCGGTTCAGGCGGCCTGGTCGGTTCCCAGGGCGGTCTGTTCGGTGACCCAGGCACGTACGGCGGCGGGGTCGAAGCGCAGGTGCTTGCCCACGCGGAAGGCGGGCGGGCCGATGCGCTTGCGGCGCCAGGCGTAGACGGTCTCGACGCTCGGCAGGCTGAACATCGACACGAGGTCTTCCGGTGTGAGGTAGCGGTCGGGGAGCCCGGCGCGGAGAGTGGTGCGCGGGTCGTCGTTCGCGGGGCGTGGGGTGCTCATGACGCCTTGCCTCCAATGGCCGGGGTGCAGGTGGGATGGGTGGTCTGGCCTGCTTCGAGGGGTTCGAACGGCCCGCCGCACTCGGTGCACAGCGGGGCGCTCTCCAATGACGGCTGCAATAGCGTGAGTCGCGGCTCATCGCGGCTCAGGCCCGCCAACTCCTGTTGAGCGCCGGAGTTTTCGATAAATCGCGTCTCATGCGGCTCAGCGCGGATCAGCGCAGGTAGAGGCGTTACCGGAGTGCGGGATTCCTCTGTCTCATCGCGCCTCTTGTCCGGCTCATCGCGGCTCAGCGACTTCCCGTATCCGTTGGGGCCCTGTTCGTTGAGCCGCGATGAGCCGCGACTCAGCGCATTGTGGGCGCCATCCGCGAGGGCGAGTCCGACGTACACCGGGATCTGTCGGCCGTCGTCGCCGCGCGGCTTGGTGCGGCGCACCTGTGGCACGACGGACTGCAAGTTCCGTCCGAACACCTGCTTGGTGCCTGCCCTGATGCCGTTGTCGTCGGCCCAGCTGCGCCACACCGCCCACAGATCATCGACGACCACCTGGCAGGCGGGCCCGGTCTCGCAGCACTCGCGGATGAACGCGCTGGTTGGCGATGCGGTGTCCTGCATGGTGGTGACCGCGTCGCGGGAGGCGGGCGGCTCGGTGAGCCGTCCAGTTTTCTGGACGCGGTCCAGGCCTTCGAGGGACCAGTTGAGGATGCCGGGCATCTCGTCGGCCAGTTCGTCGGCGAGGCTGGTGTTCTCCTTGCCGAGCCACGAGACCGTGGTGTTCAGGACGACGAAGCGACGGGCGATAGCCCCGGAGGCGTCGCCGAAGTTCGGCAGCTCGTTGGACAGGATCACCAGTCGGGTGGGGAGCTTGCCGGTCCAGGGGTCCTTGAACTTGCGGTCGACGTCGATGGTGTCCTCACCGGAGATGGTGAGCAGACGCTCGACGACCTGGTGGCCGTCGCGTCCGGACAGGCGGGCGTCGGAGACCACGGCGAGGGACTTGCCCAGCAGCGGGGAGAGTCCGAAGTTGCTGCCGAGGCTGGCCAGGGTGGGACCGGCCATGTTCCCTTTCCCGACCAGGTCCGCCAGAACGCGGGCGAGGGTGCCCTTGCCGGAACGGGGCGGGCCCACGACGAGCAGGATCTTCTGCTGGTCGGTGCGGCCGGACAGGACGTAGCCGAACCATTCCTGAAGCGCGGCGATCGAGTGCGGGTCGTCGGGCCACACCTGGTGCAGGAACTTCTCCCAGGCAGGTGCGGTGGCTTTGGGGTCGTAGTCGAAGGGGACGGACACCAGGTTGAAGAAGCCAGGCGTCAGCGGCGTCAGGGCGCGGTCGGCGACGCGCAGCAGGCCGTTCGTGCACGCCACGATCGGGCCCGTGCCGTGCCCAGTTTCGTCACGGGTTCCGTCACGGCGCAGGGCGTTGCCCTGGTCCCTGGCGGTCCAGGCGGGGGCGTCGATAGTCGGCGGGAGGTGGGTCACGGCGGCGACCGAAGCCATCAGGTCGGCCACCTTGCGGATGTTCGGGGCCCACTTGCGCAGCTCGGCGCCCTTGGGGGTGGCGTGCTCGAACTGGGCGTGTTCCAGCTGTTCGTAGAGGCTGGCGCGCAGCTGCTGCGGGTCCAGCTCTCGCCAGTGCGAGCCCTCCCAGGCCATCCAGGCGCCGCGCCAGTGCCGCAGCGTCAGCAGGTCGTCCTGCTGCCAGGCGGGGGCCAGGTGCCTGGCTACGGCCATGGGGTCGGTGGGAGGCGGAATCGGGATCGTGGTGTCGTTCATGCCGTCTCCCGCTCGATGGGGTGGGTCAGGTAGCGGCCGGGCTGTCCGGGGACAGCGATGGGCGGCCAGCCCGGGGTAGCGGTCAGGCGGTGCGCGGCCAACGGGCCTGCCAGCGCGTCCAGTTCGGCTCGCGTCGGGCGGGCGGACAGGCGCATGCGGCGCACGTCGTTCAGGGCGTCGCGGGTGATCTCCTGCTGCCAGTCGTCGTCATCGAGACCGGCGAGCCAGGCCTCCCGCACCTCGTGGCGACGCCACAACTCGGCCGCGGCGAGCACGGCAGCGAAGCGGCGCGGGTCGGCCGACGGGAGCTCCCGCCACGCCGGACTGCCATAGGCGGGATAGTCATCGGGCAGCAAGTCGGCCTGAGCGGCGGCCCACAACGCGGTCGGGTCGTCGGCCGTGTTCACCGCGTTCAACGCGTTCACGCTCGTGTTCACGGCGCTCGTGGAGTCGGCGTTCACGGCGAGGTCGGTCGGGTGGGTGTTCAGGGGTCGGGTCGACCTGTTCACGCCTCGGTGGATGGTGTTCATGCGAACACCGCCTCTCCGGTCGGTCGCGAGCACGCCCGTACGGGTCGGGGAGCGCGCAGGCAGTCGGGGCGCACACCCGTCCGGCGTACGGGGCGGTGGCAGGTCGATTCATGCAGATGAGAGGGCGACCGATGCAGCATCCGATCGGGCCTCCCAGTCGCCTCGTAGGTCGACTGGTTCGAGGACGCGAGTCGGGCCAGCAGTCGCCAGTCGAGTCGACTCGGGTCGGCCGACTCGGACCCGGCGTGAACACCCGACTGTTCGTGAACGGAGTCGGCCGACTCGTCGTGAACGGTCGGAGCCGACTGTTCACGGCCGTACGTGAAGACGAGCACCAGGGCGAGGGAGAGCGGGAACCGGTCGGCCTTCGCGTGGTTGCAGTCGGTGCAGGCGAGCACGAGCGCGGACACCGTCCACGTACGCCACAGCGAACGCGGCGCGACGTGGTCGAGGGTGGCGTCCCGCAGCGAGTCGAACGGGCAGCGGCAGTAGGCGCAGTTCTGTCCGTCCCGGCGCGCCAGCTGTTCCTTCCGCAAGCGGCGCCGGGTCGAGTTCAGTACAGAGTTCCGACTCATGCGCTCGCCCCCGGCGCGTCGTGCAGACCCGTCAGGCCGCGCAGACAGGCGGTGAGTTCACCGACCATGAGAGCGAGTTCGGTGGGCTGGGCAGAGGTGAGGTTCAGCCCTTCAGCTCGCTCCAACGCGCGGCGGGCGAGGCTCACCATGGCGGACGCCTCGCCGTTGCTCGTGGTCTCGGCCGGGTCGGGCATGGCGGGACGCTGAGCGGGCCACAGGTCCCAGACGTCGCAACCGAGGACCCGGGCGACCGCGTGGGCGTGGCGGGCGTACGGGCGCCGTCCCGGCTCGTTCACCCACCGCTCCACGGTCTTGGGGTCAACGCGCAGCTGGAAGGCCAGCTCCTCGTAGGTCAGCCCAGCCTCGATCAGCGCTGCCCGCAGGTGAGGATTGCCGATGCGAGCGGGATTCGGCTTGACAGTGGTGAAGGTCGCGGCGGTCATGCCTGCACCCCCTGCGTGGCGCTCAGCGCGCCCATCAGGTTCTCTACCAGGGACTCCAGGGCGTTGACGCGCTCACGCAGGCTCTTGACCGTCTGGGACTGCTGGGGACGGTCGAATCCCAGCGTCTCCGGGGTGGTCCGGTAGACCGCGCAGAGCAGGGCGCGGTACGTCTCGTTCGGCCGGGTCGCGCCGTGCTCCCAGCGCGAGAGCTGCACCTTCAGCGACGACTCCGCCGCGATCTGCCAATCCCAGGACTGGGCCAGCAGGACGAGGGCGCGAACCGCCTTCTCCTGGGACCAGCCCCGAGCAACGCGGGCCTGCCCCAGCGGAGTGCTGGCGGCCCGCAACAGCTGCGGCTGCTGAGGGACGGGACCTGCGACGGTCACGGTCATCTCAGGCATGATGGATGTACCCCTTTCGGGTCGGGGAGCGGCTGACTGCTTGGCGGTAGGTGGCCGCTCCTTGCTGTTTCCTGGCCTTGACCAGGCAATTTCCACGGAAGTCGGTTTGTGGCGACGACCCCCGCTTGATGACTAGCTTGCACTAGTCTGCTGTGGTGCACAAGCCCCGTGCTGTGATGCGCACTAGTTCGCTGTGGTGTTAGTGGGTACCCTCAACGCATGACAGTCACAGGAGGGCCCAAGCCGAAGGCGGTAGTGGTCGCGGACACGCTTCGCGATGACATCAAGATGATGAAGCCGGGAGACAAGCTCCCGTCACAGCGTGAGCTGATGGACCGCTTCGGGTACGCGAGCCAGACGATCCAGAACGGCCTGGCCGCACTCCGATCCGAGGGGCTTGTCGTGTCAGCCGGGAACCTCGGCAACTTCGTCAGCGATGGTGCTGCCCCGACCAGCGACGTGCGCGACGACATCAAGGAAATCCGCTCCCAGATTCAGGCGTTGACTGAACGGCTCGAAGCGCTGGAAACGCGTTCCGTGGCCGGTGGTGCGTGATCTGTAACCAGCATGTGGCGCGCAGGCCATGAGCCGTAAGTGACACCGTGGGGGCAGTGGATTGGACTGGGGACATGTCCGGTGTCACCTCACTGTCCCCTTCCCTGTCCCCACGGTCCGCGCGCGAGACTCGGCACGTAGGCATTCGGAGGAGGGCGACGAATGAGTGACGACAGGCCGGCATGGGCTCGACGCATCGTGGCTGAGCGAGCGGCGCGCGATTGGTCGCAGAAGGACGCCGTGAGAGCCCTCCGCGCGCACGCGCCGGAACAACTGCCCTCTGACGAGAGCATGATCCGGCAGTGGAAGCGCTGGGAGTCTGGCCAGACACCGAACGACTTCTACAAGCCGCTCATCGCTGCTCTTTTTGGCACCGTCACGCAGGCGCTCTTCCCCGAGCCGGGCCGCCGGGACGGCAACCAGGAGATCCTGGCTGCGAGCGGCATGGAGACCTTCGAGATCGTGAGCCGTCTCAGCCGCTCTGACGTGGACGTGGCGACGCTCGACGCACTGCGCATCACGACGGACCGGCTCGCCTCCGAGTACCCGTTCATGCCGAGTGCGCAGCTCCTCATCGAAGGTCGACAGTGGCTGCGTCGTGTCGTGGAGCTGCATTCCAAGAACCTGACGCTCTCGCAGCACCGTGAGGTATTGGCGCTCTCGGGCTGGCTCGCTCTCCTGGTCGGCTGCGTCGAGTACGACTCAGGAGACCGGCACGCGGCCGAGGTGACCCGCCAGGCGGCCCTTTCGCTGGCGACCGAGGCGGACCACCCCGAAGTGGCGGGGTGGGCTCACGAAATGCGGGCCTGGTTCTCCCTCACCACCGGGGACTACCGAGGGGTTATCGCGGCGTCTCAGGCAGGGGCGGAAGTGGCCGCCGGTCACGGTGTCGCGGTGCAGCTCGCGGGCCAAGAGGCAAAGGCCTGGGCAAGGTTGGGTGACCGACGGCAGGTAGAGGTAGCCCTCGACAAGGGGCGGCGACTCCTCGAAGGCATGCCGCACCCTGAGAACCTCGACAACCACTTCGTGGTGGACCCGGCGAAGTTCGATTTCTACTCGATGGACTGCTACCGCCTGGTCGGTGAGGACAAGCTCGCCCGCACCCTCGCCGAGGAGGTCCTCCGTACGGGAACCGACTTCGACGGCACCGAACGTGCGCCGATGCGCAACGCGGAGGCCCGCGTCACGCTGGGCGTAACGGCCGCTCGTGAGGGCGACCTCGACCAGGCCCTCATCATGGGAGAGCGGGCCCTCCAGGGGGACCGCCAGTCCGTCCCGTCGCTCATCATGACCAGCCGCGAGCTGGCGGCAGAGATGCGCCGCAGGTACGCCGCCGAGCCCGCGGCTCAGGACTACCTGGCACAGCTGCGCGACCTGGGCAACGCGAAGCCTGGATTCCTTCCGCAGTAACTTTCAGTAGTGCAGCCGCAGGCGTAAGCGATCGTCAGACACGCAGCGAAGACCCCGGATTCAGGCTGAATCCGGGGTCTCTTCGTGTTGCCCGCTATCGACTAACTTTCTGGTCACAGCGCTCTGAGGTGCTATCAAGGGCGCTAACGTTAGCGGTCCCTGTCGCTATCACTCAGCCTGCTGCTATCGCCGGAGCGCGCCACAGGGAGTGATAGAGCGAGCGACCTTCGGCCGCACGAGCTTTGGCAGCTCGCTCCGCTCGCGCGCGGTCGCCGCCGTCGTACGCAATCGCCGCCGCGCTCATCACCAGCCTGCGTGAATGAGACCACCGAGCCCCGGCGCCGGGGTGCTCTTCTTGGTTCGCGGGCACCGCGAGGTCACCCGTGGCGCAGCAGAGCTCCGGCAGCCTCCAGACGGGCAGCTAGGGTGGCCAGTACGGCGGTACCCGCGAGCGAAGCGAGTCCAAAGGGTCGTGCGGCCGAAGGCCGATCCTTCTTGCTCTTTCCCTCACTGACTCGCGGGAGTTCCGGAACCTCTGGGGAACCTCCGAGGCCAACCACCAACGACCGACAACGACCACCAACACCCGCCCGACCGCAGGTCAGTTGAGGTCCGCACCCCGCTGATCAGCCCCGAAAAACGGGCGGTCGAAACTCAGGGCAAGAAGAAGTAACCAGCCCTGAGCCGACTTCAGCACCTTGCCTGCGGAGTTCCCGCCGGCAAGGTGCTCTTGCTGCGCGGAGGGGGACAGAGCGCCTGTGAAGCGGCGGTTTGCCCAGTACGGGGTCATCCTGCTGGGCATGGTGGCGTGGGCGGCCCTTCACGAACCGACGTCAGCCATGTCGTCGGCCATCGGCTGGGCGTCCGTCGCCGTCCTCACCTGCTGCTTCGCACTCCGTGTCAGGAGAGAGATCCGGGCCGTCAAAGATGACAGCAGGCGGGCCCGAGAGCGCCGAGAAGGCCGCCGACGGAAACGGCGAGGGCCCCGTCCGTAGAGCAACCGAAGCAACGGACCGGGCCCCCGCCGGGCGGCAAGGCGGAACCGGGCGCTACGCCCCCGCCACCTCCGGCCCCGTAGGCGGCTGGAGTTCGTCCGCGTGTTCGCCCGTCACCAGGTACACCACGCGCTTGGCCACCGACACCGCGTGGTCCGCGAAGCGCTCGTAGTAGCGGCCGAGGAGCGTGACGTCGACCGCCGTCTCGATGCCGTGCTTCCAGCGGTCGTCCATCAGGTGCTGGAACAGCGTGCGGTGCAGCTGGTCCATCTCGTCGTCGTCGTGCTCCAGCTGCAGGGCCAGGTCGATGTCCTTGGTGATGATGACCTCCGCGGCCTTCGCCATCAGGCGCTGCGCGAGCTGGCCCATCTCCAGGATCGTGGCGTGCAGGTCGTTCGGGACGACGGACTCCGGGAAGCGCAGGCGGGCCAGCTTCGCGACGTGCTGGGCCAGGTCGCCGGAGCGCTCCAGGTCGGCGCTCATCCGCAGCGAGGTGACCACGATCCGCAGATCCGTCGCGACCGGCTGCTGGCGGGCAAGCAGGGCTATCGCCCGCGCCTCCAGGTCGTGCTGCAGGTCGTCGACCTTCTGGTCCGCCGCGATGACGCTCTCGGCGAGCTTCAGGTCCGAGTCGAGCATGGCCGTCGTGGCGCGCCCGATCGCCGACCCGACAAGGCGGGCCATCTCGACCAGGCCTTCGCCGATCGAGTCAAGTTCCTCGTGGTACGCGTCCCGCATGGAGTTCCCTCTCTGAGTACGTGCCGCCGGGGGCCACCAGCCCCCCGGACATCAGCTTCCGGGGCTGTGCCCCCACGCTCCCACGGTGCGGCCGGAACGCGACCGGGACCGGCACCCCATGTGAATCGCCTCTGTCTCCAAGGTGAACTCTGAGCGACGCGACCGCTGCCCCGGATGCCCCATACGCCCCACCTCTCCACCTGCGCCGATGCGGCCGCGCCACCCAAATGAACCACCCCCGTACCTCCGGTGAACTCTCGGCGACGAGTGTTCGAGATGACAGCTCGACCGGTATGGCCGGGCATCAGTCCGTGCATAACCTGAAGACATGGACGTGAACGCGGCGGTCGCCGCAGCGGCAGCGATCGCCGGGGTGTGCACCGGTGTGATCGCCATGCTGGCGTTCCGCTGGAGCGAGCGCGACCAGAAACGCCCCACCCGCACCTCCCTGCACACCGACGCCGTCCTCCCGCCGGGCGTGGACACGGTCCTCTCCGTGCTCCGCTCCTCCGCGGTCGTACTCGACGAGGCCGACGCGGTCGTCAAGGCCAGCTCGGCCGCGTACGCCCTCGGGCTCGTACGCGGCGGGAAGCTGGCCGTCGAGCCGATGCTGCAGATGGCCCGGGACACCCGCCGCGACGGCGAGATACGACAGGTCGAGCTGGACCTGCCGCGCCGAGGCACCGGCCGCGGCGACGCCCTCGCGGTCTCCGCCCGCGTCGCCCCGCTCGGCTCCCGGCTCGTGCTGCTGCTCGTCGAGGACCTCACCGAGGCCCGCCGCATCGAGGCGGTACGACGCGACTTCGTCGCCAACGTGTCCCACGAGCTGAAGACCCCCGTCGGCGCCCTGAGCCTGCTCTCCGAGGCGGTCATGGATGCGGCCGACGACCCCGAGGCCGTGGAGCGGTTCGCGGGCCGCATGCAGATAGAGGCCACCCGCCTGACCAACCTGGTCCAGGAGCTCATCGACCTCTCGCGCGTGCAGAACGACGACCCGCTCGAGGACGCCGAGCCGGTCCGCGTCGACGAACTCGTCACCGAGGCCATCGACCGCTGCCGCCACCAGGCCGGTACGAAGCAGATCACGATGGCTACGAATATGGCTGCGCCCGAAGGGCTCGAGCAGGGTGGTGGCGGGCGACGGGCGGGAGGCACGGCCGACCTGCATATCTGGGGAAACCGCGGCCAGCTCGCCGCCGCGCTCGGCAACCTCGTCGAGAACGCCGTGAACTACAGCCCGGCCCGTACGCGCGTGGGGATAGCCGCGCGCCGGGTCAGCGCCCCCGGCGGCGACCTGATCGAGATCGCCGTGACCGACCAGGGCATCGGCATCTCCGACCGGGACAAGGAGCGCATCTTCGAGCGCTTCTACCGCGTCGACCCGGCCCGCTCCCGGGCCACCGGCGGCACCGGCCTCGGCCTTGCCATCGTCAAGCACGTGGCCGCCTCGCACGGCGGGGAAGTCACCGTGTGGAGCTCCGAAGGACAGGGCTCCACCTTCACCCTTCGGCTGCCGGAGGCGGGCGCCGCCCGCGACCGCGGGCCGAGCCCCACCGGAATCACGGACCTCGACGGCGAGGAATCCGGCGAACCGGACCACGACCCAGAGAACGACACCCACACCGCTCAGCACGACCGTGAGGCTCGCGAGACCCGCGCGCCGATCCCTGCCCCGGAGGTCCTTCCGTGACCCGAGTGCTCGTCGTCGAGGACGAGGAATCCTTCAGCGATGCCCTGTCGTACATGCTCCGCAAGGAGGGCTTCGAGGTCGCCATCGCGGCCACCGGCCCGGACGGGCTCGACGAGTTCGAGCGCAACGGCGCCGACCTGGTCCTGCTCGACCTGATGCTGCCCGGCCTGCCCGGCACCGAGGTCTGCCGCCAGCTGCGCGGCCGCTCCAACGTCCCCGTGATCATGGTGACGGCCAAGGACAGCGAGATCGACAAGGTCGTCGGCCTCGAAATAGGAGCCGACGACTACGTCACCAAGCCCTTCTCGTCCCGCGAGCTGGTCGCCCGCATCCGCGCCGTCCTGCGCCGCCGCGGCGAGCCCGAGGAGGTCACTCCGGCCGCCCTGGAGGCGGGCCCGGTCCGCATGGACGTTGACCGGCACGTCGTCACGGTCTCCGGCTCCAAGGTCGACCTGCCGCTCAAGGAGTTCGACCTCCTGGAGATGCTGCTGCGCAACGCCGGCCGCGTCCTGACCCGTATGCAGCTCATCGACCGGGTCTGGGGCGCCGACTACGTGGGCGACACCAAGACCCTCGACGTCCACGTGAAGCGCCTGCGCGCCAAGATCGAGCCGGACCCGGGCGCCCCGCGCTACCTGGTGACGGTCCGCGGCCTCGGGTACAAGTTCGAGCCGTAGACCGGCCCGGCCACCGACGTACACGTACGCGAAGGGCCCCACCGCCTGACTCGGCGGTGGGGCCCTTCGCGTGCGTAGCGGGCGGCCCGCGTCAGTGGCCGGCGCCCTCGTGGGCGGCCGCGTCGGACGCGCCGTTCGACGGAGTGCCGTTGGCCGGGTCGCCGTTCGCGCCGTCGCCAGCGCCCTCGGTGGCGCCTCCGGTGGCGCCCTCGGTTGCGCCCTCGGTGGGCTTGCCGGTGGCGCCGCCGGTCGGCGTCGCGGTCTTGCTCGGCGTGGCCTCGGGGGCCGCGGGGACCTCGCTCGGGCCCCACTTCTTGAAGTAGCTGGTCGCGGGCACGACGAACGTCTTCATCTTGACGTCGCCGGTCTCGCTGAAGGAGAAGGTGACCGGCTGGGCGTTGCCGTCCTGAACGGCCTCAGGGCTGCTCGGCAGGGAGGCGGAGGCGTTGCCCGCGCCGCCGATGATCAGGGAGCCGCCGGCCGGGATGGTCAGCGGGCCGCTGCCCTTGGCGGGCTTGAGCTCGGCGGCCTTGTCGGCGCCCTCGACCTTGATGGACTCCAGGGTCTGCGCCGTGTCCCCGTTGTTGAACACCGTCGCGGAGATCGCCGCGGGACCCGTCGACTTCGGGTCGGGCTGGGTGATCACGATCGCGTTCTGGATCTTGATGTCGCCGACCTTGATCGCGGCGTTGTCCGGCTTGATCTCAAGGGTCTGGGCGTTGTTGCCCGCACCGCACGCGGCGAGGGTGGCGATGGCGAACCCGAGGGCGGTGGCGGCGATGGTGCCGCGTCGAAGGCTGCGGCTCACGGCGGCGGCAACTCCTTGAACGTGGGCGGTACGGGACGGCTGTTGTGGCCGTCCGTAGTGATCTGACAGCGCGCTTAGATTACCGAGCCCCCGTCGGAGCGCCGCACCCGACCCGCCCCTACGTCGCCCGCCGTCCGCAGTGGAGCAGGGGTATCGACCCGTGCCGTGATGTGGCCGAATGCGTGTGGTTCGGGATTCACATATCCATCGCGTCGACCGCTCGGTGGATTTCAGGTAAGGAATGCGGGGCGGTCCCAGGAATTGATCTTCACGCCTCGCCTGATCAATTCTGGATTCTCGCCACAAGCGTTCACACTTGTCTCGAACGGCTCTCAGGACACCGAACGGAGTAGCGGAAACCACTCTCTTCGAAGTGTGCAAACCGGGACGTTCGACCTCTCGAGAGGGGTCGCGGGCATCTGTGGCGGCCGTGTTTCAGGTTCCCCGGACAGCCGCTCCGACCTGCGAATACCCGCCTCCGGAAAGCCCGCGCAGCACGATCCTGGCACCGTTGTCAAGCCCCGAGATGCGCCCTGACCTGCGAAAACGCCATTCAGAAGAGGCAGTTCTCGTGTTAGGATGGATAGCCACGGAAGGGGTACCTGTCACATGACGTTCAAGGTTGGCGACACCGTGGTCTATCCCCATCACGGGGCCGCGCTGATCGAGGCCATCGAAACTCGCCAGATCAAAGGCGTGGACAAGACCTACTTGGTGCTGAAGGTCGCCCAGGGCGATCTGACGGTTCGTGTGCCAGCGGACAATGCGGAGTTCGTCGGCGTACGCGACGTTGTCGGTCAGGACGGGCTCGACCGGGTCTTCGAGGTGCTGCGCGCGCCGTACGCCGAGGAGCCCACGAACTGGTCCAGGCGCTACAAGGCAAATCTCGAGAAGCTCGCCTCCGGCGATGTCATCAAGGTCGCTGAAGTGGTGCGTGACCTGTGGCGTCGCGAGCGGGAGCGCGGACTGTCCGCCGGTGAGAAGCGCATGCTCGCCAAGGCGCGGCAGATCCTGGTGAGCGAGCTGGCCCTCGCTGAGAACACCAACGAAGACAAGGCCGAGGCTCTGCTCGACGAAGTCCTCGCGTCCTGACGCAGTACCGGTAACACCATGCCGCGGTGCCCGCTGACCAGCCCTGGCTGACCTCCAGACAGGCTGTGTCGCCGGGCACCGCGGCATGTTCGGACCAGCGTGTTCGGACAACCTGCCCGTACTCGCTGCCCGTACTTGCCACTGGCTGCCCGTATTTGCTATTGGCGTGAACTGGCGCCCAGCCTCGACCGATGGTCACGGAAAGGGTCACGGTCAAGAGCTGCGCGCCTGGCCCTCGGCCTGTCGGCCGGGGGCGTTCGCTGAGGCCATACCCACGTCGCCCGAGGACACAAACCCTGAACGCGGACCAGATGTCAGACGAAACCCAGTCATCCTCGAACTCCCCGAAGCCCGCCCGTACGGCCGCGGTGATCCCCGCGGCCGGCCGGGGCGTGCGGCTCGGGCCCGGCGCCCCCAAGGCGCTCCGCACCCTGGGCGGCACGCCCATGCTGATCCACGCCGTCCGGGCGATGGCCGCGTCCCGTGCCGTATCGCTCGTCGTCGTGGTCGCACCGGCCGACGGCGCCGCCGAGGTCAAGTCGCTGCTCGCCGACCACTCGCTGCCCGACCGCACCGACTTCCTCGTCGTGCCCGGCGGTGAGACCCGGCAGGAGTCCGTCCGGGCAGGCATCGACGCGCTGCCGCCGGACATCACCACCGTGCTGGTGCACGACGCGGCCCGCCCGCTCGTGCCGGTCGACACCGTCGACACCGTCGTGGAGACCGTCACCGCCGGCGCCCCCGCCGTCGTTCCGGCGCTGCCGCTCGCCGACACGGTCAAGGAGGTCGAGCCGGCCGCCGAGCGCGGCGCCCCCGAACCCGTCGTCGCCACTCCCGTACGGGCCCGGCTCCGCGCGGTGCAGACGCCGCAGGGCTTCGACCGGGACGTGCTCGTACGCGCCCACGACAGCGTCGAGCTGAACGGCGAGGGCGCCACCGACGACGCCGGGATGGTCGAGCAGCTCGGCCTGCCCGTGGTCGTCGTCCCCGGTCACGAAGAGGCGTTCAAGGTGACCAGGCCGCTCGACCTGGTCCTGGCCGAGGCGGTCCTGGCGCGCAGGAGGGCGAACGATGGCTTCTGATCCGTTGACGAACGTCCCGCTGGTCGGCATCGGCACCGACGTGCACGCCTTCGAGCAGGGGCGCGAGCTGTGGTGCGCCGGGCTGCTCTGGGACGAGGCGGCGAGCGACGGGTACGGCCTCGCGGGCCACTCCGACGGTGACGTCGCCGCGCACGCCGCCTGCGACGCGCTGTTCTCCGCCGCCGGCGTAGGCGACCTCGGAGCGCACTTCGGCACGTCCCGCCCCGAGTGGGCCGGCGCCTCCGGCGTCACGCTGCTCACCGAGGCCGCGCGGATCGTGCGGGCCGCCGGTTACGAGATCGGCAACGTGTCCGTGCAGGTCATCGGCGTACGTCCGAAGGTCGGCAAGCGGCGGGACGAGGCGCGCAAGGTGCTGTCCGAGGCCGTCGGGGCGCCGGTCTCCGTGTCCGGGACGACCACGGACGGCCTCGGTCTGACCGGGCGCGGCGAGGGGCTCGCGGCGATCGCCACGGCGCTGGTCCTCCGGGTCTGAGGCCCGGCCGCTGGGTACGGTGACTGCGCGGGACGGGCTCCCCGCCCCGCGCAGACCCGCACTGGGAGGCCAGATGTCCGCGCAGCTCTCCGAAGCCCTGAAGTCCCTCCTCGACACCCCCGTCTTCGTCACCGTCGGCACCGTCCAGCCCGACGGCAGCCCGCAGCTGTCCCCGGTCTGGGTGAAGCGGGACGGGAACGACGTGCTCTTCTCGACCACCCTGGAACGCCGCAAGGAGAAGAACATGCGGCGCGATCCCCGGGTGAGCGTCGTCGTGCAGCCCTTCGACGCCCCGTACACGTACGCGGAGATCCGCGGCAGCGCCACGATGACCACCGAGGGCGCGCAGGAGCTGATCGACGAGCTGTCCCTGAAGTACACGGGCAAGACGTACGCCGAGTTCAATCCGCACGCCGCCGAGGACCGTCCGCGGGTGGTCGTGCGGATCACCCCGCGCAAGGTCGTCGGCCGGATCTGAGCGGCGGCGCCCGTACCGCGTCACAAACTGGTCCCGTGGCCCGGAAAGGGGCGCGGGGCACTCCTTCCGGCCCACTACCCTTGATGCGTGACTATTCGCCTGTACGACACCAGCGCCCGGCAGATTCGCGATTTCACCCCGCTCACGCCGGGCTGTGTCTCGATCTACCTCTGTGGCGCGACCGTGCAGGCCGCCCCGCACATCGGGCACATCAGGTCGGGGCTCAACTTCGACATCATGCGCCGGTGGTTCGCGTACCGCGGCTATGACGTGACGTTCGTGCGGAACGTGACGGACATCGACGACAAGATCATCAAGAAGGCCGCCGAGCAGGGCAGGCCGTGGTGGTCGATCGGGTACGAGAACGAGCGCGCGTTCAACGACGGATACGCCGCACTCGGCTGCCTCCCGCCGACCTACGAGCCGCGCGCCACCGGGCACATCACCGAGATGGTCGAGATGATGCGCGGCCTGATCGAGCGCGGCCACGCCTACGAGGCCGACGGCAACGTCTACTTCGACGTCCGCTCGTACGAGAACTATCTGGAGCTCTCCAACCAGGACCTCGACGATCTGCGGCAGCCCTCCGGCGACGGTGAGACCGGCAAGCGGGACCCGCGGGACTTCGCCATGTGGAAGGCGGCGAAGCCGGGGGAGCCGAGCTGGGAGACGCCGTGGGGCCGGGGCCGTCCGGGCTGGCACCTGGAGTGCTCGGCGATGGCCCACAAGTACCTGGGCACCGCCTTCGACATCCATGGCGGCGGGCTCGACCTGATCTTCCCGCACCACGAGAACGAGATCGCGCAGGCCAAGGCGTACGGAGACGAGTTCGCGCGCTACTGGGTGCACAACGCCTGGGTGACCATGGCCGGGGACAAGATGTCGAAGTCCCTGGGCAATTCGGTGCTCGTCAGCGAGATGGCCAAGAAGTGGCGGCCCATCGTCCTGCGCTACTACCTCGGCACCCCGCACTACCGCTCGATGATCGAGTACAGCGAGGAGGCGCTGCGCGAGGCCGAGTCGGCGTTCGCGCGGATCGAGGGCTTCGTGCAGCGCGTCACCGAGAAGGCCGGGAAGACGGTCCCGCTCGCGCCCGAGGTGCCGCTCGCGTTCGCCGAGGCCATGGACGACGACCTCGGGGTGCCGCAGGCCCTCGCGATCGTGCACACGGCCGTCCGGCAGGGCAACTCGGCGCTCGCGGCGGACGACAAGGAGGCCGCCGTCGAGCGCCTCGCCGAGGTCCGCGCCATGCTCGGCGTCCTCGGCCTCGACCCGCTCGACGAGCACTGGGCCGGGGAGAGCGACCGGGGCGACGATCTGCACGGCGTCGTCGACTCCCTCGTACGGCTCGTGCTCGACCAGCGCGAGTCGGCGCGGGCCCGCAAGGACTGGGCGACCGCCGACGCCATCCGGGACCAGCTCGGCCAGTCCGGGCTCGTCATCGAGGACAGCCCCGACGGACCGCGCTGGAGCCTCGGCCCCCGCTGAGCCCGCCCGATCCGCTCGGAAACTGGCCGCCCGGTCCTCCGGGCGGCACACTCACTTATACGTACGTACGCAAAGCTTCAGGAAACAGGTAGGTCATGGCCGGGAACAGCCAGCGCAGGAACCGCCGCACCAGCAACAAGAAGGGTGCGACGGTCGGCAGCGGTGGCCAGCGGCGTCGCGGCCTGGAGGGCAAGGGCCCGACCCCGCCCGCTGAGATGCGCAAGAAGCACAAGAAGAACCGCATCGCCAACGCCAAGGCCAAGCAGGCCGCCCGCCGTCCCGTCGCGCGCCGCGGCGGCAAGGGCACGTCCGAGCTGGTCGTCGGCCGCAACCCGGTCGTGGAGGCGCTGCGCGAGGGCGTGCCCGCGTCCACGCTGTACGTCCTGCAGTACATCGACAACGACGAGCGGGTGCGCGAGGCGCTGCAGCTCGTCGCCGAGCGCGGCGGCATCAACCTGATGGAGGCGCCGCGCGCCGAGCTCGACCGCATGACGAACGGCCTCAACCACCAGGGCCTCGTCCTCCAGGTCCCGCCGTACGAGTACGCGCACCCGGAGGACCTGGCGCACGCCGCGTTCGACGAGGGCGAGGACCCGATGATCGTCGCCCTCGACGGCGTGACCGACCCGCGCAACCTCGGTGCTGTGGTCCGTTCCGTGTCGGCCTTCGGCGGTCACGGTGTCGTGGTGCCGGAGCGGCGCGCGGCCGGCATGACCGCCGGGGCGTGGAAGACCTCCGCGGGCACCGCGGCGCGTACGCCGGTGGCGCGGGCGACGAACCTGACGCGCGCCCTGGAGGCGTACAAGAAGGACGGGCTCGTCGTCGTCGGCCTCGCCGCCGACGGTGAGCACGAGGTCGGTGAACTGGAGGCGCTCGACGGCCCGGTGGTGATCGTGGTCGGCAGCGAGGGCAAGGGCCTGTCCCGACTCGTCGGCGAGACCTGCGACTTCAGGGTGCGGATCCCGATGCCGGGCGGCGCCGAGTCGCTGAACGCCGGTGTCGCCACGGGCGTCGTGCTCTACGAGGCGGCGCGGCGCAGGAGTTGAGCCCCGCGCGGGCGGCGGGTGTACGCGCCTTGACGCGGCCCGGACAGATCGGGGCGGTCAAGGCAGTGTCCTAAGCACACATCACTCGGTTAGATGAGTGTGGACACCAGAACACCCCGCACATCCGCAGGGGGAGGCCCGTCGGGATTCGACGACGGACCCGCGCTGAGCATGGTGAAGGTGCCGTGCGACCCGGCCCAGGTCATCGTCAATCACGCGAGCTTCCGCGTGCAGCTCCCCACGGCTCAGCAGACCCAGTCCCCGCGTATCACACGGCAGTTGGCGGTCGCCGGGCTCGCCGCGGGCGTACCCGCCGGAGCGGGAGCCGCGGTCGGCGCCGCTGCCGGGCGCCGTCGCGCCCCCGTCGTCTGGAGCGGGAAGTCCGTGCCCGGCGACCCGGGCGCCAGCGGTCTCCTCCAGGCCGTGCGCACCACCGGCGTGCAGCACGACGGCTCCCTCGACGGCACTGCCGATCCCGCAGGGGCCGCCACGCAGGTCATCCCGCGCGTCACCGAGGCCGCCCCGCCGCCGCACGTCATCGGCCCGCGCGAGCCCGAGGGCAGCGACACCCGGATCCTGCCCCGCGTGCAGTCCTCGGGCAGCGCGTACGACGAAGAGGCGTACGCGTACGAGGAGTTGGTGCCCGAGGACGCTTCGTACGAGGAGAGCGAGGAGCGGACGCCGCGCCGCCACGGCAACGACTCCGTGCGCCACGCGTACTACCCGGGGCGGCGGTTGAACCTCGGCGTGGTGCTGCTTCCGCTGCGCGTCTTCCTCGGCTTCATCTCCATCTACGCGGGCATGGGCAAGCTCTGCGACCCCGTCTACTTCGATGGCGGCGAGCGCGGCTCCATGGTCAAGTGGCTGAATTCGCTGCACCCTTGGGCGCTCGCCGAGCCGATGCGGGACTGGGCGCTCGCACACCCCGTCGGCGCGGGTCTCGTCATCGCCTTCCTCCAGGTCATCGTCGGTGTGCTGACCGTGCTCGGCCTTTGGCAGCGGGCGGCGGCCGTCGTTGGCGGGCTGCTCTCGGCCGCGCTGCTCGTCACGGTGAGCTGGAAGTCGGTGCCGGTCTACGACGCGCCGGACATCATCTACCTCGCCGCGTGGAGCCCGCTGATCATCGCGGGCGCGCCGGTGTACTCCGTGGACGGCTGGCTCGCCAGCGAGGCCTGGCGGCGGCTCGGGCCGCGCGCCGAGCTGTGGGAGCTGCGCCGCCGGGTGCTGCGCCGCGGCTTCCTGGTCGGCACCGTGGTCGTCGGGATCACCCTGCTCATCGGCTCGCTCCTCGGTGGTGCGGTGCGGGACGCGGACCGTGTGACCGCGCCCGGGCCCGGCGAGGCCCCGCGCAACGAGCAGCCGGGCTCGCCGCTGCCGTCCGAGCCGAAGGAGCGCCGTACGGAGCGTCAGACCCCGTCCGCGACGACCGGCGCCCCGACGCAGGGCAACACCACGACACCGTCGGCGCCCGCGTCCACGCCCGGTACGGGGGCGAGCGAGTCGGGCTCGGCCGACAGCCGGCCGAGCCAGACCGCCGGTGCGGGCACGGGCCAGCAGCAGCCCCCGCCGCAGGAGTCGGCGCCGCCGTCCACCAGCAGCGGCCCCACGTCCAGCGGCGGCACGGGCAGCGGCGGCACGGGCAGCGAGGAGCCGGGTCTTGTGGGGGGCCTGCTCGGCTAGGCCCTGTCCGGCGGATCTTCGCGGAACAGCCCGCGGCGTCATGGGGGACCCCCTGCTCTGGGGGTCCCCCCCGGCCGAAGGCTGGGGGAGCGTGCCAGGCATCGTGGGCCCGCGAAGATCCGCCGGACAGGCCCTGGGCTCCCAGGCCGCGGAGACGGTACGGGCCGGGCCCGGCGCATCAGGGATGTGCGCCGGACCCGGCCCGTACTTTGTGCGCGCATACCGTCCGGTGCGGCTTGTGCGCACAAGCCGCACCGGACGGCCTCAACGGCTCTGTGCGGCCAGCTCCTTGGCGGCTTCGGTGAGGTCCTTGGCGGTGTCGATGGCCCGCCAGTACGCGCCCTGCGGCAACGGATAGCCGGCCAGGCGGCGCTGGCGGGCGAGGCGCGGGAACGTGGTGCGCTCGTGGTCGCCGCGGTCGGGCAGGAGCGCGGCGAAGCCGGGCGAGAAGACGTAGACGCCCGCGTTGATCTCGTACGAGACGCGCGGGGACTCGATGAAGTCCGTGATGTGGCCGAAGGCGTCGGTCTCGACGGCGCCCCAGGGGAGCCGCGGCCGGGCCAGGGCGAGCGTCGCGGTGGCGTCCCGCTCGGTGTGGAAGGCGGCCATCTCGCGCAGCGGGAAGCGGGTCCAGATGTCGCCGTTCGTCGCGTACCAGCCGCGGTCCGGGTGCGGCAGGTGCGCGGCCGCGTACTTGAGGCCGCCGCCGCGGCCGAGGGGCTCATCCTCGACCACCGTCGTGACCCGCAGGGGGAGTTCGGCCTTCTCCAGCCACTCCTGGAGTACGCCGGCGAGGTGGCCGCAGGAGATCACGGCGTCGGTGACGCCCTCGGCGGCGAGCCAGGAAAGCTGATGGCCGATGATCGGGACCCCGGTTCCGGGGATCTCGACCATCGGCTTCGGTCGGTCGTCGGTGTACGGGCGGAGCCTGGAGCCCTGGCCTCCGGCGAGGATGACGGCCTGTACGGGGGTGGCGGCCTGTACGGGTGTGGCGGCTTGTACGGACGTGGGGTGCGGGTCGGTCATGCCCGCACCCTAGGCGCAGCCCTCTCGGGAGGGTCAGACCGAATGTGCGACACCGGTCGCGAACGCCGTGTCGCAGACCGGGCGGGCGTAGGACTGGGCGCGGCTCGGGCCGTACTGGCGGACCGCCGCACGGCCGAGGGCGCGGGCGATCCAGGCGCAGTGCTTGGCGAGCGACGGGCGTGCGTCGACCTCCTGTTGGAGTGTGGTGAGGGCGACTCCCGGGTTCTTCTCCTGCAGTTCGAGCAGGAGCCGGTCGCGCAGGGCTTCCTGCGGGGCGCGGGTCTTGGCGGGGGTCGAGACGTCCTCGGACGACGCGGTGAGCACCGACTGCGAGCCACCCGACCAGTTGACCCGGGTGACCGCGAGCGTCCCGGACAGGACGAGGACGACGGGGAGGACAAGAGCGAGGGTTCGGCCGATTCGGCGGGCGCTTTGGTTCACGTGCGTGAGCGTAGCGGTCAGTGATGATTTGGAGACATTTGGTCACCGGAATGGGCGACGGTTCGAGGGAAGATTTCGAATCAGGTGTTGACGTACGGAGTTCGAAAAGGGCGTTCTGCCGGGGTATTTGTCGACTCGGTCGCTGTTGTTCCCGTGCGCGTACGACAGCGGCCCCGCACCGAAGTGCGGGGCCACCGGGCCATGTTGGGCCAGGATCAGTCGCTGAGGCGCTCGCCGGAGGACGTGGCGAAGACGTGGGTCTCGCCCGGGCGCGGCACGACGTGCAGCTGGGAGCCCTTCTCCGGGACGGCGCGGCCGCTGACGCGGACCACGAGGTCCTTGGGCTCGCCGCCGACGTCGGCGGTGCCGTAGACGTAGCCGTCGGCGCCGAGTTCCTCGACGACGTTCACGGTGATCGCCAGACCGGCGGGGGCCTCCGCGCTGTCCTTGCTGAGCGACTTGGCGGCCTCGCCGTTCTGCTCGACCACGTCGAAGTGCTCGGGGCGGACGCCGACGGTGACCGTGCGGTCGCCCTTGTCGGCGGCGGCGGTGAGGGCCTCGCGGTTCACCGGGACCACGGAGTTGCCGAACTTCACGCCGCCGTCGGTGATCGGGACCTCGACGAGGTTCATCGCGGGCGAGCCGATGAAGCCGGCGACGAAGAGGTTGGCCGGACGGTCGTACATGTTGCGCGGCGAGTCCACCTGCTGGAGGAGCCCGTCCTTCAGGACGGCCACGCGGTCGCCCATCGTCATGGCCTCGACCTGGTCGTGGGTGACGTACACCGTGGTGATGCCGAGGCGGCGCTGGAGCGAGGCGATCTGCGTACGGGTCGAGACGCGGAGCTTTGCGTCGAGGTTCGACAGCGGCTCGTCCATGAGGAAGACCTGCGGCTCGCGGACGATGGCGCGGCCCATCGCGACGCGCTGGCGCTGACCGCCGGAGAGCGCCTTGGGCTTGCGGCCCAGGTACTCGGTGAGGTCGAGGATCTTCGCGGCGTCCTCGACCTTCTGCCGGATCTCCGACTTCGGGACGCCCGCGATCTTGAGCGCGAAGCCCATGTTGTCGGCGACCGTCATGTGCGGGTAGAGCGCGTAGTTCTGGAACACCATGGCGATGTCCCGGTCCTTCGGCGGCAGGTGCGTGACGTCGCGGTCGCCGATGCGGATCGCACCGCCGTTGACGTCCTCAAGCCCCGCGAGCATGCGCAGGGAGGTCGACTTTCCGCAGCCGGAGGGACCGACGAGGACGAGGAACTCGCCGTCCTCGATCTCGATCTCCAGTCCGTCCACCGCGGGCTTGTCGGAGCCCGGGTAGATGCGGGTCGCCTTGTCGAACGTGACAGAAGCCATGGCTGTGAAGCCCCCTTCACCGGCAGGAACGTGCCGGACGATCCGAGTAAAGGAAGTGGCTGCGCCGCATCGTTGCGGTGCAGTGGTGTAGACCGGTCGGGCCGGACTGGCAGTGACAGTACCCGCCGGATTCGCCGGTGTCAGCAGTCGTACGGCAACTCGCGCAGCTCGCACGCCCTGCTACGGACGGTCGGCAGACACGGGAGCCCCGGGCAGGGAGCCCCGGCGCCGAGGGCCCCTGGGCCGCCTTGTCCGTGGCCCGCGAGGACGCCCCCTGTGTAAAGTGTGGAAACCGCCGCGCCGCCTGCTCGACCGCGGCCGCGCCTCCTTAGCTCAGATGGCCAGAGCAACGCACTTGTAATGCGTAGGTCGTCGGTTCGAATCCGACAGGGGGCTCTGCATGGAAGCCAGGTCAGATGCCGTCTGACCTGGCTTTTTCTCTTCAGTAGACGATCAAGGGCCCTCCGTGAACGAGTGCGGAGGGCCCTTTGCGTGAGCGTGCGTGCGCGTGTTTGGCCGAGGTTTGGCCGGAGGGTCAGGCGGCTGTTTCGGTTGGGCCGGAGGCGGTCCCGTCGGCCGCCTCGGACTCGCTCTCCTCGCCGTCTGCCCCGGCCCCTTCGAGAGGAGCTTCCTCCGGGGGCAGTTGCTTTTTCCGGGACCTGGGCACGACGGCCAGCGTGGCGGCTGCCGCCTCGCGCTCGACCTCCTCGGCGACGCTGGTGTAGATGTCGGCGGTGACTTTGATCGAGGAGTGTCCGAGGCGCTGCTGCACGACTTTGATGTGGACGCCGGCCAGGAGTGCGAGTGAGGCTGAGCCGTGGCGCAGGTCGTGCAGCCGGACGGGCGGCAGGCCGACCTTCTTGTAGAGCCGCTCGAAGCGGTCGGAGAAGAACTGCGGGTGGTACGCGGATCCGTCCTCCTTGGTGAAGATGCGGCCCGAGTCCACGTAGGGGCCGTACTTCTCGGGGTCGGTCCGGTGTTTCTCCTCCCAGTCCTCGCGCTCGGTCCGCTGCGCCTTGCGCCACCAGCGCAGGAGTTCGGTGGTGTCCTCGTCGAGGGAGATGTCGCGGATGCGGTCGTTCTTCGGGGTGTCCTCGTACGCCTCCCAGGAGACGGCGACGATCTGTTCGGTGACGTGGATGACGGCTTCGTCGAGGTCTGTCTCGCTCCAGGGCAGGGCGCAGGACTCGCCTCGGCGCAGCCCGATGAAGGCGACGAGGTGCCACAGCGGGTAGAGCCGGTCGGGGACCACGGAGTCGAGGAACTCGCCGGTCTGGGCGGCGGTCCACACCATGACCGGGCTTGGCTTCTCGCCCGTCGCGCGCCACGTCTCCACGCGGGACTTGGTCCACAGCAGGGGCTTGGGCGGGCGGTAGGAGGGGAGTTCGACGTAGCGGGCCCAGTTGTCGCTGATCAGCTTCTGGCGCTGGGCGGACTGGAGGGCGGAGCTGAGCGCGGCGTTGATGCGGCGCTGGGTGCCGGGGCCGGTGGGCTTGCGGGGCTTGGCGAGCGCCGACTTGAGGGCGTTCTGGGCTTCGTGCCAGGCACTCTTGAGTTGTGGGTCTCGTGGGGCGAGGGCGTCCTTCCACGCCTTGTGGGCGGCTCGTTCGGCGGTGATGGCGTCCGCGGCTTCCTGCTGGTTCTTGCGGCGCCGGTCATTCTCCGCGCGGATCGCGGCGTACATGTCCTCGATGTGCCGGGTGCGCAGGTCGCGCAGTTTGTGGTGGCCGAGGTGCGGGACGAAGATCCGGTGGACGTAGTCGTCGTAACTGTGGTTCGTGGAGCGCTTGGTGCTCTGCTTGGCCCCCAGCCAGCGCGTCAGGTACTGCTCGACGGTCTCGTCGGAGAGGACGTCGACGCCTGCGTGGGCGAGGTCCCAGACTTCTTGGGCCGCGTCTTCCGCCTTCTTCTTGGTGGCGAACCCGCCCTTGCGTGGTCGGCGGCGGGCTCCCTTGGGGCCGAGCGGCAACTCGACGCAGTAGAACCAGGTGCCGTGGTCCCGCTTCTTGAGAAGGGGGCAAGTGCGGCCGACGACAGTGGTCTTGGGGTCCCCCTTCTTGTCGAGGACCGGCTGCCCGTCGTCGTCGAGGACCGGCTTGCGGCAACCGCAGAGTCGGTGGACGTAGCCCTTGAACACGCATCCCTCCCGTGGTGCGTAGGCGCTGCGAAGCGCCGCGATCCTACGTGTAGGCAGAACTATTGCTTATCGCGGTGAAGTGCGGCCCTCGATCGCGTCAAGGGCCAAGAAGCAGCGGATAGCTGACGCCCGAACGTGCGTGGGCTTGGCCGTCACACGTGGAGGCAGTGGATCGGATGCATGGGGTTTCTGGCATCCGGATCTTGTGGCCTGCCTGAGGAGAATCTAGAGTCTTCCGGGGTTACCTGGGAGGCGCGGGGGCGGAACGGGAGCGCACGAACGTGCTCGATCGACAGCTTTCAGCCACCTGTCATGTCGCTGCTGCGGCGGTGCGCGCATGGCTATGACACGTGAAGAGCTGCTCGCACTGCCTGTCGCCGTCGACGTCCTGACCGCCGGCCGGGCATTCGACCTCGGACGGAACACCACGTACGACCTGGTCAAGGCCGACGAGTTTCCCGTGCCTGTGCACATCTACGCCGGGGTGAAGCGGGTGATCACGGCGGACCTGTGGCGGGCGCTCGGCGTCACTCCCTCCACGTAGCGTCGTGGGAGTTGTGGCGGTTCGCATGGCCCCCTGCGGCATGCGCGAGCTATCGGCGGCGCACCTATAAGGCATCGCATCGTCTCCACGGAAGCGGCCCTGGGTGTGGGATGCGGCACAAGCCGCAGGCCTGCGTGCGACTCGCCTGCCATGTTCGGGCGCTGCTGTACGAATTCCGTACAGCAGGAGCCGCCGGACGGGTCGGGCCTGTCGAACGCGCCTCTACCTGCGCAAGTGCGCACCAGGCGTCCTGAGGGAACCTCAGGCATCCCTATATGCCTAGGCAAGAATCGAACACGGCGACTCGCTGGTAGGGCCTCTTAACCCGTTAGTCCCAATAGACGGGGGAGTGGCAGCGTCGCTACAGTCCACGGAGTTACCCAGTGCGCTACCAGTGCAGTTGAAGCACCGCTAGTGGTTCACCGGCAGGGCATGGAGCGAGCCGCTTCGCCCAAGGGGTGACAAGTGGAACATCTAGGGAAGACAGTGGAGGGGCTTGTCATACCCTTTGTCCTGCTGGGGGAGATGTTCGGGCTGGAGAGGGTATGAGGGCTTACGGCCACGAGAACGATGGAGTCACCAAGGTCCCACACGAGGCGGAGTACCTCGTAGCTGCAGCTCGCAAGCTCCTCGAGGAGGAGGGGGCGACGCTGGGGGGCGTCGCGGAGTGGATGACGGAGAGCGCCGGTCCGACGGTGTCCGGCCGCCCGTGGTCTCCCACTACGCTGCGTCGGCGACTGAGGAATCCCGCAATCGCGGGACTGCGGCGAAACACCGAAGGGGAGCTGGTCGAAGGGCCGGCGGAGCCCCTCATCCCTCGCGAGCTCTTCGAGGCGATCGACCGTCACTTCAGGCAGAACGAACGCGGTCAGGTGCCTCAGCACGTCTACTTGCTCTCTGGCGGCACGGCCCAGTGCGACCTGTGTGAATCGCCGTTGGTGTCTCGCTCGACTTCCAAGGGCGCCCGCGGCTACATGTGTGAGGCCGAAGGGTGCGGCAAGATCTGGATCTCCGCCCCACCGTTGGACGAGTACGTTGCCGAGCGCATGCTGGCCAAGCTCTCCCGGCCCAACACGTTGCAGAAGCTCGCCGCCGCCCGAGACAGGATTGTCTCGGCAGCTGAAGGGGCGAGCCGTCAACTCGGCGAACTCGACCTGCGCCGGAAGGAGTTGGCCGAACAGCTCGGAGCGGCCAGCCTTCGGATGCTGGACTACCAGACTGCGGTGAAGAGTCTGGAAGGGAAGCGCAAGGCGGCGTTGGCGGTCCAGCGTCGCAGCAAGTACCTGGGTGAGTTGCCCGAGTTGACGCAGGAAGGCCTCACTGAGTGGTGGCACCACACCGCTGGTGACGAACAGCGGCGAGCCCTCCTGCAGTTGGTCGTCGAGCGAGTCCGTGTGGAGCCTGCGACTAAGCGGGGGTCCAACAAGTTTGATGAACAGCGCTTCAACATCGTGTACCGGTAAGCGGCTTGCCGGTCGGCACGCATGAGCTGAACCGGCAGACCCGCACCTGATCGCCACTGGTCTGGACCCATGATTGCGCGCCCCTCGTGGACCGGCATACGCTGACGCCTCATCACGGGTAGCGCGCACGCACATGCCGTCGGCATGTCTGTGCGCGTCCGCCACTGCCGGGCGGTGACTCGCAGCGCGACACCAAGTCCGCGCCTGGGTATAGGGGTTGAAACGTGACAACGGGCGGCTCGTCGGCAGGGGCGGAAGCGGGATGCGACGAGACGAGCGGGGCGGGCGCGGACGACGAGGGCTCCGAACTGTACGACTTCATCATCGCGGTCCTTGGCGGAGGAGATGTGGAGCCTGATCCTGATGGTGATCCTCTTTTGCCCGAAAGATCTGTGTAGGCAATGTAGAGATCTAGAAAGTGGGATGAAGGGCACCTCAACGCTTTCATGATGAAAAAAGCTTGACGGTGAAAGTTGCTGAATAATAAAGTGATGTCATCACCTCAAAGAACCCCACCTTTGAGGACAGAGTGCGAGGAGACATCACAATGCCCACCAAGGCCGCGAGCAACACCGAGGTTCTGGACCTCCCGCTCGACCAGATCGAGCCCAACCCGGACCAGCCCCGCAAGTACTTCGACGAGGCCAAGTTGAAGGAGCTGGCCGCCCAGTTCACGGAGGTCGGACAGCTCCAGCCCATCCTGGTCCGCCGGCCCAAGGGCAGGCGCAAGTTCCAGATCATCATGGGCGAGCGCCGCTGGCGGGCAATGCATCGCGTGGACGGCGCCACGACCATCAAGGGCCAGGTCGTCAAGAGCGTCGACGACGAGAAGGCGTTCGTGATGAGCATCTCCGAGAACGTCGGCCGCGCCGACATGACGCTCATGGAAGAGGCCCAGGCGTACGCGGACCTGGTCGGGTTCGGGCACTCCGCGGAGCGCATCGCGGAGATGTTCGGCAAGACGCCGGACTACGTGAAGTGGCGCATGGACCTGCTCAACCTCACGACCGACATCGCCGCACTGGTGTCCGACGGGAAGATCAAGCCCGACTTCGCGTGGCACCTCTCCCGGCTCACTCCGGCCAACCAGAAGGCGGCCGTCACCCGGTACATGAAGGGTGACTTCAGGTCGGAGACGGACGCCTCGACTTTCGCGCAGGCGATGCGCATGAAGGAGAAGCAGGAGGGCTTCTTCTCGGACAAGGAGCTGTCCGAGAAGGAGAAGGAGGAGAAGACCAAGGAGCGCAAGCAGGCCAAGGGCAAGGTCGACCACGTGGAGCGCGCCGGCGCCCTTCTGCAGGAACTGGCGGGCAAGACGCCGACCGAGCTCGCGGAGCTCTTCGAGGGCGAGGTCGGCAAGCACTTGGACGCGATCGAGCGCGTACGCAAGGCGGCGGCCGAGTCGGTGAAGAAGCTGCGCAAGGCGAAGGCGATGTCGGAGGCCAGGCAGCTGGACGTGCGCCCCGAGCTCAGGGTCGAGGGCGACCAGGAGAACGGCGACGAGCGGGACGCTCCAGAGGGGGGCGATGCCTTGGCCGCAGAGGAGCCCACCGAGGCTGAGCTGGCCGAGGCGGCCGAGGAGCTCGCCGAGCTCACTGCGGCGGCCGAGCAGGAGCTGGGCGAGAGTGTCACCGAGGCTGCCTGAGGGGGCGGTTGCGCGGTGTACGGCCGGGGCTCCGAGCGAGCTCCGGCCGCACGCGTGTAAGGGGGCTACCGCTTCCAGGGGTAGGGCGAGAGTGGGGTTGAAGTGGGGTGATCCAGAATTCCGCGGGATGCGGTTCGCGTGCGGTCGGTGGCGGAAGTCCTGGAACCTCGATGAATGTAAACACTTGTCGAGCTAAGTTGATGTGGAATAGAATTATATTAGCAAGAAGTTGGCTCCATTCGACAGCGCTGAAGGGAATGCCATGTACGCATTCACGTTCCACAGGGTCACGTACGAGCCCACTGTGAAGGGCCCGAAGGACGGCAGCTCTGAGATCGCTCTGGCCTTCGCGAACGAGAGCAGGGAAACGGCTCGTCGGCTCGGGGAAGCCGGCCGGGAGCTGGCCCAGGTGACGGAGGCCCTCGCGCAAGCCATCGAGGCAGGGGCGACCTGCGAACACATCCAGGAGCTTCAGGAGCACCACCTGGACGCGACCCGCGAGTTTGAAGGCCTCCACCGCGAGTGGACTGCCCAGTCAAGCGCAGCCCTGAGCGTATTTCGTGACCATTGGGGCCACGGCGAGAACCGGCAACGTTAAGTAGCGGGCCGAAACGGCCTGGTGGGACCCAATCGGTCACCCCGGGGCGTCAGGTCGTATCGACGCCCGGCTGTGGAGCGAGCGGTGCGGGCGGTGAAGGGTTGAGGATGTTCGAGCTATTCACGCACAGGTACCGCGATTTCAAGGCGGAGATGGGGGTGCCTGTACGCATCACCCTGTCCCCTCCTCGATGGGCATTGCCCTACACCTTGGACCACAAGGTGCCCGAACTCGCTCCGAGCCGGGCGTATTTCGGTGCAGGGCGTGCGGAGTTCGAGTTGGCCTACCGGGCACAGCTCGATCGTTGCGGGGTCGAAGCGTTGGCGTCGCGGTTTCAGCGGATCGCCGTCGCGGCTGAGGATCTGCGGTTGGTGATGCTGTGCTTCGAGGACTTGGCCGAGCCGGGGGAGTGGTGCCATCGGCGCATGTTCGCTGCCTGGTGGCAGGAGCGGACTGGCGGCCAGGTCAGGGAACTCGGCCCGCTGGGGCCCGCGTACGAGCAGGGGGTGTTGATGTGAACGGTGCTCCTGGATGGCGCAATTGGGCTGAGATGGCAAGGGAGGACTTCGAGAAGGCGCCCGAGCCGAAGCCCGCCCCTCCCGGCCAGGGTGAGTTGTTCGAAGCGTCGGCGGTCCACTCGAGGGCTCGGAAGGTGCGGACGGTTGAGGATTGCCCGTACGGGACGATCGAGTTGATGAGCCTCGCCGAGGCTGACGAGTAGCAATCCCCCTCAGCTGTCAGGGGGGCGCTCGATTGACGGGCGCGGCAATCCGCGCCCGCCATATGTGTAGACAGTGCTTCGTCTGATAGGGTTCGATTGTTGGTGAGGGCCCGCCCTTCGGGGCGGGTATCGCCGCGCGTCGGTAGTGCACCTGGCAGCACGCCCCGCCCCCGGTGGGGAGGAGCCCGTTCGAGTCGGGCCCGGCGCTCGAGGATGCGTCCGCACGGGTTCGTGGTGCGGAGCCGACCAGCCCCCGGAACCAACCCTCCAGGCGTCCCCCGCGCCTCCTGGTTCCCAGGCGGTCCAGCACGGCAGGACCAGCCCCCTGCCCCTCCGGGCCCGCATCCCACCCTCGTTCTAGCTATCTAACTAACTAAGTAAGTCGGCACCCTCAGTCGGAGGCTCGATGTTCCACGGATCGATCCCCGCCGACCTCCGCGCGATCATCCATGAGCACACGGCCAGTTGGGTCGGCCAGGCCGAGGACATCTACGTCGGCTGCTCGGGCAACTTCACGATCGAGCGCGTCTTGCACGACTTCGGTTTCCGACTGCATGGCTGCGACGTGCAGCTCTACTCGTCGGCGATCGGCTGGTACCTCGCCGGGCAGGAACTGCCAATCACCCTGCGGGCCGATTCAGCACCCCAACTCGACTGGCTGGCCCCGTACATGGACGGCCGTGCCGGGACCTTGGCGGTCGTGCTCCTCGGCTCACGGTTCTTCCAGTGGCTGGGCCGGGACGAGCACCCGTACTACGGGCGCATGCTGGCGGCCTACAGGCATCAGTTCCCCGAGCTGCACGCCAAGACGGTCGCGAAGATCGAGGCACTGCCTCTGGGGCTGGCCTCGTATGCGGCCATGGACGTCAATCAGTGGCTTGCGGAGCAGGTTCCCGGCGATGCCCCTGTGGTGGCCTTCCCGCCGTTCTTCGCCGGGGACTACGAGTCGCAGTTCGCCGCGCTCGACCAGCACTTGCAATGGCCGGCGCCGGAGTACCCGACGCTGGACGATGCGGCGAAGCAGACGCTGGTGGAGCGCATCACGGACCGGCCGCACTGGGTGCTCGGCCTGCACTTCGACGTCGAGGAGCTGGGCGATCACCTGCGCGGTCAGGTGCAGACTGCGAACCGCGGTCTGCCGATCAACGTGTACTCCTCCGTTCCGCGGTCGCGGATCGTACGGCCGTCCCAGCGCCTGGAGTTGGTCAAGGCCCCACGGCTCGTACCGGGGCAGCGCCTCGGCGACCGGCTCGCGATCGCGCCGCTGAGCATGGGGCAGTTTGCGACCCTGCGGTCGCAGTACATGAACCACAACATCCGGCCCGGCACTCCGACGATGGCGCTCGCGGTCCTGGTCGACGGGGTCGTGGTGGGGGCATTCGCGTTCTCTACGCCGAAGTACGACCCGCACAACGTGTACCTGCTGTCCGACTTCCCGGTAGCGCCCACCTCGTACGGCCGTCTCGCGAAGCTTGTGCTGTACGCGGCCCTGTCGAAGGAGGCGCAGTTTCTGGCGCAGCGCACCATGAACACCCGTCTGACCCGGCTGAACACGACGGCCTTCACCCAGCGGCCGGTGTCTATGAAGTACCGCGGCCTGCTGCGCCTCAACTCCCGTAAGGAGTCGGCTGATCCGGCGTATCGCTACCAGCTCGACTACGGCGCCGAGCTCGGCCGTTGGTCTCTCGCCGAGGGGGTCGCGCGATGGCGTGACCGGCACGGACAGGCAGAGGGACTCAAGGGACCCGAACCGGAGAGGGGCGAGGAGACCGCAGGTGGAGGCCCGAGGTGAGTGAGCCGCTCAAGCCCCGCATGGTCGAGGGGGACCCGCGTGACCTGACGCTGCTGGACGTGAACGCACGGTTCATGCGGCACGAGCAGTTCCAGCGGCTCGTCACGAACCTCCGCGAGGACGGGACTCTGACCTCGACACCGTTGGTGTGGAACGACGCTGATTCCGGTCGGCGCATCGTCCTGTCGGGCAACCACCGCACCAAGGCTGCGATCGAGGCTGGCCTTGAGCGGATCTGGTGGATGGAGATCGCTGAGCCGCTCCCTCGGCAGCGGCAGATCGCGCTTCAGCTGTCGCACAACGCGATCACGGGCGAGGACGATCCGGCCACCCTCAAGGCGCTGTACGACGAGCTGGAGGACGTCTCCATGCGCCTCTACTCGGGCCTGGACGACAAGACCCTGGAACTCCTCGACGAGGTCAGTGTGCCGAGCCTGGCCGAGGCCAACCTCGACTTCGCCACGGTGCAGATCGTGTTCCTACCCGACGAGAAGGAGGCGGCGGAGCACGCCCTGGAGGCCGCTCGAAAGACCGCCTCCGCGGACGCCCGCTGGCTGGCGCGCATCGATCAGTACGAAGCCGTTCTCGACACGCTGGACTCGGTGAAAGGCGCACACAACATCGGCAATGTCGCCGCTGCCTTCGCGATCCTGCTCGCGGTGGTCGAGCGGCACCTCGGTGAACTCTCGGAGGGCTGGTACGACCCGGACGAGCTCCTTGCCGCGCGCAAGGGCAGCGCCCCCATCGAGACGGTCCTTGCCACGCGCACCATGCCGGCCGATGCCGCGGCCGTCGTCCAGCAGGCCATCGACCGGATGGAACGGGACGGCGACATCGAGACGGGGCGGCGCTGGCGCGCCCTGGAGCTGTGGGCGGCCGACTACCTCGCCGGGGCGGCCGGATGACGCATACCGATGTGGTCCGTCCTGGTCAGGTCTGGATCGACAACTACAAGCCGATGGCCGGCCGCTCCCTGCGGGTGCTGGCGGTATCCGCGCGGCACGCACAGTGCGTCGTCCTCACCTCTCCGGCAGCGGGTGGCGCGGTCGGCCACACCGTCAGGATCCTTCTGGAACGCATGCGGCCCACGAGCACCGGTTACGCCCTGCTCTACCGCCATGACGGCACACGTGTGGAAGGCGGCGCATGAACCCGGCTGCGCGTGCGGACCAGCAGCTTTACGCCAAGCTGCTCAAGGAGCGCTACGGCCCTCTGGACCAGCTCGAGGCCGAGCGCTACCCCCGCGATGCGGTCTCCGTCGAGCGGGCACAGGGCGGCGTGAGCGAAGAGCAGTGGCGCAGGCAGGTCCGCGAGATAGCGACCCGATACGGCTGGCAGCTCCAGTACCACACGGCCGACTCGCGCCGTTCCGATGCCGGTTGGCCGGACGAGGTCTTCGGGCATATCAAGCAACGGCGCACGCTCTTCGTCGAGTTCAAGACGGACGACGGCCGCCTCCGCCCCGCACAGCGCGTGTGGCTGGCCCACCTGTCCGACTCTGGGTTCGAGGTCGCCCTGTGGCGGCCAAGCGACCTGCACACGGTGCTGCGCGTTCTGGGCCCCGCCCGGCAGCGCGCCATCCTGCCGCCGAGCTTCCGGAGGCCCGCGCCGTGACCTGCCCGTATGCCGCTGAGGCCAACCGCCTGCATGCCGAGATCGACCAGCTGACGACCGTCCACCGGACGGCCGCACGCCTGGCGCGCTCCCTCACCGAGCACCTGGCGGACGAGCCGTTCCGCCTCGCCGACCAGCTTGCAGGGCTCCTTGAAGGCCGCCTTGAACCCGAGGCCCTGGACGAAGGGGCAGGGGAGGCGGCGGTGTGAATCTCGCGAAGGACAACACGGCTTGGCAGCGCACCTTGTCGGTCACCCCGCTCACGGACGCCGAGCGCCGCAAGGCGGCCCTGTACGTCGCCGGTCGCGCGGTGGGCCGCGACCGTGACCAGCTCCGGGAGGACGTCCGAGACCTCCTGGAGCACCTCGGGCTTCTTGACCCCCGGCTGCACGGCATAGGGAACGAGTGAGGACCGGATGAGGTGAACAGCCCCTGCGCAGCCGCCGATAGCCTCGATCTTGGAGGGCGACGCGGCCGGAGACAGGAGTAGCGCAGGGATGGCAGAGCGCCCCGAGGCATGGGAGCGGCAGCCGGGTGAGTCGGCCGCCGCGTGGGAGGCGTTTGCCTGCTACCGCGACCTCGGCCTGTCGCGCAGCATCAGCAAGGTCGCCGACACACTGCGCAAGACCCGCAGCCTGATCGAGCGCTGGTCCGTTGCCCATCAGTGGGTACTGCGCGCCGAAGCGTGGGATCGCGAGCAGGACCGGCTCTGGCGCAGCGAACGCCAGCAAGCTGCCCGTGAGGTCGCCCGCCGCCATGCTCGTCTCGCGTCGGCCGCGCAGGCCAAACTCGTCGCTCAGCTCCAGCAGTTGGACCCGGCCCGGCTCAGCCCTGCCGATGTGATCCGCTGGCTGGAGGTCACCGTACGCATCGAGCGTCAGGCGTACGGCATCGACCTCGCCGAGGCTGCCGCCGCCGGCCCCGCTGCCGTCGACGTGGCGGACGTGACCGGTCTGAGCGATGAGGAGCGTCGGGCGCGCATGGAGCAGCTGCGCCGTGAACTCGAGGCCCGGATCACCGCCGTGGACGGTGGGGAACAGTGAGCATCCCGCCCGAGTCCGTCCAGGGCCTGGCCCCGGCCCGGATGTCGGACGCCCAGCTCCACGCCGAGATCACGTCCTTGATCGAGGCCGACTCGGCATCGGCACGGCGCTGGGCCTGCGACCGCCCCGACTGTGACGGTCTGCCGCACGAGGGCTGGCTCCACCACCATGCCCGCGCCGTGCAGCGCCTGCCCGAGGGCGCCTGGACCGCCTGGCTGACCCTGGCCGGCCGCGGCTGGGGGAAGACTCGGACCGCCGCCGAGGCCGTACGGGAATGGGCGGCGAAGCCGGGAACGATGATCGCGGTGGTCGCGAAGAACGCCACGCTGGTCAAGGAGATCTGCTTCGAGTCCCCCAAGTCCGGCCTCCTCGCGGTCATCCCGCCCGAGGACATCCGCCACTACAGCCCCGGCAACGGCCTCACCACCCTCCGGCTGAAGAACGGCTCGGCGATCTACGGCTTCGGCGCCGAGACTCCCGACAACCTGCGGGGCTTCGCCTTCGACAAGGGCTGGCTCGACGAGTACGCGGCGTGGAACCGGCGCACCGCCCAGTCCGTGTACGACATGCTCTGGTTCTGCCTGCGCGAGGCCCCCTCCCCGCAGGTGATCGTCTCCACCACCCCCAAGCCCCTCCCGCACGTCAAGCGCCTCGTCGAGCGCGGCCAGGCCGCGACCGGTCGCCGCAGCGTCGTACTGACCACCGGCCGCACCGAGGACAACCGCGCCAACCTCTCCGTAGCCGCGCTCGCCGAACTCGACTCCGAGTACGGCGGCACGCGCCTGGGCCGACAGGAACTCGACGGCGTACTCCTCGAAGACGTCGAAGGCGCCTTGTGGAAGCAGTGGATGTTCGAGGTCGAGGGTTTCCGCGTCGCCCGCCCCGCGGTCCCGCCACTGGACCGCCTGGTGGTCGCCGTCGACCCGGCCGTCACGACCACCGACAGCGCGGACTTCACGGCCTTCACGGTGGCCGGCCGGTCGTATCCCCTGGAGCAGATGTACGGCGACCGCCGCCCCCGCGGCTACGTCCTCCATGCCGAACAGGACCGCTACACCCCCACCGCCGCGATGCGCCGGGCCGCCGCGCTCTACCACGAGCACCAGGCCGACTGCGTCGTCATCGAGGCCAACAACGGCGGCGAGTACCTCCCCGCGCTCCTCGCGGAAGTCGACCCGACGGTGCCCAGCCGCGTCGTGCGCGCCACCCGCGACAAGCGGGCTCGTGCCGCGCCCGTGGCCATGCTGTACGAGCAGTCCCGCATCACGCACGCCGGTCCGCCACGCACATTCGCGGCCTTGGAGGAGCAAATGACGACGTACGTGGGCGCGAGCGAGCACGAGGAGAAGTCACCGGACCTACTCGACTCGGCAGTGTGGGCGCTGACGGATCTGTTCCTGGACGCATCCGTCGCCGGCGCCCCTGCACGGCCGTCCGACGGTCGGCTTAGAGGTCGCCGCTGACCGCCCTCCCCAGGCCAACGTTCTGGCTACTCGAAAGGTCGCGCTGGGTAACTGGCAGAAGCGCCCGTTGCCGCTCCGAAGTCTTGGCGCATATGTGGGTGCAGAGCTCACTGAGCGTGTTGCTAACGTGACCTGCGTTGTGCACGTGGCAACGTTCGAAGACTCGGGGGAGAGCAACAGTGGTTGGGCATTCCGACCTCAAGGTCAGTCATGACGACCTGACGCGCCTCGCCGACGAGCTCCATGACATGCAGGGCTACCTGGAGCGCCAGGTCCGCCGCATGGACGGCGTCGTCGACGGGATTGAAGCGGGCTGGAGCAGTCCTACGGCCAAGGCGTATCGCAAGCTCCACAACGAGGCAGCCGAGGACGCTGTCCGTATCCGGGACATCCTGAGGCTGATTGAACAGGCTGTCCGGATGAGCCGGGACAACTTCACAGAGCAGGAGGTGGAGACGCTCCAGAGCTTCCGGCAGATCGAAGCCCGAGTGGATGTGGCCCGCGAGGCGGCCGCACTCTCTACACCTAACTCCGCAGAAGCCGCGCCTGCCCCGCCTCGCAGCGGCCTCGCAGATTTCGACTAGTACGGGGGACTCGATGTCTGACGACGGGCACATAACCGTTGATTTCGCCAAGCTGCGCGACGTTTCCATCGAGCTGGAGGACATCCTCAGGCAGCTGAACGGCAGGCTCCAGACGCTCTACGACAAGGTGGAGCCGATCGTCCTTGCCTGGGAGGGGCAAACCCGCGAGATATTCGTCGACAAGCTCGACGAGTGGGACCACTCTGCACAGGACCTGCAAGCCGCCCAGACTCGTCTGCACGCGATTGTGACCCACGGGCAGGCCAACTATTCCTCCGCGCAGCAGGCCGTCCTGCGCGGCTGGGGAGCGCAGTGATGACCACGCCACCACCCACGCAAAACGGCAAGATCGACGTCACACCGACCGCCCTGTACGCGCTGTCAGGCAATGTCGCTGCCCAGCAGGACTTCATGCACAAGGGCATGAACGGCTTCCTCACAACGCTGGAGAGTTACCCGGATTCCGGCGGCCACGGCACTGCCGCAGAGGAGTTCGCCAAGGCCTACCAGCAGGTGGGCAACCAGTTCGTCAAGGTGTGGGCCAAGGCAGTGGTCAGCATCGGCGGCGCAGCCGTCGGCTTCACGACGACAGCCAACAACTACGCAGCAGCGGACGCTGCCACCGACCCCTCTGGAACGGCCAACCCCACACACCAGTCCCCGCCCCCGGTGATCGACACCCCGCCGGGATACCGGACTGTGACCGACCTGAAGTGGGGGGACTTCGACTATGGGCAGAGCATCTGGCAAGGAGCCCTGGAAGGGCTGGAAGGTGCAGTCCTCTCCATCCTCCGTCCCCTGCTCGAGGACGCCTGTCGCTGGGGCAAAGCCGCCGAGGTCCTGCCGCTGCCGGACTACCTTGGCCTCGACTCGATCTCACAAGCCTGGCTTACCCCTGGCGCCACGTTGGGATGGGTGGAGGACAACCTGACAACGGCCATGAATGGGGTCACTGACCAGTCCAACAGCGAGTGGTATGTCGCCATGCGTCAGTTCTGCAGTGCGATCTGGGGCACGAGCGCATGGGGCCGTCAGCGAGAGGGCTACGTGTGGAGCCACGACCAGGCCAAGCCCGGCAAGGGAATGAGCCACCCCATACTCGCCGTGCTGACGGATACCTGCGACGCGGTCAGCGATGCGCTGCGCGCCTGGGCCGAGGCTGCCGAGACCGCGCGCGACGAGCTACGGCGGATCTTCTATGAGGCCGTCATGAAGGCCCTGCCAAGTATCGACCTCAGGGACGGCCTCGGCATCAAGGATCTTAAGAGCCTGGGCAAGGGCCTGTTGAACGTGGGGACGGGACTTGCCACCGGGGTTGTTCTCGAGATTGACGAGGCCGCGATGGTCGCCACCGTCACTGCGTACAACAATCGAGTCCATAGGCAGATCCCAGAACTCAAGAAAACGCTCGAAGCCCTCGAAGAGGCGTATCTCGGCGCACCGGCGTTTCAGGCAGAATCCGCGCGCGCAGAGGCTTTCGGAGCCCGCGCACTCACCGAATTCAAAGGTGACCCTCTCTACACCGTTCCTGGCGATGACGAGTCAAAGCACAAATATCCGGTCGACTTGGCGAACCAGGAAGGCATGCTGGGTGCTCATGTCATCGATAAGCACGTTGGAAAGACAGATGCGCAGCTCGAACAGCGACTTCGCGACCAGCAAACGGTGAGGGGTTCCGACATCAACCCGAAGGCTGCCTCCTCGTTTGAAGACTTGAACGATGCACAGCGCTACACTCAGGCGACATTGGACGATCCAGGCAATCAGCGAAAGATTGAGAAATGGCTTGCGAGAAACCCCGACCCCAACTCATCTCGCGTCATCGGACTTGAATTCAATCAGCCTGTTGGTCGAACATGGGATCGGGGAGATTCGTCCGCCCACGACGCCAAGAACGTCGAAGTGGTCTTGCGTCCCGCCCCTGGCGGTCACCCTCCATACGTCGTTCTGACCTCGATGCCCACGGACAAGACACCACCGCCGTAGCATCCCATGAGAGCGATAGGAGCGGCAGCAAGAGTGGATTGGAGATCGCATGACTAAGCCAGAACGGGCACGCTGGGAGGACGCCATCTTGGCCCTCTTCGGCGGTCTTGCTTTCGCGGCGGTCGGCGCCAGAGAACACGAAGATTGGCGACGAGACGCCGTAGACGTCATGAGGGTCAGGTCGGCAGATCCGCGAGGCTGGAAATCGATCAACTCTGCGCCCGACGGCGACGTGTGGACCGTCTGCGGCCCGGAGATGCCCTTCCTTCCTCCGTCCCTTGAGGACTTCGACTCCGTATTCCCGGTGTCCAGCCGATCAGCGGCTCAGATCCTTGTGACCCTCCAGGGGGAATCCTTCTACGAAGGAAACATTCCGCATTTCGACGACCGAAAGGAAGAGCTCCTGGAGCACGCTGCCGTCATCCTGGAGCGCTTTGGACAGGGTGCCGCCTGCTATACGAATGCTGGAGCGGCTCGGGAGAACCCCGATGCCGACATGTTCGCCCGGGAAGGCGAGTATGAGTGCTTCACGGACTACACCATGGACTGTGGCGTGATCGCGGTTTCTGACTCCGAGGTCGGCGTCTTCTGGGCTTTCATGATCGACTGAGGAAGGGCGAACTGTGCTCACCCGATCTGCGACCTATCCCGACCGGGAGACGGCCCAGTGGGCCACCCAACAGGTCGTAACCCGCAATGAACAACTCATCCACCGTTGGCTGGCCCAGGCCAGCCGACAGCGCCTCACCATCGAGGCATCGTGGCCGTCGCGTACGGAACCGGTCGGTCGTGTCCTGCTCCAGGCAATGATGCTCGCCGGCCGTGAGCCGGTCGACACCTACGCCGCCCGAGTTGTGCTCAAGCGTGAGCCAGCGAGCCCGCACGGCTTCGTCGTCCACTCCACGTTCCCGATCTACCTGTAGAGGTCCGCCGCCGTGTCCATGAAGCCGCTCGAGTTCGACCGCCGCTACGGCGAGCTGGACCAGGTGATCAGCGCATTCCTCGGCCAAGTCGCAGACGACGAGCCGGACAAGCCGAGCGACGCCCTACAGGCATACCTTCGCCACACCTGGCACACCCGCCCCTGGGCCTTGGGCACCGCAGAGCAGCAGCTGCGCGCGTACGCCGAGAACCCGCCCGGCCGGCTCAGGCAGCGTCTCGGAGAGTTCTACCCCGTACCGGACGTAGGGCTGCCGGATTCCGAGATCCAGGACTGGCTAAGGCAGCTCGCCGACCACATCAAGGCGAGCATCGAAGAAGGGCACGTACCCCCGCCCTCCGTACCCGAGACCCACTGGGAATGGCGGACCCGATTCCCTGAGCTCGCCCAGTTCCTCGGCGGCTGGTTCTCCCAGGACATGCCCGACGAGTTCGCAGACCATGACGCTGCAATCGACGACTACGCCAACTCCACAGATCGCCAGCTCGTCGCGCGCCTGATCGGGGAGCTGCAAGAGCTTCTCGCCCTGGGCGTCGAAGAGTCCGACTACGCACTCGCCCTTGCGGAGTTGGGTATGGAAGTGGATGTACCAACGCCCTACTCCCCCAGTGCATGGCTCGGGCTGGTGGCGGAACGCTTGAGCGCGCCGACCCAGCCGGACAGCGATAAGGGGTAGACGAGCGGGTACGGCTAGCGCGTTTAGACTCCGCCCTCCTCGTGACCTGAAGCGGAGCTGAGCGTGCGCCGTATGCGGAGCCTGATCATCGATACGTGGGGTGCGCTGTCGTACAAGCCAGCGTTTCAGCAGGCGACTGAAGGACGCGCCTGGCACCTTCCTGGCGCCGCGTCGGCGGCGTGGATTCCGGAGGCGGACCGACGCCGCCTGGCCGCGTACTCGGTCCTGGCCGCGTACGACACCAATCAGGCCGCTGCGCTGCTGGGCGACGAGGGCGAGGATCGCCGCGAGTACGGGGACGCATCTCTCATCGTCGAACAGACACTGAGCCACTTGCTCGGCGAGACGCAGAAGATCGTGGTCGGGGACGGACAGGACGACGAAGCCGCCGCCGGGGAACGCGATGCGCTGCTGCGCGAATGGTCCGAGGCAGAGCATCTCTGGATGCGGATGCAGCATGCCGAGCGCACCGCTGTCGTCCTGGGTGACACCGTGTACCTGCTGGCATGGTCACGCACCAAGAATCGCCCCGTGCTGCAGACCATCGACCCCGGCTTCTACTTCCCGGTTCTCACGGACGCCGCGCTCGGTGCCGACGAGTACCCGGAGCGGGTACATCTGGCCTGGGAGGTCCCAGCGGATCCTGCCACCGGACGCCGGGCAACGCTTCGGCGAGTCACGTACGAACTCGGCCCCGTCGATGGTGAACCGAACACCCAACGCCAGTACCCCTGGTCGCCCCAGCCGAGCAGCCGCACGTGCTATCTCACCGACGCCGAATGGGACTTGGAGCACGTTCAGCGAGCCGACGGCATCGATGTGCTCTCGCTCAAGCACGCTCGATTCCGAACGAACGCCGACGGCGACGTACTCAATCGGCTCGACCTACGGCTGGACTTCCTCCCGATCGTCCATGTGCCGAACACCATCACCGGGCCGGAGCACTTCGGTCAGTCCAGCCTTCTGTCGGCGGCGCAGCTTCTCGACGACCTCGGTGCCGCCGACACCGACAGTCAACGCGCCGCTGCGACGACTGGATCGCCGATCATCGGTTTGTCAGGGGCCCGGCTTCCTGTTGATCGCAAGACGGGTCAGCCGCTGCCCGTTCAGGTGGCACCGGGCATGGTGTGGCCGCTGGGTGAGAGTGGCCAGTTGAGCACGGTGGACACCTCTGCTCAGCTCGGCGAGATGCGTTCGTACGTAGAGGTGTTGCGTGACCGATTGTCGGTGATGAGTCGGCTGCCCGGCAGTGTTCTGGGCACGGTCGCGCCGTCCGAAGTGCCTTCTGGATACGCGATGCAGCTGAGCTTCGGGCCGTTGGACGCGATGGTGCGCTCGATGCGGTTGGCGCGGGCCGGGAAGTACGCGCTGTTGCTGAAGATGGTGATGCGCCTGTACCAGGCTGGCGGGGTACTGCCCGCTGGGGAGAATCCGCGCGCTGAGGTGGCGTTCGGCTCGTACCTGCCCACCGATCAGGCGGGGACATTGGACTTGGTGGTCCGCGGCGTTCAGGCCGGCGTGCTGTCGTTGGAGACTGGGGTGCGGATGATGTCTGAGGGCGGTTTCCCCATCCCGGAGACTGCGCTGGAACTGGCCCGCATCCGAGCGGAGAAAGAATCAGCCCTCGCCCGGCAGGTGGAGCCTGCGGAGACGGAACCTGCGGACGGTGCGGCCGACGCGTGACGGGAACGGTCGGAGGCATGGTGAGGTGGTCGGGGGACTCTTGGCGCAGTGAAGGGGAATGGACATGACGTGGGGCCCAACCTGGCGGGGAAGCCGTCGCATACCCACTGCGGCCGCTGTCTGTGCGATGTTGTCGGCGCCGTTGGCCGCCTGCTCGCCCGCAGATTTGGCGGCGAGCTGCGTGCCGCCAAAGTCGAAGGCGGTCATCGCCTCCGAACTCGTCGGCACCTTCAAGGGGGCGAAGGACGCGGACGACGCCGGCATCGTGTTGAAGGAGAAGCACGGCCAAGGTGGAGGCACGCTCTCGGTGCGCAACTGGCCCACCGGGGACTACTACCGGGACTCCCTGGGTGCCACCTTCGACGGCACCGGAACGTGGGAGATCCAGCCCGCTTCGAAGACCGTCAAGAACCCCTTGTTGCACCTGCATTTCGAAGAACCGAAGGAGTTCGCCTCCGGGGGCACGGTGGACATGCTGAGCGTCGCGTCCGACAGCAAGCGAACTGTGATCTACGAGGACACCGACCCAGACGTCTGCCCTAAGTTCCGCTTGGAGCTCCGGAGGAACTGAGCTCGAGGGAGTGCTTAATCGGTGTCCGTCGCCGCAAGCACAGCGATCCGACGGCGATCGGGAGACAGGGCGGCAATGCCGTAGTCGTAGATCTCGTTGTGGAACCACTCCGCATCGGCCTCGAAGTGGAACCACGTGCATTTCCGGGCGCGGCGCTCCACCTCATCCATGCTCGCGTCCATCGGACTGCCGCTCAGGCCGGCGATCGACTTCCACGCCCACAGCCGACCGTAGGCACCCTGGGCTCCCGAGCTGTACATGCCGCCCATTGACGCGGTTTCGAAGAGCAAGCCCCAGATCTCTTCCACCGGTCGGGTAGCCACCTCGAAACGATCTGAGGGGCCGAGCCCCTCGACGCAGGACATCGGCAGGGTCGGCAGCAGAGCAGGAACGCGATCGATCGTGATCGCCTCGTCCAGCGTGAAGACCCACGCCCCGCAGTCACCCCAGCCGCCTGCCTCCACAGCCGCGACAATGGTCTCGTGCACGCCCAGCGTTGCGATGTCCCGGAGCGCGGACGGTTCGGTCGTACGTGGCGTCGGCGGGTCCACACGGCCTTCGGTAGGCAGCCCGGTTGACACCCCTCCAGCAGAGCTGCGGAGCTTGCGACTCGGAAAGCGGACGTGAGTCTCAAGGCCACTACGGTGCGCCGGTAGCCAATTCAGGGGACGCCCGCCGGGCCGTGCAAGCGACCAGAACCGCAGCGGCCAGGACGCTTCGACATCGACGCCGCGCAGAACCAGCTCGTGGAGGAGACAAGAACGCAGGTCATCCAGCCGGTCCCGCTTGCGGCGGTTGAAAACGGTGGCCGCCAGGTCTGCGACACGCTGGTGCTCCGCCAAGAGCGAGGCGACGAACTGAGACTGGACTCCACTCCCCACGGGGCGCTTTTCATCGAGGAGTTGAAGTAGTTGCACCAAGCTGCTCTGCCCTGGGGTGAGAGCGAGGACCCGCACCACGTGGGCCAACTGGTACTCGTAATCCCGTACCTGCTCGACTGCGGCCGCATGCCGGTCGGCCAGCCGTGTCGCCAGCTTGCGCAGGTAATCGACATCACCTTGGGCGGCTCGCTGTTCAGCCTGCCCCCATGTGAGGCTGCCGAGATCGTCCTTGGCATCTTCCACGGTCTGCCACCCTACGTCCGCTTCAGCGACCGGAAGCGACCGGCGGGCCGTCGGCAGTTGCGCTCGTACGGATGCTTCCCGGTAAGGGCATCGGGGTTTAGACTCCGCCCGCGCGGGGGGCGGCTGGGCAAGGAGAGTGTGTCCTTGAACGCGCGCCCGGCACGGCCGCCGCTCCCCCTCGCGCCCCTCGGTTTCCGACGCGACGGACGCCCGATCCTGCCGATCCTCGGCGCCGCGGACGACGAGCTCGGCGGAGACCAGACCAGTGAGGGCACAGCTCCTGGCCTGCCTTCGAGCCCACAGGCCGATCAAGTCACGTTGACACAGGATGAGTTGTCTCGTCGCTTCACGAGGGAGAAGGATCAGGGCCGGCGTGCCGGCGTGCGTGAGCTCTTGGCGCAGCTGGGGTTCGACAACGCACGTGCACTGCACGAGTTCGTGCAGTCGCAGCGGGACGCCGAACAGTCGAGGCTGTCGGACTTGGATCGCCGCGAGCAGGAACTCGCCGCTCGTGAGGAAGAGCTTGCCGCGCGAGAATCGTCAGCGGTCGCCCGGGAGCGGGACGCCGCGCGGCGAGCGGTACTCGTCGGTCTCGGCGCTGCCGGCGTGGAGCTGGAGGACGCGGCCGTCCTCCTGTCCCGTACGACGGACGAGGAAGTGGACGACGCAGCGCTCCGCAAAGCGGCGGACAAGCTCAAGAGCAGGCGGCCGGAGCTCTTCGGCCAGCGTCCGCCCGCCCCGCCGCCCTCTGGAAGTCCCGATGGCGGTGCACCGCCTCGCCAGGGCAAGAACCCGCCCCGTCCGGGAACGGCCGGCCTGGAGATGGCACGCCGTCGCGGCCATCTGACCACCATCCCGTAGCCGCCTCACACCGTTCAGCCACAGCAGGGACCGTGCCCCAGCCCCCGAGATCACGGACCACGGCGCCACAACGTGGCGCGCTGGCAAAGCCCCCGTACCGGATCTCCCGTAAGGACACCTGCCCCATGGATCTTCAGCCGACCACGACCACCGAGCATGTCACCGCTGACCGCCCCTGGCTCGTGTCCCGGCACGGCCTCGATACTCCGCTGAGCATCACCCTGGACGTCGCGCTCTTCTCCCCTGGTGAGCACTACACGCCGGGCCATGAGACCCAGCCGCGGTCCTGCTTCACTTCTGGCATTCCCCTGGGTCGGGTCACCTCGACCGGCCTGTACGGACCGTGGGAAGCGGACGCCTGTGACGGGCGTGAGGTGTTCGCCGGCGTCCTGCTCGCCGAGGTGCACTTCGCCCCCGGCTCGCGGCGTGCGGCAGGCGCACTGCACTGGCACGGCGTCGTCGCTGCGGCCCAGCTCCCGTGCGGTCTCGACCCGGCGACCATCACCCGCTCCACCGCACAGATCCACTTCGTCTAGGCAGGGAAACGACACACCCATGCTGGACACCCTGCTACGCGACATCGACGCGACGGACATCAACGCCTTCGCGCGCACCATCACCACACCGGACGACTTCGAGCTAACCCGGACGGTGATGCCCGAACGACGCCTGAACTCCGTCAAGTTCAGAATCAAGAGCAGCAAGCGGCGCGTGAACGCGGCCAAGTTCAGGTCCTACGACGCGCAGACCGCCGTGGCCCGCCGCCAGGCCGAGCGCATCATCACCGAGGGCATGCTGCCGCCGTTGGGCCAGAAGCTGATCGTCGGCGAGCTGGAACAGATCCTCCTGGACACAGCGCGCGGTGCGGACGCGTCGGAGTTCGTGGAGCTGCTCTACGACGACGTCGAGCGGCACGTCGAGTCGATCCACAACCGTATGGAACTGGCCGCCGGCGACCTCCTCGTCGACGGCGTCTTCACCCTCAACGGGGAGAACGGCCTGAACCTGGAGGCGGACTTCGGCGTGCCGTCCGCCAACAAGCCGACGGCGGCCAAGCCCTGGTCTGATCCGACCAGCGATCCGATTGCGGACGAGCTGCGCTGGATCGAGTACCTGAGAGCGATCGGCGCCCCGCTCCCGGCTCGCGTCATCACGTCGTACAAGGCCCGCGCGGTACTGGCGGCGAACGACGCCTACCGGGCGGCGTACTACGGCAGCGTCAATGGCTCTACGACGCCCACGGCGGTCCTCGCGCCGAACGAGGTCGAGGTCGTCCGCGCCCGCTACAACCTGCCTCCGATCACGGTGTACGACGTCCAGATCTCGGTGGACGACACGTACCAGCGCGTCATCCCGGAGGACCGGTGGATCCTGATCCCGCCGAACCCCGAATCCTGGGCCGAGACGCAGTATGGCGTTACGGCCGAGTCCCTTGTCCTCACCAGCGGCTCCAACCCCGCGCTGCTCCGCGAGGACGCCCCGGGCATCGTCATCACGAGCGGCCACCAGGACGACCCGGTCCAGGTGTGGACGAAGGGTGCCGCGGTCGCGATGCCGGTGTTGTACGTACCGGACATCCACGTCACGGCGAAGGTGCTCTGACGTGGCCCAGAGAGAAGGGACATCGCCCGGCGCCGCCAGCCGCCGTCTCGCCGAGACAGTCTTCGTGACCGACCCGACCACCCATGACACCGTCGTCCTCAAGGCTGGGTCGGAGGTCCAAGACCCGGCCTTGGCTGCGCAGATCACCCACCCCGACGCTTGGGAGCCGGTTCCTTCGGCACCGCGGAGCGCTCGTCGGGCCCGTTCGACTGACTGACGTAGGCGGGCGGGGTGTACGGGCACTCCACTCGCCGGCCTCACACCGAAAGGCGCTCCCGTGCGACTGACCGACAACGACTACGCGTATCTACGATCAGAGTTGGGGCCGACGGACCGCGACAACCTGGATGCGCGCTACCAGCGGCTCGGCTCTCTCCAGGCCGTCGCCGCAGAGGTGTTGCGTGAGCGGAAAGCCGCCCTCGTCTCCGACCCTCTGTCCGTCACGGTCCAAGGGGTCGCCACAGTCAACAACGCCGAGAATGTCCGAGCACTTGAACGTCAGATCATGGCGCTTGAGGAACTCACAGTGGACGACAGCGCAAGCGCATACGCAGTCCTAGTGCCTCTACGGCGGAGCGGGAACCGCTGAACGCCCTCCTGAGCTCCCTGATCAAGGTCCTACGGTGCGGCGAGTTCGGCTGTGATGAACTTAGGTTCGTTAGCCGAGAGTTGCAGGGGGAGAAATGGCAGCCGAGGAGTCAGGTCAGGCAACGTTCGTTCCGAGGAGCGTCAGCGAGGACGCACGCAGGATGTGGAGGGCGTCGTCCATCTGGATATTTCTTGCCGCGGCCGTATGGGTCTGGTTCGCCTACCTGATGCTCGGCGGCTATGGCCCCGAGGACACGTCGACATCCGGAAGCGATTTCGTTTGCCAAGGCCCCTTGATCGACCCGTTGCCCGGCAACAACGTATGCCACAGTGAGCTGCGCCAATGGCCGGTGCTGCTTGGCATCCTGGCGCTGGCAGTCATCACTTCGGTCGCCGCCGCGGCGTCGTCGGTGTACGCCATGGTCCTCTCCCGCCTGGGGCGCAGCGGTGCGCCCAGCACGCCCTCACAGAGCTGAGCCTAGGCGTCACTCATCGGTGAAACGCCGCAGCCGGGCCAGGAATCCGTCGATGTCGGCCAGCTCGGGTGCACTGGGGCCACGCAACGACATCGTCGCCTGCCGCAGTTCCTCGGCCGCCTTCACGGCTTCGGGGAAGCGCTCGCCTGCTGCAAACAGGCGCGTGAGGGCGGAGAGGGAGTCGAGGTAGCGGGCGACAGCCTCGACATTCGTGGTGTCGGGCTTCTTCGCGACGTACGCGCGGAACTCGTCGATGGCTGCGGTCGTTTCGCCAAGCGACATGCGGCATTGGGCTGTGTAGTAGCGGCACAGCAGGGCCTGGTCGTCCTCGGTTCCATACCTCGACGCGTAGCCTGTGCCAGCTTCCTCGAAATGGCCGGCGGCTTCGCTGTAGGCGCCGGCCAGGAACCTCACCTGGGCCAGGGAGAAGATGAGGTCGTCGCGCAGGAGTTCCTCGGCGCGGCCGATCGCGGTCGAGAGAAGGTCAGCCGCCTGTGTGAGCTTGCCGTCCTGGGCCAACTGCGCGGCAACGTCGGCGACTTCGTCCGCCTCCTGTTCCGTCAACTCGTCCGCAGACGGCTGGGCCGCTACCCCTGCCTCGACCGGCACGACCATGGTGGGCGTGTAGCCGACCGGCGAGACCCGCTTGGGCGGGCCGCTGAAGGGGCGGCGGAACGGCTGTCGGGGGTCGAACTCCGCACGGATGCTGTGGTCGGCGTCCTGCTGGTAGACCCAGGGCAGCAGTGCGTCATAGACCTGTGAAGCGTCCAGGCGGCGTTCCGGCTCCTTGTCCAGCATCCCGAGGAGCAGCGTCTCCAGTTCTGTGGGGACGTCGGGGCGCATGGTGCGGATGGGGGGCGGCATGCTGCGCACGTGATGCCAGGCATGGGAGTGCTCGGTGTCAGCACTGAACGGAGGGCGGCCGGTGAGGAGTTCGTACATAACGCAGGCCAGGGCGTAGATGTCGGACGCCGGACCGACCTGGTTCGCCAGGCTCTGCTCGGGAGACATGTACGGCGGTGTGCCGATGGTCATGCCTTCTTGTGTCAGGCGGGGATGCCCGCCCGCGCCGCGCAGTGCCGCGACACCGAAATCGAGAACCTTGACGACGCCGTCGGTGCTGATCATGACGTTGGCGGGCTTGATATCCCGATGGACAACGTCGTTGCGGTGCACCTCATCCAGTACCGAGGCAATCTGCACCCCCGCCGCGGCTGCCCAGGAGATGCCGAGGGGTGCGTAGTCGTAATCGGTTTGATCGATGAACGTCTGCACCTCGCGACCGCGCAGCAGCTGCATCACCACGAACAGCTGGTGCGTCGTCTCGTCTATGCCGGTGTCGTAGATGGCCGGGATGCCGAGGTGTTCCAGGGCGGCGGTGGTGCGGACTTCGCGGAGGAACCGGTCGCGGCGGTTGGCCATCATCTCGACTGCGACGAGGCCGGGGATGCCGGGCAGGCCGCGGGTGTCGGTGAGCATCATTTTGACCGCGACGCGGCGGTCCAGGCGCTCGTCGTAGGCGTGCCAGACCTCGCCCATGCCGCCGGCGCCGATCGGGTGGCCCAGCCGGTACCGCCCCGCGATCACTCGGGACGGTCGACCGGCTTCCTCGGTCGACGCATTGTGCACCACTGCAGCAATCCCCCTCTGTCACGGTGCTTTGCCTGCACCGGAGTTCGAGTTGAAGCGTCTTCTCGTTGCAGATTACGTATCAGTCTTCGGCACGGTTCCCGCTTCGCCGGATTTGATCTCTGCCGCCCGTTCGGCCGTGGCGCGGCGTTCCGCTTCCCGTCGGGCGGGACGGCGGATGAGTCCGTATGCCTGCTGGGTGGCGACCTGCTTGAAGATCTTGTTGATCAGCGGGTCGTCGTAGTACCGCACGAGCAGGGCATCGTTGGACTGAGCCTGGTCGATGACGATGCGGTCCATGTCCCGGTCGACCTCCCGGCGGAAGGTCTCTTCGTCGTTGTGGAGGCCGATGCGCTGCAGTTCCGGATCCTCGGAGACCGCGACCACAAGTTGGCCGAGAAGGATCTGGTCGGTCGTGGACAGTCCGATGCCGTACTCGTCGTTGACCGACTCGATGACCTCGGCGAGGGACTTCTCATCGGCCTCCGGCCCGGCGCCGGCGGGCTGGGGAACCAGGCCGGGCAGTAGCTGGGCGCCCTCTGCCTTGAGCCTGAGTTCGGGGGTGCCGGTCTTGCGGACGTTCATGTGGCTGGGGGTGATCTCCCCTATGTCCGCACTCGCCGAGCCGGCCGGGAGCTTGAGGCGGCGCACGAGGAAGCGTCCGTACTGGTAGAGGCGCTCCAGGTCCTCGTTCTCGAAACCGATAACGTGGGAGATCCAGCCGTACGCCTTGACGTACGAATCGAGAGCCCGTCGGAACTCCTGCGCGGCGTCGGGCTCGGTTTCGACGAGCTTGTTGAACTCGTCCACGGCAGGCTGGGTGTAGCGGTGCAGCTTGGAGTGTGCCTTGCGGATGGCCACATCGGTGGCGGTGCCATCCTTGAAGGCTGCGAAGTACGCAGTGATGAAGGCATCCATATCCGCGGGGGTCAACAACCGGTAGGCCATCACCTCGTCGTGCCGGGTGAACAGGAAGTCCGGGTCCAGTTCCTTGGCGAGTGACGCCTCGTAGTAGTCCTGGAATGCCTTCCTGATGACTTCCGGCTCCTTGTTGGCGAAGTCCAGCACGAACAAGTCCTCGGCGGACTTGAGAGGGTGCGTGCGGTTGAGCCGCGACAGCGTCTGTACCGCGGCAAGCCCGGACAACAGCTTGTCGACGTACATCGTCGTCAGCAGCGGCTGGTCGAAACCGGTTTGATACTTCTCCGCCACGACGAGGATGCGGTACTCGGGTCGGGGCACGGACGGCGGCTTGGGGTCGTCCAGGCGGGTGTAGGCGAAGGCCTCGGGGAGCTTGCCCTCCGGGAAGCCATTCAGCTTCGACTCGGTGTACTCGATGTCGTCCAGGGTGAGCGTGCCGGAGAAGGCCACCAGGGTTCCGCAGTCGGTGTATCCGTGCTGCTCTACGTAGGCACGGATCGCTTGGTAGAGGCGGACCGCGTGCTCACGACTGGGGGTGACGACCATGGCACGGGCCCGTCCGCCGAGCCGCCTGGCACTGTGGGACCGGAAGTGCTCCACGATGATCTTCGCTCGTGACTCCAGCGACGCTTCGGACATCAGCGCTGCACGCACCAGCTTGGCCTTGGCCTTACGCCGGTCTACCTGCCGCTCGGCCTCGTCGGCGGCGGCCTTCTGAAGCTTGAAGTAAGTGCCGTACGTGATGTAGGTGCCGAGTACGTCGAGGATGAAGCCCTCGGCGATAGCCTGCCGCATCGAGTAGACGTGGAACGGCTCCATGTCCTCGCTGTCACGCGACTTGGTGCCGAACAACTTGATCGTCTTGTCTTTCGGAGTCGCGGTGAACGCGAAGAAGGAGAGGTTCGGCTGCTTACCGCGGGCGAGCGCGGTAGCGGTCAGCGGGTCACCGTCCTCATCGACTGTGCCCTCGCCGAGTTTGCCCAGCATCCTTTTGAGCGCGTCGGTTCCCTTGCCGCCTTGCGAGGAGTGAGCTTCGTCGATGACGATCGCGTAGCGACGCTCGCGGCCGAGCCCGGAGGTCTTGTCCAGGATGAACGGGAACTTCTGCAGCGTGGTGATCACGACACGTGCCGTCGTTCCTGTCAGCGCCTCGGCCAGCTGCTTGGAGTCGTCGTCTACGCGCAGCACGACTCCCGGCGTATGGTCGAACTGGTAGATGGTGTCCTGGAGCTGCTTGTCCAGTACCCGCCGGTCGGTGATGACCACGACCTTGTCGAAGACCGGCTCATTGGGCCCGAGATTCTTGGCCTGGGCCGCGGTCGGATCGAGCTTGGCGGGGTCCTCGGGGGTGTGCAGCGAGGCCAGGCGGTGGGCGAGCCAGGCGATGGTGTTCGACTTACCCGAGCCGGCGGAGTGCTGGATCAGGTAGTTCTCGCCTGCGCCGTGCTTGGCCGCGTGCGTTGTCATCTTCCGTACGGCGTGCCACTGGTGGAAGCGGGGGAAGATGAGGGGCTGGTTGTGGGCGGCGCCGGGGCGGTAGCGCGGGGCCTTGCCGGCCTTTGCCGCCTCGTCCTCCACGTGCAGGTAGCGGTGCAGGAGGTCGAGCCAGTTGTCTCGCTGCATCACCTGCTCGAAGAGGTACGAGACCTTGTACTCCTCATCGGCGCGAGGAGGCGGATTGCCTGCGCCACCCAGGTAGCCTGCGTCGCCGGTGCCCTTGTTGAAGGGCAGGAAGCGGGTTTTGGGGCCGGCGAGGCGTGTGGTCAGGAAGACGAGATCCGGATCCACAGCGAAGTGCACGAGGCTGCGGCGGGCGAAGAACAGGTCGTTCGGGTCGCGGTCGGTCCGGTACTGCCTCTTGGCATCTTCGACCGTCTGCTTGGTGAGCGGGTTCTTCAACTCGGCTGAGGCAATAGGCAGTCCGTTCACGAAGAACGCGAGGTCCAAGGACTTGGCTGGTTCGGCGGCGGAGTAGCGGAACTGCCTCACTACGGTCAGCCGGTTGGCGTTGTACTCGTCGAGTGCACCGGCGGCGAGGGTGTGAGCGGGCCGGAAGTACGCCAGACGGAGTTTGACGTTGCGCTGGATCACTCCATGACGCAACACGTCGAGGAGCCCGCGCTCGTCTATCTGCTTGGCCACGTGCTTGGCGAAGCGCTGGATCGCGGACGCTTCTTCCTCGCCGTACGCGTCCATCAGCTGTTTCCAGGTGCCGAGCTGACAGCCCCTGAGGAATTGCTTCAACTCAGAGACTTCGATTCCGAGTTCGTGGTCGTAGTCACGCGCAGAGCCCTGCGCCCACTCACTGCGGACCAAGGCCGCCTCGACGGAGGTTTCGAAAGCGCCCTCGGAGTGGGCCTCGTGCGCGCGGGGCGGGTTGGTGGGCATGCAGGCTCCGTACGTGGTCGGCGGCGGCTGGGAGTTATGCCGGGGTGCTTTGGCAGGCTGTGGTCACGTCGAGTTGCCCTGTTATGGCTGCGGTGATTAGCGCCTGGCGGCGCTCGGCGAGGAGGGAGAGCTGTCGGTCAACAGCCGCGCGGAGTCTGGCCGTACGCTCGACACCTCGCTCGACCTCAACAAGGAGGGCCCGCTGCTGAGAACTGGTAGACACAGGGATCGGCCACTCCCTGATGTCTTCGCCGCGGATTTTGACCATGGACTGCGATGATCCACGTGCCGCTGATTCGATAAGCAGCCGCACCCGACTACTAAGTGCCACTTGGGCGACGAAGGACGCGTCCATTTCCGGAACGAGCCCAACTCGGTAGATGAGATCAGGCAGCAACAGCCTCTGCGATCTGTCGGTGACGACAGCCACATCGCCCACCAGGTTCGGTGTATTCGCACGCGTCACGAGAAGGTCACCAGGGCGCACTTCATAGGCCCGGGTGGGCACGACATCCTGGGGGAGTCGCTTGTTCTCTCGATGATCGAATCGCCCCTGCCTAACGGCACTCAGCTTGAGAACAGCCCACTTATCCGCCCCCTCTCGCGGCACAGCCTCGCACTGAGGGCTCGCTCCCTGCTCAATCTTGGTTACGAAGCGTCGTAGTGGAAGCTCCCCGCATGACTCTGCAAGGTCGTGAACCAGGCCGTCGCGGAGGGCACGCTCTCGTTCGTCGAGCTTATTGCGCACGGAAAGCTGCAGAGTGACCAGTTTGTCGATGCGGGCCGTCTCGCAGTCGAGGTAATCGGCGACTCGGGCCTGCTCCTCGTGCGTGAGATCAGGGACTCGCAAGTGCCCAACCTGGTCGAAATTCAACCCTTCCCGGTTCCCCCCCACTTGCATCAACGAGATTTGATACTGAACAGGACTTGCAGAAAGAGCGTAGGCAAGGAATCGGGAGTTGACTCCGCCTGCGGGGCGGATGATGCAGACGTGCTGATTCACGTTCGCTTCGCTAATTTCAGCCGGCACATGGGTTGCGCGCCCGATAGATGCCCCAGTGATATTGAGGAGGACATCATGCGCGCGGACTCTGGTACCAAGCATTTCAAGATGCGTTGCCCGGTCAATGAACGCAACATCATCGAGGCGTAGACCGTCGAAGTGGATGTTCTGGCTACGCAGGAACGTGACACCGCTGTCCACATATGACGTAGCGCCACCTGACGGCGTCTTCCCGCTCCCGATCTTGGAGGCTAGACGCCACAAAGGAACGGTCTGAGTGCTTTCGTTCATCGTCCCGCTACCTCACCCAACAGCGCTTGGATCTCCGCTTCCAAAGCCTTGAGTTCTGCGTCGATCTCAGAAAGCGACCTCGGGGGCTTGTATACGTAGAAGTGGCGAGTGAATGGGATCTCGTACCCTACGCGATGGCGCACAGTCTCCTTAGTGGCGGGGTCTTTGAAATCTGCAATCCACGCATCCTTGACGTGTTCCTTCACCTCCCGCGCGAAGTAAGCGTCGATATCCTCGCGCAATGGCACGTTCTCGGCGTCCCGCAAGTCCGGGTCGTGTTCGACCTGCCCCTTCTTGACGTACTGAATCTCGCTCTGCGGGTCCGGCACGCCGACCGCATCGCGCATCGCCTTGTCGAAAGGCTTGCTCTTCGGCCAAGTGATACCCGCGTGGTCCATCGCCCTCCCCAGAGCGATCCAAGCCTCAGACTTGGTCCCCCACGAGCTACCCAACAGCGGCTTGAGCGCCTTCGCCAGCTTCTCCGGCCCGCCCTCGCCGAGCTCCTTCTCTACCGCCTTGGCCACGCGCAGTACGTCCAAGGCATCCTCGGTGACCTCAAAGCGTAGCTTCAGGGGTCGGTCCACAGTGATGCGCTGGTAGCCGAAGGCGTCCGCGTCGAAGATCTTGACCTTGTCCGGCACAGAGTGCTGCGATCCGTCACCGGAACGCGCGAGGCGGTACGCCTCCCCGTACCAGGCGCAGATCTCCATGCGACGGTCCTCGGCGATCTCCTTGCGCTTGTTGCTCAGCGACTTGCGCATCTTGGACCACTGGTCCCGTGCATCGATGAGCATGATCCGGTTCTTGAGGTTCTTCGGCTTTCGGTTGGTGACAATCCAGAAGTACGTCGAGATACCGGTGTTGTAGAAGAGCTGATCCGGGAGCGCGACGACCGCTTCGAGGTAGTCGTTCTCGATGATCCAGCGCCGAATCTCAGACTCCCCGGAGCCCGCGCCACCGGTGAAGAGCGGGGAGCCGTTAAAGACAATGGCGATGCGGCTGCCGCCGATCTCCTTGCCGTCAGCGTCCTTCTTGAGTCGCCGCATCTTGTCGATCATGTGCTGCAGGAAGAGGAACGAGCCGTCGTTGATCCGGGGCAGGCCGGCGCCGAAGCGGCCGTCGAAGCCGCGGTCGTCGTGCTCCTGCTTGACCTGCTTCTCGACCTTCTTCCACTCCACGCCGAAGGGCGGGTTGGCGAGCATGTACTCGAACTGCTCGTCCTCGTGGCCGTCCTGGGTGAAGGAGTTGCCGAAGTGGATGTTGGAGGCGGTCTGGCCCTTGAGGAGCATGTCGGAGCGGCAGATCGCGTATGACTCAGCGTTGAGCTCCTGTCCGAAGACGTTGACGCGCGCGGCAGGGTTCAGGGCCTTGATGTGCTCCTCGGCGGCCGAGAGCATGCCGCCGGTGCCGCAGGCCGGGTCGAGGATGTCGATCACGGGGGACGCACCGTTTAGGCGGTCGCCGTCCGGTGCCAGGAGCAGCTCGACCATCAGCTCGATGACCTCGCGCGGAGTGAAGTGCTCACCGGCGGTCTCGTTCGAGGCGTCCGCGAATTTGCGGATCAGCTCCTCGAAGACGTAGCCCATGTTGTGGTTGTCCACGGCTTCAAGGCTCAGGTCGATCTCAGCGAACTTCTGGACAACGAGGTAGAGCAGTCCGGCCTTGGCCAGGCGATCGATCTGCAGGTGGAAGGCGTAGTGGTCGAGGATCTCGGTGGCTTCTGAGGAGAAGCCACCGATGAAGTCCTTCAGGTTCTTCTCGACCTTCTCTGTGTCCTGGTCGGCACCGATGGTGGCGAAGGTCTGCTTCGAGAGGTTGTAGAAGCCGCGGCCTGCCGTGGCGCGGAGGACTGCGTCCTTGTTCTGCCCGGCAAAGGAGTCGTCGCGCGCCCACACAGCCTCGCGGGTGTCCTTCATCACGCAGTCCATGCGGCGCAGCAGTGTCATCGGCAGGATGACCTTGCCGTACTCGGAACGCTTGTAGTCACCGCGCAGGAGATCTGCCACCGACCAGATGAAGTCGGCCAACTCCTGATGCTTGTCGCTCACTCGTCACCCTCTACTGCTCGCCCATCGGCATGGACACTGTGCCGCCCGTCACATCGGCGCGACGGGCATGCCTAGCCAGCTTACGAAAGGAGGCCGCAGGCCCGTGGCCATGCAGCGAACTCTCGTCTGAGTACTCAGCCGCGTCAGGCGTGCCGACGGGACCGGAGCACGGCCATGGTGGCTGCTCCCCCGACGAGCGCTGCCCCGAGCCCCACGGCTATCCACACCCTGCCGTTTCCGTCCAGCGGACCAGAGCCCGTGGCAGGAGCCGCCTTCTTTCGATTCCGTTCGCCAGGAGTCGCCGTGGCAGAGGCGGGAGAGGATGGCTCGGCTATGGCCTTGGGAAAATCAGGGAGCGGGTACTTGTCCGCAGGACCTGGGTCACCGGGGTTCTTCAGCGCGACACGAGGGCGGACCGCGCCGTAGCCGACGTAGTCCGTTCGCTCCTTGCCGCTCTTGGCCCCGCCCGCCCGCCGTGTCGACCAGGACGCGGAGCACCTGGTTGTTTGTCCAGTCCGGGTGCTTGGACCAGATGAGTGCAGCAGACGCTGAAGCGATAGCTGCCGCACCGCTCGTGCCGTGCGACTCGCACAGGCCCGAATTGCCTGCGCACGCGTTGACCATTTCGTCCCCAGGCCCGGACAGGTCGACGTGACGCCCATGGGAAGACTCTTCCGTTGTGGAGATGTCCCGCCCGAGTGCCGCTACCCCGACGACGCCAGGTGTCGCACAGGCTATTCCACCGGACTCCCGTGTTCGCCCTCGTTCCCAGCAGAGGCGAAGATCAACTTACCCTTCGGCAGGGCGTACTCAACCACCGCGTCCGCCCCCGCAATGTCTGCGGGCCCGCCGATGGAGATGTTGATGACCTTGGCGTCGGAGTCGGCCGCGTAGCGGATCGCCTCCACCAGTGGCTTGTCGAACTTCGACCCCAGGCTGTCGAACGGGATACGCAAAGGCAGGATCTTGCTGCCCGGAGCGAGCCCGAAGGCACCGTCGCCACCCTGCCCAGCTCCGGTGCCGGCGATCAAACCGGCAATGCCGGTGCCGTGGCCCTCGTAGTCCGTGTGCTCGTCGCCTGGTTTGTGTGGTGCGAAGTCCTTGCGATCGAGGACCTGCCCCTGCAGCTCCATCGGGGTCTTCTCCACGCCGGTGTCGATCACGGCAACAGTGACGCCCTCACCTGTGCTCCCATACCACGTCACCGCAGATCCGGCGTCCACCCCAACTGCACCAGCGGCGCCCCCCGCTTCCGCGATACGAAGTGCCCCCGCCCCTGCGGCATCGGCTTCGCCCTCACGTTGCCGAGGATGTCGCCCTCGTTCGGGTCGCCTGACAACACCACTCCCTGAGCCCCGAGTTCCTTGATGCGTTGCATGAAGGACTCGTACATCGAGCGGGAGGCGCCTGCCGTGCTGCGGGCGATGATGAAGCGGATGCCGGTGTCGCGGGCGAAGGGGAGATGGTCGACAAGGGCGGAGAGCGGGTTGCCGGCCTGGGTGGAGACGAGTTCGTAGTCGTCGACCACGACGAAGAGCTGGGCGCCGGTCCACCAGCTGCGGTCGCGGAGCTGCTGTGGGGTGACGTCGTCCGGGGGCTGGCGTCGTTCCATCAGCTGGGCCAGAGCGTTCATGTGGGTCTGGAGTGAGCTTGCCGTCGGGGCGTACTCCAAGAGGTGGGTGGGCGGGACGACTTCGAGGAGGGAGCGGCGGTAGTCGCCGACCACGATCTTCGCCTCGTCCGGTGTGTAGCGCTCAGAGATCTTGTGGACGAGGTGGCGAAGCAGAGCTGTCTTGCCTGATTCGCTTTCGCCGAAGACGAGGAAGAACGGGTCGGTGTCGAAGTTGACGTAGACCGGGGCAAGGTTCGTCTCGTCCAGGCCGATCGCCAGGCCCTGGTCCGTCGACTCGGAGCCCTTGGGGAGATGGTCGGCCGGGACCTTGCGGGGCAGGAGGCGGACTGTGGGGGCGGCAGGCCCGGTCCAGGCTCCGCGGACGGTCTGGACGAAGCGGGCCGTGACCTCGGCGAGGTCCTCGCCCGTCTCCACCTGGTCAATGGTGGGTAGTGCCGTCATGAAGTGGAGGTGCTCCGGGGTCTGGCCGCGGCCGGGCATGCCGACGGGGACGTTGGCCGCGATTTTCCGGTTGAACTCGGAGTCCATGGTGTCGCCGAGGCGGAGTTCGAGGCGGCCGAGGAGCTGGTCCTTGATCGAGGCTCGGATCTCCATGTGGCGGGAGGCGGTGGCCACGATGTGGATGCCGTAGCCGAGGCCCCGGCCCGCGAGGTCGCCGACGACCTCTTCGAGGAGCTCGTAGTCGTTCTTGAAGGCTCCCCAGCCGTCGATGAGGAGGAAGACGTCGCCCCAGGGTTCACCGGGGAGTTCGCCTGCCGCGCGCTTGCGGCGGTACGTGGCGATCGAGTCGATGTTGTGGGCGCGGAAGAACTCCTCTCGGCGGTTGAGGATGCCGACGACCTCGGCGACGGTGCGGCGTACGCGTTCAGGGTCGAGGCGTGATGCGATGCCGCCGACGTGCGGGAGGTCGGCGAGGGCCGCCATGCCTCCGCCGCCGAAGTCGAGCCCGTAGAACTGGACTTCGTGCGGGCTGTGGGTGAGCGCGAAGGACGAGATGAGGGTGCGCAGCAGCGTGGACTTGCCGGACTGCGGGCCGCCGACGATCAGCATGTGGCCGGCTGCGCCGGAGAAGTTCTGCCAGAGGACTTCGCGTCGCTGCTCGAAGGGCTTGTCGATCAGGCCGAGGGGAACCGCGAGCTGGCCGGTGACCAGGGGGTCCGTGGTGGTGTGGCCGCGCGCCGGGTTCGTAGTGAGGGGTGGCAGCAGCTGGGCCAGTGTTGCGGACCGGCTCAGGGGCGGGAGCCAGACCTCGTGGGCCGGCGGGCCCTGGCCCTCGAGACGGCGCACGATGACGTCGAGGACTGTCTCGGTGAGGGCTCCCCCCTGTGCGGGGGCCGGGCGGGCATCAGCCGTACGGGGGTCGTGCGGGGCGTACGTCGCGGGCACCGGGGCTGCGGTGAAGATCGCGGAGCGGCGCTCGAGGAGTGCCTGCCCTTCGGCGACCGCCGGACCGCCGCTGCGGTAGGAGCCGGAGACGTACGCGGCCTTAAAGCGGACCATTTCCTCGGTGCCGAACTTCAGATAGCCGGAGCCGGGGACGGACGGCAGGTGGTACGCGTCGGGGACGCCGATGGCTGCGCGGGACTCGGCGGCGGAAAAGGTGCGCAGGCCGATGCGGTACGAGAGGTACGTGTCCAAGCCGCGGAGCTTGCCCTCTTCCAGGCGCTGCGAGGCGAGCAGCAGGTGCACGCCGAGGGACCGGCCGATGCGGCCGATCTGGATGAACATCTCGATGAAATCGGGCTTGGCGGTGAGGAGTTCGGAGAACTCGTCGATGACCAGGACCAGAGAGGCGAGCGGTTCCAGGGCCTGGCCTGCCGCGCGGGCCTTCTCGTAGTCGTGGAGGCTGGCGAAGTTACCGGCGGAGCGCAGGAGTTCCTGGCGGCGCTGGAGTTCGCCGCGAATTGCGTCGCCCATGCGGTCGACGAGGGTGAGGTCGTCGGCGAGGTTGGTGATCACGGCTGAGACGTGCGGGAGGTCCGTCATGCCCGCGAAGGTGGCGCCGCCCTTGAAGTCGGCGAGAACGAAGTTCAGGGTCTCGGAGGTATGCGTGACCGCCAGGCCCAGGACCAGGGTGCGGAGCAGCTCGGACTTGCCGGAACCGGTGGCGCCGACGCACAGGCCGTGCGGGCCCATGCCGTCCTGGGCGGCCTCCTTGAGGTCGAGCATGATCGGCTCGCCGTCCTCGCCGACACCGATGGGTACGCGGAGGCGTTCGGCGATGGAGCGGGGGCGCCAGGTGCGGGTGACGTCGACGGTGGCTGCGTCGCCGAGGTCGAGCATGTCGGTGAAGTCAAGGTTGGCAAGGAGGGGTTCGTCGTCGTCCCCGCCGATGCGGAGGGGCGCGAGTCGGCGGGCGAGTACGTCGGCCTCGACGAGGGACAGGCTGTCCGGCTCGCCCTCGTATACGACGTCTCCCTGTGTCTCCAGGCGCAGCTTTCCAGGGTGGACTACCGCGTTGAGGCCGCCGGGGGGCTCTTCGAGGTGGCCGTCGATCACTTCGATGACGGTGACGCCCTGCAGTCCTTCGGGGGCAGCGAGCAGGGAGGTGGTCGGCATCCTCGCGCCGTCGAGGACGAGGACGATGTGTGGCCGGTCGAGGATCGGCGGGGCTTCGCGGCTGAACCGCGGACGGCCTTCGAGCTGGTCGTAGAGGAGTTGCTCGACCTCTTCGACGTCATCGCCGAAGAGACGCTTGGTGCCCGCCCCGTCGAGCGATCCCTGCACCTGGGTGTGCGGAAGCCACTTCACCCACTCCCAGTCGGAGGCGGCCCCGGGCTCGGTCACCGCGGCGACAATCAGGTCTTCGGGCGAGTGCAGGGTGGCCAGTTGGGCGACGAGCGCTCTGGCAGTCGACTGGGCGCTCGCGCCGTCGCCGGAGATGGTCAGGTGGTAGAAGGCGCGCATGGACAGCGCCACCGGCAGGCGCTCGACAGCGCCGTGCACGGCGAGGAACTGCTGCATTGCGCCCGCGCTGAGCGGCTCCAGCTCGTCGACGGGGGCGGTCTCGGGGGCGATCAGCGGGGTGGCCAGCTGCTGCGGGCCGACTCCGATGCGGGCCTGTCCGAAGTCGCTGTCGCCTACGCGGCGTTCCCAGGTCCGGGTGCCCTCGGCGACGACCGACCAGAGCTGGTCGGGGTCGGGGTGGACATAGAGCTGGACGTTGCGCTGGGCCCGCTCCGTCCTGCGCACCGCGCGCCGCAACTGGGCCAGGTACTTGAGATAGTCGCGGCGGCCGTCAGCCATCTCCCCCTGGTTGCCCCGGCGATACCGGACGAACTGCGCGATCACCATGGCCACGGTCGAGAGCAGCATCAGCACACCCATGATGCGCATGAACGGGTGCGCACCCGGCATGAAGAAGAACACCACCGACGAGCCCATGCCCAGCATCGGCAGGAGCTGCAGCAGGACGCCTTCCTGTTGCCCACGCGGCAGTTCGGGCGGGCTCTGCAGCACGACCTCGTGCGTCGGCACTTCCGGCAGCGCCGCGCGCGGCGGCCGCTTGACGACGATCTGGCTCACCGGAAGATCAATCCCCCCATGCGGATGGTCCGAACGGAAGGTCACCTCGTGTGCCGGCGCCCCCGTGACGACAGCCCCCTCCGCACGAGAGCGATCGTACGGGTAACCGCCACAGCCGTGCCGGGTAGGGTTGCGCGCACCGCGCGTAACCAAGCACCGCACGCGCCACGGTTGTTAGGGGGATGAGCGAGTTGAGTACGACCACGGGGACGGGATTTCGAAGGGTCACGGTCGCGGCGACGGACAACCGCATCGACCTAGCGCTCGCCGAGGACATGCCGGTCGCCGAGATCTATCCGGAGCTGCTACGGCTGACCGGCCAGACCCAGGCGGCGGGCACACCGACCGGCTACCACCTGGTCCGGGCGGACGGCACACTGCTGGACCCCACCCTCACCCTGGCCGCGCAGCGCGTGGTCGACGGCGAGCGGCTCACGTTGCGTCCGATGGACCGCTCTCTGCCGCCAGCGGTCTTCGACTCCGTCTCCGATGCGGTGGCCTCGGCTGTCGGACGTGATCGGCGGCTGTGGAGCGACGGGCTGCTGCGGGGTGCATCGCTGCTCGGGTCTGTGCTGCTGCTGGTCCTGATGAGCTACCTGCTCTGGTCGGCGGACCCGGCCCGGCACGACATGAACGGGTTGCCGGGTGTGGTGGCGGGTGCGGCAGGTGTCCTGTTGACCGCTTTCGCAGGTGCTCGTGCACGTGCCTACGGGGACCGTGCAGGGTCGGTCGCCTTCGGGCTTGCCGCCTTGCCGATGCTGCTTCTTGCGGGCTCCGGGATTGTGGGGCCGGACGGGGGGGACGGGCCGGGGCGGTTGCAGTTCCTGCTCGGCTGCGTGTGCATGTTGGTGGCGTCCTCGGTGCTGCTGGCTCTGAGCCCTGGAGGCTCCGCACCCTTTGTCGGGGCTGTGTTCGTGACGGCGGCGGGCACGCTCGCGTCGTTCGTCGCGATCCTGACCGAGGCTTCGGCTACGGAGACGGCTTCGGTCTGCGTACCGATCGCTGTCGGCCTGATCGCCTTCCTGCCCGGTCTCTCGTCCCGCTTCGCACGGCTGCCGATCGGGTACATCGCACCGCGCAGCGCCGTCGACATGTTCGGGGCGGATCCGGACCCGGCGGATGCGCGCCAGGCTCAGCTGACCGCCGAGGTCCACCCCGTCGGTACTCCGGTAGACGCCGAGCAGGTCGCCCTGCGGGCCCGTCGCAGCCATGAGCTGCTGCTCGGCCTGGTCGGCGGCTGTGCGGTCGTGGTCGCTGTCGCGGCCGGTGTGCTCGGATTCTCCGACAGCGTGTGGGCACAGTTCCTGGCGCTCGCCGCCGGCCTGTCGATGCTGCTGCGGGCCCGGTTGTTCCGGTACACCGCACAGGTTGCCTCGGCCCTGCTCGCCGGGATCGCGTCGATCGGCCTGCTGCTGGCGGGGCTGGCGACGAACCCTCCGGCCGACCTGATGAACGAACTGCTGCGCTACGGCGACCGGACCGGCCTGGATATTCGGGCTATGTGGCTGTTCGCCTTGGGTGCAGCTGGAGTTGCCCTGTTCACGGCGATCGGGCTCATCGTGCCGAAGAAGGGCCTGACGCCGTTCTGGGGACGGTTCCTCGACCTTGCGGAGAGCGCGGTGCTGCTGTCGCTGCTTCCGCTGTGCCTGGCGACGTTGGAGCTGTTTGAGGCTGCTCGGTCGGTTACCAGCTGAGCGACCGCAGTACTGGCAACAGCAGCGCCTCACGCCGAGGCACCCTCTCACCTGCCCTGTGCACCATCACATGCAATCGGCAAGGTGCTCTCGCCGATTTTGGCCGCCTGCCGACCAATCAGAGCTTGCCGAAGACCACTCCGCGCCATGTCCAACCAGCCTTGAGGACCGCGCCTCGCAGGGGCTCCTTGAGCTCGGAGCTGTCGTAGCGAAACGTCTCTGTCCTCTCCACGTGACCATCGGATCCGCGTCCGATCGTCCAGTGTCGGGAAACCGTCTTGGTCGGTCCCCGGCCGTATTCGCGCGACATCGCGATTCTGGGGCTGCCCCCGACCCAGGTGACTTCCCTCTGCTCTTCGACGACACGGACTTCGTGGCCCCCCGAGACCAGGCGCATCCGGATCTGAACTGCGCGGCTCAGCTGGGTTCTGGCGAAGAAGGTGTGCCAGGCCGGCTCCGTCATGCGCCATTCCGCCACCAGGTCGACACCCTCTGGAGCGCCATCTCGCACGACGTACGGGACTTCCGGCCCGTTGAGGGCGAGCAGGGCAGCGTGAACTTCCTCAGCGGAACACGGAGTAACTCCACTAGTGGGGCGCTCCGTTCCGGTCAGCTTGTCGAAAAGGCCCATGCCTTCACCACCTCATGTCTCAGGTCTCCGGGCGAACGGTGCGTACGAACTCCTGGAAATCCCCCAGGACATTCTCGTACTGGGCAGCGGCGGCGGTCAGAGCAAGCCGGACCACCGCACGCTTTCCCGGATCATCGGCGTCCAGCATGGACAGATACACCTGAGCCTGGACTAGAGGACGGCGTGTGCCACCTGCGACGGTCGTGAAGGTCAGCGTCTGTGTCAGGCCAGGTGCATCAGCGGAATCGACCTCACTGCGGCCGTTCACCGTTACCTCCTCGGCGAGCTCGCGCATGCGCTGCACCGACTCGTCAGCGATCTCATGCAGCGCCATGGCATCCGATCGGTACTCGCCGTCAATGGTGATGTTGGCGGTGAATCCGTCGTCCGGCTCTGAGTACAGGGCAACGAACGCCACATCCGAGGCACCTACCTGGTCCGGGGACGCTGCCCACCAGCCCTCCGGCAGCCGAAACTCGATCGGCACTGGCAGTTCCGTGGACATGTCTCACTCTCCTTCCTGTGGCGGTCGGTCCATCAGAACAGACCGGTGACGCCGTCCCTGACAGCACCTGCTGCATCCCCTACGGCACCGGCCAAAGCACCTGCGGTGTCGGAAACCTTCTCTGGATCCACGGTGAACTCGAAGCCCGCGGCACCGCCGAGAACTGGAGAGAGGCCCACCTTGGCGCCCACATGAAACTTGCCGTCGTCCTCTTTCGCGACCTTCAACCCTGCCTCCGCACCGGGGCCGGCCCAGCCCTCGGCTGTCAGACCGGCGCCGATCCCGCCAGCCTCCACACCTCCAGCGACACTGGCTTTCGCCCCTGCGATTGCCTCCGCACCGACCTTGACCCCCTCCGGTCCAACCCCGGCGTTGACACCGGCCTCGGCGCCGGCGAACCCGGTCGCCCGACCGTAAGCACCAACATGCCCGGATTCGGCCCTGGCTTCAGCCAAAGCCCTCCCTCCGGCGGACACTTCGGCAGTTCCAGAGAGTCCGCCCTCGGTGATCCCAGCGCTTGCCGTGGCTCTCCCGCCCGCATAGGCATCGCCGATCCCTGAGAGTTTCACGTCTCCGCTGGACAGCGATCCTTCCGCGGTCGCGTGGCCTAGATCGGCGTACGCCTTGAGCATGCCCTGCTTGCCGTACTCAACGCCGGTGGCCGATGCTCCGGCATCGGGACCAGTCGCCGTAGCTTTGCCTTTGGAGTCCCAGCCGTCAGTCTGCGTCGTGGCCTCAGACTTATCCCGCTCTCGCGCATGGGCCTTTTCCTCAGCTTGGTATCGCCGGAAGTTCCCATGCGCTTCCGAGTTGAAGCCCATCACGGTGCCATCGGACAGGTTTCGGTCGGCGACGACAGTCTTCAGCCCCCTCGCGAGCGCTGCATCGGCCTCGCCCACTGCCTTAACGGCTTGTTTGATGGCCTTGTCCCACTCGCCGACCGCGTTCCGGATGCTCTCCGCGTAGCTGGGATCGTGCGCCACGGCCACCCTCGCGCTCTTGTCGAGGCGGTCATAGTCGTACGAGACGTTGCCCTGGTCAGTGACGCGCATGCCGTTCTGCACCGCCTCTTCACGCAGCGTCTTGACCCGATTTCGGAGGTCGGCAAGTTGCGTGTGTGCGTTGCGCAGCAACGACGCGAGGGCTTTCGCTTCCTTCTGGGCGGCGCGGTATTCGTTGAGCGTGGTGTCGAAGCGGAGCTTCGCTGCCTCTGCGCTCAAGCCGGACCAGACGGCTCCCTTCGCGACGCCGTAGACGTCTCGCTCGTACTGGTCCTCAAGCTTCTTGAACTTCCCAGCCAGCTCTTCCCACCGGTCAGCAGCCGCTGTGAGCTTGGCCGGTTCCGTCGACATGACTTCGTGGAACGATGGCATGTTTCCCCCGGGTGCAAACAGATCTCGTAAACGGTCAGAGGCCGTCGATTCCGGACTTCATCCTGGACAGCTGCTCAGCTGTGCCACCTTCGGTGGAATCGAAACGCGATGCCACCTCCCGTAGTTGGCTCTTCTCGTTGGTGAGCCGATGGACCAGCCCCTTGACCTGGCTCTCCCAGGATTCGAGGGCCTTCTTCAGGGCCTTGGACGTCTGCCACCCTTCGCCGTCCTTGGCTCCGAACTCCTTGGCCGCCGCGTTCATGGAGCTTTCGGCGTGCCGTCCGTCGCGGGCGGTCTCGGGTTCCAGGCGGGTCTCGATAGCCTTCGCAGCGGCCCTCTTGCGTGTAGGGCTCGCGGTCAAGTCCGATGTGCCGCCTGCCCCACCGGACGGATGTACCTGGTTCAGACGCGTATCTGCGGTTGCATCGGCTTTGCTCTGGTCCCAGTCCTCCATGGCGACCGTCCCCCTACATCCCGGTTGAAAAGCCTTTGCCTTGCGGCACTTTACGTGTGATGGCTACGTCGCCGCCGAGCGTCCCTAGCGGTAATGGCCGCTCCGGCAACCACCGTGATGAGTACAACGGCGGCGCCAATGCCGTACGTGGCGTAGCGCTTATCGCGTTCTTGAGGTGTTTCGCCTATGGCCAGGTCAGTGACCTCAGGTGCCTCGGCGGGCGGGGGGCCTGGGTCCGCGCTCGGGGAGTTGATCGGGGCCTCGTCCTCGGTAAGCGCCCGGACCGGGTCGACTACGCCCCAACCTACGTAGTCATCACGGCCGTTGATGCTGCGCTCGGCGGTCTGCTGGATCTGCGCGATGACCTGTTCCGCTGTCCAGGTCGGATGCTCGGCCCGTAGGAGCGCGGCGACGCCGGAGACGTACGGGGCCGAGAAGCTCGTGCCGTTGTCTGAGCACTGGCCTCCACGGGGGACGGTGGAGACGATGTCGACGCCTGGTGCGGCGACGCCGACGAAGTCACCGGGCTGGGAGAAGGCGGCGCGCTCGTTGTTGCGGTCGGAGGCTGCGACTGCCAGGACGCCGTCGAAGGCCGCGGGGTAGGTCTTCTTCGCTCGGCCGTCGAGGCCGTCGTTGCCCGCGGAGGCGACGATCACGATGTCCTGGTCGAGTGCCTTGCGTACTGCCCGGGCCAGCGCCGAGTCAGGGCCAAGGGGCTTCTCGGTGTCCTGGGAGATGTTGATGACCTTGGCCTTCTCGGCGATGGCGTGGTCGATCGCCTTGGCCATGGTGTCTTCGTCGCCGCTGTTCTTCTCGTCGTTCTGGCGGATCGGGATGATGGTGGCTTCGGGGGCCAGGCCGACGAACCCGGTCCCCTTGCGGGGACGTGCGGCGATGATGCCGGCCACCTTGGTGCCGTGACCGACCTCGTCGAGGGTCCCGTCGGTCGCCTTTCCTCCCTTGAGGAAGTTCCTGCCCGCACCGGCGTCGACAGCCGACTTGAGCTGGACGTTGGAGTTGTCGACGCCGGTGTCGATCACCGCGACCCGGACTCCCTTGCCCTTGGTGGTGCGCCAGAGCTCGTCGAGCAGTACGCGCTGAAGGGCCCAAGGGACTCCCTCGTACTGCTTCTTCATCGGGAAGGTGCATTGGCCTGTGCCGCTGATGCCAGTGCGGATGTCGGTAGCGGTAGCGGTGGCGGTGGCGGTGGCGGTGGCGGTTTCGGCCGAGGCTGGTGGTGTGGGTGCCACCGTCGGCATGAGCACCCCTGTCAGCAGACACGTGAGCGCCGCCCGCCGTGCCAGTCGTGTACGTCGCGTCATCGCAGCGGCCCTCATGAACCCTGCGGCTGTCGCGCGCTGTTGGAGTCGAGGCGGGGCCCCTTGGCGAGGAATTCGGACCAGGCGTAGGGAATCAGGGCGGGGGTTACGGACTCGTAGCCGAGTCGGCGTTGAGCGTCGCTCGGTTCCGGGCGGCCGTCGTTCGGCTTCTGCTGGTCGCCCGTGCCGATGTCGGACCGGTCGGCGTCGCTGTCGCCGTTGGCCTGTACCGCGTACCGCAGTCCGGTGTCGGTGACCAGGAACAGTGAGCCGTTGGGCTTCGTCTGCCGTCCCCGGATCTGGGTGTAGAGAAGCCCCGAGCCCGGTGTCACGTACGAACTCGTCCCGCCCGCGGAGAGCTCGGCCGGATAGTCCGCGCCCGCCCAGGTCGACAGCGTCGTATCGCCGTCGTCGTCGACCTTGCGCAGGACGTTGCACACCGTGTCCCGGCCGCTGCCCGATCCGCCGGAGGCGGAGTTGACCTGGGCCGGCTTGTTCTTGGGCCAGTCGTACTGCGAAGCGAAGCTTCCGGGGTCGGGTGTGAAGGATTGGGCGTCGACGGTGGCGGCGCTGCCGCGCATGTTGAGCTTGTCGGTCTGCGGCGAGTTGATGAGCAGCCAGGCGGTGAAGTCGGACACCGGTTGCACCGTGCCCTGCAGTACGACGTAGTGCTGCGGGCCGTCGCCGGTCTGTGCCCTGAGCACCCTGCCGACCTGGTTCTCCTGGCCCGACAGCCCGCCGTCGATGTCGGCCGGGGCGCCAATGGTGCCGGGGATGCGCGGGAAGTCGACCGGGCTGCCCTCGTGAAGTGTCGCGAGCCATGCGTCGGTGACTGGCTGCGGCTTCTTGTTCAGGCCGACCAGGGCGCGTTCCAGCAAGTCGCCGGCCCGCCCGGCTACGAGATACTTCGTGCCGCTGGCGTCGACCAGGTAGCGCTTGCCGCGCTTGTCGTTGACGTACAGGATCTGGCCGCCACTGAGGCGGCTCTTGCCCTCGGTCTTCTTGAGGTCGCGGTCGGCGAAGACGAAGGCCGCCTGCTGGACCGGGTCGCCCTTGCCGCCGCCGGGCTGCTGGCACACGGCCCACCGCTTGGCCTTGCCGGCCTCATCTTCCGGGGGCAGCCGATCCGGTGCGTACGGGATGCCGAGGATGGGACCGAGGGGCGGCTTGCCCGCGTCCAGGATCTCGTCGTCGACCTGGACCACGCCGTACTCCTCGGGCTTGAGCAGCAGGCGCGCGGAGGCCAGGTTCGTGACCGGGTGCAGGAGTGTCTTCTTGTCCTTGCCTTTGCCGGTGGTCAGTACGACGTAGCGGGTCGTGGACTCCTTGCCGACGATGACCTTGGCGCCGGGCTCGTCCCACCCCTTGGGGACCCTCGGCTTGAACATCCCCCAGGCACCGAATCCAGCGAGGATCAGCGCACCGATGACCAGGCCCGGTACGACAGCGCGAAGGGGGCGTGGCGCGTTCTCCTCGGTGCCGTTCCCCGCTGGCTCCAGGAGCGACGACACGACCACCTTCTTCGCGAAGGTGTACGCACTGAGCTCGTCCCGCCGCGATGCCATGAATCCCGCTCCTCCCCCGCGGGGCCGCATCGGTCACGTCGGCCCCGGTACTGGGCACTTGCCCGCGCCTACTATGCCTTCCGGCCCGCCGGGTCGGTCAACGAGCCCCGTTCTCGGACAGGTCGTGTGGGCACCGGTTAGATATCGGCCAACTGGCCTGGCTGGTACGGATCTGAGTACGCCTACTCACGTGCGCGCGGGGATGCCCCGAGTACCCTCCGGACAGCCACCGTGGAGCGGTCGAGCAAGGGGGAGTTCAGTGTCGTTCGAAGCCGAGTGGGCTGCGGCGAAGCAGGATGCAGCCGGCATGAGCCTCGCAAGTGCCGGGGACGGCGGCGGATGGGCCGGCGGCGGCTCGGGAACCATCCGATCCGACAAGGCCGCCTGGAACCAGGCCGGGCAGTCGCTCATCACGCTGCGCGGGCACATCAAGAAGTCACTCACCCAGCTCGAAGAAGGCCAAGCCGGCACTGGCACGGGCGGTGGCGAAGTCCTCAGCGGCAAGGCACTGAAGGAAGTCCACACCTCCTGGCAGAAGTATCTGCAGGACGTGAGCCGTCGATGCGGAGAACTGCAGGGATTCTTCGAGAAGTTCGGCAACGACCAGGACAAGAACGACCAGGCCATCAAGAGTGCCCTGTCGAAGATGGCCGTCAAGGACGGCGACGAAGACACCGCCGGCGTCGGTGGCCAGAGCAAGGACCGGTGACCGGGAGCCATGCACTTCGCAACCCTCAAATCCCTGAAGCCGTCCGAGTTCTCGGAAGCCGCTGACGGCTATCGCAGCACCAGCGACATGGCGGGCAAGGCCCAGGAGAGCGTCGACAACGAGATCATCGTCAAGATGCGGGACTCCCTGAAAGGCGACACCACCGACGCCTCGATCCGCCAACTCCAGCGCCTGTCTCGCAACTTCCATTACACAGAGGTCGAATGCGGCCTCATCAGCACAGCCCTGAACGGACTCGCCCACGATCTGCAAGCCGCCCAGAAGAAGCTGCGCGAGGCTATCGCCGACGCGGAGGGGTCGAAGTTCACCGTGGGCGCCGACGGCTCGGTCAGCTACCCCGCGGCTGAAGCCAAGACCGACGGCAAGGCACCAGGGAGTTCGGCTTCCGGCGGCGCGAACATCGAGGGCTCCAACCTCGCCGAGGCCTTGCAACGCCAGGCCAACAGCGTCAACCCGAACCCGAACCACGCCATCGCGCAGGGCTACGCCAACCGCATTTCCCAGGCCGTACAGGAAGCCACGGAGGCCGACGCGAAGTGGGCACCGAAGCTCCGGTCCCTCAAAGCGGACGACGACCTGGCGGTGTCCCACGGCGACTGGGCCGACGCCCAGAAGGACATGCAGGGCGTCCTCAAGGGCGCTGACGACTACTTGGACAGCATCACCGAGCCTCCCAAGGGCGGGAGCCCCAAGGAGAACGCGGAGTGGTGGCAGGGGCTGTCCGCCGAGGAGCGCGAGAGCTACGCGGCCCTGCACCCGGCCAGTATCGGAGCGATGGACGGACTACCGGCTGAAGTTCGGGACTCGGCGAACCGTACTGTTCTCGCGGAGACCAGGGGTAGATACGAACTCGAACTGAGCGGAATCCCGCAACCGCCCAAGCAATACGCCCCCAATCCCGACGGCAATTATCCCGCTGTCGTTCAAACCGAGGCCTGGAAACAGTGGAACGAGCAGTATGGCGATAGGTACAGGTCCCTGAATAGCACCATAGGAGGCATGGACGCCATCCAAGCTCGCCTCAAGGACACCGGGAAAGAAGGGTTGCCTCCAGCCTATCTATTGGGCTTCGACGATAAAGGCACTGGTCGAGCCATCGTCGCCAACGGAAACCCCGACGAGGCCGACCATACGGCAGTCTACGTCCCAGGAACATTTTCGAGCCTCCCTGAAGCGGGAGGCGATATCAAACGCATGACAGACCTTTGGCTCGAGGGGAATTCGCAGGCCCCGAATGCGTCACTCTCAACCGTCACCTGGATAGGTTACGATGCGCCGCAAAGCCTTGTGCCCGAGGCGATGGGGAAGGAGTGGGCGCTCGATGGCGCCCCCGAGCTGAATCAGTTCCTGGACGGCCTACAGGCCGTTCAGGGGGGTGCCGATAACAGCCACACTACGGTAATTGGCCACAGCTACGGATCCACAACCGTCGGCGCAGCCGCCCTCACTGGAGATCTCTCTGCGGATGATGTCGTAGCGGCCGGAAGCCCTGGAATGCTTGTGGCCGATGCGAGCGAGCTCGATGTGGGCAAAGACCACGTGTGGTCCGAGACTGCGGGCGATGACCGTGTAGTGATCGGCGGGAAGGTAGCAGGCCTAGGTGGCTACAAATGGGACGTCCACACATGGAACGGAATCCCCTACAACGCTGGATTCATGCAGATGGCCCCCTCCGATGAAGCATTCGGGGCCCATCGCATGACCGTGGACACGGAAGGGCACAGCGGCTACTGGGACGAGGGTTCACAGAGCCTCAAGAATCAAGCTTCCGTCGTCGTCGGTAAATACGACGACGTAAAGGAGGACTAGTGGCCACGCGCGCCGCCAAGGCAAGACGACCCCTCAAGCACCGAGTCATCTGCACGTTCGTCCCAGCACTAATAGCCGCGACAGGATGCAGCACTTCGATGAATGACCTGGACTACACGCCCGAAACTCTGAAAACCGAAGAGGCGCGAGATAAGACCAAAGCCATCTCGAGCAACGTCCTGGATATGATCGGCATCCGCGACGGAAAGGTGACGAAGCCGGGGCCCGGGATCTCAGAATGCAGTGAAGACCCTGAACACCTTTACAAGACGCGCCACCCATGGTCGATCTATGACACTTCAGAAGACGACTTGAAGGCTGGATTTGAGCGCCTCAGGGAGCAACTCCCTAAGAACGGCTGGAAGATCGTCAAGTACGGCCCTAATGAAAGCGCCGCCGAATCACTCGAACTGACTGCAGATTCCGAGAAAGATCGATTCTCGATCAATGCAGAGCTGCTGATTTCAAAGGGATCGAAAAGAAGGGAGGAGCCTATGATTCTTGTGCACGTAGTATCTGGCTGCTTCCGCGCCCCTGAGGGCACCAACCTGGACACCGAGTACTGAGGAACCTCGGAAATCGGGAGGTCCTGATCCGGTCCCCCTTGAAGCGGCATCAGGCCGGACCGCCCGGCCTCGGATGGCCATAGCGCTCCCCTGGGGGGGGGCGGGCCTCGTATGGCTGAGATCGACCTGAGTAGGGGTACTCAGAGCCGAAGCTCCAGGGCTGGCTACCGTGCTGGTCAGACAGCAGTCGCCATCCTCGGTGGCGCAGGCTCGGTAGCGTCCGGCCGGTTACGATCTTTGCGCGAAATGACTGTTGTGACCGCCTGGCGCGATGGATAGGGTGGACAGGACTTAACTGGCCTGATAACGGGGGTTGTTGTGGCCGAAGGACGGCCCGGAAACGGCAAGGACCTTGCCGTCAGCAGAGTGGACCTGCAGACCTTCAAGAAGCGCATCGACGACCTCTTGGACCGTCTGAACGGTTCCCCTGCCCAGCACGGCAAGATCGGCGAACAGACCATCACCGCCGCCTCATACGGGACAGGCTTCGCGGCTGCGGAAGACCTGGGCAAGTCGTACGAAACGGTTCGCTCGCGCCTCGAGCGACTCAGCCGCGCCTTCGGTGAACAGATCGAGGGCCTGGGCATCGCCGTGCAGATCACGGACAAGGGTTACGAAGGCGTCGAAGCAGAGCAGGCAGAGCGCTATCAGACGATTCGCCGCCGCGCCGAGGAGCACTACCGTGAGCCTGCGCAGGACGCAGGCAGTGGTGCGGGCACCACGCCGCCGGCGGCCAACGGCGGTGCCGATGGCGCCACTTCCGGCACGTTCAGTTAACGGGGGATCGGTATGGCAGGGGACAACTTCGAAGGACGCTCACTGGCCGAGCTGCACGCCATGGTGGCCTCTGCGAAGCCGGAACACCTGAGCAGCGCTGCTGAGGCTCTGGGAGCGGCGGCTCCGGAGATCGATGCCATCGCCCGCGACCTCCGCACGTATATCGGTCGGGTCGAGTGGGACGGCGTGGCCGCCGAGACCTTCCGGGAGTGGGGTCGAGGCATGGTCTCCGAGACACTCGCCCTTTCCGACTACACGGCCACCGTCAGCCAGGAAATGCAGAACTCCAGCCAGGCGCTGCGCTCTGCCCAGGCCGCGGTTCCGAAACCGGATGCGAAGACCTACGCGGACCCTGAGAAAGAAGAGCAGCGGAAGGCGGAGGAGGAGCCCAAGCGGCAGGAGGCCATCAACCAGCTGAACCGGCTCTCCTCGTACTACAACACTTCGGGCGAACGGATGCTGGCGCAGCCGGAGCCTAACTTTGCGCCGCCGCCGGGTGATTCTGGTCGCAGCACGGAGCGTGAGTACGGGACAGAAAGCGCCTCTGCCAGCGGGGCGGTCTCCAACGGCACAACGGGGATGCCCAGTGGGACCTCTGGCGCTCCCGCACCTCTGCCAGGGCACACAGGCCGTGAAGCAAGCTCTGACCGCCCGACGCCGCCCATCGGCGACGGACCGGTGAACACGGGCATCGACTCCGTGACTGTGGCACCTCCTGAGGCAGGGACTACCCCGCCCAGCACACCGACTGGTCCGCACACAAACAGCCCTGCTCCCTCACCAGCTGGGCCTGGGCTCCCACCGCCACCTGGTCCGATTACAGGAAAGCCGGGCACCGCGCCTTCGCAAGGCACCACTGGGACCACTCGTCCGGGCGTCTCTTCTCCCGGTTCGCCATCGGGCGGGAGTGCTGCAGGCCGCTCCGTACCCGGGGGTGGCAGGGTCACAGGACCACGGACACCCCTGGGCACGGTGATCGGCGAAGGAACACACACAGGGCGTGGAGCGGTTGGTGGTCCCAGCACCGTTCCAAGCACACCGGCTCAGAGTGGTACCAGTGCCGGTCGCAGGTTGGCGACCCAGCCAGGAGGCCCTGTCGGGCCCCGGCTTCCCGGCACAGTCATCGGTGAAGGATCCTCCGCTGGTCGTCGTGTCGCGACAGGGCCAGGACAGGTTCCGGGTTCGCCCACCCAACGCACTACACCGGTCGACAGACGGTTGGCTTCGGCACCTGGGGGGCCTGTAGGGCCCAACTCACCCCGTGGGGGCGCGATTGGCGAGGGTGCCATGGCCGGGCGGACCGCTTCCGGCGCCTCCCCCATTCCTGGCACGCCGGCAGCAGGTAGTGCACCTTCCGGTAGACGACTCGCATCCGAGCCCGGCGGTCCTGTAGGTGCAACCCGGACGTCCGCACGCACACACGGGGAGTTCAACCCTGCAGGTACAGGGGCAATCCACTCGGGCGCACCCACGCCCGCTCAAGACCGACGTCGGGGTGCGGGGAGTCGTCCCGACTACCTGGCAGAAGACGAAGAGACCTGGTCGACCGGTCGACACAGAACCGTCCCACCCGTCATCGACTAGGAGTTCCGCTTCCTTATGTTCCGCTCCGTGCACCGCAGAGTCTGGCGTCGCGCTGTGCCCCTGGTGGGCGCCCTAACGCTGACTCACAGCGGCGCGCTCCTCCCCACAGCCCAAGCAGAGGACATCCAGTCCCGGCAGTGGTACCTCGACGCTATGCGCGCGGACGACCTGTGGAAGGTCAGCACAGGCAAAGGCGTGACCGTAGCGGTGCTCGACACAGGGGTCGACCCCGAAGCCGCTGAGATCCGGGGACGCGTTCTGCAAGGCAAGGACTTTTACAACACGGCCCCAGACGCATGGCGTGACACGAATGGGCACGGCACCAACATGGCCGTATCCATCGCCGGAAGTGGAGCGCAAGGCGGGCTTAAAGGGCTGGCTCCCGATGCGAAGATCCTTCCTGTAACAGTAATCAAGGACAAGGTCTCCATCGGCGGCGGAAAAGCCGCCGCAAAGGGAATTCGATACGCCGCCGACTCTGACGCCCGGATCATCAACCTTTCGATGGGTGGGCGGGCACTGGGTACGGATCGCGCAGAGCAGGAAGCTGCGGTGAAGTACGCACTCAGTAAAGGCAAGTTGATTTTCGCGAGCACCGGCAACGAGGGTGCTGAGCGCGTCGAATTCCCGGCGGCCATCCCCGGTGTTGTCGCAGTGGGCGCCGTCGGTACCACGGGGAAGGTGTCCAAGTTCTCCAACACAGGCCCCCAAGTTGCCCTCGCAGCGCCAGGGGAGGAAGCCCCCATCCACTGCACGGAAAGCAGCGGGAAGTACTGCGAGGGCGAAGGCACAAGCGTTGCCACCGCCCTAGCCTCAGCCTCCGCAGCCCTCATCTGGTCCAAGCACCCCGACTGGACTGCCAACCAGGTCCTTCGGGTCATGATGGATACCGCAGGACATAACGGCCCGGTCCCCAGTAAGTACATCGGCTACGGGACGGTCCGGCCCGCGCAGGTCCTCCTCGAGGGCAAGGGCGACCCCGGAGACCCGGACGTCAATCCGTTGCTCGCTGCACGTCAGAAGGAGTCGCCGAAGCCATCGGCATCCCCCGACACTGCGAAGAAGCAGGACAGTAAGGACTCTCAGAGTCACCCCCAGAAGGAGAAGGCCGCGAATGAGGCCGACGGGAATGGGACTCTCTGGATCGTTGCTGGCGTAGGTGGCGCGATCGTGGTTGTTGTCGGCGGTGCACTGGCCCTGCGTGCACGTAACAGGCAGGCAGGGTGAGCAAGTTCCGTGCGGCAAAGCCAATGACACACGGGTTACAGGACAAGGGGCAACAGGCCGTCGGCCGGGACTTCAGGACGTCCGTCCCTGACGCCGTAGGAAGCTCTTGAGAATCAGCTGGCGCTCGTCCTCCGGTACGGCTTCTTGCTCATCGCCCAGCGGAGCGCGGCCGTGGCTGGTCAGGTGCTGGTTGACGATGAGCAGGTCTCCGCTGTTGAGGGAGAGCTCTCGCTGCCCGACGATCAGTTCGCGTGTTAGGGCATGGGCCGACTTAACGTATGGGTCCTCGGGGTCGGCATCGGCGAGCATGTCTGGCGCGACCCTGACGTAGCCGCCGCGCGTTGCCATGCCGTCAATCACCGGGAAGCGGCGCCATTCGACGCCGACGCCTTTCAGGCCGTCAAGCGGGCCGCACTCATAGCGCTGATGCGTGAGAAGCTCGGCGTCGCTGTCGTCGAGCCTCGCTACGGCGCGACGTGCCTGCGATACGAGGCTACGCCCCCCTCCCCAACGGTCGGGACGTACGCACAGCAGAGCCACGTAGTCCGGCGGCCACGTCGAGTTCGGAAGGTCCAGGTGGAGTGGCACGTAGCCGCCTGTGCCGTCCAGCGGGAACCACAACTCCCGATCGTCGATGGCCCGCAGTGGCGTCGCGATCAAGGTGAGCAGTGCGGTGACCGCCTTCAGAAAGTCGTCGCTCGTTCGGCATGCCTCCCGGAAGCCGGCCATCCGAAGCACAACGAATCCTTCGCCGTCCTCATCATCGAGGAACTCTCGACACTGACAGGCGAGTTCAAGGGCATCCGGGAGTTCGCGCAGCCCTCGCTCGTAGGCTTCTGCTTCCGCCGGTGCCAACAGGCCGTCGGTGAAGGCCGGAGCCGGAAGGGCCTCCGCGCGTCCAGCGAGGGCCTTCGTGAGGTCAGCCGGTACGAGGATGGTTAGCCGGTCCGCAGGAGGAGCTTTCACCGCGGCGTTGAACAGCTGGGATACAGCCAGCTCGTACCCGCTGTGCCGGGTCAGACCAGCGTGTTTGAGGCACCAGAGCTGCGCAGCGTCCGCATCGGGCTGGTCCTTTGAGCGTTCTCCGCAGATGAGGCAACTGGCGAAGTAGCAGACGGGCCAGGACCGTACAGCCTTCAGGGTCCAGTCCGCGAAGCCGTACCGGCGGCAGACACCCGCCTCGTTGATCGCGCTCATCCGTGAACCTCAGCCTGGAGCTGTGGCCCGTCGGCCTCGTCGTCCCCTTCGATTGCCTCGGTCTCGTCCTCCAGTATGGGCAATCGAGCGCCCCGGCTGTCCGCAACGCGCAGTACATCGCCGAGAGCCTGCGTCGTCGCCCGCAGCGCGAGCCGGAGGGCGTACTCGCCGGCCTTGCGGTCTCCCAGTACTGCTCGCGCTCCCTTGAGTACGTCGGCGCCGTCGCTCAGTTGGTCCGACTCGATGTCGTCTGCGAGGCGGGACAAGGAACCGTCGGGGTCGTTTGTCGACAGGTAGCACGGCTTGCCTGTGTCGTTCTCCCAAGGCAGCAGGCGCAGGCCGCGCGGGAGGCTCGGCAGGGCGTTCCGGTCGTAGCCCATTAGGCGATCACCTGCACTGCGTGCTCAGCAGACCGAGACCTCCGACCGCACCTCGGACGTGCACTGCCCGGTGCCTTACTCGTCGTCGTACGCATGCGCCAAGGATTCAGGCAGAGGTGGCATCAGCCCCATATCCGGGCGGTAATCTCACGGTGGGATGACTCTTCATCCCACGACGGTGCCCGGGGGAGGAACATGGCGACTGCGCTCGTACCGATCGAACTGCCGGAGTGGGCGTGGCAGCGAGCCGAGATCCGCGAAGCCTTGCGGAAGCGCGACATGGGCTCCGTGTTTCGGCACGTCCAGCAATACAGCGGCGCCAGCCAGGGCCGGATCGCCATGGCCGTGGGCATGACCCAGGCTCGAGTGAATGAGGTCGTCAACGGACGACGGGAGATCACCCGACTGGATGTCTTCGAGCGGGTCGCAGATGGACTCAACATGCCCGCTGATGCAAGGCACTTACTCGGCTTGGCGTCTGGACGGGATGCGACGAGCGGTGGGCGCGCATTCGACTTGGCCGCGTTCCCGGAAGTCGTTCGCGTGTACCCGACTCAGGCGGCAGCTTCCGAAGACATCCAGCAGCTTGCCGTGTCCGCATCTGAATTGGACGTCCTCGCGGTGCGAGGGCTCGGGCTGATCGGGTTGAAGGACTCGCTTCTTCGCTCATCCCTCAGCCGGCCCGAAGGGGAGAACGTCCCGCGGGTCCGCGTGCTGCTGCTCGATCCCGATTCGCCCGCTCTGGCTGTGCGCGCTGCCGAGATCGGGGAGTCGGCCGAGTCACTCGCCGGAGGGGTCAAGCTAGCCGAGGCACGGCTGCGCGAACTATCAGACGCATGTGACCTGAACGTCTACCGGTACTCGATGCACCCGACGTGGCGCATCATCCGGCTGGACGGCACCATGTTCGTCTCAGCCTTCGACGCTGGCTGGGAAGGGCACGAATCGGCCGCCTACAAGGTCATGGAGACGCCAAGTGGCCCTCTTTATCGAGGGTTTCAACGGATGTTCGCGTCGATGATCGATACCGGACGCCGTACCGTCTGAGCGGAGGATCGCGAGTTGATTGAGGCGGAACTGAAGGCGCGGGTCCGCGACCCCGAGTACGTGATGAAGCGCCTCGACCGGATGACGCATGGTCGGGCCGAGGTGTACCAGGACACCTATTACGACTCCCCTTCTCGCAGCCTGGAGGCGAAGGACCAGGAGCTGAGGGTCCGCACGATCCACGGGCCTGACTCGACCCGGTCCGTGCTCACTTACAAGGGTGCGCGAGTCGACTCGGCGTCCGGGTCGAAGCCCGAGCACGAGACCGTCGTGGACGATCCAGAAGCCGTCCACGCCATGCTGCGTGGGCTGGGGTACGTGCCCGCCATCGCCTTCCAGAAGCGCTGTCGGAACTACGAGTTCAGGGCGAGCGCCCGCGATCTGCTGGCCACCTTGGTCCAAGTCCCGGAAATTGACGGCACGTTCCTGGAAGTCGAGACCATGGTTCGGGATCCGAAGGAACTTGCAGCGGCGCTTGATGACATTCGGTCCGTAATGCGCGAACTACGCATCGAAGCAGACGACTTCACCACCGAGCTCTACACGGATGCTGTTGCCGCCCGACGTACTCCAGGGTGAGGAGTCAGCGCCTCCGCAGTCGGATGCCGCAAGGCCGGTGCTGCGCGGCGGCGCTCCCGGCACCGCGACAGGGGCGGCGCATGATCTACGCCGCCCCTGCATCTATGCCAGCCTCACGCCCGTGCGTTTTGAGACCTTTTCGGCGTCCTTCGTGTGCCACCACTCAAAAAGATGCGCTCGAGCGAGCAGGGAAGATAATCGACCGTCTCGTCGGCGAGGTCACCACTGGCGAAGCTAGTCGACCGGGTTTTTCGGTCTGGCTCAGCCACCTATAGTCGACCGTATGGCCCAGAAAGTAATTACGACATTTGTGGACGACCTGACCGGCGAGGAATCGACGGAAATCGCCACGCACAGCATCCTTATCAATGGAGCCGGGGTCGAGATCGACCTCACCGATGACAACTACGAGAAGCTCCTCGACATATTGAAGCCGTATCTGCACGCCAACGGCGCCCGCAGGGTGCGTGGCGAGGTGAAGCAGAAGGGTAAGACCGCCAAGACGACTGGGGGTGGCCGCTCCAAGGTGGACTCGTCGGCGATCCGCGCCTGGGCGAAGGCGAACGGGTACGAGGTCAGCGAGCGCGGCCGGGTGCCGGCCGCTGTTCGTGAGGCGTACGAGAAGGCCAGCTAGGGCAAGCGTCGTGGCTGCTTCTGCTGCGGGCGGGAGAGCTCAGCGCTCCTCGCCCGCAGTCCGGCAGTCCGGCAGACCGGCGGACCGCAGTCGCTTCCCAGTGGCGAGAAAGGTGCGGCGCCAAGTGCGGACAGTAGGCTCCGCCGATGAAAAGCCTCCACAGTTTCCGGCTGGTCGCCGATCAAGGCACGTACAACGTGGCGGTCGATGGTCAGAACGTGACCGACTTCGTCTCCTCCGCCGACATTCAAGCCCTCGCGCATGAACCCCCACGCGTCGTGCTTCATCTCCATCCGGGCCGCACCAGACCCGTCGTCCTGAACCTGCTCGCGCGGGTCGAAGTGGCTGTGCCCGTCGATCCCTGCGCCGTCGTCGCCGACTTCCTGGAGGCATGCGATCCCCTGGAAGTGGAACGTGCCGCACTCTCCCGGATCGACCTGGAGAACGTCCCTGGAGGCAGCACTGCCGCCGTGTTGAGGCAGTTGGCGGAGTGGGCACGTGGGGCTTGACCTGTCGGGGGTGAGACGTGTCGTGGAAGGCGTACTCGAAGACCGCTTGGAGTTGTGGCGGGACGTTCAAGGGGAGTCCGATGACGTACTGGACGAGGACAGCGGCCAGTTGATGCCCGTCGAAGGCACCCCGTTTCTGGTCTGGGACGGACTGGGTGCCGTCACCCTCGCCGGTCAACTCAGCGGTGCCAAAGCCGCGTTGGATGGCGTGGCCGCTGGGGAGGTCTCGCAGTCTCCGTATCAGGCCATGGTGCCTGTGGATGCTCCGCCCACCCGCCCCGGCGATGTTCTGGTCGTAGCCGGATCTACTCGCGACCCTCAGCTCATGGGTCGGCGCTTTCGTGTCGTGGACTACGGCTTGGGCAGCTACGCCGTGGTGCGGCTGATCCGGCTTCAGCTGCTGTAGCGCCGCCCCGCGCCTGGCCGCAGGCGCGGGGTGGCGCTGCACTACATCTCGCTGATCCGCCAGGCCACCATGCCGGAGGCGCCCGGCTCTCCCTCGACGTCGATGCCGAGGCGGGTCGATGCCTCCGTGATGCGCTCGTACGTCGCGGTGCCGTCGCAGTCGATGCGCCGCACCACCGGCTTGCCCTCGACGTGGACGGACAGTTCGGCTGTGCCACTTCCGGCGCAGGACACGCCGAGTTGGTAGGACTTGCCGCGGTTCAGCAGTGACTCTGCGTGGACTCCGTCGCTGAGGGTCTCCAGGCCCGACTCGACGAACTCCGGATCATCAATGGTGACGGTGTCCAGAGCGGCTTCCGCCTGCTTTCCGAGCTTCTCGTCAGGCTTGCTCGACGGCTTGGAGGACGACGACGTCGGGGTCGGCTTCTCTGTCGGCGAGCCCGAATCCTCAGAGCCTTCGGTGCAGCCTGCGAGCACGACGGCACACAGGGCGCCGATGCTCAGTGCGATGCCCGTCCTTGCGGGCCTGCTCCTCAGCGTCATGACTTGGTTTCCCAGTAGCGCCAGCCCGTCTCCGAAGTAGGCAGTGTGGCACGGCCCTTCTTCACCAGCTTCTTCCCGCAACCATCCGCGCTGGTCTCGTACTTGGACCAGGTCGTCTTGTATCCCCAGGACCCGTACTGGAGGTGCCCGTACTTACCGCTGGCGATCTTCCTGCGGTACTCGTGGCCCGCTGTCACCCCGATCTCAACGCCGATCTTCGCATCGACCTTCACCTTGGCCTTCGCGACGATGAGCCTGGCATCGCCCTCGGCACCCGCCGATATCTCGGCGGAGATCTTCCCCGCCTTCTCGACCTTCACGACCATCGTGCCGCCCGGCCCGTCCTTGAACTTGGTCCCGTTCCACCAGGACGGCACGTGGTACGCCTTCTTACCGGTGATCTCGATCCACTTCTTGTACGGGTTGTCGCACCGCCGCGGCTCTCTGGCCTGCCCCTCGCCCACCTCTGGAAGCGCGGCCAAGGCATCTTCCTGGGCGATCTGCTCCACCGTCGGCATGGGCACAGGATTGAGGTCGGTGCCGGTGTCCGCGATCGCTTGTGTGGTTAGGGCGGCGGCAAGTGTGAGTGTCGCGGCAGGAATCAGAGTGCGTCTCGCCAGTGTGCTGCGCATAGGAGTTCCCCCTCCGTTGTTGTGCCTGCTGGTCAGGCAGGCTTCGGCTCAACCTATGGGCGGGGATACTGCGCAGGGGCCTTCACGATGGATCTCTGAGCAAGATCTGAGCTAGTGCCGCATCAGCCATCGTTCGCCCTCGTGCGTACCTCTCCCCACCCGTCGGTCGGTAGCCTTCAACTGCCACAGTTAGGGGATGAACGGTGACTTCTTGGTCCGACACCATGACCAGTTGACTGCGTGGCTGAGGGATGGAGACGTGGAAAGCCTCGACGCGTTCCTGGGCGCACACCACGACGCCTTCGTGCTCGTGACGACAGACGGAGCGATCCTCGACCTTGAGACGCTGCGAGAATCCCTGCGCAGTGCGGGCGGCAGCCAGCCTGGGTTGTCGATCGAGGTCAAGGAGATCTCCAGCGTCACCGCCGAGGTGTACCGGTTCCTGGAGCGCCACACCGTGGACGGCTCTGTCGTGGGCGTGCGGGTGGTGACTGCCGTGGTGGAGGACGGGTTGCTGCTCAGTGTGCAGGAGACTGCCCGTCGGTAGTGGAACCAGGGGGCATCACGCTTCAGCGTCACGGATTTCTTCCCAGCCACCCGCCGGTCCTCGAGACCGGAGGCAGGCCCGCCCCCGGACAAGACGCCCCACCCGATTTCGCTCACAACTCGTTAGGCTCCGCCGGTGACGACGCCGGTCAACCCGCACCCCAACGCCCATCCCTCCGCCGCCGCCTTCCGCGACCCCGCCGCCCTGGCCACCTCCCTCGCCCGCATGGGGCCGGCCGTGCGGTCTCGTACGCGGGCCATCACGCGGCACCACGCGATGCTGCTGCGGGCGCGGATCCAGCGGAATGCCTCCGGGCGCCCCGGACCGAACGTCCTCACCGGGCAGTACCGGGCGTCCTGGGACGTGAAGGTCACCGTCAGCGGTGGGCGGGTGAGTGCCGTCGTGTTCACGGAGGCGCCGCAGTCGCGTCGGCTTGAGTACGGGTTCGTCGGTGCCGACCGGCTCGGGCGGTACTTCCAGCAGCCGCCGTACCCACACATCGAGCCCGCCTTCCGGCAGACCGAGCCGGGGTACCTGGACGCCCTCCGGACGGGGGTTCTGGGGTGAGCCTGCCTCGGCTGCCGCTCACCAAAGCGCTGGCCCTTCTCGTCCAGCTCGGGACGGAACGTCCTTGCGGGATCGGCGAGTTCCCGAAGGCAGCCGACGGTCAGGCCGCCACGTTCCCCTACTCCGTCCTCTACAGCCTGCCCGGGGACTTCTCCGGTCCCGCGCTCTTCGACTGGCATGCCGATGCGTCGTGGACGTACCAAGTGACGAGTGTGGGCGCGCGGGACGATCAGGTGCAGTGGCTTGCCGATCGGGTTCGTTCGGTGCTCGTGGAGCGTTCTGACGGGGAGTGGCGGCACCCGCTCGAAGTCCCCAACATGGTCGTCGCAGACCGTGAGTTGACTGCCGACGTCGGCACGGCTCCCGTTGACGGCTCGCAGGGCGATATCGTTTCCTACGTGCAGCGGTTCACGATCACCGTGAGTCCTGCTCGATCTTCTTCTTGAGCAAGCTCCTTGCTCGTTTCCTCACCGCGGAGGTCCACGCGGACACCGGATCGGACGAATGGTCCGGCGGTCCCCTGTTGTGGATCTCATGGGTAGCCCCTCGGTACATCACGGTGGCTGCCCGGAAGCGGGAGCAGAACACCATGTCCCAGCAGCGCTTCATGCGGCGTGGCATCACCAAGATCTTCTGGCTGAAGGAGATCCACGCCAAAGCGCAGACGCCCACCCGTGCCGAGCTGTCCCGGCCGAACGCCACCGAGCTCACCGAGGCCATCTCCGATGTGGAGGGGTGGGCGCTGACCAACGAGGCGATCGAGACACCTGACCTGTCATCGACGTTCACCAGTTCCATCCCCGGTGAGGACAAGGCCGAGGACTCCTCGTTCACGTTCTACGAGGACAAGGTCAGCGACGACGTCGAGCAGTTGCTGCCGAAGGGGGCGAAGGGCTGGGTCGTCTTCCTGCGGAAGGGCGACGTACCGGGGTCGAAGTCCATGGATGTGTTTCCGGCGCAGGTGGCGTCGCGTTCAGCGCAGTACAACACGGGCAACGAGGCCGCGAAGTTCCAGGTGTCGTACACGATCACCGACCCGCCCGCGCTGGATGTCGCGGTGCCGGCCGCCTCACCGCCGAAGCCCCTTCCAGTACCCCCGGACCATCCGGACGATGAGTCCGTCGATGTGACGGTCGTAGCCGCAGCCACCGTCAGCGCGCACGATGACGACTGAGCGGGCACGGTCAGTCGTGTCGGAGGTGACGACGGCGACAGCGGCGGATGGGCGCGACGCGCCCTGGGCCGCGAAGATGCGGCGCCTGCGCGAGCGGCCCTTGCCCGAGCACACCCTGCGGCTCTGCGACGACGAGCAGGTGCGTCAGGAGGCGGTACTCGCCGAGCAGGCCGTCGAGCGCGCCCGGTACCTCGCCGACGCACAGCCCGACGACGAGGAGCTGAGCCGACGCCTCGCCGACCTGCTTCGTGCGCACGAGGCCGCGCAGAAGCGGCTTGCTGAGGTCTCCGTGAGCCTGGCCTTCCGTGCGCTGCCCCGCCCGGTCCTTGAGGAACTGCTCACCGCACATCCCCCGACCGAAGCACAGGCCACCGAAGGCGCCGCCTTCAACCCAGACACCTTCCCGGCCGCACTGGTCGCCGCCTCCTCGGTCGACGGAATGAACGAGACCGAGGCTTCCGAGCTGCTCACCTCCTGGTCGGCGTCCGACGCGAACGCCCTGTGGGAGGCGGCCTGGCAGGTCCAGCAGATCGCCCGGACGGAGATGAGCACGGCCAGCGTGGGAAAAGGCTGAGGTCGGATCCCCAGCTGCGCGCCGAGCTCGAGCTGTGCGACCGGTGGGGTATCGCGCACAGCCGGTTCCTCGGCGGGGACGGCCAGTGGAGCGAGCTTGACCGGGTCAAGGCCCTGGCGTGGCGGTCCTGGCAGCACGGGATGTGCCCGGAGTGCCGGACCCGGCTCGCCGAGTGGGACCCCGAGCACGGCGGCGACCCGCACGCGTACGTGCCGGACACCATGCGCTGTCCCGGCTGCGAAGTGATCGAGCAGGAGCGGGACCAGGTCCCCGAGGGCCGCCCCGGGTACGGCGTGAAGATCCAGCTCCTGCCCCGCTCCGACTACGTACGCCGACACAACGCCCCGTCCTGACCAGGGCGAAACGCTGACGGGAGGAGGACGAGTACAGCAGTGGCCGGTTACACGATGACGGTCCAGATGCGGGCTGAGGCGACCAACCTCATTCGCGGACTGCGGGCTGCCTCGCGAGAAGCGCGCACCCTCGCGGAGCGGACCGCAGCCGCCAACCGCGCCCTGGCGCAGCTCGCCTCGACCGGCACTCGCGCCTCCCGACAGTTCACCGCGGTGGGCGCTGACGCACGACGGGCTGCAGCAGGCCTGAACGCCATGGCCACCAGGGCGACTTCGGTGCGTGGCCAGCTGCGTGCCGCAAGCCGTGACGGCGTCTCCTCGATCGGGCAGCTCAACCGTGCCATGACCACCCTGGGCCGCGGCTCCTCCGGCCTGACCGGCACCGCAGCCGTGACCGGCCTGGCCCTCGGCGTCGGGCAGGCGGCGGAGGACGGCAACCGCTACCAGCGCCAGCTAAACGTCTTCCGAGCGGTGACCAGCGCCACCGCCGCGCAGATGCAGCGCGCGTCGTGGACAGCACAGCAGCTCGGCAACGACCTGTCCCTGCCCGGCTCGACGGCGGCGGACGCGGCCGAGGGCATGGTGGAGCTGGCCAAGGCGGGCTTCCGTACGGACCAGTCGATCGACGCGGTACGGGCCTCGCTGGCGTTGTCGTCGGCGGCCAACGTGAGCGCCGCCGACTCCGCCAAGTATCTCGGCGACATCATGGACCAGTTCGGGCTCGGCGCCGACCAGGCGTCCCGTGCCTCGGACATCCTCGCCGCCACCGCGAACAACGCCTCCGGCGGCATCATCGACATCTACTACGCGATGCGTTACGCCGGTCCGGTGGCCGCCGGCCTCGGCGTCTCCATGGAGGACGCGGCGAGCGCGGTCGGCATGCTCGGCAAGGCGGGCATCCTCGGCCAGACCGCCGGTACCTCGTTGCGCGGCATGATGGCCAACCTGGCCGCACCGACCCCGCAGATGATCGCCGCCCTCAAGCGCCTCGGCATCGAGGCGTGGGACGCACAGGGCAACTTCCGCGGCCTGCGGGTCGTCATCGACGGCCTCTCCAAGGCCCAACACGACATGTCCCAGCAGGACTTCACCGGCGCCGTGAAGCAGGCCTTCGGCAAGCCCGCGATGTCCGGCGCCATCGCCCTCGCTCACCAGGGCACCGAGTCGTTCGACGCCCTCTCCCTCGCCGTACGGCAGACCGGCGCGGCGGCCAGCATCACGTCCGCACGCGGCGAGGGCCTGTCCGGCGCCATGGTCCAGCTGAACACCCAGGCCCGGCAGACCGGTATCGCGCTGTACGAGGGGATGGCGCCGGGTCTGGAGTACGTCGTACGCCTCCTCACGCGCGGGCTCGCAGGCGCCACCCCGAATCTCACCGCCGCCCTCGAATACGGCAATGACCTCGCCACCCTCTTCGGACCGGATCTGAAGAAGAGCGCCGCGGACGGGATCGGTGGCTTGGTCGACGAGGCGCGCCGGCTCATCGGCCCGCTGAAGGACATCGGTGAGGACGCTCTGGCCACCGGCCTGAACTTGCTGGTCAACGCGGCGCAAGCGCTGGGCGATGTGCTGGGGAACGCCGCCGACGGCGCCGCGCCGCTTCTGTCTGCGCTGGGCGGTCTCGGTGAGGGCGGCGGTGCGGCAGCCGGGACGCTCGACATTCTCGCCACCGCTGCCAACCTCGTCATCGACGCCGTATCGGGCCTGTCGATCGTCCTCGTGCCCATCGGGCACCTGGTCGGCGGGCTCGTGAACGCCTTCGGATCGCTGCCCGGCCCGATTCAGTCGGCGGCGCTGGCGATGCTGCTGTTCGCGCGGGCCCGGCCGCAGCTCGCGGGCCTTGCGAACACCGTCAGCGGGCCCGTACGCGGCGCCTTCAACGGTTTCGCCCAACAGATGCAGATGCAGCGGCAGTTGGCTCTGGCATCCGGGCAGTCGCTGACCCGCTACGGCGCGGCGTGGGCGGCGGTGCAGGCCCGGGTCGGCTTCCTCGGCCAGATGACATCCGCCTTCCGCAGCGCGAACGGTGCAGGCACCACCTTCATCGGCACGCTCAACGGCGTCGCTCGCGCGGCCGGCTCGGGGCTGCGCTCCGCGGGCGCCGGCCTGGTCGGCGCGCTGGGCGGGCCGTGGGGCGCGGCTCTGGCCGGGGTGACAATCGGCCTCGGGTTCCTTGCCTCCCAGCAGCAGAAGGCCGCCCAGGCGGCGGCCGCGCACCAGCAGCGGGTCTCGTCGCTCACCTCGGCGCTGCGGGAGTCCGGCGGTGTCATCGACTCCAACGTCCGTGCCCAGGCCGCGAAGCTCCTGATGGACGCGAAGGTCCAGGACGGCGAACAGCGGCTCGTCGACGTCATGAACCGCGCCGGAGTTCCCATGCGCCGCCTGACGGACGCCTACCTCGGCCAGGGCACCTCACTCGGCGCGCTGCAGCGCGAGCTCGACGCGACCGCAGAGTCCAACGTCCGCTGGCTCGCGACCAGCAAGGGCGCCGCCACGAAGGCGTACAACGAGACGGGTCTGCGGGCGAAGCAGGCCGCCGAGGCACTGGGCACGGTCAAGGGTGAGATGGCCCAGTCCATGAAGAGCGCCAAGCAGCTCGCCGAGGCGCAGCGCGGCGCGGGAGACGGCACTTCGGCATACGACCGTCTCAAGACGGCCGTCGGCGCCCTGGCGGACGAGACCGCCGACGCCGACCAGCGGACCCGCGCCCTCAAGGACGCCCTCGACCTCCTCTCCGGCGGCCAGATCTCCCTGCAGGCGGCGAAGGCCCGGGTCAACTCCGCGGTCCTCGACCTGAACGAGTCCGCGGACACCGTGGACCGCGACCAGGGCTACGGCGGCAAGCAGCTGGTCAACAAGGACGACACCCTCAACACCACCACCCGCAACGGTCAGCAGCTCTACACGCAGCTCACCTCGCTGTCGGACGCGGCGGCCGACGCAGCCGTGTCCGCGTACTCCCTCGCTCAGCAGAACGGCGAGGCGCTGCCGAAGGCCCTGGCGAAGTCCCGTACCGAGATGCAGAACGCCCGCGAAGCCGCCATCAAGGCCGCCCGCGGCTACGGCCTGACCCGCGAGCAGGCGGAACGCGTCGCCGACAGCCTCGGACTCCTTCCGTCGCAGGTGTCACTGCTGCTGCAGACGCGCGGCATGGACTCCACGCTCGCCAACCTGCTCGCGGTGCAGGCCGAGTTCGACCGTTTCCCGACGAGGAAGACGATCCGTATCGACTCCCTCAGCGAGGGCGCGCAGAAGAAGCTGCGGGCGCTGGGCTTCACCGTGAAGACCGTGCCCGGCACCCGCCAGATCAAGGTGACGGCACCGACGGCCGGAGCACGCAAGAACCTGGACACGCTGATCGCCAAGCTCGGCAGCACACCCGGCTCGAAGCGGGTCCAGGTGTCCGCCGCCACCGCAGCCGCGATCCGCAGCCTCGAAGCCGTACGGGACAAGATCCGGTCGACGCCCGGCGCGAAGAGCGTGGTCGTACGGGCGCCCACCGCCGCCGCCCGCAAGCAGCTGGAGGCACTCGGCTTCCGCATCGAGAAGGTCCCCGGCAGCAAGCGGGTCCGCATCACCATCCCCACCGGCGGCCCGACCAACGCCGTGAACACCATCCAGAGCCGCATCAACGCCCTGCGCGGCAGAACGGTCGGCGTCGGCGTCTACACCACCGAGTACTACAAGAAGGTCCAGTCCGGCGCGACGATCCCGAAGGCACTGCGCCGCCCGAACGCCGAGGGATCGGTCCTCGACTTCTATGCGGCTGGAGGTGTGCGAGACGGGCGCGAGGGGCGTACGGGACGAGGCCGCCGCGAGGACCACGTGGCCCAGATCGCACCGGCCGGTTCCTGGCGCATCTGGGGCGAGCCGGAGACCGGCGGAGAGGCGTACGTCCCGCTCGCCTCAGGCAAGCGGCAGCGCAGCAAGCAGATCGTGGAAGAGGTCGTACGCCGCTTCGACGGCAAGGTCGAATGGCTGGCCGACGGAGGTATCACTCGCCGCGCGGCAACAGCTGGTGCCGGGCTGCCTGCCACCAGACCTCGGAACGCCGCAGCAACCCGCGCCCTCGCCGACGTCGTCCGCCGCTTCGAAATCCGCCCGGCGGCCCCGGACGCCCGAGGACCAGCAACCCGTGTCGACGCCCGCAGCGGCCGATCCGTACAAGTCGTCGTCGTACGGGAACAGCAGCCGCTGATCGGCACGATGCCGGTCACCGTCCACGACAGCACCGCCAGCCCTCAGCAGATCGGCACGGAGATGATGCGCCGTCTGCGCAACGCCCAGCGCGGCGGGAGAATCCGATGACCCCCAAGTCCCTTACAAATCAGCCGACTTCACTCACGACCGAACTCCGCGAATGGCAGATAGAGATCGGATCCACAGTCCTCCTCGGCCCCGGCACACCGATCCCCATCGCCGAGATCGAAGGACTCGGCGCGCCGGAAGTCCGTCCACAGGATGTGGACAACCCCATCGGAGACGGAACTCTCCCCGGAGCCGACCACTACGGCCCCCGCACCGTGCGCATCGAGGCCGGTATCAAGACACCCGGCGACCCGACGGCAGCGACCAAGATCCTCTCGCGCCTCCAGCAGGCGGCCCGCGCGGAAGGCATACGTACGAGCACCGGCAAGATGAGCGTGCTGCGGGCGCGCTGGCCGGGCCACGAGACGCGTCGCCTGTACGGACGTATCCGCCGCATGGAGGCAACCAGCATCGCCAGCTCGGTGCACGGGTGGATCCCCCTCGACATCGAGTTCGTCGCGATGGACCCGCTCATCCACGCCGACACTCCCAGCCACCTGACCCTGGGCCTGGACCAGGCGGCCCGCCCCGGCCGCATCACCAACACCGGGGACTCCCCGGCCTGGCCGACGCTACGGATCAAGGGGCCCGTCGCGCAGCCGAGGGTCTGGAACACGGTCACCGGCCAGAGACTCGAAGTCGCCGTGTCCCTGCGCGCGGGCGAATACGTCGACCTCGCAACCCGCCCCGGTACACGCTGGGCGCTGCGCAACGGCGCGACCAACATCGCCGGTTCCCTGTCCCCGCGCTCCCGCCTCGACCACTTCGCCCTCCCGCCCGGCGCATCGGAGATCGCCTGGAGCGGCGACGACCTCACCGCCACCAGCAGCCTCACCCTGTCGTGGCGCTCGGCCCACACCACCTTGTGACACGCATGAACTCCCCAGAAGAGAGACGTAGTTGACCCTCGTCCGGCCTACCTTCATCACCCACGGCACGCGCCCCCAGGCCCGCGCAACCCGCCTCCTGCTCGGCGGCCTCGTCCACGGCGGACAGGGCATCGCCGGAGCCGCCGACCTGAAGGTCTCGCCGTTGCAGCGCCCGGCCTGCGGGGTCCGCGTGGCCGACGGCTCGGCCATCGTGCGCGGCGCCCGCCCTTGGCAGGGCGCGTACGGGCAGGTCAACATCGGCGACGCCCTCATCGACATCGAGCCGACCGGCCCGTTCGCGCGCACCGACCTGCTGGTGCTGCGCGTCGAGGATCCCGAGTACGAGGGCGACCTCGACCCCGCGCGCGACGACATCGGCTACTTCCACGTCATCCAGGACGTGCCACTGGAGAGGGCCGAGGTCCCCGAGGGTATGTCGGCGATCCCGCTGGCCCATATCTCCCTGCCCCGCGACACCAGCACCATCACCGCCGACATGATCAAGGACCTACGGCAGCTCGCGAACCCCCGCCACCACCACCGCGCCTACACCGCCTGGCCGACCACCAGACAACGCCTGCCCGGCGAGCCCGGCACCTGGACCGAGTGGCCCGACGAGGCCGCCTGGGACGTGGAGGTCCCGGCCTGGGCGAGCCGAGCCACCGTCACATTGACGATCTCCGGACTGAGCGCCGAGGACGGCGGCATACTCGCTCGGCTGCGTACGACGCTGGGCGAGGCGAAGGGCAAGACCACGGTCATCGACGTCGAACAGGGCCCTGCTCCGCACCTGTTCGCGGCACTCGCCCACGCCTACGCCCTGCCGCCGGACCAACGCGGCAGGACCCAACGCCTCGCAGTACAGACGCAGCAGGACACGGACAGCGACCGGGGCAGCAGCCTGTACATCAGCCGGTACGCAGCAATCACCGCCACCATCGACTGCACGGAAACCCCGGAATGACGCCGCCGACGCCCGACTACCGCTACCTCGCCGCACACGCCCTGACCGGCGACATCCTGCACGGCTACCTCCCCCTGACCGGCGTCGAGTGCGGCGCCGAACTCAACGGCCCTGGCAGCCTTTCTGCGACCCTTGAGCCCGGCCTCACCCGCCCCGTCACCGAGTTCCTGGACCCCGGCAACACGCTGCTGTACGTCGAACGGAACGGAAAGCTCGTCTGGGGCGGAGTCCTCTGGCGGGCCGAGCCTCAGGGCGCCGCGTACCCGATCGAGGCCGCCGGCTTCGGCTCGTACCCCCACCGTCGCTACGACCTCCACGGCAACCTGGACGGCCGCGGACCCTACATCGAGGCCGACCCCTGCCAGATCATCCGCGACGTATGGGCGTACGCGCAGGACCAGCCGGACGGCGACCTCCGCGTCACGGTGGACGACACCCGCTCGCGCACGAAGACGGGCACCTCCAAGTCCCCGTACGTCCTGGCGAAGTCCGAGGCACGCAACCTCGGCGAGGTCATCGACGAACTTGCCGATCTGGACGACGGCCCGGAGTGGACCGAATCGGTCCACTGGGGCGACGAACGCCCCGAGCACCGCATCCACCTCGGCGGCCCCCGCCTGGGCCAGCGCCCCGAGGACACCGTCTTCACCTCCGGCATCAACATCGCCACCACCCCACAGGTGGTCCTCGACGCCGACGAGTACGCGCAGACCGTCATCGCCCTCGGCGCCGGGGAGGGCCGCAAACGTCCGCACGTGATCGACACCGTCCGCGATGGCCGCCTACGCCTGGAAAGTCGCCTCGAAACCTCGGAGAAGGACGCCGCTCAGCTGCGCCGACGAGCGCACGAACAACGCCTTCTCCGGCAGGAGTTGACCACACTCACCGAGCTCGACGTACGCGACCATCCCTCCGCCCCCTTCGGGTCCTGGGCGATCGGCGACGACGTGCTGATCCGGCTCCACGAGCCACACATCACGTACGAGGGCAGGCACCGCATCACCGCCTGGACCCTGCGGCCACCGAACGGTGAGGAACCCGAGCGGATCACGCTCACCCTGGAGCGCATGGAGAAGCCCGAAGACCCCGCCAGCCCGAACGACGAGGGGTAGGGCGCATGCCGGACACCATCTCCACACTGGCCAAGCGCCTGGCCCTTCTTGAACGCCGCGTCTCCCGCCTGGAACGCACACGACAACAGCCGGCCCCCACCTGGCGTCCTCTCCCTCTGACGGGCCCGACGTCTGTGCCCGACCCCTCCCGATCACCGCAGATCCGACTGACGCCTTCCGACGTACTCGAACTCTCGGGAGTCATCGGCCTCACCGACAACCGCACCGACGACGGAACCGTGCTGGCCCTCCTGCCCGAGGACTACCGCCCAGAGACCACGCGCACGCTCATCGCCCCGTCCGACTCCCGCCGCCCTGTCCACATCGAGGCGACGCCGGAGGGCCACTTCGTCCTTCGTACGCCTGGTCGCAGTGGCGCAGCAGTGACCGCTGTCGGGTTGGATGGGCTGACGTGTCGGCTGGACGGTTCAAAGTCACTTTGAGACGGCGGCCATCGACAGGCAGAACCAGATGATCACGCCCACCACCGTCACGACGGCCACCGTGCCGAGGCACACCCCTGCCCGCGCCCGGGCACGACTGGCTTCCTCGTCATCGCGCATGCGACGCAGGGCGATGGCTCCCGATCCGACCGCCCAGAGCCCAAGGGGCAGGATGAAGTAGACCGGGAAGTACCGCACTACGTTCGGCACATACTCGGGGAGCATCGGACACACGATGGACACGACAGCAATCGCGCCCAGGACGAGTGACCACGTGCCCGTCACTCGCTGGCGGGCCTCTTCTTCCCGTGCATCGACTTGCTGCGTGGAATCCATGCCCCGAACGCTAGAAGGAGCCGGTGCGCTCCGCCTGAGTGCTGCTACCTAAGCCCCTGTGAGTAGGCCCCACACAGCGAGGAAGACGGTCACGCGAGCGCCCACACTCAGCCCTGCGCTCAACGCCTGAAGCCTCGGTGGCCAAACAACGTTCGCCGAGTAACTACCCCTCAGAACAAGGGACTTTGAAGCATTCCGTCGGTGAACCTGCTCAAAAGGTCCGCCGTCAGCTGTGGAACGCACCAGCGCCCCAGCCCCTCTTCCCGAACGCCGACACCAGCCGATGCGGGCTGACTGATGGCACACAACTTCCCTTCCCCCACAGGCAAGGCATAAGTGAAGAACAAGATCGTTGCGGCGATAGCCCTGGCGGCACTCACCCCCTCGGTGCCGCTCCAGCGGCCCACGCGGTGGATCCGTCCAGGAGCACAACATCGCAAACTGCTACTTTGACAAGAGCAAGACAGGTAAGCAAAGGGCCAAGTACTGCAAGGCACTCGCCGGCCGCCCGATGACCAAGGTGGCCAAGAACTGCCTGCTGAGGGCGGGAGTCGGGAGCGCGGCCGCCCTGATCGTCGGCAGGGTCAACAAGAAGGCCGCGCGCGAGATCGCAGTCAACACCGTCGGGGCCGGTGCCGCAGCCTGCCTCTCCTCTCTGGTCAATTGAGTACGAGGTCAGTCATGCTCTACAAGTTTCTCGTGTTCGCCGCGTGGTTCGTCATCCTCACGGCGGTCAACAAGTTCCTCATAGACCCGCTCTGGGGCGAGCTCATTTTCACGGCCGTCTCGGCAGGGGCGATGGTCTACATCCTGGGCAAGCTCGACCGCAGTCCGCGATCCGAGGACGCATAGAGACCGCGCTGTCCGGCGTGCGTGAGGCATTTGACCGTCGGACCGGAAACCGAGTGGGAAGTCCAACTCGCCTATGAACACGGAGCCTTGGCGAACTGCTCTGTCCGGGCAGCTTCGCCGAGGCTTCGTGTTCGGTCGTGGCGCGGCCCGACGGGGGTCATCGCTGTGGCAGAGCTATTCGAAGGAAGCGCTGGCCACTACCGCGTCGACATCTGCCTCCTCGGGCGTCCCCGGCTCGGCGAAGAGCCCCAGCAAGAAGACCGCACGGCTGTCATTCACGGACACCACCGTCATCCGCATGTACAAGTTTCCGCCGTCGCCGTCCTCCATCCGCACGGTTGCGGTGTGCGCGGCGCGACCGTCCACCGCCGTCGGCTCGGATTTCAGGAGCTTCGACGTTCCGTTCGGAGAGAAGAACTCCGCGTTGGACCACGCGTAACGCTCTGTCCTCTCCTTCAGCTCGGGCTCGGGGACGGCGTTGCCGCGTCCGGCGATGACCGTGCCCCACTCCTTGCCGTTGACGGGCTTCTTGTCGATGGTCGACGTGAAGGCGGAGAGGAGCTCGCCCTTCTTCTGCTTCCAGCCTTCAGGAATCCCGTACGAGACCCCCGCAGCCTTGTCGGTCACCCGCGGCCGCCCGGCCAGCGGGGACTGGTCACGCAGCAGCCACCACGCCACGCCCGCCGCGGCGAGCAATGCCAAGACAACCGCAGCGATGACGCCGATCAGCACCGCACGTCGCTTCCTCGCCGGCACTGGTGCCGGTGTCGTCGACGCCACCGGACAGCCGGTGTTGGGCGGATGCGGCGGAAGCCCAGGAGGAGGCGGAGGAGGAGGCGGAGGAGTTGTCATGCGCCCATCGTCCTGCCTCGCTCTCCGGACCGCATGAGCTGCCGTACTCAGACCGCCACTCAACGCATTCGAGCCGCCATTGGCCAGATACCTCTCATGCCGGAATCTGCCCCAGCACCATGATCACGCAGAGCAGCGCTCCGATAGTGAGAGCGCCGATGCGGCCCACCCGAGGGCCACCGCGGGGCACCATGAGACCAATGACGGTCATCACCGTGACTGCCGGAACCACGAACAGCGCGACCACCGAGATCACTTCGTCAAACCGCGCCGAACGAAGCCCGTCCTGACAGCCGCTGGGCGCTCCGGACCCGCATGCGAGCGCCAGGATCGGCCCGAGCGCCGCCACTACGGTCCCGAGGAAAATGATCAGGCCGGCCAAGAACGCGCGCCAGAGACACTCAGCAAGCACCGCGCGGATTCGGCCTCGCGCTCCGCCCTGGCCACTGAGATCCACCAAGTCATCTGTGCCCGATGCGCTGTCGAGATTCATCATGTTTTGGAGGCTACGAAGCCGCTCCTCCAGCCACATCCGTTCCCGTACTCAGGGCCCCTTGTAGCTCCAGTCCATTTCCGGACCCGTACTGCCTCCAGGTCGAACCGAGCCGGACAGCGCCGCAGTCGCGACTCGCTCGCGCCGTGCCTCTCCGGCGATGAGGGTAAAGAGGGCCGCACCGGCGAAGAGAGTTCCAGGGACGGCCAGCACGTCCCGCTGGCTCTCCACGCGCAGCTTCTCGTACTCGCTCGGCGAGACCTCGACCCGAGCGCGCTCACTGAAAGTCGAAACAAGTACGTAGTACCGACCGTCCACGACTTCAGGGGAGCCCCGGCCAGGCGAGGCGATGAAGGTGAGGACTCCCAACCCGAAGCCCACGGCCAGCAGCGCACCCAGCGCCCACTGCACCTTGTTCGGAAGCTGCCGGAACAGCCGCCGAGTCTCACTCTTGTCGAGTCCTCCAGCGAGGAGGCCACGGAACATGGCGGCACCGAACAGCAGGAACAGCACTGCCGCGATCCCCGCCACAAACCACTTTGACTCCGGCAGCACGAGCGGAATCGGCAAGAACGTCAGGAGAGCAAGCGCCAACAGCACCACACTGCACCCGGCCGCAATCCCGGCATGCCACTTGAAACTGCGCCCCATAACTCCCACCCTCTACGTTTCGCCCTGTCCGCCCTGTCCGCCCTGTCCGCCCTGTCCGCCCTACGCGGCATGCCCGAGAGCCACCATCACGAAGAACAGCGCCCCCAGGATCGCCAACCCGATCACTCCCGCCTTGACCCCGTCGTCAGGCGCCAGGAACGCAACGGCCGTCACCAGGGTGACCACCGGCACCACGTAATCGGACAGGATCTCGATCGCGCCGCCGAAACGAAGGGTGCGGACACCGTCCTGACAGCTGTCGCACGCGATGGCCAGGAGCGGCCCGAAGAGCTTCACGGCGAAGCCGAAGCCCAGAGTGAACAAGACCAGCATGACTCGGACGACCGTGTCCCCCGGCCCCCCGGTCGGCCACTCGGCCTCACCGGTTCCGAAACGGTCAGCGCCTTCCGTCTTCGGAGAGTTCTCTTCGCTCGTCATGGCACCGACGCTAGGCATCCGTCGGACAGTCGACATCCGCTGTCGTACTCAGAACCCACGTAGTGCAGGCCCCGTGAGGCAGGCCAACCTCCTTCCGCGGCAGCTCACTTACGAGATCTCGGCTCTTGATACCCGGTCGTGCCGACCCGGGCTCAGTCCCGTCGTCTGCCGGGCGTCGCATCCGATCAGGTGGCGGCGCCTCTCCGGACGGTGTGCCCTCACTCTGCCAGCTGGCTTCGGACTACGTTCACAGCCAGCGAAAGGAGGAAGGGATGACGGATCACCCGCACATCGGTGTGTTCCAGCGAGCGATGGCGGCCTTCTCAGCCGACGACATGGACGCGCTGGCGGAGGTCTTCGACCCCGATGTCGCATGGCACTTGGGAGGCCAGGGGCCGCTGTCGGGGGACTACCAGGGTCGCGAAGCCACGTTCGAGATGTTCGCCCGGGACTTCGAGCTGTCAGGTGGCACGTACCGCCCGCAGCTCCACGATGTTCTCGCAAACGATGCGCATACGGTCGCGCTGCTCCATGCCACGGCGTCGCGGGCGGGTAAGGAGCTCGATATGGACTATGCCATCGTCTTCCACATCAGCGACGGCAAGATCGTCGAAGGTTGGGAGCTTTGGGCGGATCAAGCGGCATACGACGAGTTCTGGTCGTAGTGGCCGTCAGGAGCCGGAGACAACGTGCCGAACCGGTCCCCAACCCTCAAGCCGGGACGGCCGAACATCGATAGCTGACATCGTCGTTAGACTCCACCACCAGCGAGTGACCCTCCACCCGCCCTGCGAAGAGCGCTAGCCCACCGAGGGACCGCACCCGGACCACCCCGGCCGCGGCCAACTGCCCACCGGGCACCGGTTGAAGGCATGAGCAGGTGGCTACTCCCCTCTCCGCGGACAAGTTCCTGTCCGCCCTCAAGAACGCGCGCCTCGGCGTCGTAGAGCACGGCAATTGGCGCACCCACAACCGCAACACCCACGGCAACTGGGGCCCCATGAACGGGGTGATGATCCACCACACCGGTGGCTACTCCTCCGAGGACGACATGGTCGAGCTGTGCCGCAACGGCTACAACGACCTGCCCGGGCCCCTCTGCCACGGAGTCATCGACCGCTCTGGCACCGTCCACCTCGTCGGGTACGGACGGGCCAACCACGCCGGCATGGGCGACACCGACGTCCTCCTCGCCGTCATGGCGGAGAAGGAGAACCTCCCGACCGACAACGAGCCCGACGCAGACGGCAATCGGCACTTCTACGGCTTCGAGTGCATCAACTCCGGCCGCGGCCAGAACTGGCCTGCAGCTCAAGTCGACGCGATGGCACGCGCGGCTGCCGCGATCTGTAAGGCACACGGCTGGAACGAACACAGTGTGATCGGCCACAAGGAGTGGAAGCCCGGCAAGTCCGACCCGTACGGAATCGACATGGACGACTTTCGGGCCCGGGTCGCCAAGGAGCTCAAGTCGAGAGCAGGCGGGCCACGCGATCCGGGCATGCCAGACCAGAAACCGAGGTCGAAACCGAGGTCGAAGCCGAGGCCGAGGCCGAACGAGCCGAGCTCGGAACCCGAGAAGCCGAAGGAACCCGCAGACGCCTCGGAGTCAAAGTACGCAGCCTTCCCCGGAGCCGGCCACTTCCGCAACGGCCACTCCTCCGACCTCATCGCGGCCCTGGGCGAGCGCCTGGTCGTCAAAGGCTGCGACACCTTCCCCCACGGTCCGGGCTCGACATGGAGTGACGATCACCGCCGCTCGTACGCCGCCTGGCAACTCAAGTGCGGTCACAGCGGATCAGGTGCTGGCGGCCTTCCTGATCAGTCCAGTTGGACCAAACTCCGCGTCCCCAACCCCAAGCGCCGCGCCGCCTCGGACCCCGGCTCCAGCACACGGAAGGGCCAGCCCGACACCATGCCCCAGACCCTCGCGGACGTCGCCGAACGAACCCTCGCCACGTACGTCGAGACATTCATCGGCCTGATCGCCGCCTCGCACACCACCGACCTCGTGGACCTGTCCACCTGGCAGTCGGCCGCAGTCGCCGCCATGCCGGCCGCGCTCGCCGCCTTCAAGGCGTCACTCGGGACCGTGCTCGGCCGCTGGGGCACTGGCTCATGGCTGTCCAGGAAGGCCGACCCGGCGAGCGCCGCCGAATAGCGGCCCGCGAGCAGAAGGCAGAAGGAGGAGGCAGCGTGCCGGATGGAGAAGTCGCCCTAGCTCTGGCTGAGTTGCGACGTTCCCTGGAGCTCGGGCTCACCCGGATCGACGGCCAACTCGCGCTGCTCGTGCAGCGCTCCGACCAAACCGACAAGGAACTCGCGGACCTTCAGGACCGAGTGGCGTCCCTGGAGCGGACTCGCTGGCCGCTCCCCACCATCGCCGCGCTGGCCGCTGTCGCCTCGGTCGTCGTCGTGCTGGTGCGAGGCCTGGGGGAGTAGGGGAGTGGACGGGCCCACCCCCGGGTCACTACCGGCGCCGGACATGACGGCGCCCCGGACCAGAGTGCGAGTCAGAATCCCGGGGCGCCACTTCCACAAAGGAAAGAGGACGCCAGGGTAGGTGAGCACTCTGGAGTTCATCAACTGCCGGACATGCGAACGGTCTGGAACTACGTTGATCGCTCATGTCGACCGAAGAGCGCTTCGCTGCCGTGTGCCGGGCGGCTCAGCAGAACGTCAAGGCGTCTCTGGATCTGATCTCCGCAACGGCGTCGCACACTTGGCGCTGCCGCAGAACGGAGCCAAGGCCGACGAAGGGCGGCTACGGCTGGTACAACGACGCGAAGAAACAGAAGACCGTCCAGAACGGTCACGCCCGCGGAGTGACCGCACTCTTCCTGCAGCTCATCGACAGCAGCATCGCCGCCATCGCGCGAGACAAGGGCTGGGACCAGCCGCACCGCCTTCCCGCCGGCTGGTTCCGGGCGACCGCACCTGCGGGCGACAGCCGGTATCCCAACATCGCATTCTGGGGCGGGCAGGACCTGCACCGCGTCAGCTGATGCCCCTGAAGGACTCTGCAGCCCCTCACCCAACTAAGCTTGACGCGTCAAGCTTTCTGTATATGTGAGATGCGCCGTCTGGAGAGGTCGTGAGGCCGTTATGGCAGCAGGAGCGTTCCCCTACCTGCTGGGGCACTCGGAGATCGCGTTCCTCTACGGCGTGGAACGGCAGACGTCCCAGCTGTGGCGGACGCGCGGGGTTCTGCCCGAACCTGACTTCGTCGTCTCCGGCAATCCGTACTGGTTTCTCCCCACCGTGCTCGGCCTCGCCGAGCCGCACGTCCGCGAGGCCGACAAGGAGCGTCTCAAGGCGTTCAAGGCCGAGCGGCGCGGCTGGTGCGTCGTGGACAAGGTCGAAGCGATGCCGCCGGTCATCGGTCTGAAGGAGATTCCCTGGCTGTTCGGGAAGAAGTACGGCGACATCTACCAGTGGCGGACGCGCAACAGCTTCGCCGAGGAGGATGCCGTCGTCTCCGGTTCGCCGCTGTGGCTGCTCGACACGGTCCTGTCGGATGCCGAGGAGCGCAGTCGGACCGTACTGCCGGAGGCCGTTGAGCGCGTTCGTGCCGGAGAGCGGGAAGGTCTCAAGCCGCGGGGCCGCAAGAAAAGCACCGAGTCCAAGCCGGAGCCTCCTGCCCTGCCGCCCACCCGGAGCTACAAGCCGGACGAGGCGGACCTCGACGAGGTCACCGCCTTCATCAAGGAGATCTGGGCGGCCGGCCTGACCGTCTCGGTGCGCGCCAAGCGCTGACGCCGACAGCTCCGCGCTGGCCGCCCTGGGGATGTGTGCCGCTACATCCCCAGGGCGGTGCTCTATCTCCTTCGTACGGGGAGCACTTGAGCGAAGGCCCGTAAGACCGCTGGGCGTTCTTCGGGCGCGGTGCCCCGTACGACGATGGCGAGGGCGATCAGGAACGTGGCGGCGAGCACGATGACGACCGCCAGCAGAGTCTGGGGTAGGGCGGTGGCGAACCGCACGAGGGTGATGGTCATGGGAATCCTCCGATGGCGAGCGGCAGTTGACAGGACAACGTCCGGTGGCCGGAAGGCCGGGATGCCAGCGGAGACAGACGGCCGTCGAGCGGCACGCGCGTCTGAGCAAATGAGATGCGGCCCTGACCCCTGCTGCTGCCGCTGCTGCGGCGCGTGCAGGGGCGAATCCGTGGCTGTTCCCGGCTGGCCTCGCGCTACTTATCGGGGGCGGCAGAGCAGTTCATGAGCTGGCGATACGCGGTCATGTCCACCCTCCCTCAAGCCGGGTTCCCACGACGGACCAGGTGGCGCCGGGCGGCGCCTTCTGCGTCCACCGTGCCCCATGGCTACGCGAATGCGCCAGCAGTAACTGCGCCTGGGAACAGCGAAGTTGAGCCATTCAGGCCTGCCTCTACCAGACTTGCCCCACTCAGCCAGTGCGTCGATCCGACCCTGGCCGCGTCCGAGATCGCGGCTTACAGTGTGACCTCTGCATCCGTGTAGACGGTGCTTGATCTGGTGGGGGATGGATGGTCGTGGATCGCCAAGAAGGGTCCGCCTCGAAAGGGGTGGGCGGCGGCGCCAGCGGTGGTGATCTGCCGCACCCGGGGCGGCCGTCGACAGGCGAGGGGCTGGCTGTAGTCCACGCTTCACCGTGCGAGACGTCTGCGCGGCAAGCATCCCGAGGTGGCGGGTGCCTATGTGCTGCAGCTGCGCCGCAGCGCCACAAGCCGCCGCGCTAGAGACTCCTTGACGCTCGAAATGCTAGGCAAATAAAATAATGTCAATGCCATTTGCTCTCTGCTTACGTGGAGACAGATGGCTGACCGATTGGTGTGAATCTCTTGACCGGAGGGGACATGGCGGAACCACCCGTCACCTGGCTCGCGATCCGCGATGACCAGAAGGCATTCGAGGAACAGCAACTGCGCGCCCTACGCGCCGCGTTCCCGGACTTGGCCGAGGCTGCCCCGGCGCAACTGGGCATCTTCTTCCACTACTGCAAGGCGTCCGGGCTCGACCCGTTCGGGCGCCAGATCTACATGATCAAGCGGCGCTCACGCGGGGAGGTGCGGTGGACGATCCAGACAGGCATCGACGGCTACCGGCTCATCGCCCGCCGCGCCGCCGACCGGGCCGGACAGCCGCTCGCCTACGAGGACTTCGTCTGGTACGACGCCGAAGGCGGCGAGCACACCGTGTGGCTGCGGGACGAATCGCCGGCCGCCTGCAGGGTGGTCCTCTGGCGCGGAGACTCACGGTTTCCGGCGGTCGCGCACTGGCGCGAGTACGCACCCAAGGTGTGGGACTACGAGTCCCAGGACTACAAAATCGGCGGCCTGTGGCCGCAGATGCCGGCGAGCCAGCTGAGCAAGGTCGCCGAAGCCCTGGCACTGCGGCGCGCCTGCCCGGCGGACCTGTCCGGGCTCCACGTGGACGAGGAGATGCACGCGGCGGACGCTGCCGAGACCCGCGAACGCGTCGAGGCGGCGGCTTCCCGGCTGCGTCGTTCCAACACTCCGGCGCCTGCCGATTCCTCGCGACACTTCACCAAGGAGCCCCAGACCGGGCAGCAGGATGCGCAAGAGGCCGATGTGGTCGACGCGGTAGTGGTCGATCAACCAGCCGCGCAATCGACTCAGCACGAAGCGCCCGAAGGTCGACCCGACGCAACTGTCGAGACCGCCGCCGCAGACGCGGCCGACAGGCCCGCGATGGACCCGTACCCGCTGCCACTCGCCCGCCAAGAGGTCGAGCACACCGCCGACATCCTGGGGATCACGTTTGGCGAGGTCAACGACATCTGTTTCGAGCTCAACGACATGTCCTACCAGGACGCCGGTGCAGAGCAGCTGAACGACCTCGCCCGCCTGTTGGCAGGCTCCGATGAACACCCCGGCTCGCCCCAAATGGCCGCCCGCATCGCGGCGTTCCGCGAACAGCGCGACCAGGAGTCGAAGGAGAGCGAGCCGGGCCAACGGGCCACCAGGCGGGCAGCGGCGAAGAAGGCGTCGGCGACCAAGCGCCCCGCCACAAAGGCCTCATCCCGACCCGCAGCCACGGCAGCCGCCTCCAAGTCAGACGGCCGCCGGACCACGGCGCCGAAGGCCCCCGCGCGCAAGAAGTCGTAGCCGCCCGGCGCCAGCTGCCAGCCACCACCTGTCCCGCCGCAGACGGGACGCCCCACCAACAAGCAGAGTGCGAGGACCCTGCATGCCCAGCGACACCCTCACCAGCACCATTCCCATCCCCGACCTGTGGAAGGCCGCGCACCGAGACGACCGCGCTCGCCCCCGCGCCCGCCAACAGCTCCTCGGCCCCTCCTCCATCGGCCTGTGCAGGCGCCGGGCCGCCTACGAGGCGCACGGCACCTGGCCCACCGATCTCGCCGACACCATGCACGCCGCGATCCTCGGCACCTGGCTCCACGAAGGCATCCTGCGCGTACTGGAGCAGCAGTACGGAGCATTCACAGAACTCGAACTCACCAACGGCACCCTCCTCGGACACGCGGACGCCTACTGGGCACCCGCCGCGCTCGCCGGACGAACGAACCCGTACAACGGTGGGGTCGGCGTGGTGGAGGACCTCAAGACGAAGTCCACCCGCGCCCTGGACATGGTCGTGCGCCAGGGGCCGAGCCGCAACGAGTGGTTTCAGGTCCACCTCTATGCGTACCTGCTGCGGACAGGCGGCCTGACCGCACATCCGGATCTCCCCGTCGGCGAGCCGCTCCCCGTCGATGTCGTACGGCTCCGCTACGTAGGCCGCGAGTACGGGCAGGTCGTCGTCCACCAGCGCCCGTACGACCAGGACGTGGCCGATCAGGCGCTCTCCTGGGCGGAGGACGTGCTCGCCAGCCCGGAGCCAGAGGCGATGCCCCGCGATCTCGACGGCCCCGGCCTGTCGGTCATCTGCGACAACTGCCCTTTCAAAAGCGCCTGCTGGAACCTGGACGCTCTGACCGTCGACCGGGCCCCGCAGACCATCCTGGTCGAGGGCAGTGAGGACATCACCTCGGCGCTCAGCGCCTACGCGGAGAGCGCCGAGATCGAGAGCGCGGCGAAGAAGCGCAAGGCGAAGGCCCGCAAGGTGCTCGACGCGGCGGAGCCCGGCGCCTACGGCACCTTCAGGCTCTCCTGGTCAGGCGGCAACCCGCGGCCGCCGGTACCGGACCCCGAGGCGATGATCCGGATCCTCCAGGACCTCGACCTCGAAGTGCCGCTGAAGTCGGGCGGCCGCTCCTCGCGCACCATCAACGTCTCGCGCCTCTCTGACGCTCCCTGACACCCCGACCAGCTGGCCACCGGGGCGCGGGCCGCGGCGCCCGGTGGCCGGCCTGCCCCGACACCCCGACAACCAGATCCCCGAATCCCCGCTATCCACCCAACCGCCGGAAGGTCTTCCATGGACACCACGGTCTTCAGCGAGCCCTGCACGAACCCGCTCACCGACACACCAGAAGCCCGCATCGACGCCGCACTGGATCTGCTCACCACTCAGGACGGTGGCGGCACCGACAACCCTGTGCCCGCACTCCTCGCCATCCTCCAGCCCTCGACCGACGCACTGGGCACCGACGCGCAGCCCGCAGGCCCTCCGCCCGCCGTACTGCAGGAGCGCATCGCCGACCACCTCGCCTCCTGCTGGCCTCGCCTGGGGCATGCCGATTTCTCGACCGACCTGGCCAGTGACGCGATGAAGGTCGTCGCTCCCGTCATCGACCAGCTGCAGCGCTCGGCCCGGTCATGGCGGCAACGTGCCGTCGCGGCTCTCATCGAATGCGACCAGGCCCGGGACATCGCGGTCGTCCTGGAGCAGACGAACGCCGAAGCCGTCCGCCTGCTGCGATCAGGCCGCCACGAGGCCGCTCTCGCCGTTCTCGAGAGCGACGGCATCCCGCCCGAGCCGCAGACCGGTACGGACGAGGCCGCGAGCGGTCCCGAGGCCGAGCACCAAGCCGCACGGGACTCGGACCACGGCCGCACCTTCGACGACGCACAGCGAAGGTGATCATGTCCACCACCTACGTGTCGGGGCCACACAACACCGCTTCCGCATCCGTCGTCGGGGCTACCGACCCCTCCCGCCAGGCGCGGGTCCGTCACATCCACGTCAGCACCACGGAGACCGGAGCGTCCGGCATGGACTTCCTGGCCGTCGAACGTGCCGTCAACGGCGATTTGCCAGTGCCCGAGCTCAACCACGCCGAACAGCAGCTTGCCGCGCGCCTCATGACGAGCGAGGGGCATGCCCTCGCGGCAATCGCCGACCTCCTCGGCACCGAGCAGCGCACAATCTCGCGCTGGCGTGCCGCGTGGAAGAAGGAGCAGGGGGACCGGACTTGAGCATTGAGGCCGTGGCGTGGGCTTTCCGCCAGAGCATCACCAATCCCGGAGCGAAGCTCGTCCTGCTGGCGTTGTGCGATTTCGCAGACGAGGCCTGGTCGTGCTTTCCAGGACAGGAGACCCTCGCGATCAAGACCAGCCAGGGGGAGCGCACGGTTCGTCGGCACCTTGAGTGGCTGGAGCGGGAGGGCTTCATCGTGTCCAGGCCCCGGTTCTCCCACGGGCGCCGTACGAGCAACCGCTACACCATCCAGAACCCTCGCCCGAGTGCACCTCCTCCCAAGGATCCTCCCAAGGAGGCGCCGAAGCGGGACGGCGAAGGGGCGAAACCGGCGGCCAGAGTGACCGGAGGCCAGATTGGCCAGCGGCCAAGTGAGGCAGACCAACCGGCCAATCTGGCCGGGGAACCGTCAGAGAACCACCAGCAGAACAACCCCCTGCCCCACCGCGAGAGCGATCACGAGGCCCCGGACCGAGGGAGCGTCTGCGCCGCACATCCGCACGCACCCGGCGTGAACTGCCGTGGTTGCGGCACGAATCCGCGGGCGCAGCGCAGGGCAGCTGACGCCGACGCTCACCAAGAGGCCGCAGAACGCGAACACCTGCGCACCCAACTGTGGTTGCAGGGACTGCGCGCACGCCGAGGGCAGGTCGCGCGGCAGGAGCGCGACGGCACGCTCGCCGAAGCCCGTCGGGCCGCCCGCGAGGCGATCCAGCGACACGGCGAAGGCCACGCAACCCAATCCGTCACCGATAGAGGAGCCTTGACGGAGAATGATCAAGATTGATAAAGTTATATCAATCAACCCAATCAACACTCACCGACCGGCGAAGGGTTCAGCCAGTGTTCAAGCCCGTCACCCCGCACATGCGGGAAGCGCTCGAAACGAGCCTCGTCCGCGAAGGCGTCACCCCAGGGCAGTTCACCGAGGCGCAGCGACTGGCCACAGAGGCGGGTGAGCGCATGGCGACCGCGTACGGCGAGGTGGTCGGACGCGAGATCAGCCCGCCCGAATTCGCGCGCGACGTCCTCGGCATCGAAGGCACCGGACACCTCCTGATCGCCGCGTTGCGCGAGGTCACCGGCCGAGCCGGCCTCTATCGGGATCTGCTCTGACGAGCAGTCTCATTTCTATGGCCTTTCCATACGTGGAGACAGTGCCTAGCCATTCCTGACCCTTGCAGGGCCCGACAACACCAGAGTGCGAGGAACCAAATGGACATCACCGACATCGCCGCGATAGTCCTCGCGGCCCGCGTCGTCGGCATCCCCACCCAGCGCCAAGCAGACGGCGCCACCGTCCACAGGCTGTCACTCCACGGCCAACAAAGAGGCCAGTTCGCCCACTTCAGCCTCCGCGAAGGCCATCACCGATGGCGCCTGGAGTCGGTCACCGACGACCACGGAACCAACCCCCTGCCGCGCACCCTCGGCAGACGCCTCTCCGCCCGACTCACCGACCTCCACAGCCAGGCCACCGACAGCCCCACCTCCCCTAGCCCCGCCAGCCCCCCGCCCGCGGCGGGACCTGGCGGACCAGCTCACACACGAAGGAAACAGACCGTGGACCAGCACACACGCGAACAACTGCTGTACGCCGAAGCCGCCAAGCGCGACGTCAGCCCCCTCCAGATCCACGAGGCCGTCAGCCTGGTCGCCAACTCGCTGCAACACGACCTGCGCGCTCACGAACAGGCCATCGGGCGATCCATGACCGCACAGGAGTGGACGGACCGGCACTCCCCGGACGTATTCCGTCAGATGTGCCGCCGAGCCGCCGAAGTGGTGGGGCTCGGCGACGGCAGGGAAGACCTCGTCTACACGATCGTCTCGGCCGCGATGGAAGCAGAGGAAGCGCTCCGGAACGACGCGCGCCCCTGGCAGTTCGAAGCCCGCCCACTCACCCATCCCGCCGAGGTCACCTTCCCCGCGTACGCGGTCGCCTACCAGGAGTCATACGGCCTGCCGGACCACCACCCGAGCTCGGTGATCCGCTCCGGTGGCCGCGTACGGATGGCCATCGTGCGCGCCGTCAGAAGCGACGGAGGCGCGGCAAGCCTGGAGGAGGTCACCGGCGTGGTGAGCTTCACCTACAGCGGCCTGCCCGGGGTCTTCATCGCCACCCCGGTCCCCGACCCCGGCCACCCCCGCTGCTCGGGCTGCGGCCAATGGGCCACCGAACACAGCCCGCCCGACAGCGACGCCTGCACCCACTTCCAAGCCGCAGCCACGGACACCACCCCGACACCCCAGCCGGCGTAACCGCCCTGATCGCGCCCGAGGCCGCGCCGGTGCGAGCGGCCGGCCTCGGGCTCCGCTCCGGTCCACAGCGCGGGCACATCCCCGCGACTTCCACGAAGAGAGAGCAGGAACTCACCCATGCCCAGCCACAAGTGGCTGACCGGCTCCGCCCAGAGCAAGGGCCGCAGAGACATCCAGGCTGACGCGTACGCAGTCAGCCGCAACGACGCCGTGGGACGTATCGCCGCCGCCGTCACGGACGGGATCGGCGACACCGAAGAAGCAGCCACGATCGCCCGGCTCGCCGCCGCAGCGGCGGCAAAGGCCACCCTCGCCCACGACCCCGGCCAGGGCTGCCAGGCGGCACGCGCCCGCCGAGCCACCCACTACGCCTCCATCCAGCAGGGCCAGTACGTCCAGCAACACAACGTCGCGCGCGCCGCGGAACCGGCCGACGCCTCCATCGTGACCGCGATGCTCGCCGCCGATCACAGCCGTCTGTGGATCTCGTGGGCCGGGCTGTGCCGCGCCTACGTCCTGTACGAGTCCGGAGTCCTGGAACGCGCCACCTTCGACCACCGCGCCGCCACCCCGATCCACGAGGCAACTCGACGCGGGAGACACCCCGCGCCTTACGGGCCGGAAGTCACCCGCACCGTAGGCCGCAACGAGTTCGTCACCGCCCACCTGCCCGTACGGCACGTCACCCGCCTGCTGCTGTGCAGCGACGGCGTTCACCGACACCTGGCCGAACACGCCATCGCCACAGTCCTGCGCGACTCCAGCACCGACGCCACCGAGGCGGCCAACATCCTCGCCCGCGCCGGCGGACTCACCGGCGCCGACAACGCCACCGCCGTCGTCATCCAGCGCGCCGACCACCAGCAGCAAGGACGCTCATGAACGAGCAACCGGAGGTCACCGAGACGCTGCGCCACCGCGCCACAGCAGTCCGCGCCTTCAACCAAGCCCAGGCCCACTATGAGATCAGCGTCCTCGACCACATCGCCGCCCGCATCCGCGCGGCCTTCCCCACCGCCACACACCTCACCTTCGCCCACTACGCACGGGCACAGCAGGCAGACCTACGAGCGCTCTGGCAGCCCGGGGCCGACGAAACCCAGGCACGCATCCCAGCCGAAGTCGCCCAGGCAGCACTCGACTTGGACGAGATCACCGACGACCTGACCGACGCGCTCTCCGGCCTGACATCCGCAGCGTGGAGCGCGGTGCGCCCCGAACCGGACGCGGATGGCCTGTGGGTACTCGATCTGCCTCCCGCAGACCGTGCGTCGAAGATCGCCGAGCTCGTTCGTACGCACCATCCGGACGCCGCCCTGCTCACCGTCGACTACTCGGCCGACCCCTGCCGCGTCCGGGCCGTCACCAAGGCAGAGATCTGGGAAGTGGCTCGAACGGTCGACGGACCCATGGTCGCCGACGACCAGCACCCGCTGTGGCCGCCCGAGACCGAACGGCAGATCAGCGCCCTCGCCACCCAGATGCAGGCCCTGCCGCACCTGAGCGCACAACACCTGCTGCCCATGGGCGGGCCGGAAGACCGCACCGCGCTTCTCTTTCTTCCCGCGGTCGACAGGAAGGGAAGCTTGTCATGAGCCTGACTGTTCAGTGCACCACGGCGCCGACAGTTCCTGCCCAGCACGCGCAGGCCCTGGCCGTCACCGTGCTCAGTACCTGGCCGACCACGATCGGCCTCACCATCGAACACGTCACGCACCACGACCACGGCCCCCAAGGCTCCGTCACCCTGGCCGTCGTACGCACGACTGCTCCCACCCCCAGCGAGTTCCTCGTCCGCTGCGACGGCTACGGCCATGTCACCCGAGGCTGCGAGCACACCCACCCCGACGGCGCCCTGTGCTGGAGACCGTCGGCCTCGCATCTCTCGCTCCGCGACCCCGGGCTGTGCGACCAGCACCTGCCTCCGCTCTCCGAGGGCGATTGGGTCCGCCATCCCGATCTCCCCGCGTACGGCCTCGTCACCTCCCTGAACACCGAACAGGCCACGGTGACGGTCGACTTCGGCCAGGGAGACGTAGTCCTCGCCGCTGTCCGCGTGCCCCGCGTACCACCGCACATCGCGGACGAACTCGACCACGGCCCTCTCGGCAAGCCCATCACCGTCCTCGACGAATAGCTCCCGTGCAGGAAGAGCCAAGGAAAGGAGAACCTATGACCAGCAGCGGAAACGCCCTGATCACCATCAGCTTCGACCGCCCTGTCGAAGCCAGGGAGCTGCGCCCCGGCGACGTGTTCAGCCTCGACACGACACCCAGGACACCTCTTGTCGTGCGTTGGGTCGAGGACCTCGAGGTCGCCCCCGACGTACATCTCGTGGACATCGCGCTCCCCGGCGCCGGACCCCGTCTTCACCTGCCCCGGCAGACGCACGTACGGATGCACCGCATAGTCCGCACCATCACCATGAAGTGCCTGCTGTGCGGAACCACGGAGACCCTCGACGTCAATCTGCCAGAGGAAGGCGAACCGCTCACCCTCGTCTGCGAGCGCCACGTCCCACCGGACCTCACCTATGACCAGGGGGGCGAATCGTGACCCTCACCTACCTCAGCGCCGTCCAACTCCTGCGCCAGGCCGACGAGGACAGAGCACGCTCGCTCTACGCGGACGTGATCGCGGCCCTCGAAGAACACTGCACGGATGTCGGCGTGGACTGGTGCGGCAACGAGCTGAACATCACCGTCCAGCTCACCGGCGACGGAGAGCAGTACGTCGCCATCGCGGGCCGCCACTCGCTTCCCTGGCACGACGACCGCTCGGAGCTCGGCGGCTGGAGCGCCGTCCACATCGACAACACCTACGGCACGTCGAAGGTCATCTACGACACGACGACGCCCGAAGGCGACCCGTCCGGCGACCTCGCCCTGAGGCCTCTGGCCGAAGAGGTCGGCGCCTACGTGACCGCCTGGAAGTCCGAATACGCGTAACGAACCCCTGACTCCCCGGGGCCGCGCAGGTGCGAGCGGCTCGGCCCCGGGGCTCCCACCCATGCCACGAATCGGAAAGAGACCCATGCTCACTTTCACAGTCGGCTCAAGACCGGCTCAGCAAAATGCCGAATGCCTGGACTTCAGCGGATGCGCCTGGAGCCGGGAGAACGTCATCGTCCCCACGTCGGCCGCCTCGGCGATCGGCCGGTGATGGGCGTGACGCAGTACGACCTCTTCGGCGAGGTGCAACAGAAGCTGGAGGAACGCGAGAAGCGGCGCGCGACCGAAGCCGCGAAGCCCAAGCTCCGCCGACGTCGCCCCGGCGACCGCAGCCTCTTCATCGCGGGTGACCCCAACCGGTTCGCCCACGAGATCGCCGAGAACGTCATCGCCGCTTGGTACAGCCACTACGGCGGAAGTCGCATGGAGATTCCGCTCGGCACGGTGGCTGCGCTCTCCTTCTTCAGGGAGCCCCTCGTCAGCGACTGGCTTCTGACTCTTGTGCCGGTGCAACTCCCCGCCCTCTTCCGGGAGATCTGGGGAGTCCAATGGTTGCACCGACCGGATCTCATCGAGGTCGCTCGCCCCCTTCACGACTGGGTGGAGGAGGAGCCAGATGAACACCAACTCCGTGCCGTCCAGGCGGTGATCCACACCTCGATCTACAACGGGCTGTTCGACCTCACTGCCCAGGACGATCCGTCAGCCCGAGCCGAGGCCGACATCCTTGGCCCCCTCCTCACCGGCCTACGGCACAAGAGCGACAAGAAGTGGCGCGGCGAGTACCACACACCTCCCAGCCTCTCCGACCTGATGGCGCGCGTACTCATCGACAACGGGACGTCGCAACCCGGCATGGCCGTACGAGAGCCGGCCATCGGCAGCGGCGGCATGTTCCGCTCCGTCGCCCAGGCCATGCGGGACCGCGACCTCGATCCGCACGACTTCCGCTGGCTCGGCAACGACGTCGATCCCCTGGCCACAGCCTGCGCCGCCGTGAACGCGATCAGCTGGGACCTCGGCCCCAAGGTCGCCATCTGGTGCGGCAACACCCTCGCCACAGAGGACGGCGGACTGAGCGATGCCCTCACCAGGCGCGCTGACACCATCCGGCACCGCAACGCGGTCGTGGAACAGGCTCAGTTCGAGCACAAGGCGCGCCGCATGCTTCGCGCTCTGGATCGCCTTGCCGAGGGAGCGGCCGCATGAAGATCGTCTCCTACGGTGGCGGAGTACAGTCCACCTCGCTCCTCGTCCTGGCTGCCAAGGGTGAAATCCCGTACGACACCTTCCTGTTCGCCAACGTGGGCGACGACAGCGAGCACCCCGAAACGCTCCGCTATGTCCGTGAGGTAGCACAGCCTTACGCGGCAGCTCACGGTCTCAGGCTGGAGATCCTCGAACGGCGACGCCGAGACGGTCGCACTGAAACGCTCCGTCAGCAGCTCCTCCGGCCAGAATCCCGCTCCATCTCCATCCCCGTGCGGATGAGCAACGGAGCCCCAGGGCGACGCTCCTGCACAGCCGACTTCAAGATCAAGGTAGTCGGCCGCTGGCTCCGGGAGCACGGAGCGACGCCCACGGACCCCGTCACCGTGGCCATCGGCATCTCGGTCGACGAACTGCATCGGGCCAACCGGCGGCGCAGCGAACCGTACGAAGCGATCGAGTACCCACTGCTTGACCTCGGCCTACGCCGAACCGACTGCATCCAGATCATCGAGAACGCCGGTCTCCGAGTCCCGCCCAAGAGCGCCTGTTACTTCTGCCCCTTCAAAACGATCAAGGCCTGGCACGAGCTACGTCGAGACGAACCAGACCTCTTCGCCCAGGCCGCGGAACTCGAAGCTGCGCTGATCGAGCGCCGCATCTCTCTGGGCAGGGACGCGGCCTACCTGACCCGGCGAGGAGTCCCGCTCGATGAAGCCATCCCGCAGGACACCGCCCCTCTCCCGCTCGCAGACGACGAAGACGCGGACTGCGACTCCGGCTGGTGCATGACCTGACCACCCCGGTACGCCGCAGCGAACGACAAGGACAGCAGTGAGCACCAAGAGCCCCGACAGCAAGAAGAACCAGACCATCGACTTCGCCCACTTCGGCCAGTTCGCCGAGAACACCGCTGAACAGCTCGGCAGCGGCTGGACCGTCGACCCCGACAGCGTGACCAGTCCCGTCGCCTTTCTCACCCACCCCGATGGCCGCCGCGTCGGCCTGCGCCACCTGTGGCGCGGACAAGCCGTCCAGACCTGGGCTGCCGATGTCCCGCCCCGCGAGTACGCCAACGAGAACGACGCCAAGGTCATGGCAGCCAACAGTGTCCACCTCACGGAAGGCAGCCGCTACAACGCCGGCGTCACCTTCACCCACACGTCGCCCGCCGCGGCCACCGCCAAGAAGATCCGCACCCGCCTCTTGCCTGCCTACGACAGCAAGCGCCCGTCCCTGCGCTCCTTTCCCAGCAAACGCTCCCGCACGAACACCACACCACAGAGCGGCTCGGCCACCACGTCCACCTCCGAGTCCCGGAAACAGCGGAGCCCTCGAAAGCGCCGGACCGCAGCTCCAGCCACCGGCGGCGCCAAGACCACTGCAGCGCCCCGCTCCAGGCGCACCCAGAAGGAGCCGGAGAACACCACGACGGCGACTGCTCAGGTCCGCGGCGGAAACACCGCGATCAAGGCGCCCAGTAAGCGGCCGCGCACCACCGAACCCGAAATCGCCTGCACCCCCTGACGCCAGCTGAACCGGCCCACCGCCCCGGGGGTGCGGGCGACTCCATCGGAAAGCCCGCGCCCCCTTCATCCAGAACAGACAGAGCGCCACCATGACGTACCCCGTGTAAGGCGCCCTCTCTGGCGAACGCCAAGCCCTTCGTGGCCGAGCCGAAGCCCGGGACCGACACCATGGCCGCCGCCCAGCGAGTCCAAGAATGGCTGAATGAGAACACACTGGACAACTTGGGGGGAACCTGGATGAACGTGACACCCGCCTTCGAGCCTTAGTGCGCTTGCCGACAGCACGCAGTCCCCATTGCCCCGCCGCACGTACGCCCCCGGGCCACTCGCGCCGTCCCGCAGATCGCGACGAGCGCGAACGAGTCGAGCGCCCGCCCTCCCGAGTCCAGGGCATCGACCTCCGAGCAGGGGCCAGGCCCGAGTAGCGGCAGCACGCCGCTCTCGGGCACACTTCAAATCGAGGCTTCATGGGGGAGTAGAGAAGACGCGCGTGTCAGAACGGCACTGCGTAGGCCCCGATTTCGCCGCCCCCTCCGTCACCTGCGGCGTCGAACATGATCGCCCTCCCCTCGGCTCGACAGCCCTCACCCCGACCGAAATGTTCGGCCCACGTTGGGCCGAAGGCCCTTCGTTTGGCCGTCGTTTGGCCGGACCGCCCGAGAGCGATCTTGACGGTGCGGGACGCGGCGGGACGGGAAGAGACTGGATAGGAGCAGGTCAGGAGCCCCATCCTGACGTTGAGGCGGGAAAGTCCCAGGCCAGAGCCTTGATCAAGGATCTTGGTGCTTGATCGCTTGTAATGCGTAGGTCGTCGGTTCGAATCCGACAGGGGGCTCCGGGAAGGCCCAGGATAGATAGCTTCTGACCTGGGCCTTTGCTCTTTCCGTGATCGATTCTTGGGTGCGGCGCGACCCGCTTGGAGCGCCATGATCGGGCCCGGTGGACGGGTGCGCAGCGGGCGTGCAGGCCGGTGGACAAGGAGGTGGCCGCCGACGGGTGCTGGGAGAGCGGTACCCGGAGCGCATCAGTGGTCAAGGGGCAGCGCTCCGTTGCGAGTGCTCTTGTGGGGTTCTTATCAACAGGCTGTGGCACGGCGCCGCCTGATGGAAGATCGGTCAGTCGGAAGAGCGGCGGGTTGAGGACCCGGTCGCGGACGTGGTGCGCTTCGAAGCGGAGGCCGCCGGCGAGTTCATCCTCGGCGTCCGGGACGAGAGCGTGCAGCTTCTGCGGGCACGTACAGCCGGGACGAGGCCAGAGGGCTGATCGCCAACGTCGCGGCGCTGCGGACGATCGTGGACGAAGCCCGTCTGAGCGTTCCGAGGTGGTTGGTGAACCGGCTTCGCATATAGACCGGAGCCCCGGTCAGCTCCGTATGCCGCGATGGTCCCGTCCTCGACCAACGCGGCAAGGGCGTCGAACACCTCGTCGTCCGCGTAGACCGGGTTCGGCGGGCAGTGGAGTCGCACCAGGTCGAGTCGCTCGATTCCCAGGCTGCCATGTACGACAGCGCCTGCCCGGGCATCCCGAACTGGCCTGCAGTCTGATATGCCTCCGCCGCCCGCGAACCTCCTTCCGAAATGATCAGTTAGCGGTTCGTTAGGGGAACGGGAGGGGCCGACTAGGGCGGGCTGGTTCGGTAGCACCAGGGCGCGGAAACGGATAATTGATTCCGCATCCCGGAATAAGCACCGTTGACGCCGTCACCGGTGCACCACCGAGTCAGGAGGACCGACGTGACCGTTGCGCCTGAGACCGTGGAGAAGCTCCCGGGCGAATACCGGATGGATGACTACGGCCTCTCCTATGCCGGAATCCACATCACCCTCGACATGTGGGGTGCCGAGTCACTCGATGACGAAGTGATCGTGTCCAACGCTATGCGGGACGCCGTCGAGGCCTGCGGTGCCACCCTCCTGGAGCTGAAGCTGCACCGTTTCGCCCCGCAGGGTCTGACCGGAGTGGCCGTCCTGAGCGAGTCGCACCTGTCCATTCACTGCTGGCCGGAGACCGGGTACGCGGCGATCGACGTGTTCACCTGTGGCGACTCCGATCCGCGGAAGGCGATTCCCGTGTTGCGCAAGGCGTTCAACCCCGACCACGTGCAGGTGGCTGAGCTGAAGCGCGGCATCAACCACGTGTGAGCGAACTCCTCTGACGGGTCCCGGGTCGTTCCTGGGGCCGGTTCCGTGCGAGGCGCCGACTGATCCGAGCCAACAGTGCACGTTGAATTCGTGGAGGGAAAATGGCAGCGAGTAAGCGCGTTTCCGTACTCAAGGAGACACGGGCAGGGGAAAAGCGAGTCATCGCTCTGCCGGAGCAGGTGAGGGAATTCCGGAATGCCGGATTCGACGTTCTCGTCGAGGCCGATGCCGGGGCCGGAACAGGCGTCCTCGACCGGGACTACAAGGCCGCGGGCGCGGAGGTCGTCACCACCGAACAGGCCTGGCGCGAGAGCGATTTCGTGCTCAAGTACAAGGCGCCGGGGCCGCACGAGTACCAGTACCTGCGAGAGGATCTCACCCTGGGGGCCTTCTTCCACGCCGAAGGCAACCCTGAACTCACCGCCAGACTCCTCGAGTCGGGGACCAGGGCGTACGCCTACGAATTCTTCAAGACGCCGGAGGGTATCTTCCCGCTTGCCGTTCCGGACAGTGAGATCTCGGGCAAGCTGGCAGTTCTCTTCGCCGCTTATCACCTGCAGAGCCACCTGGGCGGTTCGGGGGTGCTCCTCGCGGACGTGCCATATGTGAGGCCGCCGCGCGTCGTCGTCATCGGCTACGGCAACGCCGGTGCCGCCGCCGCCCGTACGGCCCAGGCCTTGGGCGCCGACGTCGTGGTCCTGGGTACCAACCGGGAGCGCCTGCGCCGGTACGCGGCCTCGGCGCCGGGCGTCAGGTGCCGACTCAACACCCCCGACGTCCTGGAACAGGAGGTGGAGCAGGCCGATCTGGTGGTCGGCGCCATCCTGATCTCGACGTACGACACCCCGCCGATGATCGATGAGGACCTGGTCCGGCGGATGAAGGCCGGCTCGGTGATCGTCGACGTCACGGTCGGCTACGGCAGCGGTTACCTGCCCACGTTCCATCGTGAGACCACGCACACCGAGCCGGTGTACGAGCGGTTCGGTGTGCTGCACTGCAAGATCGACGCGATGCCGGGCTCGGTCCCGCACACCGCGGCCCGCGCGGTGAGCCCGCTGATCACGCCGTACCTCATCGAGCTGGGGAACTCCCTGCACGAGGGCATCGCCGCGCCCACCGCCGACAACGGAATGATCACCGAAGGCGGTCGGATGACCCACCACGAGATCCGCCGGCACATGGTTCACGATGGCGGCGCCGCCGTGGCAGGGGCACGCTGACATGACACTCTCCGACAGCGCCGCCCCGGAAGCGGGGTACGAACAGCGCGCGCAGTTCTACGAGGTGGAGTACCGCACGACGGTCGACCAGGCCTTTCTGAGCAGCCTCGTCACCGACTCCGTCACGTCGATCCTGGAGATACCCTGCGGATCCGGCCGCAACACGGACTGGCTCATCTCGACCGGCCGTGCGGTGACGTGTGCCGATCTGGAACCGGCGATGGTCGAGCGCGTCCGGGAGCGCATCATGGCCGCCGGAGCCGGTGACCGGCTCACCGCCGTCCAGGGAGACATGTGCGAGCTGGATCTGGGCCGCCGCTTCGACCTCATCCTGGTCCCGCAGGAGGCGTTCCAGCTGGTGGCCGGGGCCGGTGACGCCGAACGCGCCCTGGACAGGCTGACCCGGCACCTCGCCCCGGACGGCACGCTCCTGCTCGACCTGTACAGCTTCAGCCAGGACGGCCGCGACGGCTCCGCGCTGCCCGACTACTTCGATCCGGAAGTTCCCGACGGGAAGCCGGTGACCGAATGGCGCCGGCAACTGCAGCCATCGGGCTGGCTTGAGCGCTCCCGTCTGCAGCGTGCCGAAGGCGCCCACATGCGTGTCGACTACTCCTACCGCAGAGGCGAAGGGGACACCGTCCACGAGCGCTGGCAGTCCTCGATCCGGCTGCGCCGCTATAGCCGTGAGCAGGTCGAGAAGCTGGTCGGCGGCGCGGGGCTGCGCATCGAGCGGATGCTCCGTGACTACTCGGGCACGCCGTGGGTGCCCGGCTCCGCACGCATGATCACGCTGCTTCGACCGGCTGCTGCCGATCAAGGGGAAGGGAAATGAGCGCACTCCCGCTGAGTCTCGATGACGACCAACTCGCCTATTACCGCTCCTACTTCACCGACTTCTTCGTCGGCGACTTCTGCCCCGGGATGGGGACCGAGCATATCCTCGACACCCTCGCCGACTCGGGAGCAAGCGGTGACTGGCTGGACCTGGGCGCCGGGCCGTGCACCCTGTTCTGGTCCATCGCCCTCTCGGACATCCGGTCCATCCAGAGCACCGATGCGGCGCCGGAGGCCCTCGCGGTGCTGAGGGAAGTCGCCCAGAGCGGGGAAGTGCCCCGGGCATTCGGTCAGGTCCTCGACCGCCACGGCAAGGACACCGCACACCTCGATCAGATGCGTGCACGGATGAGCGGATACCACGTCTTCGACGCCATGCAGTCATGGCCCGACACGTTCACCGGACAGCGCTTCGACCTCATCACGGAGTTCGGGCTCTTCGGCCTCTCCCCGTCGGTCGACGGCTACCGCGCGTGTTTCCGGCATGTCAAGGAACATCTACGCGCCGGTGGCCGGGTCGTCGGCGCGGACTGGATCCGCAGTGCGCAGTACGTCGCCTCCGCGGGCCACGACAACACCTACTTGAGCGAAGACCTCATCGCCTCCGCCGTCAGCGGTGCAGGCCTGCGACTGACCTCAAGTCGCCTGTGCCCCATCGCCGGTGACGAGCTGTACGACGCGCTCATCGTGTGGTCCGCCGAGCACACAGAGTGACTCACCGCACTCACGTGGCACCGACAACGACAGAGAGGACGCGAAAGATGACGGCCCCCAGCCTGCCCGCCAGCCTGATGGCGACCCTTCCCGGCCGCTACTACAGCGACCCGCAGATCTTCGATCAGGAACAGGACCGGCTGTTCCACCAGTACTGGTACGGCTTCACCCACATATCCGACGTGGACGCGCCCGGCAGGTACCGCACCGCCCAGGTCGGCAAGGAGAACGTGATCGCGGTGCGTGGGCACGACGGCGAGCTCAGGGCCTTCCTGAACGTCTGCCGACACCGCGGCACGCGCCTGTGCACGGACGAGTTCGGCTCGGTCAAGCGCAATATCCGCTGCACCTACCACTCGTGGACCTACGGCCTGGACGGCAAGCTGGTCACGGCTCCGCACATCGCCAGGATGCCGGACGTCGACCCCATCGAATGGGGCCTGAAGGAGGTCCACGTCCGCGAGTACCTCGGCTACGTCTGGGTGTGCCTCGCCGAGGAGCCGCCGTCCTTCGAGGACACCGTCATCCGTACGGTGACCGAGCGCTTCGGTGACGAAACGGCCGTCGACGGCTGGTCGATCCCCGACCTCAAGGTGGGCCGCCGGATCAGCTACGAGGTGAAGGCCAACTGGAAGATCGTGGTGGAGAACTTCATGGAGTGCTACCACTGCGCCTCCATCCACCCCGAGTTCGTCAGCGTGGTGACCGAGTACAAGAAGGGCTACGCGGCTCAGCACTACGTAGGAAAGGGCATCAGCTTCGGCGAGGACGCCGAGGCGTTCACCGTCGACGGCACCGGCGGATTCGGAAGGCTCCCCGGCGTCACCGAGGAGCAGGACCGCAAGTACTGGGGCGTCACGGTCAACCCCCAGGTCTTCATCAACTTCGTCCCGGACCACGTCATCTTCCACCGCATGTTCCCCGTCTCGGTGGACCGGACGATCGTTGAATGCGACTGGCTCTACGCCAAGGACGTTCCCGACTCGGGCCCCGAACTCGACCACTCCGTCGAGCTGTTCCACCGCATCAACCAGCAGGACTTCGAGGCTTGCGAGCGCTGCCAGGTCAACATGAAGTCCCGTGTGTACGAGCCCGGCGGCGTGCTCGTACCCCATGAGCACCACATCGGTGCGTCCTTCCATGACTGGTTCACCAAGGCGTTCGGCGCGCCGTGAGCACGGGAGCGCAGATGGCTGTGAGCACTGATTCCCCGAGGAGTGGCACCGGGGTGGAGCTGGAGCGCGGTCAGGTCGCCGCCGCCTGCCGTGACATGTTCCGGCGTGGCTGGATGCCGGGCACGGCGGGCAACGTCTCCGTACGGGTCGAGGGACGCGTGGTGATATCGGCCAGTGGACGGGCCAAGGGCACCATGTCCATGCGGGACACGGTCGCCGTGTCTGCCCCGGACGGCCTGCCGCTGTCCGGGGAGAGCAAGCGGCCGTCCGCCGAGACGGCCATCCATCTGGCCGTGTACCAGACCGTGCCCGAGGCCGACGCCGTCGTGCACACCCACGCGCCCTACTCCACCGCACTGTCCGCCGGCATTCCGGTCGGCGGACGAGCTGAGTTCAACCAGTGGGAGCTGGCCAAAGGGCTCGGCGTGCGGGACCACTCGCACGTGGCGGTTCCAGTCTTCGCCAACTGGGCCGATGTACCACGCATCGGCCGGGACGTGGCGGCACACCTACGCGACGCCGGCCGGAACGCCCCCGCCGTGCCCGCACTGCTCATCTCCCGGCACGGCGTGACCACGTGGGGCCGGGATCTGACGGAGGCCGTCAACCGACTCGAGTGCGTCGAAATGCTGTGCCGACTCGTCCTGATGACGAGTGGCGGCCGCGCCCTCCCGGACGGCCCGGAAAGCGAGGAAGCACCGTGACACACTTGTCTGTGATGCCGGACGACGAGCCGGAGCGGGTGCTGCTGCACACCGGGGCAGCGGAACGCATCCGGGAGGAACTCGGCGCCATCGGGGTCCGGTTCGAGCAGTGGCAGGCCACCCGCCCGCTGCCGAACGCCGCGGACAGCGACACCGTCCTCGGCGCCTACCGGCCGGACGTCGACCGCATCTGCGAAGAGGGCGGCTATCGGCTTGTCGACGTCGCACGGCTGCGCCCGGATCCCGAGGATCCGCAGTGGCCCGAGAAGGCCCGCGCGGCGCGGACGAAGTTCCTGGACGAGCACTTCCACACCGAGGACGAGGTCCGCTTCTTCGTGGACGGCTCCGGCTGCTTCTACCTCCATCTGAACCAACGGGTCTACGCCATGGTGTGCACGGCGGGGGACCTCATCTCGGTGCCTGCGAACACCGTGCACTGGTTCGACATGGGCAGCACGCCCGACTTCACCGCCATCCGCTTCTTCCAGGAGGAGGACGGCTGGGTCGGGAACTTCCTGCCGACCAGCATCGCGCACCGCTTCCCGACCCTGGACGACCTCAACTCCGCTTTCGAGGCCCTGACATGACGGATGCCGTGGTGCTCGACGTGGAAGGCACTACCAGCTCCGTCGGATACGTGGCCGAGGTCCTGTTTCCCTACGGGCAGGCCCGGCTGGCCGACTGGGTGAACCGGCACAGGCACGAAGCGCGGACACGCTCGATCCTCGACGAGGTGGACCGCGCCTGCGGCCGCCCTGAGGGCGAGGACGACCAGGCCACCGTACGCACTCTGCAGGAGTGGGCGGAGTCTGACCGCAAATACGGCCCCCTGAAGGACCTCCAGGGGCTGATCTGGGCCGCGGGCTACGCGAACCGAGAGCTCACCGGTCACGTATACGACGACACCCTCCCCGCCTTACGGCTGTGGCACGGCCGCGGAGCGCGTATCCACATCTACTCCTCCGGCTCCGTGCAGGCCCAGCGCGACCTGTTCTCCCACACCCAGCATGGAGATCTGACCGGGTGGCTGACCGGCTACTTCGACACCCGGTCGGCCGGCGGCAAGCTCTCCGCGGATTCCTACCGGACCATCGCCCGCCAGATCGACGTCCCGGCCCGGAGCATTCTCTTTGCCTCGGACAGCGTGGCGGAGCTCGACGCCGCACGCGAAGCGGGCTGGAACACCGCATGGGTGACCAGAGCGGAGGGGCAAGACACCAGCCGGGACACGAATCCCGCGGTGGCCAACGGCCACCCGCGCTTTCCCCGGCTGCTCGACGTCGCCGACGCCACGCACAGCCGAGCGACGGCACCGCGATGAGGAGGGGTGCTACCGCGCCGCCGGGCGGCCCGCGGGCCGCCCGGCGGGCCGCCCTGGGGACCACCGTCTTCACCGAGTTGACCGAGCTGGCGCAGCACACCGGAGCCATCAACCTGGGCCAGGGGTTCCCGGACTCAGACGGCCCGCGCACAATGATCGACCAGGCGCGCAAAGCGCTGGCCTCCGGCGCCAACCAGTACCCCCCGCTAGGCGGCGCGCCCGAGCTGCGGCAGGCCATCGCACGGCAGCGCGCCCGGCGCTACGGCGCGCGCTACGACCCCGATGACGAGATCGTGGTGACGACCGGTGCCACCGAGGCCGTCGCCGCCGCCGTCATGGCCTTCTGCGATCCGGGAGACGAGGTCGTCGGGTTCGACCCGAGCTACGACGCCTACCAGGCGGCTGCCGACCTGGCGGGAGTGGCCTACCGGCGGGTCTCGCTCCGCCGCACCGCAGACCACTTCGCCTTCGCACCGGACGAGCTGTGCCGAGCCGTGTCACCGCGCACCCGGATGCTGCTCCTGAACACGCCGCACAACCCTACGGGCAAGGTGTTCACCCACAGCGAGCTGGCCGACATCGCCGAGGTGTGCCGCAGCCACAACCTCATCGCCGTGGTCGACGAGGTGTACGAATACCTGACCTATGACGGCGCCGAGCACCTCCCCCTGGCCTCGCTGCCGGGGATGCGCGAGCGCACCATATCCGTCTCGTCGGCGGGCAAGACCTTCAGCCTCACCGGCTGGAAGGTGGGCTGGGCCTGCGGCTCCGCGCCGCTCGTCGGAGCCCTGCGGTCGGTCAAGCAGTATCTGACCTTCGCCGGCGCGGCCCCCTTGCAGAGCGCGGTGGCCATCGGTCTCGACCACGAGGAGGAGTGGGTCGAAGGCCTCCGCGGCCGGCTGCGGAGGCAGCGCGACCTGCTCGCCGAGGGCCTGGCCGAGGCAGGGCTTGGCGTGCTCCGTGCGGAGGGCGGCTATTTCCTCCAGGCCGACACGGCGGGCTCCGACCCGGCCGAGGCCGAGCGGTACTGCCGCGAGCTGCCGCTGAGCCGTGGCGTCGTGGCCATACCGACTGCGGTGTTCGCCCAGGACACAGCCGAATACCGGCACCTGGCGCGCTTCGCCTTCTGTAAGGACCCCGACCTGCTGCGCCGCGCGGCCCGGGCCATCGCCTCGCCCTCCGCCGCACGAGCAAGTCCGTGACAAGCCCGATGCGACAACCGCGTACACAAAAGAGGAGATCACATGACGACACCCCGCCCCGAGATCGGCATCATCGGGGGTTCCGGCCTGTACTCGCTGTTCACGCACGGCCGCGAAGAGATCCCCGACACCCCTTACGGCAGGGCCAGCGCCGAGGTGACCATCGGCGAACTGGCGGGCCGTCAAGTGGCGTTCGTGCCCAGACACGGGCGGCACCACCAATACGCCCCGCACGTGATCAACTACCGGGCCAATCTCTGGTCGCTGCACACGCTGGGTGTACAGCGGGTGATCGGAGTCGGCGCAGTGGGCAGCCTGACTCCGTCGGTTCCCCCGGGCAGCCTCGTCATCCAGGATCAGCTGGTAGACCGCACGACGAGCCGTGTCCAGACGTACTTCGACTGCCCGGACGTCGCCCACGCCTCATTCGCCGACCCCTACTGCCCGTCCGGCCGACGCACGGCCGTCCAGGCCGCCGAGAAGTCGGGCTGGCCGCCGGTCGAGGGAGGAGTGCAGGTCGTCATCGAAGGGCCGCGCTTCTCCACCCGGGCGGAGTCACAGTGGTACGCCGCCCAAGGCTGGTCGACCATCGGCATGACGGCCTACCCGGAGGTCGTGCTCGCCCGCGAACTGGGCCTGTGCTACACCCCCTTGTCGCTTGTCACTGATCTGGACGCGGGCGTCGAGGCAGGCAGCGGCGTGACCCAGGACGACGTCATGGATGCGTTCGCAGCGAACCTGGGACGCCTGAATGCGGTGCTTGACGAGCTGGTCGCGTTGCTCCCCGGCGAGCGCGACTGCGACTGCGCGTCCTTGAAGCCCGGCGTGATGTGACCGGGCTCCGACAGCCATCCCACGTTCAAGCAGCTGACGGCTGTTCAACGGTTCAAGCAGCTAAGGACACCCCATGCCAAACTCCCGCCTGTTCACTTCGGAGTCTGTGACCGAGGGACACCCCGACAAGATCGCTGACCAGATCAGCGACACCATCCTCGACGCCCTGCTCCGTGAGGATCCAGCGTCCCGGGTCGCGGTCGAGACCCTGATCACGACCGGGCAGGTGCACGTCGCGGGCGAGGTGGCGACGTCCGCGTACGCCGATATCGCGACGCTGGTGCGCGAGAAGATCCTGGAGATCGGCTACGACTCGTCCGCCAAGGGCTTCGACGGCGCATCCTGCGGCGTCTCCGTCTCCATCGGCTCCCAGTCACCCGACATCGCGCAGGGCGTCGACACGGCGTACGAGAAGCGGGTCGAGGGTGCCGCCGCAGGTGCGGAGGGCGACGAGCTGGACAAACAGGGCGCGGGCGACCAGGGCCTGATGTTCGGCTACGCCTCGAACGAGACCCCGAGCCTGATGCCACTGCCGATCCAACTCGCCCACCGGCTCTCGCAGCGGCTCACTCACGTACGCAAGGACGGCGCCCTTTCCTACCTGCGCCCCGACGGCAAGACCCAGGTCACCATCGAGTACGACGGCGACAGGGCTGTCCGCCTTGACACGGTCGTGGTGTCCACGCAGCACGCGGCCGACATCGACCTGCACTCGCTGCTCGCCCCGGACATCAGGGAGTTGGTGGTCGAGCCCGAGCTGGCAGCTCTGGAAGACGAGGGCGCCAAACTGGACATCGACGGCTACCGGCTCCTGGTGAACCCCACCGGCCGGTTCGAGATCGGCGGCCCGATGGGGGACGCGGGCTTGACCGGCCGCAAGATCATCATCGATACGTACGGCGGCATGGCCCGGCACGGCGGTGGCGCATTTTCCGGCAAGGACCCGTCCAAGGTGGACCGCAGTGCCGCGTACGCGATGCGCTGGGTCGCCAAGAACGTGGTGGCCGCGGGCCTGGCCACGCGCTGCGAGGTCCAAGTGGCGTACGCCATCGGCAAGGCCGAGCCGGTCGGCCTGTTCGTGGAGACCTTCGGCACCGGCACGGTCGCGACCGGGGAGATCGAGGACGCCATCTCCGAGGTCTTCGACCTGCGCCCCGCCGCGATCATCCGCGACCTCGACCTGCTCCGCCCGATTTACTCCCAGACCGCGGCCTACGGCCACTTCGGCCGCGAACTGCCCGACTTCACCTGGGAGACCACCGACCGCGTGGACGCGCTGCGCAGGGTCGCTGGTCTCTAGAGTCCAGCTCCCCGATCGCTGCGGCGAGCAGGCCTGGCATGCGTGCTCGCCGCAGCGGTGTCCGGTACGCAGGCCCGGCGGTATGCGAACCGAGGCCGGCGAGCCAGGACCGGGTGCCCAAGCGCAACTCCGGCAGGCAGATGGAACGTTCCGTCTATGCAGGAGATAGAACGGTCCGTATAGTCATGGCTATGACGCTGCACTTCGAGCCGGCACCCCGGCCCTCCGCACGGAGCCGCCTGCTTGCCGCCGCCGACGACCTCTTCTACGCGCACGGCGTGGATGCCACCGGAGTGGATGCCATCATCGAGGCCGCCGACGTGGCCCGCATGACGTTCTACAAACACTTCCGCGGCAAAGACGCCCTGGTCGTCGCGTACTTGGAGCAGCGTGACGCCCGCTGGCGGCGACTCCTTGCGGAGACGTGCAACGCTGCGGGGCCGCAGCCGCAAGCTCGCATCCGCGCGGTGTTCGACGCGCTGGCGACTTGCCACAGTGAGCCGGGATTCCGCGGATGCTCCTTCGCCAACGCCGCGGCCGAGCTGGCCCACCGGGATCATCCTGCGCGCGCGATCGTGCAGGGCCACAAGGAGGCGCTCCGCGCGGACCTGGCCCGATTCGTCGACGAGGCCGAGTTCCTGGCCGTCGACGAGCTGGTCGATGTGCTGCTCATCCTCTACGAGGGCGCGAGCACCACCCAGGCACTCGGAACGGTCACCGACGCTATCGCCAAAGCCCAGGCCACCGTGGACCGGCTCCTCGACTCCTGGCCGAAGAACAACCCCGCGGCGGCCGGCCGGCCGACGAGCTGAGCCGCGCCGACGCATCACATTGCCACCTCAGGTGCGCCGCTCCGACGAGCCGCGTCGCGGTGTGAGGTGCGCCGGATCAACGCAGCCTCTTCAGGGAAGGCCCAACCCGCAATGACCAAGCGCAATCCGCGACTTTCCGTCGCGTGGAAAGTCGGTATCGCCGGAGTCGCGGCTCAGGGGGTGACCTTCGGGTTCGCCCGCTACGGATACGGCCTCTTCCTGCCCGAGATACGCGACCAGTTCCAGCTGTCGGTCTCCCTTGTGGGAGCGATCGGCAGTGCCACGTACGTCAGCTATCTGGCCGCCCTGATGCTCGTCGGTGCCCTCTCGGGGAAATTCGGCCCGCGGCCTCTGGTCATCGCCGGAGGGCTGTCAGCCGCGGGCGGCATGCTCCTTGTGGCATACGCCCAGGGAACGGGCATGCTGGTGATCGGCCTCGTCATGGCCGGCCTGAGCCCAGGGTTCGCCTGGGCACCCTATTCCGACGCGGTGGACCGGATGGTTCCGGAACGGCAGCGCGAACGCGTCATGGCGCTGATCCCCAGCGGCACGGCCTTCGCCGTGATCATTGCCGGGCCGCTGGCCGTCGTCGCCAAGGGGCCCGCCTGGCAGTACGCATGGACGGCCTTCGCCGCGGCAGCGCTTGCGGTGACCCTTTACAACGCCCGCATTCTGCCCGGCGGACCGCACCGGCAGCCCCCGGTGGCGCGTCAACAGCGCCTCGGTCTGCGCTGGTTCGCCCGCCGGCCTGCCATTCCGCTGTACTCCACTGCCCTGGTGTACGGCCTGATCGGAGCGGTCTACTGGACCTTCGCCGTGGACGCTGTCTCGCAGAACTTCGCCGAGGACGATCCCACCGGGCCGCTCTTCTGGACCCTAATGGGCCTCGCCGGGACCGCGGGGGTGTTCACCGGAAACCTGATGGAGCGTCTGGGACAGCGCCGGACACAGGCGCTGCTGTTCCTTTCGATGGCCGTGGCCATCGCGCTCCTGGGGGTGGCGCCGGGGACGATCCCGGTGGTGGTGACCTCGGCCGTGCTGTACGGCCCTGCCTTCATGGCCGGTTCGGGACTGCTGGCCGTCTGGAGTTACAAAGTGTTCCCCGAGAAGCCGTCCACCGGCTTCAGCTCGACCGTGTTCTTCCTCGGCATCGGCACCATCATCGGCCCTGCCGCACTGGGCGCCTTCGCCGACCGCTTCAGCATGAGCGCGGCCTTCCTGCTGACCGCCGGCATCGCCCTCCTGACGCTGTTCGCAAGGCCCGTCAAGGAGACGCGTCCAGTCGTCCTTGAGGGCGGATGCAGCGCGGATTCCGTACCCGATTCTGTAACCAGCGAAGAAGGCAGCCGCCGCTCGGGAATACGCGGCTGACACCATGACCGGCCGTCCATTCTGGTCGGCGTTCCGGCCTGTTCGGGCGCTGCACGCAAGGACTGCAAGGCATCCCGCAACTTCTGAGGAGGGGAATGTGGTGCGGAATTTTCTCCGTGTTATCTTCCGGTTCGTCATGGACGTGGCGCATGGCATAAACGAGGGTAATGCGATCCGGCACGGGGTGAGGCCGGTTCCGCGGAATACACGTCGCAGGAACATGGCATACGCGGACCCCCGCGAGGCAGACGGTCGAGGTGTCGGCGAAGCAACCGCACAGCGGTCGGGCATCTTACCTTGAAAAGGTCAGCCCCGACGGGGAATTGACGAACTTTGGCACGTGGCCTCTACGGCTTGCACGCTGTCCAGGAGTGACGGAATCGGGCCACGCGTGGCCGATGGGCGACCTCCCACATTGGCCCCGCCGCAGGCCTGATATCCACTCACCCGCTACTTCGACACCCTTTTCGCTAGGTGGAATTTCAGCGCGGATTAATTCAGGCATACTCCACCTATCGGACCCCGAGCATGGTGTGGCGCAATCAATTTATTGACCATGGAGGCCGTGGTGAATATGCTGATTGAGCTTGCTCGGATGTTGGGGAAGAATCCTTCGGAGGGTGCGGCCCTGTTGTCCACCCTGAGGAGACTGCGTGATAGTTAATATTCTCGGCCCCCTTGAAGTAAGCGATGAAGGGGTCTGCCTGCTTCCCTCGGCACCCAAGACGCGTCAACTCTTAGCCCTTTTCCTGCTGCGCAACGGCGCCCCGGTCTCGGTGGCGATGTGCCTGGAGGAGCTGTGGGGGCCGAGGAGCCCACGCAGCGCCATTCAGAGCCTCCACACGCGTGTGCTGCACATCAGGCAGACGCTGGCCGCTTCCCCCCTTATCGGTTCACAGGAGCGGGCCAAGCGGGTATTGAGCACCGCGCACCGTGCGTACGTCCTGCGTGCTGAAAAGGAAGACTTCGACCTCAGCCGCCTCGAAGACAACGTTGCCGCGTCCCGCGACGCCGCAGCCGTGGGAGACGACCGGGCAGTCAGCACCGCCCTGCGTGCGGCCATCCGACTGTGGCGTGGCCCCACGCTCTCCGACATCAACCTGGGCCCCTACCTCCGTGCGCGCGTCACCGGTCTGGAAGAGCAGCGCCTGACCCTCACCGATCAGTGCATAGAAGCCGAGCTGCGCCTCGGCCTGCACCACGAACTCCTTGCTGAACTCGGCCAATTGACAGCCGAGTACCCCACATACGAGAACTTCCACGCGCAATACATGCTCGCTCTCTACCGGTCCGGGCGAGCGGCGCGGGCGCTCGGCGTCTACCACGCGCTGAGGGGGCGACTCAGGACGGAGCTGGGCATTGAGCCCTCTCCGCGGCTGCGCGAGATCCAGACGGCGATCCTCAACGCCGACCCCGAACTCACGGTCGCGCCCTCCCACGGGCGCGGGCTCTCCCTCGACATGTTCAGTGCCTGACAACGCGGTCGAAAGGACTCACCTCCGTGGAACGGTCCATCACCTGGGACGACGGCGCCATCCGGACGCTCGATCAGCGTGCTCTGCCCGACGAACACCGCACGCTGCGACTGACGACGATCGACGAACTCATCGAAGCCATAGCCACCTTGGCGATACGGGGCGCGCCGGCCATCGGCGTGGCCGGCGCGCTCGGCGTGGCTCTCGCCGCTCGGCTCCACACCGTGGACGGCAGGTTGGACGAGACCGCCGTACTGGCGGATGCCAAGCGCATCGCCACGGCCCGGCCGACCGCCGTCAACCTCACCTGGGCAGTCGAGCGGGCGCTCTTCCGGCTTCCTCAGGGCGCGGACGCAGTACTCGACGAGGCGCTCGCCATGCTCGACGGGGACGAGCGCACCCACCGCGCCGCCTCTCGAAGAGCGGCGGACCTGCTGCGACAGCAGTGCGGCAAGGGCCCGCTGCGCATCTTGACGCACTGCAACACCGGGCGCCTCGCCACCACGGCATGGGGCACGGCTCTGGGTACCATCCGCGAACTGGCAGCCTCCGGTGAGGTGCAGGAGGTCATCGTCGGCGAGACCCGTCCGCTGTTGCAGGGTGCGCGACTGACGGCCTGGGAACTGGTCGAGGACGGCATTCCGCATCGCCTGTGCGTGGACTCCGCCAGCGCGTGGGCCATCGCCTCCGGATTGGTGGACTGCGTCGTCGTGGGCGCCGACCGGATCACCACGCGAGGGGACGTGGCGAACAAGATCGGTACATATGCGCTCGCCGTGGCTGCGCAGCGGGCCGGCATCCCCTTTGTGGTCGTGGCGCCCGAATCCACTGTGGACGAGAGGCTCCTCGACGGCTCCGGGATCATGATCGAGGAGCGAGCGAGCGACGAGGTCACCCACCACGGCGGCCGCCGCATGGCCCCTGAGGCGACGCCGGTCTTCAACCCGGCGTTCGACGTGACTCCGTCGGACCTGGTCACTGCGGTCGTCACCGAATCGCGGATCCTGGTGCCCGGCGGCGACCTGGCGGACCGCATAGCCGCGTGCACCCGGGTCGTGCCGGACTTCCCCACAGCCGGGGTGAGCTTCCAGGACCTCGGCCCCGTCTACGCCGACGCGACACTCGTCCGCGACACGGCGGCCGCGATGCACCGGGCCTTCCAGGGGCGGTTCGACTCCGTGCTGGCCCTGGAGGCGCGCGGATTTCCCCTGGGCGCCGTCGTGGCACAGCGGGCCGGAACCCCGCTGGTACTCGCCCGCAAACCCGGCAAACTGCCGGGGACTGTGGACTCCGTGCAGTACGGACTCGAATACGGCAGCGACCGCCTGGAGACCCAGTCCGGTGCACTCACTCCAGGCGCACACGTGCTGGTTGTTGACGACGTACTGGCCACCGGCGGCACCTTGGAGGCCGCAGCTCGACTGGTGGAACGAAGCGGCGCGCGGGTCAGCGGACTGGCCACGGTCCTCGAACTCACCGCACTCGGGGGCCGCGAGAAGCTGGCCGCCCACGAAGTGTTCGCGGCGCGTCACGTGACCTGATGTCGGCGTACCGTCGAACTCCCGCGCGACCAGCCGTGATCCGTTTCTGGAGTTTCAGGTCCGTGATCCGGCCTTCGTTGACGCCGGAGTTGAGCGGGGTGGTGATGCCTTGTACGACTGCGGCCTGGTCCTCGCGGAGGGACTTGGCGAGGTCGGCCAGGGCCGGGAGGTTCGAGGCCGTGAGGTGATCGAGCCAGTCCGGTAGCGGAGCGGCGTCGCGAGTGTCGAGCATGGCCGCGAACTGCCGTACGAAGTCGTGGGCTTGGTCCAGTTCCGGGCGGTGCGAGATGAGTCGCCGAAGTGCCTCGGTGGCATGCAGGCCTCGCCGGGACGGTGTGGTGGTGGTCCAGCGGGCGACCTGTCGGGGCGAAAGCGGCCGCTCGCGTGGGGTGTCGATCGGCAGACCACGGCGCAGAGGCGCGATGGCCATTTTGACTCGCTGGTAGGGCCCCAGGTAGCCCTTGGCGACGATCTCCTGGTGCAGCACCGTCGTGGTGTGCTCGCCTTCTTCCAGCGTTGACGCAGATACTCCAGGTACGGATCGAGGCGCGTGGACCGGCGGGGCGGGGTTCGGCGTACGCAGCCCTGCCAGGAGGCAGCCTGTGCGTACTTGGCCACGGTGCGGCGGTTCAGTCCCAGCTCGCGGGCGACCGCGCTGAGCGGGCGGCCGGTACCGGAGACCGCGTGCACTGCCTCGAACAGCGGCTTGGCGTGGCGGCGAGCAGGAGAATCAACCAGCTCGAATGGTTCCACCGACGGTGGTGAGACAGTTTCGGTTTCAGGTACTGCGGCGGACAGGCAGCAGCGGTGCGCGGCGGCAATGTCCGCGACCCGTTTCGACAGCCCTTGCCAGAGGTGAAGGCGGTCGCTGACCTGTACCGGGCCCGGGACGCCGTCGCTGATGCCCTGCCGGTAGACCAGCGAGCCGTCCCGGCACGCGACCTCAACCACACCGAGAAGTAGCGACTCCAGCATGTCCCGGTGACATCAAGCATGTCCTGGGCCGGCCTGGCCAAGATCTTGTGGGACCTCACACCGTCAACTCATGCCCGCGATGCCGTCCCGACAGCGACACACCGGGCACAGATGCGGCGTGACCCGCTGATGCCCACGCTGGCCACACGATCGGGCATCGCCTGGACCGCGTGTGGCGATTGTTGAACCCTGACAACCACGTCGGACTGCGCGCGGAATCGGCATCAGCCGTGCCACCAGCGCAAGCAGAGGGGCACTGAGAGCCGCGCGGAGACGCGCTCCGGTGGACAGCCGGTGGACAGACGCCTTTGGACGAGCCAGTACGAGGCCGCGCGAGGGGAACTGTTGCACATCGTCTGATCAGGGAAAACGTCACCAGGCGGCATCGTCCGGCACCACTCGACATGAACGCTTTCGGTCTTGTAATGCGCAGGTCGTCGGTTCGAATCCGACAGGGGGCTCCTGAGGAAGGCCAGGTCACGCCACTGTGACCTGGCCTTTTTGCGTGCGTGTGTGATTCTTGAAGGTGGAGCCCCCCGTGCACGGGCGAGGGCGGACGCCGCACCCGGGGAGGTGTGTGATGACGCGGAACCACCACTTCCACCTCGACTTCGCGGGCCACTCGGTGACCGTGAACGTCCACAACAGTCACCGGGTGATCGCCGAGTTGCTGGTGGACGGCAAGGTGACGGATCAGCAGCAGTCGCGCGGGCACCGGCCCCTGCTGCTCTCCGGTGAGCTGGCCGACGAGCCTTCCCGGCCCGTCGGGGTGCGGGTCATGCCGGGGCCGGGGGTGCCGCGCTGCACTGCGGTGATCGACGGGACCGAGGAGCTGATGTCTCCGCGGGCCTTCTGATGTACCGGGAGGGTGGGGAGGCGCCCCCTAATACTTCAGCGCGGCGTACCAGTCGCCGCGCCCCCCGCGGGTGACGTCGAGTACGTGCCAGACGGGGCTGAGCAGGTCGATGCCGCGCTCGTCGATGGTGTCGGAGAGGCGGGGGTGCACCGAGTAGAAGTGGCGGACCGAGCCGTCGGCGTCGCGGCTGAACACCGAGACCGTGGAGTCCTGTTCGCCGTCGGCGTCCTCACTGCCCAGGTCGTACTTGAAGGTGCCGGTCCCCGCGCTGAGCAGACGGAGGTTCGTCCACCGGCGGCTGCGGGCGTGTGCGCGGAGTGCGGGCAGTGCGGCCGCGGCGACGACGGCGAAGTCGACGTTCTGCGCGAGATGGTGGGCCACTCCGTTGAAGCCGTCGCACCACATCGTGCACATCGGGCACGGCTCGGTCTGCTTCTTGCCGTACATCAGGTGGTAGACGACGAGGTCGCGGCCGGGCCGGGTGAACAGGTCACTCAGGCGTACGGTCCGGGCGGGGTCGTCGCCGGCCTCCAGGTAGGCCGGGCCCTCCTCGAACGCGTAGTCCTCGACGACCGGGCCGGGCGGCAGCCGCCTGCGCAGGTCGGCGACGCGCTCGCGGTGGCGCATCAGCTCGATCTCGGCCTGCCGCAGCTCCTCTCGGGCGCTCACGTAGTCGGCCGACTCCGCGGTGAGGTTGGTTGGACGCATCGCTGCTCCCGGGGTGGCTGAGGGCTGAAGCCGCCGTTTGTCCTGCCTCACCACCGTAAGTCGCGGCGCCGGGCGTGGCAGCGCGTAGACCCGGTGCAGCAAGCGGTGTCCCCCGATCGTGCGGGAACAAACATCCACCGCTCTCGCGTACGCACCCCGCTGGGAGAGATCGACAAGGCCCCGGAGACGGGGCCGCGTCCCCGTAGACACCGTTCCCCAAGGCGGCTGCCCGTGATCCTCATCATCGTCATCGCTGTCCTCGCCCTGCTCGCCGGGCTGGCCGCCAACCGCTATCTGCGGCCACGCCTCGTCTCCGACGGGGACGAGGGGATGGCCGTCAAGGACCTGATCGGGCCGCTGCTGACGCTGACCGTGCTGCTGCTCGCGTTCGTCCTGGTCACGGCCTCGGGCTCGTACGGCAAGGCCGAGGTGGCGGCCCGGGGGGAGGCGCGGGCCCTGGACAAGATCGTCGAGCTCGCCGAGTACGCGCCCGCCGGGCCGAAGGCCAGGGTCCAGGCCGACTCCGTCTGCTACGCCCGCGCCGTACGCACCCAGGAATGGCCCGCGATGGCGGACGGCGAGGGCTCGGCCGCGCCCAGCGTCTGGTCCACCGACCTCCGCAAGACGTTCCGGGCCGTGGAGGGCAAGCCGGTCTTCGGGATGCTGATCGCCGCGGACAACGAGCGCTCGCAGGAGCGTGAGGAGCGGCTGACTCAGTCCACGGCCAGCATCCCCAGCTCCATCCTCTGGTTCCTGCTGATCACGCTGACCGTGACCGTGGTCGCTCTCGGTGTCTGCCTGCCGCGGCGGAACAACCGCGCCCAGATCGTGGCCCTCGTGGTGATCACGGGACTGCTCACCACGACCCTGTGCATCATCCGCGACGTCGACCGGCCCTTCGGCGGCATCACCTCCGTCGAGCCGACCGCCATCGCCGAGACGGAACGCCAGGCGACCCGCGACTACCGCACCAACCACCCCGACGCCCCCCTGCCCTGCGACGAGAACGGTGACCGCAGGGCGAGTTGAGGGGGCCGGGGCGGGGCGGAGGGGCGCGCGGGGCTACGCGTAGAAGGCCCGGTCTCCGCCGATCCGGACCGCGTCGTAGAACGTGTGGGCCGCGCCGTAGCAGGCGGTGTGGCGGATCGGGCCGGGGCGTTCCTGGTCGCAGATGCGCCGCATCTCCTCCCGGAAGCGCTGGTCGATGGCCGCCTTGCGGGCGGGCGTCGGGTCGAGCGCGAGCGTGCCGGCCCGCGAGCCGTAGTTGCGGTAGCCGAAGTCGTGCTGGGTGCAGGCAGGGGTGAAGAGCCTCATGTACGGGGCCATGCCGCCCGGCACGGAGCAGCCGTCCGTCGTCCAGTTGAACGGGGGCGTCCGCTCCACCGTCATGAAGCGCTCGACGGGCAGGGCCATGATCCGGTCGGCCGCCTGGACGAGTTGGGGGTTGGGGGCGGGGGCGGGAGCGGGAGTGGGGGCGGGAGTGGGGGCGGTGGCAGCGGTGGCGGTCGGGGCGAGGGTGAGCAGGGCGGTGGTGAGGGCTGCGGCTGCTGCTCGGGCGAGGGTGCGCATGGGGCGGCTCCTGGGTGTTTTTTTCCAGGTCAACCGCCTCTGCGCGGAGAAGGTCACCGGCGTCGTCGGGCAGTTCGGCCATTGCGGTGCCCTGCGGAGGGAGCCTCAGCCCCAGCCTCAGCCGCCGCCCCCGCCCCCGGGTCTGCCGCCCCAGTCCCCGCCTCCGCCCCCGGGGCTACCGCCCCCGGGTCTGCCGCCCCAGTCCCCGCCCCCGCCCCCGGGTCTACCGCCCCAGTCCCCGCCACCGCCCCCGGGTCTACCGCCCCAGTCCCCGCCACCGGTCGAACCTCCGGAGTACCCGGACCACCCGCCACACCCCCGCGACGGCGCCCGCGATCGCGCCGGTCTTCGCGTCGAACAGGGCCGTCGCCGCCGCGAACACCAGGACGGCGAGGGCCGCGCCCGTGACCAGGGCGAAGGCGATCTCGACCGTCATCGTGTCCTTCTCCCAGCGGGATTCCCGGCCCTTGTCCCCACGACTGTCCCCACGACTGTCCCCACGACTGTCCCCACGACCGTCCCCACGGCCACCCGTGCCCGTGCCCGTGCCCGTGCCCGCGCTCAAGTCCTTGTCCATGAAGGGAGCGTGACAGGGCGGGGGCGACAGCGGGAGGCCTCGCGGGCTCTCACATCGGGTGGGCCTTGTGCAAGGCCGCCAAGCCACGCCGGGGGCGGGGCCCCCGGCGTGGCTTGGCGGCCCTCACTGCGCGTTGATCGCCCCCAGCATGTTCAGGCGAGCCGCCCTGCGGGCCGGCCAGATGGCCGCGAGGACGCCGATCACGAGGGCCAGGGCCAGGAACAGGGACAGGCGGTCCCACGGCAGGGTCGTCGTGTAGTCGGGCAGGCCCGCGGCGGTGAGGCTGCCGCCCGCCCAGGCGAGGAAGACGCCCGTGCCGATGCCGAGGAGCGCGCCGAAGACGGAGATCACCACCGATTCGAGGCGGACCATCTGCCGGACGCCCTTGCGGTCGAGGCCGATCGCGCGGAGCATGCCGATCTCGCGGGTGCGCTCGAAGACCGACATGGCCAGGGTGTTGATCACACCGAGGACCGCGATGACGACGGCCATGCCGAGCAGCCCGTACATCATGTTGAGCATCACGTCGATCGCGCCGGACTCCTCCTTCGTGAGCTGTTCCTGGCTCTGCACCTTCAGCAGCGGGCTGTTGCCGAGGGCCTCGCGGAGGTCGCGGTCGAGGCCGGTGGCCTTGCCCGGTTCGGCCTTGACGAGGACGGAGTCGTACGTGCCGCCCATCGCGTACGGCAGGACGTCGTCGAGCCGGGCGAGGGCGCTGTCCACGACCTGGTTCTCCTGGTAGACGCCGACGACCTTGAGCCGTTTGCGGTCCGCCGACTCCTCGCCGTCCGGGGTGAATTCGCCGGTCAGCCGGTCGCCGACGCCGAGGCCCGTGCGCTTGGCGAGGGTCGTGGAGATCGCGATCTCGCCGGGGCCGAGGTCGTCGGCCGAGCCGGAGTCGAACGTCAGGGACGCGACCTTGCCGAGCTGCTCCGGGTCGACGCCGGAGATCATCGCGTACTCCCCGTCCAGCGTGACCCCGGTCGAGGCGACGGGGGTGGCCGCCGCGACGCCCGGGACGTCGGCGACCTTCTCGCCGAGCTTCGGGTCCAGGCCCAGATACGCGGAGTTGGAGAGGGAGTAGTCGGCGGTCAGGCCCTGGACGGCCGCCTGCTTCATGGCCCGGTCGACCGAGTGCCCGGCCACCGTCAGGCCGGTGATCAGGGTCAGGCCGATCATCAGGGCCGAGGCGGTCGCGGCGGTACGGCGCGGGTTGCGCAGCGCGTTCTCCTTGGCGAGCTTGCCGCTCACGCCGAACACCCGCGTCGTGACCCGGCCCGCGAGCGACACCAGCGGCCGCGAGAGCAGCGGGGCGAGCACGATCATGCCGGTCAGGGTGAGGAACGAGCCCAGCATGGCGATCATCAGGTTCGTCTCGTCGCCGTCATCGAGGGTCGACACGTACAGCATCACCGCGACGCCCGCGCCGGTGAGCAGCGCGCCGAGGATGTTGCGTACGACCATGCCGCGTACCGGAGTTGCCGCGTCCACCGTGGACAGCGCCTCGACCGGGGCGATCTTCGCGGCCTTGCGGGACGGCAGCCAGGCGGCGAGGACGGTGACGAGGACGCCCACGATCAGGGACCACAGCAGGGCGCCGGGACCGACGACCAGCGGGCCGTCCGGCAGGCCCGCGCCGCCCGCATTGAGCAGCGGACGCAGACCGGCGGCGATGCCGAGGCCGAGGGCGAACCCGGCGGCGGACGCGCCGAGTCCGAGCAGCCCCGCCTCGATCAGGACGGAGCGGACGACCTGCCGGCGGGAGGCGCCCACGGCGCGCATCAGGGCGATCTCGCGGCCGCGCTGGGCGATCAGCATGGTGAACGTGTTGGCGATGATGAACACGCCCACGAACAGGGCGATCCCGGCGAACACCAGGAGCATCTTGGTCATCGACTCGGTGGACTTCTCCGACTGCTCGGACTGGAGCGCCGCCAGCTCGGCCCCGCTGGTCGCGCTCGCGCCCTCCTCCGGAAGCAGGGTGCTGATCTTCGCGGTCAGGGCGGCCTGGTCGGTGCCGGGCTCGGCGGTCACGGAGAACTCGTCGTAGTGGCCCGGGGTGAGGAACAGGCCCTGCGCGGTGGGGGTGTCGAACACGGTGAGGGTGCCGCCCGCGGTGACGCGCGGATCGTCGGTATGGACGGTGCCGACCAGCTTCTTGGTGAGCGCGGGCCCGGTCGTGGCGAACCGTACGGTGTCACCGATCCGGTAGCCGGCCTTCTCGGCGGTCTTCGCGTCGAGCGCCAACTCGCCCTTGCCGGAGGGCGCGCGGCCGCTCACGAGGGGCAGCCGCGGGTCCTTGCCGTCCGGTCCCGGTACGTAGTTGGCGGCCAGGTTCTGCCAGGAGTTGTCGGCGTTGACGGGCGTGCCGTCCTTCCCGGCGAGCGTGGCGCTGCCGCCCACCCCGGCCCGCACGGAGGCGACGCCGGGCAGCTCGCGGACGCGGTCGGCGAGCTTGCCGTCGAGGGCGGTGGGGCGGTGCTCGTCGTACGGGCCGTCGCCCGGCAGGTACTCGGCCGCCACCGAGACGTCGACGTCCTTCAGGTTCTTGGTGGAGGCGGCGCGGAGCGCGGACGTGACGGTGTCGCCGAAGACGAGCGTGCCGGAGACGAAGGCGACGCCGAGCATCACCGCGAGCGCGGTCATGATCAGCCGGGCTTTGTGCGCGAGGACGTTGCGCAGGGCTGTTCGCAGCATGGGGGTGGTCCAGGGGTTCGAAGGCGTACGGGTTTCGAAGGCGTACGGGTTCTGAAGGCGTACGGGTGACGGGGCGCGGGCTCAGCTCGTGCGGCCCTCAGCTCGTCCGGCCCTCAGCTCGTGCGGCCCTTGGCGTCGAAGAGCCGCATCCGGTCCAGGACGCTCTGCGCGGTCGGGGCGAGCAGCTCGTCGGTGAGGCGGCCGTCGGCGAGGAAGACGACACGGTCGGCGTGTGCGGCGGCCACCGGGTCGTGCGTGACCATCACGACGGTCTGGCCCAACTCCCGTACGGATTCCCGCAGAAAGCCCAGGATCTCGGCGCCCGAGCGGGAGTCGAGGTTGCCGGTCGGCTCGTCCGCGAACACGATCTCCGGCCGGGACGCGAGCGCGCGGGCCACGGCGACGCGCTGCTGCTGACCGCCGGACAGCTGCGCGGGCCGGTGGTTCAGTCGGCCCGAGAGCCCCACGGTGCGTACGACGCCGTCGACCCACGCGTGGTCCGGGCGGCGGCCCGCGATGGCCATGGGCAGCGTGATGTTCTCGTACGCGGTGAGCGTGGGGAGCAGGTTGAACGCCTGGAAGACGAAGCCCACCTTGTCGCGGCGGAGCCGGGTGAGCCTGCGGTCGTCGAGGCCGGACAGCTCGGTGTCGCCGATCATCGCGGAGCCGGCGGAGAACGAGTCCAGGCCCGCCATGCAGTGCATCAGCGTCGACTTGCCGGAGCCGGACGGCCCCATGATCGCGGTGAACCGGCCGCGCCCGAACTCCACGGACACTTGGTCGAGGGCGACCACACGGGTCTCGCCCGTGCCGTACACCTTGCTCAGGCCGGTGGCGCGGGCGGCGGCGTCGGTGGCCGGGGAGTGGATCGGGGCGGGCGCGGCGGCGGCCTGGGACATGGCGCTCTCCTGGGAACGTGGGGCGTTTTCGGGTTCGCTCCATGCTCGGCGTGCGCCGCGGCCGTTCCGTAGGCCTCAGGGCGTGAATACGGGCCCTGCCGGAAGTCGGGCGGAGGGGGGAGGGGTAGTACTCGGGAGGGACTCGGGGTCTTACTTGTGGCAGAGGCGGGACCTTGGGTTAACCTCGCGTGCCCTGCTTCGTACGGGAGAAGTGCCCTGCTTCGTACGGGAGAAGTGCCCTGCTTCGTACGGGAGAAGTGCCCTGCTTCGTACGGGAGAAGTGCCCTGTTTCGTACGGGAGTCGGCGTCAGTCGACGAGACCCGAGCGGTGGGCCAGGACCGCCGCCTGCACGCGGCTCTCGCAGCCCGTCTTCTCCAGGATCGACCCGACGTGGGTCTTCACCGTGCCCACGCCGATGCCGAGCAGCCGACCGATCTCCAGGTTGGCGAGGCCGCGTCCGAGCATCACGAGGACCTCGCGCTCCCGGTCGGTGAGGCCCGCGAGGCGTGCGGCCCGGTCGTCCGTGCCGGGCCGGGTGCCGCCTTGCAGCATCCGGCGGATGACGGTGCCGGTGACGCCGGGCGAGAGGACCGCGTCACCGGCCGCCGCCGCGCGGACCGCGTTGATGAGTTCCTGCGGGCCCACGTCCTTGAGCAGGAAGCCGGTGGCGCCGGCGTGCAGGGCGCGCGTCACGTTGTCCTCGTCGCCGAACGTGGTGAGCATGACGACGCGCGGCGCCGGGTCCAGGGCGAGCAGCGGCCCGATCGCCGCGAGCCCGTCCATCACCGGCATGCGGACATCCACCAGGGCGACGTCCGGCCGGAGTTCGGCCGCGAGCCGCACGGCCTCGGCGCCGTTCGCGGCCTCCCCGACGACGTCGATGCCGTCCGCGTGCCGCAGGATCAGGCGTACGCCGTGCCGGATCATCTCCTCGTCGTCGGCGAGGAGTACGCGGACGGGGGCGGGGTCGGTCATGGCTGCTGCTCCTGGGGTTCGGTGGACGTAGTGGGCGCGGTGGGTGAGGGGGTGTCCGTCGGTTCCGTGACCAGCGGGACCGTGAACCGGTCGATGGCCGTGAGCTTGTCGCCGGTGAAGCAGTAGCGGACGAGCTCCATCTCGCCCTCCTCGCGGTGCTTCGGGTCGTTGCCCGTGAACGGATACATGCAGCTGGTCGCGGACTTCGGCCGAGGCGGTTCGCGTCCGAAGGCCGCCGCGCGGGCCTCGTCGCCCTCGCCGTACAGGGCGGCCTGCACCTCGTCGCGGCTCATGCCGAGGCGGGGGTCCGCCGGGGGTTCGTAGTTCTGGCCGGGCCTGGCCTGGTCGACGAGGACCATCCCGAACAGCATCATCACGCCGACGCCCGCGAGGCCGAGCAGTCCGGTCGCCGCGTCCGCGAGCCGCCGCTGCATCCCCGGCAGGCCGCGCCCGGACGCCGCTTCGGGTGCGTGGGCGTACGCGGGTTCCGCCGGTGCGTCCGTCTCCGGGACCGTCTCCGGCTCGGCGGGCAGGTCCGCCGCCACCTCGAAGCCGCCGGGCGGGGTCGGGCCCGCCGCAAGGGTGCCGCCGAGCAGTGCGACCCGCTCCCGCAGGCCGGTCAGCCCGCGCCCGGTGCCGATCCGCTCGGCGTCGCGCGCGGCCGGGGGTGCGGCACCGGCGGGCGGTACGCCGTTGCGCACTGTGATCCGCACCCGCTGCTCGTCGTGCGTGACCGTCACGTCGACGCGGGCCCCGGCGGCGTACCGGTGCACGTTGGTCAGCGACTCGCGCACCACGCGGTGCACGGCGCGGCGCACCCGGGCCTCGCGGCGGTCGAGGTCGGGTCCCGACCAGGTCAGGTCGACCAGGACGCCGCCGCCGCGCGACTCCTCGACCAGGGCCTCGATGTCGGCGCGGGTGCCGGTGGCGTCGGTGAGCGCGTCGGTGCCGGTGTCGCGCCCCAACGGGCCGAGCACGCCGAGGACTTCGCGCAGCTCGCGCATCGCGTCCCGCGTGGCGCCGCGCACCAGGGCGGCCTCGCCCTGAAGGTCGGGCGCCTGCTCCCGCAGGGCCAACTCAAGGCCGCCCGCGTGCAGCGAGATGAGGCTGAGCCGGTGGCCGACGAGGTCGTGCATCTCGGCGGCGATCCGGGAGCGTTCGTGGATCCGGGACGCGCTGTCGGCCTGCCGCTCGGCCTCCTCGGCGGCGGCGGTCCGCTCCCGCAGCGCGAGCAGCAGCCGGTCCTGCTGGCCTGCGGCGGCGCCCACGAGCCCCGGTACGAGCACGGTCGTCGCGGCGAGGACGGCGCCGAGCGCGACGCCGAAGATGGGCGGGCCGACGCCGGTGTACGGGGCGGTGAGCCCGCAGCTGACGATCGCGAGGACGCTGCCTGCGAGCAGCAGCACGGTGCGGCGCCGGGCCACCGTCAGCTGCCGGGTGGCGGTGTACGCGGCGATGCCGGTGAGCAGCCCGACGGCGGGCACGACCCCCATCAGCGCGGCGAGCCCGAGCCCGCTCGCGAGCGGGTAGCGCCGTCGTACGACGAGGAGGGCGAGGGCGCAGAGGACGAGCAGGACGAGGAGGTCGGGGGCGAGGGCGTCGCCGAGGCTGTTCGCGACGGAGAAGGTGCCGAGGACGAGGATGCCTCCGGCGGTTGCTTCGAATCCGGCTCGCCAGAGTTTGCGCCCACGCATGGGTCCCAGTATCGGTGCGGCTGCGCCCCGGGCTGTGCTCCTCCGGAGGGATACGGGTCTCTGCCGTTCGGCAGAGGACTTTCTCCCCGCCCCGCCCCTTCCCGAAAGCCTGCGGCGCTTCGGGGGCTCCGCCCCCGGACCCCCGCTCCTCAAACGCCGGAGGGGCTGAATGGGGCCCCGAAAGGGGCGCGGGGAACTGCGCGACCAGCCACGACGGCGGGTCAGCCGAACGACAGCGCCGCAGGCTTTCGGGAAGGGGCGGGGAGGGGAGAAATCAGCCCCGGCCCGCCACCCGGTCCGCCCACCCCGCCAGACGGTCCGTCGAAGACGACGTGGTCGGGAGGGACGCCTCCCGCCGGTCCGCCGTGCGGTACGCCGCGTACAGGGACTGCACCCCCAGCCACCGCAACGGCTCCGGCTCCCACTTGCGGACCTTGTGGTTCACCCAGGGCAGCTCGGTGAGCTCGGTCGAAGCGCCCTGCCCGGAGTCCTGCCGGACCAGATCACGCAGCGTGCGCGCCGCGAGGTTGGCCGTGGCGACGCCGGACCCGACATAGCCGCCCGCCCAGCCGAGCCCCGTCGACCGGTCGAGCGTGACCGTGGCGCACCAGTCGCGGGGCACGCCGAGCACCCCGGACCAGGCGTGGTCGATCCGGGTGCGGGCCAACGCCGGGAAGAAGCGGACCAGGAGCGACCGCAGCGCGTCCACGGTCCCCGGCTGCGTACGGCCGTCGTTGTCGGTGCGGGACCCGTACCGGTACGGCACGCCGCGCCCGCCGAGCGCGATTCGGTCGTCGGCGGTGCGCTGCGCGTACATGTAGGCGTGCGCCATGTCGCCGAGGGTCTCGCGGCCCTCCCAGCCGATGGACTTCCACAGCTCGGCGGGGATCGGCTCGGTCACGACCATCGAGGAGTTCATCGGCAGCCACTCGCGCCGCAGCCCCTTGAGCGCTGCCGTGAAGCCCTCCGTGCAGCGCAGCACGTAGGGCGCGCGGACCGTGCCGTACGGCGTGACCGCGTGTTTGGGCTTGATCTCGGTGACGGGCGTCGACTCGTGGATCGTGACGCCGAGCGCCTCGACGGCCGCAGCGAGCCCGGTGACCAGCTTCGCCGGGTGCAGCCGCGCCCCGTGCGGGGTCCAGCTGGAGCCGACGGCTCCGGAGACCTGGATCCGGTCGGCGGTCTCGCGCGCACCGAGCAGCAGCCGCTCCCGGTCCCCGTACGCCACCTCGTCCTCGTGGAAGGCGCGGAGACGGGGCAACTGGGCCGGGGTGTACGCGACTTCGAGAACTCCGCCCCGGTGGACGTCCGCCGCGATGGACTCCTCCTCGGCCACCCGGACGACCTCGGCGACCGTGTCGTTCATGGCCGTCTGGAGCCGGGCGGCGGCGTCCTTGCCGTGCAGCTTCGCGTACCGGTCGCGTCCCGCGATGCCGTTGTAGAGCCAGCCGCCGTTGCGCCCGGAAGCGCCGTAGCCGCAGAACTTCTGCTCCAGGACGGTGATCCGCAGGAAGGGCACGGCCTTCTTCAGGTAGTACGCGGTCCACAGACCGGTATAGCCGCCGCCCACGACGCAGACGTCGGCGGTGGCGTCCCCGGTGAGGGGCTCGCGGGCCACGGGCAGGCCGTGGTCGTGGAACCAGTGGGATATGTGACCGTTGAGGGTGTGGCCGTCGAGGGCGCGGGGCGCGTTCATGGCCGGGAACGTACCCGACGCGTCAAGGGCCGGCACCCCAGACCGACGAGGACGGCGACGGCATGCCCGACGTCCGTGAAGGTCCGGTCCACGGCGAGCGGCAGCCCGTAGAACAGCAGGACCGCGAAGAGATACGGCCCGCGCCAGCGCCCCGGCAGGCGGTAGGTCAGCACGGCCACGACCCCGGCGAGCGCGTAGCTGACGCCCACGTCGAGGGTGTCGGCGGCCGAGGCGGGCGCGCGCCCGTGCCGGATCGCCCAGGCAAGGAGGCCCTCGCTGACCAGCGTCGCAAGCACGTGCGCGGCCGCGCACACCGCGAGCCAGCGCAGCGTGCCCAACCAGCGCTCGGCGGGGGCGTGAAAAACGCTGTAGAGCAGGGCGTACGGCCACCAGGTCGCGCCGTCGATCCAGAACGCGCTGGAGATCAGCACGCGGACCGGGTTCCGGGAAAGCCCGTGCAGGTTGGTGGACCGCTGCCGCAGGAACTGCTCCTCGAACGCGGGCGACATCTGCCGCAGGGCGACGGTCGTCACGAACAGCAGGGCCAGCCACACGTACGTCCCCGGCGCGCTCCGGACGTACGCCCACACCCGGCGGGTGGCGCCGCGCGCGCGGACCAGGGGCGAAAAGGGCATGAGGGGATTGAGCCACGTCCCTAGGATCGGCACGGTGACCGACATGACCGATAGGACCGACAGGGCCGACAGGACCGACAGGACCGACAGGACCGACATCCGGATCCCCGCCGAACTCACCCGCACCCAGCTCAAGTACAACGGCGAGGCGGGCCGCGCCTTCATCGAGGCGCTGCCTGGCCGCGCCGCCGACCTCCTGGACCGCTGGCAGCTGCGCGTCACGGGCCCGTCGATGTACGGGATGGCCTCCCTCGTCCTGCCGGTGCGGCGCGCCGACGGCACCCGCGCCGCCCTCAAGCTGCAACTCCTCGACGAGGAGAGCGAGGGCGAGCCGGTCGGCCTCAGGGCCTGGGACGGCGCGGGCGTCGTGCACCTCCTCGACCACGACCCGGACACCGGCACGCTGCTCCTCGAACGCCTCGACGAGCAACGGCACTTGTCCACCTTGGTCCAGCGGGGCGACGCCCGCGAGGCCACCCGCATCCTCGCCGGACTGCTCGCCCGCCTCACCGCCGTCCAGGCCCCGCCCGGCCTGCGCCACCTCGGGGACATCGCGCGGGACATGCTGGACGACGTCCCCGGCGCGCTCGGCTCGCCCCTGGTGGACGCCCCGGCCCGCCAGACGCTCCTGGCCTGCGCGTCCGCCGTACGGGACGTGGTGGGCGAGCCCGGCGACCGGCTCCTCCACTGGGACCTGCACTTCGACAACATCCTCGCCGCCGACCGCGAACCCTGGCTCGCCATCGACCCCAAGCCGCTCGCCGGGGACCCGGGCTTCGACCTGATGCCGGCCCTGTTCAACGAGCTCGCCGACAGCGCGGACGGCTTCGACACGGCCGAAGTCCTGTACCGCTTCGACCTGTTGACGGAGACCCTGTCCCTGGACCGCTCCCGAGCGGCGTCCTGGACGATGGGCCGGGCGTTGCAGAACCTGCTGTGGAACGTCGAGGACGAGGAGGACGAGCTGGACGCGGACCAGCTGGCGATCGCGGAGCTGCTGCGGGAGAAATACCTCTGACGCCCATGGGCCCGGGGCCCCGGCTAACCTGCGCGCATGATCCGCACAGCGACCCCCGAAGACGTCCCCGCCATCCTCGCGATGATCCGCGAGCTCGCCGAGTACGAGAAGGCCCTGCACGAGGTCCGCGCCACGGAGGCCCAACTCCACACGGCCCTCTTCGGCGAGCGGCCCGCCGCGTACGCGCACATCGCGGAGGACGAGTCCGGCGAGGCCGTGGGCTTCACGCTGTGGTTCCTCACCTTCTCCACGTGGCGCGGCGTGCACGGCATCTACATGGAAGACCTCTACGTACGCCCCGAGGCCCGCGGCGGCGGCCACGGCAAGGCGCTGATGGCGGAACTGGCCCGCATCTGCGCGGCCCGCGGCTACCAGCGCCTGGAGTGGGCGGTCCTGGACTGGAACGAGCCGAGCATCGCCTTCTACGAGTCGCTGGGCGCGCGCCCGCAGTCGGAGTGGTCGGTGTACCGGCTCACGGACGAGGCGCTGGGGCGGTTGGGGGCGTCGTAATGTGGGGCCGCCGCGCCGAGGGTGTGGCGGCCCGGCTCACTTCCCCCTACGAGGGTTCATGCGCATCTCCACCGCACTTCGCACGCATTCCGCAGTGCTGGCCTTCCCCGTGATGGGCCTCTTCTTCACCTACGTCTTTCTCACGACCACGCGTCATCTCGACCGGCTCATCCCCGTACCCTGGCCGGCGCAAGCCGCCTCGTACGCGATACACGCGCCGGTCCCGATGGCCGCTGCTGCCGTGGCGGCGCTCACCGCGGTAGAGGCGACGAGGCTTCGGGCCCTGGGTGTCTGGGACTTGGGGGCTGCGCGCCCCACTTGGCGGGTCGCAGTCCAGCCGATCCTCATCTCCGTGTCGGCCTTGTTCCTTCTCGTGGCAGGCATCGCCGCAGGCGGGTTGTGGGTCGTCGGCGCGACTCCCGACTGGTATGTGCTGCAGCTATTGGGGATCGTCGTCGTCCTGCTCACCGCACACGCGGTGATCGGGTTCGTCGTCGGGCATCGATTCCACGCGCTGTACGCCGCGCCACTGCTGGCTGTTGTGGTCTTCGTCGGGATCAGTTTCCCGCTGGGGACTGACCACTACTGGGCGCACCATGTCAGCGGGTCCATCGGCTGGGTGGGGTTCGGTGAGACGTACTCGCCGGCCATGACCCTGGCGGTGGTCCTGCCGACGGTCTGCCTGGCACTCGCGTGCGTTGTGCTGGCTGCTCCGCTCCGCGACCGGATCACCTCGGTCTCCGCGTCTCTCGTGATCGCGGTCGGCGGCCTCGTCGGGGCCTACGGCCTTGCCATGGACTGGCCTTCCATGGCTCCGGCCACCCAGGGGCTTGCACCGGTCACGTGTGAGGGGAAGACACCCGAAGTCTGCCTGCCGACAGCGGCCTCCGAGCACATCAGGGAGATTCAGCAGCAACTCGCCGAGATGACCGGAACGCTGGAGGCCAAGGGGCTCATCGACCGGACTCCGAGCCGTATAACGGATCGCAGGGTGGCTGACGTCCGGCTACCCGGAGTCAAGGGTGAGCACTGGACGCTCGGTCTGACCCCCGGGAACGCGGATGCGGTCCTTCGAGAGGAGATCGCCATCTCCGTGGTCGGGACGCCGTGCAAGGAACCGGACTGGAACACGCTGCACTACAACACCCTCTGGGTCGCCCGCACCATCGGGGTGGAGAGGGACTATGTCGCCTGGCTGTCCCGCGAGACCGATGGCTTCAGCCAGGGACAGACGAAGCGGCAGCTCCTTGCCGAGATGGACAGGGTGGACAAGCTCCCTTCGAACGAGCAACAAGCCTGGTATGCCGAGCGGCTCCGGCAAGCCTGCCGGGCAGGTGAACCATCGTGATCTGGTGGTTGCGTCAGAGAGGTGCCCTGGGGCTGCTGCCGGGGGCTCTGCTCGCCTTCGCGGTGAGTGTCGTTCTCACGCTCCATGTGGTCCTTGTTTTCCCCGCATTCCTGGGGGACCACACGATGGCGACACAGCTGAGCAACTTCCTCTGCCTGATCCCCAGCGTCGCCCTGGTCGTCTGCCTGGAGCGGCGGATGCCTTCGGTGGAACGTTCCGCGGTGCGTCGTCTCGACGCGAGAGACGTCGCGTTGGTGGCCGGATTCGCCCTCTTGGCCACCGGAGTGGCGATGACGATGGCGATCTTCGGGCCCGACGAACTGTGGACGGCCGCGCGGAACAACCTGCTGTTCTGTGGATTCGCCCTGGGCGCCTGGCCATTGCTCGGCCACCGCGCGACATTGCTCCCCGCTTTCTGGATGATGCAGGCCATGTTTCTCGGCGGGCGCAGCCGCAATGATCCCTACCCCTGGGTGATCGTCACGGAGGAGCCCGGTGTCGTACACGCAGCCGCAGGCGCTGCCGCCGTCTTCCTGGCCGGGGTGCTTTCCCTCATCTGTTTCGTACCAAGGACCGCCCGATGACCCTGCTGCTCGACCGTGTCACGTTCAGGTACCACCGCTGGAGCCGCCCCGTCCTGTCCCACCTCACCTACGAGGTTCCCGGCCGAGGCCTGACGATCCTGCTCGGACCTAACGGGGCGGGAAAGTCCACCACGATGGCCCTCCTCGCCGGGACGGCCGCGCCAACCGCGGGCAAGGTGCTGCTCACTGGATCGAGGCTCTCGTCCACAAGCCGTGAATATCGTCGCCATGTGGCCTGGCTGCCTCAAAAGGTCCCCAGTTCCCGGCAGTTGACGGCACGCGAGTACGTGGCATACGTGGCCTGGCTGAAGGGAGAGAACCGCTCCGACGCCTGGGCGGGGGCAGGATCAGCCCTCGATCAGGTCGGCCTCGGCGAGCAGCAGGGCGACAAGACGGCGCGACTCTCCGGTGGGCAGCTCCGCCGTGTCGGCATCGCCTGCGCTCTGGCTCACGACGCCCGCGTCATCCTCCTCGACGAGCCGACCGCGGGCCTTGACCCGCACCAGCGCACCGTCTTCCGTGACGTATTGCGGGAGGTCACGGAGAAGACCCCGGTGCTGATGTCGACCCACGACATCGTCGATCTGGCCGACGAAGCCGACACGGTCACGCTCATGGACGGCGGCCGAGTGCGCCACCACGGCGGAACTCCGAGCTTCCTCGATCACGCACACCCGGAGGCCGCACCGGCTCGCCGCGCCGAATCCGCGTACTCGGTGCTCATGGGGCTGGGCCGCGCACAGTGAGGGTCGAGGTCGCTGCGTCCGTGGCGCCTGTGTGGCCGCTTGATGTCACTGTGTGTCATGACTTTCTGCATGGGGCTGGGGGGAGAGGTCATGCTGCGGCGCGTACGGGGGTGACGAGGCTGTCGAGGGGTTCGGCGGGGTGGTCGTAGTCCACGCCCAGCTCGGCGAAGGCGGCGGCCCACACCCGTTCGCGCTGCGGCGCGGGCAAGGAGAGGGTCCACTCGTCCCGGAAGATCGCGCGTACGTCCGCGGCCGAGGGGGAGGTCCACGGCCGGGCCCACGGGGATACGGGTTCGGAATCGGGTACGGCGGCCCGCTGCGCGGCGAGGTGTTTCGCGCTGTGCCGTCCGGGCCGCCGCCGGAGGGCTGCCGCCCAGGAGCGGGCCCGGGTTAAGAGTCGGCGCATGGGTCGCTCCCCGCACGCAGAGCAGCGGCGAGTGCCCTGGCCGTGGTGATGTTGCAGCGCCCCAACTCGACCAGCGCGAACGGTCGTTGATCCGTGTACGCGATCAGGTCGACGTCCAGGGACGGCAGGACGATGCCCGCTGCGGTGAGGGCCGCGTCCAGTTCGGCGCGGGCGTCCTGCGCCTCCTTGAGTGCTTCGGTGGTCACAGCAACTCCCCTCGGGATCGGGCGTTCGCCCGGGCGGTCGCGATGCGTAGGCGTTGTTCGGGGGTGGCGGCCCGGGTGTTCTCGGGAGCGACCTCCCACTCCCTCCCGCCGAGCGCGGGCCGCAGGAACCAGCGCGCGCCCAACGCGCCTCGGAATTCGCCGAGTTGATCGCGTACGAGGTCCAGGAGGAGGGTTCCGATGGCGGGAGTGGACATGTGGGCTGGGCACACAATTGCTCCTCTCTGTAGTCATTCGACTACCGGAGCCTTCAGCGTGGCCTAGGGTCGGATCATCTTCAACTTGCGCAAACTGGTCGGAGAGTGGGGCGACTTGATGACGAACCGCAAAGAGCTGGACCCCGAGAAATCGCCAAGTGCGGCGTTCGGCCTGCTTCTTCGCAGGTTACGAGACGAGAAGGGCTGGACTCAGGACGAGCTGGCGGAGCGCACGGGGTGCTCCGGGACGCACATTTCCGCCGTCGAAACTGGTCGGCGTCCTCCAACTACCCGCTTTGCGGCAAGCTCTGATAGGGCGCTAGGCGCTGGCGGCAAGCTCGTGCGCCAGAGTCAGGCAGTGCGTCACACGGCGCTCATCGAGGGGTTTCCGGAGTACGTCACCCATGAGGCGCGAGCCTCGGAGGTCCGGCTGTACGAGGTGGGCGTCATCCCGGGACTGCTTCAGACGTCGGAGTACGCGACCGCCCTGGAAGCGGACACTGTTCGGCGAGAAGCGATTACCCCCGAGCAGGCCGAGGAGCGAGTCGGGCTGGTGACGACGCGGCAAGCCGCACTGAAGCGGTCGCCGTCACCGCTGATTTTTGCGGTACTTGACGAAGGGTGCATCCGTCGACCGATGGGGACCCGTGCCGTCATGGATGAGCAGTTCACGCGCTTGCTTGAGTTCGCCGAGCAGCCGAACACCGTGCTGCAGGTCGCACCGTTCGCCATGGGAGCGCGGCGGCCGTTCAACCTGCCCGTCACCGTGCTGACGATGCCGGATCGCTCGCTGATGTCCTACGCCGAATCCGCCCATCGGGGCCACCTCGAACGGGAAAGTACTTTCGTGCTGCCGATACTGACGGCCTACCATCAGCTACAGGCTGAAGCACTCTCCCAAGCGGAGTCCGTGGCCATGATCGAACAGGTACGAAAGGGCACCCCGTGAAGTCCGAATCCCCTCGTTGGGTCAAGTCCTCATACAGCGGCAACGGTGGCCAGTGCGTAGAGGTCGCCATTAACCTCGCCGCCTCACACAGCACTGTCCCCGTACGCGACTCCAAGAACCCCACCGGCCCCGCCCTGACCGTCCACGTCGACGCGTTCTCGTCTTTCGTCGCGGGCGTCAAGGGAGGACAGTTGGGCGCGATCTGACCGTCCACAGTTTGAGGTGAGGCATGGCGACCGAAGCCCCGCGTTGGGTCAAGTCTTCGTACAGCGAGAACGGCGGCGACTGCGTCGAGGTAGCCATCAACCTCGCCGCCACCCACCACACCGTCCCCGTACGCGACTCCAAGAACCCCACCGGCCCCGCTCTGACCGTCCACGTCGACGCGTTCGCCACGTTTGTCGCGGGCGTCAAGCGCGGGCAGTCGGGCGGGATCTGAATGGCGACCGAAGCCCCGCGCTGGGTCAAGTCCTCGTACAGCAGCAACGGCGGCGACTGCGTCGAGGTAGCCATCAACCTCGCCGCCACCCACCACACCGTCCCGGTCCGCGACTCCAAGAACCCCACCGGCCCCGCCCTGAACGTCCGCGTCGACGCGTTCTCATGCTTCCTCGCGGGCGTAAAGGGCGGGCTGGGTGGGGCTGAGCGTTAGAACCCGTCCACCGTGTGCGGTGCCCGGTCCGTTCGCAGCGCCGCAGCCAGGCGGGCCGCCGCGCCCGGCGTAGCCTCCGTCGCCAGGCCCGCCTGGACCAGGGACACCGGGCTCGTACCGCCCAAGTAGCACGCCGCCAGGTCGCGGACCGCGAGGGACAGGTCCGCCGGGGCGTGCGTCGGCTCGTACGCGGCACCGCCCTCGGAGGAGTAACTCAAGCGGTGCGGGCCCGAGTTGGCGGGCAGGTGGGCGTCGTGGACGTCCAGTACGACGTCGACCGGGGCCGCGTACGAGCGGCGGAGCAGCGCCGTGCGGACGTCGAGGAGGCGGAGCCACAGGGCCGGGAACCCGGCGGTGACGCGGACCTGGTCGCGGTCGGCGGCGAAGAGGAGCAGCGGGTCGTCCACGGGGCGGCCCCACGCGCGGACCTTGGCCGTGAGGTCGATGGAGGTCACGTACTGCCAGAGCGCGGCGGCGACGGCCGGGGACTCCGCCTCCAGGTCGTCGACGCGGACCAGGCCCGGCGCGTCGTCGTCCCGCTTCGTGCGGTAGACCACGTACCCGGCGGCCGGTTCGCCGAGTGCGACGACCCGCGGCGGCGAGAACGACTCGTCCTCCTCGTCCTTCTCCACCAGCCACTCCTCGGCCCACCACGCGCGCGTGCGGTTGATCCGGCCGGGGCGGTCGGCGCGGGTGCTGTCGTAGAGGCCGGCGAGCCGGGCCGGGGCGTCGGCCGGGTCGAGCAGGCGCAGCGGGCGGTCGTCGGGGGCGATGCGCAGGGCGAGCGGGCGGGTGGAGTCGATCTCCACGGTGAGGCCGCGGGTGCCCTCGCCGAAGCCGAAGCGGCCGTAGATCACGGACTCCGACGCCCAGAGCGCGGCGATCGGCCAGTCCTGGGCGGTGCAGCGCGCGAACAGCTCGGCGAGCAGGCCGGACAGGGCGCCGCGCCTGCGGTGGGTGGGCGCCACACACGCGAACGTCACGCCGGGGCAGGGGAGTTCACCGCCGGGCACGGACAGCGTGAAGGGCAGCGCGGAGACCATGCCGACGAGCTCGTCGCCGTCGTACGCGCCGACGCGGGTGCAGCCGCGAAGGAGTTCCTTGTGGTGGGCGCGCAGCTCGGCCTCGGGCTTCTCGTGGAACGCGAGATAGGCCAGGTCCAGGGCGCGGTCGAGCTCGCTCTCCGGAAGTTCCTGGAACTTCAGGGCGGGGGTGCAGGGGGTAGGACGGGTAGCCATATACCGGACACTAGTTCCCGTAGGTCGAACGGGCATCGGCATTTTCGGCCGCCGCTTCCCCGGCGGGCGGTACGAGATGGCGGGGCGCCCGTGCCGTCACCATCAGGCCCGCCACGAGCCCGCCGAGCACCATGATCCCGACGGCCCACCAGATGGCCACGGTGTAGCCGTGCACCACCCCCTCGGCGGTGATCCGGGCGCGCTCGGCCGGATCGCGCAGGTGGGCGGCGACGTACGCGGTGGTGGAGGTGGTGGCGAGGGTGTTGAGGAGCGCCGTGCCGATGGAGCCGCCCACCTGCTGGGAGGTGTTGACGGTCGCCGAGGTCACCCCCGCGTCCCGGGGCGCGACGCCCGCGGTGGCCGTGGCGAACACCGGCATGAACGTCAGGCCCATGCCGAGCCCGGCGAGCAGCATGCCGGGCAGGACGTGGGTGAGGTACTCGCCCTCGACGCTCAGGCCGGTCAGCAGCACCAGGCCGAGTGCGGCGAGCAGCATGCCGGGGACGATCAGGAGGCGCGGCGGCACGTGGTGCAGGAGGCGGGCGGAGATCTGCGTGGAGCCGGTGATGATCGCGGCCGTCATCGGCAGGAACGCCAGGCCCGTCCTGACCGGCGAGTACCCGAGGACGAGCTGCATGTAGTACGTCAGGAACAGGAACACCCCGAACATCCCGATGGTCGCGAACGCCATGGTCAGGAAGCATCCGGCGCGGTCGCGGTCCTTGACGACGTGCGGCGGAAGCAGCGGGCTCGGCGCGCGGGTCTGCCACCACGCGAACCCGGCGAGCAGCACGACCGCCCCGGCGAACAGGCCGAGCACCATGGCGTGGGTCCAGCCCCGCGACTGCGCCTCGCTGACCCCGTACACGAGCGCGACGAGCCCGCCGCAGCCGAGCAGCACACCCGGTACGTCGAGCCGGGCGCCGGTGTCGCCCGGACGGTGGTCGCGCAGGACGGCGGCCGCGCCGAGCAGGGCGACGAGGGCGATGGGGACGTTGACGTACAGGCACCAGCGCCAGTCCAGGTACTCGGTGAGCAGGCCGCCCGCGAGCAGCCCGATCGCGGAGCCGCCGCCGGCCATCGCGCCGTAGATCCCGAAGGCCTTGCCGCGTTCCTTCGGGTCGGCGAACGTCGTGGTCAGCAGGGAGAGTGCGGACGGGGCGAGGACGGCGGCGAAGACGCCCTGGAGGGCGCGGGCCCCGAACAGCATGCCGGGCCCGCCCGCGGCGCCACCGAGCGCGGAGGCAGCGGCGAAGCCGACCAGGCCGATGATGAACGTCCGCTTCCGCCCGACGAGGTCGGCGACGCGGCCGCCGAGCAGCAGCAGTCCGCCGAAGGCGAGGGTGTACGCGGTGATCACCCACTGGCGGTTGCCGTCGGACATGCCGAGGGCGCGCTGGGCGGAGGGCAGGGCGATGTTCACGATGGTCGCGTCGAGGACGACCATGAGCTGGGCGAGCGCGATGACGACGAGGCCCCACCAGCGACGGGGGTCCGGTGCGGGGCCCTTTCCGGGGGAGCTCATGCATTCCAGGACAGCATGGTGGGGGTGGGTTGCGCCTGTTTTGTCCCCTACCCGCCCCTTCCCGACTGTGTCCGATATGCGGCTGGCGCCGCGTGGCTGCGGAGCTTCGGGGCTCCGCCCCGGACCCCGCTCCTCAATCTCCCCCAGCTACCGCTGGGAGGTGCCCCCAGAGGGGCTCAAATTGAGCCCCCTCGGAAGGGGCGGGTCGGGGAAATCTACGGCTTCAGGACCACCTTCCCGACCGTCCCCGGCTCTCCAGCGCACGGTGGGCGTGCGACCTCAAGCAGGCTTGAGGTCAATCGCGGCGGAGGATTGTCAGTGGTGTCGCGCAGGATGGACGCATGGCACCCGCAGCAAGCGAACGACCCACCCCGCCGGTGAAGCCCGCCCGCCGCCCCGACCTGCACCTGCCCCCGCTCCGGCCGTACGGAGACCGGCAGTTGACCCCGGACGGGGACTACGACGGCCTGCTCTTCGACGGCACCGACCTCTCGTACGGCGAAGGGGCCGGGGCCCGGTTCCTGGACTGCTCCCTTGAGGGGTGCGCCCTCGACGAGGCGGTGCTGCGGAACGCCCGCTTCATCGACTCGCGCCTGACCCGCGTGCGCGGCGTGGGCACGGAGCTCGCGGCTGCGTCGCTGCGGGACGTGGAGCTGGTCGACGCCCGGCTCGGCGGGACGCAGCTGCACGGCGCGGTGCTGGAACGGGTCGTGATCAGAGGCGGCAAGATCGACTATCTGAACCTGCGCCGGGCCAAGCTGCGGGATGTGGTGTTCGAGAGCGTCGTCCTGTCCGAGCCGGACTTCGGCGGGGCGAGTTTGGAGCGGGTGTCTTTCGACGGGTGTGCGTTGCGGGGGGGGTGGATTTCACGGGGGTGCGGATGAAGGACGTGGACCTGCGGTCGGCGGCTCAGGTGGACATCGCGCGCGGGGCGGATGCCCTCGCGGGGGCGGTGGTGAGTACGGCCCAACTCCTTGACCTGGCACCGGTGTTCGCGGCGGCGCTGGGGGTGCGGGTAGTGGACTGACCTTTCCCCACCCCGCCCCTTCCCGAAAGCCTGCGGCGCTTCGGGGGCCAGCCCCCGGACCCCCGCTCCTCAAACGCCGGAGGGGCTGAAAATTCAGCCCGTCCGGCGTTTGAGGACGAGCGCCTCAGCGCGATACGGGGTCCGGGGCGGAGCCCCGGGAGCTGTCCGCAGGACTTTCGGGAAGGGGCGGGGAGGGGAGAAATCAGACGCGTGGGAAGCGGGCCTGCAAGTCCCAGATCACCGGGTTCTCCGCCAACTCATCGTGCATATCCGAGAGATCCGCGATCAGGTCATGCAAAAAATCCCGCCCCTCCCGCCGCAACTCGGAGTGCGAGAACGTCAACGGCGCCTCACCCCCCGGCAACCACTCACCCTCCACATCCACCCACCCGAAGCGCCGCTCGAACAGCATCCGGTCACTGGACTCCGTGAAGTCCAGCTCCGCGTACTGCGGCCGGGAGGCGCGGGACCCCAGCGGGTCCCGGTCCAGCCGCTCGACGATGTCGCACAGCGCCCACGCGAAGTCGAGCACCGGCACCCATCCCCAGGCTGTGGACAGCTCGCGGTCGGCCTTCGTGTCGGCGAGGTACACGTCCCCGCAGAACAGGTCGTGCCGCAGCGCCCGCACGTCCGCCCGCCGGTAGTCGGTCTGGGGCGGGTCGGGGAAGCGGTTGGAGAGGGCGTAGCCGATGTCGAGCACGAGGTCGATGGTGTCATGCGCTCACCTACCGCCCGCCCCATGACCACTCACGGCAGCAGCCGCGGACCACTCACGGCAGCAGCCGCCGCTCCTTCGCCACCGCCACCGCGCCCGCCCGCGTGTCCACGCCCAACTTGTCGTAGATACGGCCGAGATGGGTCTTCACCGTGGCCTCGCTGATGAACAGCGCCTTCGCGATGTCGCGGTTGCCGAGGCCGTGGGCGAGCTGGCCCAGGATGTCGAGTTCGCGGTCCGTGAGCGTCGGCTGCGGGCTGCGCATCCGGGCCATGACGCGGCTCGCGACCGGCGGGGACAGCGTCGTACGGCCCTCGGCCGCCGCGTGGATCGCCGCGAAGAGTTCCTCCGGCCGCTCGGCCTTGAGCAGATAGCCGGTCGCGCCCGCCTCGATGGCCCGGGTGATGTCCGCGTCGGTGTCGTATGTGGTGAGGACGAGGACCCGTACGCCCGTCGGGGCGATCTCGCGGGTGGCGGCCACGCCGTCCATGCCCGCGCCCAGCTGGAGGTCCATGAGCACGACGTCCGGGCTCAGCTTCGCGGCGAGCGCGACCGCCTCCTCGCCGGTGCCGGCCTCCCCGGCCACCTCGATGTCCGGCGCGCTGCCGAGCAGCGCGAGCAGCCCGGCCCGTACGACGGCGTGGTCGTCGCAGAGCAGGACCCGTACGGGGGAGGGAGCGGTCATCGGGGGGACTCCAGGGGGATCGCGGCGGACAGGACCGTGCCGTCGCCGGGGGCGGACTCGACGGTGAGGGTGCCGCCGAGCTGGGCGACGCGCGCGCGGATCGCGGGCAGGCCGTGGCCGCGCACCCCGGAGGGTGCGCCCCGGTCGCCCCGGTCGCCCCGTTCGTCCGGGTCGAAGCCGCGGCCGTCGTCGGCGACGTCGAGGACGACCTGGTCGTCGAAGTAGACGAGGGTGAGGACGGCGGTGCGGGCGGCGGCGTGTTCGGTGACGTTGGCGAGGGCGCCCTGGGCGATGCGCAGGAGCGCCGACTGCACCCGGTCCGGCAGCGGCGCCGGGCCGCCCTCGATCCGGCAGCGCACGTCGAGCCCGGCCCGTGACTCCCGTTCGGCGAGCGCGTACAGGGCCTGTTCGAGGCCGACGCCGCCGGCCAGATCGGCGGGGGCCAGGTCGTGCACGAAGCGGCGGGCCTCGGCGAGGTTGCGCTCGGCGAAGGACTCGGCGGTGCGGACGTGCGCGTGGGCCGTGGCCGGGTCGGTGTCCCAGACCCGGTCGGCGGCCTGGAGCAGCATCTGCTGGCTGGACAGGCCCTGGGCGAGGGTGTCGTGGATCTCCATGGAGAGCCGCTGCCGCTCGGCGAGGGTGCCCTCGCGGCGCTCGGTGGCGGCGAGTTCGCGGCGGGTGCGCACCAGGTCGGCGATGACGGACTGGAGCCGGGCGGCCTGCCGCTGCGAGTGGACGAACATCGCGGTCGCGACGGCGGCCACGGCGGGCGGCGCGAACAGCAGGTTCGGGTCGAACCCGGACTGCACGCGCAACTTCAGCTGGGCCGCGACCACGAACACGGTGATCAGCGCGACCAGGAAGATCGCGGCGCCGGTCCGCAGCGTGCGCAGGCCGGTGTAGAAGAGCGGCACCGCGCACCAGCCGAAGCTGGGCGCGAGGATCACGAGCGTCAGCCAGATCCCCATGACGGCGGCCAGCCACAGCTTGTGGGAGGTGGTGGCGCCGCTGGCGGCGCGCGGGCCCGCGGAGATCGTGGAGACGGGCCCGAGGACCGGGCCCAGTACGTACAGCGTGGCGAGGGCGCCCGCGAAGATGATGATCCAGGTCGTGGCCGGGTCGTCGGGGTGGCGCAGCAGGAAGCGGGTGAGGGAGGAGCCGAGGAGTACGAAGAACGTCACGTGCATGACGACCGCCAGGCGCCGGTTGTCCCGCGCGGCCGCCCCGTGCACCAGGGTCTGCTGGTCCTCCCCGTGCACCAGGTTCTGCTGGTCCTCCCCGTGCACCAGGCTCTGCTGGTCCTCCCCGTGTACCTGGGCCTCCTTGTCGTCCACGGGCCCATCGTCACCCACGAAGGTCCCCCTCGCATCAACCGATCGGCCGACCCCTCTGTCGACCGTCCCGCCCGCAGGTCGCAGCCGGTACGTCGACGGGGAGGGGCCGCCCGCGAGCCCACGATGGACGCAGAGCGACAAATGCTCGAAGACACCGCGGGAACCGATCGGAAATCACCTCCCGCCCCTCCACGTGCAGGCCCCCTGCACACCATGTGCAGGCCGAAGGGCCGCCGCCAGAGAACGAGGAATCTCCATGAAGAAGCTCTCCCTGCGTACCCGTGTCGTCACCGGTGCCGTCGCCGTCGCCGCCCTCGGCGCGGGCACCTTCGGCGCCGTCTCCGCGACCGCCGCCCCGGCCGAGTCCGCCGCCGCCGCCCCGGCCGCCGCGACCTCCGCGACCTCGGCGACCTCCGCGAAGAACACCACCGAGTCGACCCACCTGACCATCGACGCCGCCACCAAGGCCGCGCAGGCCGCGCTCGACGCCGCGGAGAAGGAGAACCAGCGGATCACCGTCGCGGTCGTCGACCGCAACGGCAACACCATCGTCACCCTGCGCGGCGACGGTGCGGGCCCGCAGTCGTACGAGTCGGCCGAGAAGAAGGCGTACACCGCCGTGGCCTGGAACGCCCCGACCTCCGAGCTGGCCAAGCGCCTGGAGCAGGCCCCGAACCTGAAGGACATCCCCGGCACGCTGTTCCTCGCCGGTGGTGCCCCGGTGACCGCGAAGAACGCCCCGATCGCGGGCATCGGTGTCGCGGGCGCCCCGAGCGGCGCCCTGGACGAGAAGTTCGCGCAGGCGGGTGCCGCCGCCCTGGGCCGCTGACCCACACCGGCCCAACCCCGGGTCGCTGACCCACCGGCCCACGTCCCGGGTCGCTGACCCAAGCCCCCGGGTCGCCCTGAGCCGCGGCCGGGCACCACCTCTGCACGCCCCCCCCCCGGTGCCCGGCCGCTCCTCCCTCTCGCAGCAACTGCACCTATCCGCTCAAAGGACGAGCCGCGCGTACCGCCCATAAGATCACTCACGTGATACGCCGACGACCTCTGTCCGACCCCCGCACCCCGCCCCGGACAGGCCGTTTCCGTACGGTCCGCCGCACCGTCCCCCTGGTGCTCGCCGGAATGCTCGCCCTGTCGGTGTGCAGCGGGGCCGGAGTGCGGGGCACGCCGGGCAGCGCGGGTCTGCGGGACCCGTACTTCCCCGATCTGGGCAACGGCGGGTACGACGTCACGCACTACGCCCTCGACCTGGACTACGACCCGGACTCCGGGCGGCTGCGCGGCGCGGCGGTGATCACGGCACGCGCCACCCAGGACCTCAGCGCCTTCAACCTCGACCTGCGCGGCCTCGACGTTGCCTCGGTCACCGTCGACGATCACGCCGCGCGCTTCAACCGGCAGCGCAGCGAGCTGACCGTGCGGCCGCGGGACGAGCTGCGGAACGGGAAGACGTTCCGTACGACCGTCCGCTACTCCGGCAAGCCGAGAACCATCACCGACGCGGACGGCGCCGAGGAGGGCTGGCTGCCCACCCGCGCGGGCGCCGTCGGACTCGGCCAGCCGACCGGCTCGATGACCTGGTTCCCCGGCAACCACCACCCCTCCGACAAGGCCGCGTACGACATCGAGATCACCGTCCCGAAGGGCCTGCGGGCGTACTCCAACGGGGAGTTGACGCATGCGCGCACCCGCGGCGACGCCACGGCGTTCCGCTGGCACAGCGGTGAGCCCATGGCGAGCTATCTGGCGACGGTGGCGATCGGCCCGTACAAGACCGGGACCTCCGTGGTGAAGGGCGTGAGCCGCGAGGGCGGCCTTCCGGTGCGTACGGCGGTGGTGCCCGGCCAAGCCGCGAAGAGCGCGGACACGCTCGCGCGCATCCCGGACGTCGTGCGGTGGGCGGAGCGGCGCTTCGGCCCGTACCCGTTCTCCTCGGTCGGCGCGATCGTCGAGGAGCCGGGCGCCGCCGGGTACGCCCTGGAGACCCAGACCAGGCCCGTGTTCCCCGGCGCCCCCGGCACGATGCTCCTCGTGCACGAGCTGGCCCACCAGTGGTTCGGCAACTCCGTGTCGCCGAAGAGCTGGCAGGACATGTGGCTCAACGAGGGCTTCGCCACCTACGCCGAGTGGCTGTTCAGCGAGGACCACGGCGGCCGGACCGCACAGCAGACCTTCGACCAGGTCTACGCGGGCGAGGGCTCCTACGTGGAGAACGCCATCGGCGGCCCGGCCGAGGCCGCGGCGATCTGGGCCTACCCGCCCGCGAAGCCGACCGGCGCCGACACGATCTCGGCGACCCCCGTCTACTACCGGGGCGCGCTGGTCGTCCACAAGATCCGGCAGGCCGTCGGCGATGCCCGCTTCTTCGCCCTCGTGCGGGGCTGGACCAAGGACCACCGCCACGGCAACGCCGACACGGAGGACTTCACGGCGTACGTGGAGCAGAAGTCCGGCAAGGACCTGGACGCGATCTGGGACGTCTGGCTGTACGGCGAGGGCAAGCCGTCGAAGCCGTAGGCCGTGTCCGCAAAGTCCCTCCCCCAGCCCTGAACTCCCTTACGCGGAAGGTGCGTTGAGCTCCTTGCGCATCAGCACGCACGGCCGCTGCCGCTCCAGGTCCTCTGCGTACCCGATGAGTTCATAGCCGAGGTTGGTCCAGAACCAGCCCGCCTGGTCGTTGCTCTCCAGGATCGCCAGGCGTACGGCCTCGCGGCCCGCGGTGCGGAAGCGGTCCTCGATCAGCCGCGCCAGCTCCCGCCCGACCCCGCCGCGGTGCAGCTTGGCGTCCACCAGGAGCAGCCCGATCCACGGGTCCGGGTCCTCCGGGTTCGGGTGCTGCCCGAGCGTGATCGCGAGCCCGACGAGCCGCCCCTCGGAACGGGCGAGCAGCACCTCGGCCGTGGGCCGCGCCAACTCTTCCGCGAGGGCCGCGGCGACCTGCTCCTCGGTGATGTGCTCCGGGTCCGGGAAGTCCCCGCTGAGCGCGAAGAACTCCCGGTTGGAGGCGTACAGTTCGGTGACTTCGGTGAGGACCGTGCCGGGGAGCGCGCCGCCGTCCAGGACCGGGATCTGTTCGAGGATCATGCGGGCAGGCTAGCCGCGCGTTTCCGGGGAGTCGATGTCGAAGGCAGCGGCGCAGCCGCAGGCCGTCAGGGGCGCGGGGAAACTGCGCGACCGGCCCACGACAGGCCGCACCCGGCGACGAAACCGACACACCCCGCGTACGGGAAGGGGCCCCGGTCCGACGACCAGGGCCCCTTGCCTCGTCAGCGCGACCTCGTCAGCGCGACCTCGTCAGCGCGACCTCGTCAGCGCGACCTCGTCAGCGCGACCTCAGATGTTGACGCCGAAGTCCTGCGCGATGCCGGCGAGGCCCGAGGCGTAGCCCTGGCCGACCGCGCGGAACTTCCACTCCGCGCCGTTGCGGTAGAGCTCACCGAAGACCATCGCGGTCTCGGTGGCGGCGTCCTCGGAGAGGTCGTACCGCGCGATCTCGGTGCCGCCGTCCTGGTTGATGATGCGGATGTAGGCGTTCCGCACCTGGCCGAAGTTCTGCGAGCGGGACTCCGCGTCGTAGATCGAGACCGGGAAGACGATCTTGTCGACCTCGGCCGGCAGGCCCGCCAGGTTGACGTTGATCGCCTCGTCGTCGCCCGCGCCCTCGCCGGTGCGGTTGTCACCGGTGTGGACGATGGTCTGGTCCGGCGACTGCTTGTTGTTGAAGAAGACGAAGTGGCCGTCCGTGAAGACCTTGCCGTCGGCCTTGACCGCGATCGCGGAGGCGTCCAGGTCGAAGTCGGTGCCGGTGGTGGTGCGGACGTCCCAGCCGAGGCCCACCGTGACGGCGGTCAGGCCCGGTGCCTCCTTGGTGAGCGAGACGTTGCCGCCCTTGGACAGGCTTACAGCCATGGAAGATCCCCTCTGATTACTGCGGTGCTACGGGCTACGTACCTTCAGACGAAGCTACCGTCACCCGCTCTAACGCCGCCGGGGACCCGTGAGGTTCCAGGTCTCTTCGCTTTCTTCGGCACCGAAGGCTTTCTTCGGCACCGAAGACTTCTTCGGCACCGGAGGCTTTCTTCGACACGGAAGACTTTCTTCGGCACCGAAGTGGACTAGACCTTTCGCGGGGCGCGGGCCAGACTGTCAGCGTGACTGCATTGACCCGGGCGACAACCCCCGGACCCCCGGCCGGACGGCACGTCATCGCCCTGGACGTGGGCGGCACCGGAATGAAGGCCGCCCTGATCGGCGCGGACGGCACCTCCCTGCACGAGGCCCGCCGCGCCACCGGACGCGACCGCGGACCCGAGGCCGTCGTCGAGTCCATCCTCGACTTCGCCGCCGAGCTGCGCGCGTACGGGGAGGAACGCTTCGGCGAGCCCGCCGCCGCGGCCGGGGTCGCCGTGCCCGGCATCGTCGACGCGGAGCGCGGCATCGCCGTGTACGCCGCCAACCTCGGCTGGCGCGACCTGCCGCTGCGCGATCTGCTCACCGAGCGCATCGGCGTCCCCGTCGCCCTCGGCCACGACGTCCGCACCGGCGGCCTCGCCGAGGGCCGGGTCGGGGCCGGGCAGGGCGCCGACCGGTTCCTGTTCCTGCCGCTCGGCACCGGGATCGCCGGGGCCATCGGCATCGACGGCCGGATCGAGCCCGGCGCGCACGGGTACTCGGGCGAGATCGGGCACATCGTGGTCCGCCCCGGCGGACCGCTCTGCGGCTGCGGGCAGCGCGGCTGCCTGGAGCGGCTCGCCTCCGCCTCCGCCGTGAGCCGCGCCTGGGCCGAGGCGAGCGGCGACCCGGACGCGGACGCCGCGGACTGTGCCAAGGCCGTCGAGTCGGGGGACGAACGGGCCCTCACCGTCTGGCAGGACGCGGTCGACGCCCTCGCCGACGGCCTCGTCACCGCGATCACCCTGCTCGACCCGCGCACGCTCATCATCGGTGGCGGACTCGCCGAAGCGGGGGAAACCTTGTTCACACCGCTGCGGGCGGCCGTCGAGCGGCGCGTCACGTTCCAGCAGCTGCCCGCCGTCGTCCCCGCCGCGCTCGGGGACACCGCGGGCTGCCTGGGCGCGGGCCTGCTCGCCTGGGACCTGCTGACGGCTCAAGAATCCGCATCCCCCACGTCCTCGGAGGTAACCACCTGATGGCCGCACGCAAGGTACTCACCGGCGCCCGGGTGGTGCTGCCCACCGGGACCGTCGCCGACGGCCGGGTCATCGTCGACGAGCACGGCCGGATCGCCGGGCACGCGCAGGAGAGCGACACCGCCGTCGACCTGACCGGCCACTGGGTCGTGCCCGGCTTCGTGGACATGCACAACCACGGCGGCGGCGGCGCCTCCTTCACCTCCGGCACCGAGGAGGAGGTGCTCAGGGGCGTCCGCACGCACCGCGAGCACGGCACCACCACCCTCGTCGCCTCCACCGTCACCGGCGAGCTCGACTTCCTCGCGCAGCGCGCCGGTTTCCTCTCCGAGCTGGCCGAGCAGGGCGAGATCGCGGGCATCCACTTCGAGGGCCCGTTCATCTCCCCGTGCCGCAAAGGCGCCCACAGCGAGGTGCTGCTGCGCGACCCCGACCCGGCCGACGTCCTGAAGCTCGTCGACGCCGCGCGCGGCCAGGCCCGCATGCTCACCCTCGCCCCCGAACTCCCCGGCGGCGTCGACTCCGTACGCCTCCTCGCGGAGCACGGCGTGCTCGCCGCCGTGGGCCACACCGACGGGTCGTACGAGCAGACCCTGGCCGCGATCGACGCGGGCGCGACCGTAGCCACGCACCTCTACAACGCGATGCCGGGGCTCGGCCACCGGGCGCCGGGGCCGATCGCCGCGCTCCTGGAGGACGAGCGGGTCACCGTCGAGCTGATCGACGACGGCACGCATCTGCACCCGGCCGCCTTCCAACTGGCCTTCCACCACGCGGGCGCCGACCGGGTCGCGCTGATCACGGACGCGATGGACGCGGCCGGATTCGGCGACGGGCGGTACATGCTCGGGCCGTTGGAGGTCGAGGTGAAGGATAATGTGGCGCGCCTCGTCAGCGAGTCGGGCCCCGGCTCCATCGCGGGCTCCACGCTCACCCTGGACCGCGCGTTCAAGCGCGCCGCGACGATCGACCGGCTGCCCGTCGAGGACGTCGTCCGCGCCATCTCCGCCAACCCGGCCAAGCTGCTCGGCGTCTACGACCGGGTCGGCTCCCTCGAACCCGGCAAGGACGCCGACCTGGTGGTCCTCGACGAGCACTTCGACCTGGCGGGCGTGATGAGGAAGGGCGAGTGGGTGGTGGCACCCGGGGCGCCCGGAGCGCCGCAACTGGGCTGATTCGCCGATCCGTTGAGGCACATACGCGGTGGGCCCGGAGGCAGCCTTGGCTGCTTGCTGCTTCCAGGTCTCCGTGGCCACGGCCCAGCAGCGGGCCGAGCGTTACTGCGCCCTCTCACATCAATAGTCACATAACTCTCACGTGTTCCCACGGGGGTTGACCGCCAGATGCGTCGGCCCTCGCCAGTACGGTGGGAGGCCCGTGGCCAGCAGTAAGGGGGAGAAGCGTGGGCACCGGCTTCCAGATCGACACCGTCGCAGTCCAGCGCATCGTGGAGAAACTCGACGAGTGCGACGAACGCATGGAGCAGGCACGGAAACGCCTCAAGAACGTCGGCCCGAAGTCACTGGGAACCAACGGCCTTGACAACGCATGCGACACCTTCCAGTCGGAGTGGGAGGACGGCATCAAGCGCATCGAGGACGCGTCGAAGGACATCAGGGAGCGCCTGCAGGCCACCATCGACGCGTACAAGGCGGGCGAACGGAAGACGGCCGAGGGATTCGGCGCGAAGTAGTCGTGAAGTAGGGCTGTCAGCAGCCAAGGGGGAACGCACGTCGCATGTCGTACCGCAGCATCTTCATCTTGGGCGACGAGGCATGGCCGGGCCTGAAGTTCAATCCGGCCAAGGGCGACTTGGAAGCGATCGACGATCTCGCGTCGGACGTGAAGGCCGTCAGTACCGAACTCGACGAGCTTGAGGAGCTGTTGACCTCCATCGGGAAGAACAGCGGTGTCTGGCGGGGGGAGGCGGCCGAGCGCTTCTCGAAGAAGCTGGGCAAACTCCCCAAGTACCTGAACCAGGGCTCCGATTCCATGGGCAGGTGTGCCAAGACCCTGCATAAGTGGCACAGCCAGCTGTCGCAGATGCAGCACAACGCGCAGGGCTTGGAGGCCGAGGCCGTTACCGCCCGGCGTGAGGCCGACCGGCTCACGAGCGCGTACAACTCGGAGAACGACCGGCTCAGGGCGCTCGGCCCCATGCCCGCCGACGAGGCCGACCGGCTCAATCAAAAGCTGGACCGGCAGCGAGCCGAGGTGGAACAGGCGCAGGACAAGCTGGAGAAGCTGATCCGCGAGGCCGAGGACATCTACGGCCGGTGGAACGACCGGGCCCAGATCGCCGAAGCGGCCATCATCGAGGCGTCCGAGAACCACCCGCCGGACTTCGGCTTCTGGGAGCGGGTCGGCGACGGCCTGAAGGAAGTGGCGCGAGACGCCGGCGACTGGCTGGCCGAGAACGCTGATTTGTTGTCCACGATTTCCTCGGCTCTGACCACGGCCGCGCTCGCCTGCCAGATCATTCCCGGCATCGGCACTGCCGCGGGCGTGGCTCTGGGTGCTGCGGCAGGAGCCTTCGCACTCGGCGCGATGGCCGGGCATGCTGTCCAGGGAATGCGCGGACAGAAGATGGGCTGGGTGAAGATGGGGCTGGATGCATTCGGTGTGATCCCGGGCGCGAGTGGGCTCATTGGGCTGGCGAGAGGAGGGAAAGCGGCAGGGGCCCTGGCTCTGGAGAAGGGGATTCACAGCGGATTTCTGCAGTCGAAGGTCATCCAGCCTGTCGAGTTGAAGATTGCGGGAGCGTTCGGGAAGACCATGGACGAGGCGGCCATCACGACAATGAATCAGTACACGCAGATGACCATTAAGGCAGGAACTGCCGCCTTCGGCGGGTGGAAAGAAGCGACCAGCTGAGGCTCCGAGGTGCTGCACTTATGCCAAATCGCCCCGGAGAACAGAGGTCTGGAATCAATACCATGGTGGAAGCGCAGACGCGACCGGCGAAGTTGTTCAACGCGGCGCTGGAGGCGACTGGAGGCGTAGCGGTCGATGGGCTCTTCTACGTCACTCGGCCCGTAATGTCGGACCTGCTGGTGACTCCTTGGCGGCAGAGGCCATGGGTGCTGAGCGATTCGAGAGTGAAATCCGCTCGTCTATTGAAAGCCCTCAATATAGCCCTTAATGCGCTTCTGTTGGAGTGGACCAGTAGTAAGATCCTCTACTCCTCCGATAAGGGAGCGGCAAGGGAGCGGGCGAGCCTGGAGCGCAAATCCAATAAGCGTGTAACCAAGAGCACTGATGATTCTCTGGGTTTCTTCTTCGGTAAGGAAAAAAGCGCCGCAGCAGGCCTGCTGGTGGCCTCGCTGCCACGCTCCAAGGCTCGCGTGCTGAGCCTGCTGTGTTTCACCCGCGATGAAATCATGCTGCTTCACGTTCCCCAGACGTTTCGGTCGAAGTACTTCGCCAACGTGGCGGAAATCGGCTGGCGCATCGACCGGAACGAGCTGGAGTGGACTCGGATTTCTTCCCGAAAGGGGACTCCGTACATGCAGTACGGATTCGCCGACGGCAGCTGGATGACCTTCATCACCACACCGGTTGACGGTCAACCCGCGTTCACCGATCTCTTCCCGCACACCCTCACCAGGGAAGATCCGATTCCGCCGCACCCCGACTACCCCGCACCGGAGCCGAAGAAGTGACCGAAGCTGCAACTGCCGGGCGGTCGACGCTGTACGTCGGCTGGATCATGCCGACGTTCTTCCATCCGCTCCCCGTGGACACCACCGACGTCGATGAAATGGCCGACCGTCTCGTCGCCATGGCGAAGACGGTGCTGGCCGACCGCAGCACTGACGAACAGCACTTCTTCGCGCAGATGATGTTGAGGCAGACAGCTCAACTCATCGAGGCGGAGGCCGAGTACGCCGGTCTGTGCTTCGTCGAGCACGAGGGCGAGCAGGCCATGGCCACGCTCCTCGTCAACCGGGTTCCCTCTCTCGGGAGAAAGGTCGACGAAGCGGCCGAGGCCACGAAGGCCCAGCTGAAGGAGCTTTACCCGAACGACGAAGTCCGCATCAGTGCGTTGGCGGTGGACCACACCCCCGCCGTCACCCGCATCGGCGGTCTGGAAGTGACCGTCCCGCCCGAAATCTCCCCCGATGGGCAGCCTCAGACCCTCCGGCAGGGCATCATCCAGACGTACGTGCCGCTGCCCGGCCAGGGCGAGACGATGGTCTTCGAACTGAACACACCGTCACCCGAAGCCTGGGACATGTACGCGGACATGTTCGATGCCATCGTCGGCACCCTCGACTGGGCGACAGCCGAAGAGCGAGCCGAACAGCGGGAGTTGCAGCAGAACGCGGCAATCCCCGCCCAGCCCGGGCCGCAGGCACCGGCACCGCAGGAGCAGGTTCCGCAGCCACAACAGCCGGAACCCGAGCCCGTCGCCCAAGGGGTGGCCGAGGCCGTCCACCGGATTTCCCGCCTCGTACTGGACGCAGTCGGTATGCGCGGCCCGGTCGACGAAGCGGCCGATCACCTCGCCGCAGCCCCTTGCCCTCCTTGCCGCGCCAAGGGCCTCACCTCCGGTTGCACGGCGCGCCACCACTGGGAGATGACCGGCCTGACACCAGCGACGTTGCAGGACATGTTCGCCGCCGCCAGCTCCCACCTGAACGGGAGCAGTTGGTCGCAGGAATTCATGACCGAAGGTCAGGCGACCTTCAAGGCTCAGGGCGACTCCATCAGCGCGCAGGGCTACACGGTCTCGCTCACTTCGGATACCGGGCAGCGGCGGCTCCTCCTCGATGTGGCGACCGCCTGCACTCGAGGCACCGCCACCGCCGTGGTCGACGATTTCGGCTGAGGGGGACCGCAGCCAGAATCCCCGGCTGCCTGAAGAACCTCTAGGCCAACCGCCCGCTCTTTGGCATGATCAGGCCCGGCACGCGCACATACGTACGACTTCCGGGGGAGGTAGCCGTGATCCTCACGGTCACGCTCAACACCGCCCTGGACTTCACCTACCGCGTCCCGCGCCTGACCCCGCACGCCTCGCACCGCGTCACCGACGTCACCGAACGCCCCGGCGGCAAGGGCCTGAACGTCGCCCGCGTGCTCGCCGCGCTCGGCCGTCCCGTCACGGTCACCGGCTTCGCGGGCGGCTCCACCGGAGCGGCCCTGCGTGCCCAACTGGCCGAGGACATTGGCGTACGGGACGCGCTCCTGGACGTGGCGGGCCGCACCCGCCGCACCGTCGCCGTCGTCGACGAGCGCACCGGCGACACCACCCAGCTGAACGAGCCGGGCCCACTCGTCAGCCCCGCCGAGTGGGCCCGATTCCTCACCTCCTACGAGGAGTTGCTGACCTCGGCCGACGCGGTCGCCCTCTGCGGAAGCCTGCCGCCCGGCGTCCCCGTCGGCGCGTACGCGCGGCTGATCCGGGCCGCCCGCGCCGCGCGGGTCCCCGTACTCCTGGACACCAGCGGCGAGCCGCTGCGCCGGGGCATCGCCGCCCGCCCCGACGTGGTCAAGCCCAACGCCGACGAGCTGGCCGAACTCACCGGCTCCCACGAGCCGTTGCGCGCCACCCGGGACGCGCGCCGCCGCGGCGCCCATGCCGTCGTCGCCTCGCTCGGCGCGGACGGACTGCTCGCGGCCACCCCGGACGGCGCCTGGCAGGCCGCCCCGCCCGCGGCGGTACGCGGGAACCCCACGGGGGCGGGGGACTCGGTGGTGGCGGCCCTGGTCGCAGGCCTGGCCGAGGCCTCCCCCTGGCCCCGCCGCCTGACCCATGCGGTGGCTCTCTCGGCGGCGACCGTACTGGCACCGGTGGCGGGAGAGTTCGACGCCGCGGCGTACGAGGAGTTCTTGGGACGGGTCGCGGTGACGGAGCGGGCCGGTGCGGCGTGACCGACGCCGACGGCGGGCTTTGTTCCCCACCCCGCCCCTTCCCGAACTGGGGCTCCGCCCCAGACCCCGCTCCTCAAACGCCGGAGGGGCTGATTTTTCAGCCCCTCCGGCGATTGAGGAGGCCCGTCCGGCGAGGACTTTCGGGAAGGGGCGGGTAGGGGAAGAGAACGCCTCGGCCCGTACCCGACAACGCACCGCAACCGCTAGGCACACCCAGGGGGACCCATGCCGCTAGTGAGTACGGCCGAACTCGTCACCGACGCACAAGCCGCGCGCAGCGCAGTCGCCGCCTTCAACGTCATCACCCTCGAACACGCGGAGGCCATCGCCGCAGGCGCCGAACGAGCCGGCCGCCCGGCCATCCTCCAACTCTCCGAGAACGCCGTGAAGTTCCACGGCAACCGCCTCGCCCCGATCGCAGCCGCCACCACCGCCGTGGCCCGCTCCTCCACCGCCCGCCTCGCCCTGCACCTCGACCACGTCACGGAGGTGGACCTGCTGCGCGCCGCCCACCCGGAGGGCATCGGCTCGGTGATGTTCGACGCGTCGAAGCTGTCGTACGCGGAGAACGTCAAGGCCACGGCGGACGCGGTGCGTTGGGGGCACGAGCGGGGCATCTGGGTCGAGGCCGAACTCGGCAAGGTCGGCGGCAAGGAGGGCGAGCCCCCGCTGGACGCGCACGCCCCGGGCGTACGGACGGACCCGCGCGAGGCCGCCGCGTACACCGCCGCCACCGGTGTGGACGCTCTGGCCGTCGCCGTGGGCTCCGCGCACGCGATGACGGAGCGCACGGCCGCCCTGGACCACGCGTTGATCACGGAGCTGCGGGACGCCGTGCCCGTACCGCTGGTGCTGCACGGCTCAAGTGGCGTACCGGACACGGAGATCCGCCGGGCCGTCGCCGCGGGCATGGTCAAGATCAATGTGGGGACGGCGCTCAACACGGCGTTCACCGGCGCCGCCCGCGCCTTCCTGGAGGCTCACCCCTCGACGGTCGACCCCCGGAAATACCTCGCCCCCGCTCGCGAGGCGATGACGGGGACGGTGGCGCACTTCCTGGGGCTGCTGGGGCCGCTGGGGCTGCCGGAATCGGGCGCTACTTCCAGCCCTTGCTGAGCGACACCTGATCGAGGTTGGCCTCGCACTGGTCGCCGGTCTCGCAGGAGATCTTGATCGTGTTGGTGCCCTTGGTGAGGAGGATGTTGGCCCAGGTGTTGGTCCAGCCCTTCTCCCAGTCGCCTTCCTCCGCCTTGGCGAAGTTGCCCATGTTCAGCTTGCGGTCCTGCTGCTTGCCGTTGATGGTCAGCGTCGTCGACTGGTCCTTGCCCGGCACGCCGTACTGCACATGGAGCGTGTACTTGCCGTTCTTCGGGATACCGTGGAAGGTCCAAGTCGCCGAGGCGCCCGGGGTGTTGAACCCCTGGACGTAGGTGCCGGACCTGGCGCCCTGGACGTCGGAGGCCGTGGACGTGCCGCCCGCCAAGGTCAGCGCCTTCGCGTCCTCCTTCGGCAGCTCCACCTTCTCCTCGTCCTTCGCCGGCTCGTCCTTCGGCTGCTCGCCCTGGCCGCCGTCCGCACCGGCCGAGCTGCCCGAGCCCGCCTGGTTCGAGCCGGGGCCCGGGTCCTCGTCGCCGTTGCTGAGCATGGCCGCGCCGATGCCGACGACGACCGCGGCGACCACCGCGATCGCGCCGATCAGCAGACCCTTGGTGTTGGGCCCGCGCCCGCCCCGGTCGTCGCGCCCGCCCCGGTCGTCGCCGGGCAGCGGCTGCCTGCGGGTGGACTGACCGCCGGGCAGGGTCTCGGGCGCGGCGTAGTGCGCGTTCTGCTGCGGCACCTGCTGGCCCGCGCCCACGCCGGCTCCCGCTCCCGCTCCGCCCGCGCCCTGCTGCCCGTACTGCCGCTCGCCGACGGTACGGACCTGCTGGTACGAGGAGCCGCGGCCGGGGTAGCCGTAGCCGCCGCCGGGCGGGGTGGCGCCGGAGGCCTGGCCGTCGGCGTACAGATAGCCGAACGGGTCGTCGTCCTCGGGCGTGCTCGCGCCGTTGTTGCCGGCCGTCATCCCTCGGTCACTCCTCATGCAGATCGAGTACGGGTGGCGCCACAGGTGTGCAATTGGGGGAGCCTACACGTGCGGACCGCCCCCGCACTGCGACGCATTTCTCCCCACCGCGCTGACCTGCGGCTATCCGGCCCGCCTGTGCTGTTTGGCACGAGAACGTTTCTCGATGTACATCCGCTGGTCGGCCGACTGCAGTACTTCCTCCGCCGACATTCCGCAGTGCGCCCAGCCGATCCCGAAGCTCGCGCCGACCCGCACCGCGCGTCCGTCGACCCGGATCGGCGGGATGATCGCGTTCCGCAGCCGTACGGCGAGGTCCGCGGCGTCCGCCCGGCCGAGTCCGTCGGCGAGGACCACGAACTCGTCGCCGCCGAGCCGGGCCACCGTGTCCCCGTCCCGCACGCCGCTGGTCAGCCTGCGCGCGACCTCGATGAGGACGGCGTCGCCGGTGTGGTGCCCGAAGCGGTCGTTGATCGACTTGAAGCCGTCGAGGTCGCAGAAGAGGACGGCGAGCCCCTTCGTCCCGTCGTCGGTGTCGCCCTCGGGCGCGACGGTGTGCACATGGTGGTCGAAGGCCTCCAGGCCGTGCGGCATGCTCGCGCCCGGGTAGGAGGAGGCCTGAGCGTTGCTGTCGTACGCGTCGTGTGTGCCGTACCCGTCGTCGTATCCCTCGGGGTTCCTGAACGCGGGCGGGGTGCCGTAGACCGCGTCCAGGGCGTGGGCGCTCTCCTGCGGGTCCGGCGGACGCCGGCAGAGGCGGGCGCTCAGCCGGGACCGCAGCTCGGCGGAGTTGGGCAGCCCGGTGAGCGAGTCGTGCGAGGCGCGGTGGGCGAGCTGGAGCTCGCGGCGCTTGCGCTCCTCGATGTCCTCGACGTGGGTGAGCAGGAACCGGGGCCCGTCGGCGGCGTCCGCGACGACGGAGTTGCGCAGCGAGACCCAGAGATACGTTCCGTCACGCCGCCCGAGCCGCAGTTCGGCCCGCCCGCCCTCGGCGGAGGTGCGCAGGAGTGTGCCGATGTCCTCCGGGTGCACGAGGTCGGAGAAGGAGTACCGCCGCATCGCCGCGGCGGGCCGCCCGAGCAGCCGGCACAGCGCGTCGTTGGTCCGCAGGATGCGGCCGTGGTGGTCGCCGCCCATCTCGGCGATGGCCATGCCGCTCGGCGCGTACTCGAAGGCCTGCCGGAACGACTCTTCACTGGCCCGCAGCGCCTGCTGCTCGCGCTCCAGGCGGACCAGGGCGCGCTGCATGTTTGCTCGCAGCCGGGCGTTATTGATTGCAATGGCGGCCTGCGAGGCGTACATCTGCAGCGCCTCGCGCCCCCACGCGCCGGGGTGGCGTCCGTTGCGCGGCCGGTCCACCGAGATGACGCCGAGCAGCTCTCCGCGGGTGGCCCCGCTCCCGTACATCGGGGCGTAGAGGCGGTCCAGGGGGTGCCACTCGTCCTCGAAGCGCGGCTCGGGCCCCTCGGTGTGCCACTGCGGGACGTCGTCCTCCAGGAGCGCCCAGCCCTCGCTGTGCGGGATGAAGCGGAGCGCGCCCCAGGCCTGGCCCATCGCGAGCCGCCGCTCCCAGGACTCCCGGGAGCCGACCCGGCCGGTGATCAGGGCCTCGGCGGCGGCGCTGCCCGCGAAGGCGGCGACGACGAGGTCTCCGTCGGGACGTACGAGGTTGACGCACGCGAGCTCGTATCCGAGTCCCTGCACCACGCCGTCGGCGACGGTCTGCAGGGTGTCGGCGAGGCTGCGCGCCGTGTTCAGCTCCGCGACCACCTGGTGCAGCTGCCGCAGGGTCGCAAGACGGACGTAAGGCTCCGACTCGGTCTCCATGCTCGCTCTCCCCGAGACCTCGACAGCAACTCCTGGATTCCTGGTGCCCTTAGCGCTGGTGCCCTTAGTGTCTGATTGCCTCCGATTGCCTCCGCCACTGAATCACAGCGAGCTGCTCACTCGGTACACAGGGTCAACAAAATATGGAGCCTGTGACTCAAGTCACAAGTGACGTGAACGAGTGGGAGGTACGGGGTGGATCTCCGCGTACGTTTCCTGAACGCAAAGCTGTTGGGTGGGGCATCTTTCCAGCCGCGTACTCGCGGGTAGTCGGCGGGGGGTGCCAGGGGGTGCCGGGGAGTGCCGGGGAGTGCCGGGGAGTGCTGGGGCGGGAGACCTAGGCGGTCTCGGTCCGGGGTCCGATGCCGGGGCGGGCCTGCCGGGGCTAGCGTCTTGGTCGTGTCCACCGTGCTGAAGTCTCATCCTGTTGAGGTGAGCAACGAAGATTTCCGTGCCGCCATGTCCCGGCTCGCCGCAGGCGTCGTCCTCGTCACCGCGCGGGAGGGCGAGCTGGGCGAGGGCGGCCCCGCCGCGGAGGACGTCGGCATGACGGCCACGGCGTTCATGTCGGTGTCCCTCGATCCGCCGCTGGTCCTGGTCAGCCTGCGGGAGGGCTCGCGTATGGACGATCTCCTCGCGGAGCAGCCGCGTTGGGGCGTCTCGGTCCTGGCCGGGGACCAGCGGCAGATCGCGGGCCGCTTCGCGATGAAGGGCCGCATCAGCGACCGTCTCCTCTTCGCGGACCTCCCGTACGTACGGGGTACGGAGTCCGGCGCCCCGTTGATCGACGGCGCGCTCGCGACGCTGGAGTGCGAGACGGAACAACGCGTCGAGGCGGGCGACCACACCCTGGTCGTGGGCCGAGTCCTGACGGCCTCCTTCCCGTCGTCGGACGGGGACCCGCTGCTGTACTTCAAGGGGCGGTACCGGCACTTGGGGTGAGCTTCGCCGGAACCCCCTCGGGTGATACCGGACTGGTATCGTCGACTGCATGGCTATGACACTGCGACTCCCCGAGGACGTCGACCGTCGGCTGACCGAGCGCGCCGAGCGTGAGCACCGCAGCAAGCAGGAGCTCGCGATCGAGGCGATCAAGGAAGCCAACGCCCGCGCCGAACTCGACATCCACGGTGCCCTCGACGAGCTCATGGGCACCCAGGCCGAGACCCTGGACCGCCTCAAGTGACCGTCCGTCACCTCAAGTTGGACGAGATTTTGGTCGTCGTCCGGGCCGTCACTGGCAGCGAGCACGCGGTCCGCGACATCGGCCTGCTCGTCTCGGCGATGGAGCGCCCCGCCACGCATGTGTTCGGGACCGAGGTGTACCCCACGCTCCACGAGAAGGCCGCGGCGCTCCTGCACTCCCTCGCCCGTAACGACGCGCTCGTGGACGGCAACAAGCGCACGGCATGGCTGTGCGCGCTCGCCTTCCTCCGTTTCAACGGAGCGCCCCCGCCGACTCCCGGGCGCCCTTCCCCGGACGATGCCGTGCCCTTCGCCGAGGCTGTGGCCCAGGGCCACATGGATGTGCCGACCATCGCCAAACGCCTCGCGTCCTGGTTCCCGGTGGGCTGAGCGTCGCCCGGTCACGCTCGGGAAGTCCGTCTGGGCCGAGATCGTGCTGCCCGGCTGAAGGGGTCAGTCCCAGTCCCGCCAACCCACCCACGCGGGCCCGAGCTGAGGCGTACGGCACCCGCCCCGCGCACCAACGCACCCCGAACCAGCGCTGTTTGCCCGCCAGGTTCAGGCCGTGCACCCGCCCCGCAGGCCGACCTCCACAGGTCCGACGCCCGCCCCGGCCCCGCCGGGTCCGGGCTGAGGCCGGGCCCGTTCAGCTGCTCGGTGTGTGCAGGGCGGCGCCGCCCGGTGTCTCGCGTTCCTGCCTTGCCGCGGCGAGCTTGAACTCGGCCCAGACGAGCTTGCCGGCGCCGTCGCGGGGTGCTGTACCCCAGTCGTCGGCGAGTGCGGCCACGAGGAGCAGGCCCGGGCCGTGGTCGTCATCCTCGGCAGGCTCGCGCAGCTGCGGCTTTCCTTCGCCCGCGTCGTGCACCTCGAGTCGTAGCTTGTCGACGGATACGGCGAGGCGCACCCGGAACTGCCGTCCGGGTGGGGTGTGTCGAAGGGCGTTCGTGGCGAGTTCGGATACGCAGACAGCCACGTCGACGGTTCGGTCGGCCGGGAGACGGCCGGCGATCGCCTCCCGTACGAATCGGCGTGCTCGGCCCACGGACTGACGGTGACGCATGAACTGCCGTTGTAAATAGACAGGGTGGGGCGGCGTAGCGGGGGAGGGGTGGCTGAGCGGGCGTAGTCGCGTTGCTTCGTCGTGTCCGTAGGTCGCATCGGTCGGATCGGTCGCATCGGTCACGTCGGTCACGTCGGCTCTCTGAGGGTCGGCCTTGCCCTGGGCCGTTCACGCGGTCGCCGGGGCTTTGCCCGATGTATGCAACCGAAGCGCCACACAGAGTGACAGGGATGCTGTGTCCTAGTTTCGCGACGCTGGCGGGTGCTCCCGAGTCAGTCGCCGACGCCCAGGAACTCCGCCAACGAGCGCAGGCCCGGCGGATGGTTGGGCAGAGCCCACAGGTCCCGCACGATGGCCACGGCCAGGGTGTGATGCCGCATCCAGGTCGGCGCCACGCGGCGCAGCGACTCCAATGTCTTCACCGCCCCCGCGGCGTCCCCGAGGTCGGTGTGGGCCCGGGCCACGTCGAGCAGCAGCCAAGTTCGCCACGACGGAGGGGTGTCCTTGCTCAGCCGCATGCCCTTCGCCAGCGCCAGGGCTTCCTCCGGGTGCTCGTACTGGACGGCCAGGCGTACGCGTTCGATGCGTACCGACGACGGGCTGAAGACGCTGACCATGCGGTTGTCGCTGCCTTCGGGAAGCGTGGCGACGCGGGCTGCCTCGTTCTCCGCGCCCTCCATCAACGCCGCCGCTCGCGCGTAGTCGTTGCTGCGGGCGGCCGAGGTGGCGGCGGACATGGTCAGGGCGCCCCAGACCTTCAGGCCGTCCGCGGTGTCCGTACGCCCGCCGTCCTTGGTGTCGTCGGCGGCGCTCAGGGCGATGAACAGGGCATCGTCCAGGCGTCCTTGGCGCTGGTACGTCCACGCGACGGAGTTGACGACCATCGCGGGCAGCAGCGGATCGGAGGACTGACCGGCGGCGTCGATCGCCCGCTCCAGAGCGATCAGGGCCAGGTCCGTCTTGCCCATACGCACCGCGATGTGCCCGGCGAGCTGCAGCACTTTGGCCAGGGCGGCGAATCCGTCCCTGCGGTCGTCCTCCTCACCCCGCACGGTGGCGGACCGCGCGTCGGTGATCAGGTCGGGGAGCGTTTTCAGGACCGGGTCGAACTCGGCTGCGTGGTACTGCGACCAGCCGTCGGCGATCTGCTCGCGCAGGAGGTCGAGCGAGAACTCAGGGCCGGGTGGCTGCGGCTGCGGACCCCACAGCACGGGCATGACCGCACGGCGCATGGCTACGAAGCGCGGCCCGTCGTTCTCGCCACTGGAGGTGACCGCAGGCGGGTCCCCGAGCAGAGTGGTCAGTTCCACGCCGAGCCCGTTCGCGAGAGCGTGCAGCGTGGGCAGTCGCGCCGAGTGCTTCCGCTGCTGTTCGAGCTGGCGGATCACGTCGACGGACACACCGGAGCGGCTGGCCAACTCCTCCTGCGTCAGCGAGGCCAGACGGCGCAGACGACGCAGCGTACGTCCCAGGTCTTCGTTTGCCACGCCGCCACGGTACGCCGGGGAGGCCGCAGGGGTCAGACCTGGCACCCCCTGGCCCCTACCCCCTACCCCCAGTCCCGCCCCGAGCGCCCCCGCTTCGTCTGGGAGCGGGCCTTCTTCTCGCGGAGGCGGCGTTCGTTGATGCCTCGGGGGATCTTCGTCGCGCGGCGGGGGCGCGGGGGTGGGGCCGTGGCCTCGGCGAGGAGGGACGTCAGGCGGGTCGCCGCCGTCTCGCGGTTGCGCCACTGGGAGCGGTGCTCCGAGGCGCGGACCGCGATCACCCCGTCGACCAGGCGCGGGGCCAGGCGTTCCAGGGCGCGGGACTTCCAGACCTCGGGGAGCGATTCCGTACGCGCCAGGTCGAACCTCAACTCCACCTGCGAGTCGGAGGTGTTGACGTGCTGGCCGCCGGGGCCGGAGGAGCGGGAGAAACGCCACAGGAGCTCGGCCTCCGGCAGGAGGACCGAGCCGCGGATGACGTAGGGCCCAGGCATGGACCCATCGTCGCGCGACCGGACCCTTCCCGTCACCTCGATTTAGCGGCGGAGCTCAGGCCAGGATCAGGCCAGGATCACGCTGCGCGTCAGGTTGCGCGGGCGGTCCGGGTCGTACCCCTTCGACTCCGCCAGGGCGACCGCCAGGCGCTGCGCGCGGATCAGATCGGCGAGCGGGTCCGTTCCCTGGCGGGCGACCAGGTGGCCGCCGACCCGGTCCACGTCACCGGCGAGCCCCTCCGGCAGGGTGCCGAACATCCACGCCACGCGGCCGGGGCCGGTGATGGAGATCGGGCCGTGGCGGTACTCCATCGCCGGGTACGCCTCCGTCCACGCGCCCGCCGCCTCGCGCATCTTCAGGCCCGCCTCCAGGGCGAGCCCGTACGTCCAGCCGCGGCCGAGGAACGTCCACTGCTCCGCGCCGAGCACCGCCTCCGGGAGGGGTTCCGTGACCGCGAGTTCCGCGTCCACCGAGGCCTCGGTGACCGACTTCACACCGAGCCCCGACAGGTCGCCGAGGCCCGCGCGCAGGAACGCGAGGGCGGTCGTGGCGAAGCGGGTCTGGACGACCGACTCCTCGTCCGCGAAGTCGAGGACCGCCACCGCGTCGGCCGCCGCCATGACCGGAGTCCTCGGGTCCGCGGTCAGGGCCGTGGTCGGCACCGAGCCCCGCAGCTCGCCGAGGAGTTCGAGGACCTCCGTCGTCGTACCGGAGCGGGTGATCGCCACGACCCGGTCGTACGCCCGGCCCACCGGGAACTCCGACGACGCGAAGGCGTCCGTCTCGCCCTGTCCGGCGGCCTCGCGCAGGGCGGCGTACGCGAGGGCCATGAACCAGGACGTGCCGCAGCCGGTGACGGCGACCCGCTCGCGCGGTCGCGGCAGCCCGTCGAAGGCGGCCGCGGCGTCGGCCGCTCGGCGCCAGCAGGCCGGCTGGGTGGCTATTTCTGCTGCGGTGCGTGACATGTGCGGTGGCTCCTCGACGAGCGTTCGGAACGGGCGTACGGAAACGGGCGTACGAAATCGGCGTAAGGAACGAGCGGACGGAACGGGCGGACGGAACGGGCGGACGGACGTACTCGGCAGAACGTCACGTGCATAGCAGCAGCTCGGGGCGGGCGGCAACGGTGCGCCCTCGTTGCCGAAGCGAGATCTGAGTGGTGTAGACCTTATGGGCGAACTGCGGGCAAACAAACGGGGCGGGCAAAGGTGGGGAAGCGGCTGTGCAGCGGCGCATGACAGGTCTGACGGCGGCGGTCGCCACACTCGGCATCACGGCGGGCCTCGCTGGATGTGGGGCGGAGAGCGGCTCCGACACCGTCACGCTGAAGATGGTCGCCGCCGATTACGGCGACAGTCCGGCCAACAGCACCCAGAAGTACTGGGACAAGGTCAGCGCCGACTTCGAGTCGAAGAACCCCGGCATCCGGGTCGACGTCGACGTCCGCTCCTGGAGCGAGGTCGACGCGCACGTCGCCGCGCTCGTCAAGAAGGGCGAGGCGCCCGACATCGCGCAGATCGGCGCGTACGCCGACTACGCCGCGCAGGGCAAGCTCTACAGCGCCGACGACCTGCTCTCCATCCCCGTACAGGCCGACTTCCTGCCCGCCCTCTCCGAGGCCGGCGAGCTGCGGCGGGTGCAGTACGGCATGCCCTTCGCGTCCTCGACCCGGCTGCTCTTCTACAACAAGGACCTCTTCGCGAAGGCCGGGGTCACCGGCACCCCGCAGAGCTGGACCGAGCTGGCCGCCGACGCGCGGAAGCTGAAGGCCGCGGGCGTGAAGTACCCGTTCGCCCTGCCGCTCGGCCGCGAGGAGGCCCCCGCCGAGACGCTGATGTGGCTGCTCAGCGGCGGCGACGGCTACACCGACAACGTCGGTACGTACACCCTCGACTCCGACCAGAACATCAAGACCTTCAAGTGGCTGCGCGACGACCTCGTCGGCAAGGGCCTCACCGGCCCGACCGCGCCCGGCGAGCTCGACCGGCAGGACGCCTTCGACGCGTTCTCGCGCGGCGAGGTCGGCATGCTCAACGGCCACCCGACGCTGATGAAGCAGGCCGAGAAGCAGGGCGTCGAGTACGGGATGGTCCCGCTGCCCGGCGTCAACGGCAAGGCCAAGGCCACCCTGGGCGTCGCCGACTGGATGATGGGCTTCAAGGAGAACGGCCACAAGGAGGAGATCGGCAAGTTCCTCGACTTCGTCTACGACGACGAGAATGTCCTGGACTTCTCCGAGCGGTACGACATCCTGCCCGTCACCTCGTCCGCCTCCGACGCGATGGCCGACGAACCGGAGTACAAGCACCTGCGGGAGTTCCTCGAGGAGCTGCCGGACTCGGAGTTGTACCCGGTGGGCAAGACGTCCTGGGCGCAGGTCAGCGCGTCCATCAAGAAGGAGATCGGCAAGGCCGTGCGGCCCGGGGGCGACCCGGCGGAGATTCTGCAGGAGCTGCAGAACGAGGCGGTCGCGGCGGAGTCGGCGGAGTAGGGGCTTGCGGGTGTTGTTGTCGGTGCGCGCGTCTACGGTTTTCTCATGACCCCCGACGAACCCCGCCCCTCCGAGGCTCAGCTGTCCGAGCGGGACAGGGCCGTGCTCGCGCTGGAGCGGCAGGGGTGGGCGTCGCCCGGTGTGAAGGAGCGCGCGATACGGGAGCGGCTCGGGATATCCCCGGCCCGCTACTACCAGCTCCTGAACGCCCTCCTCGACGACCCGCGCGCCCTCGCCCACGACCCGGTGACGATCAACCGCCTCCGCCGCGTCCGCGAGGCCCGCCGCGCCCGCCGCTGATTTTCCCCACCCCGCCCCTTCCCGAAGTCCTCAGCGGACAGCTCTGGGGGCGACGCCCCCAGCCCCCCATCCCGGGGCTGCCGCCCCTGGACCCCGCTTCGGGGGCCAGCCCCCGGACCCCCGCTCCTCAAACGCCGGAGGGGCTGGTTTTTAGGGGCGCGGGGAACTGCGCAAAGCCCAGCCACGACGGCGCGGCAGCCGAAAGACGAAGCCGGGGTCCGGGGCCGAGTCGGGGCCCGGGGCGGAGCCCCGGGAGCTGTCCGCAGGGCTTTCGGGAAGGGGCGGGGAGGGGAAAAATCAGCCCCATGCGCAGCCACCCGCACCCGCCCACCCCCGACAACGACATGCCGGTACCGGCAACCCCCGCCGGGCGGGAAGGGCTCGCCGCCCTCCGAGCCCACCCCGAACACGCCCTCGTCGCCCTCGACTTCGACGGCACCCTCGCCGAGATCGTCCCCGACCCCGAGCAGGCCAGAGCCCACCCCGACGCCGTGCCCGCCCTCGCCGCCCTCGCCCCCCGGCTCGCCTCCGTGGCCGTGGTGACGGGGCGGCCCGCCGGGGTCGCCGTGCGGCACGGCGGGTTCGCGGGCGTCGCGGGCCTTGAGCACCTCGTCGTACTCGGGCACTACGGCGCCGAACGCTGGGACGCGGTGACCGGCACCGTGCAGGCCCCGGACGTACACCCGGGCGTCGCCGGCGTGCGGGCCGAACTCTCCGGATTCCTCGACGAGTTGGGCCTGTGGCGCGGCACGTGGGTCGAGGAGAAGGGCCGTGCCGTCGCCGTGCACACCCGCCGTGCCGACGACCCGCACGCCACGTTCGACGCCCTCGGCGGCCCGCTCGCCGAACTCGCCGCCCGGCACGGCCTGATCACCGAGCCCGGCCGCTATGTGATCGAGCTGCGCCCGCCCGGCATGGACAAGGGCGTGGCCCTGGCGTCGTACGCGCGCGAGGTGGGCGCGGAGTCCGTCCTGTACGCGGGCGACGACCTGGGCGATCTCCCGGCGTACGCGGCCGTGGAGAAGCTGCGCTCGGACGGGGTGCCGGGGGTGCTCGTGTGCAGCGGCAGCGCGGAGGTCGCGGAGCTGGCGGAACGAGCGGACCTCGTCGTGGACGGCCCGGCGGGAGTGGTCCGGCTGCTGTCCCGGCTGGCCGAGGTGCTTGCGGCGGCTCGGCCGCAGTAGCGCCGCCTGCCGCGTGCGCGCCGGAGGGGCTGATTCATCAGCCCCTCCGGCGTTTGAGATGGGGGTCCCCCCTGCTCGAGCGAAGCCGAGAGCTTGGGGGAGGGGTCTGGGGCGGAGCCCCAGTTCGGGAAGGGGCGGGGAGGGGATGAAGCACGCGGCCCGAACCCTCAGCTCGACGCCTCCAGCGCGTCGAGCTGGTCAAGGAACCATCGCTCTGGCGGCAGCGCGGTCGCCGCCGCGGCGAGCCGTTCCGTGCGCCGGGTGCGCTCCTTCTCCGGCATCGTCAACCCCTCGTGCAGCGCGGCAGCAGTCCCCACCACGTCGTACGGATTGACCGCGAGCGCGTCCTCGCCGAGCTCCTCGAAGGCGCCCGCCTCGCGGGACAGCACGAGCGCGCAGCCCTCGTCCGAGACCACCGGGACCTCCTTCGCGACCAGGTTCATGCCGTCCCTGATCGGGTTGACGAGCGCCACGTCCGCGAGCCGGTACGCCGCGAGGGAGCGCGCGAAGTCGTCCTCCACGTGCAGGATCACCGGCGTCCAACCCGGCGTACCGAAACGGGAGTTGACCTCGTCCGCGACGCGCGCGACCTCCGCCGTGTAGTCGCGGTAGACGGCCAGGTCCTGCCGTGAGGGGTAGGCGAACGCGAGGTGCACGACGCGCTCACGCCACTCGGGGTGATCCTCCAGGAGGGTCTCGTACGCGCGCAGACCGCGCACGATGTTCTTGGAGAGCTCGGTGCGGTCGACCCGCACGACGGTCTTCCGCCCGGACCCCCCGATCTGCTCGCGGAGCGCCGCCGCCCGCTCGGCCACGTCGTCCCGGTGCGCCCGCTCGCGCAGGAACTCCGCGTCCGCGCCCAGGCCGTGCACGCCGATCCGGGTGGCGCCGACGCCGCCGACGACCGCGTCGCAGCAGGCCGTGAACGCGTCGGCCCAGCGGCGGGTCAGGAAGGCGAGCCGGTCCGCGCCGAGCAGTCCGCGAAGGAGCTGCTCGGCGATGTCGTCGGGCAGCATCCGGAAGTACTCGGGCGGGGCCCACGGCGTGTGCGAGAAGTGCCCGATCCGCAGGTCGTCGCGGAGCGCGCGGAGCATGCCGGGGACGAGGGCCAGGTGGTAGTCCTGCACGAGCACCGCCGCGCCGGGCGCGGCCTCGGCGGCGAGGGCCTCGGCGAAGGCCCGGTTGTAGCGCTCGTACGAGGCCCACTGGCGGCGGAACTCGCGGTCGAAGGAGGGTTCCAGGGGCGTCTGGTACAGCATGTGGTGCACGAACCAGAGCACCGAGTTGGCGATCCCGTTGTACGCGTCGGCGTGCACCTCGGCGTCGATGTCCAGCATCCGCACGCCGCGCTCGGAGACGCCGCGCCGCACCGCCACCCGGTCGCCGTCGCCGAGCGCCGCGCACACCCACAGGGCGCCGGCGTCGGGCCCGATCGCGGAGAGCCCGGAGACGAGCCCGCCGCCGCCGCGCCGTGCGTCGAGGGTGCCGTCCTGCCGTACGGAATACGTGACCGGGCCGCGGTTGGAGGCGACGAGGATCGGGGCGGCGGAGCGCTCGGCAGGCATGACGCGAACCTAGCCAGGCCCGGGAACCCTCAAACGTGACATCGCGCCACTCAGGCCACGCGGCGGTCCCGGTACTCCTCGATGTCCACCATCGGCGGCCGCTCCTCCGTGTCCACCGCGTGCGTACGCGGCTCGAAGCCCTGCTCGCCCCGCTCGAACTGGGTGAGCCGCGGCCGTACGAGATGCCCGCGGGCGAGCCTCAGCTGTGCCGTGCGGTAGATCGCCGCCGCCATCCGCCCGAGCGCCCGCCCGTCCTGATGGCGGTGGAGCCGCACTCCGACGTCGACCTGCGCGAGCGCGTCCAGGCCCACGGTGTGCAGCGAGTCCACGAGCAGGCCCAGCTCCACGCCGTACCCGACGGGAAACGGCAGCTGTTCCAGCAGCGAGCGCCTGGCCGCGTACTCGCCGCCCAACGGCTGGACGAATCCGGCCAGTTGGGGCCAGTGCAGATTGAGCAGCGGCCGCGCCACGAGTTCGGTGACCCGGCCCCCCTGACCTGTCGCCTCGCCCAGCGGCCGGTCGTACATCGCCTTCACGAACTGCAGCTCGGGGTCGGTGAGGAGCGGGCCGACGATCCCCGTGACGAAGTCCGCGGAGAACTCCCTGAGGTCGGCGTCCACAAAACACACCACGTCACCACTGGTCACCAGGAGCGAGCGCCACAGCACCTCGCCCTTGCCGGGCACGGCGGGCAGCCGCGGCAGGATCGCGTCCCGGTGCACCACCCGCGCCCCGGCGGCCGCCGCCACCTCGGACGTACGGTCGGTGGAGCCCGAGTCGACCACCACCAGCTCGTCGACGAGCGGCACCGCGTCCGTCATCAGCTCGCCGCGGATCACCGACACGATCGCGCCGACCGTGGCTTCCTCGTCCAGCGCGGGCAGCACCACGCTGACCGTCGTCCCCTGCCGGGCCTTCGCGGCCAAGAGCAGGTCGAGCGGGCGGTCCCCGACGGCCCAGGAGCGCCGTTCGAGCCAGCGCTCCACCTCTTCGAGCACGTCTGTTACTCCCTGGTTGTGATCCATCTCGCGGTTCGGACGACTATCTCAACAACGAGAGCCGTCGGTTACAGTCTTGAACAACGCGAACGACCACCGCATGCCGGGGTCGTCCCGCAACAACCGAATACCGCTCATCCAGAGGGGCAGAGGGATACGGCCCGTTGAAGCCCCGGCAACCCTCCAGCTGGTTACTTGCGCAACTGGGCGCGCGAGGCCCCGGCTAGGGAAGGTGCCAAATCCGTCTTGCGGCGAAGTGCGTCGCGAGGAAGATGAGGAGAAAGGGCCTCGCCTCTCATGGCTGTACAGACCGAAACCACCGCCACCACCACCGTGGACCTCGGCCCCGCCTCGGGCCTCTCCTGCCGCGAGTGCGGCGAGCGGTTCCCCCTCGGCCCGATCTTCGCCTGCGAGCTGTGTTTCGGGCCCCTCGAAGTGGCGTACGACCTGCCGGTCGGCGACCCGGAGGGGCTGCGCAAGCAGATCGAGGCAGGCCCGGACAACATCTGGCGGTACGCACCGCTGCTGCCCGTCCCGGCCGACGTGGCGACCAAGCCGAACCTCAACCCCGGCTGGACCAAGCTCGTCAAGGCCGACAACCTCGCGGCCGAACTCGGCGTCACCGGCGGCCTGTACATCAAGGACGACTCCGGCAACCCGACGCACTCCTTCAAGGACCGCGTCGTCGCCCAGGCCCTGGAGGCCGCCCGCGCCTTCGGCTTCACCACGCTCTCCTGCTCCTCCACGGGCAACCTCGCCGGCGCCGTCGGCGCCGCGGCCGCCCGTGCCGGCTTCCGCTCCTGCGTGTTCATCCCGCACGACCTGGAGCAGGGCAAGGTCGTCATGGCCGCGGTCTACGGCGGTGAGCTCGTCGGCATCGAGGGCAACTACGACGACGTCAACCGCTTCTGCTCCGAGCTCATCGGCGACCCGCTCGGCGAGGGCTGGGGCTTCGTCAACGTGAACCTGCGGCCGTACTACGGCGAGGGCTCCAAGACCCTCGCGTACGAGATCTGCGAGCAGCTCGGCTGGCAGCTGCCCGACCAGCTGGTCGTCCCGATCGCGTCCGGCTCCCAGCTCACGAAGATCGACAAGGGCCTGCAGGAGCTGATCAAGCTCGGCCTGGTCGAGGACAAGCCGTACAAGATCTTCGGCGCCCAGGCCGAGGGCTGCTCGCCGGTGTCGACCGCGTTCAAGGCCGGCCACGACGTCGTACGCCCGCAGAAGCCGAACACCATCGCCAAGTCCCTCGCGATCGGCAACCCGGCGGACGGCCCGTACGTCCTGGACATCGCCCGGCGCACCGGCGGCGCGGTGGAGGACGTGAACGACGAGCAGGTCGTCGACGCGATCAAGCTGCTTGCGCGGACCGAGGGGATCTTCGCGGAGACGGCGGGGGGTGTGACGGTGGGTGTGACCCGCAAGCTTCTGCAGGAGGGCCTGCTCGATCCGACGCTGACCACGGTGGTCCTCAACACGGGTGACGGTTTGAAGACCCTCGACGCCGTGGCACCCACGTCTCAGGCGACGGCGACCATCAAGCCCAGTCTTGACGCGTTCCGCGCCGCGGGGCTTGCGGGCTAGTTCCCCACCCCGCCCCTTCCCGAACTGGGGGCTCCGCCCCCAGACCCCCGCTCCTCAAACGCCGGAGGGGCTGAAATTGGAGACAGCTATGAGCGTCAACGTCCGCATCCCCACCATCCTGCGTACCTACACCGGTGGCCAGGCCGAGGTCGCCGCCGAGGGGGCGACCCTCTCCGAGGTCATCGCCGACCTGGAGAAGAACCACGCGGGCATCGCCGCGCGCGTCCTGGACGACCAGGGCAAGCTGCGCCGCTTCGTGAACGTGTACGTGAACGACGACGACGTCCGCTTCGAGCAGGGCCTGGAGACCGCCACCCCGGACGGCGCCGGCGTCTCGATCATACCGGCCGTCGCCGGCGGTTGCTGACCGAGCGTCCGACCGTATTACGCAAGAACGTTACAGAATTGCCCCCTCCGCAGAAGCGGAGGGGGCAATTCTGCAGGGTTGGCCGCGATAGAGTCGGGAATGCTGTTCCGCTTTTGAGCTCCGCGCATGCCGGACGCATATGAGAAGTCCTGGATTCGCCGACGACTTGTGGCCGAACAGCCCTCGCAATTCGTACGTTTTGCTCCCTTCGCCCGGTCCGACTTGTTCTGGAAACGGCGAATTCTCCCCGTTCAACCGATCAGCCGTGCCCGGATTTCTCGTCCGACTGACCTGTTGCAGACGGCAGTTGGGCAGATACATTCAGCGGCGGTCGACGCGTTCCGGCGCACACCCCCACCTGTCGGGGGGTGAGGTCTGACCCGGGTCCGCGAAGTGTGGATCTGTGCAAGGGCCAGTAATAGGGGAGTTAGGCATGGCTCAGGGCACCGTCAAGTGGTTCAACGCGGAGAAGGGGTACGGCTTCATCGCGGTCGACGGTGGTGCGGATGTTTTCGTCCACTACAGCGCGATTCAGATGGACGGCTACCGCACCCTTGAAGAAGGTCAGCGAGTGGAGTTCGAGATCTCGCAGGGCCAGAAGGGTCCGCAGGCGGACATGGTCAAGCTCGCCGTCTGATCCAGGCGCGATCGGCCACCGACGCACTCACGCCGAGGGGCCCGCATCCCGAAGAGGGATGCGGGCCCCTCGTGCGTGCGCGCGGGGCGCGCACGGGAGTTGCCGGATCCTGGGAGGCGCTTGCACTCGTAGGGGGCGAGTGCTAATCATTGGCGTTAGCACTCTGAAGGTGAGAGTGACAGATTTGGATCGGGTCGGTGAGGCTCGCAGGCCGGGTGGGGCAAGGAACCATCGGGCTCGCAGGCCGTCCGTCGCGGGCACCAGCACGGTCCGTTTGCGTTTCCACCCCCTGTCCGGGAGGACCACTTCACATGGCCAAGATCATCGCGTTCGACGAGGAGGCACGGCGCGGCCTCGAGCGCGGCATGAACCAGCTCGCCGACGCCGTCAAGGTGACCCTGGGCCCCAAGGGTCGCAACGTCGTCCTCGAGAAGAAGTGGGGCGCCCCCACGATCACCAACGATGGTGTGTCCATCGCCAAGGAGATCGAGCTCGAGGACCCGTACGAGAAGATCGGTGCCGAGCTGGTCAAGGAGGTCGCGAAGAAGACGGACGACGTCGCCGGTGACGGCACGACGACCGCGACCGTCCTGGCCCAGGCGCTCGTCAAGGAAGGCCTGCGCAACGTAGCCGCCGGCGCCAACCCGATGGCCCTCAAGCGTGGCATCGAGAAGGCCGTCGAGGCCGTCTCCGCCGCCCTGCTCGACCAGGCCAAGGAGGTCGAGACCAAGGAGCAGATCGCCTCCACCGCCTCCATCTCCGCCGCCGACGCCCAGATCGGCGAGCTCATCGCCGAGGCGATGGACAAGGTCGGCAAGGAAGGCGTCATCACCGTCGAGGAGTCCCAGACCTTCGGTCTGGAGCTGGAGCTCACCGAGGGTATGCGCTTCGACAAGGGCTACATCTCGGCGTACTTCGCCACCGACATGGAGCGTATGGAGGCCGTCCTCGACGACCCGTACATCCTCATCGCCAACTCGAAGATCGGCTCCGTCAAGGACCTGATCCCGCTCCTCGAGAAGGTCATGCAGTCCGGCAAGCCGCTGCTGATCATCGCCGAGGACGTCGAGGGCGAGGCCCTGTCGACCCTGGTCGTCAACAAGATCAAGGGCACCTTCAAGTCCGTCGCCGTCAAGGCCCCGGGCTTCGGTGACCGCCGCAAGGCGATGCTGAACGACATCGCGATCCTCACCGGCGGCGAGGTGATCTCCGAGGAGGTCGGCCTCAAGCTGGAGAACGCGACGATCGACCTGCTCGGCCGCGCCCGCAAGGTCGTCATCACCAAGGACGAGACCACCATCGTCGACGGTGCCGGTGACAGCGACCAGGTCAACGGCCGCGTGAACCAGATCCGCGCCGAGATCGAGCAGTCGGACTCCGACTACGACCGCGAGAAGCTCCAGGAGCGCCTCGCGAAGCTGGCCGGCGGCGTGGCCGTCATCAAGGCCGGTGCCGCGACCGAGGTCGAGCTCAAGGAGCGCAAGCACCGCATCGAGGACGCCGTGCGCAACGCCAAGGCGGCCGTCGAGGAGGGCATCGTCGCCGGCGGTGGCGTGGCCCTGCTGCAGGCCTCCGCGGTCTTCGAGAAGCTGGAGCTCGACGGTGACGAGGCGACCGGCGCCAACGCCGTGAAGCTCGCCCTGGAGGCCCCGCTCAAGCAGATCGCCGTCAACGGTGGCCTCGAGGGTGGCGTCGTCGTCGAGAAGGTGCGCAACCTGACCGTCGGCCACGGCCTGAACGCCGCGACCGGCGAGTACGTCGACATGATCGCCGAGGGCATCATCGACCCGGCGAAGGTGACGCGCTCTGCCCTGCAGAACGCCTCGTCCATCGCCGCGCTGTTCCTCACCACCGAGGCCGTCATCGCCGACAAGCCGGAGAAGGCCGCCGCGGCCGCTCCGGGCGGCATGCCGGGCGGTGACATGGACTTCTGATCGACCTCTGGTTGATCAACCTGTCCTGACCGAGGGCGGCACCTCCTTCTTGGGGGTGCCGCCCTCGGGCGTTGTTCGGGGAGGGGCGTGCTCAGCGCTCGTAGTGGTAGCGGCAGGCCGCGATGCGGACCTCGTCCTCGACCACTTTGTAGATGAGGCGGTGTTCCTGCGTGATACGGCGCGACCAGTAGCCGTGGAAGCCGTGTTTCAGGGGCTCCGGTTTGCCGATGCCCTCGTTGCCGTTGCGGGTGATGTCCTGGAGCAGTGCGTTGATCCGCTTGAGGACCTTGCGGTCCTCCGTCTGCCATCCGACGTAGTCGGCCCAGGCCTGCTCCTGCCAGACGAGTTTCAATCCAGCATCTCCCGAACAACGCCTTGGCCGTTCTCCAGGTCTTCGATCGCCTGCAGGATCCGACGCGCGTTCTCCGGGCTGCGGAGCAGGTAGGCCGTCTCCTTCAGGGACTCGTACTCGTCGAGTGCGACCATCACCACTGGCTCGTGGCCCGCGCGGGTCACGATCACCTCTTCACGGTCGTCGACCACTCTGTCGAGGGTCTCGGCGTACTTGGCTCTGGACTCTGTGTACGTCATGGTGCGCATCGTGGCCTCCCCGGAGATGGTGTACGTGATCCTGTACGTACAGGAAAGTGTACGTCGGCCACGGGCTTCCGGGAAGTGGCGTTGCGGCCATCCCGTCACGGGTGCCGCAGGAAGATCTCCCTCAGGTCGGCCAAGTGGGCCGAAGCCTCCTCCTCGTCCTCGTAATAGCCGTCCTCCGCGCGGTACTTGGCGAAGGCCTCGGGGGTGAAGTCGGGGGTGTCGAGGAGGTAGTCGGAGAGGCAGTAGTCGAAGCCGGACTCGACGAAGAGGTCGAGCTTCTCGCGTGCGCAGTGGGCGCGGGTGCCGTCCGCTATGTGCCACCGCTCGCCGTCGAACCAGAAGACGCCGCCCGCGTAGTGGATCGTGCCGCCGGAGCGCGGGTCGGTGAGGTTCAGGGACTCGTAGTTCTCCGGGCGGTCGAGGACCAGGCGGAGCAGATCCTCGGGGACGCCGTCGTACAGCGACCGCTGGAGGGCGTAGTCGTCCTCGGCGTAGAGGTTGAGGGGCGACTCGTGGTCGAAGGTGAGCAGCAGGGCGCGGCCGTCCGCGGTGAAGTACCACACCGCGGACTGGCCGCCGCTGTCGTTCCAGGCGAAGCGCTCCGCGCCGTCCACCGTCATCGGCCCGATCTCGGTGACCTCGGTGATGACGGCGGCGCGCCTGCGCACCTCGGAGAGGGGCAGGGCGCGCAGCGCCGTCCAGAGCGTCCCGTGCGTCCAGTGCGTCCCGTGCGTCGCGTCGTCGTTCATGGCCGCAGGCTATGCCCGGCCACTGACAACGCGATGGGAGACGGGCCCTAGACCCCCGCCGGCTCCTTGGGCCGACCGTCCGTGGCTGCGGCTGCGGCTGCGGCTGCGGCTGTGGCTGCCGCCGTCGCCGGTTCCGCTTCCGCTCCGGTCGTCGGGGATTCGTCCGCGGCCGTGTCCTCGGGGGCCGCGTTCAGGTCCACCAGCATCTGCTTGCTGAAGCCGAAGAAGTACGTGGCGAGGAAGCCGACCACGTAGCCGACCAGGAGGCCGCCCGCGTAGACCGCGATCGTGGCGCCCAGGCCCTTGTTGCCGTCGAGGAGGGGGAACAGGGCCCAGCCGGACGGGCCGATGGCCGTGGAGCCGACCTTGTCGCCGATCATGGAGAAGAAGCCGACGAACGCGCCGCCCGCCGCGCCGCCCACGCAGGCCGTGATGAACGGGCGGCCGAGGGGCAGCGAGACACCGTAGATCAGGGGCTCGCCGACGCCGAGGAAGCCTGCGGGGAGCGCGGACTTGATCGTCGTACGGATGGACGCGTTCCGCTTGAGGCGCTTGAAGACGGCGATCGCGCAGCCGACCTGGCCCGCGCCCGCCATCGCCAGGATCGGGAGCAGGACGGTGTAGCCCTGCTGCTCGATCAGCGTGGTGTGGATGGGGATCAGGGCCTGGTGCAGGCCCAGCATCACGAGGGGCAGGAACAGTCCGCCGAGGACCAGGCCCGCGAACGCGCCGGTGTTGTCGAGGAGCCAGTTGGCGCCCGTGCCGATCGCGGTGGACACCTCGCCCGCGACGAACATCAGGCCGAAGATCGTGACCAGGCCGGAGAGCAGCACCGTGAGGGTCGGGGTGACGAGGACGTCCACCGCCTCCGGGACCCACTTCCTGCACCACTTCTCGATGTACGTGGCGAGTACGGCGGCACCCAGGGCGCCCAGGACACCGCCCTGCCCCGGCGACAGCTTCTGCCCGAACGCCTCGATGTTCGCGACGCCCGGGAAGACGATGATCGCCGCGACCGCGCCGCCCAGGATCGGCGTACCGCCGAACTCCTTGGCCGTGTTGATGCCGACGAACACCGCGATCAGCGCCATGAAGCCGGAGGCGATCGCCGCGAGCGCCGGGGTCACGGACGGCAGCCAGCCGAGGTTGACCAGGAGGCCGTTGAGGCCCGCGATGATGCCGCAGCCGATCAGGGCCGGGATCAGCGGTACGAAGATGTTGGCGATCCGGCGCAGGAACAGCTTGACGGGGGTCTGGTTCCTGGCCTTCTGCGCGGCCTTCAACTCGGCGCCCCGCTCGGCCAGTTCATCGGCGGAAAGCGACGCCTGCGGGGCGGCGGGCGCGTCCGGCCGTGCCGCCCGCTCCTCCTCCACCAGGGCCTCGAACTCGGGCGTGACCCGGGCGACCTTTCCGGGGCCGAGCACGATCTGGTACGTCTCGTCCTCGACGACGCCCATCACGTCGGGCAGGGCCGCGAGGGCCTCGTCCTGGACGAGCGTGCGGTCGTGGAGCGTGAGCCGGAGCCGGGTCATGCAGTGCGCGACGGAATCGATGTTGGCTGCGCCGCCGACGAGGGGCAGGATCGCGGCGGCGGTGGCGCGGTTCTTGTTGTCGGTGCTCATGTACGGGCCTTGCTGTGCGGGGATACCGGGGGTGGTGCCGGGATTCAGGGGGCGGGGGAGGACGGCGTGGCGGGGGAGGACGGCGTGGCGGAGGCGGCGGTGAGGGCTGCCCGGAGGTGGCCCTTCGAGCCGGTCAGGAGGTCGTTCGCGGTGGCCGCGTCGACATCGGCGAGGATCATCAGGATCGCCGTCTTCACCTCGCCGTCGGCGGCGGCGAGCGCGGACTCGATGGCCGCGTCCGAGGCGTCCGTGGCGAGCGCGACGATACGGCGGGAGCGGGCCTGCAGCTTCTCGTTGGAGGCGCGCACGTCCACCATCAGGTTTCCGTACGTCTTGCCGAGCCGGATCATCGTGATCGTCGACAGCATGTTGAGGACGAGCTTCTGCGCCGTGCCCGCCTTCAACCGGGTGGAGCCGGTGAGGAGTTCGGGCCCGACGACGACCTCGACGCCGTGCTCGGCGGCCGCCGCGAGTGCGCTGTCCGCGTTGCAGGACAGGCCGACCGTCAGGGCCCCGGACGCGCGGGCGTGCTCGACGGCGCCGATCGCGTACGGCGTGCGGCCCGAGGCGGAGATGCCGACCACCGTGTCGTCGGCGGTCAGGCCCAGCTTCTCCAGGTCCTCGCGGGCGAGCTCCTTGGAGTCCTCGGCGCCCTCGACGGCGGTGACCATCGCGGACGGGCCGCCCGCGATCAGGCCGATCACCTCGTCCGGGTCGGTGTTGAAGGTGGGCGGGCACTCGCTGGCGTCGAGCACGCCGAGCCGTCCGGCGGTGCCGGCGCCCGCGTAGATCAGGCGGCCGCCGCGGGCCATGCGCTCGGCGGTGGCGTCGATGGCGGCGGCGATCTGCGGCAGCCGCTCGGCGACCGCCGTCGGGACGGAGGCGTCCTCGCCGTTCATCGTGCGGGCGATCTCCAGGGTGGACAGCCGGTCGATCTCGGCCAGCTCGGGCCGGAACGCCTCCGTGGTGAGCGTGGCGAGCTGGGCGCGCAGTTCGCCGTAGTTGTCGGGGGTGGTGGCAGTCATGGGTGCGGCGGCTCTCTCGTACGCGGCGGGTGGGGGGTTCGGAAGTCTTCTGGGGCCGGGGGTTATCTGCTGCGCGGGCTGTGGCGGTGCGCGAGCGCCTCGTAGGACGCGGCGAGCGCGGGCGCGGCCGTCTCGTACGTCCGCTGCGCCACGCCGACGAACAGGCAGTCCACGACGAGGAGTTGGGACGTACGCGAGGACATCGCGGCCGGGCGGAGTTCGCTCTCGCGGGCCGTGGACGTCGTCAGGACGTGGTCGGCGTACTGCGAGACCGGGCCGTCCGGGCGGCCGGTGATCGCGATCGTGGTGGCGCCGTGCTCGAAGGCGACGCGCAGCGGCTCGATGACGTCGCCGGTGGAGCCGGAGTGGGTGATCGCCACGGCGACGTCCTTGGAGCGGAGCAGCACCGCGTTGGTCACGGACAGGTGCGGGTCGCCCATGGCGTGCGCGAGGATGCCGATGCGGAGCAGCTTCTGCGCCAGGTCCTGGGCGACCAGGGCGGAGGCGCCGACGCCGTAGATGTCGATGCGGCGGGCGGCGGCGAGCGCGGAGACGGCGGCGCCGAGCTGCGCGGTGTCGAGCCCGGCGGCGGTGTCGGCGAGGGTCTGCTGCTCGTCGTACGCGAGCTTGGCGACGACGTCCGCGATCGGGTCGTCGACGGCGATGTCCGCGGTCACGGCCGGCGCGCGCCCCGACTGCTGCTGGGCGGCGAGGCCGGCGAGGGCGAGGCGCAGGTCGCGGTAGCCCGGGTACCCGAGGAGGCGGGCCGTGCGCACGACCGTGGCCTCGCTGGTGCCGGTGAGCTCGGCGAGCCCGGTGACCGTCAGGGCCGCGCAGCCGGCCGGGTCACCGGCGACGGCCTCGGCGACCCGCTGCATGGAACGGGTCATGGACGGCGCGAGCGTACGCACCTTCGCGGCGAGGGCGGCGGGCGCGGGCGGGGCACCGCCGTTCCCGCCGTTGCCGCCAGTGCCGCCGGTGAAAATTTCCTTCACGTCATTGCTCACGCTTGAAAGATATTTTCCGCCCCGGGTGCCGTCAAGGGTCCTAGGTCACACCGGGAGGCGGGACCTTCGCCCACGAGCGCGCTTATGGCTGGGCGCCGCCGTCGAAGATGTCCGAGGCGCTCTCGACGGTGCGGGACCGGGAGATCCACTCGCCCAGCACCTCGTCGTCACGGCAGCTCATGACGCGTTCTCGCAGACCGTCGGGCACGTCGAGGCCGCGCCTTCGGAAGATCACCTCCAGCGCCTCGGCGCACCCTTCGGCGTACCCCTCGGCATACGCCTCCGCGCACACCTCGAGGAAGTGCTCGACGTACCAGTCCGCGAGATAGCCTGTGAGGCCTTTCGCGTGAGCGAGTCTGAGGCCTTCTTCGCGGACCTGTTCTTCCGTGTAGCTGCCGAAGGGGCGGCTCGGAGTCGGCGGCCGGGTCACTCGTCTTCGAAGATGTCCGAGACCTGCTCCGCGGTGAGGGCGCGGTCCATCCAGGCGTCGAACAGGCTCTGGTCGTGGCAGCTGGTGATGCGCTCGCGTACGTCGTCTGAGACATCGAAGCCACGCCGTTCCAGGACTCGCAGCAGATACCTGGCCGCGGTCTCGTCCCGGATCTCTTCCGCGAGCCACGACGTGTAGAAGGAGAGGTCCACGGCCATCAGGTTCCTCCAAGTGTGCTTGGCCGGGCGGTTGCCCAGGCCCCGGGCGGTGAATTCGATGATCGGGTGTACGAGGTCCTCGGGGGCGTCCTTCAGCGCTGCGGACAGCGCCTTCAGTATCGCATCGACCCCCGGATCCGCGGCGTGCGCAATCGCCGCCAGGCTTGCCAGGACCAGGTCCGCGCGGGCCTCGTCCGGGTCGGTGATCTGCGGCATGTTGTGCGGCCCGGCGACAAGTGGCTGCAGGGTCAGGGTGGGTACCTGCGCCGGGCCGCAGGTCATCGGCCCGCGGGCCCACTTCGCGGTGCGCAGGTCCTGGCAGACGACCAGGAGTGCGGTGGGCAGGCGGTACTTCGTCCATAGATACGCCGCGTAGTACGCCCAGCTCGAAGCTTTCGCCGGGTCCTTCTTGCCCTGGGCCTCCACGGCGAGCAGGAAGGGGCCCTGGTCGGCGGTGTCCAGCCGGAGCAGGGTGTCGACGCGGCGCTCGACCGGGCTGTCCTCGGTGAGGTCGGTGGGGAGGGCGGTCGCTCCGACGGGTCTGGGGATGTCGGCCCCGAGGAAGTGGGAGACGCGGCTGAAGAGCCCGGGATCGTGCTGGAAGATCCGGTGCATTGCCTCGTGGGAGGAGGTGACCATGCGGTTCCGTTCGATGGTGGTGCGAAGGTGGAGCAAGGGCGTTCGAGTGGAGCGTAAGCGGGCCAACCGGCAGGAACGGAAGCCGAGTTGAGGAAGATCACTCATGGGGGTGGGGTCGCTTGACGAACACGCGGATGGCGTGGTGAGCGGCTGTTTTTCGCGGGGCTGCGATGAGTTTCGGCCGGTCGGGAGGTCCACCGAACGTAAGACCCCTTACGACCCCCGGTTGGAGGGCAGTACTCATGATCGACATCGACAGGGAATTCACCGCGACCCTGCAGAAGAGCCCGGAGGAAGGCGGCTGGACCTATGTCGTCTGGCCCGAGTCGGCCGAGTTCTTCGGTACGCGGGGGCTCGTCAAGGTTCGCGGCACGGTCGACGGGCACCCGTTCCGCAGCTCCTTCATGGCGCTCGGCGACGGTCGGCACAAGCTCCCCGTCAAGGCGGACGTGCGGAAGGCGATCGGCAAGGAAGAGGGCGACGAGGTCACCGTCAGGCTGCTGGAGCGGATCGAGGCGTAGCGCCATGGGAACGCGGAACAGCATGAAGGTGGGCATGTACTCGTTCGACTGCCGGGACGCCGCCGCTCTGGCCGAGTTCTGGGCCGGTGTGCTGATGCGGCCGGTCGACGCGGGGGCGACGGCGGCGTTCGCGACGATCGGGTTCGAGGGTGACGGGCCGACCTGGATGTTCCACCGGCCGGCCGGAGAGCTCCCCCTCGGCGACAACCGCCTGATGCTCGACCTCGGGGGCGAGAGCGACTGGGCGGAGCAGGCGGACCGGGTGGAGGCTCTGGGCGCGGCGAGAGTGAGCGACAACGAGCAGGACGGGGTCCGCTGGACCGTGTTCCGGGACCCCGAGGACAACACGTTCCGGATCTTCGCCCCGCGCCCGGAGTAGGACCGCAGCAGCGGGAGCGGTCCCCCGGAAACGGATCGACTTCCGTCGGGGCGGAGGGTCCACAATGGACGCATGAACGCCCCGGACCCGGACCCCACCAGTCACCTGGAGCAGGCCCTGCACGCGGCTCGCGCGCTCGTCCTGGCCGACCTCGTGGCGGGCGACGTGGCCGAGGCCGACGTCGTGTCGCTCGTCGAGGACGCCGTGACCCACCGCCGCTGGTGGGTCGGGCAGTGGCCGGAGGGCGTGGAGTTCGTCGCGGGCCTGATAGCCCAGGACGTCCAGGACGCGCTCCTGGACAAGTACGGCCGCTGGCCGCTGTGCGTCGTGTGCGGTACGGGAGAGCCGCACGCCCTTGACGTCGAGCCCGAGCTGGGCGCCGACCCGCACTGGGTGTGCGGCAAGGCGGGCGTGGTCGTCGCGGCCGTCGGCTCGCTCGGTTCGGTGGGCCGGTGACGGTCTACATCGACCCGCCCACCTGGCCGGGCCACGGCCGCATGTGGTCGCACATGGTCAGCGATGTGTCGTACGACGAGCTGCACGCCTTCGCCGAACAGGTGGGCTGCCCGCGCCGCGCCTTCGAGCGGGACCACTACGACGTACCGGCGCACCGGTACGCGGACGCGGTGCGTGCCGGTGCGGTCGAGGTGTCCAGCCGTGAGGTCGTACGACTGCTCACGCGGGCGGGGCTGCGGCGGAGGAAGCGGAGCGGGAGCGGTCGGTAGCCACGGCGGAGGGAGCGGAACGCTCACCAGCCACCGCGGAGGAAGCGGCCGAGGACGTGACGGCGGAGCCGCCCGTCGCGACGGTCACCGAACGGCCCTTCTGCAGGCGCAGCGCAAGCACCACCGCGGCCAGGCCGAGGACCGTCATCCCCGCGCCCGCCCACGCCGGTGACGTATAGCCGAAGCCCGCGTCGATGACGAGGCCGCCGAGCCAGGGCCCGCTGGTGTTGCCGAGGTTGAAAGCCGCCGTGGCGGTGGCCCCGGCGAGGGTCGGGGCGGCGCCCGCGACGTTGAACATCCGGGCGTTGAGCGCCGGCGCCGTGTAGAACGCCGAGAAGCCGACGAGGAAGGCCACCGCGACCGCCACGGCCGCGACGGACGCGAACAGGCCGAGCACGATCAGGAAGACCGACGAGGCGACGATGCCGCTGAACAGCACGCCGAAGAGGTGCGCGTCGGCGACCCGGCCGCCGATCATCGTGCCGACGAGCGCACCGATCCCGAACAGCGCGAGCACGGTGGGCACCCAGCCGGACGCGAGCCCGGACACGTCGGTGAGCAGCGGCGCGAGATAGCTGAACGCGCAGAACACACCACCGCCCGCGAGCGTGATCAGCACGATCTGCACCCACACCTGCGGGTCCCGGTAGATCACCAGCTCACGGCGGAGCTGCGGCTTCTGCTCCGGCACCGGGATGCGGGGGATCAGCGTGGCGACGCCGACGAGCGCGATCGCGGAGGCCGCGCCCACCGCCCAGAACGCCGAGCGCCAGCCGAAGTGCTCCCCGAGGAAGGCGCCCGCGGGCACACCGAGGACGTTGGCGATGGAGAGCCCGCCGATCATCACGGCCATCGCGCGCGCCCGGGCACCCTTGTCCACCATGGCGATGGCGACACCCGCGCCGACCGCCCAGAACCCGGCGCAGGCGAGGGCGCTCACCACCCGGGAGGCGAAGAGGATCTCGTACGTGGGGGCGAGCGCGCCCGCGACCTGGCCCAGGCCGAACACGGTGATCAGCGAGACCAGGGTGGTGCGCCGGGGCAGCCGCAGCGTGGCGGCGGCGAGCACGGGGGCCCCGATGACCATGCCGATCGCGAACGCGGATATCAGCAGGCCCGCGCTGGGAATGGACACGTCCATGTCGCGGGCGATCTCCGGGAGCAGCCCGGAGAGCATGAACTCGCTGGTGCCGAGCGCGAAGACGGCGAGGCCGAGCGTGTGCACGGCGATCGGCATACGGGTCTTGGAGCTCTTGGCGCTGTCGGGGGAGGGGGCGGGGGAACCGGTGTCGGTCACGGGGTCGGGCATATCCGTTGCGAACAGTGACCGGGCGGCGCGCATTCCCGTACGGACCCATGTCACTCCCGTACGGACGCACAACACTCCTGTACGGACGCACATCACTCCCGCTCGTACGTCAGCACTCCCGCTCGTACGTCAGCTCTTCGGGCTCGCGTGCGGTGAGCGTGAACCCGGCCCGTTCGAGGACGCGCCGGGAGGCCGTGTTATCCGGTGTGGTGCGGGCGAAGACCGCCGTCACGTCCGGCTTGCTGAGGGCCCAGGCGGTCAGGGCGCGCAGGGCGGCGGTCGCGTAACCGTGGCCGCGGGCGGCCGTCACCACGTCGTACCCGATCTCGACGCGGCCCTCGACGGGCGCGCTGTGGAAGCCCATCGCGCCGACCGCGCGTCCGTCGTCGGCGCGGGCGATGACGTAGATCCCCCAGCCCGGTACGTACGTACCCTCGCCCTCGGACTTGGCGACGAGGCTCGCGCCGATGCGGGTGCCGCCCTCGGGGCCGCCCTCGATCCAGTCGAAGCCGCCGGTCCCGCCGAGGGCGAGGTTGGCGGCGGCGGCCGGGGTGACGGGGAGCAGGGTGACGAGCGAGGGCGCGCTGGGGGAAGGGGTCATGCCCCGATCATGCCGTGAGCAGCTCCAGCTCGACAGCGAGATTTTGGCGGGCCCGCTCCTCCCACTCGGCGGCGCCGTGCGCGGTGCGGAACAGCCGTGGCAGATCGAGGAGTTGGCGCAGGACGGCCGCGCGTCCGTCGCGGAACGCCTCGTCCGGCACGAACGCGTACTCCTCGCGCACGGCGGCCGCGTACGCGGCGTATGCCTCCGGCTCGGCGGCCAGGATCGCCAGGTCCGCGTCGCACAGCGCCTCGCCGTTGCGGTCGCCGTCGGCGGGGTCGTGCGTGACGGTGAGGCGGACGAGCCGGGCCACCTCGGCGGTCGCGTCGGTGCCCAACCCGGCCTCGGGCAGGGCCCGTTCGGCGAGCCGGGCGGAGCGCTCCTCGTTCTCGGACCGCTCCGGCAGGTACACCGCGTCGTGGAACCAGGCGGCGAGCCGGACCACGTCCGCGTCCTCGGCGTGCGCGGCGAGGGTGTCGATGTGGTCCAGGACCGCCGTGAGGTGCGCCACGGTGTGGTACTTCCGCTGCGGCTCGGCCCACCGCTCGACGAGGTTCACCGCGTACGGGGCGGGGTCGGGCCCGCCGCCCTCGCCACGCACGGCGAGCAGGGCGGCGGACCAGCGCTGGTGAAGGTGCTGAAGGTCCTGGGTGGGATCGGTCATGGGCGGGAGCCTAGGCCCACCCTTCCGGGCCGATCACCCCAGGGCGTCTCACCCCAGGACGTCTCACCCCAGGGCGTCCGCCGACGGCACGACGACCCCGTACACGTCGGCGATGGTGCCGAGCGCGCTCTGGTGGACCTGCTCGGCCGGGACCTCGCCCTCGCGGGCGCCGTGCGGGAGGGGGCGGGTGGCGCAGGCGTCGGCGACGACGGTGGGGCGGTTGCCGCGCAGGAAGGCGCCCTGCGAGGTGAAGGTCACGCACATGTGCGTCATGAAGCCGACGACCACGACGTCTGTGTTCCCGGCGGCGTCGACGTGCTCGCCCAGGTCGGTGCCGACGAACGAGTCCGGCGCCCCCTTCACCACGACCGGCTCGCCCTCGACTGGGGCGACCTTCTCGTGGATCCGCCCGATCTCGGCCCGTACGTCGTACGCGGAGCCCTCGCCGCCGTCGTGCATCACGTGCACGATCTTCGCGCCGGCCGCGCGGGCGCGGGCGAGCAGGTCGGCGGCGTTGTCCAGGGCCTCGCGCCAGCCGGTGAGTTCGAGGGTGCCGCGGGTGTAGGTGTTCTGGAAGTCGACGAGGATCAGCGTCGCGTCGGCGAGCTTGGCCGGGGTCTGATCGAAGCCGTTGAGTTCACGCAGGGTCGTGGTTGCCATGCCTCCACGCTAGGAACGCGTGGCGATGGCGGCAATGTCAGGTAACTTGCAGATACAGACATGGCTTACGGATACATGCCGTACGGGAAGGGGTGCCGGGGATGGACCGTCTGATCGTCGTGATGCTCTTCGACGGGGTCGACCTGCTCGACGTGACGGGCCCGCCGGAGGTCTTCGCTCTGCTGCGGCGCGAGACGGGGCATACCGAGGGCGCGGCGGGCGCGGCGGGCTACCGGGTCGTACTCGCCGCGCGCTCCCTCGACCCCGTCACGACGGCGGCGGGCGTCCGCGTCCTGCCCGACGTGACGTACGACGAGGTGGCGGGGCGCCCCATCGACACCCTCCTGGTGCCGGGCTCGGTGGAGCCGGACGGGTCGGGCGGCGTACGGGCGGTCGCGGACCCGGGGACGGTCGCGTGGGTGGCCCGCCTCGCGGGCGGAGCGCGCCGTATCGCCTCGGTCTGCGTAGGGGCTCATCTCCTGGCCGCAGCAGGCCTGTTGGAGGGAAGGCGCGCCACGACCCACTGGTCCACGGCGCAGCAGCTCGCGGCGGAGCACCCGGGCGTACGCGTCGACGCGGACCCGATCTTCATCCGCGAGGGCGAGGTCTGGACGGGCGCGGGCATCACCGCCTGCCTGGACCTGTCGCTCGCCCTGGTCGCGGAGGACTTCGGCGAGGCGACGGCCCTGCGCGTGGCCCGGCAACTGGTCATGTACCTCAAACGCCCCAGCGGCCAGAGCCAGTTCAGCGTGCCGACGGAACCCGGCTCGACGTCCCGCCGTATGGACGAGCTGCGCACCCACGTGACGCAGCACCTCACCGGGCCGCTCACGGTCCCCGACCTCGCGGCGGCCGCCCACATCAGCGAACGCCAGCTCACCCGCCTCTTCAAGACGGAACTGGGTACGACCCCGGCGGCGTACATCGAGGCGGCCCGGGTGGAACTCGCCCGCCAGCGCCTCGAATCGACGGACGACACCCTGGACCGCGTGGCGACGGTCTGCGGCTTCCGCACGATCGACACCCTGATCCGCGCGTTCCGACGCCAGTTGAACACGACGCCCACGGAGTATCGGAGCCGGTTCCGGCACTCTGCGGCGTGACGGTCTGCGGCCCGTATGGACTTGTTCGGATAAGCGGTTGCGTGCGGCCCCCGCTGACCTAAGCTCCTCGGATGACCTTGAACTGGGAACAGGTAATCGTCCACGCGGAAGACCCGGCGGCTCTCGGGCAGTGGTGGGCGGAGGCCCTCGGCTGGGTGGTCGTGTACTCCGACGACGACGAGTACGAGATCCGCCCGGCGGAGGACGTCACACCGGGCCTCGACTTCGTCCGCCTCAACGAGGCCAGGAAGGCCAAGAGCCGCCTGCACCTGGACTTCCGCCCGGACAACCAGGCCGCCGAGGTCGACCGCCTGATCGCCCACGGCGCCCGCCGCGTGGACATCGGCCAGGGCGAGCAGTCCTGGGTCGTCCTGGCGGACCCGGAGGGCAACGAGTTCTGCATTCTGGGGCAGCGGGCGCAGTAGGAGGTTCAGCGGGCGGGGAACTTGGACGTGTCGATCGTCCACGGGCCCAGCTGCACGGCGTCGCCGAACTTGTACGTACGGCGCGATGACGCCGAGTGGACGGTGAGCGTGCCGCATCTGGGGTCGACGTGTGCGTACACGGGGACGCCCAAGCGCCGGTAGGTGCGGAGCGCGTCGCTCTCGCCGTCGGCGGAGACTTCAACGGCGGCGGCCGCGCTCGGGCCGAGCACCGCGAAGTCGTCGGGTTGCCGGTCCAGGATGTCTTCTGCGACGACCAGCAGGTCTGCGGTACGGCACACGCCTAGGCCTGGATGGTGAGCGCGGCCGCCTACGAGTGGGACCACTGACTCGTCCTGGGACTGGACCTGCAAGGCGGTCTCGACCATGATCTGCCCGCGCATCGGGGTCGCGTCGACCACGCGGACGTTGATCTGCAGGTCCGCGATGTCCGCGCGCACGAGGAGGCCGTGCTCGTCCGCCAACCCTTCATAACCGTCCACGAGTTGGCGGAGCTCATCGTACGTGACGACGGGGCGGGTCACTGCGAGGCGCCACCGGCCTGGTCCGCGAACGCCGCCCACGCCCCCGGGCTCACGGTGAGCATCGGGCCCTCGGGGTTCTTGGAGTCGCGGATGTGGATGGCGGTGGGGTGGGGGGCGATTTCGAGGCACTCCCCGCCCTCGTCGCCGCTGTAGCTGGACTTCCGCCAGTTGTAGGCGACTTCGAGGCATTCGCCGCCCTCGCTGCCGCTGTAGGTCGACTTGAACCAGTGCAATGCGGTGCTCATCGCTCTCCTAGCAGGGCGTCCAGCAGGCCCAAGGAGTGGTCTGGAGTGAGGGCCTGGGCTCGCAGCATCGCATATTTGCGTTGCAGGATGGACACCTCGTCGCGATCAGCTACCCATTGGCTTCCGCGCTGGGTTTCCATGTATGCGAGGTGCTGATGGTCGGGCGTCTCCAGGAGGACGAATGGGCCGTTGAGCGCAGCGTGATGCTTGCTGTCCAGCGGCAGGATCTGCAGTGACACGCAAGGGAGTTGGGCGCACTCCACCAGGTGCTGCAGTTGCGCGACCTGTGTGTCGCGATTGCCCATCCTGAGTCGGAGTGCCGGCTCCCAGATGACGAAGCTGACCGTCGGCGGATTCTTCTGATGCAGGATCGCTTGTCGTTCCACCCGGGCCGCTGTCTTGGCGCTGATTTCGTCCTCCTCGTAGGAGGGGACGCGTTCACGGAAGACCGCCTCTGCGTAGTCCCAGGTTTGCAGCAGGCCCGGCAGGACCTGGTTCGCGTACAGCGACAGCGTGATCGCCTCACGCTCGTGCTTGATGTACGACTCCGCCCACAGCGGGAACTCGTCGATCTCCGGCATGTTGGCCACCGCGACGGCCAAAGCACCCTTGGTGCCCAAAAGTTGGTCCATCGCGCCCGCCAGGTCCGGCAACAGCGGGCGGCGTCCCTGCTCGATCGCCGCGATCGTCGACTCCGCTACAACCAGCCGGTCGGCCAGTTCTCGTTGAGTCATTCCTGCCGCTCTGCGGAACAGGGCAACCAGCTCACCCACCATCCGCATCGCCGACGGGTTCCTTTTCAGACGCTTGCCAGGGCTCATGACGCCCATGTCCCCGCCCCCGATCGTGCTCGACCCCGTATGCACCCCGACAAGAAACCTGTCGGGGTCGACCCACTGTCAGAGCGTAATCACGCTCCGCGACGCTCGTCCCGTGAATGAGGTCATCCAACTCCCCGTACTCCGCGAGAAGTTCCTCCTCCGGACGCGCCGCTCCGTCCCCGCCGCGCGGGCGTTCGCGAGGGACGCCCTCGCGGAGTGGGGGCTGGCCCCGCAAACCGACGACGTACTGCTCTGCGTCAGCGAACTCGCCACCAACGCCCTGCTGCACGGGGTCCCGCCGGGGCGCGGGTTCCTGGTGCGGCTCGCGTACGACGGGTCCGTACTCCGCGTCGAGCTGCACGACAGCGGCGACGGCGAGCCGCACATCCCCTGCGAGGCGCGCGACGAGGGCGGGCACGGGCTGCTGCTCGTGTCCGCCCTCGCCGACAAGTGGGGCGTGGGGGCCAGGGTCCCCGGCAAGGTCGTGTGGTGCGAGTTCCTTACGCCGCCGCCCTGAACCGCCGCAGGCGCAAGCTGTTGCCGACGACGAACACCGACGAGAAGGCCATCGCCGCGCCCGCGATCATCGGGTTGAGCAGGCCCGCCGCGGCGAGCGGCAGCGCTGCCACGTTGTACGCGAACGCCCAGAACAGGTTGGACTTGATCGTGCCGAGGGTGCGGCGGGACAGGCGGATCGCGTCCGCCGCCGACCGCAGGTCACCGCGTACCAGCGTCAGGTCGCCCGCCTCGATCGCCGCGTCCGTGCCCGTGCCCATCGCGAGGCCCAGGTCGGCCTGGGCGAGGGCGGCCGCGTCGTTGACGCCGTCGCCGACCATGGCCACGGACCGGCCTTCGGCCTGGAGCTTCTTGACCACGTCGACCTTGTCCTGGGGGAGGACCTCCGCGATGACCCGGTCCACGCCCACTTCCGCCGCCACCGACTCCGCGACGGCACGGTTGTCGCCGGTCAGGAGGATCGGGGTGAGGCCGAGCCCGCGCAGGCGGCGGATCGCCTCCGGGCTGGTCTCCTTCACCGCGTCGGCGACCTCAAGGACCGCACGCGCCTCGCCGTCCCAGGCGACCGCGATGGCCGTACGACCGGAGGCCTCGGCCTCGGCCTTGGCGCGGGCCAGCTCGACGGGCAGCTCGATCGCCCTCCCCCGAGTTCTCGACTCCGCTCGAACAGGGGGGACCCCCATGGCGAGGAGCGCCTCGCGGCCCACGAGCACCGCGTGCCCCTCGACGATGCCCTGGACGCCGAGGCCCGCGACGTTCGCGAAGTCCTCCGGGGCCGGGAGTGTGCCGACGCGGGCGGTCGCGCCCGCCGCCACGGCCTGCGCGATCGGGTGCTCGGACGCGTGCTCCAACGCGCCCGCCAGGCGCAGCACTTCGGCCTCCGTGACGCCGGTCGCGGTGTGCGTGGCGAGCAGCGTCATCCGGCCCGTCGTGACCGTGCCGGTCTTGTCGAGGACGATCGTGTCGACGCGGCGGGTGGACTCCAGGACCTCGGGGCCCTTGATGAGGATGCCGAGCTGGGCGCCGCGGCCCGTACCGACCATGAGCGCGGTGGGTGTGGCGAGCCCGAGGGCGCAGGGGCAGGCGATGATCAGTACGGCGACGGCCGCGGTGAAGGCGGCGGTGAGGCCCGCGCCGTTGCCCAGCCAGAAGCCGAGGGTGGCGACGGCGAGGGCGATGACGACCGGGACGAAGACGGCGGAGATCCGGTCGGCGAGGCGCTGGGCCGCCGCCTTGCCGTTCTGCGCGTCCTCGACCAGCTTGGCCATGCGGGCGAGTTGCGTGTCGGCGCCGACACGGGTCGCGGCGACGACGAGACGGCCGCCGGCGTTCAGCGTCGCGCCCGTCACGGCGTCCCCGACGCCGACCTCCACGGGTACGGACTCGCCGGTCAGCAGGGACGCGTCCACGGCGGAGGAGCCCTCGACCACGGTTCCGTCGGTGGCGATCTTCTCGCCGGGGCGGACAAGGAAGTGGTCGCCGACCTTCAATTCCCCGACGGGGACGAGGAGTTCGCGCCCCTCCCGTACGACCGTGACCTCCTTCGCGCCGAGTTCGAGCAGCGCCTTGAGGGCCGCGCCCGCCTTCCGCTTGGAGCGGGCCTCGAAGTACCGGCCCGCGAGGATGAACGCGGTGACTCCGGCCGCGGCCTCCAGGTAGATGTTCCCGGCGCCGTCGCTGCGGGCGATGGTCAGCTCGAAGGGGTGCGTCATGCCGGGCGTCCCGGCCGTACCGAAGAACAGGGCCCACAGCGACCACAGGAACGCCGCCGACGTACCGACTGAGATCAGCGTGTCCATGGTGGCGGCGCCGTGCCGGGCGTTGGTCCAGGCCGCCTTGTGCAAGGGCCAGGCCGCGTACGTCACGACGGGCGCCGCGAGCGTCAGGGACAGCCACTGCCAGTACTCGATCTGGAGGGCCGGGACCATCGCCATCGCGATCACGGGGACGGCGAGGAGGACGGAGGTGGTCAACCGCTGCCGCAGCGGCCGGAGTTCGTCGCCCTCAGCCGACTCGGGGGGTTCGTCGGTCCGTACGGGCTCGGGTTCCCGGGCGGTGTATCCGGTGGCCTCGACGGTGGCGATCAGGTCGGTGACCGCGACACCGCCCCCGTAGCTGACCTTCGCCTTCTCGGTGGCGTAGTTGACGGTCGCCTCGACACCGGGCATGCGGTTCAGCTTCTTCTCGATCCGCGCGGCACAGGAGGCGCAGGTCATGCCGCCGATGGCGAGTTCTGCCTCCGTAGGGGTGGTGGTCGTGGTGGTCATGGCTGCCGCCCTTCTGAGAGTACCCCTGGGGGGTATATGCGAACGGTTCCAATGTATACCCCCAGGGGGTGTGCGACGCAAGACTTCTCCTCCGCTTGGAAACCAGGGACGACGCAGGGAGCGAGTCATGAACAACGCGGCCAGGAGCACGGCCAGAGGAGCGCGGCGCTCACGAGGAGAGCGGCGGCCACGAGGGGACGTACCGGCTGTTCCTGGACTTCAAGCACGACGGGAAGGTGCGTACGGCGGACTTCACCGTGCGGACGGACGGGGCGGGTGCGCCGACCGGTGACGGCGGCGACCATGGGACGGAGGGCGGGACGGATGGCGGGCACAGCCATTAAGATTGGACTAGACCTGTAGCGGGATCTGTAGCGAGATCCGTAGCGTGAGGAAACGAGGCCCCATGAGCAAGCGTGCAGTCCTGGAGGTGATCGCGCTCGACGCCCGGGACGCGGTCGCCGCCCAGGCCGGTGGTGCGGACCGCCTTGAGCTGGTCACGGACATGGCGGCGGACGGCCTCACGCCGGGCCTCGCCGACTTCGCCGAGATCCGCGCCGCCGTCGACATCTCGCTGCGCGTCATGCTGCGCGCCTCGGACGGCTTCGCCGCGGGCGGCGCCGAGGGCGTGGCCGCGCTGGTGCGGGACGCGCGGGCGCTGCGGGCGGAGGGGGCGGACGAGTTCGTGCTCGGCTTCCTCGACGAGACGGGCGGGCCCGATCTCGGGGCTGTCGAGGAGGTCGTGGGGGCGCTGGACGGGGCGCGGTGGACGTTCCACCGGGCCATCGACCGGGCCGCCGACCGGGACGCCCTGCGCAAGCAGCTCGCGGACCTGCCGGGGCTCGACACGTATCTGACCGCGGGGTCGGCGCGGGGTGTGGCCGACGGGCTTCCGGTGCTTCTCGCGGAGGCGGGGCGGGTCGGGGAGCCCGGGTACCGGCAGCAGATCCTCGTCGGCGGAGGTCTTGAGCTCGACCACGTACCGCAGCTGCGGGCGGCGGGGATCGACGCCTTCCACATCGGTGGCGCGGCGCGGCCGGAGGGGTGGGGGGCGGGGGTCTCGGCGGAGGCGGTCGCGTTGTGGCGGGCGGTGGTGGACGGCTAGGGCGGCTTTCTCCCCTACCGGGCTGAAAAATCAGCCCCTCCGGCGTTTGAGGAGCGGGGGTCCGGGGGCTGGCCCCCGTGCCGACGGCAGCCACGCGGCGCCAGCCGCATATCGGACACAGCCGGGAAGGGGCGGGGCGGGGAGAGATTAGTTCTGGGACCGTCGACAGTCACTACTGTCACAACGGCCACCACCGACCCCCGCGGAGGGCGAAACAAGTGGAACAGCTCCTCAAGGTCCAGAACTTCACCGTCTCCAGCGACGGCTACGGCGCCGGCGAAAACCAGAGTCTGGAGCAGCCGTTCGGGCACGCCGACCCGGGGACGATGCTCTCCTGGGCCGGTGCCACGGCGAGCTGGCCGAACCGGACAGACAACGGCGGCACCCGCGGCCTCGACGACTACTTCACGCGGGACTTCGCCCACAACATCGGCGCCGAGATCATGGGCCGCAACAAGTTCGGCCCCCAGCGCGGCCCCTGGGAGAACGAGGACTGGAAGGGCTGGTGGGGCGACGAGCCGCCGTTCCACACCCCGGTGTTCGTGCTGACCCACCACCTGCGCCCGTCGTTCACGCTCTCCGACACCACGTTCCACTTCGTGGACGACGAGCCGGAGGTCGTACTGGAGAAGGCGAAGGCGGCCGCCGACGGCAAGGACGTCCGGCTCGGCGGCGGGGCAAGCACCATCCGGCTGTTCCTCGACGCCGGACTCATCGACACCCTGCACGTGACGGTCTGGCCCCACAAGCTCGGCTCCGGCGTCCGCCTCTGGGAGTCCCCGGACGAGCTCCTCGACCGGTACCACCATGAGGTCGTGCCCAGCCCGAGCGGCGTCACCCACCACCTGTTCTGGCGGAAGTAGGACACCGGAGCAGGACACCGGAGCAGGACACCGGAGCAGGACACCGGAGCAGGACACCAGAGCAGGACACCAGAGCAGGACACCGGGCGCAGCGGGCCTACGCGGCCAACTGCCCCGGCAGTTCCGCCCCGTGGACCACCACGAGCCCCGACACCGCACGGGTCAGCGCCACGTACAGCCGGCGCAGGCCCGTGCGCTCGTCGGGCTCCCCGTCCACCACCGCGGACGGCTCGTCCAGGACCACGTAGTCGTACTCAAGACCCTTCGCGAGCGACGCCGGGACCAGGGTGAGGCGGGCATCCCACGTGGTCTCCGCACCGGGGTCGAGATACGGGACCCCGGCCGCGTCCAGGGCCTCCGCCAGTACCGGGATCCGCGCGTCCGCCGCGATCAGGCCGATCGAGCCCTCGTGCGCGAGCGACTCCACGCAGGCCTGGACGACCGCCCCCGCCAGATCGTCCGCCACCCGCCGCACCACGAGCGACCCCGGCGCCTCCCGTACCGACTCCACCGCCGTGAGCCCCGGTGCGATGTCCGGAAGGAGCCGCGAGGCGTACGCGATCACCTCGCGCGGCACGCGGAAGCCCGCCGTCAGCTCCTCCACCACCGCGTCGCCCTTGCCGAGATGCGCGAGCGCCTCGGCCCAACTCCGCGTCGCCCAGGGCGTGGTGCCCTGTGCCAGGTCGCCGAGGACCGTCGCCGAACCCGTCGTACAGCGGCGGCCCACCGCGCGGTACTGCATGGGGGACAGGTCCTGCGCCTCGTCGAGCACCACATGGCCGAGCGAATGCGTGCGCGCCACCAGGTCGTGCGCCTCGTCGATCAGCACCGCGTCCGCCGCCGACCACTTCGCGGACCGCACCGAGCGCGCGGGCTTCGCCCACAGAACGGCCTTCTGCTCGTCCGCGTCGAGCAACCCGTCCGCGTGCTCGGCCAGGAACTCGGCGTCCGAGAGCAGCCGGTGGACCAGCTTCGCCGGGTCCACCGGCGGCCACACCGCCTTCACGGCCGCCTTCACCGCCGCGTTCCGCGCCACCGCGTCCTGCACCCGGTCGTCCGGCGCCTCACCCGCCTGCTCCATCCGTACGAGCACGGAGTGCGCGATGCGCTGCGGCAGCGCGTCCCGGGCGGCGCCGTAGCGGATGTCGCGGTCCAGCAACTCCCGGACGATCTCCTCCAGTTCGTACGCCGGCACGCGCCAGCGCCGCGAACCCCGCACCACCATCAGCGCTTCCGTCGGCATGCTGACGTGCGAGCGCACCGCCCGCCGCAGCACCCGCGCCATCCGCGCGTCGCCCTTCACGAGCGCGGCCCGGGGATCGTCCGCGCCCCGCACCTCCACGTGCGCGACGAGATCGCCGACCGTGGCCTGCTTGACCTCCAACTCGCCGAGCGCGGGCAGCACTTGCTCGATGTAGTGCAGGAAGGAGTCGTTCGGGCCGATCACGAGGGTGCCGGTGCGGGCGAGCCGCTCGCGGTGCGCGTACAGCAGATACGCGACCCGGTGCAGGCCCACCGCCGTCTTACCGGTGCCGGGCCCGCCCTGCACACAGACCGTGCCGCCGAGGCCGCTGCGTACGATCTCGTCCTGCTCGGGCTGGATCGTCGCGACGATGTCCCGCATCGGGCCGACGCGCGGCCGCTCGATCTCCCGCTGCAGCAACGCGCTGACCTGCGATGCCTCCGCCGGATCGGAGAGGTGCTCGTCCTCGTACGCGGTCAGCTCCCCGCCCGTGTAGCCGAAGCGGCGGCGCAGCGCCACGTCCAGCGGGTCTTTCTTCGAAGCCCGGTAGAACGGCTGCGAGACCGGCGCACGCCAGTCGATCACCATCGGGTCCCCGTCGGCGTCGTGCACGTGCCGCCGCCCGATGTAGAAGCTCGACCCCTCGCCGCCCTCGGCGGACTCGGCGCCCACCGTGTGCAGGAAGTCGAGCCGGCCGAAGAACAGCGGGGTGTGCGCGAGGTCGGCGAGCGCCTTGATCCTTTCGTCGATCTGGCCTTGCAGGACGGCCGCGTTGACCCAGTTCGCGGTCACGTCGGCGATGTCGAGCGCCTCGACGTCGGCCCGCATCGCGCGCAGGGCGGCACGGGACGCGGTCAGATGGTCGCGCTCGTGCGCGAGCGGGTCTCCAGGTGCGGACGTAAGGGTCACGGGTTCGGCCTCCGGCGGAGCAGATGCGTACGTGAGGAACGCCGACCGGTTTCCGTCCGGGCAGCAGCTCTCCGCGAGGGAGGCGGGGAAAGGGCGAGTTTAGGTCAGGGCGTCCGGCGGGGCGAACCATTAACGGGGGAGGTGAGCCGCCGATGACGGGGGAGAGTCGCCGATAACAGGGGAGAGTCGCCGATAACGGGGGAGAGTCGCCGATAACGGGGGGTGAGCCGCCGAACCCTTAGCCGGAGTAAACGCCCCAAGCCGGACAATGGAGGTATGAGCAGCGCACCCGTCACCCCAGCACCCGGCAGGCCCCCGGTCCGGGGCGCCACCGCCGCGACCGGCACCCGGCACAGCCACCCCGTCGGCAACGCCCTGCGCGCAGCCAAGGTCTTCGCGAGCACCACGCTCCACGTCACCGTCCTCGGCGAGTACGGGCAGGAATCCGGCACCCACAGACGGTGAACCCCGAACAGACGGTGAACCCCCGAACTCGCCTGTCCGATACGGCTCTTGAACCTCGCCGCCATCCGGCCGTACGGTGCCGTTGATCGCCCCGATGTAAAGATGCCGTAACTGACAGGTAGGGTCGCGCCGTGATTCACCGGACTGTGACCCCGTCCTCACCCCGCGTCATCGCCTCGGGCGTGCTGCTGCTGGTCTCCCTCGCGGCGCTCACCGCGCTCTGCGTGACCCTGCGCATCCCGATGGCCGACACCCTGGTGTACCGGGCGGAGGGCGCGGCCGTCGTCGGCGGCACCGACCTCTACGGGTTCACGGTCACCGAGTGGCACCTCCCCGCGACGTACCCGCCGTTCGCCGCGATCCTCTTCGTCCCGACGACCTGGCTGCCCATACCGCTGCTCAAGGTCGCCTTCATCGCCGGGAACGTCGCGCTCCTCGCGCTCCTCGTGCACCTGTCGTTCAGGTTCGCCGGGGTCCGGGCCCGCCCCTGGCTGCCGCTGGCCGCGACCGCCGTCGCCATCTGGCTCGAACCGGCCTTCCAGACCCTGCTGTTCGGGCAGATCAACCTCGCCCTCGCCTGCCTCGTCCTGTGGGACCTCAGCCGTCCCGAGGGCGCCGTCGGCAAGGGCTTCGCGCTCGGCATCGCGGCCGGCATCAAGCTCACGCCCGGCTTCTTCGTCGTCTACCTGCTGATCACCGGACGCATCCGGACGGCCGTCACCGCGACCGCCTCGTTCATCGGCACGGTGCTGCTCGGCGCACTCGTCCTGCCCGGCGCGAGCGTCGACTTCTGGACCCGGCGGATGTTCGAGACGAGCCGCGTCGGCAAGGCGTGGATCGTCGACAACCAGTCCCTGCAGGGGCTCGTCGCCCGCGTCCTGCACACCGAGGAGCCGGGCCTGCTGTGGGCGGTGCCCACCGTGGCCGTCGCCGTGCTGGGCCTGTGGCTCGCCCGCCGCGCCCACCGCGCCGGGCACCCGCAGTGGGCCCTGCTCACGGCCGCGTTCACGGCCCTGCTGATCTCGCCGATCAGCTGGTCCCACCACTGGGTCTGGTGCGTCCCGCTCGCCGCCCTGCTGCTCGCCGAACGCCGCCTCTACCTCGCGGCGTTCGTCGCGGCCGTCTTCACCGCCCGCACCCACTGGGTCCTGCCCCACGACGGCGCCCTGGACCTGCACTACCCGTGGTGGCAACAGCCCCTCGCGTCCCCGTACCCGGTGTTCGGGCTCGCGGTCCTTGCGTACGTGGCGGTACGGACGCGGAGGCGCCGGGTGACGTTGCCGGCACAGCGGACGGTTTCAGCCCGTCCGGAAGATCGGACCGCAGCCCGTCGGGCGGAAAAATCAGCCCGTCCGGCGTTTGAGGACGAGCCCGAAGGGCGATCGACGGCAACCGAGTCAACGGAAAGCAACCGGACGACCTAAGCCGCCTACGCGCTCAAGAAATCATCCGCGTCCGCGATCCGATACGCATACCCCTGCTCCGCCAGAAACCGCTGCCGATGCGCCGCGAAGTCCTGGTCGATCGTGTCGCGGGCGACGACGGAGTAGAAGCGGGCCTCGTGACCGTCGGCCTTCGGCCGCAGGACCCGGCCGAGCCGCTGCGCCTCCTCCTGGCGCGAGCCGAACGTGCCGGACACCTGGATCGCGACGGTCGCCTCGGGCAGGTCGATGGAGAAGTTCGCGACCTTGGACACGACGAGGACGGAGATCTCGCCCTCCCGGAACTGGTCGAACAGCTTCTCGCGTACCGCGTTCGTGGTCTCGCCCTTGATGACGGGGGCGTCGAGGTGCTCGCCGAGCTCGTCGAGCTGGTCGATGTACTGCCCGATGACGAGGGTCTGCTCACCCTGGTGCTTGCGCACCAGCGCCTCCGTCACCTTCCGCTTCGTGGCGGTGGTGGCGCAGAAGCGGTACTTCTCCTCGGTCTCGGCGGTGGCGTACGCGAGCCGCTCCGATTCCGTGAGGTTGACCCGCACCTCCACGCAGTCGGCGGGCGCGATGTACCCCTGCGCCTCGATCTCCTTCCACGGAGCGTCGAACCGCTTCGGGCCGATCAGCGAGAAGACGTCGGACTCCCGCCCGTCCTCCCGCACCAGGGTCGCGGTGAGGCCGAGCCGCCGCCGGGCCTGGAGGTCGGCGGTGAACTTGAAGACGGGCGCGGGCAGCAGATGCACCTCGTCGTAGACGATCAGGCCCCAGTCGCGCGAGTCGAACAGCTCCAGGTGCGGGTAGACACCCTTCCGCTTCGTTGTCAGGACCTGGTACGTGGCGATGGTGACCGGCCGGATCTCCTTCTTCGTACCGGAGTACTCGCCGATCTCCTCCTCGGTGAGGCTGGTCCGCTTCACCAACTCGTGCTTCCACTGCCGGGCGGAGACGGTGTTCGTGACGAGGATCAGCGTGGTCGCCCTGGCCTGCGCCATGGCCCCCGCGCCGACGAGCGTCTTACCGGCACCACAAGGGAGTACGACCACTCCGGACCCGCCGTGCCAGAAGTTCTCCACGGCCTGCTTCTGGTAGGGGCGCAGCGCCCAGCCGTCCTCGGCGAGGTCGATGGTGTGCGCCTCGCCGTCCACGTACCCGGCGAGGTCCTCGGCCGGCCAGCCCAGCTTCAGCAGCGTCTGCTTGATCTGGCCGCGCTCGGAGGGGTGCACGACGACGGTGTCCGGGTCGATGCGCGCGCCGACGAGCGGAGTGATCCGCTTCGACCGCAGGATCTCCTCCAGGACCGGCCGGTCGGTGCTGGTCAGGACCAGTCCGTGTGCGGGGTGCTTGCTGAGGGTGAGGCGTCCGTACCGGTCCATCGTCTCGGCGATGTCGACGAGCAGCGCGTGCGGCACCGGGTACCGGCTGTACTCGACGAGCGCGTCGACGACCTGCTCCGCATCGTGCCCGGCCGCGCGCGCGTTCCACAGCCCGAGCGGCGTCAGGCGGTACGTGTGGATGTGCTCGGGCGCCCGCTCCAGCTCGGCGAACGGCGCGATGGCCCGACGACAGGCGTCGGCCAGCTCGTGATCGACCTCGAGCAGGAGGGTCTTGTCCGACTGGACGATGAGGGGACCGTTCACGCGCGCACCCTTTCCGGTCTACGGCAGGCCCGTCCGTACGAGAGAGGCCAAACGTCCAGTGTGCCGCATCAGCGGGGAGGGCGGTGTGGCGTGGGCCTCACCCGGGGAGGCCCACGCCGACCGGTCAGGCGGGGGAGGGCAGGAAGATGTCGGCGGCATCGGCCACGTGGACCGCGCGCTCCGCCCAGACGGTGAGCTGCGCGGAGTCGGCGCAGGCCAGCACCCGGTCGCGTACGACATCCGGCACGGTGAGGCCGCGCCATTCGAGGATCTGGAGCGTCATCTCGGCACGGTCTTCGAGGCGCCCTTCCTCGCGCCCTTCCTCGCGGCCTTCCTCGCGCCCCTCCTCCCGTACCTTTTCGGCGACGGGGTGCCGGAAGAAGTAGTGCATCGTCGACATGATCTCTCTCCACACCTTCCTGGCCTCGGCATCCGCCAGGCCTGCTTCGACGAGCATCGCCAGTACGGCCGCGCTCTCGGGATCCACTCGTTCCAGGCCTGCCGCGACCGCCTTCAGTATCGCAGCGGCACCCCGCCCTTTACCATGCGTAATCGCGGAAAGGGCCGCGAGTGACGGGTCTTGGGCCGCCTGCTCCTCGCTTGTGATCACCGGCACGTTGTCCGGTCCGAGGACGAGCGGCCGTACGGTCACGGAGGCCCAGCCGGGCAATCCGAACCGGATCGGCCGGGCGGCCCAGCGGGCGGTGGACCTGCTCTGCGACAGGACGATGAGCACCGGCTGGCACTGGTACTTCTCGTGCAGATACGAGAGGTAGTACGCCCAACTCCCGCGTTTCCGCTCGTCCTTCTTGCCCTGCGCCTCAAGGACGAGCAGGAAGTCCCCTTCGTCCGTGTCCACCCGCACCAGGCTGTCCACCCGGCGCTCGACCGGCTCGATCTCGGTGAGATCCGTGTTGAGGACGGCGATGTCGCGCGGCTCGGGGAACGAAATACGGAACAGGCGCTCGAAGTTGCGGATCAGCGCCACCGTGTCCTTCTCGAAGAACCGGTGCATCGCTTCGTGCGACGAACTCACCATGCGCTACGCCACCGCCGTTCCGAGCTCGCACCACACGTGCTTGCCGGTCTCGCCACACGTCACGTATGGCTGCCAGCCCCAGCCGTCGGCGCAGGCGCGGATCAGGTCGAGGCCGCGCCCCTGTTCGGCGTCGGGGGCGACGTGGGTTTGTGGGGTCGGCGGCGTCGGGTCCGCGTCCCAGGCGCCGACCCGTAACAGTCCGTTGGCCCATCGGATCCGCAGCGCGGCGGGCCCTTTCGTATGCCGAACGGCGTTGGAGACCAGCTCCGTCGCGAGCAGCTCGGCGGGATCGGAGTGGGCGGCCAGCTCGTGGGCGGCAAGGATGAGTCTGAGCGTGCGCCGGGCGACGGGGACGGCGCGCGGGTCGTGCGGGATGTGGAGGACGTATTCCCAGGGTTCCCGGCTTTTCCGGGGCTCTTCGGGCATGGCTGAACTCCGTTGGTCAGTATGGGAGTCGAGACGCGCGCTGCGCTGTGGCGGAGGGTGGTGGCTCTGTCGCTCCGGCATGGCATGGCGGGGCGGTGCGCTTCCGGGAGGCCGGTGGCGCAGCGTCTTTGTGACGTCACTGACGGTAGGGCATAAATTTTTGTCAGCGCAAGCCGTTGTCGTAATCTGTCCCCGAACGAGCAGGGATATCAGAGGACTTGGGACGGGAGGGGCCATGCCGGTGAGGAGCCAACCCACGGCCCGCCAGGCACGACTGGGTGCCGAGCTGCGGAGGCTGCGCGAGGCGGCGGGACTGAAGGCGCGCGAGGTGGCCGGTCTGCTCAGCTCGACGTCGGCACAGATGAGCCAGGTGGAGGCAGGCCTGGCGGGCGTGAGCGAGGAACGGATCCGGCGCCTGGCAACGCACTACGCGTGCGGGAACGTTGAATTGATCGACGCGCTCGCGGCCATGACGATCCGGACGCAGGGATGGTGGGAGGAGTTCCGAGGCGTCCTGCCGCCCGTGTTCCTCGATGTGGCCGAGTTGGAGCACCATGCGGCGTTCCTGCGTGAAGTCGTCATCACGCACATCCCTGGCCTACTGCAGACGCCCGACTACGCCCGAGCCGTGTTCGGGTACATGGTTCCTGAGCTGCCTGAGAGCGAGATCGTGCCCCGCGTGGAGCACCGTATGCGCCGACGATCCGTCATCACGGGCGCGAGCCCGAAGTCGTACGAGACGATTGTCCACGAGGCAGCGCTGCGCATGCGCGTCGGCAGCCGCGAAGTCCAGCGGGCCCAACTCCGCGCGATGTTGGAGCAGATCGGAGATCAGCGTGCCTCCGTCCGCGTAATCCCCTTTGACACGGACCATTTCGCTGGAGCAAGCAGCGCGATGATGTATGTGGGCGGCACGTTGCCCCGCCTCGACACAGTGCTGCGGGATTCCCCTCACGGCACAGCGTTCCTCGATGCCGAGTCCCAGCTGGACCGCTTTCGAACGCTCTTCCGTAAGGTGGAGAAGGCGTCACTCGCCCCCGCCCAGTCGCGGGACTTCATTCACCTGCTGACCAAGGAACTGTGAGGCATCGACATGAGCGAGGCTCTGCGCTGGCAGAAGTCCTCCTTCTCGGAGGGCGGCGAAGGCAACACCTGCGTAGAAGTGGCCTCTGCTTACGAAGCCGTGCGCCTCCGCGAGAGCGATGATCCCGGCACGGAAATAGCCACGACCCCCACCGTTTTCGCGCACCTCCTCCGCGCGCTCAGGACGAACCCAGCCAGCCCCGAGACATCCCCCGAAGACCCCGGCCCCTGGATCGAGATTGCCTTCGGGGAGGGCGACTTGGTGTACCTGCGCGAGACCTCGGATCCCGCAACCGTCGTCACAACGACCCGCAAGAAGTGGGACGCCTTCGTACTGGGCGTGCGGGCCGGTGAATTCGACCACTTCGTGGAGGACGTTGGGAGCAGCTGAGCGATGCGGAGCGGCAGCAAGCGGTGGATCAGATCGAGAGCCAGACCCCAGCTGGGCACAATGTGTCCCTGGATCCGATCTACGAGACCGAAGGGCCATCCGGGGGGACGGGTGCGGGCAGGCCGGAGCCCGGTACGCCGTCGCCGAGCCCGGGGCCTGCGCCGACTCCGCCCGGGAGGTAGTCGGGTGCTGCGCAAAGCGGGTGCTGGGTTGGGGCTGAGCCTGTGTCTGTTCGTCGTGGCTGGTTGCGGAGACACGTACGGGCCGACGCCGCCGGCGCCGTTGCCGAAGAATGTCCCGACCGAGCCGGTGTTCGCAGATCCCGATGCCGTGGTCGACGCGCTGGCGGAGAAAGGGATCGACTGCCCGGTGCAGGGGCGCTCACCGAACGGGGCCTCCGCGCGGTGTGTCACTCACGTCGACGGAGGTCCGTACGAGCTGAGCATCACGGTGTCCAAGCGTGCGGAGATGGGCAGCGCGGTCAAGGCCAATCGCGAACCTCCGAATCCGCACACGCTCGTGGCCGGGGGTAACTGGTACATCCGCTTCTTCGAACCAGAGTTCGCCCCTCGTGTCGCCAAGGCCCTGAAGGGCGTGGTCCTCGAACCGTTTGAGGAGACCGGGAAGCCGGAGGAAGAACCCCCGTACAAGGACGAGCTGCCGGAGTTCCCCGACAAGCCCGCCTACAAGTCCCTGACCGCGTTGGCCGAGCGGGTGGATGCCGCCGTCGGCTGCGTGGATGGGGAGGGGGACGATGATCCGGCGTTCTCCTGGCAGTTCCTGAAGTGCTCCACCGGCAAGGGTGGTGAGGAACGCCGGGAGTGGTGTGCCGACCTCGCCGTATACGAGAACGACAGGGCGCGGGACGAGGGCGTGTGGGCGAAGGTCAGCGGTGGGCGCACGCCCAAAGGGCTTGTGGTCGGGGCGAATTGGTCCGTTGCCCTGTGTGATGAAGGGCTGGTCGATGACGTCATCGAGGGGGTTGGTGGGGTCGAGGTGAAGTGAGGGGGCGCGCCCCGGCCCCTCAGTCCTCCCCCAGCTCCGCCACCCCCGTCACCCGATGCAGCGGATACGTGCGGACCTCGTCCGCCGTGTGGTCGTAGGCCGTGACGAAGCCGCCCTCCACGCGGACCGGGGCGATGACGCGCTGGCTGGCCGTGCCCTCCGCGTTGACGTAGCCGATCCACAGAGCTTCGCCCGTCATCACCGCGGCCTGCATCGTGGCGAGGGTCTCGGCCGATGTGGTGCGGGGGAGTCCGTCGGGGGCCGGGCGGGCGGCGGCGGCCGGGGCCTGGCGCTTCGGGGCCGTCGACGCCATGTCACCGGCGCGGATCGCGCGGACCGCGGCGCCGAGCAGCGTGTCGTCCGGCAGCGGCGGGCCCTCCGGCACCGGGGCGGGCGCCGTGCGGGGCGGGGTGCGGTGGGCGTGGGCGCGGGCGATCAGGACGTCACCCTCCGGTGTCTCGGCGGACGGGGCGAAACCCATCGACCGCAGGCCGTCGAGCAGCGCCGCCGGGTCGGCCTGCGCGGCCAGGACCGTCGGCGCGAGGCGGCGCAGGCGCAGGGCGGCGGCACGCTTGTCGGCGAGGATCTCGCCGAGTACCGAGTCGTCGTCGCAGCGGACGTACGCCGAGGCCGCGCCGATCCTCAAGTGGCCGTGCCTGCGCGCCACATCGTCGATCAGATACGAGAGCGGCTGCGGCACCGGCGTACGCGAGTGGGTCTCCAGGAACGTGTGCAGGTCCGTGGCCGTGCGCCCCGCGTCCAGGGCGCGGCGGACCGAGCCGGGCGTGAAGCGGTAGACCGTCGCCCCGCCCTTCGACTCCACGTCCGCGAGTACGCCGAGGGTCTCCGCGAGCGGCCGCTCCAGGGGGCCGGGAGCGACGGCCGTCAGGTCGGCCTGGAGGAGGACGTGGTCGAGGGGTTCGGGGAGGAGGGGGGAGAGGAGGTCGGCGAGGCTCTTCTCCAGGTCGGTGTCCCTGCCGTGCGGCGGCAGGCCGAGGGTGTCCGAAAGCAGTGCCCGCCCCGTCGCCGACAGTGCCCCGCGGCCCGTCACGCCCAGGAGCTCCGCCTCGTCGAGCGTCCAGCGGGCCAGGCGGGTGCGCAGGTCGTCGCCGCCCGGGTCCGAGGCCGCGCCGGTCCGCAGCGGGCGCTCCCAGCGCAGCCGGGCCAGGACCGACTCCGGGGCGGCCGCGGCGCCCTCCGGCAGCTCGGCGAGCAGGTCGAGCACATGGCGCCGCACCTCGGGCGCCGCCGAGCGGTCCAGGTGCGGGCCGAGCGCCGAGAGCACCCGGTCCTTGCCGTCGCGGCCGCCGACCAGGCCCGGCGTGCGCGTCGCCGACAGCCAGGCGACGGCGAGGCGGGCCCAGCGCTCCGCGGCGGGGAGCTCCAGCCAGTCGTCGTACGCGGGCGTCGCCGCGTACCGCTCCTCGCCCGTGCGGCGGGCGGACGCGTCCTCGGTGTACCCGCCGCCGTACCCGGACGCGGCGCCCTCGAAGCCGCCGTCCGACGCCAACAGGCCTGCGGCGTAGGCGAGTTCGACCCAGAACGCGGCCGTCGGCTCCGGGGCGTCAAGCCCGGCCGCCGTGCGCTTCAGGTCGCGCACGCTCAGGCCGCCCGCGCGCAGCACCGCGGGCCCGCCCTCGTGCCACTCCTTCAGCAGCTCCTCGACCGTCGCGACCGCCGCCAGCGCCTGCCCGGCCGCCGTCGAGTCCACCACCCGCGGCCGGTGCTCCGCCGCCGCCGCGACCTCGGGCGGCAGCGGGTGCGTCGTGCGGTGCGCGCGGCCGCCGCGCAGGTGCAGGGCGACCTCGCGGGGCAGCACGACCGTGCCGGGCGCGGTCGGCACGAGCAGGCCGCGGTCGAGGAGCCAGCGCAGATGTGCCGCAGGCTCCGCCGTGACCTGTCCGTACGGCGGGCCCCAGGTGAGCCGGCCGAGGACGTCCAGGGCGTCGACCGGGGCCTCATCGAGCAGGGCGGACATCCGCGTACGGTCAGTGAAGAGGCCCGTCAGGGCCGAGACCGCCGACACCGGGTCGTGCGTCGACGTCAGGCCCGCCGCCTCCAGGAGCTGCTGCAGGCGGCCCGGCGACATGCCCGACGTGGCCTCGGCGACCGTCGGCCCGAGCCCCGTCGGCGACGGGTGCTGCGGCGACGGCGCGAGCAGCTCGCGGGCCGTGCGCACCAGGCGGAGCCGCTCGTCCCCGCCCCACACCAGGGCCTGGTCGCGCAGCGTCCCGGCCGTGCCGGGCAGCGTGCGGTCCACCAGCTCGTCCCCGTCGTCCCCGGTGAGCAGGGCGCGCAGCGTCTCGTACGTGGCGGGCTCCGGGGCGACCGCCAGAGCCTCGGCGGCCTGCAGCGCGAACGTGTCGAGCCGGCCGAGCGCGCGCACCACCGACGCGCGCGTGCCCGCGCGCGTGGCCAGCTGCGTCAGGTCGTTCGGCACGGGGGACAGCAGGTCGGGGCGGGCTCGCAGCAGGGTGGCGAGCGACGCGTCGTCGCGCTGCCGCAGCTCTTCGGCGAGCGTGCGGGGAGCCGCTGCGCCTGCCGTGCTCTGGGTCGTCATCCTTCACACGGTAGTAGGTGCGACCGACACAGCGGTGCCCCGCGCGGTACGGTCGGGTGGCCTGGCACCACAACGCGCGCGCCCCGGAAGGGACTTACCGGAAGGGACAAAGCCCAGTACGCAGGGGGATCTCGTGGCGATCGAGAGCGACCAGCTCGTCTTCGACTACCTGAGCAGGGTCGGCGACCTCGCCCAGCAGCGTCAGTTGCCGTCGAAGACCCGGATGCGCCTGGTCGCCGATCTGCGCGCCGAGATCGACCGCCGCCGCGCCACCGTCTCCGGCGGCAAGACCCCCGGCGACAGCCCGGCCGGAGTCCGCCGCATCCTGGACCGCCTCGGCACGCCGGAGGAGGTCGTGAGCAGGGCGGCGGGTTCGTCGCGGGACCAGGACGCCGAGGGCGGCTCCGGCGACGTACCGGCGAAGCGCGCGCCCGCGTCCGAGCCCGCGCCCGCGCCCGCGCCCGCGCCCGAGCCCGAGCCCGAGCCCGAGCCCGCGTCCGCGTCCGAGCCGGTATCGGAATCCGCGCGTGCGCCGGAACCGAAGAAGCCCTCCCTGTTCGTGCCCGAGCAGCGTGCCGACGAGCAGCGTGCTGACGAGCAGCGCGCCGACGACGAGCAGCGGGAGCGCGCGCCCCGGCGCCGCAACACGCTCCGCTCGCGCCTGACGAAGGACCCCGCGCCGCCCGCCGAACCACCGCCGACGGTCAGTACGCCGCCGCATCTGGCGGGCGAGGACGAGATGGGACCGAGCGGTTCCACACCCGACTGGTGGCGCATCGAGAACGGCCCGCAAGGCTTCTCCGACTCCGTACCGGGGTTCGTGGGCGGCGTGGAGATCCCCGAGATACTGCGGCCGCCGCGCTCCGAGAAGGAAGACAAGGGGGGCAAGGGGGGCAAGCAGGACGCGGACAGCGCGGACGGGGACGCGGAGCAGGAGAGCGGCGACGAGGAGGACTCCGAGGACGCCGAGGACCAGCCGAGGAGCGGGCGTCGCCGGCTGCCGTTCCTGCGGCGCGCCCGAGCCGCCCGCGGTACGCCGAGCCTCAGCAACCCGCTGCTGCTGCTCGCCGCCGCGTCGCTCCTCGTCGGCGCCGTGCTCGGCAACTGGATCGCGCTCGGCGTCGGTTGGGCCGTCGCGTACACCTCGCGCCGCCTCACCCAGCGCGAGGCCAAGTTCGCGGTCCTTGGCATCCCGGGGTTCGCCGCGGCGGCGGGAGTGGTGTGGCTGTGGGGGCGGTTCGACCGGCGCTGGGGCGAGGCCGTGCCGCAGGGCGCGACAGTGGACGCCCTCGCGCAGACCTGGCCGTGGGTGGTGCGCCTCGCGGCCGTCGCCTCGGCACTGTTCCTGGTGTGGAGGTCGCAGAGGCAACGGCCGGAGTAGCAACTCCCTTACGGGGACGGCTACTTGGTGAGGTCGGCTTGCAGCTCGTCGAGGATCTTGTTCGCGGCGGTGTAGCCGATGCCCTGGATCCACAGCTGGTCGTCGACCGCGAAGACCTTGTCGTCCTTGACGGCCTTCATGCCCTTCCACAGGGAGCCGCCCGTCGTCCGGGTCTCCTTGGCCTTCTTCGGGTCGCCGTAGGTCGAGTGGAAGATGACGTCGGCGTCGGCGGCGTCGATCCTCTCGGGGCTCACGTCGTACGAGAAGCCGTCCTTGGCCTTGTCCGCGACGGCGGGGCGGCCCAGGCCGACGTCCTTCAGGATCGTCGCGATGTAGTTCTGCTTGCCGTAGATGCGGATGTCGGCGCCCTCGACGAAGCGGACCACGTTGACCTCGGTGGCCTCGGCCTCCGCGTCGCCGCCGAGGGCCTTCGTCACGTCGGAGGCGTGCTGCTCGTACTCCGCTACGACCTTCTTCGCCTCGTCCTTCTTGCCGAGCGCGTCGGCGTGCACCTGGAAGTTCTCCTTCCAGGGATAGCCGGTGTTCTCCGTCATGACGGTCGGGGCGATCTCGCTGAGCTGCGGGTAGAGCTTCTCGTGCCGGATCTTGCTGGTGAGGATCAGGTCGGGCTTCAGCTCGGCGATGGCCTCGACGTTCGGCGTCATCATCGCGCCGACGTCCTTGATGCCCTTGACCTCGTCCTTCGGCAGGTAGTTGAGGAAGCCCGACTCGACGTCGGCGTGGGTGGCGCCGACCGGCTTCACGCCGAGGGTGATCGCGGAGTCCAGCTCGGCGGTGTCGAGCACGACGACCCGCTTCGGGGCGTCCGGCACCTTCACGTTGCCCATGGCGGTTTTGACGGTGTGGGTCTTGCCGCTGCTGTCGCCGGTCGAGTCCTTGGCGTCTCCGGAACCGCAGGCGGAGAGGGTGAGAGCGAGGGTGGCGGTCGCGGTGGCTGTGAGGGTGCGGGATCTCATGGGGTGCCCTTCGTGGGTGTCGGTGTCGGTGTTGTGGGTTCGGTGCGGGTGGGTGGGCGCCTGCGGCGGGCTGGTTCCCCTACCCGCCCCTTCCC
>NZ_JASCIS010000040.1 GCF_029968015.1 Streptomyces luteolus
CGGCTCGTCCGCAGCGGCCGCCAGGACCGCCAACGGTGCCGGGCCGTCGGCGTGGGCGTCCGCGGCTTCGTCGTGGAGGGCCCCGGTGAGCAGGTCCGTCAGGTGGGCGGTGACGGCGCTCGCCGTCGGGTGGTCGAAGACCAGAGTGACCGGAAGGCTCAGGCCCGTGGCGTTGTCCAGGTGGTTGCGCAGCTCGACGGCGCGCAACGAAGTGACGCCCAGATCCGTGAACGGCGCGTCCTGGTCGAGCGTCGCGGCGTCGGCCCGCCCCAGGACGACTGTGGTCGTGGCCCGTACCAACTCGCCGAGTATCGCCTCCTGTTCGGCCCGTGGGAGTCCGGCGAGGCGCTGCCGCAGCGCGGCGGTCGGGCCGTCGGACGGGTCGGCCGCTGCGTCGCTGAGCGGGCGCAGGCCGCCCCGCGCGCCCCTCGCCCCGGTGCCCCGGCGGCGGCCCGCCGGGTCCGGCCAGTAGCTCCGGCGCTGGAAGGTGTACGTCGGCAGCGCGCTCGGCGCCGTACCGGCAGGGAAGACGGCGGACCAGTCCCAGTCCACGCCCGCCGTGTGCAGGTGGGCGAGCGCGGCGAGAGCGGCTCGGGACTCGGAGCGGTCGCGCTGGATCGCGGAGACCGTGACGGGCCGCGGCTCGTGGCCTTCGAGCGTGGTGGCGACGGCCTGCGCGAGCACCGCGGACGGCGACAGTTCGAGGAAGGCGGTGACGCCCTCGTCGTACAGGGTGCGGATGCCGTCGGCGAAGCGGACCGTGGCGCGGACGTGCCGGACCCAGTAGTCGGGCGAGGTGAGCTGCTCGTCGGTGGCGAGCCGGCCGGTCACGTTGGACACCACCGGGATGCGGGCCGGGGCGTAGTCGAGGGTGGCGGCGGCCCGGCCGAACTCGTCGAGGATGCCGTCCATGTGCGGGGAGTGGCCCGCGACGGTGACGGCGAGCCGCTTGGTCTTGCGGCCGCGCTCCCGCCACTGCGCGCACAGCGCGAGCACCGCGTCCTCGTCGCCGGAGACGACGGTGCCGTCGGGCGAGTTGAGCGCGGCGATCGACAGAGCCTCGGCGTGTGGCCCGAAGGAGTCGAGCACTTCTTGCTCGCTCGCCTGCACCGCGGCCATGGCGCCGCCGGCGGCGGACTGGATCAGGCGGGCCCGTACCGTCGCCAGGGCGCAGACATCGGGCAGCGACAGGACGCCCGCGACGTGTGCGGCGGTGAGTTCGCCCATGGAGTGGCCGGTGACGTAGTCGGGTTCGAGGCCCCAGCTCTCGTACAGGCGGTACAGGGCGATCTCGACGGCCATCAGAGCGGGCAGCGCGTAGTCGGTGCGGTCGAGCAGCTCCGCCTCGGGGGAGCCAGGCTCGGCGAGGATCAACTCGCGGACGGGCCGGTCCAGATGACGGTCGAGGTGGTCGCAGACCTCGTCGAAGGCGCGGGCGTAGACGGAGTGGACGGCGTACAGCTCACGGCCCATGCCGGGGTGCTGGCTGCCACCCCCGCCGAAGAGCACGGCGAGCCGCCCCGGCACGGGGGCACCGGCGACGGCGTGCGGCGACGGCATGCCCGCGGCCAGGGCGCGCAGGCCGTCGAGCAGTTCCTCGCGCGCCGCGCCGACGACGGCGGCGCGGCGCGCGAAGGCGGTACGGGTGGTGGCCAGGGCCAGACCCACGCCCGCGGGGTCGGCCTCCGGCCGCGCCTCGACGTGCTCGACGAGCCGGGCGGCCTGGGCGCGCAGCGCGGCGTCGGTGCGGGCGGAGAGGACCCAGGGCAGAGGGGCGGCGTCCCGGCCGTCGGCAGCGGTGGCGTCCCGTGGTGCCGTCACGGCGTCTGCTGCTGTGGCCACGCCGTCGGCCTGACCGGCGCTTGCGGTGTCCGCTGCCGCGGTTACGGCATCGGCCTGCCCCTGAGTTCCGGCCACCGTCCGGGACTTCGGGAGGGAATCCAGCGGACCCTCCTCAAGAGGCCCGTCTCCGAGCACCACGTGGCAGTTGGTGCCGCCCACACCGAGCGAGCCGACAGCGGCGAGCAGCGGGGCCTCCGGCGCCGGCCAGGGGCCGAACTCCTGCTGCACGCGCAGCTGCAACTCGTCCAGGTCGACGGCAGGGTTGGGGGTCGTGAAGTTCAGGCTCGGCGGCAGCTGGCGGTGGCGGATGCTGAGCGCGGTCTTGACGAGGCCGACGATGCCGGCGGCGCCCTCCAGGTGGCCGACGTTGGTCTTTACGGAGCCCACGCGCAGCGGCGCGTCGGCCGGCCGCCCCGGCGCGGTCACCGTTCCCACGGCCCGGGCCTCGATGGGGTCGCCCACCGGCGTTCCGGTGCCGTGCAGTTCGAGGTACTGCAGATGGGCCGGATCGATGCCCGCGCGGCGGCAGGCGGACCGCAGCGACGCGCTCTGTGTCTCGGCGCTCGGCGTCGTCAGGCCCGGGGTCGCTCCGTCGTTGTTGACGGCGCTGCCCCGGATCACGCAGTACACGGGGTCGCCCGCGGCGAGCGCCGCGCTCAGCGGCTTGAGCACCACGAGCGCGCCGCCCTCGCCGCGCACGGTGCCGTTCGCGGCGGCGTCGAGGACGTGACAGCGGCCGTCTGGCGAGAGCGCTCCGAGCCGGGCGAGCGTCAGGCTGCTCTCCGGCAGGAGGTTGAGGTTGACGCCGCCCGCGAGTGCGACCGTCGACTCGCCGCTGCGCAGGCTGGCGCAGGCCGCGTGCACGGCGACGAGCGAGGAGGACTGGGCGCTGTCCAGGGTCAGGCTTGCGCCCCGCAGCCCCAGTGCGTAGGAGATCCGGTTGGCGATGATGCCGCGGTTCAGGCCCGTCAGGCTGTACTGGTCGACGGCGTCCGGACCATACTCGTGCAGGAGCCGGGCGTAGTCGTCCCAGATGGCGCCGATGAAGACGCCGGTGCTGCTGCCCTGGAGGCGGGCAGGCACGATCCGGGCGTCCTCGAGCGCCTCCCAGGCCAGCTCGAGCACAAGCCGCTGCTGCGGGTCCATCGCGAGCGCTTCCTGCGCCGAGACGCCGAAGAACTCGGCGTCGAACGCGTCGACGCCGTCGATGAACCCGCCCTCCCGGATGTCGGCGCCGCCGCGGCCCGCGTCGGCCGCGGCCACGGCGGCGTCGTCCCAACGCCCGTCAGGAACCCTGCCGAGCGCGTCGCGCCCGGCACGCAGCAGTTGCCAGAACTCCTCGGGTCCCGCCGCCCCGGGCAGCCTGCAGGACACACCCGTCACCGCGATCGGCTCGTCCGGCTTTGGTGCCGTCGTCGCGCTGCTGTCGCTGCCGTGGTTGTCGATCATGTGCTGCTGTCCTTCGGGGTGGGTGAGCTGATGGTGCGGTGCCGCCGGCCGGGCAGCGGGTCAGCCCTGCGAGGCTCCGGTCACGGCCTGCAGCGCCTGCTTCCAGGCGAGTTCGCCGCCCGCTGCCTCCATCAGGAGCCAGGGGTTCCAGAAGTCCTGGAAGTGCTTGATCTTTCCGTTCTCGAACCGCACGACCGACAGGTACGTCTGGTGGTACTCGCCGCCGGTGGCGAGCAGTGTGCAGTCGGCGGTGTAGTGGGCGATGACCAGTCCGTCCTCGGTCGCCGTGTAGAACTCCGGCGCGGAGAACTCGGCCTTGAGCTGCTGGCCGAACAGCGTCATCTGGGCGAGCAGTTGTTCACGGCCCTGCATCTGCCCGGGGAACCCCCAGGCGGGGTAGGGGAATTCGAGGACGCCGTCCTCGGTGAACAGGTCGACCCACTCCTCGACCCTGGCCTCCGTGAGGAGCCGCAGGCTGTGGGCGAAGAGCTCCTTGAGCTCCTGGGGTGTGCTGGCGGGCATCGACGGTCTCTCTTTCTATGCGGCGTTTCTGCGCGGGGTTTCTGCGCCGGATTTCTACGTGGGGATCGCAAAGGGGAAGCAAGCGGCTATACGGGATGAGGGCTATGCGGGATGAGGGCCATACGAGAGAAGGAGGGGAGGCCGGAAGCGGATCAGCGGATCAGCGGGGCTGCCGGGTGATGCCGCTGAAGACCCGGTCGATGGCCTGGTCGGGCAGCAGCCGGGCGAGCAGCCGGCCGCCGTTGGCGTCCTTGCCGACCCCGTACCGGGTGCGCGGCCGCCCCGCGATCAGGGCGCGGAAGACGGTGCGCGCGACGTCGTCCGGCGTCACCTTGCTGGTGCGGGCGCTGTGCTCGTTGGACTCCACGAAGCGCAGGAAGCTGTCGCGGTACAGCTCCCGCACCGGCTCATCGGCCCGGTCGAGGAGCTGGTGCGCCTCGTGGGACATCTTGCTCCAGATCGGCGTCATGATCGCGCCCGGCTGGACCACGGAGACCGGGATCCCGAACGGCGCCAGCTCGCGGCGCAGCGCATCGCTGAGCGCCTCCTTGGCGAACTGGGCGGCCGCGTAGGCCCCGAGGTAGGGGATGGCGACGTTGCCGAGCCCGGAGGTGATGTTCACGACGCGCCCCGCGCCCGCGCGCAGCAGTGGCAGGAACCCCTGGATGACCGAGAGCTGGCCGACGACGTTGATGTCGAGCTGGCGGCGGAACAGCTCGGCGGGGACGCACTCCAGGGGCGCCGTCACGGCGATTCCCGCGTTGTTGACCAGGCCCCACAGGCCGTTGTCGGCCACCGCATCGGTGACCTGCTGCACGGCCTCCGCGACGGTCTTCTCGTCCGTCACGTCGGTGATCACGGGCGTGATGCGGGCGGGGGCCGACGCACGCAGCCGCTCGCCGTCCTCAGTGCGCCGGACGCCGGCGAAGACCTGGAAGCCGACCTGGGCGAGGCGCTGGGCGGTGGCCTCGCCGAGGCCGGACGAGGCCCCGGTGACGACGACGGCCCGGCCGTGCGGCGACCGGGGTTCCGTCCTGTGCGGCATGTGTTCCTCCGGTGGTGGTGCAGGGTCGAATCGGGCGGCGGGCGAGGTCACTTGAGGGCGGCCAGGACCGCGTCGAGCGCGCCGGCGGTCAGGCGCTCGGCCCGCTCCGCGGGCACCGCGCCCTCGACGTGGGTGAAGTTCCAGGCGAGCTGTCCGTGGCTGGTGTTGATCGCCGCGCAGTAGTACGCGTTCACCGACAGGCCCGCGATGAACTTGGCGTGCGACACCCGCCACTGGCCGACGGTGTGCGGGAAGTCGTAGCGGCCGACGTTGGAGACGCAGAGGGTGATCGGCCCCTTCTCCTCCATGAAGCGCAGGAACCGCCCGCTCTTGGCCACCGACTTGGGGGCGACGGGGCCGAGCGACGCGACCGCCGTCAGGTGCTCGCCGCGCTGCCTGCGCCGCACCAGGTCCCGGCTGATCGTCCGGGCCATCGGCCACAGCGCGCCGCCGGGCCGGTAGTCGACGATCGACGGCACCGTGGCCACGTACGTCCCGACCTCCCGCTCGGTCACCCGCGGCACGAGGGCATCGCGGAACGTGATGGGCGAGCCGACCGTCATCGGCCCCGGCCTGTCCCCCGCGTCCTGGGCGACGGCGGTCACCATGGCGGCGGCGAGCGCCCCTTGCACCGTCGTCTGTTCGCGGCGGCAGGCGGCCACCAGGTCTGCGAGCTGCTCGGGGTCGAGGGAGCGGGCGAGCAGCCGGGTGCGGCGGTCCTCGAACGGCACCCGCCGGGTCGGCTCCACGCGGCGCGGCTTGCGACGGCGTGCCGTGCCCTGGTCGGCGAACTGCTGTGCCACGACCTTGCGCAGGCCCGCGAGGCCGCGGTGGCCGGCGGGCAGCAGCTTCTCCGGCGCGGGCAGGATGCGCTGGGGCGCGACGGCCGGGCACCCCGGGGTGAGGCCGCCGCCATCGATCTCGGCGGCGAGCTCCAGCCACTGCTGGAGCAGGGTCAGCACCGTGGTTCCGTCGGCGATGCAGTGCGGGACCGTGAGGACCAGGTCGTGCACGTCCCCGGCGTCGGGTACCGTGCCGGCCCGGGTGATCACGGTGGCGCGCGTCAGCGGGCCCTTGCGCCAGTCGACCGACGTGTTCAGCTCGTAGTCGTTCACCTCCTGCTCCCAGGGCTCCGGGCCCGCCACGTCGTCCGCCGGGTCCGTGGCGGCGGTGACGGTGCGCAGCGGGATCGGGCGCGAACCGGCCGATACGAAACGAGGGTTGCGGCCCGCCGGGTCCGCGGCGATGGCGGTGCGCAGCAGCGGGTGGCGGCGCTGGAGCGCGTCCAGGGCCTGGGCTAGGACCTCCTCGGGGAGGGTCCCGTACACCCGGGCGTGCGCGAGCACGTTCAGCGGCGAGATCTGGTCGCAGATCCAGTACCAGCGCTCCAGCGGGCTGAGTGGACGCTCCACGTCCCGCTGCTCGTTGATCGGGGTCACGGCTGTTCCTTCGTGGGGCAGGAGTCGGGGGATGCGGCCGCAGGAGCGGGGAACTCGAGGTACTCCGCGTTCTGCTTGTCGACGGCCGAGTCGGGCGCGAACCGGAAGAACAGGTCGCGGCCCAGGATGCGCAGCGGGTTCTCGGTCTGTTCCAGGGCGCTGAGGGCGTGCGCACCCTCGACGATCTTCTTCGTGCGCGGCCGGCGCTCGGCCTCGTAGGCCCGCAGCGCCCGAGCGGGGTCGTCCGCACCGCGCAGGTGGTGGGCCAGGACGACGGCGTCCTCGATCGCCATGCACGCGCCCTGGCCGAGGCTGGTCATCATCGGGTGCGCCGCGTCGCCGAGCAGCGTGACCGGGCCCTTGCCCCACCGTTCGAGGAACGGCCGGTCCCGGGCCGGGAAAGCGGTGATCTCCTCGAAGGGCGTGGCCTCGACCGCGGCGACCACCTCGTCGGCCCAGCCCGCGTAGGCGCGCACGATCTCGGCCTTCCGGCCGCCCTGGGCACGCCAGTCGCGGGCCCGGGCCGCCGGCATGTTCTTGGTGCCCCACCAGTAGATCTCGCCGCCGCCGATGTTGGCGATGCCGAAGCGCTTGCCGCGGCCCCAGTAGTGGGCGCCGTACTGCTTGGTGATCCGCGGGTGTTCGAAGCGGGGCGTCGCCACCCAGCAGAGGTAGCCGGTCTCGCGGGGCTGCTCGGGCCCGGTGAGACCGCGGCGGATCGCCGAGTTGAAGCCGTCGGCGCCGATGAGGACGTCGCCGTAGGTCTCACTGCCGTCCTCGAAGCGGACCCGTACGCCGGTGCCGTCCGGCTCGAAGCCGGTGGCCGCGGCGCCGAGCCGGACCGGGCAGTCGTCGATCTCCTTGAGCAGGAGCTGCTGCAGCAGGGTGCGGGTGATGCCGAAGCTGGGGGCGCCGAGCCGCGCGCAGATCTCCTTGAACCGCAGCGTGCGGATGGGCTTGCCGCGCTTGGTGAGGAAGTGCAGCTCCTCCAGGATCTCCGCGTGCTCCTCGAACCGCAGGTCGATGTCGAGAGTGCGCAGGGCGAGGACCGCGTTCGTCATCAGGGAGATGGCGCCGCCCGCCGGACGCAACTCCCGGGCGCGTTCGTGGACTTCGACGTCCATCCCGATGCGTCGCAGGGCCGCGGCGGCGGTGAGTCCGCCGATTCCCGCGCCGACGACCACGGCCTTCTTGCCTCGGCCGACAGTCACAGTGCCGTCCCTTCCTCGGAGGTGACGTTCTTCTGAGCGTTCTGAGCGTTCTGAGCGTTCTGGCCGCTCCCAGTGCTCTCGGCGCCGTCACGGTCATCGGGTGCGGCGTACGCATCGATGGCCCGGCCCACCGCCTGTACGTGCGGCTCGTCCAGGAGCAGCAGATGGTCGCCGGAGACCTCGACGACGTCGATGCGGCCGCTGGTGAGGGTGGCCCAGCCGTTGGCCGGGGCCTCGTGCAGGGTGCGGGCCGCGCCGTGCATGGGCCGCAGCACGTCCGGCAGCGGCGCGGTTGCCTTCACGAGGGTGAGGTCGACCGGCTCGGGCTCGGGCATGTAGTCGCGCAGCGATGCCCAGTTGGCCTTGTAGACGTCGAAGAGCCTGCGCACCGTGGTGCGGGCGGTCTGCTCCGGCACGATCCCGGCCCGGGCCGCGCGTTCGGCGATGAAGGCGAGCCGCTCGTCGTCGGTGCGCAAGTCGTCCGGGATGCGTTCCACGGGTGCGCTGCCGCCTCGGTCGACCCAGATCAACTCCCAGAAGAACCACTCCATCATGGCCTGCTCGGCCACGTCGGGCCGCTCCCCGGGGTCGGGTGCGATCGAGTCGAGCAGGATCAGCTGGGACACCTCGGCCGCGCCCGACTGCCGCAGCTGCCGGGCCATTTCGAAGGCGACGAAGCCGCCGAAGGACCAGCCGCCGAGGCGGTAGGGGCCCTCGGGCTGCACCCGCCTGATCGCCTCCAGATAGCTTTGCGCCAGGCCGGTCATCGTCTGCACCGGCTCGGTCCCGGGCTCGGCTCCCGCCGCCTGCAGGGCGTACAGCGGCTGGTCGTCGGACAGGTGCCGGGCCAGGCGTACGTAGCACAGGACGTTGCCGCCCAGCGGGTGGACGAGGAAGAGTGGGGTGCGGTCGCCGCCGTGCTTGACGGGCACCACGGGGTCGAAGACCGGCGCGGCGTCGCCGTCGCGCAGCCGCTCCGCGAGCATGGCGACGGTGGGCGCCGCCACGAACGCGGTGAGCGGGATGCGGATGCCGAACCGCTTCTCGATGGTGACGATCAGCCGCATCGCGGTCAGCGAGGTGCCGCCCGCTTCGAAGAAGTCGTCGTGCACGCCCAGTTGGGGCCGCCCGAGCAGCTCGCCGAAGATGTCGGCGAGGGCCCGCTCGTGGGTGTCGCGCGGCGGCGTCGGGGCGACCGCGGGGCCGGTCTCCAGGGGCAGGGCGCGCAGCGCGGCATCGTTGCGCTTGCCGCTCGGGGTCATCGGCAGCCGGTCGAGCCACCCCAGGTGCGCGGGCACCATGTACTCCGGGAGCACGGTGCGCAGCCGCGCCCGCAGGTGGTCCAGGTCGACGCGCTCACGGGCGGCTTCGTCGCCGAGTAGGTAGGCGACGAGGAAGGAGTCGACGCCGTCGCCGCGCTTGCGGGCCACCACGGCCGCGGAGCCGATGCCGGGGAACTCGTCGGCGAGCGACGTGATGGCGACCTCGACCTCGGCGGGCTCGACCCGGAAGCCGCGTACCTTGACCTGGTTGTCGGCGCGGCCGAGCCAGACCGTGTCGCCGCTTGGCAGCACCCGGCCCACGTCGCCGGTGCGGTACAGGCGTACGCCTGGACGGCCCGAGGGATGCGGCACGAACCGCTCCCGGGTCAGGTCCTCGCGGCCCCGGTAGCCGAGCGCGAGACAGGCACCGCCGAGGTAGATCTCGCCCTGGGCGCCGGTCGGGACCGGCCGCAGCTGCTCGTCGAGCACATGGATCTCGGCGCCGTCGATGGCGGTGCCGATGGGCGGCAGGGCGGGCCATGCGGCCGGGTCGCCGGAGAGCAGGTAGGCGCTCGCGATGTTGGTCTCTGTAGGCCCGTACTGGTTCTCCAGGAGCGTCGGGCGGCCCGCGCACAGGCGGCGTACCTCCTCGGTGACCCGCAGCTGTTCGCCGGAGGAGATGAGCACGCGCAGCGCGCGCGGCCGGATGCCGAGCAGGTCGGCGGCCTCGGCCATCTGCTGGAGCGCGACGAAGGGCATGAACCACCGCTCGATCTCCTGCTCGTCCAGGTGGCGCAGGAGTGTGGCGGGGTCGCGCCGGTCCGCCTCGGAGATCAGGTGCAGGGTGCCGCCGGCCGCGAACGTGGAGAAGATCTCCTGGAACGAGACATCGAAGCTGAGCGGGGCGAACTGCAGGGTGCGGGCACCGGGCGCGGCGGTCTCGGCACGCAGCTGCCACTGGGTGTAGTTGGCCCACAGGCGGTGCGGCAGCTCCACGCCCTTGGGCTCGCCGGAGGAGCCGGACGTGAACAGGATCAGGGCCAGGCTGTCCAGCGGAAGCGGCCCGGGGGCCTCGGCGATCGCGTCCAGATCCGCACTACGATCCAGGTCCGCGCCGTCGCCCGGCCCGCCGTCCGCTCCGCCCGGCCAGCCGCCTGCTCCGGCCGGCATCGGTATGGACTCGACCGGCAGCAGCAGCGCCGGGTCCGGTACGAGCCCGGCGTGCGCCTTGTGCGCGATGACCCGGAACGGCTCGGCCCGCTCGATCATCCGGGCGATCCGCTCCGGCGGATAGCTCACGTCCAGCGGGACGCAGGCCGCGCGGGCCCGTAGCACCCCGATCACGGTGGCGATCATCTCGGGCGAGCGGTCGAGGGCGATGCCGACTCCGGCCCCCTCGGGCACGCCGAGTTCGCGCAGCCGCCGCGTCACTTGCCGGGCCGCCCGATCCAGGTCCCGGTAGCTCCAGCGGACCTCGCCGAAGACCACGGCCTCGGCGTCCGGCTGCTCCGCGGCCTTCGCGGTGAACCGGCTCATCACGTCCGCGGGCTGCGGCGCCGGGTTGGCGGGCAGCTCGCCGGAGCCGGTGAGGAAGCCGAAGTGGGCCGCCGCGTCGGGCTGTTCGACGATCCGGCGCAGGATCGCCGTGTAGGCCGTCGCGAACAGCCGCATCTGCGTCTCGGTGAAGGCGCGGGCGGAACAGTTCAGGCGCAGCCGGGTGCGCCGATCGCGCGGGTCGACGATCGCGTTGACCAGGAGCGCGAAATTGGTCTCCTCGTACGTCGTCAGGTCGCGCAGCTCGATGCCGCCGGCCTGGAACAGCGGCTCCAGGTTGTGCAGGCGTACGAACGTGAAGGCGGAGTCGAGCAGCGGGGCGCCGCCGCGGTCGTCCTGCACGGCGCTGAGCGGATAGGCCCGGTAGGGGTGGGCGGCACGCTCCTCGCGGACCACCTCCTCCACCACGTCGCGCAGCGTCTGCTGCCCGGGGCGCAGTCGGAACGGCATGGTGTTGAGGAACAGGCCCGCGAGCAGGTCCGCGCCCTCCGTCTCCGGCCGGCCGTGGGTCACGAGGCCGGTGGTGACGTCCTCGGTGGCGGCGAGCAGCCGCAGCGTCAGGCAGTGCGCGGTGAACAGCACGAGGCGCAGCGGCACTGCCTGGGTGCGGACGAACTCCTGTAGCAGGGCGTCGAGTTCGCCATCGAGTTCGACGTGGTGGACGAGTCCGGCGTCCGCGTCGGCGGCGCGCGGCGGCTCGTAGGGCACGAACGGGTCGAGCTGCACGAGCTCGGCGCCGTCGAGCCGGTCGCGCCAGAACTCCCCGGCCTCCGCGGAGTCGAGGATGCGGCGCTCCTCGCGGACGTACGCGGCCTGCGAGGGCAACGCCTGCTCGGGCACCGGCGCCAGGTCGGCGCCCAGGGCGTGGGCGTAGTCCCGGAGCAGCTCGCTCATCAGGTTCGCGACGCTCCACCCGTCAAGGATCGCGTGGTGGAAGCTGAGCACGAGATCGAGCAGCCCGCTGTCCCGGACATGCGCGCGGACGTGGTACAGCGGCGGCTGTTCGAAGTCGTAGGCGTGGTGGCGCCGTTCCTCGATGTGGGTGAGTACGGCCGCCTCGGCGTCCTGGGCGGTGTGGCCGCGCAGGTCGTGCACGTGCAGGGCGCCGTCTGCTGTGGCGTGCACGATCTGCAGCGGCTCCGTGTAGCCGCCCAGTGCGAAGCTGGAGCGCAGCGTGGGGTGGCGCTCGACGAGGCGCGCGAAGGTGGTGCGGAAGGCCGACTCATCCCAGTCGACGGTGAGTTGGTAGCGGAAGACGTCGCGGTAGACCGTGCTCGCGGGGTCCTCGCTGCTGTGGTAGAGCATGCCCAGGTGCAGCCGGGTCGCCGGGTAGGCGTCGACGGCGCCGCGGCCGAGCAGCCGGGCCTTGTCCATGCCGGTGATCAGGGCGAACGGCTCGTCGGCCGGGGCGCTCTCGGCCTCGTCGGCGCTGAACTGCGTTGCGTGCTCGGCGAGGTCGGCGACGGTCGGGTGCCGGGCGATATCGGTGAGTGCGAGCCGCAGGCCGCGCCGCTCGGCCCCGGCCCGCACGCGCAGCATGAGGATCGAATCGCCGCCGAGCGCGTAGTAGTCGTCGTGCACGCCGACGCGCTCGACGCCGAGCACCTCCGACCAGATCTCCGCGAGCGTCGTCTCGGTGGCAGTGCGCGGCGCCACGTGCTCGGCCTCGGGGGTTGCCGACTGCTGCGGCAGCTGCCGCAGCAGCGCTTTGCGGTCGGCCTTTCCGTTGGGGGTGAGTGGTATTCGGTCGAGCCGCACGAACCAGGCCGGGACCATGAACTCCGGTAGCACCGTGCCCAGATGGGTGCGGGTCTCGATGGGCGCGAGCTCGGTGTCGGCGACGTAGCAGCCAACGAGCTGCTTGCCGCCGTGCTCGCGCACGAGTGCCACCGCGCCGCGCACGCCGGGCAGCAGCGACAGCTGGTGCTCCACCTCGCCCAACTCGACCCGGTTGCCGCGCAGCTTCACCTGCCCGTCCATGCGGCCCAGGTACTCCAGCTCCCCATTGGCCAGGCGGCGGGCCAGGTCCCCGGTGCGGTAGATGCGGCCGCCCGGTATGAATGGGTCGTCGGTGAACTTCTCCGCGGTCAGGTCGGGCCTGCCGAGGTAGCCGCGGGCCACGCCGACACCGCCGATGCACAGCTCGCCGGGCACGCCCACGGGCTGCGGCTGGTCGTGCGGATCGAGGACGTACAGGGCGGTGTTGTCGATGGGAAGGCCGATGGGCACCCGGCTCACCTCGGCGGCCGCGTCGCCGGGGCAGTCGTGGAAGGAAACGTCGACGGTCGCCTCGGTGGGCCCGTAGAGGTTGACGAGGGCCGGAGCGGGGCCGTCGGGCCGGGCCGCGGCGAACAGCCGGTTGAAGCGGTTTACCTGCTCGGCCGGGAGCGCTTCGCCGCTGCAGAACACCCGGCGCAGCGAGGCCGCCCGGGCGGCCGCCGCGGGCTCGGCCTCCAGCAGGTCGAGGAAGGGGCCGAACATGGAGGGCACGAAGTGCACGACGCTGACCCGGTGTTCCTCGACGGCGGCGAGCAGCGCGCGCGGGTCCTTCTCGGCGCCCGGCGCGGGCAGCGCGAGCCCGGCGCCCGCGAAGGTCCACCAGAACAGCTCCCACACGGATACGTCGAAGGAGACGGGGGTCTTCTGCAGCAGGACGTCGCCCGCGCCGAGCGGGTAGCGCCGCTGCATCCACGCGAGCCGGTTGACCACCGAGCGGTGCTCGACCATGACGCCCTTGGGGCGCCCGGTGGAGCCCGAGGTGTAGACGACGTACGCGAGGTTGCGCGGCCCCGTCGCCGTGTCGGGCGGTCCCTTGGGGGCGGGCTGCGTACCGGCGAGCAGCGCGTCGACGGGGCGGACCAAGGTGTCCAGGCCGTCGGGGAGTTGGGGCGTGCCCGGGCCGGTCAAGGTCACCTTGGCGCCGCTGTCCGCCAGGAGGAGGCGAATGCGCGCGGCGGGGTAGCCCGGGTCCACCGGCACGTAGGCGGCACCGGCTTTCAGGGTGCCCAGGACAGCGGTCATCAGGGTGATGCCGCGCTCCATGACCACCGCGACCCGGTCCCCGCTCTCGACGCCGTCGGCGCGCAGCGCGTGCGCGAGACGGTCGGCGCGGGCGTTCAGCTCGGCGTAGGTCAGCCGGTCGCCGTCCGGGCCGCCGACGACGGCGGTACGGTCCGGGGTGCGGGCGGCCTGTTCGGCGAAGAGGCCGTGCAGGGTGGCCTCCTCCGGGAACCGGACGGCCGTGCGGTTGTGCCCGAGGGTCAGCTCCTGGCGCTCGGCGGCGTCCAGCATGACGAGCTCGCCGACCGGCACGTCGGGTGCCTCCAGTGCGCCGAGCACCAGGTTGCGCAGGTGCCGGGCGAGTGCCTCGACGGGGAAGTCCTCGTCGAACACGTCGCGGGCGTAGTCGAGTTCGACCAGGACGTCCTCGCCGTCGCCAGTCTCGTTGACCACGACGGCGAGCGCGTCGCCGTCGTGGGTGCGGGTGCCGCCGGTGATCTCCTGGCGCAGCCCGGGCAGCTCCTGCGCGGCGGGCCACTGGACGTAGGAGAGCGTCACGTCGAACAGGGCGCGCGGGCCGTCGGCGGGAGCCGCGCGCAGCACCTCGCCGAGCGGCAGCCGCTCGTGGCGTTGGAGCTCGCGGGAGGCGGCCTGCACCGCGGAGACCAGCTCCGTGAAGGTCTGCCCACTCCCGGTGTCCACCCGCAGCGGCAGCGTGTTGGCGAAGTGGCCCACGGTGCTGCGCTGGGCCCGGCCGCGGCGGTTGAGCAGCGGGACACCGAGCACCACGTCGTCGGCGAGGTGGACGCGCGACAGGTAGACCGCGAACGCCGTCGCGACGAAGGCGAACGGCGACTCGCCGCGCTCCCGGATGCGTTCGAGGGCCGACTGCGGCAGCCGGAAGGCGTGCCGGGCCGAACTCCGCGCCCCGCTGGGCGCCTTGCGGGTGAAGAGCGCCGGCTGCACGCCGTCGAGGACAGTGTCGAAGTACGCGGTGTCCTTCGCGTACTGCGGGGAGTCGCGGTACTTCGCCTCGTCGGCGAGGCAGTCCAGGTAGGAGGGCGGAGCGTCGGCGGTGGTACCGGCCTGCTGCGGGTCTGCGCCGGTAGCCTGCGCGTAGGCGGTGCTCACCTGCGCGAAGAAGAGGTTCAGCGCCCAGGCGTCGGCCAGGATGTGGTGCGTCTTCACCACGGTGTGCGCGGCCGTGTCGCTCTCCTTGAGCACGGCCAGCTCGTACGCGGGCTGGTCCCCGAGCGTCATCGGCCGGTCGAAGGTGGTGGCGAGCCACTCCTTGCAGCGGGCCCGCGGGTCGGCGTCGACGGAGAAATCCAGGAACTCCACGCGGGGTTCGTCCGCGCACACCCGCTGCTGCGGCACCCCCTCGTACTCACGGAACCGTAGCCGGAACACGTCGCACCGGCTCGCGGCGTCCGCCAGGGCGGCCGTGAGCGCTTTGACGTCCACCGCGCCCTCGAACCGCCGGGAAAGCAGCACATTGAACTGGGGCAGTGTCGGCCACAGGGAGTGGGCCACCCAGATATCGCGTTGCTGTGCCGTCAACGGTGACCATTCGCTCGGATTCACGACGCCCTCTAATCGTTCCTGCTGCTTGTCCTGCGGAAAACCTCGCTCGGTGACGCACACCCTGTGACCCTTGTCCGGGCGCCGTCCAGAAAGCCCACTGCCTGGTAGTGCGAATACCAGGCAGGTGTCCCTCACGCTGCCAAGTACCCGACGCCACAGACCCGGTCTGCACTGTCCGTCCCTGTCCGGCTCCTGGATCTGGCCGAAAGGTTGTGGGTATTTTCCGGCTCTCTGGCATGAAGCCGTCTCGCCTGGTGGGCACGTACCGGCGCAGGCGTGTTCCGCGCCCCGGAAAGACGAGGGAGAGAGGAACTCCGTGAGCAGGCAAGTACCGTTGGTCGACGGCCATCCATTGCTCGGTTCGCTGAACGAATTGCGTACCGATACGCTCGGTGCTTATCTGCGGGCGCAGCGTTCCTACGGCGACGTGGTGCGCTTCGAGGCCGGCCCGCCCGGAATGCGGGCGGAGGTGTACGGCATATTCTCCGCCACCGGAATTCAGCAGGTGCTCGGCGCCCAAGCGGCCAACTTCCGCAAGGAAAACGCCGTCTACACCGAAATCCGGGAGTCCATCGGCAACGGTCTGCTCACCAGCCAGGACGAGGAGTACATCTTCCAGCGCCGCATGGTGCAGCCCTTCTTCACGCGCCGCCGGGTCAACGGCTACGCCGACACCGTCCGGCTCGAAGCCGAGGCCACCGCCAAGGATTGGGAGGCCGCGCCCGGCGGCCTCGTCGACGTGTCCACCGAGATGGCCGAGTTCGCGCTGCGCGCGGTCACCCGCATCCTCTTCGGCTCCGACATCGACACGGCCATCGACGTGGTGCGCCGCAACTTCCCCGTCCTGGGCGACAGCGTGCTGCGCCGCGGCGTCACACCGCTGCGTATCCCCCGCAGCTGGCCGACGCCCGCCAACCGCCGGGTCGGCGCGGCCCAGCGCGAGCTGTACGCCGTCTGCGACCGGATCATCGCCGAACGCACCGCGGCCGGCGCCACCAGCGAGCAGGACATGGTCTCGCTGCTCATCCAAGCCCGGGACGAGGACGGCTCGGCGCTCAGCGCCGAGGCGGTACGCGACCAGGTGCTCGTCTTCATGCTCGCGGGCCACGAGACCACCGCCACCGCCCTCGCTTTCGCCCTGCACCTGCTCGCCACCCACCCCGAGGCGCAGCGCAAGGTGCGGGACGAGGTGGATGCGGTGCTCGGCGGCCGGGCCGCGGGCGCGGACGATGTCGAGTCCCTGCCGTACATCAACCAGGTGCTCAAGGAAGCGATGCGGCTCTACCCCTCCGTGGCGATCATGGGACGTCGAACCGCCGCCGAGACGGAGGTCGACGGATTCCGCATCCCGGAAGGCGCCGACGTCTACCTCAGCCCTTGGGTGACACACCGGCACCCCGACTACTGGGCGGACCCGGAGGGCTTCGACCCCGACCACTTCACGCCCGAGGCCGAGGAGGCCCGACCCCGCTACGCCTGGTTCCCCTTCGGCGGCGGCCCGCGCGCCTGCATCGGGCAGCACTTCTCGATGCTTGAGGCGGCCATCGCTCTCGCGGCCCTCTTCCAGCGGTTCGAGTTCACCGCGGTGGACCACGACATACCCCTCGGCCTCGCGATGACGCTGCAGGCCAACAGCTCGATGCGCGTCCGCGTGGCCCCGCGCGAGCAGGCACCGAAGGCGGCCGCCTGATGAGAGAGCTCCTGGACGTAGTCCTCGACCCTGACCGCACCCAGCGGGACGTCGCGGCCGTGCCACTGCCGAAGACCTATCGCGCGATCACTCTCCGCAAGGAGGAGGCGGAGATGTTCGCGGGGATGGCGAGTGCGGAGAAGGATCCGCGTAAGTCGCTGCATCTGGATGAGGTGCCGGTGCCCGAACTCGGCCCGGGCGAGGCGCTGGTGGCGGTGATGGCGAGTTCGGTGAACTACAACACGGTGTGGTCCTCGATCTTCGAGCCGCTGTCGACGTTCGGTTTCCTGGAGCGGTACGGGCGCCGCTCGGAGCTGGCCCGGCGCCATGACCTGCCGTACCACGTGATCGGCTCGGATTTGGCGGGGGTGGTGCTGCGGACCGGTCCGGGCGTGAATGTCTGGAAGCCGGGTGATGAGGTGGTGGCGCACTGCCTCTCCGTCGAACTGGAGTCGTCCGACGGGCACAACGACACGATGCTGGATCCGGAGCAGCGCATCTGGGGTTTCGAGACCAACTTCGGTGGCCTGGCGGAGATCGCGCTGGTGAAGTCCAATCAGCTGATGCCGAAGCCGCGCCATCTGAGCTGGGAGGAGGCGGCGGCGCCCGGTCTGGTGAACTCCACCGCCTACCGGCAGCTGGTCTCGCGCAACGGGGCTGGCATGAAGCAGGGCGACAACGTCCTGATCTGGGGCGCGTCCGGCGGCCTCGGCTCGTATGCCACGCAGTTCGCCCTCGCCGGCGGCGCCACCCCGGTGTGCGTGGTCTCCAGCCCCCAAAAGGCCGAGATCTGCCGGAAGATGGGCGCCGAGGCGATCATCGACCGCAGTGCCGAGGGCTACAAGTTCTGGAAGGACGAGCAGACGCAGGATCCGAGGGAGTGGAAGCGTTTTGGCAGGCGGATCCGTGAGCTGACCGGCGGTGAGGACATCGACATCGTCTTTGAGCATCCGGGCCGTGAGACGTTCGGGGCGAGCGTGTTCGTCACGCGCAAGGGCGGCACCATCACCACCTGCGCTTCGACGTCGGGCTATCTGCACGAGTACGACAACCGCTATCTGTGGATGTCGCTGAAGCGGATCATTGGCTCGCACTTCGCGAACTACCGGGAGGCGTGGGAGGCCAACCGTCTGATCGCCAAGGGGAAGATCCACCCCACCCTCTCCAAGGTCTACGCACTCGAAGACACCGGGCAGGCCGCCTACGACGTGCACCGCAACCTGCACCAGGGCAAGGTCGGCGTCCTCGCCCTGGCCCCCCAGGAGGGCCTGGGCGTACGCGACCACGACAAGCGCGCCCAGCACATCGACGCCATCAACCGCTTCCGGGGCGAGTGGCCGCAGAGCACCGACCGGCACGAGGGCTGTCCGGGCCCGGCAGAACTGTGAGCGCCCCGGGCTGTACGGGCTCGACGGGCCTCTCGAAAGGTATGCAAGCAGTGGAATCCACCGCATTGGCAGGCGCGGGCACCAGCGGCACGGCCGAACCCCGGCACGAGGGATCCTTCTACCGCGACGGCGGAGCCCCTGTGATCATGAGCGCCGCGCACTTCCCCGACGAGTTCCTCTCCTTCTTCCAGATGGAAGGGCTCACAGCGCGGGAGGCGGTGTCCCGGTACGCGTGCGACAGCCTCGTCGAACTCGGCTGCTACGACGGGCGGGCGCTGGAGGTCGCCAAGGCGGCCGACATCGCGTATCTGGGCGTCGACGTCAGCAGGAACGCCATCGACGTCCTCAACCGCAGGATCGCCGACGAGGGCCTGCAGGACCGCGCCAGAGCCGTGCTCGGCGACATGCTGCACAGCGGCGAGTGGGCCGCCGGGATCAGCGGCAGCCGCCCGCTCCATCTGGTGCCGTTCAACCTGCTCGGCAACTTCCCTGAGCCGGAGAAGGTGATAGCCAGCCTGAGCGCCGTCGGCGGCATGGCCCTCATATCGGTGTTCAACGACGACGCGCGGACCACCACGCTACGCCGCGCCTACTACTCGACCTGCGGCATCGGGGACCTCGAAGAGGTGCCCGGCGAGTACGGCGGCGTGGCCTTCTGCGGCAAGGGCGGCTTCCGCTCCCAGTCCTTCAGCGAGGAGGGCATGAACCACCTGTTCACGGCGGGCAACGCCACGCTCGTGACCCAGGCCCGCAACCGGCTCGGCCGCTGTGTCGTGGTGCGGTTCGACTGACGGACTGCCCACGTACTGACCGCGGACCGCCCACAATTGCCCGCGAACTGCCTGCGAACCGCCCACGGACTGACCCCGGCCGACACGGCACAACGTCCCTTTGGTATATGGCTACTTGGCCCTACGCAGCACAGCACCAGCACTACCCGGACGGATGGACGAACCACCATGACCAGCAGCGACGACCTCAAGCAGCAGACCGACCCGGCCCACTTCTTCGCCACCGACATCAGGGTCGGCCGGATCGTGTCGGTGGAGGAGTTCCCAGAGGCCCGCAAGCCCGCCTACAAGATCAAGTCGGACTTCGGGCCCGCGGGTGTGCTGCAGACGAGCGCCCAGGTGACCAACTACCCCGCGGAGGAACTCCAGGACCGACTGATCGTCGGCGTGATCAACCTGGGCAGGAAGCGCATCGCCGGGTTCGCCAGCGAGTTCCTGGTCCTCGGTTCGTACGACGCCGATGGTGCCGTCCATCTCCTCGCGCCGGCGGCGGCGGCCGTTCCCGGGGACACCGTTGGCTAGTGCGGCCCCCCACGTCGTAGCCCTTCCGTCCGCAGGGACCGCTCCGGTGCCGGTGGCGATCCGGACGCCGGGGCTCAGGTCGGTGCGCCTCGGCCGGGTCGCCGCGGAAAGCGCCGCCGCCCTGCGCCACGAGCACCTCCTGGACCCCGGGGAGCGGCAGCGGCTCGGCCGGTTCCGGCGCGCAGCGGACCGGGACCGCTACCGGGCCGCACACGTGGGGCTGCGGGTCCTGCTCGGCGAGGTGCTCGGGGTGAGCCCCGAGGCGGTGCCCTTCGCCCGGGAGCGGTGCGCGGGCTGCGGCGGCCCGCACGGCCGCCCCGTCGTGCCCGGCAATCCGGTGCGGTTCTCGCTGTCCCACGCCGGGGACTGCTATCTGATCGTCGTGTCGGACCCGGCCGTCGCGGTCGGCGTCGACGTGGAGGCAGTGCCCGAACCGGCCGCCCTGGACGGGCTGACGGGGGCCCTGCACCCGGCGGAGGCAAAGGAGTTGCGGGCGCTGCGCCCCGAACAGCGCCCGGCCGCGTTCGCCCGCTGCTGGACGCGCAAGGAGGCCGTACTCAAGGCCGAGGGCAGCGGCCTGCACCGTGAACCGGCCGGCCTCCACGTCGGCGTGGCCGCGGAACCGGCCCTCCAGCACCCGGCACCCGCCTTCCGCGCCCTGCGCCTCCTCACCGTCCCGAGCCCCGACGGCTACGCCGCTTCCTGCGCCGTCATGGCCCCGCCCCAAGCGTGAGACAGACCGCGGCGTACCCACGAGCAGCTCCGTCCCCCACCTGCTCCCGCCCCCTACGTTCCCTACAGGAGAGCCCATGCCCAGCAAGGCAACAGCCAACAGGTCCGACAGCACAGGAAGTACAGGCACGGCGAGCATGCAGGGCGGGACCGGGGCGACCCTCTTCCTGCTGGCGTTCGCGCAGTTCATCGTGACCGTCGACTACAACATCGTGTACGTGGCCCTGCCGGACATCGGCCAGGCACTCGGCTTCTCGGCCCAGTCCCTGCAGTGGGTCGTCTCCGCGTACGCCGTGTCCTTCGGCGGGCTCCTGCTGTTCGGCGGCCGCGCCGTGGACCGGGTCGGCGCCCGGCGGCTCTTCCTCACCGGCCTGACCCTCTACGCGGCCGCCTCCCTCGTCGGAGGCCTGGCGACCGGCCAGGCGGCACTGATCGGCGCGCGCCTCGCCCAGGGGGTCGGCGGCGCCGTCCTCCTGCCCGCGGTGCTGGCGCTCATCGCGACATCCTTCGACGAGGGCCCGCAGCGGAACAAGGCGTTCGGCGTGTGGGGCATGGCAGGCTCCCTCGGGCTCGCCGCGGGTGCGCTGCTCGGCGGCGTACTCACCGACCTCGGGTCCTGGCGGTGGGTCTTCTTCGTCAACATCCCGTTCGCGCTCATCGTCCTGATCCCCGCGCCGAAGGTGCTGCGTCCGGACGGCCCCGCCAACAGGGCCGGCGGCTTCGATGTGCCGGGCGCCCTGCTCGCCACAGTCGGCGTCTCGGCGATCGTCCTGGGCCTGGCCACGGGCCCCGAGGAAGGCTGGCTGCGCCCCCTGCCGCTGGCGGCCCTCGGCACCGGCATCGTCCTGCTCGCCGCCTTCTTCGCCACCGAGGCCAGGACCCGCAGCCCGCTGATGCCGCTGAGGCTGCTCAAGAACCGTCCGCTCGTCGCGGCCATGGCCGTCGTGTTCCTCTTCCAGACCGGCCTCGCAGGCGGTTACTACGTCTTCACCACCTACGTGCAACCCGTACTCGGATACAGCCCTCTTGAAGCCGGCCTCGCCTTCCTGCCCCTGACGCTGGTGTCGATGATCGGTGCAGGAAAGCTCGCGCCGAGGTTCATGGGCCGCTTCGGCCTACGCGGCACCCTCGCCACCGGCATGATCCTCAACGGCGCGGGCCTCGCCCTCACTTCGGCCGTCATGACCACCGGCGGCTCGTTCTACGCGCTGCTGCCCGGCTGTCTGCTGTGGGGCCTGGGCGGCGGCCTGGTCTTCGTCTCCGTCTTCGCCTCCGCGGGCTCCGGCGTGGACATCGCGGAACAGGGCGTGGCCGGCGCCATGGCCTCCACCGCCCAACAGGTCGGCGGCGCGGTCGGCCTGGCCGTCCTGGTGGCCGTTGCCAACTCCACCTTCACCGGCACCTACCTGGACGCGGCCAAGGACGACGTCGTATCGGGCCTGCGACTGTCCGGCCTGGTGGGCGGCGCCCTGCTGATCCTGGGCGGCCTGCTGGCCCTGGCCCTCACCCCACGCCCGCGCCCCGACGACGGTGCCACCCCCGAGGCCCAGTCCTCCACGGCGAGGGGGTGACCCGGCGCTATCGCTCCCCACGGTCCTACTGCTGCCCCCGGCTGACCGTTGCGCCCCGGCCCTACTGCTCGAAGCGGCACCCCATCCCACATGGGGAACATCCACTACAACTACCACCGGCCCCACAGCGGCGCGGGAGGGCAACCGCAAGCTGCCCGACTACGTGACGGTGCCACCAACGTCGTGGCCTCGTACAGCAGGGCCACGACCTCGTCGCTGTCCGTACGCTGGCGGCCTTCGCGAAGGGCGGACGAGAGCGCTACGGTCTTGCGCCCGATACGCGGGCACGATTCGAGCGCTGTCTGTCCGAGAGCGCTCAACCGGATCTGCCCCTGTCGGTGATCCCGCCATCGCCCTCCCCGCGTCGGCGCGCGATCCGGCAACAACGGCTCGATCCGCGCTCACTGCATGTCAGTTAAGCCGCACCCAAACCAACGATCAGGTGATCCGAGAGGACGGCCTAACCCCCAGAGGACTGAGACCGTACGAGCCGAGGCTCGGGACAGAGGTTAAGAGACACACTTACTGGGAGAACGCGTAGGTCTGGACGGGGTCGAGGTGCAGTTCGCGGGGCCCGAAGCAGTCGGCCGCGAGGGTCGCGACCGGAGTGCCGCAGGGGCAGGCCCGGTTGAGTCCTTCGTCGCCTGTCGGTCCGCAGCACCCATTGCTGTTCTCCCAGTTGGGCAGGGGCTGGAGGCCGGCGGCATCGTCGGGATGCACCAGCACTGTGTGCCGCGTGCCGGCCGAGATGACGAAGCCTTCTTCGTGGCAGACCGCCGGCCCGCGCGACTGAGCCGGCCTCGGGTTCTCTTGATCGTCCTGCACGACATAGGGGGATCCCCAGGGCTCGGGACCGATCGCGTAGTGGCCCCGCGGAACGGTGGAGGGTGCCCGGCGTGTCCTCATGTCCCGGTCGCGCTCGTCGTCGGAGACGTCAGGGACGGAAGCCAGCTTAGCCAGCTCCGGCGTGATCGCGGTGCGGCACTTGGAACAGAGGAAGACGGTCATCTCCTCGTTGTAGTGCTCAGGGCTGCTGCTTCGCATCCTCGTTTCGCTGTTCGGAGTCGATGCGCGCGACAACGCCACGGAAGTCGGGGTTGCCAGGTGAACGGCGGGGGCCGGTCCGTGAGGTCGCACAAGGGCGGCGTCCGTCTGCTCTGGGGCGGCGAGGCTGTCCTCGATTGCGGCGACGTCGCCGAGCCAGCGATGTCCAACGGTGCGGGTGTTAGGTGGCCTCCACGGCGACGGTCCAGCCATCGCCAAGTCCCGTGCCGTGTACGGAATCCACCGCATGGCAGATCCCCACACGGTCCCGTCCGCGACCCTGCGGCGCATCCTCGTCAGGACCACCGCCCGCACCCTCACCCAGCGGGTCCCGAGGCCACGACCCCGGACCGGCCACCCCCACCGCAGCACCCAAACTCACCAGCGCCACCCTTGACTTCGACCACGACGAACTCGCCCCCAGGCCCACCGCCGCGCCCTGCGGCCTCCAACGCGCCCGCGTCCGCACCATCAACCTGCGCGCCGAACACCACACCGACGCCAATCGGGCCGTGCAGCAAATCGTCCTGACCCTCGTCGCCGTCCTTGGAGTTCGGAGAAGGCTTCCATGGCTTCCGGGGCGGTGACGTTTCAGACCTGCAAATGCCTTGCGCTGGGCTCGGACTCGACGAGGTAGGCGAGGGGGGGGCAAAGGGCCGACGCGGCTCCGAGACGACGTACCCAGCTGCCCTACCGCGCGGCAACCGGTGTGTTCTGGGCCATGCGGATGCGCCACTGTCCGGAGGCGTCCGGCATCAGTGTCATCGCCAGGATGCCCTCCATGGGGTCGCTGCCAATCTGCGTCTGCCGGTCGGCTCCGGCGGACCTCTGGCGCGCATGGGCCACAGCGACCTCCGGCGTGAGGAAGGCGATGCTCTCGACGGTGTAGCTCACCGTGATGTCCGCCAAGGGGCCGCCCTCGCCGAAGACGAAGGACTGCGCCTGATACAGGCGATCGGCGCCGAATACCAGGTTGCCACTGAAGTTGACGAAGATCGTGTCCGGCGAGAAGAGGTCGTTCATTGTCCTGGCATCGTTCTGATTGAACGCGGCCTCGTAGCGGGCCACGACCTCGGCAACCTCTTCTTCACCGCTCGGGGTTCCGGCCTCTTCGATCACGTGCACGCTCGTCACGGACAACTCCTCACTGGGCGGTACGACTTCATCAAGTGGGTCGACTTCGTGACCCAGCCTCGTACCTCAACCGCACTTGATCTCAACTGTGTTCACGACGTCATGTGGGATTCAGCGGGATCCGGGGGCGTTCGCGACGTGGCACGAGCCGGCGCCTCGCCGTGGCCGTACGGAAACAGCGGGTCCTCGGTGCCGTGCAGCACAAGTACGCGATCACCGCCTCGCGATCCGACCAGTCGGGGCAGTCGAGCACGGAGACAGCATCCCCGCGGCCCAGGCTGCGGGGATGCGTGCTGCCCAGGTCAGGGCGCCAGACACTCGGTGGCCGGAACCTCCGTGGGAATTTCCAGGGAAGCAGGGTCTACGAGGGACGTGACGTCGCCCGCGGCCTGAGCGACGCAGTCAACGGTCTGCACGGGGTCGGGGCCGGCGCTGGCAGGCGACCGACCAAGTGATCTTCGAGAACATGCCGTCCCCGTCCCAGCGCGCGGGAATGACGTGCCTGCGGGCGGGCAGGAGGTGCTTGCGCGGCAGCCGCCGGGCACCAGCGTGCGAGTCACGCCGTCGATGAGCGAACACGCGAAGGAGAGCGCCTATGACACAGGGCGAACCGGCCACCAAGAACCCGGACAAGGGCTATGTGGCGCTTCTTGGGTGGAGTCTCAATGCGGTGGAAGCCCTAGACCGGTTCGACCGGCGATACGTCGTCGTGGCCCCGGAATGGGCCGAGAAGTACTGCGTCGATCACGAAATCCCCTACGTGCCCTGGAATTTCGAACGGCTCAACGACCGCTCCATGGAGATCGCCGAGACTCTCAAGGACGCGGGTGTCGACGTCGCGATCCCGCTGTACGAGGAAACGGTTGAATGGGCAGGGGCGATCAACTCCGTCCTCCTCGACAACCCGCGCTTGTACGGTCAGGCCATGCTGCTGCGGGACAAAGCGCTGATGAAGCGCCGCGCTCAACTCGGTGGTATCCGGGTCGGAATCTTCGAGGAGGCCCACGACCGGGACGACGTGATCCGCTTCCTCAAGCGTGTCAATCAGACGCTGCTCAAGCTGGACGGTGACCCGAACGACCCGATCCACCTCAAGGCGTTCGACAAGGCCGGATGCCTCGGGCACCGCGTCATCCGTACCCCGGACGAGATCGACATGATTCCGGAGGAGGAGTTCCCCGTTCTCATGGAATCCCACCTCGACGGCTGGGAGTTCGCGGTCGAGGCGTGGGTGCACAACGGGAAGATCAAGTTCCTCAACATCTCCGAATACGTCACTCTGGGATATTCGGTGTTCGTGCCGGCAACCCCGGAACTGGAGCGCTACCGCCCGCAGATCACGGCGCAGATCGAGAAACTCATCAAGACGTTCGACATCGAGTTCGGCTTCGTGCACCCGGAGTATTTCGTCACGAGCGACGGCGAGATGTACTTCGGCGAAGTCGCGTACCGGCCACCGGGGTTCAAGGTGTTCGAGCTGCTTGAGCGGGCATACGGCTTCAACGCCTACCAAGCGCTGGTGCTGGCCTTCGACCCGAAGACGACCGAGGAGGAGATCGACGCCTTCTTCCCGCGCGAAGTCGTCGACGCGTCCGGGATCGCCGGCTGCTTCGGTGTCTACCCGCGCCGCCGCGTCGTCAGCGAACTGGAGATCCCGGAGGAGACCGAGGACGACGACTACTACGAGTCGCACGACCTCTCGACACCGCTCGAGGAGACCGTCACCAAGAGGACCGCGTTCGGCACCCATTGGGGCCTGGTGTACTTCTTCGGTGACGACCCCTACCGCATGCGCGACCTGCTGAAGAAGCAGGAAGAGCTCGACTTCTACGTCTGACGAACTCGTGGACGTGGGAGGCCAACCCGAGGAAACCCTTTGAAACCGACCGTCGACGTCAGCGGTGCGGCCGCGACGCTGGACAAGCGCGTGACCTCACTCGACGACGCCATCCAGGCCATGGCCGAAACCCGCGACTTCGGCAAGTACACGAAGCTGCGACGGGTCCTGGAAGCACTGCGCCGGGTGCTCATACAGCCGGGCGGCGCCGGAGCGGTGCAGGCCAGGGCGCAGGCCCTCGAGGAAGCCGGGCTGTTCCGGGAGACGGACTGGGCGTCACCGGAGATCCTCGTACCGGCGCTGGTCAGCGGAAGCCTGCACAGCGGAGACGTGGACACGGTCGTCATGGAGGCGACCAGCGAGCTGCGGATGCTCGCGGTCGCCCGCGGCGACTTCGCGCACCCGACGCTGCCCGCCGAGGACGCCCGCCAGTTCCTGTCCCAGGTACTGGCGAAGAACCTGGAGCTGCTGTTCAGCGCGCCCAGCGAGGCGGAGCGGATCCAGCAGGGCCGTACCGCACAGCTCATCCGGGCCCTGTTCCGCCACCTCGCCGAGGAGATCGGTTACGACAGCGTCCTGGACGACCTGGTCGACGAGATCTGGCGGATCCTGCGCCAGCGCCCGATCCAGGTCGAGGCGGCGCAGTCCCTGATCACCCGGATCGCGATCTACCGCAACGACCCGGACGTCGCTCTCGGCCCGTCGTCGGGGCAGGGCATCGACCGGCTCATCTCCAGCCTGTACGGGACCACCGAGGCGTGCCGGGAGGACCCCGGCATCGACGTCTTCCGCTCCCGGCTCGAGGCGATGGACGCCGGCGGCCTGCAGTACGAGGCGACGGGGTTCGCGCGGGCGATGCACGACACCGGCCTGGTGTCGCCGTACCACGCGGAACTGCTCCGGTTCCTGCTGCGCGAGAGCGACCACCTCTACCTCGTCGGTGAGGCGCTCGGTCTCTCCGACACCGGCCGGAACTGCCTGCTGCGCTACAGCCAACTGGTGCACCGGCTGATCGAGGTGGCCGTCCACCCGCAGACCGCGCAGTGCATCTACGGCCTTGCGCTGCTGCTCGACCGCGGCATCCTGTACGAACCGCCGGTGGTGCCCGCGCTCTGGCGCCAGTTGGCGCTCGAACTCTCGCCGGTCGCGCGTGAGCGGCTGACGACGGTGTTCGGCGAGACGCCCGGCCCGCGGGCCCGGCTGGTCGCGGGGGTGCTCTCGATGCTGGGCCTGCCGCTCGGCGTGGGGCAGGGCGACAACCCCACCTGCCAGTCGGCCCGAGCCCTGTCGATGTGGGCCTACAACGACCCGGACTACCTGCTGCGAGTAGTGGTCTGGGCCGCCCGTGACGACGAGATCCTGATGCACTTCGAGGGCCGGCCGATCTCGTCGAAGGACAGCGTGAGCGGCGTCACGAGCACGCTGCCGTTGGACCTGGACCCCGTCTCGCTGCTCGTGGTGCCCCACCTGGACCGGATCTACGCCGAGATGGGGCGGCGCTGCGCCGAACGGCCGGGCGACCCGCACCGGTGGGTCAACCCCGAGTTCCACGGCTGGTGGACGGCCCGTGGGTTCCACATCAACGTGGACGTCGCGACCGGGAACCTGGTCGAACTCGACGCGTTCCTGCGGCAGTTCCACGCCAGCTACCACCCGTCGTACAACGGCGAGCAGCCGCTGATCCATCCGCAGCCGGCCGGTGTCGCCGTGACCGACAGCGCGGCCCGCTATGTCGGCTGGCACGCGATCACGATCCTGCGGGTCGCGCCGGACCCGCAGGACGTCATGCGGGTGTATTTCTTCAACCCGAACAACGACAGCGGCCAGGACTGGGGCGACGGCGTCGTCGTCTCCACCGCGGGCAACGGCGAGCGGTTCGGCGAGGCCTCACTGCCGTTCGACCAGTTCGCCTCGCGCCTCTACATCTTCCACTCCGACCCGCTCGAGCACGGCGAACCGGACCGGGTGCCAGCCGAGGACGTCACGCGCATCATCGGCTACATCGAGCGCAGCTGGGGCAACGACCGGCTGCCCGGGGGGACACTGCAAGCCGCCGAAGGGCCCACCGGCCTGTGATGAGGTTCTCGAGCTGGCCCACGGGCTCCCGCAGGCGACCATTCGCGGGTGTCACGTAGTTGTGTTGCGGGGCATGATTTGTTGACAGGCCCGATCGTTGACGGGCCCGATCGTGGATCCGCTGGGTCAGCGCGCGGAGATTCGTGACTTCTTGACCTTGTTGCCGCAGGTGTTCATGGAGCACCAGCGGCGGTTGGCTGCGCGGCTGGTGTCGAGGAAAAGCCCCGCGCATCCGGGGCCTTCGCAGTTCTTGACGCGGTCGCGGTCGGGGCCTCCGAGGACGCGGACGGCATCCGTGGCCAGAACTCCGAGGGCGTCACGGACCGGGGTCGTCTCCGTCAGGCGCCACACCGCGTGTCCGTGTTCCAGCGCAGCCTTCGCGTGCCCGGCGGCAGCCATCGTGTTGAGCGTGCGGACATCCTCGGACTCCGGCTGTCCACCTGCGGCGATCGCCGACCCGATGCGGTAGATCGCCTCGCGCAGTGCGACGGCGCCCTTCAGATCTTTCGGCGACACGTCTGTGACGCCGAGCCCTGTGGCCGCCAGCCACATCTTCAGCCGTGCAGGGTCAGCCAGCCGCTCTCCAGGCGTCAGGCCTGCGCGACCGCTGACGGTGGCGGTGAACCGGAACGCCAGGACTTCGTTGTCCATCCGGAACACACGACGTACATCCCCGGTCATTCCAGCCTCCGTAGTAGGCGATACGCGCTGAACCCCTTCAGGCGGTTCGTTGCGATCGTAACTCCATGGCATCCTGTGAACTGCTTCAGACGGTTCAAGGGGAGGAGTGCTCGGCGTGAGCAGCATCGCGGTCATCGGTCTGGGAGCCATGGGGAGGCCCATCGCACGCAACCTCCTGAAGGCCGGCCACGACGTCATGGTGTGGAACCGCTCCGAGGGGCCCACGGACGAACTGGTCGCCGTGGGAGCCCGTCGTGCCGCCTCGGTCGCGGAGGCCATGCAAGCGCCAGTGGTCTTCTCGGTCCTGTCCGACGACCGGGCCGTCGCCGAGACGTTCACCGACTCCGGTGTCCTCGCTCGGACCCCGGGCGGGACTGTGCACGTCAACCTCGCCACGGTGAGTACCGACCTGGCTCGCCGGGCCGGGGCAGCGCACGCCGAGCACGGTGTCGGATACGTCGCGGCACCGGTCTTCGGCCGTGTTCCGGTCGCCGAAGCCGGAGCACTCAACGTCCTTGCGGCCGGCGAGCATGCGCTGCTCGACCGTGTGCAGCCGTTCTTCGACGTGATCGGCTCACGGACCTGGCGCCTCGGCGACCGTCCGGAGCAGGCCAACATCGTGAAGATCCTCGGGAACTACCTGATCGCCTGCGCGATCCAGTCGCTGGGCGAGGCCGTCAGCGTCGCGGAACGCGCCGGTGTCGACTCCGGGCAGCTGGTCGAGCTGCTGACTTCCACGCTCTTCCCCGGAGCCGTCTACACCGGCTACGGGTCGATGATTGCCGAACGGCGCTACCAGCCGGCCGGATTCACCACAGTCCTGGGCCGCAAGGACCTCCACCTCGCGCTCGACGCAGCGACCGACCAAGGCGTTCCGCTCCCGATCGGTGAACTACTGCGTGCTGTCTTCGACGAGGCCATCGCCGACGGTCGCGGCGCGGACGACTGGGCGGTCATCGCGGAACAGCAGCCGCGGTGACTGCGGCGGCAGCCGCGGTGACCACGAGGGCAGCCGGGGTACGAGACGACCTCGAAGCCCCGACGCCTACGACCCTCCGGCGGCCGTGCCCTCGCCGGTTGAGCTACCGCCACCCATGCCGTACGGACTTCTCGAGGAGCGTGAACGACTTGGGCGTACCGCCCGGCTGCGGTTTCCCCTCCTTGCGTCCCACAACCCGGTAGCCGGCGTCGAGATAGTACGCAAGGAGGCGTGTGTTGGTGGCCAGGCAGTCCAGACGAACCAACGGTCGGCCTGCCTCGGCCACGCGTCGCTCCGCGATGAGCAGAAGTTCCCGCCCTGTCCCGGGCGGGACACTTCCGCGGTCCACCATCAGCCGGTGCACATAGCCTGCCGTCGGCGGCTGCCGCCCCCAGGCGTCCTCGTCCTCCCACCAGAGCTCCCAGGCCCCGACCACACGATCGGCAGCCTCCGCGAGCCATACCTCCCCGCTCTCCAGGATCCGACGGAAGTGGTCCTCGCCCAGCTCACCGGGCTGCCATTGACCAGTGACGCCGTGGGCGAGCATCCAGCGGGCCGCGTCGTCGCGCAGACGTACGACGGCGGCAAGATCGGCGTCGTCGGCGAGACGGAAGCGTAGATCGTCCACGCCGCGATCCTCGCACGGGCGTTCCCCCTGCATCGACCAGCCGGTGGTCGGGGCCTGCCCGTCAGCAGCGCGCCCGCCCGGGGCGGTGTTCCCGTGGCGCGGAGATGGCCGTGAGGTAGTCGGCCAGTGCTGTCGCGGTGTTCGCGAGGGGGAAGCGGGCGCCGAGTTGTCCGTCGGGGCGGACGATGAAGCCGGTCGGGCCGTCAAGCCGGTAGAGCCGCGCGAACTCCCCGGCGGCGTCGCGGTACCCGGGAACGGTCAGGGTGGCGGTGGCGTCCGGTGCGGCTTCGCGGGCGAGCACGGCGATGGTCTGCAGGCGTACGTCGGGCACGTCGCGCACATCGGGCACGTCGGGCACGTCCGGCACATCCGGCACGTCGGGCACGGCGTACTCGGGGCCCGCACGGCCACCGCCGTCCGCTGCGGCTCCGGCGGCCCCGGCGGCCTCGGCCACGTCGGTGGTGTCGGCGGCGTACAGGAGCAGCACGTGCCCGGTGCGGCCACGCAGGATGTCGAGCAGGCGCAACGGGTAAGTGGCCAACGGGCCGGTCAGCCCGGTGCAGTCCGGGCCCCGGTCGCCGGGCTGGGGCGCGTCGGTCGGTCCGTCCGGGGCGTGGGAGAGCGGGCCGTCCCGGTAGCCGACGAGCAGCTGGGCCTGACGGAGGATCACGGTCCGCGGGCTGTCGGGGTCGGCCTCGATGCCGCGCGTGGCGTGCCGCACGGTCCGGCCGACGACTTCCTCGCCGACCGGGCGGCGCTCGGCGTCATAGCTGGTGAGCAGGGCGGGCCCGGTTTCCCCGCGGACGACGAGCGCCAGTTTCCAGGCGAGGTTGCAGGCGTCCTGGATGCCGGTGTTCATGCCCTGGGCGCCGGTGGGCGGGTGGATGTGGGCGGCGTCGCCCGCGACGAAGACGCGTCCGTCGCCATAGCGGTCGACGATGCGATGGCTGATGCGGAAGACGGAGGAACAGCGCATCCGGGAGAGCCGGGCGGGGCGGGGTGCGAGGCGGTCGACGACGGCCTGGAGGTGGGAGAGCTCCGGGGCGCGGCTGCCCTCCAGGCCGTGCGTGACTCCGTCGTCCCGAGCGGGCCCCCGGTTCGCCGTCGCCGTGGAGAGTTCGGGCGGGACCAGCGCCGACATGCGGTAGCGGCCCGTTCCGGGCAGCGGGATGCAGACCAGCAGGTCGTCGGTCGAGCCGTCGTCGGCCTCGTGACTGGACCGGATGCCGTATCCGTGCGGCAGGTCCCAGTCGGCCTCGACGTCGCCCCGCATGTACTCCTCGGGGAAGGCCGCGCCCTCGAACGTCAGGCCCAGGCCCTTGCGGACGGTGCTGTGCGCTCCGTCGCAGCCGATCAGATAGCCGGCCCGCAACTCCTCCTCGGCTCGGCCGCGGTGCGCAACCGGGCGGTGACCCCATCCCGGTCCTGAGCGAACGACAGCAGTTCCGTCTCGCGCTCGATGACCGTACCGAGGCCCGCGACATACTCCTCGAGCAGCCGCTCGGTCTCGTACTGCGGCAGCGCGGCGAACCCGTAGGGCACCTCGGGCGGCAGCTCCAGGTCGATCCGCGCCCGCTCCCGGCCGTTGACGTAGGTCAGCTGGCCGAGCATCGGGACGGCGCGTTCCATGGCGGCGCGGGCCAGACCCATCCGGTCCCAGATCTCCAGGGTGCGCGGCTGGACACCGACCGCCTTGGCATAGGGAAGACGGGCGGGCAGCCGGTCGACGAGCCGACAGCGCAGCCCGTGGCGGCGCAGCTCGGCCGCCGCGCTCAACCCGACGGGTCCGGCGCCCGCGATCAGTACGTCGGTCGTACGGGTGCGCGCCACGAGAGCCTCCCATGCCTGGCCCCGGGGCCGGCCTCGGATCCATCGTCGCCCGGCTGCGCGCGGGCGGCGAGCCGGGCACGTGGGGACCGGCGAGCCTCGGGGCGGGCGGGTCAGCGACTTGCCGCAGTGACCGGACTCACCTGCCGCAGTGACTGGACTTACCTGCCGCAGTGACCGGACGCAGGTGCCCCCGGCTGCGTGGCGGGAGTCCCTCAACCGGCTCCCCGCCACCCCGCGTTCGGGCATCAACGGGGCCGCGGGCCGAAGACGGTGCGCTCGTGCTCCGCGATGCGCACGTCGTTGATACTCGCCTCGCGCCGCCGCATCAGGCCGTCAGCGGCGAACTCCCACAGCTCGTTCCCGTACGAACGCCACCACTGCCCCTCCCCGTCGTGCCACTCGTACCGGAAGCGGACGGCGATGCGGTCCTCTCCGAACGTCCACAGCTCCTTGCGCAGCGCGTAGTCGAGCTCGCCCGCCCACTTCTCGGCGAGGAACGACTCGATCTCCGCTCGGCCGCGCAGGAACCGGTCGCGGTTGCGCCACTCGGAGTCGGGCGTGTACGCCTGCGCCACGCGCTGCGGGTCGCGGGTGTTCCAGGCGTCCTCCGCGGCCTGCACCTTGGCACGGGCGTCGGCCTCGGTGAAGGGCGGTACGGGTGGCCGGGTCGCGGTCATCGTCACTCCCCCCACGGCGAGTTCCGGACGACCTCGACGAAGTCCGTTGCTGCGAACCCGGGCGAGAAGTGCGCCAGCACGTCCGCCTTCACGTTGCCGAAGGCGGTCCGCGGCCGGTGCGCGATGCCGTCGGTGAAGGCCTCCAGAATCCGCCGCTTGAAGTCCGGGCGCGGGTGTACGGCGACGACCGCGGCACGCCGGTCCTCGGGCACCTGGTCGAGCCCGACCCCGAGCACGTCCAACTCCACCCCGGCCGTCACCAGCGCCACCTCCGGCTCCATCCGCTCCGGGATACCCGGCGTGGTGTGCAGGGCGATGGCGGTCCAGACGCGGCGGACGGCGTCCTCCGGTATGCCGTGCGCGTCGAGGAAGCGGCGTGCCTCGTCGGCGCCGTCGAGCTCGAAGCGCTGGTCGTCGGTGCGGTACTTCCCGGTGAGCCCGAGGTCGTGGAACATCGCGCCCACGTAGAGGAGTTCCGCGTCGTACGCCAGGCCGCGGCGGGCTCCGGCCATGGCGCCCCACAGGTAGACCCGGCGGGAGTGGTGGTAGATCAACTCGCTTGCGGACTCGCGGACCAGCTCGGTCGCCTCGCGGGCGAGCCGACCGCCGGGGACGTCCACGCCGGCGATGCGGTCGGCCGCTTGCGCTGTCGCTTGCGCTGCCGCGGTCATGGTGCCTCCAGATGTCGTCGCTATGTCGTCGCTATGGCGTCGCTATGTCGCCGTTGCTCGCCACCGAGCCTGCCGCCGCCGGGCCACTCCACGCGATGTCTCCGCAGACAGGTACCCCACACATTCGGACACGCCTCCCGGCTAGGCTCCTCCGCATGCCGCCGCGCCCGACCCGCCCGCCCCGCCCGCCCCGCTCCATCGCCGTCCTCGCCTACGACGGCGTCCGCCTCCTGGACGTCACCGCCCCGTTGGAGGTCTTCGCCACCGCCGCGGCACTCGGCGCCGCCTACGAGGTCACCCTCTGTTCCCCCGACGGAGCCGAGGTGACCGCCTCCACCGGCACCCGCCTCACCCCCGACGCCGCCTGCGCGGACCTGCCCGCCCCCCACACCCTGATCGTCCCCGGCGCCCCCGACCTCCCCCGCAGGCCGCCGCCGGAGTCGCTGCTCACCGCCGCCACCGCGCTGGCCCGACGAGCGGACCGGGTGGCATCCGTCTGTACGGGCGCGTTCGTGCTCGCACGCGCCGGTCTGCTCGACGGCCGCCGCGCGACCACGCACTGGCGGCACGCGGCGACGCTGGCCCGCACCCACCCTCGTATCACCGTGCAGCCGGACTCGATCCACGTACAAGACGGCCGGGTCCTCACCTCCGCGGGAGTGAGCGCGGGCATCGACCTGGGTCTGGCCATGGTGGAGGCGGACGCGGGCCCCGACCTGGCCCGCGAGGTCGCCCGCGACCTCGTGGTCTTCCTGCAACGCCCCGGCGGCCAGTCGCAGTTCTCGGTCCCGGCCCGCACCCCGCGCCCCCGCCACGACGTGCTCCGCACGGTCCTCGACGCGATCCACTCCGATCCGGCCGCCGACCACTCGGGCCCGGCGCTCGCGGCCCGCGCCGGAGTCAGCGTCCGCCACCTCACCCGCCTCTTCGCGGCCCAGGTCGGCGAGACACCCGCGGCCTACGTGGAGGCGGTGCGCTGCGAGGCGGCGCAGATGCTGCTCGTGTCCGGGGAGACGGTGACGGCGGCGGCCCAGCGCTCGGGCCTCGGCAGCGACGAGTCGCTGCGCCGGGCGTTCCTCCGCCGCCTCGGCGTGACACCGTCGGCCTACCGCGCACGCTTCGGCACGACCCGCGCCCCCGGCTCGGAAGGGCGTCCATGAGCGGCTCAGCGTCTGTCCGCCGCCCGGCGGAGAGTTGACGGCCTGGCGGAAGGCGTCGTCCGCACCTCAGGACCCGACCCCGTCAACGCCGCCGGTCCACCCCGAGCCACCCCGCCGGTGCAGTCACAGGTGGCCGAAGACGTGCAAAGGCACCGACAGTGTCCTGTCTCATCGCGGGCTGAGCGGGCCTCCGTCAGGTCACTCCGCCGACAGGCGCGGCGTGCGCGCCGGCACCGTGCGCCGACTGCCTGTCCTCTCGAAGGCCGCCGCCAGGGACAGCAGGGCATTGTCGTCGTAAGCGCGGCCCGCGAAGGTCAGCCCGACGGGCATGCCGGTGTCCGTCATGGTGCCCATCGGCACGGTCACGGTCGGTATGCCGAGGTGGCGGGGGACCAGGTTGCCGTTGGCGACCCAGACGCCGTTGCGCCAGCCGAGGTCGGCGGACGCCACGCTGACGTCCATGTCCGCGGGGCCCACGTCGGCCACCGCGGGGAAGACCACCGCGTCCAGGCCCAGTCCGTCCATCCACAGCTCCAGGTCGACGCGGCGCGTTTCCTCAAGGCCGCGCAGCCCCTGCTCGAGGTGCGGCATGTCGGTGAGGGACGCGTACGGGCGCTCGCGCGCGAAGCGGGGGTAGTCACCGATCGTGTCGTCGAAGCCGTCGTACCGGTCGGGCAGTTCGCCCTCGTGCTTGGGCCAGATGCGGGTGCCGTCGACGTCGGCCAGGGTGGGAAGCGCCGGGTCGCCGTTGGCGCGCAGGAAGTCGTCCCAGGCCCAGGCGGACAGGTCCTCGATCTCGAAGGTGAGGTACGCGCGGCTGACCAGTCCGCGGGTGAGCAGCGAGGGCGCACCGGGGCGGTCGGACTCGTAGTGGGACACCACGGGGAAGTCGACCTCGACCACCTCGGCGCCGGCGGCCTCCAGGTCGCGGCGGGCGGCTTCCCACAGCGTGATCACCGAGGGGCGCGTGTCGACGCGCTGCCCGGTCTGGCCGCCGATGCCGCCGGCGGGGTTCGTTCCGGCGTCGGGGTCGGCGTTGATGTACATCCGGGGCACGCCGACGCGCTTGCCGGCCAGCGCGTCGGACGCGGCCTCGGCACCGGCGGGGGCCAGGGCCGGGTAGGAGGCGGGCCGTACCTGCGAAGCCGCGGGCAGCGCCACCCACGGCTGTGCGCGCCACAGGTCCCCGCGCGTGTGCGGGTCGTCGGCGACGATGACGTCGAGCAGTTCGAGCAGGTCGGACATGGTGCGGGTGTGCGGGACCACGACGTCCATGGTCGGTACGAGCGGCCAGTTGCCGCGGACCGAGATCACGCCGCGGCTGGGCGTGTAGGCGCACAGCGCGTTGTTCGAGGCGGGGGCGCGGCCCGAGGACCAGGTCTCCTCGCCGAGGCCGAACGCACCGAAGGACGCCGCCGTCGCCGTGCCGGAGCCGTTGGAGGAACCGGAGCCGTAGGCGCTGGTGAGCCAGTCGGCGCTGTACGGGCTCTCCGCGCGGCCGTACACGCCTCGCTGCATGCCGCCGTTCGCCATCGGCGGCATGTTGGTCAGGCCGATGAGGACCGCGCCGCCCGCGCGCAGCCGCTCGATGGCGAAGGCGTCGTGCTGGGCGACGAGGTGCTCGAAGGCCGGGGAGCCGGACGCGGCCGTGAGCCCCTTGGCGAGGTAGCTGTCCTTGGCGGTGTACGGGATGCCGTCCAGCGGGCCCAGCGTCTCGCCCCGGGCGCGGCGGGCGTCGGAGGCTTCCGCTTCCGCCCGGGCGTGCGGGTTCATCACGACCATCGCGTTCAGAGCGGTGGCCGTACCGGTCCTGTCGTACGCGTCGATCCGCGCGAGGTAGGCGTCGAGCAGCCCGACCGCGGTCGTCTCGCCCTTCTCCAGCGCTTCGCGCAGGTCGGCGATACAGGTCTCCACGACATCGAATCCGCGCGTCATGTGGGTGTCTCCCGGGTGGTGAGTAGGGCAGGCGGGCCGCTGGCCGTCGGGGCGACCGCGCACAGCCGGCCGTCGCGCCCCCATCGTACTGACTAGATTTTCAGTCTAGACTAAAGGTCTAGATTACCGGACTAGACTTGGGACCTGGATTTCCGGAACCGAAAGTGAGCTCATGGCGACGTCAGAGACCGGGCCCGCGCTGCCCGACCGGAAGCGTCAGCGCAGCGGGGACGAGGCGCGGGAGCGGGCCATGCGGGCCGCCATCAGCGTCATCGCCGAGAAAGGCACAGCGGCCCTGCGGATGTCGGACATCGCCGCGCGGGCCGGGATGAGCACCGGGCACATCCTCTACCACTTCGGCAAGAAGGACCGGCTCCTGCTCGAAGTCCTCGCCTGGAGCCAAACGGATCTCTGGAACCGGTACCAGCAGGCCGCCGACCAGGCCGCGTCTCCCGCCGAGAAGCTGGACCTGTTCGTCCGCTTCTACCTGCCCCGCCACCAAGGCGACGAACGCTACGCGCTGTGGACGCAGGTACTGGCCCAGCGCCACGACGAAGCGGGCCGACAGATCCTCACCGAGCTCCTTGACGGCTGGGACCAGCGCCTGGAAGCCATCCTTCGTGAGGGCCGGGACCTCGGACACTTCACCGACGTGGACCTCCCCGAGTTCACCATCAGGGCCGTCGCCATGCTGAGCGGGCTCTCCGAAGACGTGATGTTCGGCCGGTCCCGCTGGCAGCACACCTCCGCACACGCCTTCGCCCTGTCCGCCCTCCAACGCGAACTGCGTGCTACCGGTCAGGGCTGACGGAGGGTGGAGCCGCTGATCCCGACGTAGCTGCGAGCCAGGCTCCCCGGCAGTGAGGGGCGCGTCCGGTCAGAGCGCGCCCCGCGGGCGGTGGCTTTCTCTCAGGAAGGGTGACGACGCGGAACTGGTTCAGTCGCCGTCACCAGTGCTCCGGTTCAGGCCGGGGCTCGTGTACCTCTTGGAGCGGCGCACCATCTTGCCTGCGGCGAGCGTCACAGTGGCCACGGCTCGGACCCAGCGGGGCCCTCCACGCTGCGCCCACACCACACACACGCACCCGCCGACAGCAAGAGCCAAGACGCCGATGAGCAGAACGATCATGTTCCCCCCTGTGTTCATTGGTTCGTCCTGCTGATCGTCTCAGGTCGGGGAGGGCAACCGTGCGCGAGGGAGCCCATGGAAACGCCGACCTCGCCCGACGCGGATCTCCCGACAGGCCGTACGTTCCAACCCATGACCTGTACCTGGAAATCCCGGCTGGTGGCCCAGTGAGCGGCTGGTGGGCCTACTTGGATGAACAGACCTGCCGAGAGGTCGATGCCGATGTGCTGCGCGACCGCCGGCTGTGGGCGGTCAGGTCTGTCTGGGAGGCGCTGCGTCCGCTGGGGGTGGGCCTGCACGAAGCCGAGCGGCTGGTCCACGCGCGATACGAGGCTCTGGGCGACCGCGTACAGCGCACGCCGCCTGATCCGCTGGACCTCTCCTCGCTCGCAGCCCGCGCCGCGGCTCTCCCCGGCCGTGTGGTGGCGGTGGAGGCGGTCTGGGACGGCGATACAGTGCACGACTGGTTCGTACGCATGGTCGCGGTCCTGGACGCCCCGGAGGGGGAGGGCCACCTGGCGACCGTCTATCACTGCCCTGACGGCTCTCCTCCTGGCGTTGCTGCCGACGTGGCCGGCCAGGCGCTGGCCGGCCACCTTCAGGTGCCTTTCCACTTCACGTCTCCGGACGTCCCTGACGACGACGCTCCGCGCTGGAGGACGATCCAACCGCTGGCGGAAGGGCCGTGACCTGGGCAAAGGCTGGCGCCGAAGCCAAGATCGGTTGCCGGTCGACGGCGAGGCCGAACGGCTCGCAGCACCGTCGCGCCGCCGCCGGGAGCACCTCGACGCGAACACGTCGTTGACACCTGCCGGCCCGTCCAGTGCGGCCGAAGCTCCTCCTCGGACACCACCCCACCCGGCAGCGGCAGTTGACGCCGCACGAACCACAACAGCCCCGTGGAGTTCCTCACCAAGAAACCGCCTGACCGAAGCGCTCCCGACAGGCCGGCAGCGCCACCGGCCTGTCGGGGAGCACCAAGGGGGCTCAGCTGCCGAAGGGGACGTCCCGGCTGGTCGCCATGCGGCGGGTGCTCGGATGCGCCTTGACGTAGTCCCGGATGTACGAGAGGGACTCCCGCACACCACTGTCGTCCGTGCCGCAGCCCTTCAGGCCGTTGACGCCGTCGGGGTAGCAGGACATCCGGTTGCCGTAGATCAGCGCGTCCACGGCGGCGCCACCGTCGGAGTCGGCGGAGTCGGTGGAGTCGTCGAGCAGGGTTTCGGCGCGCTCCCGGTCGCCGGGGCCCACGGTCCAGCCGACCGTCCGGGCGAGTTCCCCGCGGTCCCGGGCTTTCCCGCCGGCCTGCAGCTCCTCGCGGATGCTGCCGAACTTCAGCGCCATGCTGAACAGGCCGTTGTCCATCACCCGCTGGTTCTGCGCGATGCCCGCCCCGTGCTCGGCGTAACCGCCTTGGACCGCCGCGTAGTTGCCGCTGTAGGCGACGCCTTCCTTGCTGTTCAGGCTGCCCGTCACGTCCTTCCAGCCGCTGCCGCCCTCGGTCCCGTAGAAGCCGTAGAGCACCCGGATGCCCTGGCTCTCCAACTTGCTGCGGGCCAGATCCCGCAGGGCGACCGCGGAGCACTGCTTCTTCTCCGGATCACGGCTGTCGCACCAGTCGGGGTTCTTCATGTCCAGCCAGACGAACGAGACTTGACGCCCCGTCCGGTGCTCCTTCGCCACCTGGTCGAACATGTCGGCCATCGTGTCGCCGTAGCTGGTGAGGGTGCCGTCGTGGTCCGCCCACCAGCCTTCCTTCCAGGCCGTGGCGTCGATCTCCAGGGCGTTGGCGCCGTCCCGGAGCGCCGCGGTCACCCCCTGAGTGGTGAGTACCCGGTGGGCGATGGCCCACGTCGGGCGCTGCTTGCTGTGGCCGGACCGCTCTGCGGGCTTCCTGCCGGAGTCTTGGGCGGCGGGTGCTGCGCTCTGGGCGGCGGATGCGGCTGCGGTGCCCATGGCAACGGTGAAGAAGGCCAGGGCCAGCGGAAGCAGTGTCCTGCGGCGTCTGCGTACGGCGCTCATCCAGACGGGGTCCTCTCTGTGGTTCCGGGCTGCTGTGGGGACAGCCCGCTCGCTGTGCGGCGCCTGGGATGCGGCCGAGGCGGACAGCAGGCAAAACTCGGAGGAGCGTATGCCCACTTACCGTCCGGTAACCAGTAAGTGTGACGGAAGTAACCGGTCAGTAACCTGGCCCTCGCGGTGCCGCCGGGATTCACTGCACCTCCCCAGCCCGTCTGAGCCCCGTTCGCCTTCCCAGGATCGCGTGGCATCCGACGACGAGGAGAGACAGGATGCAAACGCAGGGAATCAGCCGGCGCGCGATGCTCACGGGGGTCGGCGGCGTCGGCACCGCCGTCGCCCTTGGCACCTTCGGTCGGCAGGCAGTGGCGGCCGAAGACGGCACGGCCAAGTTTCCGCTACCGGACAAGACCGAATTGAACGTACTGATCACAGGAGACGCGGGCACCGGCACGCCCGAACAATTCGCCGTCGCAGCCGCCGCGCGAAAACTCTGCGAGAGGCGCGGCGTCGACCTCGCGATCGGGCTCGGCGACAACATCTACGAGAACGGCCCCGAGGACGTCCTGGACGACGAATTCACCACGAAGTTCGAGGAGCCGAACAAGGGCATAGACGTCCCCTGGCTGATGGTCCTCGGCAACCACGACACCAGCGGCATCATCCCCGGCAGCGGCGGCCGCCCCTCCCGCGGCGACCACGAGATCGCCTACCACCAGCACTCCGCGCGCTGGTACATGCCCGACCGCCACTACTCCGTGGCCGTCCCCCAACGGGCCCCCGTCGCCGAGTTCTTCGCCATCGACACGACGCCGCTCTCCTCGTACGTCCTGCAGACCGACCCCGAGTACCACTGGGACGGCCCCTTCGCCCACAAGCAGCGCGCCTGGCTGACCGATTCACTCGCCGCCTCCCGCGCCCACTGGAAGTTCGTTTTCGCCCACCACCCGCTGCGCAACAACGGCACGCACGGCAACGCGGGCGCGTACGAGGGCATCACGTGCGGCGACTACATGAGCGGAAAGCACGTCAAGAAGCTGTACGAGGAAGTGGTCTGCGGCAAAGCCGAGTTCATCCTCTCAGGCCACGACCACACGCTCCAGATCCTGGACACCGGAGCCGACCACCACGGCACCCAGCAAATCGTCTGCGGCGCCGCCGCGAAAACCAAGGGAAAGGCCGACCAGCCCGAGAACAAGGAGTTCTGGGCGGCCTACGACACGCTCGGATTCATGATGCTCTCGATCAACGCCGACCGCGTCGTCACGGACGCGTACACCGTCGATCCCGAGACGTCCGACTACCAGCACGCGTACCGCCACACACGGACGGACCGAATCGGGGGCTGACGCAGAACGGAGCCCTACGTCGCGGGCGGGCCTGTTGTGGTCCGCCCGCGCATCTGGGCCGAGGAAACCAGCGCACTTTGGCTCTGTCCTTGAAGAGCTTGGACTTGTAGCAGGCGCCGTTGTCGGTCAGGACCCCGTTGGACGGTGATGCCGTGCGCCTGGAAGAAGGCGTTCGCCCGCTTCCTCCGCCGCAGACGGTCCGTCACCTGAACCGAACAAACTTGGGCACCTTCAGCACGTCTCGCGGTACGGCACGTCCGGAATGTGTTCCTCCCACTCCCGCTCGGTCAGGCCGCCGTCCGACATGGCGCACAGTTCGCGCGTGAGGCGTGAGCGGGAGACCGGGTAGGAGCGGAAGTCGCCCTGGCTGTCCGCTGCGATGAGGGTGGAGCCGTCCGCGGTGAAGGTGATCGGACTGACGCTCCCCCTCGGGTCGGCGAGGACGGGGCCGATCTGGCGGCGGGTGCGTACGTCCCAGAGCCTGACTTCGTCGGCCTCCGCCAGCACCTGGTCCGCTGCCTCCGCGCCCTCGCGCTTGACCGCCACCAGGCGTCCGTCCGGGGAGTGGACGGGTACGTCTTCGAGGGAGGGGACCACGCCGACTTCGAGCGGCTCCCCCTCGGGTCGCAGGGTCCGCGGGTCCAGGAAGGACAGGACGCCCTGCACGTTGGTCGGGTTGGTGTAGGCGGTCGTGCCGTCAGGGCTGTAGCCGTCGAGGTGCAGCCGCTGAGTGCCGGGCACGAGGACCTTGCCCGACGGGACCGCGACCGTGCCGAGGAGCGGACTGACCGTCACGGCCTTGCCGTCCGGCCGGAAGGCCATCTTGGTGGTGAAGTCCACCAGTGACGTCCTGAGCACGAAGGACCGCTTCTTGATCAGCTTCATGGTTCTCAGGTCGTAGAACCTCAGTGCGTGTACATACCCCTTCGAGCCCGCGCTCCCCTCCGGGTCGTACGTGACGTACGTACGTCCGTCCGGCGAGATCGCGACCGTCGTCGTGATGCCGCCCAGGCTGCCGGGCAGGGTGCCGAGCCTGGTCCCTTTGACCGTGTCCCAGATCCGCACCCGCTTCAGGCTGTGCCGGACGGCGAGCAACCTGCCGTTCGGGCTGAGCAGCACATGGGCCGGGGCTTGCGGGAGCTTGAACTCCCGGCGTTTGGCCAGCGGGGCCGTCGACCAGATCTCCACCCTGCCGTCGCCGTTGCCGAGGACGGCGAGGGTCGAACCGTCCGCGCTCGGCACCGCCGTCTCTCCCTCGCCCAAGGGCTGGTCGCCGGACGAGGTGACGCGCGAGACGTCGATGGAACGGAACGTCCCGTCGTTGCCCACGCACCGCAGCTCGGAGTCGTCCGCCGAGAACCGGAACGTGCCTGGATTGCACTGGCTGGTGGCGGTGGGGTAGGTGAAGACGGGCTCGTCTCCCTGGGAGAACGACGCGTCCCAGAGCGTGAAGCCGAGGGCGACGAACTTCCCGTCGTGGCTGAAGCGGACGTCATCGCCGTAGACGTCCTGGTCCGCGTTGTTCTTCGGCACCCCCGTGAAGTCGTAGACGTCGACGTCGCCACCGCCGAGCAGCTCGCCCACGCGCAGCCCTCGCTCGGTCAGTACGGCCGTACGGTCCCCGTCGGGGCTGAACACCATGGCCCCGGGAAAATGCTCCGGCTTGATCTCGAAGTCCGGGACGCGCAGGTTCTTCCCGGTGCGGAGGTCCACCCAGACGACCGTGTCCCGGGCGTCGTCGGACGTCGTCAGGGACAGCCGCCTCTCGTCGGAGGAGAACGCCTTGTCGATCGGCGCGCTGCTGGTGCGTTCGACAAGGGCCTTGCCCGTGCGGGTGTTCCACACCGTGGCGACGTACTCCTCGTCCACCTTCACGGACGACGCCAGGAACGTGCCCTTCGGGCTGAGGGAGAAGACCGCGGCGCCGGTCGGGTACGGGCTGCCTCGCCGCTCCAAGCCCCGGGTCTCCAGCACGACGGTGGTCTCGTCGTCCGTACTCACGGCCACCGTGGAGCCGTCGCCGGACATCCGTACGTTGCGTACGCGCTCGGCGGTCCGGTACGTGCCGAGTCGCTTGCCGGTCTTCACATCCCAGGTGCCGACGTGTGTGTTGCCTCCGGCGACCAGGATGCGGCCCGTGTCGTCCAGGGCGGAGGTCGTCACGTCGAACTCGGGGAGTCTCACCGCCTGTTGTTCGGGCTGGCTGCGCACGGCGAGGAGCGCCGACCAGGCCTCAGGGGTGTCGCCGAGGCGGGCGGCCGACACAGCAAGGCGTCGGGCGAGCCGCGGGTTGGTGCGGCCCACCGACTCGGCCAGGCCCGCGACCTGCGCGGACGTGGCGCGGTCGCGCTGTTCGACCACGGTCCGCCGCTGGTCGAACGCGACTCCGGCGGCAACGCTGACAGCGAGGAGCAGCACGCCGAACAGGGCCATGACAGTACGACGCCGACGCGTGAGGAAGCGCCGATGGGCTCGCCCCTGCCGCACGAACTCCCGTTGTTCTGCGGCGAGTTCGTCGCTTCGTCGCGGGAGCCAGCGGGTGGCGGCGTCGAGGGCCGTGGCGGTCGGCAGGAGGTCCTTGGTACGCCCGCCCTTGTTCCAGCGGTCCAGGTCCAGCTGGAGGTTCTCGCGCCAGTCCAGGAACACGCGCTCGTCCCTCACCCGTGAACTCAGCCTGTCCCAGCTGGAAATGAGCGCCTCGTGGGCCAGCTCGACGGTCCCGGCGGCGGCCGGAGGCTGACCGTCCGCCGCGTCGGCCGTTGGTGAACCCGTCGTTTCCTGACCCGAGTTGATGACCAGAAGGCGGGCGCCGGCCAGCCGCTGGGCGATCCGCCACTCGTGGTCGCCCAGCTCGGACCGGGCGACGGTGCGGCGGACCGGGGTGTCCGTGCCGACGGGGGTACGCACGAGCCGGGTGAGGAGGCGTTCGGCGTGCTGCTCGTCGTGACTCACGGCCCTGGCCTCGCCGCTGTCGCTCCCCCCGCCGTTCTCCTCGCCGAAGTGCTGCTCCCAGACCCGGTTGGCGTGTCTGCCGAGGGCGCCGGTGACTCCGCCGAGGGCGGCGTATGCGTCATGGGTGAGGCGCCCGCCGCGCTGGGCGTCCCAGAGTTGGGCGAGGGTGAAGCTGAGCAGGGGCAGGACACCTGACGCGTCCCCGACGTCGGCCAGGATGCGGTCGACGAGATGGTCCTCGTACGAGACGGCCGGGACGGCGTCGACGGGTCTGGTGACGACGTCCCGCAGCTGCTCGGGGCGCAGCGGCTCGACGGCCTCGATCCGTGCCTTCGCGAGCAGGCCGAGGAGTGGGTGGGCGAGTACGGGGCCGAGGAAGTCGGTGCGCAGGACGGCGAGGACGGAAACGGTGGGCGGCGCCTTCGGGCCGATGGCGTCGGCCAGGGCGCCGATGTCGTCGGGGGTGAAGTGCTCCTCGTCGAGGAGTTCCTCGAACTGGTCGACGACGATCAGGAGTCGCGTGGCGCGCTGCACGCGCAGGACCCGGGCGACGACCTCGCGCATCCCGTGGGCGGTGATCTCGTCCGCCACGGCGGAGATGCGCGCGAACTTCTCCGCCTCGCCGGCGTCGGGCTCCAGCAGGTCAAGGAGTACGGAGGCGAGGCCCCTCAGAGCGCCCGCGTGGTGAGCGGGACGGAGGACCGCCACCGTGTCCCGGTCGGCGCGGCGCAGCGGCACGACTCCCGCCATCGCGAGGGAGGACTTGCCGCAGCCCGAGGGGCCGACCAGGGTCGTCCACCGCTGCCCGCCCACGACCCGCGCGATCCTGGCGCTGTCGTCCTCGCGGCCGAAGAACGCGGCGGTGTGCGCCTCTTCGAACGGGGCGAGGCTGCGGAACGGGGATGCCGGGCGGGCCAGTTCCCCCAATGGAGGCCAGGCAGCGACGAGTTGGGCGATCGGAATTATGAACGCGGCCGCCGGTTCGCCGAGTTCGGCCTTGACGGTCATTCCGACGACGGCACCGATGTCCCGCGACCATACGGGGCTGCCGCTGAATCCACGGGCGACGCGGTAGCCGGCCCCGACCCGGTCGACCTGGATCTGCCCGTCGGCCTGCGGCCCGCGCAGTACGCCTTCGTGCCAGACGCCCTGCCCGCGGCCCTGGGGGAAGCCGACGATCTGGGCGGCGTGCCCGCGCAATTCCTCCGGCTCGACGTCGACCACCTGGGCCGCCGCCCCGCCGGGCACCGGGTTGTCCAGTCGCAGCACCGCGATGTCCGGGCCGTCGCCGTCCGGGGTTCGGGCGGGCCCCCACAGCAGGACGCTCGCCGCGGTGGTTGCCGTGGCCGTGGCCGTAGCCATTGCGGATGCGGATGCGGATGCGGATGCGGATGCGGATGCGGATGTGGATGTGGATGCGGGTACGGATGCGGGCGCGGTTGCGGATGCGGTTGCGGGCGCCGGGGTCGTCGCCGCGCGGTCGCCGTTCGCGGGCAGCAGGGGAAGGTCCACGTACAGGCGCACGCCCTCCGGCGGCTCCCTGCCGTCGAGGCCGAGGGCCGCGGTGACGACGTGGGCGCAGGTGATCGCATGGCGGTCGTCCAGGAGAAAGCCCACGCCGTACGGCCCCGTGCCATCGGTCGCTCCCGGCGGGGAACCGAAGATCCGCAGAACGGCCTTGCCCGGGTAAGCGGCTCCGCCGACCCCAGCGGCCGCGCCCGGCAAGCTCACGCGGTCCCGCCGGACGGCTCAGGACCCGCGCCCTCCGTCGCAGGGCTCCTCCAGGTGAGCGTGACCTTGAAGTTGGCCGCCGCCGCGGTGCTCGACACCACCACGTCGGCCTGCGCCGTCAACGACAACCCGAACTCGAGGCCGATCTCGTCCGGCGCCCGCTCCATGTCGGCGAACCCGTCGAGGAAGTTCTCGGCCACCGGTCGGACGCTGCCGAGCATGTCCCCGAGCGAACGCGTGGCGCGCTCCGCGAGCCGGCCCGGGCGCGACACGTCGGCCAGGCCGTCCCCGACCTGCTCGACCTGGACCTGAACCGTCCCCCGCTGCCCGTCCCTGCCGTCGACCGGCAGCTCCACCACGTGCTTCATCTGTCCCCCGGTCCCGTCCCGTCACACGCCCCGCCCGGCACCCCCGAGCCGATCTGTCCAGGATTCTCCAACTCGCCGCCCAGGAAGGCGTACGACTGCACAAGGTTCCGCACCGGAGTGGCCAAAGTGGCCCGATCTCGTCGCCCCACGGCGCAAATCGAGCTGCTCAGTTGCCCGGACGGCGCCTTTCGAGTTCAGGACGCCGGCCCCCAACCCTTCGCGGAATCCCGCGAGTTGACATCGGCGACGGCATGGACTGCGGTGCCCGGGCCCCCTCCCCGGGAGTGAAGTTCGGTGCGGGCCGCGGCCTGCGATGACCTGATCCACCCGTCGTAGCCGAAAGAGGCCCGTTCCCAAATTTGGGAACGGGGCCTTCGGCATGTTCGGGATGAGGCTGGCCGGCCTACTCCGGCGTCGACCTGCACGGGATTGCCTCCGAGGTATCCGAGTCGAGCGTCGACGCCTGCTTCCGCCTCGCGCTGACGGTCCTTGTGCGCCTGTTCGGAGATCCGGCCGGTGGTGGTGCGGCAGTCCTCGCAGTCGGTGGCGCCGCAGCGTTCGCACAGGATGGGCAGCACCTCGCGCCGTACCTCAGCGCCCCGCCCACACCCGCGCCGACCAGTGAGCGGAAGGTGCTTCAGGTCAGCATTCGCCGCCCCACACCGCATAGTTCAGGACCACTCCCGATGCATATGACTTCTTGCTGTTCGGGGTGTCCTTGGGATAATGCAAGCAACCCCATACTTCTTTTCCGTCAGGCCGGTAGGTGTACTTGTAGCGGATATGGTCTCCGCCCGGATGGCGCGTTCCGTTGTTGAAGATGGAGATACCGTTCGCCGAGAACACATCTCTGTTGTTCCACACGCACACGTACCCGTCGGGGCAGCTCGACTTGCCCTGGACTCCGAGCCGGGCCGTGGTGCCGGTGTTGTCTGCCTGAGCAACCGTGGCCATACCGAGGGTCAGCAGGCCAGCAGCGGCGGCCGTCAGTGTTTTCCTCTTCAAGATCTAACTCCCTTTTCTTCGCTGGTGGTTCTGCCTGTCTCGTAGCGTCAGCGCGTGTAGAGGCGGAATTGGTTTCCGTGCGCGAGCTCGTCGAGGAGGATGTGGTCGACGGTCCAGTACCAGGAGGCCTTCTTCCCCTTTGCAGCACTCGGGCCGTCGTCGGTTTCGGCACAGTTCTCGTAGCCGGAAAGATTGGGGCTTCCATCGGTGAGAATGCCGATGGCGGACGCAGTGTCGTCCTTGTGCGCGATGTAGAGCGGGCCGCCGCTGTCGCCGGGGGCGGTGCAGAAGTTCGTGATCACCAGCTTGCCGTTCATGGTCTCGTCCCGGTTGGCGATGACCTCGCCGCAGCGTTGTCCGGGCCTCCAGCCGCCCTCGGCATGGGTGCCAGTCTTGCCCTCTTCGGCGGTCCCTTGCTGGCAGACCGTGGTACCCGCGGGCGGGAGGTTCTCCGTGTCAGTGATCGCCAGGACGTCGTCGATCTGGCAGTCGTAGCCTTCTTGGGTCTTGTTGTCGCAGTCTCCGTAGGCGGCCAGGAGCCCGGGCCTGCGATCGGTGGTCTGCCCGAACCAGAAGTCCTGGTTCTGGACGGGGATCATCGCGTAGTCCGGCGTCTGCCACGTGTACTCGTTGTGCGAGCCGTGGGGGTCGTCGCCCGAGTGGTTGCCGTGCGCGGAGTGACCGTAGCTTCCATCGCCGGTGCCTTCCTGGCCGACCTCGATGCCGTTGTGCCAGGTCCTCTCGTCCTTGCGGTTGTGGTTGCCGGCGGGGTCACTGCTGTCGTAGAAGCAGTGACCGGCCGTCAGGAGGTACTTCTGGTCCGGGCCGCCGGGCATCTGCACCACGTAGCCGAGAGTGCAGCCGCCCCACTTGTAGTCCGCGTCCGAGTCGCGTTCTCCGTCCAGGCGCACCCCGGACCGCAAAGGCGTCTGGCAGTTCAGTGGCCCGCAGAAGTCCTGCTCGACCGCTGGAGCCTTCGCCTGACCCTGTTCGTCGGCAGCGACCTTGGTCGTGGGTACCTTCGGGACGGGCTTGGCGGCCTTGTCGGCTTTCAGGAATTTCAGTATTCCGAAGGGCAGAGCATCAGCGGCGGCGCGGGCCTCGGCGGGCCGGGTGGAGCGGACGTGGACGACGCCGCTGTCCATGTCGAGCCGCATGCCGGCGTACGTGTCGGACTGGCCGGTGCGGAGCTTGTCGTTGAGCTTGAGGGCGTCTTCCTGCATCTCCATCCGCTGGACGGCCTCACGTGTGGTGAGGTCGTACTGCTCGGTCAGGTAGCCGACCGGTCCGCGCCACGGTCCGGGAACCGTGACCGCGTCGGCACTGGGGTTGGTCGGGGCGGTGTTGGCGTACGAGGTGGCGGCGGGGATCACGGCCAGAGCGCCGACCGCCGCGGCGGCGCGGAATATGGTCTTGGTGGTCTTACGCATGGTTCACCTCCCTCTTGGATTCAGCAGTACTTGGGGTCGAACCACTCGTTCGAATGGAAGGCGTCGGTGAAACCGCGGCCCGGTTCGGTGTCGGTGCGGCCGCCGGCCAAGTTGCGGATGCCGTCGAGGCGGCAGAGTGTGAGCCAGCCGTCGGAGTAGTAGTTGCCCCGGAAGAGACGCACCGCGTCCTTGCTCGTCGTGGCTTCGCCGTAGCCGTTGTTGTAGACGGAGTCGTGGTTGCCGATGATGATGTCCCTCATCTGTTGCGGCATATTGAACTCCCAGTTCCGCTCACTGCCGTAGATGGCGACCCCGAGGTCCTTGTAGTCGGGTCTGGTCCACAGACACAGGTAGCCATCGGGACAGTCCGAGCGGTCCCCGCTTCCGACGATCACCTTGTACGGTTCGGCGGCCTGAACGCGCTTCGCACCGGCAGGGTCACCGGTACTGGTGTCGGTGGTGTCCCCGTTGGCGGCATGGGCGGTGAAGCCGGTGAGAGTCAGGACCCCCAGAAGGAACAGTGCTCCCGCCAGTCGTTTGTTGCGTGTCATCACACCCCTCCATCAGTTGCTAAGTGCATGACAGGGCGGGACCCTAGGGCGATCTCAGTGCTCTCGTCAGAGGTTTCGGCTCTGCCCGAAACACCAAAGCTCCGTGTGACGGCCTCACCGATATCCATCGAGGACGCCACGGCACTTGACCCGGTTTGCCTTGTGGGCTTCGGCGTGCGGGGCCGTGGTGGGTGAGGACCCGGGGTTGCCGGCGGACGCATTGAGGGGCGGCAGTCGTGACGTGCTGCCGGTGTCTTTCGGTGCTGCCCGAAACACGTATCGAAGCCACCCAGTTGGTCCGTAGGTTGCCGTGGTCATGACCACTAGCAATTGGGAGGATCACTGTGCGGATTCCGCATATCAGACGAGCCGCCACCTTCCTCGTCGCTACCGGCTCTCTCGTCTTCGCCGTGCCGTCCGCTTCCGCCGATACCGGCACGTTGACGCTGCCTGAGGCGAAGATTCAGGCCGAGGCGCAGAGCGGACGCATGGACTGTTTCGTCGGCAACGTCAACAACGGCGATGACTGGACTGCCTATGCCCAGAACCCTCCGCACCCCGGGATGGCGACCTGGTACGAGTACGGCGACAAGCTCCGAATCCGGGATTCCCTGTCTGACGGCAATCGCACGATCGGGAGTATTCGCTGGTGCTACAACGGTGAATGGTCCAAGTGGCACAACTACGACTCAGGGCCGAACGAGGGCAACATCGACGACCGGTGGAAGAACTTCGACTTGAAGGAGGGCCGCAAGGTCCAGATCCTCGCCTGCCGGGACAACGGCTCGGACGGCGACCGTTGCGGGAAGACGGTCCAGGCCAACGCCTGAAATCGCGAGTTCCGGCGCAGCTGACGACCACCACGCAACGGGAGGGTCTCCTTGGCCATGAAAATCCGTGAGGCTCCACACTCCTACGCACCGTCACGCCATGGCCCCTGGCCCGGCAAATGATCAAACGGACCCGGCAAATCCGTTTCAGAACGCAAACGGACCACGACCTCCATACCACAGTCCCTGTGGCGCACGTCACCACGCCGGTGGCTGGCCTAGCGCCCCGGTCGCCACACGAACGCGGCGGACGATGGCTTGGTGGAGCGCCCTGTTCACGTCTCCCTGGCCCGCGCCGTCACCAAGCTGCCGGTCGGTGAGGGCTGGTGGTACGAGCCGAAGTTCGACGGCCGCCGACCACCCGTGGGTCGGCGCCGGACGTGTCACCCTGCAGCGCGTTGGCGACCACCTCGGTGTGCGGCCGTGGTGAGCAGAGCGACAGGTTGGCGGCATGGAGTCCGCGGCCACGTCAGGTCGCGGCAGGCACGGCAGGCACGGCAGGCACGGCAGGTCACGGCGGGATGCCGCCGCCATGACGGTCGTCCAGCATGTGAAATGGTGGCCTAGGATGGGGGACGTGGCGAGGGTGAGGGACAGCGAGGGCGAGGACTGGGGACCGGCGGGGAACGTGCCGCCGAGGCAGTCGATCGTGACGATCTACGGGCTGTACGGAGGGGCCAGCGGCAACTGGATGTCCGTGGCCTCCCTCGTCCATCTCATCGGCGACCTGGGGATCGACGAGGCGGCCGTGCGCTCGGCCGTCTCGCGGCTCAAGCGCGGTGGCATGCTGGAGTCCAAGTCCCGTGGGCGGGCCGCCGGTTACTGCCTGTCGGAGGGCGCGGAGGCGATGCTGCGCAACGGCCGGGAGCGCATCTTCCAGGCCCGTCGCGCCACACTCGACGAGGGCTGGGTCCTCGTCGTCTTCTCCGTCCCGGAGTCGGATCGGGCCAAACGGCACACCCTGCGCACCGAGTTGACCCGGCTCGGTTTCGGGTCGGTGTCCTCCGGGGTGTGGATCGCGCCGGGGCACGTGCACGACGAGGTCGAGGCCATGCTGGCCCGGCTCCACCTGCGTTCGTACACGGATATCTTCCGGTCCGACTACCTCTCGGTGGCCCCCGACCTCGCGGACAAGGTGCGGACCTGGTGGGACACCGAGAGCCTGCAGGCGCTGTACGTACGGTTCCTGGCCACCCACCGCCCGGTCGTCGAACGTCTGGAGCGGGGCGAGACGCTGTCCGACGCTGAGGCCTTCGCGGCTCATGTGCGGGTGCTCACCGACTGGCGCCGCCTGGTGTATCTCGACCCGGGCGTCGCACGGGAGTTGCTGCCGGTGAAGTGGAGCGGGACCGAGGCCTCTGAGGTCTTCGACGAGCTGCACGCACGGCTCGCGGGACCGGCCCGGCGCCATGTGGCGCGGGTCCGGTCCCGCTGAGCGGTCACCCTGATCAGGCGGTTCCGGCCGTACGTCGCCGGATGCCGAGCAGGTACACGGCTGAGAGCAGCAGCGTGAAGCCGCCGCCGACGAGCGCGGCGTCGAGCATCGACGGTACGACGGCGGCCGTGGCCACCACCGCGAGGACGCCGGCGACACCGGCCCAGGCGGTGATCCGCCCGCCCGGAGTCCGGCCCCCGCGTTCCTGCAACGCCGTCGGGTCCTGGCCGCGCCGGAAGCGCAGGTACGAGGCGAGGATCAGCAGCCACACCAGGAGGATCGCGAAGATCGCGATGGAGACCATGGAGTCGAAGACTCCGTGCACTCCGTACACGGCGAGGCCTGCGGCAACGGCGATGCCGCAGGCCGAGCCGAGCAGCGCGTTGACCGGCACGCCCCGCCCGTTGAGCTTGCCGAGCGCCCGCGGCGCCAGACCCTCGTGGCCCAGCGAGTGCAGCAGGCGGCTGGCGCCGTACAGATTGGCGTTGGCGGCGGACACCGCGGCCAGCAGGACGACGGCGTTGGTGAGTGAGGCCGCGGCGGGGACCCCGATGTCCGCGAAGACCCGGACGAAGGGGCTGGCCTGCACGCTCCCGTCGGCGGTGGCGCTGTCCCGCCAGGGGATCAGCGCGATCACCAGCGAGATCGACACGACGTAGAAGAGTCCGAGCCGCCACACCAGGGAGCGCATGGCCGTACGGATGGACCGGCCCGGGTCGGAGGTCTCGGCCGCCGAGATGAACGTGGTCTCGAAACCGGCGAAGGCGAACATCACCACGGCCATGGCCACCCACACCGCGCCCGAGCCCTCGGGGAAGAACCCGCCGTCGCCGGTCATGTTGCCGAGCCCGGCGGCGGGCGTGCCCGGCAGGCCGAAGAAGACGAGGAGGACGCCGCACACGATGAACACGAGCAGCGCGGTCACCTTGATCGTGGAGAACCAGAACTCGGCGACGCCGAACGACTTCACGCTCACCAGATTCACGCCGAGCACGATGCCGGCGACCAGGACGATGCCGACGGTCGTCGGGAGCTGCGGCCACCAGAACTGCAGGTACAGGGCGGCGGCCACGACCTCGCCGCCGACCGCGACCACGGCGGCGAACCAGTAGAGCCAGCGGGCGAGGAAGCCCGCCCACGGCCCGAGGTAGCGGCGGGCCACCGAGCCGAAGGAGCCGCGCTCGGGGTGGGCGATCGTCAGTTCGCCGAGGACCATGCCGATGATGCCGACGAGGGTGGCGCCGAGCGCGTACGACACGATGACGGCGGGTCCGGCGGTGGCGATGGCCGAGCCGGAGCCGAGGAACAGGCCGGTGCCGAGTGCGGAGCCGAGACCGATCATCGTGATCTGGCGGTGGGTGAGGCTTCGCTTCAGCTCCGGCTCGGCGGGGCCGGTCGCGTGCGCCGTGGTGGGCCGGGCGGCGGGCCCGGTCCGGGCCGTCACCGGACGTCCCCGGCGCGCACGAGCTCCGCGAGGACGGCCATGCCGCGGTAGACCTCGTCGTACGAGGTGCTCAGCGGAGCGAGTCCGATGCGGATGCCGTCCGGGGCGCGGAAGTCCGGGACGACGCCGCGCTTCCACAGCTCCGCGGTCAGTTCGCGGAAGTCGGCCCGGCACAGGGTGATGTGGCCGCCGCGCTGCTCCGGGTCGAGCGGTGAGGCTACGCGGACGCCGTGCTCGGTGAGCCAGGCGTCCGCCAACTCCCGGGCGAACTCGGTCAGTTGGAGTGACTTGACGCGGACCGCCTCGATGCCCGCCTCCTCCAGCGTGTCCAGGCTGGAAAGCAGCGGCACCATCGCGAGGATCGGCGGGGTTCCGCTCAGCGCGGAGCGCACACCCGGCGCCGGGACGTAGCCCTGCTCCATCTCGAAGGCGTCCTTGCGGCCCATCCAGCCCCACACCGGCTGCTGCGTGCTGTCCTGGTGCCGTCGGGCGATGTATCCGAAGGCGGGGGCGCCGGGGCCGCCGTTGAGGTACTTGTACGTGCAGCCGACGGCGAAGTCGGCCTCCCAGGCGTCCAGTTGGACGGGCACCGAGCCCGCGGAGTGGCACAGGTCCCACAGGATCGGGGCGCCCGCAGCGTGCACGGTCCGGGTGATCGCGGCGCCGTCGGCCAGGTGGCCGGAACGGTAGGCGACGTGGCTGAGCGCGACGAGCGCGGTGTCCGGGCCGACCTCGGCGGCGACCTGCTCGTCCGTGACGCCGCTTGCCGGGTCCGACTCGATCCAGCGCAGCCGCAGTCCGCGCTCGGCGGCGACGCCTTCGAGGACGTAGCGGTCGGTGGGGAAGTTGTCCGTGTCGAGGACGATCTCGTGGCGGCCGGGCGTGAGGTCTAGTGCCGCGCGCGCCAGCTTGTAGAGCATGACCGTGGTCGAATCCGCGACGACCGTCTGACCTGCGGCAGCTCCGAGGGCCGCGGCGGCGACCCGGTCGCCCACGGCCTCGGGCCAGTCCAGCCAGTCATCGGTCCAGCCCCGGATCAGGCGGCCCGCCCACTCCTCGGAGACGAAGCGCTCCATCCGCTCGGCGGTGGCGGCGAGCGGCCGGCCCAGCGAGTTGCCGTCGAGGTAGGCGATCACATCACTCCCGTCCGGGGTGAGGAAGCGGTCACGGAAGGCGCGCAGCGGGTCTGCGGCGTCCAGCTCCTGCGCACGTCGCGCCCAGCCGTCCAGGGGGCGCACGGATGAGGTCACGGGGTCGGTCACGGTGGGGCCTTTCAGGGATGGTTCGTCCGGCGGCCCGAGGGGCGCGCGAAGTCAGACACAGAGCGCGATCGACGAACACGACCGACCACGGCGTCCGGTCGATTATTAGACGACCGTCATCATGTTGCAAGACTCGATTTTTTGGCTGGAGGACTGCCGGCCGCAGCCAGGGGGTGGAGCAGACATCTGCCCGCCCCTCCCCTGGTGACGCGCCATGACCGTTGGCTTTGCCGACGTCCACTACTCGCGGCCGGAGCACTTCGACGAGGTGGACGACTTCCCTCGCCGGGCTCGCCGAGACGCGGGCACGGCAGCGCGATCCGCTGGTGATCCGCTGGTGATTCGCGCCTGCTGCTCGCGGTGCGCTGGCAGCTCGGAGCCCTGTTCGGCTGGGACACCCCTGCAGCGGGGGCGAGGCACGGGTGCCGGGGACCCGTCCGAGGGCGCCTTCCCCGTCTCCCGCCTCTCCCTGTTCCGACTGTTGATCTTGTCGGAGTGAATGGGAGCCACTGCATCGGCGGGATGGGGAGCCACTTTGCTCTGTCCGTGACAGCGGTGGACTCGACGCAAGTCCATGATCGTCAACGGCTCCGTTCCCGGCGGGTGTTCAGCCTGAGCGACGCCTCGTCAGATCGAGCGTTCGTCGCAGGTGGCCTGGAGTCGGCAACGGCACCGCGACCGCTCAGGCACGGGATCGTCTCCACCCCCGGCTCGCCAAACGGGCAGAGCGTGTCGAAGCCGACCGGCAACGCCCGGGCACCGGTGTGCACATCGCCCAACCGCTCGGCGTCACGGTCCTGGAGCTGGGCCTGCCCGCGGCATTCGCCACTCCCCCCGGAGGTCCGCGTCATCGATCTCAACCCCTGAATACCTCGGCGAAATTCGCTCGGGCTCGTCCACAGCGCATGGGGATCGTGTGGCCGGGGTTGCGATTCCTCCGGCCACACGACGCCTCCTGGAGAGGGGGAGTCACGACTTCCAGCGCGTGCTCGACTGATTCAGGTCGGCGCGTTGTCTGTCAGTGGGGTTGTCGGCCCTCCTGTGGCCATCTGCACTGCGAGACACACGGTGCAGCGGGCCGGGCCGCGCTGGTGCAAGGACCAGCGCGGCCCGGCCTGTGAGCGCGCGGGTCAGTTCGTCAGCTCGTCGTGGCGGGTGCGCAGTTCGGTGATGCCCTGGGTCGTGAAGCTGCCGTGCAGGTGGAGGCGGGAGATGCCGCCGTCGGGGAAGACGTCCAGGCGGACGTGGGTCGCGAGGGCAGGGGCGGCGAGGGGGATGCGGTGCAGGGTGTCCGGCTCGAGTTGGGTACGGGGGACGATCTCGGTCCACTGACCGTCCTCACCGTCGCACGCGGAGAGGGCGATCCATCCGGCGGCGTTGCCCTTGAGGTAGGCGGTGTCGATCTCGACGGCGCGGATCTCGCCCTGGGCCGCGAGGCGGTAGGCGATCCAGTCGTTGCCCTGGTCGCGGCGGCGGCGGGTCTCCCAGCCGTCGTCCATCTTGCGGGACAGGTCGGGCAGGATCGTGTTGCCGGGGGAGGAGTAGAACCCGTCGGAGGCGTCCTGGACGGTGCCGCCATTGAGGACGCAGGCCAGGTCGATGGTGCCGAGCAGTTCGAGCCAGTACGGGTCGGGCACGACCTCGCCGTGTACGCGCAGGCGGGCCACGCCGCCGTCGGGGTGCTGGTTGAGCCGCAGGTGGGTGAAGCGGCGCTCGACGCTCACCTCGAAGCCGTTGGCGGCGTGGCCGCGGACCTCGGTGCGGGGGATGATCTCTTCCCACTTCACCTCGTCGGACAGCAGCCGCTCGGGGCTCACGATGCCCTCGACGCAGGCGCCCTGGACGCTGATCTGCTGCGGGTAGTTGGCACGGAAGTGCGCGGTGTCGACGATGATCCCGCGGATGATCCCGGGAGCGCCGAGCCGGACCAGTGCCCAGTCGTGGTCGTCGGCGTCCGGGTGCGGCGTCTGCGCTGACCCACCGCGCCGGCGCCGGGTCTCCCAGCCGTCCATGACCTTGCCCTTGTGGGCGAAGGCATGCGGGTCGAACTCGGCGCGCTCGGGCGTGAGGAGGTTCTCCCGTTCGGCGAAGAACTCGTCGTTCGCAGCGACGACGGCAGCCCCGAAACGCCGGTCGGCGAGGTCGGTGAGCTGAGTGAAGGCAAAGTCGCCGGCGCGGTAGTCGGCGTACGGGTTGCCTCCGCCGTAGGGGGCGGCGTCGTTGGCGCGGGACGGGTCGATCGTCATCGGGGAACCTCTCTGAAGGCGCTGGGAGTCGGTGCGTGAGAACGACTCTCGCAGGCATCCATCCATTAGGTCTATCGAAACTTTTCGAAGATTTTTTTAAAGCAAACTGAATGATCAGGTGAGGGTGCGCGCCCGACAGCGGGTGCAGAGGCCGCCGGTGGCGGGGGAGTTGCGTCCGCAGGGCACGCTGTCCCAGCCCGGGCACGGCGCCACCGCAACCGCTTCGGCCGTGGCTGGGACGAGGGGTACGGGCGGCGCCGGTGAGGGGACGGCACGCTCCGGTTCTCCGGCGGCTGCCACAGCAAGTGCGCGGGCCCGGCCGGCGCGGCCGCTGCTGCGGCGGCGATCCTCGCGGCGTTCTGCACACCGGGGGCAGGGCGCGCCGGTGTCGATGACGGTGCCGTCCTCGCAGCGGGGGTCGGGGCACTCGCCCTCCCCCAGCAGCCGGACCGCCACGCCGACCGGGCTGCTCAGGCCCGGGCCGCCGGAGCGGGTGTCGGCCGCGGCGGCGAAGCCCCACGTGTACCAACGCCGGTCGGCGCGTGCGGTCAGTTGCTGGGGGGTGCGCTGGGCGAGCGCGGCGACCAGGGTGTCGCGCAGTGCCCGGGGGCGGCGGGCGGGGAGCAAGGCGCGCAGTTCGGTGGGCAGTTCGGCTTCCACCTGGCGCATGGCGTCGCGCTGTGCGTGCGACAGTCTGGCGGGTCTGGCGGGGCTGGCGGGGCTGGCGGGGCTGGCGGGGCTGGCAGGTGTGGCGGGTCTGGCGGGTGTGGCGGGGGAGGTGTTCGGCGCCGTGGCGCCGTCGGGCGCGGCGCAGCCGCCGGCACCGGGCCGACTGCGGGGTTCACGGGCCCTGCGGGCGTCAGCGACGCTGCGCGCCGAAGGCGCAGTCTCTGGTCCTCCTGGGTGTGGTTGGTGTTGGTCTGGTTGTGCGGTGCCCTGCACGGTCCCGCCGATGACCTCCGGTGCGGCACCGTCCGTCGTGCCTTCCTGGGCACCTGCGGTGGTGCCCTTTTCGGCACCACGGCCATGACCTGCGCTTTGGGTGACGGAAGGCTTGGTGTTCGGTGAGCGCACGTCGGGGTTGGTCTCGTAGAACTGGCTGAGCGACAGCAGTCCCTGGTAGGTCTCGGGCGGGTTGAAGCGCACGTGGTAGCGGTTGCGCCGGCGCATCCCGCCCGCGTAGCGGATCTCCTCGATGCGCATCGCGCCGAGCGCTTCCAGCTCGCGGCAGTAGCGGGCCGCCTTGCGGTAGTCCTTCAGGCCCAGGGCGCGGGCGATGGCGTCGCCCTTGGGCCAGGCGATGCGCCGGCCGGGGGTACGGGAGTTGATGTGCTCGGACAAGAACGCGTACAGCCTGTAGGCCTGCGCGCTGCAGCCGGACAGCAGTACCCACACCGGTACTTGGGTGTAGAAGGTGGGCCAGTCCTCGGTGGCCCTTCGCCGGCGGCTGCAGGGGGAGGAACTCGCATGAACACCCCGCCCCCATGGCCCGTTCACGTGGACGTGTCGCACTGCTGAGCCTGAAGCTGCTCTTGGACGAGCAGGTGCGTGGCGCGGTGTGCGTGTGGCGCTCCCGCCGGATCGACAACGCTTCGGCCGAAACGACCTCGGGCCCCGGATGCTGGGACGGCTCGACATCCGTGTGGGCGGGGGCGGAGGCTCGCGTCCACTAGCTGCTCGTGGCGCCAAGCGAGGGATGGACACGCCTGTGTCTCATCCGTTCACCGCACACGGTTTCACCCAGTTACCAGCCCGAGTGGTGGGCTGGTCACATCTGGCTGACGGTGACCACGTCGCCGCTGCGCCCAGAACAAGCTGACAGCAGGTCAGCTGACGCAGCGTGCGACGGAAGGATCCTTCATGCGTACTGCTCGCACCCTCCTCGCCGCTGCCACCGCCACGGCGGCTCTCGTCATCGCAGCCCCTGGGGCGTCCGCCTCCAGCACATCCAGCGCCGGCAACGGGGACAAGGACGACCACTCCTACAGCAGCGACCACGACAAGAAGGACCACGACAAGAAGGACCACGAGGGCAAGCCGAAGGGTGGCATGCGCACCGGCGGTGGTCTGCTCGCGTCGGTCGGCGGGGACGACTGGGAGAAGAAGGACCACGACAAGAAGGACCACGAGGGCAAGCCGAAGGGTGGCATGCGCACCGGTGGTGGTCTGCTCGCGTCGGTCGGCGGGGACGACTGGGAGAAGAAGAACCACGACAAGAAGGACCACGAGGGCAAGCCGAAGGGTGGCATGCGCACCGGTGGTGGTCTGCTCGCGTCGGTCGGCGGGGACGACTGGGAGAAGAAGGACCACGACAAGAAGGACCACGAGGGCAAGCCGAAGGGTGGCATGCGCACCGGTGGTGGTCTGCTCGCCTCGGTCGGCGGGGACGACTGGGACAAGAAGGACCAGGACCACAAGAAGGACCACGAGTACAAGGACAAGCCCAAGGGCGGCATGCACACGGGCGGTGGCGGTCTGTCCTCGTCCGGCGTGACGACGGCCGGCGGACTGGCGCTCCTGGGAGGGTTGGGCGCGGGAATGTTCATGCTGCGCCGGCGCACCGGCCGCGACGCTGCCTGACCCTGAGGTCCGGCGTGTCACAGCGTGCGGCTGGGCGGCTCGCGGAGGAGCTGCGGCCGCACGCTGGGCGCGCCGGGACCAACGTGTCCTCCCCTTCCTCTTTCGCTGGCTGAGGTGCTGCGGCATGAAGATCCGTTCACTGGTCGACTCGGGAGAGCCCGAGCTGGCCGGTACGCGACTGTCCCGTCTGCCGGCGTGGTTCGCGCCCGTTGTGCTGGTCGTCTTCGCGTTCGGCTGGGCCGACGCAGCCGGCGCTTTCTCGCTACCCGCCCCGGCGCCCGCAGCAAGCCCGCGCGCACCGTCCACGCCCGCGGCCACTCCCAGCAGCACGGCTGCCAGCCCGGCAATGCCTCGCTCGGCGCCCACACGTCTGCTCATCCCCACCATCGATGTGGACGCCCCCTTCACCGAACTGGCCATCGGCCCCTCCGGGCGCCTGAACGCCCCGCCGCCGGACGACACGAACCTGGCCGGCTGGTTCGCTGCCGGCCCCTCCCCGGGCGAGCGCGGCACCACGATCGTCGCCGGCCACCTCGACACCACGACCAAGCCCGCCGTCTTCGCCCGCCTCAGCACGCTGGACCCGGGCGACGAGATCGCCATCAAGCGCGAAGACGGCACCACCGCGACATTCCTCGTCGACAACGTCGACAACTTCCCCCGGGACGACTTCCCCGACGACCGGGTGTACGCCGACACACCCGACCCCCAACTGCGCCTGATCACCTGCGGCGGCAGCTACGACCACAGCAACAAGCAATACACGGAAAACACCGTGGTCTTCGCCCACCTCAAAGCCCCTGCACCCAGGAAATGAATGATCGGGCGGCCCCTGCGCGGTGAGGTCTGCCACCCGTTCCGCCGAGCTGGCGGCCTACGGGCACGAGGAGGCGGGGAGGTTACGGATCGCGGGGGCGGCCACAGCCATCTCGGCGGTGAGGGCATCCGCGGCCCGGCGACTCCTCGACGCGCATCCGCACATGATGGTGGAGATCGGCGATGACCATGCCGAGAACCGTTACGACCGGCTGCTGACGGAGCCCGCGGACATCGCGGTGGTGATCCCGACGGCCCGGCGCCCCGGCGCAGGCCGATGCTCGCTTCACCCAACTGCCGTTGTTGGAAGAGCCGCTGGGTGTGCTGGTGCGGCCCTGACGGTCGGGATCAGCCTGGTCGAGGCCGCCGGCGAGACCTGGGCCAAGGCTGGGGATCCGTGCGGTCAGGAGCAATCAGTGTCGATCGCCGGAAGTCGTGCTCGGTCAACTCCTCAGGGCGTCCACGGGCGGAGCATGTTCTTCATCGCGTCGGTCATGGCGAGTTGCAGCAGTGGGCCGTAGGTGATCCGCCCGACGCCCAGGCGGCGAAAGCGCTCGAGGTCGTGCTTGACGGGGTGGGCCGTGGAGTTCACGGGAATGGAGACGGCGTCGATCACCGCCGCGAGCAGGTCGTCGTCGTCCTGGATACGCACCGGATAGAGGGAGTCGGCGCCGGCCTGCTCCATGGCCCTCAGCCGCTCGATCGCCTCGTCGAGGACGCCGGAGGCGTCTTCCGCGTGCAGGAAGACGTCGGTGCGCCCATTGATCCAGACCGGGATCCTCGCGGCGTCGGCCGCAGTGCGCAGGCCGGCGATGTACCTCGCGTGCTCCTGCGTGCTCCTGCGTGCTGCGCACGCGGCCGCCGTCCGAGTGGACGGTGTCCTCGAGGTTGAGACCGACGCCGCCGGCCTCGGTGAGTCCGGCGATGAGATCCGTGGGCTCCTGCCCGTATCCGGCCTCCAGGTCCACGGACACGGGAACATCGACCGCCGCGATGATCGGCCTGACGGCGGCGAGTACCTCTTCGAAGGTCTGCCCTCGTGGTCGTCGCCCCCCCCGGGAGTCGGCGAGCGGATGACTGCCGATCATCTAGTCAGAGCAGGCCGAGATCTTGGGCGTCTTCCTTGCCGGCCTGGACCATCCGATACCCGCCCATGGTGGGCTGCACCGGCAGCAGGCGAGCGACTACGCGTTCGTGAGGATCACGCCGCAGGAATCAATGCGATTCCGCGTGGCAGGGCATCGAGGCCCTCGGCGAGCTCGCACGGCAGCCGGTACGGGCCGGGCTGGTGATGTGACCGGGATCGTTGGATGCTGGACAGGCACAGGCAGTCCCGCTCGTGGAATGCGTGCGAACCATGAACAGCCATCGGAAAGTGATTGCTGCCGCGGTCGCGGTGGTGCTGGGCCTGTTGACGACAGGCCTGGATGACAGTGATGACGCGCCCAAGACCGCCGAGAGCGCGGTGGTGCAGCCCTCGTCCAAAGCCCCTTCAGAACTGCTCACCGAGGCAGACGTGGAGCAGATCCTGGGTGGCCTGCCAGTCAAGCCGACGACGTTTTCGGACCCGGGCACTGCTGAGGTTCCTGGGTGTGAGGCACTGGCTGACTTCGGGACACGGGCGGCGAAGAAGATTGGCTTTGAGACCAGCGCTGAGGATAAGGGCGTGGCTGAGCTGGTCGTGCCGGACGGCAAGGACACCCGAGTGATCGAAGACATCGAGGAGTGCTCGACGGCAACGATCGAGGGCACGGCGTTCGATGTCCGCTTCACTTCCGCTGCGGGGGGAGACGGCAACAGCAACGGGGTCCTGAAAGGCGCGGGGGTCACCTTCGAGGTTCGTACACGGGTGGTGGATGGTGACAATGTCGAGGTGCTGGTTTTTGGTGCCACAGCCGAGCAGGCAGACCTCGCCATCGACACTGCTGTCGCCCGCTACGCCGGCACCGAACTGCCTGAGCCGATCGCCTCGATACCGCCGGGTCAGTCGCGCAACCAGGCTGCTGTCGGCAGGCCACTGCAGGTGACCATCACCGACGATGAAAACCAGGTCATCCGACTCAAGATCACAATCAACTCGGTGCGGTACTACGCCCGGTTGACGGTGACGGACGAGGAGAAGCAATACACGGACAAGGCCGACTGGTACCGCTATCCGGACAACGGACAGTGGGCCGTCCTGGACGCCTCCTATGAAAACGTCGGTGGGGCGCCTTACCAAATCAGCCTGTCGACGCTGACGCACACAGCTGACGACGGCACCAAGACCAACGTGCCCTACATAACGTACAACCCGAGCAAGGAAGCTCCTCGGGCCGATGTGCTGGACTCCACCACGTTGCAGCCAGGCGAGAAGGTGACCGGCCAGATCATCTTGGACATCCCGAGCAAGGGAGGACAGGCGCGCTGGTATGCCAGTGGGGACGAGACCCAGGATCCTGGATGGGCCCTCGATCTTCCGCGTAGCTGATCGACGGCTTCCGGCCGCTCACCCCGAGGGTTCGTCAGCGTCGAGTTCCTCCCCCAGGTGGTGGTTGCGCTGCGCTGTCGGTTCCGTGCATCGGCGGTATTGGGGGACCGGGAGGATGGTGCAGGGGACATCACTCTCCCTTGTTGCCACTGCGCCTCTCTGGCGTGCGAACCCGAGCTGGTCGCCCCGTCCGCCGCAGGGCGATCTCCCGGCGCTACGCCCGACCCCACGCGGTGGCGGGTGCTCGGCTGCTGCTCGAGCGCGCCCCCGACTCGTGGGGGAGATCGCCTACGAGTTGGAGAGGAGCCAGCCGCGGGTGTCCAAGCATCTGCGGGTGCTGCGTGAAGGCCGGGCTCGTCGCGGTGCGGCGGAAGCGCAGCGCCGCTGGTACGAACTCCGCCCGGATCCGCTGCCGTTCTCGACGACTGGCTTGCGCCGTATCGCCGGCTGTGGTCCGAACGCCTGGAAGTGCTGGAGTGGCACTTGGAAACGATGCCCCCGAAGAACTGCCGGGTCAGACGGCCGAGGAGCAGTGACGTGATGAGCGAGACCAACACCACCACCATTGGCGGTCGGCCTGCCTGCAGTTCGAACGCTTTCTGAGGCACAGTCGCGCGAAGGGCTGGCCGGCCGTTACCGATCCGCGGCATCTGAGCCAGTGGTACCCGTTCCGTGTGACACAGCTGGAGCCGAAGGCCGGCGGCCGGATTGCCTTCGACGACGGTGAGAGCACGGTCTACACCGCCACCATCACCGCCTTCGACCCGCACCGGCTGCGTTCGACGAGCACGACCCGGACGACAGTGAGCGGGAGTTCGACGACCATCTCAGGATCGAGCTGCGTGACGAGGGCGATGGTTGCCGTCTGGTGTTCACACACGTCATGGCCGACCCCTCCATTGCCGACAACGCCTCCGGAGGCTGGCAGGCGTGCCTGGACGACCTCGTCGCGCAGCTCGAGACGGCGAGGTGACCGGCCCCGAGCCGGTCAGTGAGCCGCTGCCTGGCCGGTCACACGCTCCGCCACTGACCGGCCGCGGGGGGCTCTGTCCTACGAGCAGGCCAATCTCCAAGAGGGCCGACACGCCCTCACCCGCAAGATCCCCGAACTTCTTGTCGCATTGCTGTCCGGAACCGGCCTCGCCGTTCACTCAGGAACCTGGAGGGCTCCGCCATGAAGTACACCGTCTCGATCGAGATCGCCCTGCCGCGGGAAAGGGTGATCCAACTGCTTGCAGGCCCGGCACACATGCCGAAGTGGCTGCGGGGCCTGGCAATGCACGAGCCGCTGAGTGGGGTGCACGGGCAGGTCGGCACCACGTCGCGGGTCGTGATGGAGAGGGGGCAGCGGAGGATCGAGGCCACCGAGACGATCACGCGCCGGGAACCGGCAGACCTGCACGGGATCCCGAAAGAGAGCGTCGTTCATTTCGACCGCGAGATCGTCGGCGAGGGCATGTGGAGCGCCGTGCGCGACCGGCTGACCGAGGCCGGCCCGGAGACGACACTCTGGGTGAGCGAGAACGAGTACCGGTTCAGCAGCTTGCTGATGCGGCTGGTGGGGCTCCTGATGCCCGGTGCCTTCCGCAGTCAGTCGCAACAGCACATGCAGGACTTCAAGGCATTCGCCGAACAGGGAAAGGACGTCCGCGAAGCGAAGAGCTGATCTGCTTGCGGACAGCGGCGTCGCCAACGCCGCGACCGAGGACATCCGCACGAGCCCGGGGCCGCCCCAAGCTCACCGCGGACCAGGCGGCAAGAGAGTGTGGGGCCCGGCGAGTGCCGGGTCCGGTGCGTGCTACGTCAGGCTTTGGCGCCGGCCATGCCGCTCGTGACGACGATCGCGGCCACATCGCCGGTCTTGGTGCGGCCCAACCAGACGACGCCGCCCGACTCCGCCGTGAACGTGACCAGATCGGCTCGTTGCGACTCGTCGCGTACCCGCTCACACCCGTCGGGCAGCTGTTCGGTATCGCGCGGCACCGGGCTGCCGTCCACGTACGTACGAAACGGCGCGGACAAGGTCGTCCACGCACCCGCGTCGGCAAAGCAGCCAACATTGGCGTCGGCGCCAAAACGGGGTTCCTCGCCCGGCTGAAGCCGGTCGATATCCTCATCGACACCCAGGCCCATCTCCCACCCGACCACAGGGCCGTCGCCGATGCACAGGCGCGTCGCGGCACACTCAACGCCATCGAAGCGCTCGCCGAAGAACTCGTACGGGCCCGCCGTCCACGCGATCTCCACTCGGTAAACGCCCGGGGGAATGCACACCGCCAGCTCCCGCGGGGGCCTCGTCAACAGCCCTCGCTCGTATCTCCAGGCATCGTCGTCGTCCCACGGCGCATCGACGACAAGACGGCCACTGGGTACGCGCATGGACGTCACCTCCTCGACCCCGGTCACAACGACGGGCGTTGTCGGATCGTCGTACACCGTCCCCAGATGAGCGCCGGGCGTGAAAGCCGTCTCCAGGTACCAGGTGGCCTCAGGCCCGGCTGCCAGCCGAGCATCCCCGACCCACGCCATGTCTCACTCCTCCCCACCGCCCGGCCGGGCGGTCAACCGAAACGTACGCGGGCCCGCTGGCATCGGCACTTCGCGCACCGTTCTCAATCGCCGTCCCCCAGCAGGTCAACCTGCTGGGCAGCCAGACCGTAGGCCAGCGCGGTGGTTCGCCTGGAGAATTGCGATGAGCAACCCTGAGGCCATGTGAGCACAGGAGATTCAAATATCTCCATCAAGGACCAGCAGCGGCCTGCAGGGCGCGCGCCCCAACTCTCATGCCGGAGTGGCCGCTCCGCGGCACCGGCCCGGTAAGGGGGAGCGCCTCCGGCGCCCCCATGCCCGGGTGCTGCCGGCGTGCCCACGAACGGAGAGACGACGCGATGATCATCGAAGTAGTGAGCAGGATCGCCGGCCCGCGTGAAGTAGCCGACGTGTCCCCGTACTGGTACGGGAGACCGGTGCCTACGCACCGGACGAGTACCACATGCATCTGCTCCACTCGCCGGACGGCGTACGCGCGGCCGTCATTCGCCCCACGACCACACCCCTCGGCCGCTACCACGCCAACCACGACCACGACTACGACCAGCTCGCGTACGTCGGCGAGTTCGCCACGTCCTGGAAGCAGCGAACCTGGCCACTGCCGTGCTGCCGTGCCCGCCCCTCAGCACGCGCTCGCCGCCAACTGGGGCCAGGCTGGCCCCCCAGTTGTCCCGAGGGCGGCGAACGCCATCGCATCGACCTTCCCGCCTGACTGACTTCACCGGGGCACAAGGTGGAGGTCAGCGAAGGATTGGGTTGTTGCGGCTAGGCCGGACACCAAGCCCGCTGGAGCACCAGCCGGGCTCAACGGCCGTCCGGCCGAACTCGCAGCGCCTCAACCGGCCTTACGGCGCATCAGCACCCCGCCCGCCACGGCAAGCAGCAGCCCAACTCCCGCTGCCACCAGTGCCATGGTGCGCGTCCCGGTCTCCTCCGGCGCGGCGAGCTTGGGCTTGGCGCCGGTCGGCTTGGCGAAGTGCTTCTTGTCGCCCTTGTACGCCACCGGCGCCGAGCCGGCCTTCGGCGGGTTCGCGGCGGCTCGTACGGCTGCCGCGGCGTTGATCTGGCCGGCGCCGACCAGGCTGTTGCGCCCGCCGGGAGGGTGCTGGGCGGTGTCGACCAGGATGGCCCGGGTCTGGGCGGGCGTGAGGTCCTTGTTCTTGGAGATCGTCAGCGCTGCGACACCGGAGGCCAGGGCGGTGGCCGGGGAGGTCCCGTTGACCTTGCGGTAGCCGCCGGAGGTGTCGGCGCTGGTGATGCCGACGCCGGGCGCGGCGATGGTGTTGTGGGCGCGCACGGTGGAGAACTCGGCGCGGGTACCGCCGGGTTGGGTCGCCGCCACGCTGATCACGTCCGGGTAGCCGGCGGGGAAGTTGCCGTCGTTGATCTCGTCGTCGCCGCCGGTGTTGCCCGCGGAGGCCAGGAGTACCACGCCCTTGTTGACGGCGCGGGCGGCCGCGGCCGCCTCGCGCTCGTCGAAGTCGCTGAACATGCCGCCGCCGAGGCTCAGGGAGATCACGTCGGCACCGTTGGCCACCGCCCAGTCGATGCCCTTGGCGACCGGGTTCTCCTCTTCCTGGTCTTCCAGCGACCCGTTGTCGTCGTCCTCGTCGTTGGTCACCCGCGCAGAGATGATCCGCGCCTTGGGTGCCACCTTGAGTACGTCCGAGACCATCGAGGTGCCGTGCTCGCCGTACTTCCGGTCACCGGGCTTGAGCCCGTCTGCGTCGTAGAAGTCCTTCGCGATCTTGTCGACGCTGCCCTTGAGCGCGGGGTGGTCGGGGTTGATGCCACTGTCGAGGACCGCGACGGTCACGCCCTCGCCCTGGGTGCTGCGGTGGGCGGCCGGCAGGCCGAGGGCATTCGACTCCCAGCTGGCCGGCGTCTTCTCCGCGGCCGCGGCCGGGGAGATGCCAAAACCGGCGAGCGCGACAGCCGCCACCGCTCCGGTGACAGAGGTAGTGCGCAGGAGGTGGGCACGGGTCACTTGGCATCTCCCGCCATGATGTTGGTGATGTGGGCCGAGTACAGGCTGGCCAGTTCGTCGGCGTTCGCGTTCCAGGACTCACGGTCGCTGTCCACGCCGCCGCTTATCTCCGCCCACTTGTCGGGCAGGTCACCGCCGGCGATCGCGCCGTCCACCGAGCCGATGGTGGCGCCGACCACGTACGGCATCTTCGGGGCGGGCTGGAAGGGCACCGCGAGGAGCTGACGGCCGTTGCGAGACTCCCACTTGGCGGCCAGGGTGCCGGGCACGGCGTAGGGGGCGATGGCGCCCTCGTTCTCGGCCTCGTCCTCCTCCACGAAACCCGCCAGCCGGTCCTTCGGCGGATCGTCCTCCGTGCCGCGCTCCATCACGACGAGGGCGACGGTGCTCACCATGTTTCCGGTGTGGTCGACGTAGGTGGCACGCATCACGGCCTTGCAGCCGTTCTCCTTGGCGACCTTGAGGACCTTGTTGGTCAGACCCTTGTCGCACTCGGTGTCCGGGGAGATGCCCACCCGGTTCCAAGTGGCCTGCTTCGCGTCGTAGAGCCCCACGCCTGTGTTGCCGTAGCCGCCGATGGCCTCGGGAAAGAGCTTGTCGATCGGAGTGTCTCGCCACAGGGACGGGCCGAATTTGGGGTTGCCGACGGTCTTCGGGGGCTCGCTGTACTCCAGGGCGGCCAGGCCGCCTCCGCCGCACAGGAGCAGCAGGCCGAAGACCATGAGGAGGATGCCGCCCGTCCTGCGCCCGCCGCTCCCGCCCGTTCCGCCACCGGGCGGGTGCGGCGGCCACTGGCCCTGCCCCGCCGGCGGCACACCGGGCGGCGACTGGACGGGCCACGACTGCTGCTGCGGCGGCTGTTGAGGGTATGGATGTGCGCTGCCCGAGCTGGGCGGCGGGTAGGACATCTTGGGCTTCCTTCTCCCACGGACCGAATACGCGGGAGCGACCGCGCCCCCGCACCCGGTCACATAAAGTCAAGATTCACGTCCGTGTCAAGAAAACCGAGCTCAGCGGGACTTACGGGCGTTCCGAGGCTGCGAGCGCAAGCCTCCGCTTCCTTCACCTTTCCCGCCCATGTGCCGGTTCTGGTTCTGATTCCGTTCTCTGGCGCCCGTCGCTGTAAGGGTTGCCCCGTAACTGCTGGTCGAGGCGGCGGCAAGGTGCAGAAATTCTGGAGCTGCCGCGTTCGCGGTACCGGTATCGTCCGCTCCCCCGACCCGCTGTACCCGCGGCCTACGTTCAGAGAGCGATGCAGATGACAAGCCAGCAACCAACGACGACCCTGTGGCGCCCCACCGGCCCCAAGGAGCTGGATCTGGTTCGCGAGCTGAACTGGCGCGCCTGGCCGCCCCGGCTGCCTGAGCAGCCGATCTTCTACCCGGTCCTCAACGAGGACTACGCGGTCAGGATCGCCAGGGACTGGAACGTGAAGCACGATGGCGCCGGCTTCGTCACTCGATTCGAGGTTGAGTCGGAGTTCCTGTGCCGGTATCCCGTCCGGCAGGCCGGCGGGCAGACAATCCTCGAACTCTGGGTTCCGGCGGAGGAGCTGGACGACTTCAACGCCCACATCGTCGGCGAGATCCAGGTGGTCCACGAGTTCCACTGAGGCGGGGAGGCTTGCTGGAGGACCTCCTGGTCACGGGTGCGATGATCTCGTGGTGGCTGGTGTGATCACGGCGTCGGAGCCGACCTGGATTGCCCGTTCACCGGGCTGAGCCAGCGCCGCTTCGGCAAGTTGGTGACCGTGGTGCGCCGCGAGCTCGCGGACGAGCCGCGGCGTGGACGACCCGTGGCGCCTCCCTCTGGAGGACCGCATCCTGCTGGTTGTGGCGTACTGGCGTACTAACTTGACGATGCGCCAACTCGACCCGCTGCTCGGTGTTTCCAGGTCCGCCGCCGACCAGATCACCGATCACCTCGGTCCGAAGCTCGCCCTCAGCCGCGCCAGCGGTTCCGTAAGGACACCGTGCTCAACGTGGACGGGACTCTCGTGCCCACCCGCGACCACACGGTGGCCGAGCAGTATCGAAGAACTACCCGTATTCGACCAACCAACAGGTGGTCATCGACGCCGACACCTGCCTGGTCGTGGTGGTCGGCCGACCTCCTGCCGGGCAACCGCAACGACCGCAGGGCGTGGGCGGAATCCAGCGCCAAAGCCGCCGTCGACCACACGACGACCATCGCCGACGGCGGCTATCCCGGCACCGGACTGGTCATTCCGCACCGCCGCGCGAAGGGCCAGGCCGAACTCCCGGACTGGAAGCAGCAACACAACCGCACCCACAAACGAGTACGCGCCCGCGTCGAGCACACCTTCGCACGCATGAAGGGCTGGAAGATCCCGCGGGACTGCCGCCACAAGGCGACGGCGTGCACCACGCCATGCACGGCGTCGCCCGCCTGCGTAACCTCGCGATCACCGGCTGAACGAACCACACCGGCCACGGCCAGCTCCCACTCCACCCGGCCGACAATGACTTATGGGACGACCCTAGCCGCACTACACGGCCTCGGCTGGGAGCCTCAGGTTCGCGACCACTCACCGGCCTTCACCACTACGAAGGCCTGTAGGCCTACGAGTTGCGCCAAGCAGAATAGGGCGCCTCGTCTGGACCACGCGGAGCAGATGGGTCTGCGTGACGCTCGCCTGCGTAACTCCAGACGACCGTCGGACACCCGCCAGACGTCGAGCCCCCCCAAGTCCGGTACCAGCTGTGTCCGTACGGGCCTCCGAACCTCGACCTTTTGAAACCACTGTGACAGGACACCTCATCGTCCTGCGGTCCCACACCCTCACCCCACACCCCAGACGCCCCTGCGAGCGGGCAGCGGCCAGCCACCGTCACACCGTACGCTCCGACCTGCCCAACGCCTCGGCCACTAACCAAACATGATGCGACGTCAGCTCACTCCTGGCCTCCAGATCGAGCAACCTCTGCGCCGCTGCAGCCCGGCTCACTCCTGAGGGCCGCGCCGACCGTGCGCCCTGCGCACCTGATCCGTCATCGGACACACCCCAGTACTTCCATGACATCTGCAAAGCGCTGACGGGATTCGGCATCGTGATGACACGTCAGAAATGCATCTGCTACAGCAGAGTTCACCGTTCCTCCCCGATCCCCTGGAGCCAAGCGCCCGCCGCGGCGCACGAGCGTGGACCGATGCCGGGCACTTGAAAGCGTCTTTCTGTGATACAGCCAAGGCTTGGTCGGCACCCTGCACCCGAGGTCGCCACCCTTGAAGGCGGAATGCGGCCGGGTCATTGCCTGCCCTGGCTGACGTCCCCCTGGGTGGCGGACCGGTGTGCCGATAGCCTCAAGATCATCGTTGCCCGAACGCAGACGGGGGAGTGGACGTTGTCTGGCACGACGCAGATAAGTGACCCACAGTCACTCAAGAAGGCAGGAACCGGGGCCGGTGAGCTCGCGGGGCGGATGAAGGCCATCGGCGCCTCAGCGGACACCGAGTCCCAGAACGCCGCATCGGCCATGAAGATGGACTACTGGTACGGGTCCCTGGGGGTGGCGCTCGAAGGCGCGCTGCGCACCTGGCAGTCCCAGACCGACGCCCTCGTGGGCAAGTGCCGGTCCCTGCACGACAAGTGCACCCAGACCGCCGACAACTACCTCACGACGGAGACAGCCAACGCCCAGGGCATGAACGCCATACGCCCGACCTTGAGCGACTTCGACTGAGCGGGGGACAGCCGACGTGATCAAGTACGACCAGCTGTATCACTTCAACCTCAAGGCGCTGGAGCAAGCCGCCAAGGCGTGGGGGGACATGGCATCGAAGCTCAAATCCCTCGACGGAACGGTCCCGGACGAACTCGAGAAGCCCTTCGCCGGCGCCTGCTGGGCCAGCTCCGACGGCACCTCCCAGAAGGCCGCGAAGCAGGTGAAGGACGTCGCCCAGGAGTTCAGGGACGCGCACACGGAAGCCAAGGCGATCCACTCCATCCTCGACCAGGCCCACACAGAGCTCAAAAAGTGCAAGGACGATCTGCACCGTCTCGCCGGTCCCGAAGCGGAGAGCGAAGGCCTCCGCGTGAGCTCAACCGGCGAAGTCACACCGCGAAACGACCTCGCCCAGGACCCCACGGCACGCAACGACCCCGACGGACAGCAGGCGATCAGGGGACAGCAGGAGAAGTGCGAGGAGTTCGCCACACGCATCACCAAGGTCCTGGGGCGTGCCGCTGCCGTGGACGAGCAGGCTTCCTGGGCACTCACCAGCGGAGCAGGCAAGGACGACAAGGACTTCAACCCCGCCCCCTCCAGGAGCCTCGACAAGGTCGCCGAGTACATGGAGAGCGAGAAACGCTTCAACGACGCGGAATCGTACATATTCGACGAGATGAAGCGGAACGCCAAGTCGGACACCGTGGAAAGCATTCAGATGCTGCTCCGCCCGCCCCAGTGGTACGAGTTCGGGCGTGACCCGGGCGCGGACACCAATGCGGCCCTGGCGATGTGGGCTGCCAAGGTGGCACCCCACCAGGACTGGGACCACAAACCCAAACTCCAGGACCGATACAACCTCCAAGAGGAGGACGACTTCTACTTCAAGGACCCCGAGCAGAACAAGGCCGTCTACTACGACATCTACTCCAACATCCACTACGGATACGTGGGCCGCGCGGCCGGATTCGATCACGACACACTCATCGACGGTGCATCCCTGGGCGAGACGGCTCTCACCGGTGATGACGACGCCGGCGACCAGATCACGATGCAGGTGGGCATGGAACTGCACGACAAGTACGGAGACAACCTGACACAGGAACAACTCCACGAAGGCATCCAA
>NZ_JASCIS010000041.1 GCF_029968015.1 Streptomyces luteolus
CTTCCGTGAGCTGGGAGAGCACGATCTCCCGGTAGGTCTCGTTGTCGGCCATCAGCTCGTGATGGCGCCCGGTGCCGACGACCCGGCCCTCGTCGAGGACCACGATCCGGTCGGCGTCCCGGATGGTCGACACCCGCTGGGCGACGATCACCACGGTCGCCTCGGCGGTCTCGTGCCCGAGCGCGGAACGCAGCGCCGCGTCGGTCGCGTAGTCGAGCGCCGAGAACGAGTCGTCGAAGAGATAGATCTCCGGCCGCCGTACGAGCGTCCGCGCGATCGCGAGCCGCTGCCGCTGCCCACCGGACACGTTGGTGCCGCCCTGGGAGATGGGGGAGTCGAGCCCGTTCTCCAGCTTCCGCACGAACTCCGCCGCCTGCGCCACCTCAAGCGCGTGCCACAACTCCTCGTCGGTGGCGTCCGGATTCCCGTACCGCAGATTCGTCGCGACGGTCCCGGAGAACAGATAAGGCTTCTGCGGTACGAGCCCCACGGTGCGGGCCAGCAGCGCCGGATCGAGGGTGCGTACGTCCACACCGTCCACGAGGACCTCGCCCTCGGTGGCGTCGAACAGCCGCGGTACGAGTCCGAGCAGCGTCGACTTGCCGCTGCCCGTCGACCCGATCACGGCCGTGGTCTCCCCGGGCCGCGCCACCAGGTCGATCGCCTTGAGCACCGGCTCCTCGGCCCCCGGGTAGGCGAAGCCGGCGGCCCGCACCTCCAGGTGACCGTGGCGCTTCAGCTCCCGTACGGGATCGGTGGGCGGCACGACGCTCGACGAGGTGTCGAGGACCTCCTCGATGCGCTCGGCGCAGACCTCCGCGCGCGGCACCATCATGAACATGAAGGTGGCCATCATCACGGACATGACGATCTGCATCAGATAGGCGAGGAACGCGGTCAGCGCGCCGATCTCCATGCCGCCGCTGTCGATCCGCTGCGCCCCGAACCAGACCACCGCGATCGACGACACGTTCACCACGGTCATCACGATCGGGAACATCAGGGCGAGCAGCCGCCCCGTCCCGAGCGACACCTCGGTCAGCTCGGTGTTGGCCCCCTTGAACCGCTCCTTCTCGTACGCGTCCCGCACGAACGCCCGGATCACACGGTTGCCGGTGATCTGCTCGCGCAGCACCCGGTTCACCGTGTCGAGCCGCTCCTGCATGGTGCGGAACAGGGGCCGCAGCTTCTTCACGATCAGGCTGACCGCGATGCCGAGCACCGGCACGACGGCGATGAGCACCGACGACAGCGGCACGTCCAGACTGAGCGCCATCACGATGCCGCCGACGCACATGATCGGCGCCGACACCATCAGCGTGAACGCCATCAGGACCAGCATCTGCACCTGCTGGACGTCGTTGGTGGTGCGGGTGATCAGGGACGGCGCCCCGAACTGCCCGACCTCACGCGCCGAGAACGACTGCACCCGGTCGAAGATCGCGCCGCGCACGTCCCGCCCGAGCGCCGCCGCCGTACGCGCGCCGTAGTACACGGCACCGATGTTGCACAGCACCTGCACCACGGTGACCCCGATCATCAGGGCACCGAAGGTGAGGATGTAGCCCGTGTCCCCCCGCACGACACCGCGGTCGATGATGTCGGCGTTGAGGGTGGGCAGATAGAGAGTGGCGCAGGTCTGCAGAAACTGCAGCAGCACCAGAAAGACTATGGAGTTCTTGTACGGAGCGAGATGGCTCCGCAGGAGTCGTATGAGCACGCGATACCCATCGCAGTAGCCGGAGAAAGCGTTTCAAAGGGTCGCTCCATCCTCCGACACTCCCCGGGCCGGGGCTCAACTCATTAACCGGGCAGGGGCTCAGCTCATTGAACCGACCCGGTCGGCCAGCCCTCGAACGCCCCGGGATGCGTCTGCTCCCGCACCGCCACGTACTGCTGCCGCACGGCCTTCCCGACCGGAAGCTCCTCGCCCGGCTCGCAGACCTGCGCGGACGGCCCCTGCCACACCGGCGGCTGCTGCGGACCGAGCGTGCCCTGCGACACCCCGAGCGCCCACGCCGCCTGCCGCGCCGCACCGAGCGCCGCGTAGTCCGCCGCCTGCGGCACGACAACCTGCGCCCCAAGCAGCATCGGCGCCGCCGCCTGCACCGCGGGCAGCTCGGCGGCCGGCCCGAGCAGGAACACCCGCCGCACCTCCACCCCGCGCCCCCGCAGCACGTCGAGCGCGTCGGCCAGCGAGCACAGCATCCCCTCGAACGCGGCCCGCGCCAGGTGCTCCGGCTTCATGGACTCCCGCCGCAGACCGCTCAACGTACCGGCGGTGTGCGGGAGTTGAGGCGTGCGCTCACCCTCCAGATAGGGCAGCAGCACCAGGCCGTGCGCACCAGGAGTGGACTCCATGGCCAGCCGCGAGAGCCCCTCCAGGTCCGTGCCGAGCAGTTCCGCCGTCCCGCGCAGCGCCCGTACGGCATTGGACGTGTGCACCACCGGCAGATGCATCCCGGTCGCGTCGGCGAGCGAGGTGATCATCCCGTGCGGGTCGGCGAGCGCCTCGTGGTGCACGGCCATCACGGACCCGGACGCCCCGAGCGACACCACGGCGTCCCCGACGCCGATGCCGAGCCCGAACGCGGCGGCCATCGTCTCGCCCGTACCGGCCGAGATCAGCAGCCCCTCCGGCGTCGTCCCCGCGGCCTCGGACGGACCGAGCACCTCCGGCAGCGCCGTCTGCTGCCCGAGCGCCAGCTCCACAAGATCAGGACGGTACGAGGCGTCCGCCGCGGACCAGTAGCCCGTACCGGAGGCGCCGCCGCGGTCCGCGGTGCGCCGGGCCGGCCGGCCGAGCAGCTGCCACACCAGCCAGTCGTGCGCCTGCAGCACCGAGGCGGTGCGCTGCGCCGCCTCCGGCTCGGTCCGCGCCAGCCAGCGCAGCTTCGTCACGGGCTGCGGCGCCTGCGGGACCACGCCCACGGCCTCGGCCCAGGCCTGCCGACCGCCGAGCGCGTCGATCAGATCGACCGCGGCGACCTGCGCCCGCTTGTCCCCGCCGACCATCGCGGGCCGTACGGTGCCGCCCTGCGCGTCCAGCGGGACGACCGCGTTCTGCTGCGCCGAGACGCCGATGGCCTGCACGCCTTCGAGAAGCCCGCCCGCGGCGGCCTCACCCAGCGACAGCAGCCAGGCCTGCGGATCGACGTCCGACGGCCTGCCCTCCAGCGGATGAGGGGCGTACCCCTGCCTGATCACGGCACCGGTGTCGGTGTCGCAGACGACGATGCGTGTGGACTCGGAAGAGCTGTCCAATCCGGCGACTATCCCCATGCCAGATGATTTTGCCCTACGACCACACGCCCCGGCCCCGCCGGAGGGTTCGGGCCCTCCCGGCGGGGCCGGGGCACGTGTGCGTTATGCCACTTCTGGGGTTCGGTTCCTGGGGTTCGGTCCTTCAGGCGGAGCTCCGCCCCTCAGGTGTTGCTGGTACCCCAGTCGTCCTCGTCGCCCTGGCTCTTCTCGCGCAGCGACCGCACCCGGCAGGCCACCGAGTCCGGGACGCGGTCACCGACCTTGTCGCTCACCGTGGCGAAGGCCTTGCCCGCGAACTCGCGGCCGCTCTGGGCGGCGGACTCCACCGTGTTGCGCACGGCGGGGTTCTGTGCGACCTGGCGGGCCGACTTCTTCAACTGTTCGTAACGCTCGCGTCCGGCCCGCGTGCCGATCACGTAGCCCAGGGCCAGTCCGGCGACGAACGTGAGCTTGTACCGCATGGCTGCCACCCTTCCCTTACGCCTGACGTCCAGTGCAGGGCGCCTGCCCGATACCGATTGGCGGAGCACCCCCCTGCTTGCGCTAATGTATGTGTCGCAGCGAACGCGCGCCGCCCGGGCATCCCCAGGCAGGTGACGTCGTTGCAGCGGGACAATCCCCTGTAGCTCAATTGGCAGAGCAGCCGGCTGTTAACCGGCAGGTTACTGGTTCGAGTCCAGTCGGGGGAGCTCGGTCTCCTGTAGCTCAATTGGCAGAGCAGCCGGCTGTTAACCGGCAGGTTACTGGTTCGAGTCCAGTCGGGAGAGCAACGAAAGGACCCCCTCGGGGGTCCTTTTTCATGCCCGGTGGAACCATGCGCCCACCAGCGCAGTCCTCATGGTCGTGCAGAGCCGACCATCGGACGCAGGAGATCGTATGAGCGGCTATGCTGCGGCAGACGGCGCGTACATGTGTACGCGACACGCCGCTTGAGGGGCGGTAGCTCAGCCGGTTAGAGCAGCGGACTCATAATCCGTCGGCCGTGGGTTCGAGTCCCACCCGCCCCACCGCGTGCACCCGTCCTGACCTGCGAAAACGTGGTTGGACGGGTGTTTTTGCGTGAGGCAATTACCTCCGGCTGGTGAGGCAAACGCGTGTCTGTGCTGCCCGGATGAGCCTTCGAACCCCTTGTGACCTGGGGTTTTTCGCGACGTGTGGGTGGGATCGGTGGTTGACGGTCCCACGGCCGCCGTGGTCCCGGCTCCCGGTGCAGTAGTCCATCGATCGTCAGTGAGCCTGGCGTCTCTGCCTCGTGGGGCACCTGAACCGCGGACGCTTGCACGGGGCGGGGCTGGGTGCCCTCCGGCACTTGCAGCGAGCGGCGACAGCTTGCTGGCCGTCTGCTTCGGGAGCTCGAGGCGCCATGACCCAGGCAGTGCCAAGCCTCACCGACCAACCGGAATCCGCTCCTCGCCGCTCTGCGTAGCGGCTTTCAGGGAGTGCGGGAAGAGAGCAGGGGTGAGCGCGATCCGGTCCGCCACGATGACAGCGCTGAGAGCGTCACCTGTACCGGTTGTAAAAGCTTTACTGCCCGACAGTCCGCCAACCGCTCCACAACACCGAACCCCGAGGACGGGCTTGGGGTGCCGCTGTGGCCGAGCAGCGCGGTTCCGGCCTCGGAGCGGCCGGTCCTGCGTGACTTTGTCAGCCGACTTCCCAGCGGCTCGGGAGCGGGAAGTAGGCCTCGAGGAACGAGTGGACCTCCTCGGCGATGCGGTCCTGGTGGTCCGCCGGTGTGTTCACGTCGTTGAGGCAGAAGAAGTCGAAGGCCCGATCGCGTGCCAGGGCGGTCATCTTCTCCTGCGCGTCAGGGAGGGCCACGTCGACGTAGCGGAGCTTGTACGTGCCGGCGACGGCTCGGCCGGTGAGGTAGGCGTGGTGGTGGTGCAGGGACGCGGCGGTGGCGATGTCGGTGACGGCCCGGAACTTGGAGCGGCTGGTGCGGTCCAGGTCCTCGGGGAAGAGCTTCTCCAGGTCGCGCATCACGGACTGGATCTGTGGGTGCGGCGTGTGCATGAACTTGTTGACAGTGAAGCGCCCGTGGGTGTCCTGGATCAGCGTGCGGACGTTTTTTCCGGCGGAGTTGGGGGCCGGTTCGTCCGGGTGCGGGGCGCCGAGGCCGAGCTGGGCGGGGGAGAAGGGGAGCTTGGCTATGCCGTTGCTGTGGAAGAAGTGGCCGGGGGTGATGGGGCGGCCGAGGAAGACGTCGTCGTTGAAGTAGAGGTAGCGCTCGGACAGGCCGTCGATGTGGTGGAGCTGGGTTCCGATGGCGTGGGAGTTGAACACCGGGAGGGCGGTGGGGTCGCTGAAGATGTCCTTGTGGTCCACGACCTGGACGCCGGCAGCGGCGGTGTTCAGCCAGCCGGGGGTCTGGCCGTCGGTGACGATGAAGACGTTGCGGATGAACGGGGCGTACATCTGCAGGGAGCGCAGTGAGTACTTGAGTTCGTCGCGGCTGGTGTAGCGGGACGTGCCCGTCTCGCGGGTGTTGATGCGCGAGGCCTTGCCGGGTGTGGGGCGGTGGGCCTCGCGTACGGCGGCGAGTTTGGGGTCGTCGCCGTCGACCCAGGTGTAGACGACGTCGATGGGGAAGTCGGTGGCGTCGATGCGCTGCTGCCGGAAGGCGTCCCAAGTGGGGTGGGAGCGGCCGGCTATCGAACGTGTCGCGGGCACGAGGGCGTCGGCGGGCAGGACGTCGGCGACCGCGTTGGGGCGGGGCGCGACGAGGGCGCCGGCCAGCACGTCGTGGGGGGCCTGCACACGCAGGGCGGCGAGGCGTTCAGCGGTCTTGGGTTCGGTGGCTGCGGCGACCAGGTCTTCGCCGTCGCGCCAGAACTCGACGTCGCAGCCCTGGGTGAGGTCGGCGAGCACCTGGTCGTCGGGGCCGAGCAGGATCTCGCCGAAACGGATGGTGTCCTGGCGCTTGAGTGCGGTGGGGAGGGCGCCGTCCGCGTACAGGGCCACGTCGGCCGGCCAGCGGTCGCTGCTCGGCTTGAGTGCGTACAGAGCGGTGTCGGCGTAGAGATCGCGCAGCGCGGCGAGGAACGCCTTGCGGTCGGCGAAACGGACGCCGACGACATGGCGCTTGGGCGAGCGGCCTGGGACGAGGAAGTAGTCGAGGCCCGCATGCTCCAGGGCGTCCGTCACCAGGGCGAAATTGCGGGAGCGGGCGTCGGTGTCCACGATCGTGTGGACACGGCGCCCGAAGTAGGACTGCTCCGGGCCCGATATCTCGCGCAGGTCGGGATCCTGGGCGAGCAGCGCGGCGCGCCGCGCTGCGATCTTCTCGGCCCGCAGTACGTGCGCCGCTTCTGCTTCGGCCTTCTGCTGCGAGGCCAGGCGCTCTTCGACACGCTCCTGCCGGATACGCGCGGGCAGGAAACGTTCACCGATCGTCGTGAGGCGAGACGGCATGCCGGATCGGCCTTTCTGTCACAGGGGGTGAAGCGGCGCACCCAGAGCGGATCGCCGACGGAGGGGGATTGTGGAGGTGTGGCCGCCGATGCGGTCACGGCACGGAAGGCGAGGAGCCTGACCGCCGGTCAGGCGAGGTTCAGACGTGGCTCTCGATCCACTGCAGAACCTTGTCGGGCATGCCTGGCGCGTCGAGGAGCGCTCCACCATGGGCGCTGCTGCCCGCGACCGTTTCGACCGTGACGCCGCTCGTCGGCATGTCGTCGTCGGTCTCCTCGGCCCTCTCGAGATCGAGGGAGTGCTGTACCGGGATGAAGTCGCCCTCGGAGTGGATGAGGTACATGGGGGCGTCGTTGGCGCCGGAGGCGCGGTTCTTGACGACCATGTCCTTCCACGTGCCCCAGCAGCTGGCGTGGACCGAGGTGTCCGTGTCGGCGGGGTCGGGGAAGCAGCGGGCCAGGATGGCGGCGTTGTCGCGGACCTTGCGTTCCTTGGCGGTGCTGGTGTCGTGGTTGCCGTCGTTCCAGGACCGGTAGGGCGATGCGACGGGGGAGAGGCCGACGACCCCCTTGATCCGTTCGGCACCCGCGCCGTAGGTCGCGAGCGCTGTCGCGATCTGGCCACCTGCGGAGGAGCCCAGGACGACGAGGCGCTCAGGGGCGAGGTCGAACTTCGCAGCGTTGTCCCTGATCCAGTCGATCGCGGAGATGGCGTCCGTCCGGGGCGCGGGCCAGGCCGCGTCGAAATTCAGCCGATAATCGACGGAGAACACCGCATATCCCTGGTCCGCGAAATAGCGGGACCAGGTGGCCCAGCCTGAATCCTCGTACCAGTAACCGCCGTGGAGAATTACTATTCCTGGCTGCGCGGAGGCGGACGCGTTCCAGTATGCGTCGAGCTTCTGGCGTGTGTGCGAGCCGTACGCGTAGGTGGCCTCGCTGCGGTCGACCGCCGAGCTGGTTCCCGTGTTGAGGGTGGTCAGTCCCATGACCAGGGCCGCGCACACGGTGAAGCACACCCACAGGCGTCTCACGGAAATCTCTCTCGCTCTCCACATAGAGCGCAGGCCTTTATGCCTGGTTTGCCAGTTTGCACCCGCCTGGCAGCCTTCGGAGGGTGCATCGGCCTACGTGGAATCTGAACGACCTGCGACTTCAATGTGAACGGACTATGGACTAAGGGTGACTGCGCGTCAAGTGTGAAGGGGTGAATATGCACGACTTGCCCGTAATTTTAGCGGAAGGGGGTAATTCAATCGCTTGTGGTGATTGGGGTAGGTGATTTGGCATAAATGGGCCATGAGCTTGACATGGTGGCTACCTTGATTTCTATCTTTACCCCGCTTGATATTCCGGCCCCTGCGGTAAATCCGCTGAATGCGTTGCCGCGCTTCGAGGGTGCCGGGAGCGAAAACGGCATATAGAGGGGCGGGGTGGGTGTCTCATGCGTAAACGCATGGGCATGGTCGGATTTGCCGTCGCAGTCGGCGCGATCACGGGAGTGTCCGGCGGGGTGCTGCCTTCGGGGCAGCCCGCGGCGGCCGCCGCGGGCTGCACGGGGGGAACGTCGACCGATTTCAACGGCGATGGAGTCACCGACACCCTCGTCGCTGACCCTGGCGCGACCGTGGGTGGGGCAGCTCGCGCCGGACTGGTCCGCGTCGTGCTCGGTGGCGGCAAGGGCGTATTCGAGATCTCGCAGGCGACGAGTGGCATGAACGCCACACCGGAGCGCGGAGACCAGTTCGGATACGCGCGCGCGGCCTACGACGCGGACGGCGACGGCTGCACCGACCTGGTGGTCGGAGCTCCCTACGAGGATGTGCCGCAGGACGGCAAGAACCTCATCGATGCAGGCGGCATCTGGGTCATTCACGGCACCCCCACCGGAATCGGTGCTGGATCGCCGATGGAGAGCTACACCCAGCACCAGTTCGACACGAGCACGACGACTGAGGAGTACGACCGGTTCGGCTTCGCATTCCACGCGGGCACCACCTCGGCCTCCGCCCCCTACTTGGTGATCGGCGCGCCCGGCGAGAACGTCAGCAGCGGAGGCACGGACTACGCCGATGCCGGCTGCATCCACTACATGCAGGGCACGACGAAGTACACGGTCAACGAAGACGACCCTGGTGTACCGGGCGTGGTGGAGGCACACGACCGGTTCGGGTACTCACTGACGGGCACGAACCGCTACTTCGCGGTCGGAGCTCCCGGCGAGACCATCGGTGACGACGCAGTCTTCGCGGGCGCCGTAGCTGTGTTCAGCCACACCCTCACCGCCGGAGTGCCCACCGGGCTTGCCGGTATCGACCAGGGGGCTTCGGGCGAGGGCCTGACCGGTGTGGCCGAGGCGAACGACCAGTTCGGCACGTCGATCGACATGACGAACTACCGCCCCAGCGACCAGACCTACAACTCCGACGCACTTCTGGCCATCGGGGTGCCCGGTGAGGCGATCGGCGCGACGCCGGCAGCCGGAAGCGTGGCACTGGTGCGCGTCCAGCCCTCAGGAACGGTCACCGAGATCACATCCGTCGACGCCGGAACCACCGACGTCGAAGGAGACCCGACCGCCGGCGACTCCATGGGCCAGCGAGTTGCCCTCGCCAACACGGACACAACCGTGGTTAGCGGCGACGCCACCATCCGCCTCGTCGTGGGCATCCCCGGCCGTGATGTCGGTACTGCCAAGGACGCGGGAGTACTCCAGTCCTTCCGACCGCTGGGCCCGGCCATCGGCACCGGCGACAAGGTCATCAACCGGGCGGCCGACGGAAGCGTGCTTCCGGGGACAGCGACAGCCCGCGACTACACCGGGATCAGCCTGACCTCCGGCAGCGTCAACTTGTACGTCGGCGTGCCGTACAGCAAGGAGTCCGCCACAGCCAAGGGCGTGCTCTACGTCGTCCCGTGGACGGACATCGACGGCACCACCAGCACGGGCACCACGACGTTCCAGCCGGGCGCGGGCGGTATCCCCGACGTCGGCACCTCCTTCGGCGTGGTCGGGTGACCGGCGCCATGAACCGAGAGAACACGAGAGTGAACCGTCTCAGACCCGGTGCCCGATCGACACGACGGGTGGCGGTGCTCACGACGGCCCTGACCGCGTTCCTGGCTTCCGGTCTCGGCATCCTGCCCAACCTGACGGGCGAGGCGCAGCCCGCTGCCGCCGCGGATACTGGGCCGCTGTTCGCCGCTGGCACCGAGGACGCGCAGGCCAAGGCCGCCAAATCCGGCAAGAAGGTCGAAGTCCTGGCCCTCCGCGACGAGCGCAGCACAACGACCGCGAACCCGGACGGCACCTTCACCACCACTGAGTACGTCCAGCCGATCCGCACCCGGAAGAACGGCAAGTGGACGGACATCGACACCAGGCTCGTCAAGCAGGCCAACGGCACCTACGCGCCCAAGGCGGCGGTGTCCGCCATGGCGTTCTCGGGCGGTGGCGACACGGCGTTCGCCGAGATCGAGAAGGACGGGCGCTCGCTCTCCCTCGACTGGCAGGACAAGCTCCCCAAGCCGAAAGTCGACGGCTCCACGGCCACCTACGCCAACGTCATGAATGGCGTCGACCTCAAGATCACCGCAAGCGCCGAAGGGTTCTCCCATGTCCTCGTGGTCAAGAACGCCAAGGCCGCTGCGAATCCGGACCTGGCCCGGCTGGAGCTGCCCGTCGACACCGACGCCGTCAAGCTGAAGAACGCGGCCGACGGTGGCCTCGAGGCCACCGCGTCGGGCGGCGGAGGCACCGTCTTCCAAGCCCCGCAGCCCATGATGTGGGACTCCAGCCACACAACGGCAGTTTCGTCGCCCTCGGCAAGCCCGTCCCCCTCTGCGAGCCCGTCGACCGGCGACGACGTCGAGGGGGCGGTCGACGCCGTCACTCCACCGGACGGAGCACAGGTCGCAGACGTAGACATCGACGCGACCGCCGACACCGTCACACTCGCCCCGGACACCGACCTGCTCACGGGCAAAGACACGGTCTACCCGGTGTACATCGACCCGGTCTACAAGACGGCGAACCGCACCGGCTGGACCATGGTGTCCTCGTACTACTCCACGTCCGAATTCTGGAAGTTCAGCGACGACGAGGGTGTGGGGCGCTGCCCGGCCGACGTCTCCTACCGCTGCACCAGCACCAGCGACGTCAAGCGGCAGTTCTTCGCCCTGCCGACGGGCACATTCGAGGGCAAGGACATCGTCGCAGCCGAGTTCGCGGTGACGATGGTGCACACCTACAGCACTTCGGCCCGCGAGGTGCAGCTGGGACGCGTCAACTCCTCGGGAGCCAGCGCGATCAACTCGGGTACGAACTGGAGCAACCAGCCGTCCCTGAAGGACGCCATCACCTCGCAGTCGCCGACCAACCCTGCCGGGTCGTGCACGTCCACGAACCAGAATGTGCGCTTCAACGTGAAGAGCGCGGTGCAGAAGGCCGCGGACAGCGGCTGGGACACCACCACGTTCCGTGTCAAGGCCGGCGAGGAGGGGGACTACTCGTACTGGAAGCGGTTCTGCGGAAACGCACACCTTGAGGTCACCTACAACCGGCCGCCGCTGCAGCCGGACACAGACGACCTGAAGATGACGCCGGGAGGCTCGTGCGAGTACGGCCACGCCGACGAGCACTACGTCGCCGAGGCCCCCAAGCTCATTGCGTCGATCAAGGACTTGGACCACGGAGATACGGGCAGCAACTCTGAGAAGCTGCAAGCCCAGTTCCACGTCTTCTGGACCTCCGGCACCGCCACCGTCGACCACTACGCCACCACGGCAGCACAGAGCACGGTCGACGGCTCGAAGAGCGGACAGACCGGCGTCGCCAAGTTCTCCTACGTCGCCGGAACAGATATTTCCGGTGACGGCGAGGCGGGCTTCACCGTGCCGCAGAACGTCACCATCGGCTGGGCCGTGCGTGGCTTCGACGGCCAGTCCTGGGGGCCGTGGAGCACTGGCGGAGACGCCACGCGCTGCGAGTTCATCTACGACTCCACAGCACCCAAGGCCCCGGTCGTCACCTCGACCCAGTACCCGGACGACGACGTCTGGCACGCCGGCGTCGGCGACTACGGCGTCTTCACTTTCGACTCGCCCTCGAAAGACGTCGCCTCGTACAAGTACCGCTTCAAGGGCGGATCGTGGATGAGCGTGAACGCCGCGTCCGCAGGCGGCCCCGCCACCGTTCGGTGGATGCCGCCGGACGAGGGGCCGATGTACGTCGAGGCCAAGGCCGTTGACAACGCGGGCAACGCACAGAAGACACCCACGTCACACGTGTTCCTGGTCAGCGATGGTCGTGCCCCTGCCGCCGGTTGGACCCTCGGCGACGCCAAGGGATCCGCCACGGCCGCGGGCATGAGCGGCGCACCCGCCGCCACTCCCGGTTCCGGAGTCACGTTCGGCAACGAAGGCCCGCTCGGCCCGACGGACACGGCGGCGACGCTCGACGGCACGGACAACGCCTACCTGGACTCGGGCAAGCCCGCGGTCGACACGAGCGGCACCTTCTCGGTGAGCGCCTGGGTGAACCTGCCCGAGCGTCCCACCGACGACGTCACGATCGTCAGCCAGGACGGCACCGCTGCCCCCGGTTTTGATCTCGGGTACGACGTGGACACCCAGTCCTGGACGTTCCGCACCCCGATGAACGACATGGAGACCATGGGCACTTGGAAGGTGTCCGGAGCGACCGCCGTCCCTGGAAGCTGGACCCACCTGATCGGCGTTTACGACGATGAAACGGGTGCCCTGAGCCTCTTCGTCAACGGTGACCTGATCGAGGAGGACGTCCAGAAGCGCCGCACGAAGTGGAACGCGACCGGCAGCCTGCAGATCGGCCGCAAGCTGTCCCTGGACGGCTACACCAGCAACTTCAAGGGCAGCATCGCCGACGTCAAGGTCTACGACCGGGTCGTCCCGGAGGCCGAAGGCCAGGTGCTGGGAGGGATCTCCGCCACCCAGCTCGCCTACTGGCAGGTCGACTCCGCGGCCAGCCAGGCCGCACCGGAAGAAGCGGGCGGGGCCGCGCTGACGCTCGGTGGCGCCGCATCGGTCTACCTGCCGGACGACTCATGCGACCCCGCCCTCGACCCGGAGTGCGTGGCGCCCGCCGAACCCCTGTGGGGCGACGGCCATCTGCTCCTCAACGGCACGGACGCATACGCAACCCGCGCCGCCGGCCTCCTGGCCAAGGAGGACAGCTTCACGGTCACGGCGCGCGCTCGTCTGGCCGCCGCCGGATCCATGAAGGACCAGACTGTCCTGTCCCTCGCTGGTGCGAACGGCAGTGCTCTGACCGTGAAGTACCTGGCCTCCGCAGACCGCTGGCAACTGGTGTCCACGGACAAGGACGCCACCACTGCCACCATCGGCACGGCCACCGCTACCGGTGTGCTGCCCAGCAGCGAGGGCGACGGAGACCACATCGCTCTGGTCTACTCCGCGGTCTTCGGTGACGCCCTCCTCTATGTCAACGGCGTACTCGCCGCACAAGCCCCCTGGGACAACGCGTGGGACTTCACCACCGCCTCGCTCCAGGTCGGACGAACCCTGACCGGATCCACCGGCTCTGCCTACTTCGACGGAGCCGTCGACGAACTGCGCATGTACCGCGGAGCGCTGGACGCGTCCATCGTCCCCACCGTGGCCGTGCTGCCGGCGGGTTCCAGCATCGAAGAAACCGTCACCTGACGGTGTGAAGCACGGGCGAGCACCCCGCGCCACGGGCCACATGGCCCGACCGCGGGGCGCTCGCCCTTCTTCGTCGTACCCGATTCCACCCCACCCACAGAACAACAACCCATTCTCCCGACGGAGTTGTCATGCATTCGCCCTACCGGTCACGGTGGCGAATACCGGCTCGGAGCACAGCGCTCGGAGTCGGTATCGCCCTGGCCGTCGGCCTGCTGCCGCAGTACGCCCCACAGGCAGTGGCCAAGGACGGCGGTCTGACCAGACCAGCGACCCAGAAGAACCTCGACGATCCGGTCGACGGCAAGAACCTCAAGGCCCGCACGTACGGCAAGACCGACCAGGCCGCCAAGGCAGCGGTCAAGTCCGCCGAAGACGCTGCATGGCCCAAGGCGGCATCGGACGACATCACCCTCGCACCTGCTGCGGGCAAGAAGACCAAAGCCGCGAAGGCCACGGGCCTTCCGGTCACGGTGGCCGCCACCGGGGCCAAGAGCCCGGGCTCGGTCCACATCGCCGTGCTGGACCGCAAGAAGGCCAAGGCGGCCGGCGTCGACGGGCCGCTGATGACGGTATCCCGCAGTGACGGCCGTGCCACATCCGCGCCCGTCGAAGTCGCACTGGACTACAAGGACTTCGCGGACGCCTATGGCGGAAGTTACGGATCCCGGCTGCGCCTCGTCCAGTACCCGGCCTGCGTGCTGACCACTCCGCACAAGAAGGCCTGCTCCACGCCCAAGCCGCTGGCCAGCAGCAACGACACCGCCAAGCAGACGCTGACGGCCAAGGTGACCGCGGCCGCCGACACCTCCGGCCACAGCACCCAGCTCGGCACCGCCGAGCCCGCAGCCGACGAGACCTCGTCGATGACGGTGTTCGCCGCGACCGCCGGCAGCTCCGGTGACCAGGGCAGCTTCTCCGCCACCCCGCTGAAGGCCTCGTCCGAGTGGAGCGTGTCCAACGCCTCGGGCGCCTTCAACTGGTCCTACCCGATCACCGCGCCGCCTGCGCCGGGCGGCCTGGGACCCCAGGTCTCCCTCGGCTACAGCTCCCAGTCCATCGACGGACAGACCGCGACCACCAACAACCAGGGCTCCTGGATCGGCCAGGGCTTCGGCTACGAGCCTGGCTTCATCGAGCGGCGTTACAAGCCGTGCGCCGACGACGGGCACGACGACACGAACGGCGACCAGTGCTGGGGCAGTGACAACGCCACCATCGCGCTCGGCGGAGGCACCTCCGGTGAACTGATCAAGGACGACACCACCGGCGAGTGGCGCGTCAGCTCCGACGACTTCTCCAAGGTCGAAAAGCTCACCGGCACCTCCAACGGCGACAACAACGGCGAGTACTGGAAGGTCACCTCCAAGGACGGCACCCAGTACTACTTCGGTCTGAACCAGCTCCCGGGCTACACGGCCGGCAACGAGGAGACCGACTCCACCTGGACCGTCCCCGTCTACGGCGACGACTCGGGCGAGCCCTGCTACGACGCGGCCCTCGCCAACGCCTACTGCACCCAGGGATGGCGCTGGAACCTCGACCATGTCGTCGACGTTCACGGCAATGCCATGTCGTACTTCTACGGCAAGGAGACGAACTACTACACCCAGGGTCTGAAGACCGACGAGAACGGTAAGCCGTACATCCGCGGCGGCTACCTCAAGCGTGTCGACTACGGTCAGCGCGCGGGCAAGGTCTACGACACCAAGCCGGCTGCCCGCATCACCTTCACCACGGCTGAGCGCTGCATCGGCGACCTGACGGACTGCTCGGCCTCCGCGCTGACCGACGCCACAGCGGCCGACTGGCCCGACGTGCCCTGGGACAGCAACTGCAAGGTCGACACCAAGTGCCCGGGACAGAACTCACCCACATTCTGGACCCGTAAGCAGCTCGACAAGATCACCACCCAGATCCGCACCGGCGACGCCACCTACGAGGACGTCGACGCCTGGACCCTGGGCCACGTCTTCACCGACAACGGTGACGGCTCCAAGTCCCTGTGGCTCAACTCCATCGACCACACCGGCAAGGTCGGCACTGACGCGACCGTGCCCTCGGTCAAGCTCTACGGACAACAGCTCGCCAACCGCGTCGATGTGGCCGGCGACAACATCCAGCCGTTCATCCGCTTCCGCATGTCGGCCGTCGAGAGCGAGTCCGGCAGCGTCCTGTCCGTCAACTACGCGGACACCCAGTGCACCTCCTCCACACTGCCCACCCCCGGCAAGTCCACCGTGCGCTGCTACCCGGTCAAATGGAACCCGCCGGGCGTCAAGGACCCGATCACTGACTGGTTCCACAAGTACGTCGTCTCCTCCGTCGTGGAGGCAGACCTGGTGGGCAACAGCCCCGACCAGGTCACCTCGTATACCTACCTCGGTGACGCCGGCTGGCGAAAGACGAAGGCCAACGGCTTCACCAAGTCCGAGTACCTGACCTGGAGCGACTGGCGCGGCTACGGCAAGGTCCGCGTCGAGACCTCCGACGGCACCAACAACGCCTCCAACACCAAGACCGAACACGTCTTCTTCCAGGGCCTGGACGGAGACGCCGACCCCGACGGCGGCACCAAGTCCTCCTCGGTCACGACCTCGACCGGCACCACCTACACCGACGACGACTGGAAGTCCGGCCTCGAGCTGGAGACCACGACGTACGACGGTGACAAGGTCGTCTCCAAGGCCACCAACAGGCCCTGGACCAGGGTCACCGCCACGCAGACCGAAGACTGGGGCACCCGCCGCGCCCGGTTCGTGGCCACGGACCGCACCGACAACTACGAGGCGCTCGCCTCAGGTGGGTGGCGTGAATCCGGTGCCCTGACGACGTACGACGACACAACGGGCCGGCCCGTCCAGATCAACGACTGGGGCGAGGTGAACGTCGCCGACAACGAGTGCACCCGCACCGAGTACGCGGACAACGCGGACAAGCACATGTACGCGTTCGTCTCCCGGGTGGAGGTCGTCAGCGTCGACTGCGCCACCACCCCCGACCGCACCAAGCAGGTCCTGTCCGATGACGTGACCCTCTACGACGACACGACCATGGTCGGCGCGGCCCCCACCCTCGGCAACGCGACCAAGGTCAAGCGCCTGTCCTCGCACAGCGGCTCCCTCGCCACCTACCAGACGGTCTCCTCGACGACGTACGACCAGTACGGCCGTCCCCTGTCCGTCAAGGACGCCCTCGGCACCGCGAAGACGATCGACTACACCGACACCTACGGCCTGGCAACCGCCAAGACCGAGACGAACGCGCTGGGCTGGACCAACAAGACGGAGTACGCCCCCGAATGGGGCGCGACGACCGCGCAGGTCGACGCCAACGGCAAGCGCACCGACATGGCCTACGACGGCCTGGGCCGCCTGACCTCGGTCTGGCTCCCCGACCGCCCCAAGGCGTCGAACTTCTCCGCCTCGCTCAAGTACACGTACGGCATCCGCACCACCGGACCCAACTACGTCCGCACCGAACGCATCGAGAACGGCGGGACAACCTACAGCAGCGAGTACCAGCTGTACGACGGCCTGCTCCGTCCCCGTCAGGTGCAGACCGAGGGCCAGGACGGCGGCCGTCTCATCGCGGACACCTACTACGACGGCTCCGGCCGCACCATCAAGACGAACGACACCTACTGGACGGCCGGGGCACCAAGCTCGACTCTGTTCGCGCCGCTGAACGCAGACATCGACGGGCAGACAGTCACCGATTACGACGGAGCCGGCCGCACCACCGCGACGGTCCTCAAGGTCGCGGGCCAGGAGAAGAACCGCACCACCTACTCCTACGGCGGCGACCGCGTCCATGTGAACCCGCCCGACGGCCAGACCCCGACCACCACGCTCACGAACGTGCAGGACCGCACGGTCGAGCTGCGCCAGTACAAGGGCAACGCCCCGCTGCCCACAGGCACGACGGCGGACTATGTGTCGACCAAGTACGGCTACACGTCTGACGGCAAGCTCAACAAGGTCGTGGACAACGAGGGCAACACCTGGACGTACGAGTACGACCAGCGCGGTCGCAAGAAGACGGCTGTCGACCCGGACACCGGAACGTCGCACTTCGGCTACGACGACCTGGACCGCCAGACGTCGGTCACCGACGCCCGCGGCAACACCATGACAACGGTCTACGACCAGCTCAGCCGTATGAAGTCCACATGGCAGGGAGCGGCCGACACCGGCACAAAACTGTCCGTGTCGACCTACGACACGATCGCCAAGGGAGAGCTCTACGGCTCGTACACATACAAGAACGGCGCGGTCTACTCGTCGGTGACCTACCCGGTCCTTGACGATAAGAACGACTACAAGCCGACGTCGACGAAGTACACCCTGTCCAAGACCGCAGAGCCGGAACTGGGCGGCACGTACGAGTTCAACACCCAGTACAACGACGACGGCACCGTACAGGGCCAGAACTTCCCCGCAGCGGGCGGTCTTTCGGCCGAAGCGATCTCCTACCAGTACGACGAGCTCCAGCGCCCCCGCTCGCTCAACACCTCACTCGGCGGCCGCAGTTACGTCTCCGCCACCACGTACTCGCCCACCAACCAGCTCGAACAGCTGGAACTCTCCACGGGTGACGCCGGTACCAAGAAGACGTGGCTGACCTACGACTACGAGCAGGGCACCCAGCGCCTCCTCAACGGTCGCGTCGACGTCGAAGGCGCTTCCTCGGTCGCCTACGACGCCGACTACACGTACGACGACGGCGGCAACGTCACCTCCATCGTCGACAACCCCACTGGTGGCTCACGCGATGTGCAGTGCTTCCGCTACGACAGCCTGCGCCGGATGACTGAGGACTGGACGTCCTCGCAGACCCCGGACGGAGCATCCGGCACCGGTGGCACGGACGCGGCCTGCCAGGCCGACCCCTCGTCGACCACCGTCGGAGGCACCGCCCCCTACTGGAACTCCTACACCTTCGACGCCACCGGCAACCGGAAGACGGAGGTCAACCACGGCATCAACGGCGGCGCCACCTCGACCAAGACCTACACGTACGGCGAGAACGGCGAAGGCCCGCACCAGTTGACCACCCTGGTCACCGACACCACCGCCACGGACACGACACCCGCGGTCAAGTCGCAGAACACCTACACCTACGACGAGACCGGCAACACCGAGACCCGCGTCCTGAACGGAGACACTCAGACCCTCACCTGGGACAAGAACAACGACCTGACCAAGGTCACCAACGCCGACGGCAGCGAGTCGTCCTACGTCTACGACGCGAGTGGCAGCCGACTGCTGCGCAAGTCGCCGACGGAGACGACGTTCTACCTGCCCGGCATGGAAGTGCGGCTCGACCAGTCGACCAAAGCCGTCACCGCCAAGCGCTACTACTCGCTGGGCGCGCAGACCGTGGCGGTGCGCGACGCCAAGGGCGTCACCTTCCTGGCCGGCGACCACCAGGGCACGGCCCAGCTCGCGATCGACCCGGACACCGGAGCGACCCAGCGCCGCCGCCTCGACCCGTTCGGCACGGGCCGTGACGGAGACTCCAGCGACCCGTCGAAGTGGGTCGACGACAAGGGCTTCGTCGGCGGCACGAACGACGAGACCTCGGGTCTGATCACGCTCGGCGCCCGCGAGTACGACACAACAGCCGGCCGCTTCATCTCCGCCGACCCGATCATCGACTACACCGACCCACAACAGATCAACGGCTACACCTACAGCAACAACAACCCCGTCACCTTCTCCGACCCGGACGGCCTGAAGCCCGACGACTGCATCCACGTCGGTATCCAGTGCAGCCCGACCGGCAACGGTGGCTGGGACGTCAAGCCCACGAAGACGTACTACACGTACTACGGGATCCAGGCTCCGAAGGAATCGACGGCGTCCTTCAAGCAACGCCAGGCCAACGCCAGGGCAGAGGCCGCGCGCGAGCGTGCAGCAGCAGCCAAGCAGCGAGCGATCGCCATTGCCAAGGAACTCGGCGGAATCATCGCCGACGAGCTCGGCATCACGGATGCGCTGGACTGCTTCACCACGGGATCGCTGGGCGCCTGCGGAGCGACCGTCGGAAACATCGTCACCACCCTGATCGGCGGTGGCCCCGTCGCCAAGCTGATCGCCAAGTACTGGTACCGCGTCGACAAGGCCTACGCCCTGGGCAAACGAATCCTGCGCCTGGGCGAAGAACTCTGGGCGGCCTTCAAGGACTGGAGGCAGAACAAGGAGGCCGCGGGCGCGGTTTGCGCTGTTGCCAACAGCTTCACCCCGGACACCCGAGTCCTCATGGCCGACGGGACAACCAAGGCCATCGAGGACGTCGACATCGGCGACGAGGTTCTCGCCACCGACCCGAAGACAGGCAAACCCGAGGTACGAACCGTCACTGCTGAGATCAAGGGCAACGGCGTCAAGCACCTGGTCAAGGTCACCGTCGACGTCGACGGAGAGAAGGGCGACAAGACTGCATCCGTTACCGCCACCGACGGGCACCCCTTCTGGGTTCCAGAGCTCAGTGAATGGGTCGACGCGACTGACCTGAAGTCGGGCGAATGGCTCACCACGAGCGCGGGCACGCGAGTTCAGATCACGACGGTAAAGCGCTGGACAGTCCAGCGAGCCAGGGTTCACAACCTCACCGTTGCCGGCGAGCACACGTACTATGTGCTGGCGGGGGCTACGCCGGTCCTGGTTCATAACACTGGTGGCAACGGGCACATGTGCGATATCTCTGTGACCTCGTCAGATGGAAGCACGAGCGATATCTCGCTGGAAAGCGGCGATATGACGCCTGAAGAGGCGGCACTCGGGTATCCCAATAATGCGGCGTTCACGCATACGGAGCACCGATTTTCGCGCATGGCTGGCGCATCTACAGGGCCGAAGGTTTCACTCCCGAATGACCCATTCGCTGGCGAGCTCCCATTGAGTGCAGGCGATGCGGTTAGGATGCAAGGCCAACTCCCTCCCTGCTCTCGGTGCAAGGGCGCGATGAACCGTATGGTTAACGAGTTGGGAGTGTCGGTCACGTACGAATGGTCTGGCCCTAAGGGGGGCGGGTCATGGACAGCTGGAAGGAGGAGGCGCTAACAATGAGGTTGACCGCCACAGAGGTTGGGTTCTTCGAGGATTACGAGGACGAAGAGGCCCTTGAGGTGGGGTTTGCTGGGGTGGACGAGTCCGGCGTCCCGAGATCGTTCTCAATTCAGCGATCCACGTACGAACCGGACGAACAGGAAATCCAATCCGGAATGGATTCCTATAACGTCTCTACTGGGCGAGGCTTCACCGTATACGGCTGCCTTCGGAGCGTGCGACTTTCCGGCCTGGTCCTCACGATGGAATTCTCCGCTGAGGATGCAGAGATCCTTGAGATCTCGACGCCCGTTGAAGTGCATCTAAGTGAAGCGCAGGCTGACGAGGGAAATTTGCCTCGGAAGCTTCGTGAGATTTTGGACTGGGGCTCTCCCGAGAAGCGGCCGAGTTTGGTTGGGCTGGAGGTCTAGGATCCAGCCGCCGGTGCGTAGACCGTGCTTCTTGCCGGGGATTCGCAAAACAATTTCCGCAAGGAGGATTCGGTAGCCCTGTACGTGTGAGGGTCCCCTCTGCGCTTCTGCGCGGAGGGGACCCTTGGGTCGTTTGACGGCAACAGTGACGGCAACGTCAGCGGACGACGGCTGTCGCAGGTGGTCGTCGGGGTCGTTGTCGGCGGGGCTGAGTGCGTTGCCGGGGGTGTCGAAGTTCCTTGATCACGACGAGGTTGACGCCCTGTTCCAGCGGTAGGGTGGCGGTCGAGTGTCGTAGGTCGTGAAACCGGATGCGGCGAAGTCCTGCGCGGTTGAGGCGTATGGGGATGACCTCATGGGTCAGGTGTTCTTCGCGACATCGCGTCCTCGCTTGCTGTAGGTCGACTACTCTGCGTATGCGCCGGGTGGAGTGGCACTCGCGCCCGTCGAAGGTCCCTTCTGCAGGGGTGTCGTGCAGGTTCCGAGTTGAAGTACCGCGGCCCCGAGCCGACTGCTATTACCGATATGGGCCCGAGGTTCGGTGTGGCAATTTGCCTCACCACCCCAGATTCAGCCGGATCGAGGCGGACTCAGCCGGATCGAATCGGATAGAGATGTCCGCTTCTCCGGTAAAACCGCAGGTGAGAAGCCTCACCCATTTAGGTTCGAGTCCCACCCGCCCCACCGCGCGCAGGTCGGAAACCCTTCTGACCTGCGCAAACTTGTTTTCGGCTGCCCGCAGGCGGAACTCTTACCCAACGGAGCCGACTCTGTTGGCTACTTCGGTAGACGTGTGGGGTGTTGCGCGAGGCTCGGCTTCCTCTGCGTATGGCTGTTGTTCCGTCGCGCCGAACTTTGAGCGGTTCTCGTCGAACGTCGAGCGACTGTGCCGCTGCTTATCGGTCTCCCTCGGCCAGCACCTCTCTGGCGGCGACCGCGAAGGCTTCACAGGCATGCTCCGCTGCCTCGCCTCGGGCGAGCATGTCCGCCTTGTCGGCAGCGAAGAAGATCTCCCGAGTCTTCACCTGTATCGCAGCAGCCTGCTCGGCAAGCTGCTGCGCCTCCGGGCCAATGGCAACAAGGCGGAGCCGGAAGACGCTGCTTCGGACCTCGACGTACAGCCGGTACGACTCGGCCCGGGCTGTGACGATCGCTTCGGAGTCGGGAGCCGCGTGCTGGCTGGTCCACCGGTCGTACTGCGCGCGCCGATAGTCCTCCGCCAGGCCAATGAAGCTGGTACACGCGTCGAGCAGCCGCTGGTAGCTTCGCTCGCGGTCAGCATGAGCCGCAGACCGGGCTGCGATCTTCTGCTGGTAGCGGTGCGCGAAGACAGCACCCAGCAGCGTTCCGATGACGGCGATGGCGGCCGCGATAATCCCCGACACAGGCCCAGCCCATCATCGGCAGAACGCGAAGGGCAGAGCGCGAATCGGCCACTACCCATGCCGCTATTTGCTCAGGCTTCAGTGAGAACGCTCAACCCTCCCTGCGACTGATCACTTGTGCCCTGTGACAGCGAACGTCGAGCGCGTGGATTGTGTCGCTCAACCTTCGACAGCATCGACCTTGCTGGTGTTGAAACGACATAGGTCGGGACTACCGGTGGTGGAGCTCTACGACGAGCTGGAGCCGGTGGAGTGGCGGCAGTGCACGGGCCTGGACGACAAGGCCCTTGACCTGCTTGAGAAGGTCGGCGGCGTGTCCCTGGGTGAGGCGAACCTGGATTTCGCCGGCGTGCCATTCATGTTCCTGCCCGCCGAGTTGGAGCGCGCCGGGGCGGCGTTCGACGCGGCCCGCTCCACAGCATGACTCGGCACGCCGCCTTCTTCGACACACTGCTCGATGGCAACGCTGCCGTCGAGTTCGGTGCCCGCACCGCAGCACCGACCTGGTCCTGACCGCTCAATCGGCTTGATGTGTCTCCTGGTTGGCCTGCTTCGCCGTGAAGTCCGTGCGCCACCGTTCGATCAGCGGGGGCAGTTCGCGCAGCATGAAGGAGTAGAAGTCCCTCATCTCCGCCATCCGCTGCCCGGCGGGGGTGGACGGGTCGCCCGCCGCCGCGAGGCCCTGGTCTGCGACCTCTCCCATGGTCGCCAAGAGCTGGTTCTGCTGCGACATGAGCGTTGCCCAGGCGCCATCCGGGAAGCGGTAGTGGTCCCTGCGGCTGCCCGGTGCCGGGACGCGTTCCAGCAGGCCGCTCGGTGCGAGCTGCTTGACCGCGCCGGACACCGCTCCGGAGCTGATCTGAAGCTCGGTGCACAAGTCGGCGGCGGTCAGCGTCTCCTGCTGGCTGAACAGCAGGCAGGTCATCACCCGCGCCGTGGTCTTCTGCATTCCGCCCTGCGCGAGGATCAGCGCCAGCTTCTCCGCCGCGTCCCGTAGCCGCTTGTCGTCGCCCATGCCGACACCCTAGCCGAGCCTCCTCATCATTCAGAGTATTCACAGATCTCTGAAACTTCTGTACGGTTGAGTCCTGAACGTGACCGGCCCTCGCGGCCGGAGGGCGTTGACATCCCCAGTAGTGAGGAACAGCTCATGGTCCAGATCAAGACAGCAGCCGACCTGCACGGGATGTCCGAAGACTCCTGGAGGCGGCACGCCAACCCCTGGAGCGTCTGGACCCGATTCGCCGCCATCCCGGCCTTCGAGCTTGCCGTGTGGAGCCGGGAGTGGCTCGGCTGGTGGTGCATGCCCGGCGTCGTCGCGGTCGCGGTCTGGCTCTGGCTCAACGTGCGCCTGTTCGGTCCCGTGGGTCCCACGAGCTGGGCCGCGAGAGGCATCTACGGCGAGCAGCTCCACGTCGACGGCCAGGTTCCGGCCGAGCACAGGACGATCCTCAACTGGCTGATCGCGACAGGCTTGTTCGGCTTCGCGTTGATCGGCTGGGGCCTTGTCGCCCTCGACATCTGGCCGCTCGTCCTGGGGACGGTCATGGTGGTGCTCGCCCAGCTGTGGCGGATCGACCGCTACGGCCTGCTGTTCCAGTACGTGGGTGACCAGGCACGGGACGGCCGGACACCGGACACCGGACGCCGGACGCCGGACGCCGGACGCCGGACGCCGGACACCGGACACCGCAGCGTGAAGCAGCTCCTCGAACCCTTCCACGGCCCTCAACAGGAAGCACCCTCCGCGGCCCCCACCTGGATAGGGTGACGGCCGTCATGATCCTCACGGAACGTTGGCGTTTCGTTGACGGTCCCTTGGCGTCGAACCTCCATGAAGGGGCGGTGATGTGATGGCGCGCGCGACGCGGGTGTGGCACTCGCTGTTCACGACTCACCCGGCCCGCACCGTCGTCATGGCCTTCGCGCTCGTGACCGTCATCGGTGCCGTGCTGCTCGCCCTGCCGGTCGCCGCCGAGAGCGGGGACGCCACCGGGCTTGTCGCCTCCCTGTTCACCGCCACGTCGGCGGTGTGCGTGACGGGTCTGGCCGTCGTGGACACCGGCACGCACTGGAGCGGGTTCGGTGAGGGCGTGATCCTGGCGCTCATCCAGGTCGGCGGCTTCGGCATCATGACCATGGCGTCGCTCCTCGCCCTGCTGGTCTCCGGCAAGCTGCGCCTGCGTATGCAGCTGACGGCGCAGGCCGAGACGAAGAGCTTCGGCATCGGAGACGTACGACGGGTGCTGCTCGGCGTCGCCGGCTCCACGATGATCGTGGAGCTCACGGTGGGCGCGCTCCTCGCGCTGCGCTTCCGGTTCGGGTACGGCGAGTCCATCGGGGACGCCACCTACCTCGGGTTCTTCCACGCCGTGTCGGCCTTCAACAACGCCGGGTTCGGCCTGCACGCCGACAGCCTCACCCGCTACGCGCAAGACCCGTGGGTCACCCTGCCGATCTCCGCAGCAGTGATCCTCGGCGGCCTCGGCTTCCCCGTACTGCTGGAAGTCCTGCGCCACCGCAACCGGCGTACGAGGACGGGACGCCGCAACTGGACCCTGCACACCAAGCTCACCCTGCTCACCACGGGCGCCCTGCTTCTGATCGGCACCCTGCTCACGTGCCTGATGGAGTGGACCAACAAGGGCACGCTCGGCGCCTTCGACTGGCCCAGCAAGCTCCTCAACGGCTTCTTCCACTCCGCGATGACCCGCACCGCCGGCTTCAACAGCCTGGACATCGGGGCCATGCAGGCGTCGACGCTTCTGGTGAGCTGCATCCTCATGTTCATCGGTGGCGGCAGCGCGGGCACCGCCGGTGGCATCAAGGTCACCACCTTCGCCGTCCTGGCCGCGGCCATCGCCGCCGAGGTACGCGGAGAACCCGATGCCTCGGTCATGGGCCGCAAACTGGCCCCGCACGTCCTGCGCCAGGCGCTCACCGTGGCGCTGCTCGGGGTGGGACTGGTCATGGCGGCGACCCTCGCCCTGCTCAGCATCACCCGATACCCCTTCGAACAGGTCCTCTTCGAAGTCGTCTCCGCCTTCGCCACCGTAGGACTCTCGACCGGAATCACCGCCGACCTGCCCGCCACCGGGCAACTGATCCTGACTCTGCTCATGTTCGTCGGCCGGCTCGGCCCGATCACCCTGGTCTCGGCGCTCGCCCTGCGGGAGCGCACGCGCCGCTACCACCTGCCCGAGGAGCGACCCGTCATTGGCTAACTACCTCCACAACCTGCGCCGACGCCGCCGCAAGCGCCTCGCTCACCAGTACGCGGCCAAGGCCCCGGCCGACCAGCGCGTCGCCGTCATCGGCCTCGGACGCTTCGGCAGCTCGCTGGCCAACGAGCTCACCCAACGCGGCTGGGACGTCCTCGGCATCGACACCGACGACCGGCTCGTGCAGAAGTACAGCGACAACCTCGCCCACGCCGCGGTCGCCGACTGCACCGACCCCGAGGTGCTGCGCCAGCTCGGGGTCCACGAGTTCACCAGCGCGGTCGTCGGGATCGGCACCGACATCGAGGCATCGATCCTGGTCACGTCCAACCTCCTGGAGGCGGAGGTCCCCAACATCTGGGCCAAGGCGATCAGTCGCCAGCACGGCCAGATCCTCGAACGCCTCGGTGCGCACCATGTCGTCCTGCCCGAGTACGAGATGGGCGAGCGCGTAGCCCACCTGGTCACGGGCCGGATGCTGGACTTCATCGAGTTCGACGACGACTTCGCCCTCGTCAAGACCGTCGCCCCCGAACTCGCCACCGGCGTCCCGCTGGGCCGCAGCGAGGTCCGCAGCAAGTACGGCGTCACCGTCGTCGGCATCAAACGCCCCGGCGAGGACTTCACGTACGCCACCGCCGAGACCGTCGTAGAGAAGGGTGACGTCATCATCGTCACCGGGAAGACCCACGCCGTGGAGGCGTTCGCCGACCTCGGCTGAGCACGAGCCGTCAGGCGTCGAGCCGCCACAGTGCGCGGGTCCATGCGATGTCGTAGAGCACCCACGCGAAGTAGATGCCGACGAGAATCAGCGACAGCGGATCTTCGGCGACAACAGCCAGCAGCGCGAGCAACGGGACAGCGAACGCGATCATGCCGACGAAGCCCGCCCGGGGGCTGCGGCGGCCGAAGAAGAGCCCATTCCATGCCTCGTTGCCGACCAGCAGGAACCCCGGGGTGCTGCGCGAGCACTGCCTACGCGGGCTGCGGGACAGCCGGAGGAGGTGTCGCCGTGGCGCATGCTGGCTAAGGGGTCACAGTGTCCACCAATCCGGCCACCAACTGAGGATGTTCCTCGACGACGAGATGACCGGCATCGGCGATCACGTGCAGGTCGGTGCCGACTGCCGTACGGACCGCCGGGGCGAGGATGCGCGGCGGCATGAACGTGTCGTGCTCCCCCACAACGGCCAGACTCTGACGCGGTGTTGAGGGCAGTGGAGCCTTGCCGGGGGACGCACTGGAGCGTGCGTGGCGGGCGATGAGCGTCATCCACTCCACCAGCTCGGCACGCGGCTCGTGGCCCGGCGCGTGCATGGCTCGGAGCAACCTCGCGCTGTGCGCCTCGGTCGGCCGCAAATACCACGTTGCGGATGCAGCAAGCACTTTGGGCGTGACTCGCAGCCTCGTCAGGCCGCCGGGAGAGACGAGGACGAGCCGGTCGACGAGAGGCGACTCGCTCGACAGCGCGATTCCCGCGCCGAGGGAGTGCCCCAACACCGTGACACGCCCGGTATGGAGCTGCTCCAGCGCCTCGCTCAACCAGGCGCCGTACCACGGCAATCCGCCGCGGGGGCATTCCCCGCTGCTGAGGCCGGGCTGTCCTGGTACGTCCAGGAGCACGACCCGGTGGCCCGCCTCGACGAGGGCCGTGGCCAGCGGCAGAGAGGAGGAGGCGTTGAAGTTGGTCCCGGCGACGAACACCACGGTCCCGGGCCCGGAGCCGGCGGACACCGCGTGCGTGGATGCCTCCGCGGCCGCCACCGTCGTCCGCTCGTGCGGAACGGGCCACCGGTCGAGCTGGTCCGCACACCAGCGCCGGACGAGCTGTTGGCCTGCCTCACTGCGATAGATCGAAGCCATCGGGCGAGTATGTCGCGCGGCGCTCTTCGGCAAGACCTGGCTTCGCACCCTCACCGTGGCCGGGGTGCCGGGTGTCGGCCGAGGAGCTCCGCGAGGCCCTGGCGGGTGGCGGCCAGGACGACGCGGTCCTGTGCCTTGAGTACGTAACGGGGGTCGGTGTTCCACACCAGGCCCGGGGCATGCTCGTCGTCCGGGGAGGGTGTGGTTGCCAGGTCGGGCATGCGCTCGACGGGGTCGGTGATGTCGAGGGCGAGGACCCGCCACCGCCCTGGGTGGAACGCCTCGGCGACCGTGCGGCCCTCCAGCTGGGGGTGGCCTGCGACCTGGAGGGCGGCGAAGACCAGGACGCGGCGTTCGACGGGGATGGCGCCGAGGATCTGGCGGCCCATCATGGCTCCGGCGAACGCGGGTGCGGCGAGCGAGGTGACGCTGCGGCTGCGGGTGAGGGCCTGGGGGTGGGCGCTGCGCAGGGTGCGGTAGACGGCGGTGGCGAAGTCGTCGTCGTACAGGCGCAGGGCGACCCGGAGGTCGGTCTTGACCGAGCGGGCGTACAGCGCGGCTTCCAGGTTGGTGGTGTCCGTGCTGGTGAGGGCGAGGAGGGCGTGGGCGCGGTGGATCTTGGCCGCTTCGAGGACGCCTTCGTCGGTGACGTCGCCCAGGACGACGGGTACGCGCAGGCGCCGGGCGAGAGTGATGCCGCGGGCTTCCGGGTCTTCTTCGACGCAGACCACGGGGATGTCGAGTTCGCGCAGCCGGTGCAGTACGCGCGTGCCGATCTTGCCGAGGCCGAGCAGGACGACGTGCCCGGAGAGACCGCGTGGCGGGCGTCGGAGGGCGGAGGCGCTGCGGAAGGTGCCGAGGGCTTCCAGGGCTGCGGCGAGCAGGACGGGCAAGAGCAGTAACCCGGCGAATCCAGCGAGGAGTTGAAGGACCTGTCGGCCGGCTTCCGCGTCGGTCGCGGGGTCGTTGATGGCGAAGAGGTCGAGCAGGGTGATGTAGGCGGCGTGCAGGGGCGGATCGTCGGTGGTGATCCAAGAGGCGACCGCCAGAGCGACCACGCAGGCCATCAGGCCGAGGAGGGACCAGCGCAGCCTGCGGGAGAAGAGCTGGCCGAGGGGCGCGGTTCGGCGGGCCAGGCGGCCCGGTGGCAGCGTCGGTCCGGTGTGGGACACGGTCTCCAGGACGACCGTTCCGCGGCCGGTGGCCATCGTCACAGCGCGGTCGTCGGGGAGGAGTTGAGGGCCCTCGTCACCGCTGTTGTCCGAACCTTCCGCACCCGCTGGGTCGTTGCTGGTGGCGGAGAGCAACGCGAGCGTGCACAGCCCCGGTTCGGGGACCTCGCCACGGCCCGAGGGCATGCGCTCGACGGCCCGCAGCAGGAGCCCGTCGGCCTGAACGACCTTGCTGGTTCCGGCGATCGCGGTGGCCGCGAGGGCCGGTGCCGCGGTGTCGGCGTCCGACAGCACGGTCGTGGAGGCGTCCAGGGTTGCGAGGTCCATGTCGGGTGCGGCGACGACGGCGGCCTGGTCGAGGAGCTCTTCGAGGTGCTGGCCGAGCTTGCGGTTGTAGAGCCTGATCACCAGGCGCAGACGGGGGTTGAGGCGGCGGGCCGCGAGAGCGACGCGGATGTTCGTCTCGTCGTCGTCATGAACGAGCGCGAGCGCCGCGGCATGCCGGGCACCTACTTCCAGCAGCGCGGAACCGCTGAGCTCCGCCGCCTCGACAACGCGCGGCGAGGCAGTGGCTGTTGTCCTGCTACCGCTGACGACGGTACGTCCCATGACGGAAGACGACATGCGGCCGAGCAGCGCGGTGGCTCGGCCCAGGCCGGCCACCGGCTGGGACAGGTTGCCGGCCGAGGGCGGCAGCACCAGGGTCACGCGCTCGCCGTAGACCTCGTGCAGCTCGGTGGCGAGGCGTTCGGCCAGCGCGTCGTCACCGCAGACAATCATGTGGCCTGCGACGGGACTTGACTGAGGTTGGCGCGGGAGTGCTGGCACGGTCACGAAGAGTGCCCGAAGCTGCCGGTTGGTTCCAAGAGGGGCGCCGGAAACGGTGGGGGATGCCCGGACCATGGCTCGTCCGGGCTCGCCGCTGCCGGGTTCCGGAAGTCCCGCGGCCCCTTGGGTGCCTGTCAGCGTCCTGTCAATGCCGCGTATGCAATGTGTAAAGTCCACCGTGGTGTGCCGGGAAGTCTGGTCGGCGGTTCAGGGACAAGTGTCTTTGCCGATCGGGGGCGTACGTCATGGTGCTGGTTGCTGTCTTCGGAGTCGCACTGCTGACAGCGGTGCTGCTGTCCGGGCTCGCCGCCCGTACGGTGCTTTCCACCTCGCTGTTGTTCCTCGTCGGCGGCGCGATCGTCAGCGACGGGTTCCTGGGCCTCATCCACATCACCCCGGACAGCGAGATCGTGTCCGTCACCGCCGATCTCGCCCTGTTCGCCGTCCTGTTCACCGACGGCATGCATGTCTCGTTCCCGAAGCTGCGGGCCAACTGGAAGAACCCGGCCCGTGCGCTGGGTCTCGGCATGCCGCTCGCCTTCATCGGGACGGCGCTCGTCACGCACTACTTGGTGGGTCTGGACTGGACGACGTCGTTCCTGGTCGGGGCTGTGCTGGCGCCGACCGACCCGGTGTTCGCGTCGGCGATCGTGAGCCGCAAGGAAGTGCCGTCCAAGCTGAGGCAGTTGCTGAACGTGGAGTCCGGCATCAACGACGGTCTCGCCCTGCCGGTGGTGCTGATCTTCCTCGCCGCCGCCGGGCCCACCTCGGGGAACGCCCAGACCGACCCGGCCAAGATCGCCCTGGAGCTGTTCCTCGGCCTGGCCTTCGGCATCCTGCTGCCGCTGCTCGTCAACGCCCTCGTACGCTTCCGGCTGCTCGGCGCGGAGCCGAAGCTGCAGCCGCTGCTGCCGCTGGCGATCGGCGTGATCCTCTACGGCCTGTGCCACCTCACCCACGCCAACCCGTATCTGGCGGCCTTCTCCGCGGGCGCGGTCCTCACGGCCGTGTCACCGGAGGCGAAGTCGGCGTTCGAGCCGCTCGGTGAGGCGCTTGCGGAACTCGCCAAGTTCGCGGCCCTGTTGGTGTTCGGCGCGCTGCTGACGCCGCAGCTCTTCGCCGACCTCTCGTTCGGCGGCTACGTCGCGGTAGTCCTGGCCATCGCCCTGATCCGCCCTGCCTCGCTGCTGCTCTCCCTCATCGGTACGCGCTTCGAGCGCCGCGAGAAGCTGGTCGCCGCCTGGTTCGGCCCCAAGGGCTTCGCCTCGGTGGTGTACGGACTGCTCGTCCTGCAGGCCGGGATCCCGCAGGGTCAGGAGGCGTTCACCCTGATCGCGGTCTGCATCGCGGTGTCGATCATCGCCCACAGCAGTACCGACGTACCCATCGCCCGCCTCTTCCACGTCGACGAGCTCGCCGGGATTCCCGGGGGCCGGTGCGAGGTGAGGAGGGAGCCGGTCGAACCCACCGCGGTTCGTGCGGCGTCCGCAGCGCACCGCGAGAAGGACAGCCGTGCAGATGCGTGAGGAGGGTGCACCATGCGTCGCCCACCCGCTCCCCACAGAGCGGCAAAGGGGCCGTTGGAGTCATCTGATCTGCAACTATGTTGCCGAGTACAGGCATGGTGGGGCTCGGTGACGAGTCATAATCTGCGCGACGACGGAGAGGCGTTTCCGTCTGCTCGAAGTCAAAACGCCGTTCTAGCTGGCTCAGAGCGTGCCGCCCGGGACTCGGTGGCACGTGCGTACAAGGGGGATCGTGAGTTCCGAAATGGATGACGTGCGTCCGATATCCGCGCCGAACACAGGCCCGGACCCGCGTGCAGCGCATCACATGCCACCACCCGACGAGCCGTTGGACGTGCAGGATCTACGGTCCGCGCCTGAGGTCGCTGATCCAGGTTTCCAGTTCAACCCGGGTGGCCTGCAACCCATGTCCGCAGCGGAGGCGGAACATGTGAGCACGGTCCGACTCCCACCGCCGGATCGGCCCGCCGACGTGCGTGACCTCGACCCCGCACCGGGCGTGCCCTCTGGTCCTGGTCCTGGTCCTGGTTCCGGTACCGGTGGCCTGCAGCCGATGTCCGCCTCATCAGAGCGCGGGGAGGGCGCGCCGATCGGGGCGGCAGAACGTACGGCGGATGTGCGTGACCGCGATCCCGCTCCGGGCACCGCCGTAGATCCCGGCTTCCACTACAACGGGATCCAGACCATGGCCGGCGGCAGCAGCGGCGGCTCCGGTGGCGTGCAGTCCAACGGCTTCAGCGGAGTGAACGACCCTGCCGCCCTCAACCGCGCCGGTGAGAACGCCAACCAACTCGCCAGTCTGGTGCACTCGAACGGCGATGTCGGCGACGACCCGGAGATCACGGCCGCCGCGGGATCGCTGTGCGGCGACCTGTGGGGCGGCGACCTGGGTGTCGCCCTCTTCGACACCATGGAGACCTGGGACAAGCAGGCCAAGCGCCTCACCCGGATCTGCGCCGACATCGGCGAGAAGTGCATCACGACCGCGCACAACCAGACCCGTACGGAATCGGCGAACGAGGCCGAGATGAACTCCGTTCGCGCAACGATTTCCGACTTCGGGTGACAGGAGAATTCCCGTGAGCACAGTCGCCTACGAGCAGCTCTACCACCTCGACGTCGAATCGATCAGCACCGCCGTCGACCGCTGGAGCGACGTCATCCGCCGCTACCAGGAGTGGGACCAGGCGTACAACGACGGCGTGGTCAAGCCCTTCGACCAGGCCGGCTGGACCAGCATCGACGGAACCTCCGTGTACGCCCAGGTCCAAGTCGCGAACGCCAACAAGGAGTTCAGCGACGCCGTCGTCGAGGCGAAGGGCATCCGAGCCGTCCTGCAGGACGCGTACGACGAGCTGCGCAAGTACAAGACAGACCTGCACCAGCTCACCGCGGACGCCAAGAAGGAAGGCGTCGTCATCAGCGGCACCGGCAAGGTGACGCTGCGCGACCCGGACGAGAAGGGCGACGAACGGCGCGGGCCGGGCGGCGTGCTGCCGTCCGAGAACGAGGAGAAAGTCCTGCGCTGGCAGGCCCGGATCGGCTTCATCCTGGTGGCCGCCACGAACGCGGACCAGTCCGCCGCCATCGCCTTGAAGCGCAACACCGGCAAGGGCGGCGACGAGGGCTTCAACGACAAGACCGTGAAGTCCGTCGACCAGGACGAGTCCCAGCGCGCCACCAGGCTTCTCAACAAGGTCGAGAAGGGCGACGAACTCTCCCGCGCCGAGCTCAAGGAGCTCGAACGCTTGATGAAGCACAACCAGAAGGACCCCGAATTCAGCAAGATGCTGCTCGACAAGGTCGGTCCGGAGAACGCAATCAAGCTCACGAACCAGCTCAACGACCTCGCGTACGACACGGACAAGGGCAACCGGCAGCAGTACACGGGAATTCAGCAGGGCCTCGCCAACGCCATCGCCACCGGCACCCGCGATCCGGACTCGGCCACGTACAAGAAGTGGCGGGCCGGCATGGAAGAGGCCGGAATGAAGCGTTACGAGTGGCAGGGCGAGGAGGTGCGGGGCTATCAGTCCCTGGTCACGCTCATGCAGCACGGAGACGGCTACTCCGAGCGTTTCCTGCACGACCTCGGGGACGACATCATCGCCGCCGAGAAGGCGGACGACGGGGACGACAACTGGGACGTGCACAAGACATTCCTCAACAAACACGAGGAGTACTTCTCCAACGACCCGATGGACGGGCTCCTGCAGGTCATGAGCCGCAACCCCGAAGCCGCTGCCACTTTCCTCGACCCGCAGAACGACCCGAACCCCGACGACGACAAGAAGCAGTCCAACGACAGGCTCGAATACCTGACGCGGGAGCGGGACTGGAATGTCGTCGACGGGAACCCGGCGATGTGCAACCCCCATGACCCCGACAGCATTTTCGGGGACCCCCTCAGGGGCAGCGACATCGAGGACCCGCATACGAGGGAGGGGCTCGCTGCGGCTCTGACCGCCGGGGCCACGGGCATCGACCCCGCGAATTCTGGAGGTGGATACGTCGAGCACTCGGACTCCAACCGCCGCGTGTTCGAAGCCTCGTTGAAGCACCTGTCCGCCGAAGGAAACGACTTCCCGCCACAGCTGCGCACCCCCATGGCTCAGGTCATGGGCAACTGGGGCGACGACGTGCATCAGGCGACCAGCGCGCACAGCGACGGCGAGAGCCCTCTGAAGCGAGGCGAGGTGCTGGAGGTGGCGAAACAGATCTCACGGGACCAGCACGCCTACGGCACACTCCAGGACGGCATCAACCGCGAGATCGTCCATGACATCAACACCAACGAGGGTGGGGCGGAGGAGACCTGGAGGCGGGCCGGAAACACGATCGGCTTTCTCGAAGAGGCTCGTTACCAGGCGCTCAAGATGGACGCCGACGACGAGAAGAGCAAAGCCATGTGGGAGGCCAAATGGGACTACCACACGTGGGGCGGCGTCGTGAACTTCATCCCGCATGCCGGTGATGCCGCGCAGCGCGGCGTGGACGTACTCACGACGAAGTGGCTCGAAGAGGAGAACGCACGCATCGACGCCGGTCTGGCGCGCGACAACATGGCGACCAACGATGGCCGGGAAGGGCGCCTTACCGCCCTGGCCGATCATTGGCGGGCCGAGAACCCCGAGGCGGTCAACGGGGATTCGAGGTACACGACGGTCGACAAGTTCGTCAGTGCGGCGAACGACGGCAACGCGGCAGCCCGCCGGATGGCAGGCAACGGATCATGAGAACTCGGTATCGCGCCACGGCGGCAGTCAGCATGCTCGCACTCATCGTCGGCTGCTCGGGCGACGATTCGGCCCAGAACTACCCCATTCCGAAGAAGATCTGCGGCGTCGAGGCCAAGGAATCCGCCGTAAAGCCCCTGTTGCCGCCAGGCGGCACCCTGGAAGAGCAGAGCCGTGCCGAAGTCGGAGAGACCCGAGATGTCGGCGAGCAGTGCCACGTGTATGTCGACAGGGAGGAGTACGGCAACGCCAAGTACTTGTCGATCAGCCAGGACCGGGAAGCCGAGAAGTCCGATGCTGTCGTCGAAGCCGATCGCGGTCTGCACTACAGGAACCTTGACTCGCTTCAGTTGGGCGGGCCCGTCACCAGCGCCGCCACCGGGGACGAAGGAGCACTGGTCGTGATGCGATGCGAGTCCACTGAGGCCGCCTCCTCGAAGTACCCCTACCTTGTCACCGAAGTCGGGTTGGGCAAGTGGGCGCTGAATCCCGAGGATCCGACGGCCAGGCGTGCACACCTTCAAGCGTTCCTGCGGGACTACATCCCCGCCACAGCGGCCGCCAAGTGCAAGCAGTAGCGGACACGATCAAGAAGGCAGCCACAAAGGCACGAGACGGCGATGCACTGGCGACGACCGTGCCCCTCTCCCACGCTGTGGAAGCGCGGGTCGCCCGATGAACATCCCCGCAGCACCCGGAGACCACAGAAGGTGACGCGTCCACGTGTGACTCCCTGATGTCCGACAAGTCCCTGCAGCGCGCGCTGGGCGGCAGTATCAGGCCGACCATGAGCAGCCCTCCCGCCTACAGGACTGATCCCGCCCAGCACATCGCGGCCAGTTGGCAGCGCGACGCGGTGCGGCAAGTAGAGGCGGGCCGCCCCCAGTTCCCAACGGACGACAGCACGCGGATCGTCGACATCTGGGCCACGGCGAGGACCAAGGAACAGCTGCGGTGCACGAGGGATCCATCCAAGTGCCCGTAGGTCACGTGAGTATCAGCGGACCGGGATCACGAGAATTCATCACGGGAGGGGAATTTGGACAGGGCGGAGCCACGGGGATTGCTCCCGCAGGTCCTGGTGTGGTGCGGTGTTGCTGGCGCGACGGAGTGCATGGCGCTCGGCATGGCGAAGCCCGCGCCGCGGTCGGATGTACTCGCCTGCGTCGCCGTGGGGTGCGTCGGCCTCTTGCTGCGGATCCGCAATGTGCGCCGTGGGCATGCGATGGCGGGACAGGTGCCGCCAGGCACTGGACCTCCGCGTCCGAGCGCCATCCGCCTCTTGGATTCCTGGCCCCTGTCCAAGGACCGATTCCTGACTGTGGCCATCGTGGCGGCCTCGGTCGTGCCCCTCTTCCTGGCAGTGGAGTGGGCCTTTGCCGCTGCTGTTGTCGACAGACCACCCGACGCCGGTGGGGCTGTGTTCCGCTGGGTGTTCGTTGCTGGGGCTATCGTTTTCTGGGCAGCTCTATTCGGCCATGCCAAGGAACGGGAAGGTGCCCAGGCGGCCACCCGTGTCGTAGAGGCATGCCAGGCCGGTGCGGCGCGAGCCGTGCGTGTGGTCGTGGCAGGGGGCGCAGCCGGCACGCACATGCCCCCTCCGTTGCGCGCGCATGTGGACTTCGACCCGGCCAACCTTCGCGGAACTCCGCCGCACCGTCAGATCGCAGATCGTCGGATCCCGCGGCGGGCCGGAGCCCTGAGGCTCAACTCGGGTACGAGGGAAAGAACGCTCTTCCTCGAGTCTCCCGTGGACGCCGAGGCTCTTTCGACTGCACTGGACTCAAGGCAGGGCTGGCTGTACTGGGCCCCGGCCACCACCGTCACCCACGCAGGCTGGACCGCCCCGGCGGTTCTGGCCCTTGACGACGGCCGCTACGTGCGGGGCTGGACCCAAGATGCTCCGGACCCGCTCGTAGCGGACGGTGAGGCCGTAGGAGGTGGAGGCGTCCGCGGATACGTTCAGCAGCTACGTCCTGTCGAACTGGCCGCCCTCCGCAGCCAATCCCTTCGCCGACCCGCAATCATCTTCCACACTGCTGCCCTCGTAGCAGTGTGCTCGGCCTTCGCCGGTTCGTGGAGCACGGCGAAGGAGGGCGCCGCGGGGCCGCTGATGAGCGCGCTGGTCCTCGTGGCGGTCGGGTTCGCCGCCGATGGCATCGCCTACAGAATCCGGCTGAAGAAGTGGGCCAGCCACTTGTCCACCGTTTCTTGCGGTCCTCAAGGAACTACAGCAGCGGGACGTCCGCGCCTGAAAGCTCACGACCCTCTCTTCGGGCTCTTCGGGCGTAGAATTCACGTGCATCCAGGGAGGCGCCATGCGCCGCACCATAGGAATCGGGCCGTTCAGGCTCGGGATCGGCCGCAACCGGAGTTCGGTGGTGGACGGGTCGGTCAGCCGCGATCGGTTTGTCGTTGATGTGGCTGAGGGCTTGATGGGCGTCGGGGTCCCCTTCAGGAGCGGGTGCAGCGCCTTGGGGTTCCGGGTCACAGTCACCGACATGGAAACCGGCCGTCGGCAGTATGTCTCCGAGAACTACACCCACGACCTCGCGTACGCAGACGGCGAAAAGTACATCACCAAACTGGTCAACGGCAGGAAGAGCGTGAAGTAGGCCTGGTGAGTCAGAGGTGTGGCTGCCGTGCCGCCTTCTCGTCGGTGGGGCCGGAATCCCGGCGGGCTCTGCGGCGGTGGAGCATCAGAGCAGTGAGCAGCAGCAGAGCGAGCACTACCGTGATCCACGGCACGCCGATGCTGTTCAGGCCCTCCGCCAGCCACCGTTGCGCGGTTCCCGCCGCGTCGATCACGGGGTCGGCGACGCTGCCTCCGCGCAACACACGGATCTCGTACCAGCCGTAGTAGGCCACATACGCGCCGACAAGGAGCAGCAGGCAGCCTCCGAGACGGGAGGCGACAGCGCCGAGGCGGCGGAGCCCGCCTACTCGTGCGGTGCGGGTCAGCGCCACAGTGAGGGCGGCGGCGCCGACGATCACGCCCATGCCGGCCGCGTACGCCCCGAACAGCACCACCCCCTCGGCTGTGGATCCACTGCGGAACGCGGAGACCACGATGGCCAGGAACGGGGCGATGGTGCAGCCCAGCGAGGCGATGGCGTAGGCGGCGCCGAAGAGGGCCATGGAGGGGAGAGAGCGGGTGACCGCGGGGGCGCGGCGGAGTTTGGGCAGAAGGGTAGGCAGGCTGCGTCCGGCGAGGAGCCAGGCGCCGACTAGGGCGAGCAGCGTGCCGAAGCCGATGGTGAACCAGGGCAGATGCTGCTGGACCTGACCCGCGACCGGGGCGACGGCCAGGCCGAACAGAGCGAATACGGCGGTGAACCCGGCCGTCATGGCGGCGGTCGCGGCCAGGGCGCGGCCGACGGCTGCGGTACGGGTGGGCGAGTCGTCGCCCAGGACAAGGATCGACAGGTAGGCGGGCAGCAGGGCGAATCCGCACGGGTTGACGGCGGCGAGCATGCCCGCCGAGAGGGCGAGGGCCAGGGGCAGGTCGGACATGGCGGTTCAGTCGGCGAGCCGGTCGACCTTGTCGGCGAGCCCCTTGCCTTCTGGGAGCACACCGCGGTAGACGGTCTTGCCGTTCTTGTCGAGGATGACGTAGACGCTCTGTTCGGTGATCTCGAACCGCTTCCAGATCTCACCCGCCTCGTCGGACAGGTGGGGGAAGGTGCCGGTCCTGGTTTCGGATACGAAGTCCTTCATGGCGGCGTTCTTGTCGAGGCCCGCGACACCGATGACGTTGGCCTTGCCCGTGTAGTCGGCGGCGACCTTCGCGGTCTCGGTGGCCTGTGCGCGGCATTTCGGGCACCAGGGCGCCCAGAACCACAGCACGGTGGGCTTGCCCGCGAGGGTCCTGGCGTCGAAGGGCTTGCCGTCCACGGTCCTGCCGGTGAACTTCAACGCCTCGGGCACCTCCGTGCCAGCGCCTGTCTCCGCGCTGTCGGAGGGGGCGGTCTGCCGCGCGGGGGACGACGCCTTCGACGGCGCGGCAGCCTCGTCGCCGGAGGAGCCGGAGCCGTCCTGCGTTCCGCATCCGGTGGCGGTGAGCAGGGCGGCGGCCAGGATGGCCGGGAGGAGGGTGCGGGCACGCATGGCGGACTCCTGTGTGTCGGGACGGTGTGACTGTAGATCCACCAGGCCCGGCAGGTGAGTGGTGTGTGGCCTTACGGTTCGGTGACGTCAGCCTGCGGCGTCCTTGAGCCTGGCCGTGTCGAGGACGGTGATGCGGCCGCGGGCGAGGCGGAGCAGCCCTTGGTCGGCGTAGTCGTGCAGCACCTTGGTGCAGGTTTCGCGGGAGGTGCCGGCGAGGGCGGCAAGCTGCTCGTGAGTGAGGGCGATCTGCGGGTGGCGTCCGCCGGGCCGCAGGAGGCTCGCCGGGGGCTGCGCGGTCGCGAGGGTGTCGAGGGTGGTGGCGACGCGTTGCGCGACGGTCTTGAAGACGCTGTCGGACAGGCGCTGTTCGAGGTCGGCGAGTCGGCGGCCGAGGATGGCGGTGATACGGGCGGCGATCCGGGCGTCGGTCAGCAGCAGGCGGTTCACGTCGGCGCGGCTCATCACGCAGACGGTGACGTCGTCGAGAGCTTCGGCATAGCTGTCGTACATGTGCTGCCCGAGCAGGAGCATCTCGCCGAAGATCGTGCCCGGGGCGATGATCGCGGTGGTGAGCGCCCGGCCGTCGGCGGAGACGCGGAAGATGCGGACCCTGCCTTCCTTGAGGATGAACAGCACCTCGCTGGGCTGGGCGGGCGAGTAGAGGATCTCGCCGGCGTTGTAGGTCTTCATCGGCGCGGCGGTGGCGATGGCCGCCATCTCCCGCTCGGAAAGGTCGCAGAAGATGTCGACCTCGGCCATGCACCAGGCCCCGTGCGCGTCCCCGGCGTCGTCCGTACCGGCGTCGATCATTGCGTACGTCTCCTCGCGTCGTCCCGGTGCCCAAGGTGAGGGCGCGGTGCCCCACGCCGGGTCGGCCAGCGCATCGGCACTGTCGGCCAGACAGTAGGGCACCGCCGTGCCGTCGTCGCCCATTCGGCGCGGTGGTGCTCCCGGCCGTCGACCACGGGGGCCGGGCATTGACGCGGACGGCCGAGGGCTCATTACCCGGCCGGGCCCGTACGCTGCTTGCCCGCCTGCTGGGCGATCACCGCGAACGTCACTCCGGCGAGCAGCCCGAACACCAGGTGGGCCCCGAGGCTGGAGCTGGTGACCTCGTTCCAGTCGAACACCGGCATGCCCATGTTCGCGGGCATGATCCACAGTGCGCCGACGCACCACCACACCGCGCCATAGACGAGACCGAGGACGACGGCGGGCGCGAGGCGTCGGGCGAACTGGCCGAGCAGAGCGCCGAAGGTGATGCCCGCGAAGGTGGCGATGGACAGGTGTATCAGCCAGCCGACGAAGGCGTTGGCCGAGCCGAGGAGGCCGGCGACCATGGTGATCATCGCGGTGTCCATCATCGGCCTCGACACCGACATCCAGATGCCCATCCCGACCCCGCCGACCAGTCCGGCCGCGCCACCCCATGCCGCATGGACCGGGAGGGCGGCTGTGCTCGGGGATACCTGCATGGTGGTTGCCATGGTGAGCCCCTCTTCCCGTTCGGTGGTGTCTGTTTCCGCCTTGACGCTATGACCGTTGGGTGGGGCAGGTATGTGAGGGGGCTTACGTACCCGGCGGTAGATCATCCCGTCGCGACTTCACGGCGGTCAGCAGCGCATAGCCGAGCGTGCCGTCGGCAACCGCTGTGCGTGCCGCGTTCAGGACGGCTGGGGCCGCGTCCAGGTTCAGTCCCGCGTCGGCGAGTCTGGCCGGGGCGGTGATGCGCAGCAGGTTCAGCCTTGCCTCGATCTGGTCGACCATCCGGAGCATGGCCCGGTCGTGGCGTTCGGTGGTGATGACGCGCAGGCCCGCACCGGCCAGGATGTCGGCGTACTCGTCGAGCGGGCGGGCGTCGGCGACGCAGGCGATACGCGCACCCAACCCGCCCAGCTCCGGTGGAAGTCTCTCCGGGACCGCGGTGACGTCGGTGATGCCGACCCGCCCACCGGGGCGCAGCACGCGGGCGAACTCGGCGGCGGCCTGCGCCTTGGCAGGGAACGTACACATCGCGCATTCGCACACCACCGCGTCGAACACGCCGTGTGCGTAGGGCAGATGCTCCGCGTCTCCCGTGACGAACACGGCCCGCCCCGCGAGTCCCGCGGCCTGGGCCGCTCCTCGGGCGAGAGCCGTGTTGGCGGCGGAGTAGTCGACGCCCTCGGCCCGGACGCCGTAAGCAGCGGCGAGCATGAGCGCGGTGGTGCCCCGGCCGGAGGCCACATCCAGCACGCGGCTGTCCGGGGCGAGCCCCAGCCCGCCTGCGAGGCGGCGGGTGAGGGCCGTGCCGCCGGGGTGGTAGGAGTCGCCGAGCAGCAGGGCGACGACATCCCTCGCGTAGGCGTCGGCGCAGCAGGCTTTGACGTCTTCGCGGTCCGTGCTCACCGGACGTCCCCTTCCGTACGGGCCGCTTTCGAGCCGTACGGCGTCGTGGTGAGCCGGTCCGCGAGCGGCAGGGCGTTCGGAACGACCTGTGCGACGGGCACGCCGGACATCTGGGACCGGATCTGTTCGCGGTAGCCGACAGAGTTGTAGGCGCAGAACGGAATGAGGCGCCCGTCGGGCGTGATCTCCTCGACGCAGCACTTCATCAGCTGCTTGACGTTGAGTGTGTAAGGGTCCTGGAAGTCCTGCACCACGACCATGAACGCCTTGTCGTTCAAGTCCTTGACGGCGGAGGGGAGATCGATGCCGCAGGAATCCGCGCAGTCCAGGGCCTCGGCGGTCGCCCGCAGCTTCTCCTCGGTCGTCGCGGTACCCATGAACGCGGAAGCCGACCACAGCTTCTCCAGGGCCTCGCGGACGCCGGGATCGGGCAGGACGCGGTTGGTGACGTAGTCGAGGTAGTCCTCGACGTTCAGCAGCCGTGGGATGGGGACCACGGTCCGGTTGCCGGGCTCGCCGTCGACCAGGAGGTAGGTGACCGACCGGCAGGTGGGGAAGCAGCAGGGGACGGGGAAGAAGTCGCCCTTCTGAAACCACTCCGGGCGCTGACTGCTGATCAGTTCGATGACGTCGGGGTTGGTGAGCCGGTTCAGCGGGTCGAACTGCACATGCCGCCCCGAGTGGGTGACGGGCTGGAAGACCACCGAGCGTACGGCGGGGTGGTCGATGCCGTACTCGATGATGGCGCCGACTTCGTGCTCGTTCAGGTCGCGCTCGACGGCCGCCACGAGGGTGACGGTCAGTCCGGCCTCGGCACAGTTGTCCAACGCGCGCTGCTTGAACGTCCGCAGGTCCCGACCCCGGATCTCCCGGTGGGTGCGCTCGTCGAAGCCGTCGAACTGGAGGTAGACGTTCACCGACCTGTCCGGCACCTGGTCGCGCGTGCCCAGTTCGGCGACGAAGGCCCGGTCGGTGGCGAGGCGGATGCCGTTGGTGTTGAGACTGACGTTCCTGATGGGCCGGGCCTGCGCGAGGTCGATGAAATCCAGGATGTGCCGGTGGATGGTGGGCTCGCCGCCGGAGAACATCACCACCTCCGCTTCGCCCTCGGACTCCACGAACACGTCCAGCATCCGTGCGCACTGCTCATGCGTGATCGAGTAGCCTCCCCCACTCTCGGCTTCGCTCGAGCGGGGGGACCCCCATCTCTGGTGGCCGGAGTCGGCGAAGCAGATCGGGCAGTCCAAGTTGCAGCCGGTGTTGACCTCGATGATCCCCAGGCAGGCGTGCTGCTTGTGCTCCGGGCACAGTCCGCAGTCGCTCGGGCAACCGTCCCGCACGTCGGTCTGGAAGGTGAGGGGAAGGGTGCCGGGCTTGTTGAAGCGGGCCGACGACAGGTACTCCTCGGCGTCGCCGTACACGAGCGCCTCGAACTGCCCGTGCGCTGTGCAGCGTTTGCGCAGGTACACCTTGTTCTCGCGGATGTTGACCTGGGCGTCGACGGGCGTCTTGCACACGGGGCAGATCGACTTGGTGAACTCTACGAAGACCTCATCGCGGTCCACCTTGCGCCCCGGCGTGGATGCCTGGGTCATCTCAGTCCTCCCATCGGTCTCGGCCGGGTTCCGCGACCCGGTCGGCGGTTCGCACGGTCCTGGCGGTGCCGTGGCGTATCACCTGGTACGCGGATGAGCAGTCCGGCGTAGAACAGCAGGAGTGCGTCCTCGACCAGCACGAACCAGCTCAGGCTCTGGGCCAGGTAGATCCCGAAGCAGCCGCAGTTGGCGACAGCGAGCCCGCGTGCGTACGCCTGTGCTGCCAGCAGCGCCCACACCACGGCGACGGCGGTGAACACCCATACCGGCGCCATCGTGCGGGACCGTGGGCGAGCCAGAAACCACACCCCGCACACCAGCTCGCCCGCGACCAGTGCCACGGCGAGCGCCGTCGCACCCGAGCCGGCGACCAGCCCGTACCCGGCCAGAATCCCGGGCATCTGCCGAAAGGACGCAATCTGCCCGGCCGCCATCGCGACGCACAGCGCGCCCAGCACGATCCGCAGCACCATGAACCCGACGCTAGGCCCGCGGCGCTGCCGGCGACTGTAAGCGCGCTCACCGAAGAGCAACCTGCCGCGCCTGCGGCAACCTGGTCCGGATCATGAACAGCAGGTTCGCCGTTCGGCCTCCTTCGCCACCAAGGCCAGCGACGCCGCGACAGTCTCCTCCCAGCGTCCGGCCACCACATGCCCCCAGCGCTGCCCGAGCGCCCACAGGTCGGTGCCGAGCTCTCCCTCATAGACCAGGCGGGTCCCCGCGGCGTGCTCGGTCAAGGTGAAGGACTCGACGACGTGCGGTACCGGGCCGCGCACCAGGCGGAAGTCGATGCGCTCGGGTCGGAGGAACCGGACCGTCTCCACGGTGACGGCCTTCCGTCCGCCGCCGACAGGCGTGTAGTGGGCGGCGAGCACCATGTCACTCCCGCGTTCCAGAACCCGCACCTTCTCCCGCATCGTCCGCGTCGTCCGCCCCAGGTACGGCTGGGCAATCACGTCGAAGACGACATCCCGGGGAGCCGCCAAGTCCACCGTCTGCGGCCCGAGCCGCCGGACGCGCCGACCCACCCCCAGGTCGACAGGCAGCGCACCGGAGACCAGACCCGCGTAGCTGCCCGCGGCAACGGCTGCGGCGCCCGCAGTCCACGCTGCCGCTCGGGCAAGGCGGCGGCCGGTCACGAAGCGGCCTCCGCCTGGTTGCCATCGACTGTCCATACTCCTCCTCCGCGCCGGAACCTGGACATTCCCGGGTTGTGATGACGCTATGCATGAGCAGCGGCGGTCCGGCCGATCTCCGGAGCCGTATGTCTTCCTGTGCACCGGCGCCGCGCGCTGCGAATCGCCAGATCAACGCATTCCCTTCTCCGTGATGCGCTCCGTCTAGCATTCTCGTCTCGACGACAGGAGTTGCTCATGATGCCTTCGCGCCGTGTGCTCGTCCGTTCCCTGGTCGCACTCCCCGCCGCATTCCTCGCCGTACGCCATTCCCGTCACGGGGCTGTGCCGGACAAGGGCAGTGGTACGAGCCTTGACTTCGACGAGTGGTACCGGGGGCGCCGGATCCAAGTGGTCGCCGGATCCGGTGGTGTTCCGCAGCTGCTCATCGATCGACGGCCACTGCATCTCATGCGCTGCGCCGATGGGGGATACGTCACTCCGATCGACCACTATCAGTCCTGCCCTACGCCGGTCTCCGCTGCCCGTGCGGCAGTTGACGTGCTGGGATCCGCCCGGCTGAGCCGCTATGCCGCGGCGCACGGCGGCGGTGCGGAAGGGGGCACGCATGGTGTACACGCGTAAGGACGTGCGCGATCTGAGCAGGACCGAGCGCCGAAGGTTCGTCAACGCCGTACTGGATCTCAAACGGTCCGGGGAATACGACGAATTCGTCCGCGTGCACATCGACTACTACGTGTCCGACGGTGAAGACCGCCTCCGGCTCGCACATATGGCGCCGACCTTCCTGCCCTGGCACCGGAAGTTCCTGCTCGAATTCGAGCGCGCGCTGCGCAGGATCGACTCGTCGGTGACCGTGCCGTACTGGAATTGGACCCGGGACCGCAGGCCGTCCGCGGGCGTGTGGAATTCCGACTTCATGGGCGGCAGCGGACGCCGGCGCGACCTCCAGGTCATGAGCGGGCCTTTCGCCTACTCCGAGGGGCGCTGGCGCGTGCGCTACTCCATGACCGAGGACCGTTTTCTGGCCCGGGACCTGGGCCGCCCCCGAGATCCTCTGTCACTGCCCACCAAGGCCCAGTTGGACCGTGTGATGCGGGAGAAGACGTACGACGTCGCGCCCTGGAACTCCACGAGCCGGTCCGGATTCCGCAACGCGCTGGAGGGCTGGGGGCCGGGGCGCGGCGACACCCGATTCCTGATCCATAACCGTGTGCACCGGTGGGTCGGAGGGCTCATGCTCGGGGGCGCCTCGGTGAACGACCCGATCTTCTGGCTGCACCACTCGTACGTCGACCTTCTCTGGTCCCGCTGGCAGCAGCGCAATCCCCGGGCGGGGTACGAGCCGAGCAGCCCCCCTCCGCCAGGTGATCCGCAGTTTCGGCGGGTGGCGGCACGGGGCGAGCCCATGGGGCCCTGGGGTGTGGAACCCGAGCGGATGCTCGATCACCGCCGGATCTACCGGTACCAATGACAAAGTCCCCTCGGCCCGCGGGCCGAGGGGACTTCGCGGTACGGAGGCTCAGCGGCCGACGGCCTTGGCGTGGTCGCCGTAGCCGTTGCCGCCGCCGTTCTTGCCGCCGGACTCGTTGATGCAGGTGTTGCCGAAGGCGGGGTTGAGCACGGCGATCACGTTGACGGTGTTGCCGCACAGGTTGATCGGCACGTGGATCGGGACCTGGGCCAGGTTGCCGGAGGCGACACCGGGCGAACCGACAGCCGCGCCCGACGCGCCCGAGTCGGCGACGGCAATGCCGGCCCCGCTCAGGGCGACGGCACCCGTACCGGCGAGGACGGCGACAGCCTTCGCGATGCGAGACATCAAGTACTCCTTGGACAGTGAATTGGCCGTGGGGAAGACGGCCACGCGTCTCGTCCAACGGCGCGACGGCACCGTAGACACGGCAAGGGGGTCAAGTGGGATCTTCAGTCCGCAACGGACAGATCGTGCGAGGACTCGCCCTAGGGCGTTCGGATGACAGTGCACGCGCCGACCGGCCGAAAGCCGAGTTCGTGTGTGCGCGCGGTGTCTCCTGGCGGCATGTGGTCACTCTCACGCCCCAAGGAAGCCTTGTCGGGCAGGTCCCGGCTGCACCTCTCCGCACAGTTCACCGCCGCCACGGCCGGTGCCCTCGCCCTGCTGTGCACGCCCCTGACGGCGGCGACGGCGCACGCCGAGCCGACGGAGCAGCGCCCGTCCGCCGTCGAGGCCGCCCCGATGACCGACGAAGGCGGCCTCTGTGTGCCGGGCTACTGCCCGGACACGTTTCCGCCCGTCAGCGTCGACGCCCACGACTACCTCGGCGGCGTCCTGAACCCGCACCAGCACAAGCCCCACGACGAGCCCCCTCGCAAGCCCCACGTCAAGCCCCACGAGAAGCCCGGCAAGCCCCACGACAAGCCAGGCAAGCCCGGCAAGCCGAAGAAGAAGCGCGGTCCCGTCAAGGTCGTCAAGACCGACAAGAAGACCGGGAAGCCCCTGGCCGGTGCCGTCTTCGAGCTGTGGCGGGAGAGCAACGACACCGCCGGGCTCCAGACCGAGGGTATGAACCCCGACACCCGCGCCGGCGAGCTCTGCACCACCGACGACCAGGGTGTCTGCCGCCGCACCGTGGCGACCGGCACGTACTACTGGCGCGAGACCAAGGCGCCCGCCGGGTACAAGCTCCCGTCGCCGACCGTCTTCGGGCCGCTCGAGCTCACCAAGGGAAACCACGAGAAGGGTGTGACGGTCAAGGCCGCCAACGCCCGCAAGACGCCCCCGGAGCCGCAGCCGAAGCCGAAGGGGAAGCTGCACGTCGTCAAGGTCGACAAGACGACCAAGAAGCCGCTGCAGGGCGCGGTGTTCCAGCTGTGGCGCGAGACCAACGGCCGTGCCGGGCTGCAGACCTCGGGGTCGAGCAAGGACACCAGGATCGGAAGGGGCTGCGCCACGGACACGCGCGGCCGCTGCGGCTTCAAGGACCTGAAGCTCGGCTCGTACTACCTGCAGGAGACGGACGTGCCCGACGGCTACCAGCTGCCGGCGAAGCCGGTGAGCGGGCCGTACAAGGTCACCAAGGAGAACGCGTCCAAGGGCGTCACCGTCCGGCTCAGCAACAAGCGCGGAGGACCGGGCAAGGGCTAGCGGCGGCCGCGTAGGCGCGGGAACCGCGCGGGTACGGTGCTTCGGCCGTGCACAGTGGGCGTGGGCCGGACGGTCCACGCCCACTGGTGTGTTCAGATACCGCAGTTGGGGGCCGACCAGTACGGGCTCGGGTCGAACGCCACGTGCGTGTGGTCGTTGTGGCCGGGGTAGCCCGGGCCGAGGATCTCCGAGAAGCCGTGGGTCCTGGACTGCTGCGCCAGGCGGCAGAGGCTGGGCGAGCCGGTCAGGTCGGCGGCGTCGCCGTAGAGATGGCGGCTGGTCGGGGAGCCGCCGACGGCGCTGTTGCAGGACTTCGAGCGGAAGCCGCTGGAGATCGTGATCGGTACGTCGCCGAGGGCGTGCCGCATCGCCTCCAGCTTCCACATGGTCTTCAGGGCGTTCGCCTTGGCGGTGGCCGCGGAGACGGCGCCGCCGGACCAGTCCGAGTTGCACTTGTTGAGCTCGGCGTAGGTGAAGTGGATCGGTGTGCAGTCCGCGTCCTGGAGCGCGTAGATCTTGTTGAACGTGGCGGAGCCGGCGACGCCGTCCGCGGCCAGGCCGTACGCGGACTGGAACTTCTTGACGGCGGCGGCGGTGCGGGCGCCGTACTGGCCGTCGTACGAGAGGCGTTCGCCGGAGGTGACCCAGCCGGCGACGCGGATCTGGAGCTGCGTGACATCGCTGCCGGAGGTGCCCTGGGACAGGGTGCGGCTCCAGGTGTAGCAGCTGTCGGCCTGCGCGGTGCCTGCGGTGGCGCTCACACCGAAGACCGCGCAAGCCATGGCCATGACAAATAACCCGAGCGTACGTGCCGTGCGTCTGAGCATGTCGGCCTCCCGACCGTCGAACCCGAGTGGAACGACCGCCACCGCCTCGACGGCGGCCGCCCCCAAGAGTGGGGCCGCTCCGCTACGCGCGTCAACCTTTCGGAGGGCTTCCGGAGGGCTCCCGGGGTGTGACCACGCCGAGAGTTCATCTCGGCGTGGTCAGAGCGGCCACTGGGACGTGGCCGTCGTGCCTTCCCCGCCGCCGTCGTCGTACACCGTCAGGCGCAATCCCGGGCGTCCGTCCGGGAGTTGGGCTTCCGCGTCGACCGTCACGCGGATCGCGGACACCCCGGAGCGGCGGGCCGTGGCGGCCAGCGCGTGGCGCAGGGCGGCGAGCAGCTGGCTCGCGACGGGCTCCTGGACGCGGCTGTCGACGGCGCCCTTGAACTGGGTCGAGGGCGTCACGCCGAGGAGCGCCGCCGCGCCTGCGGCCTCCTTGAGGACCTTGCCGCGCAGGCTCGTCGGGGCGTCCGCGGGCGGCTGCTGGAGGGCGAAGATCGCCGTACGCACCTCCTGGATGGTCGACTCCAACTCGTCGACCGCCCTGCCGATGGCCGTGTCCACCTCCGGGGCACCGGCCCTGCGCTGGGTGGACTCCAGCATCATGCCGGTGGCGAAGAGGCGTTGCACCACGAGGTCGTGGAGGTCGCGGGCGATCCGGTCGCGGTCCTCGAACACCGCGAGCCGCTCACGGCCGCGCCGGGCGTCCGCGAGGACCAGGGCGAGCGCGGCCTGCGAGGCGAACTGCGTGGCGAGCTGCCGCTCCACCGGCGTGTAGCCGCGCGCGCCGCGGCTGCGGGGCAGGGCCAGGGTGCCGATCAGGCGGCCGCCGCTCTGCAGCGGAAGCAGCATGCTCGGGCCGAAGCGGCCGCGTACCGGGGTGGTCATCCGCGGGTCCGTCGCCGAGTCCTCGACGAACACCGGCTCGCCGCCGAGGAGTTGCTCCAGGACCGGGCTGCCCGGGGTGATCGTGGTGCCGACCAGGGCGGCCGGGTCGCCGTGCGTGGACGCCGTGACGATCTCCATGCCGCCCTCCTCGGTGGGCTGCAGGATCACGCCCGCGGCGGCATCGGCGAGCAGGCGGGCCTGTTCGGCCACCACCATCAGCGGGTCGTCGCTGCGGGCGCCGCTGAGCAGGGCCGTGGTGACCGCCGCCGCGCCCTCGATCCAGCGCTCGCGCTGCCGGGCGTTCTCGAAGAGCAGCGCGTTGCCGATCGCGATGCCGGCCTGTGCGGCGAGGATCCGGATCAGCCGCTCGTCCTCCGCCGTGAACGGCCCGCCGCGCTTCTCGGTCAGATAGAGGTTGCCGAACACCTCGTCGCGTACGAGCACGGGTACGCCGATGAAGCTGTGCATCGGGGGATGGCCCTGCGGCATGCCGCAGGAGCGCGGGTCCGCCGTCAGGTCGTCGACGCGCAGCGGGCGCGGGTCGCGGATCAGCACGCCGAGCAGGCCCTTGTCGCCGCAGGGCAGGCGGCCGATGCGGGCCCTGGTCGCCTCGTCCATGCCGACCGTGAACAGCTCGGTGAGCCGGGGGCCTTCGCTGCGGTCCGGGTCCACGACGCCGAGCGCGCCGTACCGCGCGTCCGTGAGGCGGGTCGCCGCGTCCACCAAGTGCTGGAGCGTGGCGCGCAGTTCGAGGTCCGCGCCGACGCCGACGACCGCCTCCAGGAGCAGCGGCTCCCGGTCCACCGCCGCATCGCCGGTAGCTCCCGCGGGCTGCCCGGCGCCGCCCGAGTCCGCTGCCATGCCCGTCCCTTCGGTCACCGCCCGGCTATACGGATTCCCCGTTGCCCACCGGTTCCCTGCCGCTCACCGGGCGTCCACGGGCCCAGTCCACCAGACCGAGCAGCGAGTACAGGCCCCAGGCGCCCTCAAGCAGGGCGAAACCCCACTGCTTCTCGGCCACCGCGTCGATGGCGAGGAGCGAGGAGCCGATGAAGTTCAGCCACAGATAGCGGGCCGAGCCGAAGGCCAGGCGGCCCGTCTGGGCGAGGACGAACGACACCAGGATCAGCAGGGCGCCGATGAGCTGCAGGGTCATGGACACCGGGTGTCCTACTCGGCGAGCGGGTCGAGGCGCAGCGGCGAGATCTTGCCCTCGATCATCTCGCCGAGGCCGCGCACCGCGCAGGTGTCGGGGCGCTCGGCGATGTGCACCGGCATCCCCGTCGCCGTACGCAGCATCTGGTCGAGGCCGGGGAGCAGGGCGCTGCCGCCGACCATCATGATGCCCCGGTCGGCGAGGTCGGCGACCAGGTCGGGCGGGCAGTTGCGGAGGACCTTGCCGAGGCCGTCGAGCACGGCGGTCAGCGGGGTGTGGATGGCCTCGCGGACGGCGGCGGTCTGGACGTGGACCGAGCGGGCCAGACCGGTGGCGACGTCACGGCCGTGGATCTCGGTGGACTCCGGGCCCTGGGTGGTGAGGCCGTTGCCGCTGAGCGCCAGTTGCAGCGGGCGCACCGACTGGCTCGGCAGCATCAACTCGTGCTGGTGGCGCAGGTGTTGGACGATCGCGTTGTCGATGGCGTTGCCGCCGACCGGGATCCGCTGGGCCGTCACGATCGCGCCCATCGACAGGACCGCGACCTGCGTCGTGGCCGCCCCGCACACCAGGATCATCGTGGCCTCGGGCTGCTCCACCGGAAGTCCGCAGCCGACCGCCGCCGCGATCAGCGTGTCCACCAGGTCCACCCGGCGCGCGCCGAGGCCGATCAGCGTCTCGGTGGCCGCGCGCTGCGCGAGCGGGTCGGCGTCGTGCGGTACGCAGGCCGCCGCGCGCAGCCGGGGCTTGCGGCGCAGGGCGCGGCGCAGCTTGTCGTCGAGCAGGTGGCTGAGCATCCGCTGCGCCATGTCGATGTCGACGACGGTGCCGCCGGAGACCGGGCGGACCACCCGGATGTAGCCCGGCGTACGGCCGGTCATGCGCTCCGCGAGCTCGCCGACCGCGATCAGCGCGCCCGTCTTGGTGTTGACGGCGGCGACGCTCGGCTCGTCGACGACGAGGCCCGCGCCCTTCACGTACACACGGGTGCGGGCGGCGCCCAGATCGACGCCGAAGTGGCAGCGATGCAGATGCTCGAGGTTGAGGGTCATGGCAGTTCCTCCCGAGAGCGCAGACCGGGTCTGGTGGTTGTCTCCTGGCATCGTCCGGCGGTCGGACGGTTCCCGCGCGTTGAGGGGGGCCGGGCGGGGTGCCTCTGTACGGGTGGTTTCGCTCGCAACGGTGCGGCAGGCGCCTTTGGCAGGCGTTGCTCTTCAGCCATTCGCGTACGTGACCGTTCCGAGGGCGGCCGGTCATCCCATGGGGAAAGCGGTTACAGCCCGTCGCTTTCTGGCCGTTGATGTTGAAAGTCCGTCACATGGTGTGTTGTTGCCGTCACGGTGCGAATGGAAATCTCCCTCTCGGTGCTCGGAAGGCACCTCCCGGCCGGGCCGTCGCCCGGTGCGTGCGACCGGCCGGGCCGGGGCTTCGACCGCTGTCGTGGGGGCGGTGGTCGGGTCCTGGGGGGAGAGAAAAGGGGAGCGGTCCCGCCTCGCCGATCATGGGGGGCGGGGCGGGACCGCCACCGGGCCGTGCCGACACGGCCCGTGCTTGTACTAGAGGAGGGGCGCGGCCATGGCGGCGCGGAGAACACCCAACGACCGTCTGCGGGAACGCCTGGAGGAGGCCGAGTGGAACGGGGCCGAGCTGGCCAGGGCCGTGAACGCGGCCGGCCGGCAGGCCGGGGTCCGGGTCTCGTACGACCGGTCCAACGTCTCGCACTGGCTGGCCGGGACACGGCCCAGGCCCTCCGCCCGCGACCTGCTCGTACGCGCCTTCGCGAAGCGGCTCGGGCGTCTGGTCACCGTGGAGGAGCTGGGGTTCGGAGCGGTCGGCGCGGCGCGCGGCGACATCACGGGTGCGGAGTACGGCCCGGTGTACGGCGGTGTGGCGTACCGGACCGGGACGTACGGGAGCGATGCGGCGATGCGGCTCGTGCGCGGCGGGGTGCGGGCCGCGGGCGCGCGCCGGATGCCGCTGCAGCGCGGGCCCGGTGACGCGGCGGACGCGGGCGGACTGGTCGGCTTCGGGAGCGCGGTGGACGCAGGCGGGGCGGGGTGCGCGTGGGGCCGCCCCGGGGCCGCCCGCCGGGAGCTCGCCGACCTCGTCCTCGAACACCGCGACCCGAGGCAGGTCAAGCGGCTGCGTGAACTGCCCTACCGTGCGCCGGGGTTGCCGGTACCGGGACCGGTCGGCGCCGGGCGGCCCGGCGAAGGCGGGGGTGCGGACGAGGACGCGTACGGGGACACGGGCGCGGGGACGGAGCCGGAGGCCGGCCCGGTGGACGAGGCGTACGGCGGGCGGGCGGGGGCCGTGGTCCGCACCGCGCTCGACCTGCTCGAACGCAGCGGGGGCCGGGCGGTGCGGGAACTCGTCGTCGGCGAGCTCTCCGGCGCCGACCGTGCCGAAGCCGCCCGGCTCTGCCGGATGCTCGGCCGGGCCTGGGCCGACGACCTCGGCCACGGCGCCGCGCAGCGCGCCCTCGAACTGTCCGCCGCGCTCGCCGCCGAGGCCGGCCGGCCGGTGCTGCGGGCGGCGGCGCTGCGCGACATGAGCGTGCTGGCCCTCGAACTGGGCCGTACGACGGAGGCGTTGGCGCTCGCCGAGGCCGCCGTGGACCAGGGCTTCGACGGGGCGGGCGCCGGAACCCGGGCGTTCCTGCTCACCCAGCGCTCGGTCACCCGCGCGGTGACCGGGGACGGGCCCGGCGCCGTCAAGGACATGGACGGCGCGGAGTACTGGATCGACCGGGGCGACGACGACGAGAACGGCTCGTACTCGCTCGGGGCGCTGCTCTACCAGGTGGCGCGCATGCACCGGGCCGAGGGCGACCTGCGCCGGTCCGTGTCCGCGCTCGAACTCTCCCTGTCCCTGCGGCGGCCCACGGAACAGCGCTCCCGCGCGCTCATCCGGATCGAGCTGGCCCATCAGCGGCTCGGCTCGGGCGACTTCGCGGCCGCCGCCGACGAGATGCGGATGCTGGTGCCGGGGCACGAGTCGCTGCGCTCGGCGCGGGTGGACGCGGCCCTCGCGTATCTGCGCAACCGCGCGCTCAGCCCGGACCCGGCGCCGCTGCCGAGGATCGCCTACCGGGGGCGGTGCTGAAACTCCCGGGAGGCCGGGCCGGGGTGCGCGTTAGCATCCCGTGTGACCAGCGAGACCCAAGCGAACAGCGAGCCCAAGGACATAGCGGACACCACGGGGGAGTCCGCCGACCCGACCGGCACCGGGCGACCGAAGCGGCGGGTCCTCGCGGACCTCACGCCGCTGCGGACCTCCGCCGACTACCGGCGGATCTGGATCGGCAGCACCGTCTCCTGGCTGGGCCAGGCCATGACCGCCCTCGCGATCTCGCTCCAGGTGTACGACCTCACCCACTCCAGCCTCGCCGTCGGCCTGGTCGGCCTCTTCTCGCTCGTACCGCTCGTCGTCTTCGGCCTGTACGGCGGGGCCATCGCCGACACCGTGGACCGTCGCAAGCTCGGCCTCGGCAGCGCGGCCGGGCTCTGCCTGCTCAGCTTCCTGCTCGCGGGCGCGGCCCTCGCCGGGTTCCACGAGCTGTGGCTGCTCTACTCGATCGTCGCGCTGCAGGCGGTGTGCGTGGCGCTCAACCTGCCCGCCCGCTCGTCGATGATCCCCCGGCTCCTGCCGCCCGAGCAGCTGCCCGCCGCCAACGCCCTCAACACGATGACGAGCACGTCCGGCACCATGTTCGGGCCGATGCTCGGCGGACTCGTCGTCGGGTTCTGGGGCTACCAGGCCGCGTATCTGATCGACGCCGTCGCGTTCAGCGTCGCCCTGTACGCGATGTGGCGGCTGCCGTCGATGAAGCCGGACCGGGGGGCGGGCGCCACCAAGCGCGCCTCCGTCGTGGACGGGCTGCGGTTCCTCGCGACCCGGCCCAACGTGCGGATGACGTTCTTCACCGACATGTGCGCCATGGTCCTCGCCCACCCGCGCGCCCTGTTCCCGGCCGTGGCCGTGCTGTGGTTCGGCGGTGACGCGCGCACCACCGGTCTCCTGGTCGCCGCGCCCGCCGTGGGCGCGCTGCTCGGCGCGGTGTTCTCCGGATGGCAGGGCCGGATCCGGCGGCACGGGCTCGCGATCCTGCTCGCGGTGGCCTCGTGGGGCGTGGCGATCGCCGTCTTCGGCCTCACCCGGAACCTGTGGCTCGGCATGTTCTTCCTCGCCGTCGCCGGGTTCTCGGACTCGGTGTCCATGGTCTTCCGGTCGACGATGCTGCAGGCCGCCACACCCGACGAGATGCGGGGGCGGCTCCAGGGCGTGTTCATCGTGGTGGTCGCGGGCGGGCCGCGGCTCGGGGACTTCCTCGCTGGGGCGGTGGCTGATCTGACCTCGCCGCAACTTGCGGTTACCGGGGGTGGGGTGGCGTGTGCGGTCGCGGTGGGGGTGCTGGCGCTTAGGTGGCGGGGGTTTGCTCGGTACGATGCGCGGTCGCCGCGGCCGTAAGTGTGCGGCTCGGGGGTGCCGCCCCCGGTCCCCCTTCGGGGCTGCGCCCCGGGGCCCCGCTTTGAGGTCGTTCTTCGGCTCTCCCGCCGTCGTGGCTGGTCGCGCAGTTCCCCGCGCCCCTGTCGGGGCCGTGCTGCCCCGGGCCGTCGTTTGGCTGCCGCGCCGTCGTGGCTGGTTGCGCAGTTCCCCGCGCCCCTATCGGGGCTGCCGCCCCGGTGCGTCGTTCGGCTTTCCCGCCGTCGTGGCTGGTTGCGCAGTTCCCCGCGCCCCTAACGGGGCCCCTGCAGCCCCTCCGGCGGGTGATGGGGAGGGCCCGGGGCGTACGTACGGGGACTTACCCCGCGATTCGGCTGGCAGGAAGGTGCCATGGCGGATTTCCGCCCGGTTTTGTCAACTGCCGTGCGGCGCGCGGCTGTTGAGACTCTTCGCAGTACCCGGGCGCCATCCCCGCCCGGGACGGTTGAGGAGAGGGCGACCCACCATGACCAGAGCCGCACCTTCCCGTCGCAGACCCAGGCTGCTCGTCGCCGGGCTGGCGCTCGCGCTGCTGCCCGCGGGCCAGGCGAGCGCCGCCGGGGCCGAGGCGGGGACACCCCCGCAGCAACGGACGCAGGCGGCCGCCGCGGCCCGTACCGTCACCCTCGTCACCGGCGACCAGGTGACCGTCACCGACCTCGGGGGCGGCAGGAAGGCCGTCGCCGTGGAGCGGCCGCGGGGCGCGACCGGGGCCGTCCGTACGCAGACCTCGAAGAGCGGGCGCATCAGCGTCGTACCCGACGAGGCCGCCCCGCATCTGCGCGCCGGCCGCCTCGACCCGCGGCTCTTCGACGTCACCGGACTGATGGACCAGGGGCTGACCGGCCAAGCAGGGCTGCCGCTCATCGTGACCTACGGCAAGGAAGCCCGTACGGCCGCGGTGCCGAAGGGGACCGACAAGGTGCGCGCGCTGCCGAGCGTCGACGGCGTGGCCGTGCAGGCCGAGCGGAACGCCGAGTTCTGGCGGGCGCTCACCGCAGGCGAACGTGGCTTCACGGCCGGCGTGCGCAAGGTCTGGCTGGACGGCCGCGTCGAGGCCGAACTCGCCGAGTCCAACGCCCAGATCGGCTCGCCGGAGGCCTGGCAGGCGGGCATCACCGGCAAGGGCGTGAAGGTCGCCGTCCTGGACACCGGCGTCGACGACGGGCACCCGGACCTCGTGGGGCGGATCGCCGCGTCGGAGAGTTTCATCGAGGGCCAGGAGGTCGCCGACAAGGACGGCCACGGCACCCATGTCACCTCCACCGTCGGCGGCAGCGGCGCGGGCAGCGACGGCAAGGAGAAGGGCGTCGCGCCCGGCGCGGAGCTCGCCGTCGGCAAGGTGCTCAGCGACGAGGGTTCCGGCACCGAGTCGCAGATCATCGCCGGGATGGAGTGGGCCGCGAAGGACGTGGACGCCAAGATCGTGTCCATGAGCCTCGGTTCGCGGGAGCCCAGCGACGGCACCGACCCGATGGCGCAGGCCGTGAACACCCTCACCGAGGAGACCGGCGCCCTCTTCGTCGTCGCCGCGGGCAACTCCGGCGCCCCCGGCTCCATCGGCTCGCCCGGCGCCGCCGACTCCGCCCTCACCGTGGGCGCCGTCGACGCGGACGACCGGGCCGCGGACTTCACCAGCAGGGGCCCCCGCCACGGCGACCAGGCACTCAAGCCCGACCTGTCCGCACCGGGCGTGCGGATCCTCGCCGCCCGCTCCCAACTCGCCGAGGGCAGCGGCCTCTACACCTCGATGAGCGGTACGTCGATGGCCACCCCGCACATCGCGGGCGTCGCGGCCCTGCTCGCCGAGAAGCACCCCGACTGGACCGGTCAGCAGCTGAAGGACGCGCTGATGTCCAGCGCGAAGACCCTGCCCGACTCGCCGTACGACCTGGGCGCCGGACGGGTCGACGTGCCCGCCGCGATCGGCGCGCACATCACCGCCACCGGCAGCGCCGACCTGGGCTTCCACAGCTGGCCGTACGACGCGAACAAGCCGGTGACGAGGACCCTCACGTACGCCAACTCCTCTGACGAGGACGTGGAGTTGAAGCTGTCCGCGCAGGGCGCCCCGGACGGGGTGGTCAGCCTCGCCGATCCGACGCTGACCGTGCCCGCGCACTCCACCGCGCGGACCACCGTCACCGGCGACGGCACGAAGGCGGCGGTCGGCACCACCGGCGGCCGGATCGTCGCCGAGGCCGCCGGGAAGCAGGTCGCGCACACCGCGTTCGGGCTGGTCAAGGAGGAGGAGCGGTACACGCTCACCGTCCACGTCAAGGACCGCGACGGCGCCCCGGCCGCCACCTGGCTCAACCTGCTGCGGCTCGCCGAGGGCGCCGAACCCGTCCAGGAGTTCGTCGGCGACTCCGGCACCGTGCGGCTGCGCCTGAAGCCCGGCACGTACTCCCTGAACACCTTCCTCGACGTACGCGGCGCCCACGGAGAGGACTCGCTCGGCCTCGGCTTCCTCGCCGAGCCCGAGGTGAAGCTCGACCGGAACCGTGAAGTCACCCTGGACGGACGCGAGTTGCGCCAGGTCGACGCCCGCGTGGACCGGCGCACCGAGACCCGGCAGCTCGTCATGGAGTACACGCACGAGGCGGCCGGTACCGGCTTTGGCGGCGTCGTGCAGCTCCCGATGACGTACGACTCGGTCTTCGCCGCTCCCACCGGGAAGGTCGACGCGGGCACCTTCGAGTACCGCACCGTGTGGCGGCTCGGGAAGCCGCTGCTCTCCGTCGAGGCGGGCGGCAAGCGGCTCCGCGAGGTCACCGCGCAGCCCGGTTCGACGCTCCCCGACGGCGTGTCGCGCCTCGCCGTCGTCGACGCGGGCGACGGCGCACCGGCCGCGTACGAGGGCAAGGACGTGCGCGGCAAGGCCGCCGTCGTCCGCGCCGACGGGTCGGTGGAGCCCGAGCGGCTGGCGCAGGCCGCGCAGGACGCGGGCGCGAAGGCGCTGTTCGTCACGGACGGCGCGCCCGGCCGCCTGATGGGCTGGTTCGGCACCGCGGCGGGCGAGGACCGCGCCCTGACCGTCGGCACGGTCGACGCGGCGGACGGCGCCCGGCTCCGCGCGGCCGCGCACGACGGCCGCCGCGTCACCGTCGACGGCACCCGCAACACGCCGTACGTCTACGACCTCTCGGAGGGGCACCCCGGGGGCGTCCCGGACGAGGACCTGACGTACCGGCCGGGAAAGCGCGAACTGGCCCGTATCCAGAGCGAGTTCCACGCGGCGAAGCCCGCGCCCGGCGGGGAGTTCCGCTACTCCATCAGCGAGAACTTTCCCATCGGCTTCGGCTTCCCCGAGAAGATCGACTTCCCGGCCGAGCGCACGGACTACGTCTCCACCGGGCCGGGCCAGCGCTGGCACGAGTCGGTCACCAACGGTCCCGGCACCATCGAGCAGCGCTCGGGCACACCCACGTACGAGGGCGGCAGCCGCACCGAGCTCGACTGGTTCAAGCCGGTCCTGCACCCGTGGCTCGGCACCGGCCTCGGCTGGGGCCAACAGCGCAACGGCAACGACCTCCGCTTCAACGTCCCCGGCTGGGGCGACTCGGGCCCGGACCACACGGGCTTCGGGGACGTGTGGGACGAGTCGTCCGGCCTTACGCAGCAGACGAAGGTGTACGTGGACGGGGAACTGGTCGACGAGGCCACCAGCTCCGGCGCGTACGCCTGGGACGTGGCCCCGCACGAGCAGGAGTTCAGGGTCGTCACGGACACCACCAGTGACCCGGACCGCTGGCGCCTCGCGACGAAGGGTCACGCCGAGTGGACCTTCCGCTCCTCGGAGACCCCCTCGGACCGCTACACGTTCCTGCCGATGCTCAACCTCGGCTTCGACGTGGAGACGGATCTGAGGGGCGATGTCCGTGGCGGCGGCCGGGTTCCTGTGGGGCTGTTCGCGGAGTACGTGAAGGGTGCGGAGGACACGGGGCGGATCGTCCGGGGATCGCTTGAGGTGTCGTACGACGACGGGGTGAGCTGGTCGCGCGTCGACCTGCGCGAGGGATCGGGTGCTTCCTGGAAGGGGGTGCTGCGGGTTCCGCGTGACGCCCAGTTCATCTCGCTGCGGGCCTCTGCCGAGGACGACCGGGGCGGGGCTGTGAAGCAGGAGATCGTTCGGGGGGTGGGGGTCAAGTAGCCCTGGACGGGCGGGGTTTCGTCAGGGTCACTCCTGGCGGAGCCCCGCCGTCAGGTCGTCCAGGTTCTCGACGATCAACTCGCAGCCCAGGTCGCGCAGCCTGCGGAGGACCGTCCGGTCGTACGCGTAGCCGATGACGGGGAGGCCGATCGCTCGGGCGGCTTCGTGCTCGGCGGGGGAGGAGGAGATCAGCACGGCGTGCTCGGGCGGTACGTCCCCGAGGGCGCGGCGCAGCCGGTCGGGGTCGGGCATGAGCTTGCTCAGGTCGTCGGTGCGGCCGAAAACGCGGTCGCGAAGTTGCAGGGAGCGGCGCGTCAGCCAGAGGCGCATGGCTTCCGTCGAGGTGTCGGAGACGATGCGGACGCTCCGGGCCGAGTCGAGCAGCTCGCGCAGCAGCCGATCGCCTGCGGGATTGGGGCGCGCCGATGCTCTCCCCTCGATCGTGTCGAGACGCCGTCGCAGATCGGGGCCGACCGGATGCCCGGCGTACGTACGCAGGACGTCCAGCGGGTGCACGCCGACCTCTGCGAGCCGGGACGCGACCGGGTCCCCGCGCAACACCTCGTCCACGTCCCGTAGTTCGGTGATCAGCCGGGTCAGCTCCTGGGCAGCGGTTGCGGCGGACGTGCGCGAGTACAGCCGGGCCAGGGGGCCTTCGAAGCCGATCAGGACGGTGGTTGCGCCCTCCAGCGGGTTCTCGACCGAGCGCGGGCCGGGCCGCCCGGTCAGGCTGAGGATGCCGTGCTGGGCGGTGACGCGGGGCGACCTGGGTGAGCGCAGTTCCTTGCGGAGTTGGTGGAGCGCGGCCGCCGTGGCATCGGGAGCGTGCCGGCGGGTGATACGGGAGGCGGCGTCCCGGAAGGCCGCCGTCAACTCCTCGGTCTCACGGCCGTCGGGGTACTGCGGACCGGGGAAGCCCCAGGTGAACTCGACTTGCGCGGTGAACGGCCAGGCCGCGTCCGAGCTGGGCCAGGTGAAGGTGTGCCGCTCGCGGCGAGTGGCGTGTTCGGGGGCGCGCCAGGTGCAGTACCAGACCCGGGAGCGGGCGGCGCGGCTCGACATGAGCCGCCGGAAGAGCCCCACGTCCGCGAGCCCGGCCTGTACGACGAGGCGGTCGTACAACTCGGGGGAGAGGCCGAGCGCGAGGGGCTCTGCTATCTGCTCCTCCCAGTCCTCGCGCACGTCCTCGGCCCGCACGCCGAGCAGGGCACGGAGGCGCGGGGTACCGGGGATGCGGCGGTGCACGGTGCCGAGGGTGCGGAGGGCCAGGTCGAGCAGGTAGTGGTGGGGTTCGACGGCCTTGACGCTCAGCTCGAAGCCGCCTGCCGCCGGGAGCAGTGCGACGCGCCCGCCGGGACGGTTGTCCTGCAGCACCTGCTTGAGTTCTTCCTCAAGGGCCTGGAGCGCCTGGGCGTCCTCAGGGGGTGCGGTGAACCCCACGAGCAGCCTTGCCTCGGTGGGGCCGGAGGACGCCTGCATCTCCCGGGCGAGGCGCCGGATCGCCGGGTCCTCCTCGGTGGGTGAGGCCAGCTGGTTCCGGTACTCCTGGTACGTGGCGAGGGCGGCGTCCCGGCGCCCCAGACTGCGCAGGGCGACCATGCGCAGCCGTACGGCCTCCGGGTGGGCGGGGTGGCGCAGCAGCAGGCCATGCAGGTCGTCGGCGGCACGCTGGAACTGGCCGTCGGCGTGGTGGAGTTCGGCCCGGGTGAGGCGGAGCGACAGCGGCAGCTCGCCGAGGCGGGCGCGTGCTGCGGCGGCACGCGCGCCGGGTACTCCGGGAAGCGGCTCCCCGTCCATGAGGCCGAGGGCCACCTCCACCAGGCGCAGAGCTTCGGAGGTGCGGTTCTGCTCGCGGGCGAGGCGTGCCTCCTCGGTCAGTTGCTCCACGCGCAGGACGTCCGTGGTGTCACCGTCCAGGAGACGGAGGACCGGCAGGCCGTCCTCGCTCGCTCCCACCACGTCGGAGCCCAGCTCGTCCCGTACGAACTCCACGGCGTCGCGCAACTCTCCCTCCAACGCGACAGGCTCCTCGCAGTTGAGGACCAGCGCGGAGAAGACGGCGCTCTCCGGAGAGCCCGGGAGGCCGACGGGCGTCACCCGCCGGTCCTCCTGGTATCGAGGTGGGCCGAAGAGGCGATAGAGCCTCCCGGGGCGCACGGAGCGGAGGCTCAGGTACGCGAGGTGGTGAGCCGCCGAACTCGCCTCGCCGAGCTCGCCGAACCGCAACTGGTTGACGAGGTCGACAAGCGCGGCGCGCCACGTGACCGGCAACGAGACCAGGTCCTCCGCCCGTAGCGGAGTATCCGAGGGTGCGACGCCCGTCGCCATCGCCTGGACGTGCTCGCCGAGTTTGACCAGGTCGTCCCTCAGGGCCATGTCCCGGTCGAGTGCGAAGCCGCAGAGCGCCAGACGGCCGTCGTCCGTGATCAGCACATGGGAGGCGATGAGGTCACCATGAGTCAGGTCCGCCGAGTGCAACTCATTTACAGCGCTGGCGAGTTGGGCGATGGAAGACAGAACTCGCGTCAGCGGCAGCCCCTCCGTATCGCCCTCCGTATCGCCCTCCGTATCGCCCTCCGAATCGCCCTCCGCGAGCAGCTCCCGCAGGCTCACCCCCTCCACCCGCTCCGTGACCAGGAACGCCCCCTGGTCCGTGGTGCCCCGGTCGAGGACCCGTACGACGTTGTCGTGGCGGAGGGCGGCCAGCCGGTCGGCGGTGTGGGCGAAGACCGGGGCCCCCGCATCCACCCCCGGAAAGTGCTGGATCACCACCTCCTCCCCGCTCTCCTGATGCCGAGCCCGCCACATGGCTCCGCTCAATCCGAGCGGACCCAGCGGCCGGTACGGCCACGGCAGGCGGGCCGGCCAGATCTGGCCGAGGCCCGACTCCAGGTCGCCCATGAGCTGCCGGAACGGCAAGGGGAGTTCGACGTCGGAGTCCCAGCGCTGGGCGTAGGCCAGGCTGACCAGGATCCGGCCGAGTGCCCGCAGGTCGTCCTCTCGGCTCGCGCGCGGGCGGCGGTGCAGGGCGAAGCCGCTGATCTTCGGGGTGCCGTCCGGTGCGACCAGGATGTTTTCCGCGACGAGGCGGCCGTGCGTCCCGCCCGCCTCGTGCAGCGTCGTCACCGCGTCGATCAGGTCGGCCGCCATGTCCTGCGCCTCCTGCGCATGGGTGCGGTACGAGGCCAGATTCGGCCCGTCCACGTACTCCACCGCCATGTACGGCCGGCCCTCGTGCTCGCCGACCTCCAGCACCCGGACCAGGTTGGGGTGTTCGGGGAGTGCGCCCGGCCAGCCGTCGAGGTCGGTGTCGGCGAGGCGGAGGGCGACCCGGGCGCCGGTCTGCTCGTCGACAGCCGACCAGTACTTGCCGTTGCGGCCCAGGGCCGGGCCCAGCCGGTAGCGGCCGTCGATGAGAGAGGACGCGGCCGGTGCGCCGCCCAGGAGTTCGGCGGTCCTCCCGGTCACCGTGGCGATCGGGCCGTCCGCCGGGGCCGGTTCGGCGCCGCCCGGGGTGGTCGCCGTGAACTCGGGGGCCGTGATCCCCGCGCGGGCGTCGATCAACTCACCGACCCGCTCCAGGAGTTGCTCCGTACGCCCCTGCGCCGAGCGCGGCAGCGTGCCGAGCAGGATTTCCCGTACGCCGGGGCGGAAGGCGTAAGCGCCGGGTGCCGCCGACGGGGGCGTGTGGAGGAGGCCGCTGAGGACGACCTCGGCGAGGTGCTGGGGCTGCGGGTCGGGCTCGATGGCCGCCTGGACCAGACGCATCACGGGGAGTTCCGGGCGTCCTACGGCCAGGTGTCCGGCGAGCCGGAACGCCTCGGGGGACGCGTGCGAGCGGAAGCGGAGGATCAAGTCGGCGGGGGTCAGGCGGTCGGCCGACTGGGTGTCGGACGGGCGGGGTACGGGCGGCCGGGCGCCCAACCAGCCGATAGCGGCAGGCAGTTGGCGTCCGCCCGGGTCCGCGAGCAGCTCCGCCCAGTGCCCGAGCCAGGGCGCCGCGGGCTCCAGGACCGGAAGGGGCAGCAGCGCACCGGACGGGTCGGTGTCGCCGTCGTACGACTCGAAGGTCAGGGCCGCGTTCGGGGCCGCGGGGGCGGGGGCCGTGAGCAGGCCGGGGGTCGCCGGGAGGGCCGTGGTGCGCCACAGGCGTTCCGGCAGGGGCTGCACCACGGCGAGCGGCATCCGCTCCGCCCAGCGCCGCAGCTGCCCGTACCAGCGGGAACCCGCCGGGCCGGGACGCCACTGCGGGCCCATGCAGTCGCTGACGAGGAGGGTGACCGTACGGCCGTCGGCGGGCGCCGGCGCTCCCGCGTACCGGACCCGGCCGTCCGGCCCCGCGCGGTGCACGCTCACCGTCCGGAAGATGCCCGACTGGGCGAGCGCGTCCCGCAGTTCGCGTACGAGCGGTCGCCAGACCGGCATCGTCGGGCCCGTGTCGTACACCAGCTCAAGGCGCAGCCAGCGCTCGGCTGCCGGCCGGAGCACCGGCAGCCACCAGGCGGGGTGGCCGCCGAGGGTGGCGATGCGGTGGGCGGTTGCCTGCTCGTCGAGGACGTGCCCGGCGGGCGCGGGCACGGTGCGCTTGAGCGGGCGCAGGGCGCGTTGCAGCGTCAGGGGGCGCGCGAGCATCGGGGGCGCCGGAACATGCAGCGTGCGGTGCCCGCCGGTCCCGGGGGCCGGTGCGGACGGGTGGGCCGGGAGGTGCAGGGGGACGCGCTCGTCCGCGCCGGACGCCGGGCCGGAAGGAAGCGGCGGGGGAGGGGAGGGCTGCTCGGGTGCCTGGGCGGGTGCGGGTGGGGCGGGCGCGGCCGCGGGGCCGTCCTGGTGGGGCCGGGTCTCCGGTGCGGGGTGCGGACTCGCCGCGACGGCCCCTTCCTCCGCGCCGCCCAACTGCCCCGCCAACCACAGCAGTTCGGCCAGCTCGCGCGGTCCGGGGCGCGCCGAGCCGCCCGCCTCGGCCAGCAGGTCCGCGAGGCGGGTGACGGGGGTGCCGGGGGTGCCGGGTGGGTCGGGTGGGCCCGCGGGGTCAGAACGCATCGGGCTCCTGCGCGCCGCCGCCCCCGCCGAACCCGCCCCCGCCGAACCCGCCCCCGCCGTGCCCGCCCCCGTCGTGCCCGTCCCCGCCGCCCGCGAGACGGCTCAGATACGGCATCAGCTGCTCGGCGAGCTCGTCGCGCGAGTCCGCCGCGAGGCCCGAAGCGCCGGTCAGGTAGATGGCGTTGAGAAGCTGGTCGGTGGCGAGTTCACCGCTGTTGCCGCGCTCCAGGAAGCGGGCGATCAGCGTGCGGCCGTACGCGTCCGGTTCGCCCAGGTGGGCGCGGACGATCGACTCCAGGTGGCCCGCGTCCGGCTGCCGCAGCCGGAGTGTGACGCAGCGGCGCAGGAACGCGGGCGGGAACTCGCGCTCGCCGTTGCTGGTCAGGACCACGAACGGGAAGGCGTGGCAGCGCACCCGGCCGCCCGTCACGGGTACGCGCTCGTCCCCGCCGTCGACCAGCACGTGCGCCTCGGGCGTGGTGCGGGCGGCGCGCAGCAGCTCCGGGATCTCGTACTGGCCCTCCTCCAGGATGTTCAACAGGTCGTTGGGCAGATCGAGATCGCTCTTGTCGATCTCGTCGATGAGCAGGACGCGGGGCCTGCCGTACGGGAGCAGGGAGGTGCCGAGCGGGCCGAGGCGCAGATGGTCCTGGAGTTCGCCGCCCGACGGCAGGTCCTGGGCGGCGGCCCGCCCGGCCGCGTACAGGCGGGACAGCGGGTCGTACTGGTAGAGCCCGTCGGCCAGGGTGGACCGGCTGGTGATGTTCCAGCGCAGGACCGGGCCGAGCCTCAACTCCCGTGCCACCGCGTACGCCAGGGACGACTTGCCGCTGCCGGGCGGTCCGGTCACAAGCAGCGGGCGGCGCAGGAACAGGGCCGCGTTGACCAGCTGCACCGACTGCTCGGTGGGCCGGTACGTCTCGGCGCGGTGCGTGCGGTCCGGGGAAGCGCCCTCCGCGGGCCCGGCCGGTGCGGCGAGGGGGCTGTCGCCGCCGCCGTCGAAGGCCCGCCAGGGCGGCGGAGCGGGCAGCGCGTCGATGCCGTCGTGCGGCTCGGCCGTGCCGGTGTAGACGGGCCACTGGACCATGCTTGCTTCTCCTTCGGGTTGCGGCGGTTGCGGCGGTTGCGGCCGGGTTGCGGCTATCCGACCGGTGAGCGGCCGAAGGCGGCGGCCGGGTCGGGGAAGCAGCGCGGATCCTCCCAGAGGAGCGTCAGGTGCCGGGCCCACTCCTGGCCTGCCTGGTCGGAGGACTGCCGCAACTTCCATATGTCGTACGGGAGTTCAGCGGGCGTACGGCTTTCGAGATAGTCGCCGAGGGTGTCGAGGAACGACGTGCCGGAGCACGGGCCCGCGCTGTCGTGGCCGCCCTTGCAGCCGGTGTGCGGCCACAGGATGACCGGCACCGGCGCGTTGAGCCCGGCCTTCAACTGCTGCTGGGCGCGCGGTGCCTTGGGCGGGGCGGCGAAGCCGAGCAGGGCGGTGGAGCGGCGCAGGGCCTGGGTGAGCGGCACCTGCTCCTGGTCGCTGCCGCACTCCACCCGGTGCAGCTCGGCGCCGGTGCGCGTGTCCAGGGTGCGCCAGGACTGGTGCAGGCGGTGCTGCAGCATCGCGTCCCGGCGGCGCGCCAGGTCCATGACGACGACGGGGGCGAACCAGCCGAGCGGCGTCGGGTCCTCCTTGCTGCGCTCCCAGGCGTGCACCGGCTGGTTGATCCACTTCTTGGGCAGCGCGAACGCGATCAGCTCGTCCGCGCCGGGCGCGATCAGCCGGTACGCCGCACCGATCCGCTCCAGGGCGTACGACCGCACCTCGGCGCGCGGCAGCGCACGCTCACCGACGGGATGCCGTTCGCCGTCGCGGCACAGCGACACCGAGACGATGAACCGGCCCTGGTCGGCGCCGCTGTGGTCGATCTCCACCAGGACCGATTCCCACGGCCGGCCGCCTCCCCTCGCCCCGGACCGCACCGGGGCGGGCGCGGTCCCGGCCCAGCTGGGCGGCCAGCGGCGCAGCAGCTCCCGGGCCTTGGTGTCGCCGTCGGTGAAGTCCGCGAGCCGGGCCGCGAAGCGGGCGGCGGCCTCCGGGTCCCGGACCTCCGAGAGCACGTACCAGGCCGCCTCCCACAGCGAGCCGAAGCCGTTCGGCGGCAGCGGCGGGCCGAGACGGCCCACGGCTTCCCGGTAGAGCTGCTCGGGACGGCACTCGGCGCCCGCCGCCTCGGCCCGCGCGATCAGGTCCCGTAACCGCTCCTTGTCCTCCGGTTCGTAGCGCGGTGTCGGGATCTGGTCGCCGAGCGGCGGCCAGTACCGGGCGAGGGCCGTCGCGGGCAGCATCCGGCCGCCGCGCACGCGCGGGTCCCGGTCGGAGGCCACCGCCATCCCGACGACCTGGTGGGTGTCGGCGCGCACGACGGCCGCGCCGCTGAAACCGGGCGCGAGCGCCTGCCCGTACGAACTCCACGCCTCCAGCTGCACCCACTCGCCCGCGATCAACTGGTCGGCGGTGGCCCGGCACTCGGCGATGCGGCCCTCGTCGTAGTGCAGCGGGAAGCCGTGCACGAGGAGCTTCGGGGCGGGGGTGCCGTACGCGGCGGCGGGCGGGGCGAACTCGGCGGGCTTGACCGGCGCGGGCCGGTCCAGGGCGAGTACGGCCAGGTCGCCGGGGTCGGTGACGGCGCCCGCCCAGCCGCCGTCCGCGACGACCGTGGCGGTGAACGTGCCCAGGGCCTCCGGGAACGTGACCGTGATGGGCGCGCCGTCGGCCGGGGCGTGCGCGGCGACGACATGGGCGCAGGTCACCACGTGCCGTTCGGACACGAGGAAGCCGCCGCCCACCTCGTTCCCGCAGGCGATCCGGGCGTGCCAGGAAGCGTTGCTCATGCGGAGCGCGGTTCCCGGTCCTGTCCCGCTTCCGGCTGCGGGGCCCAGGACAGCTTGACGACGAGGTGCCCCTCGACCGCCGACTTGGCGATCACGGCGCCCGCCTCGGCGGTCAGCTTCACGCCGAACTCGATCTCCACGGCGTCCGGCCTGAGGCTGCCGTCCCGGAACACCCGCAGCGCGGACTCGGCGGCCGCGCGGGCGCCCTCCAGGGAGTTCTCGAACGTACGGGTCGCCTGCACGGCGCCGCCGTCACCACGGGCGGCGAGCCGGGCGCCGCCCGCCGTCTCGTCCTCGGAGACGGCGACGACGATCTGCGCGCCGTCCGCGGCCTTGAACTCCACCAAGCCGTCCATGTGTTGAGCCCCCCGTGGTCCCGTACGTGTACTGCGTGGATCAACCACATTGTTGCGGAAGGCCGTTGGGCGGGACAACGCGGCGGCGCCGCCTCCCCTTGGGACGAGGGGAGACGGCGCCGCGGCTTGCTTCGCTCTGCGTCAGAGGCGTACTGCTCTGCGTTTCAGAGGCGTACTGCGCTCCGCGTCAGACCAGCCAGCCGACGAAGTGGACGACGCCGGCGAGGAGGTCGGTGAGGAAGTTCATGGTGGTGCTTCTCCTTGTATTACGTGTGTCGCGCATGAGGGACCCATGCGCTCGGGACTCGCAATAACGGTCTGCAGCCCGTTGCTTGCGCTCCGTAAGCATCGTTGGTCACTCAGGCCCGATGCAATCTCAACGGCAACGATCACCTGTTCCAGGGAACACCTGCTCCCCTGTTCGTTTCCGCGGGCAACGGGTTGCGGGTCGGCTCGGGCCTCAACCGTCCTGGGTGAGCGCCCGCTTCATGACCTTCCCCATGTCGTTGCGGGGCAGCTCCGACAGGTAGCGGACCGCGCGCGGGCGCTTGTGCGGGGCGAGCCGGGCTGCCACGTGGTCCGTCAACTCCGCTGCTCCCGGCGGGCGTTCGGGGTCGTACGGGACGATCCAGGCGACGACGCGCTCGCCGAGGTCCGGGTCGGGCTCGCCGGTCACCGCGGCCTCGCGGACGCCCGGGTGGTCGAGCAGGGCGTTCTCGATCTCGCCCGCGCCGATCTTGTACCCGCCGCTCTTGATCAGGTCGGTGGCCTTGCGGCCGACGATGCGTACGTACCCGTCCGGGTCGCGCACCGCCATGTCGCCGGTGCGGAACCACCCGTCGTCGGTGAACGCCTCGGCGGTGGCCTCGGGCCGGTTCAGATACCCGGTGAACAGGTTCGGGCCGCGCACCTGGATCTCGCCCACCTCGTCCGGGTCGGCGGCAGGCGCGCCCGCCTCGTGTGCCTCGTGTGCCTCGTCTGCCTCATCCGCCTCTTTGACGATCCGCAGCTCGACGCCGCGCAGCGGCAGGCCCACGGAGCCGGGGCGCGGCTCGGCGTCGGCCCGCACGCTGGTGTTCATCAGGGTCTCCGTCAGGCCGTACCGCTCGATGACGCGGCAGCCCGTCGCGGCCGTGATGCGGTCGTGGTCGTGCACGGGCAGGGCGGCCGAACCGGAGACGAGGACGCGCGCCCCCGACAGCGCCTTGGCGAGGGCGCGGTCGCCCGGCAGGGCCTCGGCGATGCGGTGGTACATCGTGGGCACGCCGAACAGCATCGTCGCCCCGGCGGCCAGTTCCCGGGTCACGCCCCCGGTGGTGAACCGGCCGAGGTGCCGCACCTCGCCCCCGCGCCGCAGCGGGCCGAGCACGCCGAGGATCAGGCCGTGCACATGGAAGAGCGGCAGTCCGTGCACGAGGACGTCGTCGGCGGTCCACTGCCAGGCCTCGGCGAGCGCGTCCAGGGTCGAGGCGAGCGCGCGCCGCGGCAGCACGGCGCCCTTCGGCGGGCCGGTGGTGCCGGAGGTGTAGACGACGAACGCGGGGGAGTCCGGGTCGGGTTCGGGCGGCAGCGGCGGTCCGGGTACGGGGGCTTCCGCGCGTACGTCGACACGGTCCAGCTCGGCCAGCGCGTCCGGGAGTTCGGCGTCCGGCCCGGCGAGGACGGCGACCGGCGCGCTGTCCTGGACGATGTGCTCCAGCTCCCGCCCGCCGGCCTTCGGGTTCAGGGGCACGGCGGGCACCCCGGCGAGCAGCGCCGCGAGCACGCCGACCACGGTCTCCACCGTCGGCGTGGCCCACACCGCGACCCGCCCGCCCCGCCCGCCCCGGTCCAGCCCGGCGGCCAGTGCTCCGGCGGCCGCGGCGAGCTCCGGGTACGTCATACACCGCTCGCCGAAGCGCAGCGCGGGCCGCTCCACGCCCGCGACGAGATCCGGGAAGAGCGCCGGGAAGAGCGCCGGATGGGGAGAACTCACGCGTCCTGACTCCTTGCTTTCGTCCATGGGTGGCACTGACGTTTGGCTACCCTCGCCTGCTCAGCCCACGCAAGCCTCTTCTCAACCGCCTCTCCAGGCCCCACCATGCTCACGACCACCCGTGCACGACCTCGGACCCAGGGGGAGACCCGTGCCCAGATCACGTTCCGCGCTCCGTCGCCCGTACGCGTCACCGCTGCTCGTCGCGGCGGCACTGCTCGCTCAAATCCCGGCCGCCACAGGGGCGGTGGCGGACACCGCCGAGCGGCGGCCCGTCGTGTTCGTGCACGGCTACAACGCCGACCCCGGCGTCTGGGGCTCCCTGCGGGACGACTTCAGGGCCGCCGGGTACGCCGAAGACGAGCTGTACTCCTGGGGGTATGACACCAGCCAGTCG
>NZ_JASCIS010000042.1 GCF_029968015.1 Streptomyces luteolus
GGGGGGGCGGCGGCGCGCGGCCCCCCCCCCCCCCCCCCCCGCCCGCCGCCGCCAGCCGCCGCGCGCCCTCAGCCGCGCAGCGTCACCGCCTGGCCCGCCACCACCAGGAGTACGCACTCGCACTCCGCCGCGAACGCCGCGTTCAGACGGCCGAGTTCGTCGCGGAAGCGGCGGCCCGCCGCGGTCGCGGGCACCACGCCGGAGCCGACCTCGTTGGAGACCGCGACCACCGTCCTGCGCGTCGCCCGCACCGCCTCCGCCAGCTGCGCCACCCGCTCCCGCAGGGCCCGCTCGCCGCCCGCCGCCCACTTGTCGTCGTCCCACGCGCCGACCCGGTCCATCGCGTCGGTCAGCCACAGCGACAGGCAGTCGACGAGCAGCGGCGGCCCGTCCGCGTCGAGCAGCGGCACCAGCTCGCAGGTCTCCTCCGTACGCCAGCTGCCCGGCCGGCGCTCCCGGTGCAGGCCGACCCGCGCCGCCCACTCCGCATCGCCCTCGCGGCTCCCGCCGGTCGCGACGTACACCACCTCGGGGAAGGACTCCAGGCGCCGCTCCGCCTCGACGGACTTGCCGGAACGCGCCCCGCCGAGCACGAGCGTGCGCCGCGGCAGGTCCGGTACGGCGTGGAACTCGCCGACCACCACCGTCGTGCCGTCCGGCACGGCCCGCGCCCCGGCCGCGGCGAGCCGGCGGCGCAGCTCGGCGCCGGGCGGCACGTCGTGGTCGAGGTGCACCGCGAGCACATCCGTCGTGGCGGTCACCGCACCGGCCGCGCGCAGCCGCGCCAGCGCGTCGGGCCGCCCGACGACATCGCCCAGGACCATGTCGTACGGCGCCGGATGGTTCAGGCCCGCGGGCGCGCAGCCCGGCGGCAGGTAGAGCAGCCGCTCCCCACCGGGCCCCGTCACCTCGTACCCGGTGCCCGGAGCGTCCATCGCGAGCGCCCGCACCCGGTGCCCGTCGAGCAGCGCCAGCTCGCGTCCCTCCGGCACCCGCCCCGCGGTGGGCAGTCCCGCCGGGTGTTCGAGCGCCGGGCCCTCCTGGGGGTGCGAGAGCAGCACCTGGCGTACGCCGCTGAGCGAGCGGCCCGCGCGGGCGGCCGCGAACGCCGCTCCCGGCGTGAGGTCGAGCAGCAGCACGCCGTCCACGAGGAGCGCGGTCGCGGCGCGCACATCGTCGCCGAGGGCGCTCGCGCAGGCGGCGCAGGGGCAGTCGGGGCGGGGCAGCCCGTCGGGGGCGCCGGTGCCGAGCAGTGTCAGTTCCACGGGGACGATCCTGCCGCGTTCGAGACGGTCTTGCGCGCCCGGATAGGCTGCAGCCAGCAGTCGGATCTTGGACCAGCACCTGGGAGGCTGACATGGCGGCGTGGACGTGGCGGTTCGAGACGTCCGACGGTACCGAGGTGGAACCGTCGGTCCAGCCCGAGGAGTTCACGACGCAGGGCGACGCGGAGTCCTGGATCGGCGAGGTCTGGAAGGACCTCGCGGACGGCGGCACCGACCAGGTGCGGCTCTTCGAGGACAGCACGGAGATCTACGGGCCGATGAGCCTGCACGCGGAGGAAGCGGCGCAGGAGTAGGCCCGGACCGGGCGCTGACCGTCTGCCCGCGCGGGGGCGGTCAGCGCAGATCCTTGCTGCGCACGTAGCGCAGCCCGCAGTGGTCGTCGTCGTACGGCTCGCCCTCGCCCGATATCAGGCTGAGGGGCAGCTGCATCGGGAGCCAGGTCAGGCCAAGCAGCCAGCGCCGGACGGTCTGCCAGAAGCGCGGCCGTCCGCAGTCCTCGGAGCGCACCACGCGCGTGGTGAAGAGAAACTTGCCCACGCTCGCTCGGAAGATCAGCGCCCCGAACACGTGGTGCACGAAGGAGATCCCGAGGACGAGCCCCACCAGGTACCCCCAGAAGGTCCCGACGCTCTCGCCCTCGGTCAGCAGCTCCGCGAGCTTGAGACCGCCGAAGAGCGCGATCAAGCCGTCGACCAGGGCAGCGAACAACCGCCGGAAGTCCCCGACCTCCTCCGGCACGGACGGCACGGACGGCACGGACCGCGCGGGCGGCTGCTGATACGGCGGCGGGTGTTGCGCGTACGGGGAGGGCTGCTGCGGGTACGCGTACGGCTGCTGCTGCTGCTGCTGCTGTTGCTGCGGTGGTGGCTGGTACGGCTGCTGGTTCGGTTGCTGATACGGATTCGGCTGCTGGTTGATCACGCACGCCATCCTGCCCCACCCCACTGACACACGAACTCCCCTACTGCTCACGGCAGAAGGGGAGTTGGGCGTTCCGGAAAGACGGGTTCGCGGGCGTTCAGCCCCGAACCCCGCACAGATGCGTCAGGGCCGCCACCGACCGGTACGGATCCGTACGTCCAGCGCGTTCCTCCGCCGCGAGCAGCGCCGCGAGTTCCGCTTCCGGCGGCAGCTCGGCGTCGTCGGGGGCCGTGTCCGTGAAGACCCGTACGCCGTACCAGGCGTGCAGCGGAGCGCCGATGCCCGCGAGCGTCGACGTCAGGGCGGCACGGCGGTCCGCGCGCACTTCGAGGCCGATCCGGTTGGTGTACACGGTGGTGTCGAACGCGGTGAGCGCCGCCGGCCAGTCGCCGGACAGGCCGGGCCGCATCGCGAGCGCGTCCGCGTTCCGCACGAGCAGCGAGAGCAGCCCGCCCGGGGCCAGCATCCGGGCCAGACCGGCGAGCATCCCGTCCGGCTCGTCCACGTACATCAGGACGCCGTGGCAGAGCACCACGTCGAAGGAGCCGGGCAGGAAGTGCACCCCGGTGTCACGGCCGTCGCCCTCGATCAGGCGGACCCGCGCGCGGATGCCCTCCGGCTCACCGGCGAGCGCCGCGCGGGCGGCGGCCAGCATCCGGGCGTCCGACTCGATGCCGGTGACCCGGTGCCCGGTACGGGCGAGCCGCAGCGCCTGCGTGCCCTGGCCCAGGCCGACGTCGAGGACGCGCAGCCGCTGCCCGACGGGAAAGCGGGCAGCGATCTGCTCGTCGAGCTGGCGCGCGACCAGCTCCTGTCGTACGACGTTCCGCAGCCCGCCGAGGCCCTTCAGCCAGCCGGCCGCGCCCCCCTCGAAACCGAGTCCGCTCAGGGCCGCTCTCCGCGCTTGACCTGCGGCTTAGGCAGACGCAGTCGGCGCATCTGGAGCGTGCGCATCAGGGCGTACGCGACGGCGCCGCGCTTCGGCTCGTCCGGGAAGCGCTCGCGGATCTGCTTCTTCAGGCGGATCGCTGTGAAGATCGAGTCGACGACGATCAGCAGGATCACGACCAGCCAGAGCAGCAGCGCGATGTTCTGCAGCTGCGGATTCCGCAGCATGCTCAGGACGAGGATGATCACCGCCATCGGCAGGAAGTACTCGGCGATGCAGAACCGCGAGTCGACGAAGTCGCGCGCGAACTTGCGCACCTTGCCCTTGTCGCGCGCCGGCAGATAGCGCTCGTCGCCACTGGCGAGCGCCTCGCGCTGGCGCGCCATGTCCGCACGGCGGGCCTCGCGCTGCCGCTTCGCCGCCTCCTTGCGGTTCGTCGGCGTACTCGCCACGCTGCGGCGCTGCGACTGGGCCTGGCTGCGCTTGGGGGTGGGGCGACCCTTGGGTGCCTGCGGGTCGCGGGGCTGCGTGGAGTCGGCTACCGGCGCCTTGGCGCTCGGGGCCTTCTCATCCTTGGAACGGCTACGGAACACAAAACCCAAGGGTACGGGGTAGCCGGTGCGGACCACAGCCCGGTCGGGAACGATCCGGCAACGGCGGACGTCCTGAAAGACAACGGCAACGGGATGGAACGGGACCTTCCAGAACTTTGCCGCACTGATCATCTCGTCCGGGATCGTCTACTCCCTACGCCGGAGCGGCGGCCTCGTCACTCGTCCTTGGGGAGGAGTCGATCGGCGCTCGAACAGTGCGGTAATGGAGGAAGGGCCCGTAGGCTGGGTTCTGTCGCAGTGCTGGAGCTGGAACGGCCGGTCGGATCTGTCAGAAGGGGGCGCGCGAAGCCCATGAGCGGTGTCATGAAGCGTATGGGGATGATCTTCCGCGCGAAGGCGAACAAGGCCCTTGACCGGGCCGAGGACCCGCGCGAGACCCTCGATTACTCGTACCAGAAGCAGCTGGAGCTGCTGCAGAAGGTGCGCCGCGGCGTCGCGGACGTGGCGACGTCCCGCAAGCGCCTCGAGCTGCAGCTGAACCAGCTCCAGTCGCAGTCGTCCAAGCTGGAGGACCAGGGCCGCAAGGCGCTCGCGCTCGGCCGTGAGGATCTGGCGCGCGAGGCGCTGTCCCGCCGCGCCGCCCTCCAGCAGCAGGTCACGGACCTGGAGACACAGCACCAGACCCTGCAGGGCGAGGAGGAGAAGCTCACGCTCGCCGCCCAGCGCCTGCAGGCCAAGGTCGACGCCTTCCGTACGAAGAAGGAGACGATCAAGGCGACGTACACGGCGGCCCAGGCCCAGACCCGGATCGGGGAGGCCTTCTCCGGCATCTCCGAGGAGATGGGCGACGTCGGCATGGCGATCCAGCGGGCCGAGGACAAGACGGCCCAGCTGCAGGCCCGCGCCGGCGCCATCGACGAGCTGCTCGCCTCCGGCGCCCTCGACGACCAGTCCGGCTCGACGAAGGACGACATCCAGGCCGAGCTCGACCGCCTCTCCGGCGGCACCGACGTGGAGCTGGAGCTGCAGCGCATGAAGGCCGAGCTGGCCGGGGGCACCGGCCCCTCCCAGCAGGCCATCGAGGGCGGCGGCGACGACCAGGCGCAGGCCCGGCCGCAGCAGGACACGCCCCGCTTCGACAAGCAGTAGGCAGCACCAGGCCGCGTACGGAACCCTGACTCTGAGGAGAGCGTCATGATCGTACGGATCATGGGGGAGGGGCAGGTGGAGCTGGCGGACAGCCACTTCGCCGAACTGAACAAGCTGGACGACGAGTTGCTCGCGGAGATGGAGCGCGGCGACAGTCCCGGCTTCCGCACCACCCTGCACGCGCTCCTGGACAAGGTCCGCGAGCTCGGGACCCCACTGCCCGACGACGCCCTGGAACCCTCCGAACTGATCCTTCCGGCGCCGGACGCGACGCTGGAAGAGGTCAGGGAGATGCTCAGCGACGACGGCCTGATCCCGGGCTGAGGCCCGGTCTCCTGCGGTCTGGTCTCGGGCTGGCGCCCGGCCCCTTGCGGTCTGGTCTCGGGCTGGCGCCCGGCCCCTTGCGGTCTGGTCTCGGGCTGGCGCCCGGCCCCTTGCGGTCTGGTTCCGGGCTGGCGCCCGGTTCCCCTGTGGTGTGGTCTCGGGCTGGCGCCCGGTTCCCCTGTGGTGTGGTCTCGGGCTGGCGCCCGGTTCCCCTGTGGTCTGGTCTCGGGCTGGCGCCCGGTTCCCCTGTGGTGTGGTCCCGGGCTGGCGCCCGGCCCCCCGCGGTCTGGTCTCGGGCTGGCGCCCGGTCCCCCTGCGCGGTCTCGGGCTGGCGCCCGGCCCCCCTGCGGTCTGATTCCAGCCCGCCCGCCGTCGTGGCTGGTCGCGCAGTTCCCCGCGCCCCTGTCGGGGCGCGACACCGGTACCGTTGCCCGACGTGAGCACCCTCGTACGCGCCAGGGACTGGCAGAAGGCCCACCCGCTGGCCTTCGACGCCGGCCTCGCCCTGGCCGTACTCGCCTGCATGCTGCTCGGATCGTTCGTGGAACCGCACGGTCCGCGCGGGCCGTACTTCGGGCGGAGCCCCGACGGGCCGAGCATCACCCTGATGCTCGCCGGCTCCGTCGCGCTGATCTTCCGGCGCCGCAGCCCGTGGCTTGTGCTCGCCGCCACGGTCGCCGTGTCCCTCGTCGAGGTGATCACCGGGGAGCCGCGGGCGCCCGTCGCGATGTGTGCCGTGATCGCCCTGTTCACCGTCGCCGCACGCACCGACCGGCCCACCACCTGGCGGGTCGGCCTGCTCACCATGACCCTGCTCACCGGCACCGCGATGCTCACCGGTCCGTTGCCCTGGTACGCGCAGGAAAACCTCGGCGTCTTCGCCTGGACCGGCATGGCCGCGGCCGCCGGGGACGCCGTGCGCAGCCGCCGGGCCTTCGTCGACGCCATCCGCGAGCGGGCCGAACGCGCCGAGCGGACCCGCGAGGAGGAGGCTCGCCGCCGGGTCGCCGAGGAGCGGCTGCGGATCGCCCGCGACCTGCACGACGTGGTCGCCCACCACATCGCCCTCGTCAACGTCCAGGCGGGCGTCGCCGCGCACGTCATGGACAAGCGGCCCGACCAGGCCAAGGAAGCGCTCGGGCACGTACGCGAGGCCAGCCGCTCCGCGCTCGACGAACTCCGCGCCACCGTGGGCCTGTTGCGGCAGACCGGCGACCCCGAGGCGCCCACCGAACCGGCGCCGGGCCTCGCCCGGCTCGGCGACCTCGTCGACGGCTTCCGGAACGCCGGGATCCCCGTCGAAGTGGCCTGCGCCGACGAGCACACCCCGCTGCCCGCCGCCGTGGACCTGGCCGCGTACCGCGTCATCCAGGAAGCCCTGACCAACGTGCACAAGCACGCGGGCGCCGACGCCAAGGCCGAGCTGAGCGTCATCCGGGTCGGCGGCAACGTGGAGATCACCGTCATCGACGACGGGCCCGGCGCGGACGAGCCCGCCGAGAGGAGCGGCGGCCACGGGCTGCTCGGCATGCGCGAACGCGTCTCCGCACTCGGCGGCGCCCTCACGGCAGGACCCCGCTACGGCGGCGGCTTCCGCGTCCATGCGATCCTGCCCGTTGCCGACCGCGCGGCCACCGACCGCCCGGCCACCGACCGCCCGGCCACCACGGGGGAGACCGCATGACCACCATCAGGGTGCTGCTCGCCGACGACCAGGCCCTGTTGCGCAGCGCCTTCAAGGTCCTCGTCGACTCCGAGCCGGACATGCGGGTCGTCGGCGAGGCCTCCGACGGCGCCGAGGCCGTCGCACTCGCCCGCTCCGAACGGGCCGACGTCGTCCTCATGGACATCCGCATGCCCGGTACGGACGGCCTCGCCGCGACCCGCAGGATCAGCGCCGACCCGGATCTCGCCGGGGTCCGCGTCGTCATGCTGACCACCTTCGAGGTCGACGAGTACGTGGTGCAGTCGCTGCGCGCCGGTGCCTCAGGCTTCCTCGGCAAGGGCTCCGAGCCCGACGAGCTGCTCAACGCCATCCGCGTCGCCGCCGCCGGTGAGGCGCTGCTCTCGCCCGCCGCGACCAAGGGCCTGATCGCCAAGTTCCTCGCCCAGGGCGGCGGTTCGGACGACGGCGACGGGACGGGCGGGGCCCACGCGGAACGCCTGCGGGCCCTCACCGGGCGCGAGCGCGAGGTCCTCGTGCAGGTCGCGGGCGGCCTCTCCAACGACGAGATCGCCGAGCGCCTGACCGTCAGCCCGCTCACCGTGAAGACCCATGTGAACCGCGCCATGGCCAAGCTGGGCGCCCGCGACCGGGCGCAACTCGTCGTCATCGCGTACGAATCGGGGCTGGTACGTCCGAGGGTGGACTGAGCCCCGAAGGGTCGTACTGCGCTCGCAGTATGCGCCGGATAAGGAAGGGGACCTGGGAGCGAGGAATACCGCTCCCGGCATGACCGAGGGTTGAAGGGTCGGGCGCAGGCTGCGCCCTCTCCTGCCGCGCAAGCCACAGAAGAGAGACCCTCACCCATGTCCTGGCTGTCAAGATTCAGCCTCGCCCAACGGGCCCTGATCGGGCTGATCTCGATCGTCGCGATCGCCTTCGGCGCGATCGCCGTCCCGCAGCTCAAGCAGCAGCTGCTCCCGTCCATCGAACTCCCGATGGTCTCCGTCATCGCCCCGTACCAGGGCGCGTCCCCCGACGTGGTCGAGAAGCAGGTCGTCGAGCCGCTCGAGTCGTCCATCGAGGCGGTCGACGGCATCACCGGCATCACCGCCACCGCCAGCGAGGGCAACGCCCTGGTCATGGCCCAGTTCGACTACGGCGACAGCGACTCCAAGCAGCTCGTCGCCGACGTCCAGCAGGCCGTGAACCGGGCCCGCGCCCAGCTGCCGCAGGACGTCGACCCGCAGGTCGTCGCGGGCTCCACGGACGACATACCCACCGTCGTCCTGGCCGCGTCCGCCGACGGCACCGACCAGCAGGCGCTCGCCGACCAGTTGGAGCGCAGCGTCGTACCCGTGCTCAAGGACATCGACGGCGTCGGCCAGGTCTCGGTGGACGGCGTGCGCGACCTGCAGGTGGCGGTCACCCCGGACGAGGCGAAGCTGGCGCGGGCGGGCCTCACGCCGGGCGCGCTGGTGCAGGCGCTGCAGCAGGGCGGGGCGTCGGTCCCGGCCGGTTCCTTCGACGAGGCGGGCAAGAACCGCACCGTCCAGGTCGGCGGCGGCTTCACCTCCCTGAAGCAGGTCGAGGACCTGATGGTCGCGCCGGAGGCGGCACCCGGCGCCTCCCAGGGGCAGCCGAAGAAGCCCGTACGCCTCGGCTCCGTCGCCGAGGTCGAGCAGCAGGAGGCCGCGGCCACCTCGCTGACCCGTACGAACGGGGAGCCCAGCCTCGCCGTCGTCGTCACCATGGACCAGGACGGCTCCGCCGTCGACATCTCGGACGAGGTCAAGGCCGAACTCCCGGACCTGCGCGAGGACCTGGGCGCCGACGCCGACCTGACCGTGGTCTCCGACCAGGGCCCGGCGGTCTCGAAGTCGATCTCCAGCCTGACCACCGAGGGTGCGCTCGGCCTGGCCTTCGCGGTCGTCATCATCCTGGTCTTCCTCACGTCGATCCGCTCGACGCTTGTCACCGCGGTCTCCATCCCGCTCTCGGTCGTCCTCGCGCTGATCGTCCTGTGGACGCGCGACCTGTCCCTGAACATGCTCACGCTCGGCGCCCTGACCATCGCGATCGGCCGGGTCGTGGACGACTCGATCGTGGTCCTGGAGAACATCAAGCGGCACCTCGGCTACGGCGAGGAGCGCAAGGAGGCGATCCTCAGCGCGGTCAAGGAGGTCTCCGGCGCGGTCACCTCGTCGACGCTCACCACGGTCGCGGTGTTCCTGCCGATCGGCCTGGTCGGCGGCATGGTGGGCGAGCTGTTCGGCTCGTTCTCGCTGACCGTCACGGCCGCCCTGCTCGCCTCCCTGATCGTCTCCCTGACGGTCGTGCCGGTGCTCTCGTACTGGTTCCTGCGCGCCCCCAAGGGCACCGCGGAGCTCGACCCGGACGAGGCGCGCCGCAAGGCCGAGGAGAAGGAGGCCCGCAGTTGGCTGCAGCGGCTGTACGTGCCCGTGCTCCGCTTCGCCACCCGGCGCCGCTTCACCAGCCTGCTGATCGCGGTCGTGGTCCTGGTCGGCACGTTCGGCATGGCGCCGATGCTGAAGACCAACTTCTTCGACCAGGGAGAGCAGGAAGTCCTCTCCATCAAGCAGGAGTTGAAGCCCGGCACCAGCCTCGCCGCGACCGACGAGGCGGCCGGGAAGGTCGAGAAGGCCCTCGCCGGGATCGACGGCGTCAAGGACTACCAGGTCACCATCGGCTCGTCCGGCTTCATGGCGGCCTTCGGTGGCGGCACCGACAGCAACCAGGCCTCGTACCAGGTGACCCTCACCGAGGACGCCGACTACAAGAAGACCGGCGACGCCATCGAGCGGGAGCTCGGCGCCCTCGACGGCATCGGCGAGACCCGCATCGCGGGCGGCGACCCCATGGCGGGGCAGGACCTCAGCGTGGTCGTCAAGGCCGCCGACGCCGACGTACTGAAGAAGGCGTCCGAGCAGGTCAGGGACGGGGTCGCGGAGCTTGACGACGTCACCGACGTGCAGAGTGACCTGTCGCAGTCGGTGCCGCGGATCTCGGTCAAGGCCAACGAGAAGGCCGCCGCGGCCGGGTTCAACGACACCACGCTCGGCCAGGCCGTCGCCCAGGCCGTGCGCGGCACCCCCAGCGGCAAGGCCGTGCTCGACGACACCGAGCGGGACGTCGTCGTGAAGTCCGAGAGGCCCGCGGAGACCCTCGACGAGCTGCGGAACCTGCGGCTCGGCCGGGTCGAGCTCGGCGACATCGCCACGGTGAAGCTGGTCGACGGCCCGGTCTCGATGACCCGGATCGACGGCGCCCGCGCCGCGACGATAACGGCGCGGCCCACCGGCGACAACACGGGTGCGGTCAGCACCGCGCTCCAGACCAAGCTGAACGACCTTGAGAAGGAGCTGCCGGACGGTGCCACGGTGTCCATCGGCGGAGTCTCCGAGGACCAGGACGAGGCCTTCGCCTCGCTCGGCCTGGCGATGCTCGCGGCGATCGCGATCGTCTTCATGCTGCTCGTGGCGACCTTCAAGTCCCTGGTGCAGCCGCTGATCCTGCTGGTCTCCATCCCGTTCGCGGCCACCGGCGCGATCGGGCTGCTCGTCGCCACCGGCACCCCGATGGGCGTCCCGGCGATGATCGGCATGCTGATGCTGATCGGCATCGTGGTCACCAACGCGATCGTGCTGATCGACCTGATCAACCAGTACCGCGAGAAGGGCTACGGCACCGTCGAAGCGGTCATCGAGGGCGGTCGCCACCGCCTCCGCCCGATCCTGATGACGGCCCTGGCGACGATCTGCGCGCTCGCCCCGATGGCGGCGGGCGTCACCGGACACGGCGGCTTCATCGCCAAGCCGCTCGCGATCGTGGTGATCGGCGGCCTGGTCACGTCGACGCTGCTCACGCTGCTCCTGGTGCCGACGCTCTACGCGATGATCGAACTCCGCAAGGAGCGCCGCGCGAAGAAGAAGGCGGCCAGGCGCGCCAAGAAGGCGGGCGTCCCGGAGCAGCCCGAGGCCGCGCCGGAGTCGAACACGGACGAGCCGGAGCCCGCGAAGGTCTGACGGACGGCCGTACGCACGAGGCGCACGGGTCGTACGCACGGGTCGTACGCACGGGTCGTACGCACGGGTCGTCCGCACGAGGCGCACGGTCGCACGCACGAGGCGGACGGTCCTACGCACGAGGGGGCGCCCCTCTCCGGTCAACTGCCGGAGAGGGGCGCCCCCTTCGCGTACCTACAGGTACTTCCCCGTCGGCACGAACCCCACCGGCGGGCGCATGCCGCGCAGGCACAGGTAGCCGCCCGGTTCTGGCTGCAGCCCGGCCGTCAGGGCGATGTCGACGGCCCAGCGCTGTTCCGCGGTGACGTTGGAGATCTTGACGTTCCGGCCGGCGGGCACGTCCCGCAGCGCCGCCGTGAGCAGCCGCGCGGCGACCGCATCGGTGGTCGCGCAGAGCCCCATGAGCTCGACCTTGTCCGGCAGCGACATGTCGATGAAGCAGTACCCCCGGCCGTCCGCGGCGTCCACCGTCAACAACCGGCAGTCCCGCAGGAGTTCGGCGTGGTCGGGCCCGTGCGCGCCCCCGCGCACCTGTCGGTCGACGGCGTCCAGGAAGTCCGGGTCACCGCCCTCGGACAGGGGCCCGCCCGGCGTGGGCAGACGTGCCGGATCGAGCGCACCCTCAAGGCGTATCGCCGGGTGCAGGGCGAAGCCCGCCGCCCAGTAGGCACGCGCCGCCCGAGGGTCGAGGGAGCCGGAGATGATCCCCCGCGCACATCCCTCGCCGTACGCCAGCGCCCGGTCCAGAAGCGCCCGCCCGACACCCTTGCCCTGCGCCTCGGGCGCCACGACGAGCAGCGAGAGGCCCCACACGGACTCCCGCCGGGACGCGACGACGGCGCCGAGCGCGCCCGACGCGTCGTACGCGATCAGGGACCCGTCCGGATCGTGGCGCACGAAGTGCCGGTGCAGCGCGTCGAGCCGCGCCTGCCGGGCCGGTGCGGGCGGGGGTTCGGGCGGGACGCCCGGGGCGGCGAAGGCGGCGGTGGTGATGCGTTGGACGTCAGCGAGGTCGTCGGCGGTGTCCCGCAGCGGGCGAAGGATCATCCTCCGCACGCTACGGACACCGCCGAGCCGTGGAAACGGGATTTACGGCAGCGCCGAGCCGTGGAAACGGGATTTACGGCAGCGCCAGCATCCGCTCGAGCGCGAGCTTCGCGAAGCTCTCCGTCTCCTTGTCGACCTCGATGCGGTTGACCAGGTTGCCCTCGGCGAGCGACTCAAGAGCCCAGACCAGGTGCGGCAGGTCGATCCGGTTCATGGTCGAGCAGAAGCAGACCGTCTTGTCGAGGAAGACGATCTCCTTGCCCTCGGGCGCGAAGCGGTTGGCGAGCCGGCGGACCAGGTTCAGCTCGGTGCCGATCGCCCACTTCGAACCGGCCGGGGCCGCCTCCAGGGCCTTGATGATGTACTCCGTCGACCCGACGTAGTCCGCCGCGGCCACGACCTCGTTCTTGCACTCGGGGTGCACCAGCACGTTCACACCGGGGATGCGCGCGCGCACGTCCTCGACCGAGTCCAGGCTGAACCGGCCGTGCACCGAGCAGTGGCCGCGCCACAGGATCATCCTGGCGGCCCGCAGCTGCTCGGCGGTCAGGCCGCCGTTCGGCTTGTGCGGGTTGTAGACCACGCAGTCGTCGAGGGACATGCCCATGTCCCGGACGGCCGTGTTCCGGCCCAGGTGCTGGTCGGGCAGGAACAGCACCTTTGTCTGTTCGGGTCCCCCTTGCTCGAACGCCCAGTCCAGGGCGCGCTTCGCGTTGGACGAGGTGCAGATCGTGCCGCCGTGCTTGCCGGTGAAGGCCTTGATGTCGGCGGAGGAGTTCATGTACGAGACCGGCACGACCTGCTCGGCTATGCCCGCCTCGGTCAGCACGTCCCAGCACTCGGCGACCTGCTCGGCGGTCGCCATGTCGGCCATCGAGCAGCCGGCGGCGAGGTCGGGCAGGACCACCTTCTGGTCGTCGGAGGTCAGGATGTCCGCCGACTCGGCCATGAAGTGCACACCGCAGAAGACGATGTACTCGGCCTCCGGCTTGGCGGCGGCGTCCTTGGCCAGCTTGAAGGAGTCACCGGTCACGTCGGCGAACTGGATGACCTCGTCGCGCTGGTAGTGGTGACCGAGCACGAAGACCTTGTCACCGAGCTTCTCCTTGGCGGCGCGGGCCCGCTCCACCAGGTCCGGGTCGGACGGCGAGGGCAGGTCGCCCGGGCACTCGACGCCCCGCTCGCTCTTGGGGTCGGCCTCGCGGCCGAGCAGCAGCAGGGCGAGCGGTGTGGGCTCGACAGCCAGGTCTACGGGGGAGTGGGCGGTGGTCACGACACGCACCCTTTCTTCGTCCGGCGGGCAGAACCCGCCGTCCGGGCCTGCTTCTCGTCAAGATGACGCTATCTATCATAACCGCTTCACGTCAGTTTGACGATGGCCATCGTGTCGATGTGACGCATTCCCGGACCACGCACCGGCGCCTTGCCCGGCGAGGGTGTGCGAGCATGAGGAGACAGGCGGAAACGCGGAAACAGCGTGCCGGGCCCGGAATGAATCCGCGGCCCCGACGGTTGCACCCGTCGGCAAGCAGTCCGAACAACCCGGGAGAGATGTAGATGTCCGTATCGGACGAGACCACCACCGTCAGCGACGGCATCATCCTGTCCGACGCCGCCGCGGCCAAGGTCAAGGCCCTCCTCGACCAGGAAGGCCGTGACGACCTCGCTCTGCGTGTCGCCGTTCAGCCCGGTGGCTGCTCGGGTCTGCGGTACCAGCTGTTCTTCGACGAGCGCTCGCTCGACGGCGACGTCGTGAAGGACTTCGATGGAGTCAAGGTCGTCACCGACCGCATGAGCGCCCCGTACCTCGGCGGTGCCTCCATCGACTTCGTCGACACGATCGAGAAGCAGGGCTTCACCATCGACAACCCCAACGCCACGGGCTCCTGCGCCTGCGGCGACTCCTTCAGCTGAGCCTGCCGGCTCCCCGGAGTCACTGACGTACGTCGGAGTCACTGACGTACGTACGACGAAGGCGGCGCTCCCCGCACCGGGGGCGCCGCCTTCGCACGCTCGTGCCTTGGTCTACTGCCGCTCGTGCCCCGGTCTACTTCCGCTGCACCGCGACCCCGTTCGTGCCGACCACGGTCCGCTCGCCGAGCGGCTTCTCCAACGTCACCTCGGCCGTCCGCTCCTCGGCGATCATCACGCAGACCTCGCCCTTCTTCTGCGGCTTCTCGGCCACGGCGACGCGCACCTCGCTCGCGCTCTCGGTCGCCCGCGCCGTGTACTCACTGCACGCCCCGCCCCAGAACCGCAACGTCAGCTTCCGCCCGTCCACGCTGTACGAGGTCACCGGCACGTTCCTGGACTCCGGGCCGGCGTCCTCGGTCGGCTCGGGCTTCGGCGCGCCAGGCTTCGCCAGGTACTCCGGGTCCACCGCGGGATGCGTCACCGTGAACGCCCGCTCGGCACCCTCCGGCCGCACCTCGAACAGCCAGGACGGTACGAGCACCTGCCGCCCCCGCTCGAAGTGCAGCGCGAGCCCGAACGTCGCCTCCGCCACCTCGACCGGCTCGGGCTTGGCACCCCCCGACTCCGGCAGGCAGGGCTGCTGGGGGCCGTCGGGCGCGGGCTCGCCCGGGGCGATACCGCCGGGGCCGGGCGCGCTCGACGCGGCCCCGCCCTCGGAGTGCGGCACCGGCCGAGCGCAGCCACCGCTTCCGCTTCCCGGCCCGGTGCTCGCGGCGGCCTCGTTCAGCTCCGCGATCGTCTTCTCGGCGCTCAGTACGGGATACGCGGCGCCCTTCACCGGCTTCGCCAACTTCCCGCTGCCGCCGACCACTTGACCGTCGGAGCCGATCTGCACCCCGGTCGACCAGCCGTACGTGGGCAGCCCGTCCACCTTCGGGTCGGCGTTGACGACCCGCACCGCGCCCATCGTCTGCGAGGCGTCGAGCGCGGCACCGCTCTGCCCGACCGCCTTCAGCACGGGAGCCGCGGCACTCCTGGCGGCCTCCTCGCTCACCGGCCCGGGATCCGTCTCCCCGGAGCCCGAACTGCTCTGGGAACCCGAACTGCTCTGGGAGCCCGAACTGCCCTTCGGTGCACAGGTCTTGCCCTTGACGCAGTTGTCCGTACCGCCCGCATGAGCCTGGAAGGTCCAGCTGCCCGGCGCTTCCTTGCCCACCGTCAGCGTCGGCCCGTCCCCGGCCCGGCCCACCTTCCACGTGGTGCCCTCGGCGCGCGGAGTGCCGGACACGTCGAGCGCCTCGGCGAGCCTCGCCACCTGGTCAGCGCCGACCGTGCCGCGCAGCCGGTGCACGGACGCGGACCCCGGGCCCTTCGGCAGCTCACCGTCCGCCCGGTACGTCACGCCGCTAGGCGCGGGCTCCCCGGGTGCGACATCCCGCGCGGCGTCGTCCAGGGTCAGCGGGGGAGGAGTGTCATCGGCCGCGGGCGTGCCGGAACCCCCCGAGGCGTTCGCCGCGACATACGCGCCGCCGCCACCGGCGAGCAGCACCGCCGCCGCCACCGAGGCGGCCACGATCCCGGGCCGCCGCCGACGGGTGCCCTCGTGCGTCTCCTCGCTGCCCACCGCATCGCTCCTTCGTCCACGCCGACTCCCCGAACGGGGGCGACTGTCGGTGGGACGGGCCTCGGGGGCGCACGGTTCCCGCTCGCGCCGGTCAGCTCGCGCCGGTCAGGCCGGCCGGTCGCCGTAGTCGGACATCGCGTCCAGGAGCCGGGCCGACGTCCCCGGCACGACCACGCCGTGGATGCTGGCCGGGGAGACGGGCTGCGGCCTGGCCTCGTGCGCCGCCGTCCAGTGCGGAGCCATCCGGGCGCAGTCACCCCGCAGTTGCTTCAGCGTGAGCTCGGACTGATCCGGCATGGCGGTGTGCTTCGACATATACGCACCGTACGCACGCGGAACCCCGCAGAAAAAGGTCTACTATCGGGTAGTTTTGGCGGTTCAGGGAAGGGGTGTCGACCCGATAGCGTGAACTGTCAATCTCCACCGCAGCCTCTCCCGCAGGAGACATACGCCGTGCGTATCGCAGTCACCGGCTCCATCGCCACCGACCACCTCATGACCTTCCCCGGCCGATTCGCCGACCAACTGGTCGCGGATCAGCTGCACACGGTCTCCCTCTCCTTCCTGGTCGACAACCTCGACGTACGCAGGGGAGGCGTGGGCGCCAACATCTGCTTCGGCATGGGGCAGCTCGGCACCCGCCCGATCCTGGTCGGGGCCGCGGGTTCCGACTTCGAGGAGTACCGCGCCTGGCTCGACCGGCACGGCGTCGACACCGACTCCGTACGCATCTCCGAAGTCCTGCACACCGCCCGCTTCGTGTGCACCACGGACGCCGACCACAACCAGATCGGCTCCTTCTACACCGGAGCCATGAGCGAGGCCCGCCTCATCGAGCTGCACTCCGTCGCCGAGCGCGTCGGGGGCCTCGACCTCGTCCTGATCGGCGCCGACGACCCCGAGGCGATGCTCCGCCACACCGAGGAGTGCCGCACCCGCTCCATCCCGTTCGCCGCGGACTTCTCGCAGCAGATCGCCCGCATGGGCGGCGACGAGATCCGCAACCTCATGGACGGCGCGACGTACCTCTTCTCCAACGAGTACGAGAAGGGCCTCATCGAGTCCAAGACCGGCTGGACCGACGAGGAGATCCTCGCCCGCGTCGGCCACCGCGTGACCACCCTCGGCGCCCGCGGCGTGCGCATCGAGCGCGCCGGCGCGGACCCCGTCGAGGTCGGCGTCCCCGAGGAGGACTCGAAGGTCGACCCGACCGGCGTCGGCGACGCCTTCCGGGCCGGCTTCCTCTCCGGCCTGTCCTGGGGCGTCGGCCTGGAGCGCGCCGCCCAGGTCGGCTGCATGCTCGCCACCCTGGTCATCGAGACCCTCGGCACCCAGGAGTACACCCTGCGCCGCGCCCACTTCATGGACCGCTTCACCAAGGCGTACGGCCACGAGGCCGCCGCCGAGGTCCAGGAGCACCTGGTCTGACCCGGACCCGGTGAGTCGGCCCCGAACGTGACTCAGGAGACCCGGCGGACCGTATAAGCCGTACCGCGGTCCGCCGGCTCCTCGCTCACGAACTCCTGCTCCTGCATATGGCACCAGGCCCGGATGTCGAGCCCGGCCGCGCCGTCGTCCGAGAGCACCGTGACCGTGCCGCCCACCGGCACGTCACCGATGACCTTGCCCAGCTCGATCACCGGGATCGGACACAGCTTTCCGAGCACATCGAGGACGAGCGACTCGCCCGGGACCACGGCAGGTCTCGCCACCGGAGCCCCCAGCTTCTCCCGCACCGCCGCCACCGCCTCCGGCAGCGCCGCCAGGAACCGCTCCACGTCCTCCGCCCCTGTGCCGACCGGCAGCGACACCCGTACGTTGCCCTCGCTCAGCACTCCCATCGCCCGGAGCACATGGCTCGGCGTCAGCGTGGAGCTCGTGCACGAGGAGCCCGACGACACCGAGAAGCCCGCCAGGTCCAGCTCGTGCAGAAGCGCCTCACCGTCGACATACAGACAGGAGAAGGTGACCAGATGCGGCAGCCGCCGCTCCGGATCGCCCACCACCTCCACATCCGGCACAAGCTCCGGCACCCGCGCCCTGATCCGCTCCGTCAACTCCCGCAGCCGCGCGGCCTCCTGAGCCGCCTCGGCGTGCACGGCCCGCAGCGAGGCCGCCGCCGCGACGATCCCCGGCAGATTCTCGAAGCCCGGCGCCCGCCCGGACTCCCGCTCGTCCGAGGGCCCTTGAGCGGCGAACCGCACCCCCTTCCGTACGACAAGGAGCCCGACTCCGGGCGGCCCGCCCCATTTGTGCGCACTCGCCGCAAGGGCCGACCAGTCGCCCCCGACCGGCCCCCACGGCAGCGACTGCGCGGCGTCCACCAGAAGCGGCACCCCGGTCGCCCGGCACGCCTGCGCCACCTCCTCCACCGGCTGCACGGTCCCCACCTCGTGGTTGGCGGACTGCAGACAGGCGAGCGCCGACTCCGGACCGAGGGCCCCGGCGAACTCCGCCGCGTCCACCCGCCCGGCACGCCCCACCGGGACCCGCACCGTCGTACCGCCCTGCTCCTCGTGTGCCGTCGCCGCGTGCAGTACGGAGGAGTGCTCCACGGTCGAGACCACCAGCTGCCGGCCCGCCCGGCGGCGGCCCGCGAGCGCGCCCGCGACGCCCGAGTGCACCGCCCGCGTCCCCGAAGGAGTGAAGACCAGCTCGTCCGGCCGGCACCCGACGGCCTCGGCCACGGCCTCGCGCGCGGCGTCGAGCAGCAGCCGGGCCCGCCGGCCCTCGCGGTAGAGCCGGGCCGGGTCGGCCCAGCCCTCGTCGAGAGCGGCGAGCAACGCCTGTCGGGCGACGGGGTGCAGGGGGGCGGACGATGCTGCGTCGAAGTAGGGCACGTCGTCACGCTACCCGGCTTACGGGGGACTCCAGGAGCCCTGTGGATAACTCCCTCACGTACCGTCGGAAGGGTTCGTTCCGGGGCCTTCGCCGACTGGCTGTCGGTATCTCTGGAGGGGGCGTCAGTTGCCCTTTCACGTGCGGTGTTGGGCCTCGGCAGAGGGGTTCCGGCCACCCCTTCGGGTCGTGCGGCGGCGCGTTGGGCACCCTCCCCGCGCGACCCCAAATAGCGTCCAGTAGGGTTTGGTCCGCATAAACATCCAAACCCCTGCCCGTACAGGGACCGGAGCCCGACCGACAGCATCACCGGCCGAGCCCGGCCGAGCGGGCGAGACTCTCGGGAAGGCGCTACGTGAGTCCCAACGGCTCCGACCGCTCGTCGCGGCGCCCGATGCGGCGGAAGCTGCCGCAGGTGCTGACTGCGGGCCTGGTCCTGGCGACCGCGACCGGTTGCACATACAAGGACTTCCCTCGGCTTGGAATGCCCACGCCCGTCACGGAAGAGGCTCCTCGGATCCTCTCCCTGTGGCAGGGCTCGTGGGCCGCGGCGCTCGCCACCGGCGTGCTCGTGTGGGGCCTGATCCTGTGGAGCGTTGTCTTCCACCGGCGCAGCCGCACCAAGGTCGAGGTTCCTCCGCAGACCCGGTACAACATGCCCATCGAGGCGCTGTACACCGTGGTTCCGCTCATCATCGTTTCGGTGCTCTTCTACTTCACCGCACGCGATGAATCGAAGCTCCTCGCACTCTCCGACAAGCCGAAGCACACCGTGAACGTGGTGGGCTTCCAGTGGAGCTGGGGCTTCAACTACATCGAGAACGTCCCCGGTTCCGACGGCGACGCCAAGGGCGACGAGAACCTCGCGGCGATTCCGGACAAGTTCCAGAAGGACTTCCCGGAGAACGCCGGCGGTGTCTACAACGTCGGTACGCCCGGCACCCGGAACCCGCAGAACGGCAACCCGGGCCCGACCCTGTGGCTGCCGAAGGGCGAGAAGGTCCGCTTCATTCTGACTTCGCGTGACGTCATCCACTCCTTCTGGGTGGTGCCGTTCCTGATGAAGCAGGACGTCATTCCGGGCCACACCAACACCTTCGAGGTGACCCCCAACAAGGAGGGCACCTTCATGGGCAAGTGCGCCGAGCTCTGCGGCGTCGACCACTCCCGGATGCTGTTCAACGTCAAGGTCGTCTCCCCGGAGCGCTACCAGCAGCACCTGAAGGAGCTGGCCGAGAAGGGGCAGACCGGCTACATCCCGTCCGGCATCGAGCAGACGGACCCGGCCAGGAATGCGGAGAAGAACCAACTGTGAGCATCCTCAATGAACCCCAGGGTGCTGCCGCAGCTGATGAAGACTCGTACGAAAACGAGCTCCCGGTTCGGCGCAGGCAGCCCGGCAACGTGGTCGTGAAGTGGCTGACCACCACCGACCACAAGACGATCGGCACGCTTTACCTGGTCACGTCGTTCGCGTTCTTCTGCATCGGCGGTCTGATGGCGCTCTTCATGCGCGCCGAACTGGCCCGTCCCGGCACGCAGATCATGTCGAACGAGCAGTTCAACCAGGCGTTCACGATGCACGGCACGATCATGCTGCTGATGTTCGCGACGCCGCTGTTCGCCGGATTCGCCAACTGGATCATGCCGCTGCAGATCGGCGCGCCCGACGTGGCGTTCCCGCGGCTGAACATGTTCGCGTACTGGCTGTACCTCTTCGGCTCGCTGATCGCGGTGGGCGGATTCCTCACGCCGCAGGGCGCGGCCGACTTCGGCTGGTTCGCCTACTCCCCGCTGTCGGACGCGGTCCGTTCGCCGGGCATCGGTGCCGACATGTGGATCATGGGTCTGGCCTTCTCCGGCTTCGGCACGATCCTCGGTTCGGTCAACTTCATCACCACGATCATCTGCATGCGTGCCCCCGGCATGACGATGTTCCGGATGCCGATCTTCACCTGGAACGTGCTGCTGACCGCCGTCCTGGTCCTGCTGGCCTTCCCGGTCCTGGCGGCCGCGCTGTTCGCCCTGGAGGCGGACCGCAAATTCGGTGCGCATATCTTCGACGCGGCCAATGGCGGCGCCTTGTTGTGGCAACACCTCTTCTGGTTCTTCGGACACCCAGAGGTGTACATCATCGCCCTGCCATTCTTCGGAATCATTTCCGAGGTCATCCCGGTCTTCTCCCGTAAGCCGATGTTCGGTTACATGGGCCTGATCGGTGCGACCATCGCGATCGCCGGTCTTTCCGTGACGGTGTGGGCGCACCACATGTACGTCACCGGTGGCGTGCTCCTACCGTTCTTCTCCTTCATGACGTTCCTCATCGCCGTGCCAACCGGCGTGAAGTTCTTCAACTGGATCGGAACGATGTGGAAGGGGTCCTTGAGTTTCGAGACCCCGATGCTCTGGGCCGTCGGCTTCCTGATCACCTTCACCTTCGGTGGTCTGACCGGCGTCATCCTGGCCTCGCCGCCGATGGACTTCCACGTCTCGGACTCGTACTTCGTGGTCGCGCACTTCCACTACGTCGTCTTCGGAACCGTGGTCTTCGCGATGTTCTCCGGATTCCACTTCTGGTGGCCGAAGATGACCGGCAAGATGCTCGACGAGCGGCTCGGCAAGATCACTTTCTGGACGCTGTTCGTGGGCTTCCACGGCACGTTCCTGGTGCAGCACTGGCTCGGTGCCGAGGGCATGCCGCGGCGTTACGCGGACTACCTCGCGGCCGACGGCTTCACCGCTCTGAACACGCTCTCGACCATTTCCTCGTTCGTGCTCGGCCTGTCGATCCTGCCGTTCTTCTACAACATCTGGAAGACGGCCAAGTACGGCAAGAAGATCGAGGTCGACGACCCCTGGGGCTACGGCCGTTCGCTCGAGTGGGCCACGTCCTGCCCGCCGCCGCGGCACAACTTCCTCACCCTGCCGCGGATCCGCTCCGAATCCCCGGCGTTCGACCTGCACCACCCTGAGATCGCGGCGCTCGAGCAGCTCGGTCACGGCGGCGACGCGGACAAGGCGCTCGCGGGCGGCAAGGAGGCCGGCAAGTGAAGATCCAGGGCAAGATGTTCATCTGGCTGAGCGTCTTCGTCCTCGCCATGGCGATCGTCTATGGCGTGTGGTCGAAGGAGCCGGCCGGTACCACGGCGCTCTTCCTGGCCTTCGGGCTCTGCGTGATGATCGGCTACTACCTGGCCTTCACGGCCCGGCGGGTCGACGCCATGGCGCAGGACAACAAGGAGGCCGATGTCGCGGACGAGGCCGGCGAGGTGGGCTTCTTCAGCCCGCACAGCTGGCAGCCGCTCTCCCTGGCCGTCGGTGGCGCGCTCGCCTTCATGGGCGTCGTGTTCGGCTGGTGGCTGCTGTACTTCTCCGCTCCGCTGATCCTGGTCGGTCTGTGGGGCTGGGTGTACGAGTACTACCGCGGCGAGAACCAGAACCAGTGAGCCGTTAGCACGGAGCACCGCAAGAGGGGCCCGGACACTCCGCAAGGAGCGTCCGGGCCCCTCTTGTGCAGCAACCCACGGCCCCCCGTATGGACCACTCGGCGCGCCGCCGCTGACGAATCTTCATAGCGTGTGGTCATGAGCAACTCACCGCGCATCACCACGGTTATGAGCTGCACAGTGCTGGTCGTCGCGCTCGGCGCGGGAGCGACCGCGTGCGGCAGCTCCGACAGTCATCCGCTCTCGGCGAAGCCCTACGACGCGGCCGGCCAGATCGCCTTCAACGGGCCCGACGGCGGTACGAAGAAGGCGGATCCGGAGAAGCCCCTGGAGGTGACCGCCCAGGGCGAGGAGGGGCGTATCACGGACGTCACGGCCACCGACTCGCTCGGCCGTTACGTCGCGGGCGAACTCTCCGCCGACGGCACCCGCTGGCACAGCACGAGCCCGCTCGCGGCCGGCGTGCACTACACGGTGAAGGTCAGCACGGAGGACAAGGAAGGGGCGCCCGGAAGCAAGCTCCTCAGCTTCGACACGGACACCCCCAAGAAGAAGCTCCTGAAGGTCGAGTTCGGCCCGGAGAAGGGCACGTACGGCGTCGGACAGCCCGTCACCGCGAAGCTCAGCAAGGCCGTCAAGGGCAAGCAGGCCAGGTCGATCGTCGAACGCGCCCTGACCGTCCGCTCGGTGCCCGCGGCCGAGGGCTCCTGGCACTGGGTCGACAGCAAGACGCTGCACTACCGCCCGAAGGAGTACTGGCCCACCAAGGCCACCGTCGAGGTCCGCTCCAACCTGGAGGGCATCAAGGTCAGCGACAGCCTGTGGGGCACCGACACCAAGCCCGTGAAGTTCCAGACGGGCGACCGAGTCGAGGCCGTAGTGGACGCCGGCTCGCACTACATGACGGTCTACCGCAACGGCGAGGAGATCAACTCCGTGCCGGTCACCGCCGGCAGGCCCGGCTACTCCACGCGCAACGGCGTCAAGGTCGTCCTCGGCCAGGAGTACGTGGTCCGCATGACCAGCGCCAGCATCGGCGCCTCGGACTTCTACGACAAGATGGTGTACTACGCGACCCGCGTGACCGACACCGGCGAGTATCTGCACGCCGCGCCCTGGTCCGCCGGCTCGCACGGCTACGCCAACACCAGCCACGGCTGCGTGGGCATGAGCACCGGCAACGCCGCCTGGCTGTTCGAGACTCTGCGCCAGGGCGACATCGTCAAGACGATCAACAGCTACGGCGAGGACATGCCCACCTTCGGCAACGGCCTCGGCGACTGGAACATGGACTGGAAGGACTGGCGCAAGGGCAGCGTGCTCCTCGCCGACACCCGCGAGGGCCAGACCCCGGTCGACGCGGCCCGCCTGCGCCCGCAGGTCTGAACCGCCCGGAATGCCCGACACCCCTGCGCCGTACGGCCGTCGGCGCGTACGAGGCAGGGGTGGCGGTCGGAGCGGGGGAGCGGCCTCAGGCGGTCGCGGTCGGGCGGCGGCGCAGCAGGGCGGCCAGGGAGTCCGCGAACTCGACCGGGTCCACGGGCAGCGTCACCGCCGCCTCCGCACGGCTCCACGTGGCCAGCCAGGCGTCCTGAGGGCGGCCGATGAGCAGCAGCACCGGCGGGGCCTGGAAGACCTCGTCCTTGATCTGCCGGCACACGCCCATGCCGCCCGCGGGCACCGCCTCGCCGTCCAGGACGCAGACGTCCACACCGCCGCCCTGCAGTTCCTTGAGGACCGCGGCCTGTGTCGCGCACTCGATGAACTCGACCCGGGGAACGTCCGCGGCCGGCCTGCGTCCCGTCGCCAACCGCACTTGCTCGCGGGTGTTCGCGTTGTCGCTGTAGACCAGGACCGTGGCGGTCGACTTCATGGTTGCTCCGCTTCGTCGAGGTGCAGGGCCCGGCCGGTCGACTCGGGGCCGATGCGCGGATGCTACTCCGTCCGACACCCTGTCAACACCGGTACGAACAGGCCGCTGATGGGCCATCCGGGCTGGACATGGGCGGGGAACACTCCGAACGGCACCCCCCGGAGTGAGGGCTGGATAAGCGACCGACATAATGTCGGCGTGGCGACAGCAATGACAGTAGACAAGGGGCACGCGCACCCGCCGGTCAATCGACCGAACCTCACCAGCGTCGGAACCATCATCTGGTTGAGTTCCGAGCTGATGTTCTTCGCGGCCCTCTTCGCGATGTACTTCACCCTTCGTTCGGTCACGGGTGCCGAACACTGGAAGGAAATGGCCTCGGCCCTGAACTTCCCCTTCTCGGCGACGAACACCACGATCCTGGTGCTCTCCTCGCTCACCTGCCAGCTCGGCGTCTTCGCCGCCGAGCGCGGTGATGTGAAGAAGCTCCGGTCCTGGTTCATCGTGACCTTCATCATGGGCGCGATCTTCATCGGCGGTCAGGTCTTCGAGTACACCGAGCTGGTCAAGCACGAGGGCCTCTCGCTCTCGTCCGACCCGTACGGCTCGGTGTTCTACCTGACCACCGGCTTCCACGGTCTGCACGTGACGGGCGGTCTGATCGCCTTCCTGCTGGTTCTCGGCAGGACGTACGCGGCCAAGAGGTTCACTCACGAGCAGGCAACCTCCGCCATCGTCGTGTCCTACTACTGGCACTTCGTCGATGTCGTCTGGATCGGCCTCTTCGCCACGATCTACATGATCAAGTAACCGGGCCCGGGTCCGAACGACGGACCCGCCGTCCATCACATTCCAGAAGCATCGACGCAGAAGATCCTGACACCGGGGTAATCCGTGAAAAAGCTCTCCGCACGACGACGCCATCCACTGGCGGCGGTCGTCGTCCTACTCCTCGCGCTGGCGGCCACCGGGGGGCTGTACGCCGCGTTCGCACCCGCGGACAAGGCGCAGGCCGATGAAACCGCCCAGTCCCTCGCCATCGACGAGGGCAAGAAGCTCTACGCCGTCGGCTGCGCCAGCTGCCACGGCACCGGCGGTCAGGGCACTTCCGACGGCCCGAGCCTCGTGGGCGTCGGCGCCGCGGCGGTGGACTTCCAGGTGGGCACCGGCCGTATGCCGGCCCAGCAGCCCGGCGCCCAGGTGCCGAAGAAGAAGAACATCTACAACCAGGCCGAGATCGACCAGCTCGCCGCGTACGTGGCTTCGCTCGGTGCCGGTCCCGCGGTGCCGACCGACAAGCAGTACAACCCCGAGGGTGCCGACATCGGCAAGGGTGGCGAACTGTTCCGCAGCAACTGCGCGCAGTGCCACAACTTCACCGGTGAGGGTGGCGCCCTGACACACGGCAAGTTCGCGCCGAGCCTTGAGGGCGTGTCTCCGAAGCACATCTACGAGGCCATGCAGACCGGCCCGCAGAACATGCCGTCCTTCCCCGACACGACGATGCCGGAGAAGGAGAAGAAGGACATCATCGCGTACATCGACGCGGTCAACGGTGACGAGACCCCCAGCCCGGGCGGACTCAGTCTGGGCGGCCTCGGCCCCGTCAGCGAGGGTCTGTTCGCCTGGATCTTCGGTCTCGGCGTGATGATCGCGGTCGCCGTGTGGGTAGCCGCCCGGACCGCAAAGGCCAAGAAGTCATGAGTAGCCAAGACATTCCAGAAGAGAACCTGCCGAGCGAGCAGGACGCTGCCGGGCACACCCTGCAGAAGACCGCGGACGAGCACCCGTTCGCGGACCCGGGTCTGCCCCCGCACGAGCACCGGGTCCAGGACGTCGACGAGCGGGCCGCCAAGAGCTCCGAGCGTACGGTCGCCCTGCTGTTCACGATCTCGATGCTCGCCACGATCGGCTTCATCGCCTCGTACGTGGCCTTCCCGGTCGAGAAGATCGTCTACATCTGGCCGATCGGGCACATCAGCGCGCTGAACTTCGCGCTGGGTGTCACTCTCGGCATCGCGCTCTTCTGTATCGGCGCGGGCGCGGTCCACTGGGCCCGCACCCTGATGTCCGACGTGGAGATCGTCGACGAGCGGCACGCGATCGAGGCCGAGCCCGAGGTCCGCGCCAAGGTCATGTCCGACTTCGCGGCAGGCGCCGAGGAGTCCGGCTTCGGTCGGCGCAAGCTGATCCGCAACACGATGTTCGGCGCCATGGCCCTCGTACCGCTCTCCGGCGTCATCCTGCTGCGTGACCTGGGGCCGCTGCCCGAGGACAAGCTGCGGCACACGCGCTGGGCACGGGGCAAGATGCTCGTGAACATGAACACGCACGAGCCGCTTCGTCCCGAGGACGTCGCCGTGGGTTCGCTGACCTTCGCCATGCCCGAGGGCATGTCGGAGCACGACCACGACTTCCAGACCGAGATCGCCAAGGCCGCCCTGATGATCGTCCGCATCCAGCCGGAGGACATCAAGGACAAGCGCGAGCTCGAGTGGTCGCACGAGGGCATCGTGGCCTACTCGAAGATCTGCACCCACGTGGGCTGCCCGATCTCCCTGTACGAGCAGCAGACGCACCACGCCCTCTGCCCGTGCCACCAGTCCACCTTCGACCTCTCCGACGGTGCCCGAGTGATCTTCGGCCCGGCCGGTCACGCCCTGCCGCAGCTGCGCATCGGTGTGAACGAGGAGGGCTACCTCGAGGCGCTCGGCGACTTCGAAGAGCCCGTCGGTCCTTCCTTCTGGGAGCGCGGATGAGCACCAACACAGACAGCAAGAGGAAGGCACCGGCCGGCGAGCGCGTAGCCGACTGGGCCGACGGCCGCCTTGGGATCTACTCCCTGGCCAAGGCCAACATGCGGAAGATCTTCCCGGACCACTGGTCCTTCATGCTGGGCGAGATCTGCCTCTACAGCTTCATCATCATCATCCTCACGGGTGTGTACCTGACGCTGTTCTTCCACCCGTCGATGAACGAGGTGGAGTACGCGGGCAGTTACGTCCCGCTGCAGGGTCAGCTGATGTCCGAGGCCTTCAACTCGACGATGCACATCAGCTTCGAGGTCCGCGGCGGTCTGCTGATCCGGCAGATCCACCACTGGGCCGCGCTGATCTTCGTCGCGGCGATGCTCGTGCACATGATGCGCGTCTTCTTCACCGGCGCGTTCCGCAAGCCGCGCGAGGTCAACTGGCTGTTCGGCTTCCTGCTGCTCGTACTCGGCATGTTCACCGGCTTCACCGGCTACTCGCTCCCGGACGACCTGCTGTCCGGTACGGGTGTCCGCTTCATGCAGGGCGCGATCCTGTCCGTCCCGATCGTCGGCACGTACCTGTCGATGTTCCTGTTCGGCGGTGAGTTCCCCGGCGGCGACTTCGTGGCCCGGTTCTACTCGGTGCACATCCTGCTGCTGCCCGGCATCATGATGGGCCTGCTCGTGGCCCACCTGATCCTGGTCTTCTACCACAAGCACACTCAGTTCGCGGGTCCCGGCCGGTCCAACAAGAACGTGGTCGGCATGCCGCTGCTCCCGGTCTACATGGCCAAGGCCGGTGGCTTCTTCTTCCTGGTCTTCGGTGTCATCGCCGTCGTCTCGGCGATCGCCACGATCAACCCGATCTGGGCGATCGGCCCGTACCGGCCGGATCAGGTGTCCACCGGTGCGCAGCCCGACTGGTACATGGGCTTCTCCGAAGGCCTGATCCGTGTGATGCCGGGCTGGGAGATCAACCTCTGGGGTCACACGCTCGTCCTGGGTGTGTTCATCCCGCTGGTGATCTTCCCGCTGGTCCTCGCGGCGATCGCGGTCTACCCGTTCATCGAGTCCTGGGTCACCGGCGACAAGCGCGAGCACCACATCCTGGACCGCCCGCGCAACGCGCCGACCCGTACGGCCTTCGGTGTCGCGTGGCTGACCTGGTACTTCGTCCTGCTCGTCGGTGGTGGAAACGACCTCTGGGCGACCCACTTCCACCTGTCGATCAACTCGATCACCTGGTTCGTCCGGATCGCGTTCTTCGTCGCTCCCGTCCTCGCGTTCGTCATCACCAAGCGGATCTGCCTGGGTCTGCAGCGGCGCGACAAGGAGAAGGTGCTGCACGGGCGCGAGTCCGGCATCATCAAGCGCCTGCCGCACGGCGAGTTCATCGAGGTGCACGAGCCGCTCAACCAGGAGCAGCTGCACACCCTCACCGCGCACGAGCAGTACAAGCCGTTCGAGCTCGGCCCCGAGGTCGACGAGCACGGCGTCAGGCGCAAGCTGTCGCGCGGCGAGAAGCTCCGGGCCAAGCTCTCCAAGGGCTACTACGGGGAGGACAACCAGATCCCCAAGCCCACGGCGGACGAGTACAAGGAGATCACCAGCGGCCACGGCCACCACTGATCCCCGCCAGCTGTAGCTGAACGCCACGGCGAGAGCCCCGTCCATTCAACGGACGGGGCTCTTTGCCGTCCCCGGGCTTGGCTAGGCTGGGCCCACACCCATCACGTACGTACGAGACCAGGAGTAGCCATGAGTAGCGCTACGACCCCCGCTGGAGGCGACCACGCGGCGGGCCGTACCTGGCCCGACGTACTGAACGGACTGCTCGAAGGGCGTGACCAGAGCGCCGACGACACCGCGTGGGCGATGGACCGCATCATGCGCGGTGAGGCGACCGACGCGCAGATCGCCGGGTTCGCGGTGGCGCTGCGGGCCAAGGGCGAGACCGTGGAGGAGATCTCCGGTCTCGTACGCACCATGTACGAGCACGCCAACACCATCGAGGTGCCGGGCCCCAGCGTCGACATCGTCGGTACGGGTGGGGACGGAGCCAAGACCGTCAACATCTCCACGATGTCCGCGATCGTGGTGGCCGGCACCGGCACCAAGGTCGTCAAGCACGGCAACCGGGCGGCCTCCAGCGCGAGCGGTGCCTCGGATGTCCTGGAGAAGCTCGGGGTCAACCTGGAGCTGACGCCGCAGCGCGTCGCCGAGGTGGCAGGCGAGGCGGGCATCACCTTCTGCTTCGCCGTGAAGTTCCACCCCGCGCTGCGCCATGTGGCCGCCGCGCGCAAGGAGTTGGGGATCCGGACGACCTTCAACTTCCTGGGTCCGCTGACCAACCCGGCGCACGTCAAGGCACAGGCCACCGGGGTCGCCGACGCGCGGATGGCGCCCATCGTCGCCGGAGTGCTCGCCCAGCGCGGCTCCAGCGCCCTGGTGTTCCGCGGGGACGACGGCCTGGACGAGCTCACCACCACCGCCACCTCGCGGGTGTGGATCGTGCGGGACGGGAGCGTGCGCGAGGAGGCCTTCGACCCTCGGGACGTCGGGATCGACCTGGTGCCCGTGGAGGCGCTGCGGGGCGCGGACGCGTCGTACAACGCCGATGTGGCGCGGCGGCTGCTGAGCGGCGAGACCGGGCCCGTACGGGACGCCGTGCTGCTCAACGCCGCGGCGGCGCTCGTGGCGCTTGAGCCGGACGAGGCGCCGCTGGTCGAGCAGATCAGGGCCGCGATGGCCAAGGCGGCCGAGTCCGTCGACTCCGGGGGCGCGAAGCAGGCACTCGACCGCTGGGTGGCCGCCAGCAACTCCTGAACCACCGAGCGGTGTGACGCGAGGCGCAGTCCGGATTCTGGACTGCGCCTTGCGCGTGCTCGATCTTCTGGCAAGATGCTCGTCAGGTCATGAGTGACAGCGATCGAGGCCCCGGCCCGCTGTCCGGCAACCCTCCGTCCGTGGCGGGGTGCCCCGGGTGAAGACCAGGCCGCAGGCAGCGAGGTCTGCGGCAAGCGCGGACCCCTGCACACCCTGGGGTCCTGGTCCTCAAGGGAGCAGTCTCGTGAGCAAGCGAATGCGATAGGGCGCCAAGCCCCTTCCCGCGTAATCACTTTTTCTTTCCTCACTCCCGCGTCGTCGACGCGTCCTCGTACACCTGTGTGTGCTCGGACCTGCGTCCGGCGCGGTGAATTCGCCTGCCTCTTACGGGAGTTCGCCATGTCTGTCGCCACCTCTGCCGCCGCCGACCAGTCCCTCTGTTCCCCGCTGCCCGTCCTCGGCCGGGACGTCACCGTCCCGCTGGTGACCGGCGGCGAAGTGACCTACGCGGCCCTCGACTACGCCGCCAGCGCGCCCGCCCTGCAGCGCGTCTGGGACGACGTGGCCGCGTACGCCCCGTACTACGGCAGCGTGCACCGCGGCGCCGGGTACCTCTCGCAGCTCTCCACCGACCTGTTCGAGAACGCGCGCCGCACCGTCGAGGAGTTCCTCGACTGCCGCGAGGACGACCAGTTGGTCTTCACCCGGTCCACCACCGACTCCCTGAACCTGCTCGCCGCCGCGCTGCCCGCCGACTGCCAGGTCTTCGTCTTCGAGACCGAGCACCACGCGTCGTTGCTTCCGTGGCGCGACGCGCGGGTCACGTACCTCAACGCGCCCCGTACGCCCGGTGAGGCCGTCAGCACCCTGGAGCGGGCGCTCGCCGACCGCGACCCGTACGGTCCGGCACTGGTGTGCGTCACCGGCGCCTCCAACGTGACTGGTGAGCTGTGGCCGGTGAAGGAGCTCGCCGCCGCCGCGCACGCGCACGGTGCCCGGATCGTGCTCGACGCCGCCCAGCTCGCGCCGCACCACCCGCTCTCCGTACGGGAGTTGGACGTCGACTGGGTCGCGTTCTCCGGGCACAAGCTGTACGCGCCGTTCGGCTCCGGTGTGCTCGCCGGGCGGGCCGACTGGCTGCAGGAGGCCGAGCCGTACCTCGCGGGCGGCGGCGCGTCGAAGGCCGTGGCCCGGCGTACGGACGGTGGCGTGGACGTGGAGTGGCACACCACCGCCGCGCGGCACGAGGCCGGTTCGCCGAACGTGATCGGCGCGTACTCCATCGCCTCCGCCTGCAAGGCGCTCACCGAGGCCGGGTTCGACTCGCTGGTGGCGCGCGAGCAGCAGCTGATCGGGCTGGTACGGGACGGGTTCGCCGAGGTGCCCGAGGTGAAGGTCCTCTCGCTGTTCGGCGACGACGCGCCGCGGGTGGGTGTGCTCTCGTTCGTCGTGGAGGGGTGGAACAGCTCGCACTTCGCGGCCGCGCTCTCCGCCGAGTACGGGATCGGCGTACGGGACGGCCTGTTCTGCGCCCACCCGCTGGTGCGGACCCTGCTCGGCAGCGACCCGCAGGAGCAGGGCGAGTGCGGTGCGCCGGAGGGCGCGCCCGGCGAGAAGTCGCTGAACGCGATCCGCGTGAGCTTCGGCGCGGGCACGCCGGACGAGCACGTGGAGCGGTTCGTGCGGGCCGTGCGGGAGCTGGTGCGGGTGGGGGCGCGGTGGGCGTACCGGACCGAGGGTGGGCGGTGCGTGCCGGACACGGGTTCGGCGTCCTAGGTTCCGTTGTCCGGCTCGTACCGTCGGCTCGGTTGCCGTGCCGGGGCTGCGCCCCAGGGCCCCCGTTTCGGGGGCTGCGCCCCCGGGCCCCGCATCGGGTTGTTCGTTCGGCGTTCCCGCCGTTGGGGCTGGGCGCGCAGTTCCCCGCGCCCCTTTCGGGGCACGCCCCTCACGCCACGAGCCGGGCTCCCAACAGCACCATCCTGAGCGCCCGTTCCGTCGCGTCCGTGAGGAACTCCGCGCCCCTGCCCAGCGCCTCCGGCAGGGACACCGGGGCCGGGAGGATCGAGCTGTACGCGTCCACGCCCGCCGCCCGGACCTGGTGGGCGCCCTCGCCGATCGTGCCCGCGAGGGCCAGGACCGGGCGGCCGGACTGCTTGGCGCGGCGGGCCACCTCGGCCGGGACCTTGCCGCGCGGGGTCTGGTGGTCGAGGGCGCCCTCGGCGGTGACGACCAGGTCGGCGCGGGCCAGCCGGGCGTCCAGGTCCAGGTGGTCGAGGAGGACGTCGAAGCGGGGGAGCAGGTGGGCGCCGAGTGCGGCCAGGCCCGCGCCGAGGCCGCCGGACGCGCCGGTGCCGGGCCCCTCGCGCAGGTCGGTCGCGGCGAGGTCGCGTTCCAGTACGTAGGCCCAGCGCTCCAGGGCCGCCGACAGCTCCTCCACCTGTGCGGGGCTCGCGCCCTTCTGCGGGCCGAAGACGCGGGCGACGCCGCGCTCCCCGCACAGCACGTTGAACGGGTTGCAGGCGACCTGGAGTTCGACGTCCTTCAGACGCGGGTCGAGTCCGGTCGGGTCGATGCGGTCGAGGCGGCTCAACTCGTTGCCCCCGCGCGGTAGTTCGTACCCCCGGGCGGTGAGCAGTCGGGCGCCGAGGGCTTGCAGGGCGCCGGCGCCGCCGTCCGACGTGCCGGAGTCGCCGCAGCCGACCAGGATGCGTCGTACGCCCGTGTCCAGGGCGGCGCGGATCAGCTCGCCGACGCCGTACGTGGTCGTGGCGCCCGGGTCGCGGAGGCTGCGCGGGACGAGGGAGAGACCCGCGACCGCGGCCATCTCGACCACCGCCGTGTCCCCGCCGAGCAGCGCGAAGTGCGTGCCGATCCGCTCGCCGACGGGGCCGGTGGCCGGTAGGGCGACGAGACGGCCGCCGGTGGCCGAGGCGAGCGCGGCCGCGGTGCCCTCACCGCCGTCGACCAGCGGGATCAGGTCGACCTCGGCGTGCGGGACGACGCGGCGCACCCCCGCGGCGATGGCCTCGGCGGCGGCCTGGGCGGACAGGGACTCCTTGAAGCCGCTGGGGGCTACGGCGATTCGGGTCAGCATCATCGTCCAACTCCTCGAAGAGTTCGGCAGGTTCAGGGGTCCAGGACCGGCACGCCGAGCAGCGGCCAGACGGAGAGCGCGAAGAGCAGGACGAGCGCTGCGGTCGCCGGGGCCAGGACGGCGGAGAGGCGCAGCAGGTCGCGCGGGGTGTACGTGGGTGTGTCCGGCAGCTCGGAGAAGAGCGTCACGGGCTTCGCCGAGGCGGGCAGCGTGTGGCAGAAGCCCGCGGCTGCCGTGGAGGCGAGCGCGGCGGCCACCGGGTTGACGCCCGCCCCGATCGCCGCCGCCACGACCAGCGGGACCAGGACCGACGAGCGGGCCGAGCGGGACTGCAGGATCAGGTGGGCGGCCGTGCTGAGCAGGATGACCACGGCGAGGAACAGCCACGGCGGCACCGCCACCGGCAGGCCCGAGACCAGCCACTTCGCCGCGCCCGAGTCGGCCAGGGCCACGCCCATCGCCATCGTCGCGGCCATGAAGAGCAGCAGCGCCCAGGGCACGGTCTTCAGGGCGTCCTTGAGGCGTACGGTGCCGAGCGCGGGGGAGGCCGCGACGACCGCGCCGATCAACGCGACCACTGCGGGCGGGACTTGGTGCAGCGGCTCGCTGCACCACAGCGTCACGACCGTGCCGAGCAGCAGCGCGCAGCGCGCCTCGGCGGAGGAGAGCGGGCCGGTGACCGGCTGCTCGCTGTGCTCCTGTATCTGGTCGGCGGTGATCCGGACCGGCCCGCGCCGGTCCGCCCGCCGGGTGGTCGTCAACAGGACGATCTCCGCCGCCAGATGGGACGAGGCGACGGCGAGCGGCAGGCCGAGCAGCAGCCACTGGGTGAAGCCGATCCGGTCACCGGTCGCCTCCCACAGGACCGACACGGTGATCAGGTGGGCGCCCGCGCCGATCAGTGTCGCGACCGCCGAGAGCAGGATCACGGTCGGGAAGAGCAGCGCCAGCATCACGACGAGCCGCTTGCGGTCGGAGAGGACCTTGGCGAGCGCCAGGAACACCGGCAGGGCGAGCGCGGCGCGTCCCGAGGTGGCCGGCACCGCGAAGGCGGTCACCACGAGCGCGGCGGTCGTCAGATGCGTCAACTGCCGCACGCTGCGCGCCCCGCTGACCAGAAACGCCGCCGCCCGCCCCGCGAGCCCCGTGCGCGCCACGGCCGCGGCGAGCACGAACGCGCAGATCAGCAGCCACACCGTCGCGTCGCCGAGCGTGCCGAAGAGGGTGTCGCTGCTGATCACCCCGGTCGCGGTGAGCGCAAGACCGGCGCCGAGCGCGATGTAGGTGTCGTCGATCGGGGTACCGATCCACGCGCACGTCGCCAGCGCGAACACGGCGAGGGTCAGGCGGGCGTCACCGTCGAGGCCGGGGAAGTTGGTGGGGACGAGCAGCAGCCCGCAGAGGGTCAGCGCCACGCAGAGGGTTGCCGCTTGCCGGAGGTTCACTGTCACGCTGCTCAGTCTTCGCGGCGGGCGTGAGCCTCCAATGAGCCGTGAATGAAGGAAACTTCACCGACCGCGCGGCGGCGCCTGAGAGCAGGTCACGGCCCCGGCAGCCGGTACCCCATCCCGCGTACGGTCTCCACCCGCTCGGCGCCGAGCTTCTTGCGCAGCGCGCGGACGTACACGTCCACGATGTTGGAGCCCGGGTCGAAGTCGTAACCCCAGACGTGGGACAGGATCTGTTCGCGGGCCAGGACCTGGCCGGGGTGGCGCAGGAACAGTTCGAGCAGCACGAACTCGCGGGCCGTGAGGTCCACCGTCCGTGACCCCGAACGGGCCCTGCGGGTCCGCAGATCCAGGCTCAGCTCCCCGCTGCGCAGCACCGTCACCTCGGGCGCGCGGGCCGCGGTGCGCAGGCGGAGCCGGACCCGGGCGAGCAGCTCCTCGAAGCGGAACGGCTTGGTCATCCAGTCGTCGGCGCCGCCTTCGAGACCGGCCACCGTGTCCCGTACGGAGTCGCGCGCGGTCAGCACGAGGACGGGGACCGTGACGCGGGCCTCGCGCAGCTGCCGCAGGACCGTGAAGCCGTCCCGGCCCGGCAGTCCGATGTCCAGGACGATCAGGTCGAAGCCGCCGGTCAGGGCGTAGTCGTAGGCCGCGTCGCCGTCGCCGACCACGGTGGTGGTGAAGCCGTTGGCGCGCAGGCCCTTCTCGATGAACGAGGCGATGCGGTCCTCGTCCTCGACGATCAGAATCCGGTTCACCGGTCTTCCTCCAGCGGCAGATCGAGTACGAAAGTGGCGCCCGCGTCCATGCCGCTCGGGGGGTCGAGCCGCACCCCGCCCCGGTGGCCCTCGGCGATGGCCCGCACGATGGACAGGCCGAGCCCGGCCCCGGTCGTACGGGCGCCGCGCCGGGCCGTGCCCCGCCGGAACCGGTCGAAGATCACCTCGGCGTCCTGGGGCTGCACGCCGGGTCCGGAGTCGGCGACGTACAGCTCGACGCGCCGGCCGCCGAGCCGCGAGCCGATGCGGATGGTCTGGCCCGCGGTGGTGTGCTGGACCGCGTTCTGGGCCAGCTGGACCATCGCCTGCGTGATCCGCTGGGCGTCCAACCCGGCCTCGCCGTCGGCCACTTCGGGCAGCTGCCAGTCGCGCTCGCCGAGGGTGCGGGCCTTGACGAAGACATCGGCGGTGAGCTCCGCGAGCTGTACCGGCGCGGGGGTCACGAAGTCCGGCCGCTCGGCCTTGGCGAGCAGCAGCAGGTCTTCGACGATCCGGCTCATCCGGTCGAGCTCGTCGGTGACCAGGCGGACGGTCTCCTCGCGCTCGGCTGCGCTCTCGGTGGCACCGCCCATCAGCTCCAGATGGCCGCGGACGATGGTGATCGGGGTGCGCAGCTCGTGCCCGGCGTCGTCGACGAACTCGCGCTGCGCGGCGAACGCCCGCTCCAGGCGGTCCAGCATCGCGTTGAACGTCTCGGCGAGCGCCGCCACGTCGTCGCGGCCCTGCACCGGGATGCGCTGGGTCAGATCCTGCTCGGTCAGCTGGGCGGCGGCGGCGCGGACCGTGCGTACCGGCTTGAGGATGCGGCCCGCGACGGCCCAGCCGATGCCCGTCGTCATCAGCAGGGCGACCCCCGAGATCGCGAGCATCAGGCGGAACACCTCGTCCACGCGGGCGAGTTCGTTCCCCGGGTGGAAGGCGACCACGAACGCGGCCTCGGGTTCGCCGCCGTGCCGGGCGACGCTCACCTTCGCCCAGCGGATCTCGCCCTCGGGACGGTGCAGGGTGCCGGTCGCCTCGTCGGTCTCGAAGATCGCGCGGCGGGCGGCGCCGTCCTTGTGCAGTGGACGCTCCACCGGGATCTCGCGCTGCTGCACGCGCTGGGCGGGGGAGAGGCCCTCGCGGGCGACCAGGCCGAGCAGCTCCTCGTCGTTGTCGGCGTACTGCCGTTCCAGGAAGACGTGGATCAGCCGGTCCGGGTCGGTGAACGGGCGGCCCGTCTCCGGGTCGAAGCCCTGCTCCTCGAAGTTGGTGAACTCGCTGGTCTCCTGGGCGAGCAGCCGCGCGATGCGGTGGTCGACGTCGCGGACCAGGACGGAGCGGGTGGTCATGGCGACGGCGGCGAGTGCCACGGCCATCACGACGAGCAGCCAGAGCAGGATCCTGACGCGCGCCGATATCCACCTCGCGGGCCCGGGTTCAGCCGTCGTCACGGTCTCCCGCACCACGCTCGGACTTGCCGTTCTTGCCGTTCTTGTCGGCGGAGTCGGCGGGGTCGTCGTCGGCGTCGTCCGCGCCGTCATCGTCGTCGTCCGTCGGGCCGTCGCTCACCGGCGGCCGGGAGACCACCTCGTCGCTGGGCGTCGGCTCCGGCTTCGGGGAGCCGGTACCCGAGCCGGACGGGGTCGGCGAACCGCTCTCCAGCTCCAGCTTGGGCGGCGCCTTGGGCGGCTCGGGGCTGTCGGTGAGGGCGTAGCTGGTCGCCGCGATGCCGAGCGGGATCGCGACGACCGCGGCGAGGGCCGCCATGCGGTGGGAGAAGGCCATGCGTCGAGCGTGCGGTACGGGGGGCGGCGCCAGGATGAGCCGAAGATGAAAGGGCCTTCATCCGGCGCCGCTCATGACGTACGTGGTCGTTACGGGTCGGCTAGGAGTCGAGCCCGATGGCGAAGGCCGCCTCGAGGTCGTGCTGGGAGTACGTACGGAACGCCACATGCGTGTCCGTGCCCTCCACGCCGGGGATCTTGCTGATCCGGCCCGGGATCACGTCCGCCAGGTCGTCGTGGCGCGCGACCCGCACCATGGCGATCAGGTCGTACGTACCGGTCACGGAGAAGACCTCGCTGACGCTGTCCAGCGCGGCGATCGACTCGGCGATCTCCGGGATCCGGTCCACGCTGGTCTTGATGAGCACGATCGCGGTGATCACGGCTGACTGTCTCCCTCGGTGGCCGTCGCAGTGGCTTTCACTCTAGCCGTACGGGGATAACGCACCCACGCGTAGACGAAGCCGAGCGAGAACCCCACCAGGTGCGCCAGATACGCGACCCCCGGGCCGCCCGTGTCGCGCTGGGCCGCCACCCACTGCAGGGCCACCCAGAACGGCAGCACGATCCAGGCGGGAAAGCGCAGCGGCAGGAAGAACAGGAAGGGGAAGAGGCTGGTCACCCGGGCCTTCGGGAACAGCCGCAGAAACGCGCCGAGCACCGCCGAGATCGCCCCGGAGGCGCCGACGAGGGTCGCCTGCGAGTCCGCGTTCGCCATCGCGTACGCACAGAGCGCGAGGGCGCCGCAGCCCAGATAGAAGAGGGCGAACTGGAGGTGGCCCATCCGCTCCTCGACCATCACCCCGAACACGCACAGGAACAGCACGTTGCCGAGCAGATGCAGCCAGCTGCCGTGCACGAACAGCGCGGTGAGCGGGGTCAGCGCGGCCCGCGGCGCACCCGTCAACAGCTCGGCCGGGATCACCCCCCAGCGGTGGAAGTAGCCGCGCTGCGCGGCGAGCAGCTCCTCGCCGGTGCCGTACGCGGCGTTCAGACCGGAGGCTGGGGAGAGCACGAACACCGCGCAATAGAGCGCGACCAGGGTGTACGTGACGAGGGGGCCGTTGCCGAGGAGCAACTGCTTGAGCGCCTGGGCGGCGGGGCTGGGCTCGCGCCTGCTCTTCTCCGCCTTGTTCTTCCCGGCCGGTCCGCCGGCCGCTCCCCGTTCCGCGCTCATGGGACAGATCCTGACGTAACGGGGCCGCACGGGGCAGACCGCCTCGCCGTACCGGCCCGTGGACGCGGCGTACCCGGGCCCTCCGGCAGGCCGTAGGGTTGAAACGGAGTGTTTCCCACCGAGCACGCCCGAGCGAGCACGACCCGAGGAAAGGCGCACGAGCGCGATGACGGTTCCCCTGCCGACCGACACCACCCGCTGGCGCTGCACGCTGTGCGGCAACCTCACGCGTTTCGACGTCACGCGGTCGTCGAAGGTGGTGGAGTACGTCCACCTCGACCTGGCCGGTGAGCCGAAGGTGGAGGAACGCGAGGTGGTCAGTGAGACCATCGAGTCCGTGCGCTGCCGCTGGTGCAACGCGGTGGACCAGATCGAGTTGGTGGACAGGCCGGGCGCGGAATCCTGAGGGGTCCCGCCCACAGCAAGTGGGGTGACGGATGGTGGAGGCAGGTGAGCGGGGCGCCGATGCGGACGAGACCGCCGGCGCGGCCGACGGCCCCGCCGAGACGCTCGACCGTCCGCTGCCCGAGGGCGTGCGCCGCCGCGTCATCGCGATCGCCGCGGAGGGCTTCGGCGGCCTGACCGTCGGCGAACTCCCCGCCCAGCTGCGGCAGTACGCACGCTTCACCCCCACCCGGCGCCTGAAGTTCGCGGGCAACGCGATGGCCGCGGCCCTGGAGAGCGAGACCCTCTTCCGGCAGCGCATCGGCGAACGCCTCCGCGAGGCACAGCCCGAACTCGCCGCCGCGCTCGACGCCGGCACCCCGCCGCCCGCCGCCGACCCGCTGGACGTCGCGGCCGCCGCGTACGTCCTGCGGCCCGTCGGCTGGGTCAAGTCGGTCACCGCCGCCGGTGAGGAGGCGCAGCGCGCCGACGCCGAGCGGGTGGGCGAGGAGACCCGCTCGGAGCTGGAGCGGCTGCGCCGCGAACTGGCCGAGGCGCGGGACAAGTCCCGCTCCGAGACGGAACGGCTGCGCGCCGAACTCGACACCGCCAAGCGCGAGGCCGAGTCGCTGCACCGCAAGCTGCGCGCGGCACTCAGTGACGTCAAGCGCGGCGAGGCGGCCCTGCGCAAGGCCGCCGCCGAGACCGAGGCGCTGCGCGCCGAGACGCACACCCAGCTCTCCGCCGCCGACAGCGAGGCCCGCCGCCTCAAGGCCCGGCTCGGCGAGGCCGAGTCCGCCCTCGAAGCGAGCCGCAAGGCCAGCCGCGAGGGCCGGTCCGTGGAGGACATGCGGGTCCGGCTGCTGCTCGACACCCTCCTGGAGTCCACGCAGGGCCTGCGCCGCGAACTCGCCCTGCCGCCCGTGTCCGTACGGCCCGCGGAGACCGTCGACGCGGTCGAGCCCGGCCGGATGACGCCCAAGGACATCGCGGCCCGCGCCCTGTCCGAGAACGACCCGGCGATCCTGGACCAGCTGCTCGCGCTGCCCCAGGCCCACCTGGTCGTGGACGGGTACAACGTCACCAAGACCGGCTATCCCACGATGCCGTTGGAGAAGCAGCGGCTGCGGCTGCTCGGTTCGCTCTCCACGCTGGCCGCGCAGACCGGCGCCGAGGTCACCTGCGTCTTCGACGGCGCGGAGCTGGCGGCCCCGGTGCTGCTCGCACCGCCGCGCGGGGTGCGGGTCCTCTTCTCGAAGCCGGGGGTCACGGCGGACGAGCTGATCCGCCAACTCGTCCGCGCGGAGCCGCCGGGGCGGCCGGTCACGGTCGTGTCCACGGACCGTGAGGTGGCGGACGGGATCGCCCGCGCGGGGGCGCGGCCGGTGGCGTCGGCGGTGCTGCTGAAGCGGTTGTCTCGGGGGTAGGGCCTCGCGCCGTCGACTCGGTGGCTGTCGATCGCCCTGCGGGCTCGTCCTCAAACTCCCCCAGCCTTCGGCCGGGAGGTGCCCCCAGACGGGCTTCCTTTGCCGTCGTTCGCCTTGCGCGCCGTCGTGGCTTGTCGCGCAGTTCCCCGCGCCCCTGAAAGAACGGGGCTCGGCCAAATTCAGCCCCTCCGGCGTTTGAGATGGGGGTCCCCCCTGCTCGAGCGAAGCCGAGAGCTTGGGGGAGGGGGTCCGGGGGCTGGCCCCCGAAGCGCCGCAGGCTTTCGGGAAGGGGCGGGGAGGGGAAAAGCACGGGCGCTTGGCATATGGCGTTCACCTTCTGGACGAACCCGCGGCGCACCGATCACGCCCCGCTCGCGGCATTCGAGGAAGTAGGCAACTCCTGCCCCGTATGCCCGATTTGGCGAACCGTCGACGTCACGCCGTGTCAAGTACGCATCACAGCATGTGCGTTGAGAGTAAAGAATCGCCTCCGAGGGCGAGATTTTCCCCGGCAGGATTTGAAGGATCACGATGGGGTCACTTAGTGTCTGGGCTCGAACCTCCGCTCGGTTGATCACTCATCAGGAGTGTCGGTGGGGGTCCCGCCCACCGCGATCGGTAGGCGGCTGGAGGAAGAAGGAGCCGCCCCCGTGGCGTCCCACCGTCGACCGAAGCAGCCGAGCCGCACGCGCGTGACCGTGCTCACCGCAACCGCCGCAGCTGCCGTCGCGCTCACTTCGCAGGCCGCGCACGCCGACCCCAAGCCGAGCAAGAAGGAAGTCAAGGCGAAGGTCGACAAGCTCTACGAAGAGGCCGAGAAGGCGACCGAGAAGTACAACGGCGCCAAGGAGCAGCAGGACAAGCTCGAGGACCAGATCGACGACCTGCAGGACAAGGTCGCCCGCGGTCAGGACGAGCTCAACGAGCTGCGTTCCGGCATAGGTTCGCTGGCCAGCGCGCAGTACCGCTCGGGTGGCATCGACCCCTCCGTGCAGCTCTTCCTCTCGTCCGACCCGGACTCGTACCTCGACAAGGCCTCCTCGCTCGACCAGCTGACGAGCAAGCAGGCCGACGCCCTCCAGCGGATCCAGTCGAAGCAGCGGACCCTCGCGCAGCAGCGCTCCGAGGCCTCCGACAAGCTCAAGGACCTTGAGGACACCCGCAAGGAACTGGGCGAGAAGAAGAAGGAAGTCCAGAGCAAGCTCGGCGAGGCCCAGAAGCTCCTCAACACCCTCTCCGCCGAGGAGCGCGCGGCGATGGCCGCCGAGGAGGAGCGCGCCAGCCGCGACGCCGGCGACCGCGCCGACCTGGGCGACGAAGCGCCGGTCTCGGGCCGTGGCGCCGCCGCCCTCCAGGCGGCCAAGACCAAGATCGGCACGCCGTACGTCTACGGCGCCACCGGGCCCAGCTCCTTCGATTGCTCGGGCCTGACCCAGTGGTCGTTCTCGCAGGCCGGGGTCTCCATCCCGCGTATCTCGCAGGACCAGGCCAACGCCGGCACGCGCCTCGGCCAGAGCGAGCTGAAGCCGGGCGACCTGGTCATCTTCTACAGCGACCTGCACCACGTCGGCTTCTACGCGGGCAACGGCCAGATCCTGCACGCCCCGAAGCCCGGGGCCAGCGTGCGGTACGAGTCGATCAACAACATGCCGTTCCAGTTCGGCGTCCGTATCTGAGGCCGCAAGGCCGCAAGGCCGCAAGGCCGCAAGGCCGTACGGCACGTCCCAACACGCCCTCCGAACGGGCGAATTCACCGATCGTGTGCCGACCCGGCGCCCCGCCGTCCACCTGCGTGGACAGTGGGGCTTCGGCGTTCCCGGGCCCGTGTGGAGGCGCCGGTGGGTGCGCGTAGCGGTGATAGCTTCCCGGCTGTTCGTCGGCGAGAGCCGTCGGACCTACCGCCGGACGGGCGGGAAGTGACGCCTGTGGAGGCCTCTTCGGCCGGGACCGAGTCCCGGGCCCGGCCGTGAAGCAGGAACCCGCCGGGAGCCGCTCCGCGCCGCGGAACAGCAGACCGGAACGTGGCCCCGGCCGCGGCGGACGTCCGCACCGCCGCTGTTCCCTTGGCAGTTCCGCCGCCCGCGAGGCGGTGGACGCAGCGGCGAGGGAAGGAGAGACGTACCCCGTGGCGTCCCATCGCCGTCCTTCGCAGCTCGGTCTCGGCCGGGACCGCAGCACCCGAGCGGCCCTGCTGTCCGCCGCCGCGGCCACCGCGGCCGCAGCCCTCACCGCACCGTCCGCCACCGCCGACCCGCAGGCGACCCCGGCCGCCACCAAGGCACAGGTCGACCGGCTCTTCGAGGAGGCGGAGCGGGCGACCCAGGCCTACGACAAGGCGGACGAGCGGGCCGACCGGCTGCGCCGCGAGATCGCCCACGCCAAGGACAGCGTCGCCCGCGGCCAGGAGCGCATCAACACCATGCGGGGCGCGCTCGGTTCGCTGGCCGGCGCGCAGTACCGCTCGGGCGGCATCGACCCGACGCTGGCCCTGATGCTCTCCGAGGACCCCGAGGGCTACCTCGCCAAGTCCTCGACCCTGAACCGGATCAACGCCCGCCAGTCCGCCGAGCTCGACAAGTTGCGTACCGCCCAGCGCGAACTCGCCCAGGAACGCGAGGAGGCCACCGGCAAGCTGGCCGATCTGGAGGCGTCGAGGAAGGCCGTCGCTCGGCACAAGCGCCAGGTCGAGGCCAAGCTCGCCAAGGCCCAGCGGCTGCTCAACTCCCTCTCGCCCGCCGACCGCGCGGCCTTCGCCGAGGGCTCCGGCGCCGCCGGGATCCCCGCGCTCACCGGCACTCCGTCCTCGGACCGGGCCGCGGCCGCCGTCGCCGCGATCCGCCAGGCCATCGGCCGCCCGTACGTCTGGGGCGCCAACGGGCCCAGCGGCTTCGACTGTTCGGGCCTGACGCAGTGGGCGTACGGGCAGGCGGGAGTCGGACTGCCGCGCACGTCGCAGGCCCAGCGAGGCTCGGGCCGCCAGGTCTCCCTCGCGGAGGCCCGGCCGGGCGACCTTGTGACGTACCGGGACGACGCGAGCCATATCGGGATGTACATGGGTGGGGGGCAGGTGGTGCATGCTCCGTACCCGGGGGCGGCTGTGCGGTATGACCCCGTCGGGATGATGCCGGTCTCGGGCGTCACGCGGGTCTGAACCCGCGCCCCCTCCGGACGATCGCCCACTGGCCGTGGGCCGGGCTTCGCTTCGCGGCGTGCGGTTCGGTGGTGGGTGTTTGCGCAGTTCCCCGCGCCCCTGGGGAAGCGCCCACTGGCCGTGGGGTGGCTGTTTTCGTTTGCGGCTCACGGTTCGGTGGTGGGTGTTTGCGCAGTTCCCCGCGCCCCTGGGGAAGCGCCCACTCGCCGCGGGGCTGCTGCTTTCGATCGCGGCTCACTGTCCGGCCGTGGTTGCTCGCGCAGTTCCCCGCGCCCCTATGGGGCGCCCGGCGTTCAGGGCCTCGTACGATCGACCGGATGGCGGGTCGGGTGTGGTGTGGGCGGGTGGTGGGGGCGGCTCTGGTCGGGCTGCTCCTCGGCACGTCCTGCTCCGCGCCGGATTCGCGGGGCTCCGACGCCGGTGCCGTCGAGGGGCTGCTGCAGCGGCGCGCGGAGGCTGTGCTCGACCGGGACGAGCAGGCGTACGAGGCGACCGGCGGGTCCGGCGACGAGTTCGACCACCTCGCGCAGGTCCCGCTCAGCTCCTGGGAATACCGGCTCACCCGGCTCGACCGCACCCGCACCGGCGCCACCGCCACGGCCGCCCTCGACTACCGCATCGCCGGGCACGACCGCGCCCCGGTCACCGTCCAGCGCACCCTCGACCTGAGCCGCCGCGACGGCCGCTGGTACGTCGAGGCGGAGCGGCCGGGGCCGGACGGCGGGGAGCAGCTGTGGGAGCAGGGCGAGGTCACGGCGGTGCGCGGCGAGCGCAGCCTGGTCCTCGGCGTGGGTCAGGGCGAGGCCCGGCTGCGCCGGTACGCGGCGTTCGCCGACCGCGCGGTGCCCGCCGTGCGGGGCGCGTGGGGGCGGGGCTGGCCGGGACGCGTCGTGGTCCTGGTGCCGGACTCGACGAAGGACATGGCGGCGCTCCTCGGCGCCTCCGCCTCGGCGTACCAGGGCATAGCGGCCGTCACCACGGGCGAGGCGGGCGGCGGCGGGACGGCCCCCGCGGACCGGGTGATCGTCAATCCCGAGTCGTACGACCTGCTCGGGGACTTCGGCAAGCAGGTCGTGCTCACCCACGAGACCACCCATGTGGCGACGCGCGCGGCCACCTCGGAGGCGACCCCGCTGTGGCTGTCGGAGGGCTTCGCGGACTGGGTCGGGTACCGGGGGACGGGCCGCACCCCCGAGAGGGCGGCGCCCGAACTGCACCGCGAGGTGCGCGCCGGACGGGTGCCGGAGCGGCTGCCGGACGACGCGGCGTTCGGCTTCGAGGGCGACGCGGGCCGCCTCGCGCGGGCGTACGAGAGCGGCTGGCTGGCCTGCCGCATGATCGCCGAGCAGCACGGCGAGAGCGCACTCGTCGACTTCTACCGGAAGGTCGGCGCCCACACGCAGCGCGAGGGCGCGGTCGCGGACGCGCTGCGCGACGTGCTCGGCCTCGGCCCGGAGGAGTTCACCCGGAAGTGGCGGGACTACCTGCGGCGCGAGCTCGGCTGAACGGTCCCGTCGTCCCGGGAGTCGGTCAACCGGCCGGTGCGTACGGGCTGTTGGGGTACGCGGCGGGTTCCGGTGCGGGCCGGTTCGGTCACCGTCTGACGCCACAGGGTCCGGCACGCGGTCACGGTCGCGGCGACCAGGAGGCCGTTGCGGACCAGGAGCAGCGTGAGGCCGAGCACGTCGCCGGCCACCACGTGCGAGAACCAGATCGGGAACTCCAGGAACGTGACGCCCGTGGCGGCGAGGGTGAGCAGCGCGGGCGTCCGCATTCGGCCCGCGCGGTAGGAGAGGCAGACGGCCGCGAGCCCCACGAGCCACAGCAGGTACTGCGGGCTGATCACCCGGCTCGTCGTCGTGAACAGCAGCACCGCCGCGAACGCCGCGTCGCCCGGCGTGCTCGGCGCCCAGGAGCGCGCCCGCAGCCGCCACAGCAGCAGCCAGCCGAAACCGAGGACCGTCAGCACCTGCGCGGCGCCGCTCACCAGGGGAACGTACGGACCGATGAACTCCACCGAGCCGTAGTTGAGCTGCGGTCGGCCCGGCCAGCCGAAGGCGCGCGCGACGTGCAGGACCAGGGCGCCGACCGACTCGACCTCGGTGCCCCGGTCGCGCTGGAAGTCCAGGAAAGCGAGCGCGCCCGGCATCGCGGCGGTGAAGGCGAGCAGCAGCCCGAGGGCGGTCAGCGCCGCGGCCGTCCACGCGCGGCGCGTGCCTGGCCCGCGCGGGATGCCGAGGAGCAGCAGCGCGGGCCAGACCTTCAGGAGCGCCCCGAAGGCGGCGAGAACGGCGAGCACGCGCGCGTGCCGCACCCCCGCGAGCAGCGCCAGGACGGCGACGGCGGTGACCATCAGGTCGTAGCGCGCGTACGCCGTCGGCCCCAGCAGCGGTACGCCCGCGGTCCACGCCCAGGCCCCCGCCGCACGGCGGCCGGGGCGGGCGCCCGCGCGCCGGAGCAGGGCGAGCACCGCCGCGTCGCAGCCGCAGCACAGCGCGAAGAACGCCGTCGGGTAGTCGAGGAAGGGCAGCAGGCCGGGGGAGAGCACGGCGAGCGCGGCGGCGGGCGGGTACTGCCAGGTGACGTCGTCCAGCGGGAAGGTGCCGGTGCGCAGGATCTCGTACCAGCCGCGGTAGATGACCTCCACGTCGCTGGTGACGTCCGGGCCCGGCACCGTGAGCACCTTCAGGACGCAGAGCAGGAGCAGGGCCCGGGTGGCGAGCCAGAGGGTGAGGAGCCGCAGGTGCACGGGGGCATGGTGCCGGGAGGGGCTCGGCCGGGGCGTGAGGCGCGGCCGTTCGGTACTGTCGGCGGCGATGCGCCAGACACCGAAGACTCTGCTCGTGACCAACGACTTCCCGCCCCGCCCCGGCGGCATCCAGGCCTTCCTGCACAACATGGCGCTGCGCCTGGACCCGGACCGGCTCGTCGTCTACGCCTCCACGTGGAAGCGCGGCCGCGAGGGCACCGAGGCCACCGCCGCGTTCGACGCCGAGCAGCCCTTCACGGTCGTACGCGACCGCACGACGATGCTGCTCCCCACCCCGCGCGTGACCCGCCGCGCGGTCGGCCTGCTCAAGGAGCACGGCTGTACGTCGGTGTGGTTCGGGGCGGCGGCGCCGCTCGGCCTGATGGCGCCCGCGCTGCGCAGGGCCGGTGCCGAGCGCCTGGTCGCCACGACGCACGGGCACGAGGCGGGCTGGGCTCAACTCCCCGTGGCGCGCGGGCTGTTGGGGCGGATCGGGGAGTCCACGGACACGATCACGTACCTCGGCGAGTACACCCGCTCGCGGATCGCCCGCGCGCTCAGCCCCGCTGCCGCGGCCCGTATGGCGCAGCTCCCGCCGGGCGTCGACGAGAAGACCTTCCACCCGGGCTCCGGCGGCGACGAGATCCGGGCACGGCTCGGCCTCAGCGAGCGCCCGGTGGTCGTGTGCGTCTCCCGGCTCGTGCCGCGCAAGGGGCAGGACACCCTGATCCGCGCCCTGCCCGCGATCCTCGCGAAGGTGCCGGACGCGGTGCTCCTCATCGTCGGGGGCGGCCCGTACGAGAACGAGCTGCGCAAGCTCGCCGCGGAGACCGGGGTGGCCGACTCGGTGCGGTTCACGGGTGCGGTGCCCTGGGAGGAACTGCCCGCGCACTACGGCGCCGGTGACGTCTTCGCCATGCCCTGCCGCACGCGCCGGGGCGGCCTGGACGTGGAGGGCCTCGGCATCGTCTACCTGGAGGCGTCGGCGACGGGCCTGCCGGTGGTGGCGGGCGACTCGGGCGGGGCGCCGGACGCCGTGCTCGACGGCGAGACGGGCTGGGTCGTACGTGGAGGTTCCCCGTCTGAGGCTGCTGAGCGGATCACCGTCCTTCTCCAGGACCCGGAACTGCGCGCGCAGATGGGGAAGCGGGGGCGGGATTGGGTGGAGGAGAGGTGGCGCTGGGACTTGCTCGCGGAGCGGTTGAGGGCGTTGCTGTAGCGCCTACTGGGGTGCCCCCTGGCGTTTGCTGCGCGGCTTTCGGCCGCCGTGGCTGAGCGCGCAGTTCCCCGCGCCCCTGAAAAGGGGCGCGGGGAACTGCGCGAGCAACCACAGCCGGGCCGCAGCCGCGAACGAACCAGCAGCCCCACGGCGAGTGGGCGCCCACTTCAGCTCGTGTAAAGCGCCTCGATCTCGTCCGCGTAATCCTTCGCCACAACGTTCCGCTTGAGCTTCAGGGACGGAGTCAAGTGCCCGGACTCCTCCGTGAACTGCGCCCCCAGGACCCGGAACTTCCGTACCGACTCCGCCTTGGACACCGCCGCGTTCCCGTCCTCCACCGCCTGCTGGATGGCGGCGAGCAGCTCCGTGTCGTCCCGCAGATCCGCCGCCGTCTTCGCGGACTTGCCGTGGTCCTCGGCCCAGCGAACGATGAACTCCTCGTCCAGGGTGACCAGCGCGCCCACGAACGGCCGCCCGTCGCCGACCACCATGCACTCGGCGACAAGGGCGTGCGCCCGGATCCGGTCCTCGATCACCGCGGGGGCGACGTTCTTGCCGCCCGCCGTGACGATGATCTCCTTCTTGCGGCCGGTGATCGCGAGATAGCCGTCCTCGTCGAGGGTGCCGATGTCACCGGTGTGGAACCAGCCGTCGGACAGGGCCTCTTCGGTCGCGCCGGGGTTGTTCCAGTACTCCTTGAACAGGTGCTCGCCGTGCAGCAGCACCTCCCCGTCGTCCGCGATCCGCACCACGGAACCAGGCAGCGGCTGGCCGACCGTGCCGATCTTCTGCCGGTCGTGCGGGTTGAACGTGGTGGCCGCGCAGGACTCGGTGAGGCCGTAGCCCTCCAGGACCGTGAAGCCGATGCCGCGGAAGAAGTGGCCGAGGCGCTCGCCGAGCGGGGCGCCGCCGGAGATCGCGGCCTCGCCGCGCCCGCCGAGCACGGCGCGCAGCTTGCTGTAGACCAGCTTGTCGAACGTCTTGTACTTGAGCCGGAGGCCGAGCGACGGGCCCGGCGGGGTGTCGAGCGCGCGGCTGTACGCGATGGCCGTGTCCGCGGCCTTGTCGAAGATCTTGCCCTTGCCGTCCGCCTGCGCCTTGGCCCGCGCCGAGTTGTAGACCTTCTCGAAGACCCGCGGCACACCGAGGATCAACGTCGGCCGGAACGAGGCCAGTTCGTCCGTGAGGTTCTTGATATCCGGTACGTGACCGAGCTTGATGGGCGCCATCATCGGCGCAACCTGCACAAGCCGCCCGAAGACGTGCGCGAGCGGCAGGAAGAGCAGCACCGAGCACTCGCCCGTACGGAACAGGGGGCGCAGCCGCTCCACGATGTTGCCGCACTCCGCGAAGAACGAACGGTGCGTCAGGACGCAGCCCTTGGGGCGGCCCGTGGTGCCCGAGGTGTAGACGATCGTGGCCGGGTCGTCGGCCTTCGCGAGCGAACCGCGCTCCTCGACGGTCCCGTCGGCGACGTCCGCGCCCGCGCGGCCCAGCTCGGCGATCGCGCCGGTCTCCGGGGAGTCCGTCTCGATCTGCCAGACGTGCGCGAGGCCAGGCAGCCGGTCGCGCACCGACTCGACGGCCTTCGCGTGCACGTCCAGCTCCACCAGGCAGGCAACCGCGCCGGAGTCGCCGAGGATCCACTGGACCTGCTCGGGCGAGCTGGTCTCGTACACGGGGACCGTCACCGCGCCCGCGCTCCAGATCGCGAAGTCCAGGAGCGTCCACTCGTAGCGCGTACGGGACATCAGGCCGACGCGGTCGCCGGGGCCGACGCCGGACGCGATCAGGCCCTTGGCGGCGGCGTGCACCTCGGAGAGGAAGTCCTTGGCCGAGACATCGGTCCACGTGCCGTTCACCTTGCGGCCGATGACGGCAACATCGGGGTGCTGCGCGGCATTGCGGCGGACGATGTCGGTCAGATTGCCGTCCGCGGGGACCTCGTACAGGGCCGGAAGGCTGAACTCGCGCAAGACTGCTGCTCCTCATAGGGCGCCGGCGCCACGACGGTGTGCGATGCGACGGTGCGGTCCAAGATCGGGCAGGTGCTCGATGGCTGAAACATGCAGGTGGGGTGCATCGAGCACGACTGGACTGCCCGGACGTTACCCATCGGTACTGCACTTTCGATAGGGGGGTCGGGCCAGATGTTCGCTGCGTCACACGTCGCGCCACGCCTCGTGGTGTTCCTTCGCGCACAGTAATCCACGCTTTGGGCGACTCGGAAGTAACCGCAGGTCCGGCGGCCTCTACCGACTCCGGACGGCTCGTCCTAGGGTGATCGGCATGCCAGGTATGCGGGTACATGTGGTGAGCGACGTGCACGGCAACGCGGAGGCACTCGCCCGCGCGGGAGACGGCGCCGACGCGCTCGTCTGCCTCGGCGACCTGATCCTGTTCCTCGACTACGCCGACCACTCGCGCGGCATCTTCCCCGACCTCTTCGGCACGCGGAACGCGTCCCGCCTGGTCGAGCTGCGCACCGCCCGCCGCTTCGACGAGGCCCGCGAACTGGGCGCGCGCCTGTGGTCCGGCCTCGACGTGGACCGCGCCACGGCCGTCGAGAACGCGGTCCGCAAGCAGTACGCCGAGCTGTTCGCCGCCTTCCCCACCCCGACGTACGCCACCTACGGCAACGTCGACATGCCGGCCCTCTGGAGCGAGTACGCGGGCCCGGGCGTCACCGTCCTCGACGGCCAGCGGGCCGAGATCGGCGGCCGCGTCTTCGGCTTCGTCGGCGGCGGCCTCGAATCCCCCATGAAGACCCCCTTCGAGATCAGCGACGAGGAGTACGCGGCCAAGGTCGAGGCCGTCGGCGAGGTCGACGTCCTGTGCACCCACATCCCGCCCGAGGTCCCCGATCTCGTGTACGACACCGTGGCCCGCCGCTTCGAGCGCGGCAGCCGCGCCCTCCTCGACGCCATCCACCGCACCCGCCCCCGCTACGCCCTTTTCGGCCACGTCCACCAGCCCCTCGTACGCCGCATGCGGATCGGCGCCACGGAGTGCGTGAACGTCGGGCACTTCGCGGGCACCGGAACGCCCTGGGCCCTGGAGTGGTGAGTGATCCGAGCGCGGTAGCCTTCACGCGGGCGGCGCGCACGGGGTACGCCGCAGATCACACCCTCGACGGAACCGCACCGGAGGAGCCACCGCGATGGCGGAACACACCAGCTCGAGCATCGAGATCGAGGCGGCGCCCGCCGACGTCATGGGGGTGATCGCCGACTTCGCCCGCTACCCGGACTGGACCGGTGAGGTCAAGCAGGCCGAGGTGCTCGCCTCCGACGCACAGGGCCGCGCCGAGCAGGTCCGACTCGTCATGGACGCCGGCGCGATCAAGGACGACCAGGTCCTCGGATACACCTGGACCGGCGACAACGAGGTCAGCTGGACCCTCGTCAAGTCCCAGATGCTGCGCGCCCTGGACGGCTCCTACGCCCTGGCCCCCAAGGGCAAGGGCACCGAGGTCACGTACAAGCTGACCGTGGACGTCAAGATCCCCATGCTCGGGATGATCAAGCGCAAGGCCGAGAAGGTCATCATCGACCGGGCGCTCGCGGGGCTGAAGAAGAGGGTCGAGTCGGGCGCCTGAGCACCACCGGACAGGCCTGATCCATGGACACCCTCCTCGTCACCGGACCCGGCGGCAGCGGCCGGACCACCGTCGCCGCGGCCACGGCGCTCGCCGCCGCGCGCGCGGGCCGGCGCACCCTGCTCCTGACCGCCGACCGGCACGACACCCTGCCCGCCGTCCTCCCCGCCCCCGAGCCGGCCGGGCTCTCGGTGCGGTACGTGGACAGCGGCGCCCACTTCCGGCGCGAACTCCTCGCGCTCCAGGACCGCGCGGCCACCGCCCTCGACCTGTTCGGCGCCCAGCGCCTGGACGAGGAGGAGCTCACCGAACTCCCGGGCGCCGGGGAGCTGGCACTCCTCCGGGCGGTCAGGGAAGCCGCCGCGGAGCCGTACGACCTGGTCGTCGTCGACCTGCCGCCCGCCCCGCAGGCCCTCGCCCTGCTCGCGCTCCCCGCCCAGCTGCGCCGCTATCTGCGCCGGGTGCTGCCGCCCGAACGGCAGGCCGCCCGCGCCCTGCGTCCGATGCTCGCCCAGCTCGCGGGCGTCCCGATGCCCGCCCAGTGGCTGTACGAGACGGCCGCGCACTGGGACGAGCACCTCGCCGCCGTCCAGTCGGTCATCGAGGCCGACACCACCGCCGTACGCCTGGTCGCCGAGCCCGGTCCCGCCGGGGCCGACGCCGTGCACACCGCCGGCACCGGGCTCGCCCTGCACGGACTGCGCACCGAACTCCTCGTCGCCAACCGGGTGTTGCCGCAGGCCTCCGCCGACCCGTGGCTCGCCTCCGCCGCCGCGCAGCAGGACAAGACGCTGGCCGAGTGGCGGGACGCGTACGCGCTGCACACCGCCGCCCACCTCGGCCGGGACCCGCACGGCAGCGACGACCTCGCCGCGCTTGCCCTGCCCGCCCCGGACATGACCCCGCGGCCCGTGCGCTGGCCCGTGGAGGACCGGCTCGCCGACGACGGCGTCCTTGTCTGGCGGATCGCGCTGCCCGGCGCCGTCCGCGAGGAGCTCGACCTGGTGCGGCGCGGCGACGAACTCGTCGTCACCGCCGGTCCGTTCCGCCGCATGGTGCCGCTGCCGTCCGCGCTGCGCCGCTGCACCGTCTCGGGCGCGGGGCTCAGGGACGGGGAACTGAGCATCCGCTTCACGCCCGACCCGGGGCTCTGGCCCCGAGAGCGGTGAACCGCGTACCGCCGTTCGGGTAACGTCGACAGTAAGCAGTCACCGTACGCAGCCACCGTACGCAGCCACGTACCGCCCGAGCCGCCGCAGGAGCCTCCCATGAGCGACACCGAGCGCACCGGACCCGAAGCCGACGCCTGGGAGAAGGCCTGCGCCGAGGACCTCGCCGCCGAGCAGGCCCGCCGCCGCGCGCAGTACGGCTCGGCGGAGCCCGGCTCCGCCGCCGAGGAACTGCGCAAGCTGATGGACGCCGTCGCCGACAAGCTCTCCGCGTTCCAGGCCCCGATCGCGGGCACCGCCGCGCAGGGCGCCGTGCAGCACTTCATGGAGCAGGCCAAGGCCGCCGTCGAGCCGGTCATCGAGCGCAACCCCGAGGTCTTCGACCACCTCGCCAACGCGGGCTCCGAGCTGCTCGCCGCGTACCGCAGCGCCGTCTTCGGCCACGAGCGCCGCTGGACCGCGGGCCCGGACGAGGCGGGGCCCGGCGAAAAGCCCGAGTCGGGCAGCGGCGGGGAGCACATCGACCTGGACTGAGTCCGGCCGACGTGGACCGAGTCCGGCCTCGGGTACGGTTGCCCCTAGCGGGGCTCGAACCGAAAACTGAGGGACACATGGGACTCACCATCGGCGTCGACATCGGCGGTACGAAGATCGCGGCCGGTGTGGTCGACGAAGAGGGCACTATCCTCTCCACCCACAAGGTGCCGACCCCCAACACGCCTGACGGGATCGTCGACGCGATCGTCTCAGCCGTCGAGGGCGCCCGAGCCGGCCACGAGATCGTCGGAGTCGGCATCGGCGCGGCCGGATACGTCAACCGGCAGCGCTCCACGGTGTACTTCGCGCCCAACATCGACTGGCGCCAGGAACCGCTCAAGGAGAAGGTCGCGGCCCGCGTGGGCCTCCCGGTCGTCGTGGAGAACGACGCCAACGCGGCCGCCTGGGGCGAGTACCGGTTCGGCGGCGGCAAGGGCCACCGCAACGTCATCTGCATCACGCTCGGCACCGGCCTCGGCGGCGGCATCATCCTCGGCAACAAGCTGCGCCGCGGACACTTCGGCGTGGCCGCCGAGTTCGGCCACATCCGGATGGTCCCGGACGGACTGCTCTGCGGCTGCGGCTCGCAGGGCTGCTGGGAGCAGTACGCGTCCGGCCGCGCCCTCGTGCGGTACGCACAGCAGCGCGCCAACGCCACCCCGGAGAACGCCGAGATCCTCCTCGGGTACGGCGACGGCACCCCCGAGGGCATCGAGGGCAAGCACATCTCCATGGCCGCGCGCCAGGGCGACCCGGTCGCCGTGGACTCGTACCGCGAACTGGCCCGCTGGGCCGGGGCCGGTCTCGCCGACCTGGCGTCGCTCTTCGACCCGTCCGCGTTCATCATCGGCGGCGGGCTCTCGGACGAGGGCGAGCTGGTCCTCGACCCGATCCGCAAGTCGTACAAGCGCTGGCTCGTCGGCAGCAACTGGCGGCCCGTGGCCGAGGTCATCGCCGCCCAGCTGGGCAACAAGGCGGGCCTGGTGGGCGCCGCCGACCTGGCACGGCAGCCGGACCCGGTGATGTGACACCGCCTCGCGCGCCTGCGGGCCCAAGCGCCTGCGGGCCCAAGCGCCCGTGACGCCCGCCGCCTCCTCCACGGAAGCGGCGGGCGTCTCGCGTACCGTGATCTTCATGACCGCCCATCCCGACGCCCTTCCCAACTCCCTTACAGAGCCGGACGGTTCGGCCGTCATCCGCGTCCTCAGCTACAACATCCGCTCGATGCGCGACGACACCGACGCGCTCGCCCGCGTCATCGCCGCCTGCGACCCCGACCTCGTCCTCATCCAGGAGGCGCCGCGGTTCTTCCGCTGGCGCAAGAAGCTGGCCCGTCTTGCCGCCGCGTCCGACCTGGTGATCCTCTCCGGCGGCGGCACCGCGGCCGGGCCCGCGCTGCTCTGCTCGTTGCGCGCCACCGTCGAGCGCACCGAGGACATCCTCCTGCCGCTCACGCCCGGACTGCACCGGCGCGGCTTCGCCACCGCCGTCGTCCGCTTCGGCGGCGCCCGGCTCGGCGTCCTCAGCTGCCATCTGAGCCTGCAGACCGACGAGCGGTACGAGCAGGGCGGCATGCTTCTCGACCGGCTTGCCGGGATGGGCACCGAGCACGCCGTCGCGGGCGGCGACCTCAACGACCGGCCCACCGGCCGCACCTTCCGGCGCCTGGCCACCGCACTCCAGGACTGCTGGGCGGTGAAGCCCTGGGGCGGCGAGTACACCTCCATCCCGACCGACCCGCACCAACGCATCGACGCGATCTTCGCCACGCCGGGCATCGAGGTCCTGGGCTGCGGGGTGCCCTCCGGGCACGCGGGTGTGACGGATGCGGATCTACTGGCGGCTACGGACCACTTGCCGGTGCTGGCGGCGCTGCGGGTGCCGGCGGTTCATTAGGGGCGCGGGGAACTGCGCGACCAGCCACGACGGCGCGAAAACCGAACGACGAAGCCGACGGCAGTCTTTCGGGAAGGGGCGGGGCGGGGAGAAAGAACTAGCCCGCCAGCAACTCCGTGATCCTGGCGGACGACGTGCCGAGCCCCGTGGGCCCGCCCAGCCGCCACGGCGCGGCCCCCGTTCCCGCCCGCAGGTCGTCCGCCCCGTACCGCCGACACCCCCGGTGCCAATGCAGAATCCCCGCCATCCAGTCCTGCAACTCCCGCACATAGTCGTCGAGAACCGCCCGCGTCCCGGAATCGAGCCCCAAGTCCTCGCAGAGCACGGGCAGTTCATGCGAGACGACGTGCTGGAACTGGCGCAGCCGGGAGTTCATCAGGGCGTCCACCAGGGCCACGCCCGTGGCGTAGTCGACGTCGAAGAAGTTCTGCACGACCAGGACGCCGTTGTGCACCTCGCCCTCGTACTCGATCTCCTTCTGGTACGAGAAGAGGTCGTTCAGGAGCGTCGCGTAGTCGACGGCGGAGTTCTCCAGGGAGCGGATCGTGCCGCTGCGGTACACCTCCTCCGGCACCGTCTCGCCGTGCCTGATCCGGCTCAGGCGCATCGTCATGTCCGCGCCGAACGTCAGGCGCCGCATCTCGATGTAGTCCACCGGGTCCGGGATGCGGTGCTGCGCCTGGTTGGCCAGCTCCCACACCCAGCTCGCCGTCATGTCCTCGACGGTCCCCCGGAACACCACGCGGTCCCGCTGTGACATCGGCCCCGCCGTGCGCGCCCACAGGTCGGCGAGGCCGCGCTCCAGGGCGTCCCGCGGCTCGGGCCCGCCGCTCCCGTCCAGGGGCATGAACAGCGAGAGCCGCTCGGTGGCCGCGCGGGCGCCCGCCAGGTCACGGCCGCGGCCGTACAGCGCCGGGTACAGGTCGTCGCCGTACGTGCCCCACGTCAGCCAGTTCGACGAGAGGTCCAGCTCCTGCGGGGTGGCGTCCGGGTCGAGTCCGGCCGAGCAGAGCGGGAAGTCGTAGCCGGCGAGGCGGTGTTCGTCCCAGATGTCGGAGAGCGGCCGGCCCGGCTGCGGCTGCAGCATGCCCATCCGGCGCCCCCACTCCACACAGCGCGGCCGCGCCGGGTCCAGATGCGGGCTCAGCGAGACCGGGTACGGAAGCTGGAACTCCGGCAGCAGGGAAGGCCCGACGCGTTGACCCGGCCGGTGGCTGTGGCTGCGCAGCCGGGCGCGCTCGGCCCGCCGCGTGAACCTGATCCCGGTGCCGGGCACGGAGAAGCCGCCCGGCTCGCTCCCGGCCGCCTGCTCGTTCATGTACCGGCTGGAGCGCAGATGCCACTCGTGCCCGCCGGACTGCCAGTCCTGCAGCCCCTTCGCGTACGCGGCGACCGCGGCCGTCCGCGCCGGGTCGAGGCCCTGCTCCGCGCACAGGCCCGGCACCTCGGTGAGTGCCGTGTTCTCGAACTGGTGCAGCCGGGACGTCAGCAGGTCGTTGACCGCGTCCGCCGCCTCCTGCGTCGTACAGCCGAGGAACCTCTCCATCACCAGGACGCCGTTGCTGTTCTCGCCCTCGTCCTCGACCTCGCGCTGGTACGAGAACAGGTCGTTGCGCAGGTGCACCGCGTCCGAGAACGCGTCCCGCAGCACCCGCAGCGGCCTCGACCCGGCCACGGAATCCGGGAGTTCGGCCCGCGCCGCGTACTCCACGAGCCCCGCCGACCAGGGGGCGCCGCCCACCTTGCGGCGCATCTCGATGTACTCGACGGGGTTGGCGATCCGCCCCTCGTTGATGTTGGACAGCTCCCAGAGGGATTCGTTCAGGAGGTTCTCGGTGGCCTCCGCGAAGCGGGACCGCCAGCCCCCGGACATGCTCGGCACCGTGCGCGCCCACAGGTCGGCGAGGCCCGCCTCGACCGGGTTCCGCGGCTCGGGGAAGCCCTCGGCGAGGTCCATCGGCATGAACGCGGGCAGCCGGTCCAGATACGCCTTGGCGCCCTCGCGGACCTGGGGCCGCCGCTTGAACAGTTCGAGGAAGTGGTCGTCGAAGAAGAAGACCCACACGTACCAGTCCGTGACGAGCGCCAGCTCCTCGGCGCCGCAGTCCGGGTGGGTGTACGCGCACAGGAGCGCGTAGTCGTGTGCGTCCAGGTCGCGCTCCTCCCAGACCCCGGACCCCTCCAGCATCCTCATCCGCCGCGCCCACCCCTTGGTGTGCGAACGGGCCGCCTCCACCTGCGGGTTGAGCCGCGCCGGATACGGGACGTAGAAGTCGGGAAGGGTGAAGGGCTGTGCCATGCGCCTGCCAGGCCTTTCGCGGTACGGGGAGTCATCTTCCGGCGACCGTCGGTGATCGCATCTGGCGTTCCCTACCCGTGCCCCGTACGGCCCATCCCGGCGGGCGAATAGTCGTACTAACAGGGGGAGTTGGAGGTCAGGAGCGGGTGTAGTTCCAGGCGTTGTTGTCGCTGGTGTTGGTCTTGCTCTTGAACCACTTGATCCCGGAGGGAGACGCGGAGTCGATGTACGAGGGCTTCTCCTCGAAGCAGCTGAAGCCGGTGGAGCGGGACGCGTCGATCTTCGCGGTGCCGAGACTGAGCCTGCTGCCGCCGTTCTCCACGGAGATCAGCGGGGCCACCGCCACGCACGTGCCGCCGCCGTTGCCCTCGGCGCCGCCGTTCCGGAAGAAGCTGACGGCCTGCCTGCCGTCGGAGGCCTGCTCGATCTCGATCCGGCTGGGGATGCCGTAGGTCGCCGGAGGCTTCCAGCTGCCGATGAAGTACGACGGCACCCCACCGGCGGCCTCCTCTCCGCCGCCGCTGCCTCCGCTCCCGCCTCCGCCGTCGCCCGAGTCGGCGCCGCCACCGCGGGCGGGCGCGTCGGCCTCGGTGTCCGGGGCGCCCCCGGAGCCGTCGCTGCCGGACCCGGCGGCCGCGCCGCCGTCCTTCCCCTTCTCCTCCTCCTTGCTCTGCCCCTTCTCGTCGTCCTTCGCCTTGTCGGCCTCCTCGGACTTCGTGGGGCCGGGCGAGGTCGGGGTGGAGTCGGGGTCCTTCGGGGCCGTCCTGCCCGGGTCGGGCGAGGCCTGGTCGCTCTCCGCGTCGCGGTCGATGAGGTAGACGGTGCTTCCAGTCGCCAGTACGGCGAGAACGGCGGCCAGGACGAGCCCTGCTCGGCGCTTCTGGGGCGGGGCCTTTGTTGTCGCTGCCCGTGCGGGTGCCGGTGCCGGTGCCGGTGCCGGTGCGGGTGCCGTGGGCTCTGGGCGGGGGGTTTTCGCTGCGGGTTCCGGTTCCGGCTCCGGTTTCGGCTCCGGTTCGGCTTCCGGTTCCCGTTCCGCTTCAGCCTTGGGCTCAGCTTCCGCCCCGGGCGCCGCCTCCAGCTCCTCCGTCACGACCGGCGACCCCGACGCCGGGGTGGGAGCCTCCACGTCGAGAAGCCGGGCCGACTGGTGGGCCAGCTGAGCCACCACGTCCCCCGGAAGCCAGGCGCCGCGCCGGGACGAGGGGCGCGGACGGGACGGATCGGCCAACAGCTCCGCCACGTCCGGGCGTTCGTCGACCTTCTTCGTCAGGCAGCGGGCGATCAGCGCGCGCAGCGACGCGTCCTGGACCAGCTCCAGGTCGGGCTCGGCCTCCACGATCCGGTACATCAGGGCGTGCTGGTTGCCCGCGCCCTGCCCGAACGCCAGCCTCCCGGTCGCCGCGTACGTGAGGACGCAGCCGAGGGCGAACACATCGGCCCGGGGCCCCGCCTCCTCCGCGAGGACCTGCTCGGGCGCCATGAATCCGGGCGAGCCGACCGCCATCCCCGTACTGGTCAGCAGGGACTCGACGGAGGTCTGTACGGCACGCGCGATGCCGAAGTCGATGACGCGCGGCCCCTCGACCGTGAGCATCACGTTGGACGGCTTGAGGTCGCGGTGCACGATGTCCGCCTCGTGGATGCCCCGAAGGGCCCTGAGCAGCCCGTCGGTCAGAGCGTGCACGGACTTGGCCGGCAGCGGGCCGTACTCCCTGACCACCTCCTCCAGGGAGAGCCCGGGTACGTATCCGGTCGCCGCCCAGGGGCGCGGCGCGTCCGGATCGGCCTCCAGGACGGGCGCGGTGAAGTCCTCGCCGACGCGGCGCGCGGCCCTGATCTCGCGCCGGAAGCGGGCCCTGAACCGCCGGTCGGAGGTGTGTTCCTCGTGCACGACCTTCACGGCGACCGTCCGGCCGCCCTCGGACCGCGCCAGGTACACCCGGCCCATGCCGCCCGCCCCGAGCCGGCCGAGCAGTCGGTACGGGCCGATGCTCGGCGGGTCGAGCTCGCTGAGGGGCTCGATGCGGCCGGGGCCGCCGTTCCGGTCGTCGTTCGTGCTGCCCATGCCGGAACCGGCCCCCGTTCGCCCCTGTGTGGTCACTGATGCTGTGACGTTCGCGCGGGGCGGATGGTTCTGCGGTGCCCCGAACGTGAACAGCCGTCAGAATAGGGGGTGTTGGCGGCCGAAGGCAGGTCGGAACCCGTCCGCCGGACCGCCCGCGACCGCGCCCCCGGGCCGCGCTCAGACGACCGCGCCGCGACCCGGGTCGTCGTCCTCGTCGTCGTCGCCGTTCATCCGCAGTACGAGCGTGGCGAAGCCGCCGACGAAGCCGCCGATGCCGAGGGTGGTCAGCCACCACGTCATGTCCCAGCCGAGCAGCACCGCGAGCAGCAGCAGGACCGGGCCGCCGACGACCGCGAGCCAGGCGAACTTGGCGGTCGTGTCGGCCTCCGGCAGCGGCGGCGGCTCGGGCGGCACGAAGTGGCCCTCGTCGTCCTCGTCGACGTCGTCGTCCGCGGCCTCCGGCGGGCTGTAGTCCCGCGGCCCGGGGCCGACGCCGGGGGCGAACGTGACGGACCCGCCGATCACCTTGCCGCTGCCCTTGCCCTCGCTCTTCCCGTCGTTCTTGCCGTTGTCCTCGGAGGAACCGCCCTCAGGGGAGCCGCCCTCAGGGGAGCCGTCCCCGGGGGAGTCCGGCGACGGCTTCGCGGCGGAGTCCGGGGCGGGCTTGTCGTCGTTCGTCGCCTCGGCCGACAGGCCCGCCAGGTCCTCGACCGATTTGAACGGCTTGGCGCCCGGCGGGTCCGGCGGCTCCTCGCCGTACCCGGCGACGATCGCCGCCCAGGCCGCGTCCTCGTCGAGCCGACGGCCGTCGTCCTCCTCGCGACTGCCGTCTCTCTCCGCGCCGTGCTCAGCCACCGGTGGCCGTCCCCTCTGTGCTGCCTGCGCCGACACTGGGCGCGAGCCGGCTGAGGAAGGCGTGGCTCTCCTCGAAGATCCGGTCCGCGTCGTGGTCCAACGTCGCGACGTGGTAGCTCTGTTCCAGCAGGATCTCGGTGACGTCCGTGGACGAGACGCGGCCGAGTACCCGCGCGGAGTCGGCCGGCGGCACCACATGGTCCTGCGGGCTGTGCAGCAGCACCATCGGCTGGGTCACCTGCGGCAGCTCGGCGTCGACCAGGCGGAAGAACTTCCGCAGCGAGTGCGCGGCGTGCAGCGGCACGCGCGCGTACGCCACCTCCTCGCTGCCCTCCTTCGCGATGTCACTGGCGATGCCGGGGATCGTGGCCACGAAGTGCCGGGCGACGGGCAGCGCGTGGGCTGCCGGCCCGTGCACCTTGTTGCCCGGGTTCACCAGGACCAGGCCGCTGATCGCGTCCCCGTGCTTGGCCGCCAGGCGCAGCGCGAGCGCACCGCCCATGGACAGGCCGAAGACGAACACCTGGGAGCAGCGCTCCCGCAGGTCGTGCAGGGCGCGGTCCACCTCCGCGTACCAGTCCTGCCAGCCCGTGGCCGCCAGGTCCTGCCAGCGCGTGCCGTGTCCGGGGAGCAGCGGCAGCGAGACCGTCAGACCGCGCTCGGCGAGATACTCCGCCCAGGGGCGGAGCGACTGCGGGGTTCCGGTGAATCCGTGGCAGAGGAGCACACCGACCTCACCGCCCTCGTGGCGGTACGGCTCGGCTCCGGGGAGGACCGGCACCTTCGGTCTCCTTCATGAGGATCGGGGTCCGGAGGACGGGCACTCGGCGGACCAGTCGGTGGAACAGGAGGTTGCGTTCACCGTACGCGACCGGACCGACACCGACCAGGGTCGTCCCGGAAGGAGCGCAGGCCGGGCTCGGGTTAAGGTCTTTTCGACAGATGAGAAAGGCGTACGCGTTGATCTACGGCGTTATGAAGCTGACCGTCGGCGGCAGTCTGAAGACTGTGTTCCGGCCCTGGGTCGAGGGCTTGGAGAACGTCCCGGCCGACGGTCCCGCGATCCTCGCGAGCAACCATCTGTCCTTCTCCGACTCGTTCTTCCTGCCCGCGGTGCTCGACCGGAAGGTCACCTTCATCGCCAAGGCGGAGTACTTCACGTCACCCGGAGTGAAGGGGAAGCTGACGGCCGCCTTCTTCAAGGGCGTGGGCCAGTTGCCCGTGGACCGCTCCGGCGCGCGGGGTGCCGGTGAGGCCGCCATCAAGAGCGGCATGGAGGTCCTGGAGCGCGGCGAGCTGTTCGGCATCTACCCGGAGGGCACCCGCTCCCCGGACGGTCGCCTCTACCGCGGCAAACCGGGTGGCCTCGCGCGCGTGGCGCTGGCCACGGGTGCCCCGGTGATCCCGGTCGCGATGATCGACACGGAGAAGATCCAGCCGCCCGGCAAGGTCGTGCCCAAGCTGATGCGCCCCGGCATCCGCATCGGCAAGCCCCTCGACTTCAGCCGCTACCAGGGCATGGAGGGCGACCGCTTCATCCTCCGCTCGGTCACCGACGAGGTCATGTACGAGATCATGAAGCTCTCCGGCCAGGAGTACGTCGACATCTACGCGACCGCCGCCAAGCGCAAGATCGCGGACGCGGCGAAGGCGGACGCGGCGAAGAAGAAGGCCGAGCAGGAGAAGGCGGCGAAGGCGTAGATTCCGGGAGGCCGTCAGGCCACCGGCCGCCCGGCCCGGGCCGGGCGGCCGGACAGGGCCGAACCGTGGGGGGATTCATGGCCAAGCGGGAACGCGTCATGCGGATGTCCGTCGAACTGCCGCTCTGGCGCGCCCTGTCCGGATACCGCGTCCTGACCATGCTCTACGCGGTCGGGGTCTTCGTGCACGCGCGCGAGGAGTACCAGCGCCCGCTCGTCGCCGTCGGCTATCTCGCCGTACTGATGGCCTGGACCCTGGCGACGCTGCCGCGCGTGGCGAGCGCGCAGAGCTGCACCAAACGCTTCCTCGGCGCCGACCTGACCCTGGCCCTCGTCGGCATCCTGCTCACGACGGTCGCCGATCCCGACCACGGCGACGGGCCGACGCTGCCGACCATCTGGACCGCCGGCGCCGTCCTCGCCTTCGCCCTGAAGGGTGGCTGGCGCTGGGCCGCGTTCGCGTCCTCCCTGGTGGCCGTCGCGAACATCGTGCAGCGCGAGACCCCCAGCCGGGACACCGTGCACAACGTCCTGCTCGTATGGGTCGCCTCCATAGCGATCGGGTACGTGGTGGAGGTCGCCCGCGCCTCCGAGCGCACCCTCGCCCGCGCCCTGGAGATCGAGGCGGCCACGCGCGAGCGGGAGCGCCTGGCCCGCGACATCCACGACAGCGTGCTGCAGGTCCTCGCGATGGTCCAGCGGCGCGGCACGGCACTCGGCGGCGAGGCCGCGGAGCTCGGCCGGCTCGCGGGCGAGCAGGAGGTCGCCCTGCGCACCCTCGTGGCGGGCGGTCTCACACCGGCGTCCCGCGCGTCCGAGGACGTCTCCCTCGGCGCCGTGGTCCGCGAGGTCGACGAGCCGGACGGGCAGGAGTCCGGCGGCCGCCCATGCGACCTGCGGACACTGCTCGCGCCGTTCGCCGGAGCGCGCGTCACGTTCTCGGAACCGGGCGCTCCGGTGCTGCTCGCCCCCGCCTCGGCCCGCGAGCTGACCGCCGCTGTCAGTGCCGCCCTGGACAATGTGAAACGCCATGCGGGTACGGATGCCCAGGCCTGGATCCTGGTCGAGGACTGGCCGGACGAGATCGTCGTGACGGTCCGGGACGACGGACCGGGCATCCCGGAGGGCAGGCTGGCCCAGGCCGAGGGGGAGGGGCGGCTCGGGGTCGCCCTGTCCATCCGCGGCCGCCTCCGGGACATCGGGGGCACCGCCGAGCTGATCTCGGTACCAGGACAGGGCACGGAAGTAGAGCTGAAGGTCCCACGGGGGAAGGCGAGTTGACGTGAGCGAAGAGCAGCTGGACAGCACAGACAGCACAGACAGCACAGAGGGTGCGGCCCCGATCCGGGTGATGGTCGTCGACGACCACCCGATGTGGCGGGACGCGGTCGCCCGTGACCTGGCGGAGGCGGGCCTGGACGTGGTCGCGACGGCGGGCGACGGAGAGCAGGCGGTGCGCCGAGCCAAGGCCGCTTCGCCCGACGTCCTGGTGCTCGACCTCAACCTGCCCGCGAAGCCCGGCGTCCAGGTCTGCAAGGAGCTGGTCGGCGCGGACCCGAAGCTGCGCGTCCTGGTCCTGTCGGCGAGCGGTGAGCACGCGGACGTCCTGGAGGCGGTCAAGTCGGGCGCCACGGGCTATCTGCTGAAGTCGGCGTCCACGGAGGAGCTGCTCGACGCCGTCCGCCGCACCGCCGTCGGGGACGCGGTGTTCACGCCCGGCCTCGCGGGCCTGGTCCTGGGGGAGTACCGCAGGCTGGCCTCCGAACCCGTCCCCACCGAGCCGGACGAGCCGAAGGCCCCGCAGCTCACCGAGCGCGAGACGGAGGTGCTCCGCCTCGTCGCCAAGGGCCTCAGCTACAAGCAGATCGCCGAGCGCCTGGTCATCTCGCACCGCACGGTCCAGAACCACGTCCAGAACACCCTGGGCAAGCTCCAGCTGCACAACCGCGTGGAGCTGGTGCGGTACGCGATAGAGCGCGGCCTCGACGAGGAGTAGACCCCGCGCTCTCGCGGGCGTTCCCGTCACCTCCTCGGCGCCCCGGCCCTCCTTAGGGTGAACGCCGGAGATCAACTCCCGTTCGTTTCACCGGAATTGACTCTTCACCCGGTCCCGAAGTGACCTGGATCACCATTAGCGTGACCCGGATCGGACTCACTTCAGGCGCACTGAGGCGAAGGGACACATTCCATGGGGCCAGGAAAAATCGGAGTGCTGACCGGAGGCGGCGACTGCCCCGGGCTCAACGCCGTCATCCGCGGCATCGTCCGCAAGGGCGTGCAGGAGTACGCGTACGACTTCATCGGCTTCAAGGACGGCTGGCGCGGGCCGCTGGAGGGGGACACCGTCCGGCTCGACATCCCGGCCGTGCGCGGGATCCTGCCGCGCGGCGGCACCATCCTCGGCTCCTCGCGCACCAATCCGTTCAAGGAGCAGGACGGCGTCCGCCGGATCAAGGAGAACCTCGCGAAGGAGGAGGTGGAGGCGCTCATCGCGATCGGTGGCGAGGACACCCTCGGCGTCGCGGCGCGGCTCTCCGAGGAGTTCGGCGTCCCCTGCGTCGGCGTGCCCAAGACCATCGACAACGACCTCTCCGCCACCGACTACACCTTCGGCTTCGACACCGCCGTGGGCATCGCCACCGAGGCCATCGACCGGCTGCACACCACCGCCGAGTCGCACATGCGCGTCCTCGTCGTCGAGGTCATGGGGCGGCACGCGGGCTGGATCGCGCTGCACTCCGGCCTCGCCGGCGGCGCCAACGTCATCCTCATCCCCGAGCAGCGCTTCGACGTCGAGCAGGTCTGCTCCTGGGTGACCTCGCGCTTCCGCGCCTCGTACGCGCCGATCGTGGTCGTCGCCGAAGGGGCGATGCCCAAGGACGGCGAGATGGTCCTCAAGGACGGCTCGCTCGACTCGTTCGGGCATGTGCGGCTCTCCGGCGTCGGCGAGTGGCTGGCCAAGGAGATCGAGCGGCGCACCGGCAAGGAGGCCCGCACCACCGTCCTCGGTCACGTGCAGCGCGGCGGCACACCGAGCGCCTTCGACCGCTGGCTCGCCACCCGCTTCGGCCTGCACGCCATCGACGCGGTGCGCGACGGCGACTTCGGCAAGATGGTCGCCCTGCGCGGCACGGACGTCGTCCGCGTCCCGATCGGCGAGGCGACCGCGCGCCTGAAGACCGTCGACCCGGCGCTGTACCGCGAGGTCGGCGTCTTCTTCGGCTGATCCCGCAGGGGCGCGAGTGCGGCGGGGGACGGCACCTTGCTCCGGGTGCCGCCCCCCGCGGTCGTCCATAGACTCGCCGCCATGGAGATCCTGGCATTCGGCGTGCAGGCCGACGAGAAGCCGCTGATCGAGAAGGCCTTCGCGGACCACCACGACGTCCGGTGCCTGGACGTGTTCCTCAACGAGGACACCGCCCCCATCGCCGCCGGGTACGAGATCATCTCCACCAGCGTCAACGCCAGCCTCGACAACCACGTCCTGCAGACCCTCGCCGCCGGCGGGACGCAGATGATCGCCCAGCGCTCCACCGGCTTCAACAACATCGACCTCCAGGTCGCGGAGCGTCTCGGCTTCACCGTCGCCCGCGTCTCCTCCTACTCGCCGTACTCCGTCGCCGAGTTCGCCTGGACCCTCGCGATGGCCGTCAACCGCCGCGTCGTCCGCGCCTCCAACCGGACCCGCGACTTCGACTTCCGGCTCGACGGGCTGATGGGCCGGGACATGCGCGGCCGCACGGTCGGCGTCCTCGGCACCGGCAAGATCGGCGAGGCCTTCACCCGCATCGCCCACGGCTTCGGCATGAGCCTGCTCGGCTGGGACGTCGCGGAGAACCCGGCCTGCGTGGAGCTCGGCATGAAGTACGTCGCGAAGGACGAGCTGCTCGCCGAGGCCGACCTGATCAGCCTGCACGTACCGCTGTTCCCGGAGACCCGGCACATCATCGACGCCGGGGCGCTGCGGGCCATGAAGGACGAGGCGATCCTGGTGAACTCCAGCCGCGGCGCCCTCGTCGACACCGAGGCCCTGGTCGGCGAGCTCCGCCAGGGCCGCTTCACCGGCGTCGGCCTCGACGTGTACGAGGCCGAGGCCGGGTTGTTCTTTCTCGACAAGTCGATCCAGGGCGTCGAGGACGACACCCTGGCCCGGCTGATGACCTTCCCGAATGTCCTGGTCACCTCGCACCAGGCGTACTACACGGTGGACGCCGTCGGCCAGATCATCGACACCACCGTGCACAACGTCCTTGACTACACCGCGGGGCGACGCAGCGAGAACGTACTCGTCCCCGCCGAGCCCAGGACCGACTGAGCGAGCAGCTCCGCAACGATCCGGGTGCCGCGCAGCGTGAGCACCGACTCCGGGTGGAACTGCACCGAGGCGAAGCCCGGCCCGCGCAGCGCGTGCACCTCGCCGGTCTCCCGGTCGCGGCTGACCCGCACGCGGTGCGCGCCGAGCTCCGCCTCCTCCTCGTCGTCGCAACGCGCCACGAAGCTGTTGTAGAAACCCACCACCTCGGGCCGCCCGAACAGCTCGATCCGGGTCTGCGCACCCTGGTACGGCACCTGCTTGCGGCCGATCTCCAACCCCAGCTCGGCGGCGAGCAGTTCATGGCCCAGGCACACTCCGAGCAGGCCGTGGGTGTGTTCCCGCACCAGGTCCGCCGTCAGCGCGCGCAGCGTCCGCATCTTCGGGTCGTCGGCGTCCGAGGGGTCGCCGGGGCCGGGCCCGAGGACCACCGGGCCCTCGTGCGCGAGCGCCGCCTCCCGCAGCCCCGGCTCGTCGTACCGCCGCACACTCACCTCCAGGCCCGACGAGCGGAGCAGATGCGCCAGCATCGCCGTGAACGTGTCCTCGCCGTCGACCACCAGGGCGTGCCCGGACAGCTCCGCCGACCGCTCCTGCATCCGCAGCCAGAACGGCGCGAGCGAGGTCCTTCGGGAGTCGAGCGCCTCCTGTACGCGCGCGTCGTCCGCGAGCCGCGGGCGCGCGCCCTCCGCGCGCGGGCGCCCGGGCCGCACCCCGAGCGCGGCCAGCACACCGGCCGCCTTCGCGTGCGTCTCGGCGACCTCGCTCGCCGGGTCCGAGTCCCGCACCAGCGTCGCCCCGACCGCGACGCGAAGGCCGCCCCGCGCGTCGATGTCGGCGGTACGGATCAGGATCGGCGAGTCAAGGGTCTGGGCGCCGCCCGCATCCCGGCCGATGAGGGCGAGGGCCCCCGCGTAGTAACCGCGCCCACCCGGCTCGTACCGCTGGATGACCCGGCAGGCGTTCTGCACGGGGGAGCCGGTCACGGTGGCGGCGAACATCGTCTCCTTCAGGACCTCCCGCACATCCAGGGACGACTTCCCCCGCAACTCGTACTCGGTGTGCGCGAGATGGGCCATCTCCTTCAGCCGCGGCCCGACGACGACACCGCCCATGTCGCCGACGGTGCACATCATCTTGAGCTCCTCGTCGACCACCATCGACAGCTCGGCGACCTCCTTGCCGTCCGCGAGGAAGTCGAGCAGCTGCTCCGCGGTGGGCCCCTGAGCCGGGTACCGGTAGGTCCCGCTGATCGGATTCATCACGACCGTCCCGCCGGTCATCCGCACATGCACCTCGGGGCTCGCCCCGACCAGCGTCCGGCTCCCGGTGTGCACGACGTACGTCCAGTACGCGCCCCGCTCCCCGTCGAGCAGCCGCCGGAACAGGGCGAGCGCGTCGGCCCGCGAGAAGCCGTCGACGCGGCCCTCGAAGTTCCGCCGGATCACGAAGTTCGCGCCCTCGCCCCGGCCGATCTCGTCCCGGATCACGCGCTCGACGATCCCCGCGTACGCCTCGTCGTCCACGTCGAAGGCCCCGTCCGTCACGCGCACCTCGTGCGCCGGCAGCTCCTCCAGGGCCTGGGCGAGCGGCACCTCGTAGCGCTCGTCGGCGGTCAGCACGGCGAGCGGGGTGCCGTCGTCGCGTACGTCGAAGCCGCGCTCCCTGATCTGCCGGAACGGGACGAGCGCGAGCACCGGAAGCTCCCGCTCCGGGATGTCGGCGAGCCGCTCCACCTCCTGCACCGGCCCGAGCAGCACCTCGACCGTGTCGTGGTCACGGCCGGGCGTACGGCGGCGCAGCAGGGCGAAGGGGATGTCGGAGTCGACGAGGTCGACGAGTCGACTGATCGGCATGGTGGTTCCTTCCTGACGAGAGGAGGGAACGGCCGGCGCTGAAAACACTGAAGGCCGCCCCTCGGGCGGCCTTCGCGATCGGTGTACGCGCAGTCAGTGGGCCGCCGGATGAGCGGTCCACCACCAGTTGCGGGTCTCTTGCGCGAACATGCTCCGCACCCTAACCCATCCGCACCGGCGCCACGGGGCTGTCCACAGCGCCGTCTCACGAAGTGGGCCGGGGGCTGGGCACTCGCCATGACCCCGTAATGTTGTCGAGGTGACCGTGAACGCTAAGACCACCGCATCCGGTGGCAACACCTGGCGAGACCTTCCCGCGGCGCAGCAGCCTGAGTACCCCGATGCCGAGGCTCTGCGCGATGTGATCGCGGACCTCGAATCGTATCCGCCGCTCGTCTTCGCGGGCGAGTGCGACCAGCTGCGCGCCCGCCTTGCGTCCGTCGCCAAGGGAGAGGCGTTCCTGCTCCAGGGCGGCGACTGTGCCGAGGCCTTCGACGCCGTGTCGGCCGACCACATCCGGAACAAGCTCAAGACCCTGCTCCAGATGGGTGCCGTGCTGACGTACGCGGCCTCCGTGCCGGTCGTCAAGGTCGGCCGGATCGCCGGCCAGTACTCCAAGCCCCGCTCCAAGCCCACCGAGACCCGCGACGGCGTCACCCTGCCGACCTACCGCGGCGACTCGGTGAACGGCTTCGACTTCACCGAAGCGGCCCGCGTCCCTGACCCCGAGCGCCTGAAGCGGATGTACAACGCCTCCGCCTCCACGCTCAACCTGGTGCGTGCCTTCACCACCGGCGGTTACGCCGACCTGCGCCAGGTGCACGCCTGGAACCAGGACTTCGTGAAGTCGTCCCCCTCCGGCCAGCGGTACGAGAAGGTCGCGCGCGAGATCGACAACGCGCTGAACTTCATGCGGGCCTGCGGCACGGACCCGGAGGAGTTCAAGACCGTCGAGTTCTACGCCTCCCACGAGGCGCTCCTGCTCGACTACGAGTCGGCCCTCACCCGGACCGACTCGCGCACCGGCAGCCTGTACGACACCTCCGGCCACATGGTCTGGATCGGTGAGCGCACCCGCCAGCTGGACCACGCGCACATCGAGTTCGCCTCGCGGATCCGCAACCCGATCGGCATCAAGCTGGGCCCGACGACCACCCCGGAGGAGGCGCTGCAGTACATCGAGCGCCTCGACCCGGACCGCGAGCCGGGCCGGCTGACCTTCATCGTCCGGATGGGCGCGGACAAGATCCGCGAGAAGCTCCCCACCCTGGTCGAGAAGGTCACCGCCTCCGGCGCCCAGGTCGCCTGGATCACCGACCCGATGCACGGCAACACGTACGAGGCGGCCTCGGGCCACAAGACCCGCCGCTTCGACGACGTGCTCGACGAGGTCAAGGGCTTCTTCGAGGTGCACAAGGCGCTCGGCACGCACCCGGGCGGCATCCACGTCGAGCTCACCGGTGACGACGTCACCGAGTGCGTGGGCGGCGGCGACGAGATCTTCGTCGACGACCTGCACCAGCGCTACGAGACGGCCTGCGACCCGCGCCTGAACCGCAGCCAGTCCCTGGACCTGGCGTTCCTGGTGGCGGAGATGTACCGCGACCAGTAGTCGCAACGCTGCAGACAGCTGTGGGGGGGGGGGGCCCCCCCCGCGCCCCCCCCCCCCCCGGGGCGGCGGGCGCCGCCGGGGGGGGGGGGGGGGGGGGGGGGGGGGGGGGGGGGGGGGCCGCCCCCCCCCCCCCCCCCCCCCCCCCGCGGGGGGGGC
>NZ_JASCIS010000043.1 GCF_029968015.1 Streptomyces luteolus
ACGGAACACCGTCGAACGGGCCATCAACAAGCTCAAGCACGCACGAGCGGTTGCCACTCGCTACGACAAGCGCGGCTACGTCTTCCTCGGCACCGCCACCGCAGCAGCCCTCGTCATCTGGCTCCGCACGTGATCGGCCGGACAAGTCCTAGTCGGTCGGGCCGAGTGCCCAGTAGGTGGTCCGGCGGACCTGGACGCGCCATTCTCCGCCTGCCGGAAGGAGTTGGAAGTGCTCCAAGTCGTAGTGCTCGCCGTCGTCGTGCCAGTGCCAGAGCGGGAGGGTGACGGCTCGTTGCCCGCTGTCGGCGCCGTCGGTGCTGTCAGTGGTCCGGTGGACTTGTGGAGGCGTCGAAGCTGGGTGATCGCGCAGCAGGTCGTCGTAGTGGCGTGTGCTGATCAGCAGTTGGCCGTCGGGACGCAGTACGCGGCGCATCTCGGCCAGGGCTGCGTGCACCTCCTGCTCTGTCAGCAGGTGAGGCAGCGAGTTGTCGGCGCAGATGACGGTGTCGAACTGGGCATCGGGAAAGGGGAGGCGTCGCATGTCGGCGGCTGCCGTGCGCAGGCTCAGGCTCCGGCGGGCGGCCTCACGGGCAGCGCGGGCGGCGGCGCGGGGGCTGAGGTCGGTCCCGGTGACGCGGCGCCCGCGCAGCGCCAGGCCGATGGCCTGCGTGCCGATACCGCAGGAACAGTAGAGCACCGCCGCGCGCGATCCTGGCCGATCAGGGTATCCAGGGCGTCCCCCTGCCGACGGATGCTTGTGTCCCAGTCTGAGTAGATCAGGTGGTAGTCGTCGGCCAGTTCGTCATAGAACTGCGCTACTGAAGTCTCGGACACGGCCCGAGAACACCGGGGCTGACTCCCCGGAGGCGTTGGTCGCCCCAGTGATCGGTGCGAACGCCCGAACCGGGAACGAAGCCAACGAGATCACTGACCGGTTCTCCGCCGTGCAGCCCGCGGACTACGCTGACGTTGATGACGGGCCCAGGCCGGTGAGGGTGACACAGAGAGGAAATCGACGCGAGGGGACGCGGCTCGGCCGTTGCCGATACGTTGCCGCGATGTCGGCTTTCCTCCAGCAACTTCCGGCGCTGATCGGCGTGGTCGTCGGCGCCTTCGGCTCCTATCTGGCAGTCACTCTCGGCGATCGAGCGCGTTTCCGGCGCGAGCAGATGGCCCGGTGGGAGGATCGGCGCCTGACCGCCTACACGGAGCACTCCAGGGCACTCAAGGCAATGATCAGCGTGCTGTTCAGGGTCTCGGCTCACTTCGGCAACGACCCGCATCCGCATCCCTTGGCACCGGCTGAGGCGGCTCCGCGACTGTCCAGTGCCTCCGAAGCACGTGACCAGGCGTGGGAAACGATGCTGCTGCTGGCAGCCCCCGAGGTTGTGGACGTGGCACACACATGGGCGAGGACGGTCGCCGAGATGGAACGGTTCCTGGGGGAGGAGACCCATGATCCGGATGAGTGGTCAACCTTGCTCAGGAACCAACGCGTGGCCCGCGAGAGGTTCTACACAGCGGCACGACTCGACGTCTCGCTACCAACTGGTCACCCGGGGCGATTCGATGCGCCTCCCGGACCTTAACGAAAAGCTTGGACGGGGCACATCTCGTTCGGCTGAGCCCCAGCGTCGTACGACTCATACAGCGGTGGCCAGTTCGGGCCAGGCTCCAGCGCCTGGAGGGGCAGCCCCCTTCAAAGCGGCGCTCTGGGTGCGCTGAAGTTCTCCCAGCGAGTGCCTGCGAGCCACCCGGCACAGGCGAGGTCCTCGCCTGTGGGCTGCGCGGAAGGGGAACGCAGCTCCTCGAAGCGGGAATCCGGGAAGCGTCCGGGTGTGACGTCGGTGCGCCAGGGGCACTCGGCGCATGGAGCTTTGCGGTAGGGCATGGGGGGCGAGGTGTCGGCGTCGCAGGCCGGGGGCTCGGCGTCGCCCTGTGAGCCGTAGGGGCCGAAGGGACTGGATTCTCCGGGAGTGTCCGCGCCGAGCTGTGGGGCGCCGCCCTTGGCGCGGTGCGTCGGGATCGGGATCACTCGCTCTCACTGCCCTTGAGCTGGCGGACGGTGTTGGACGGGCGGAATGGCGCGTCCTCGGGGCCCATGGGGTGTTCGAGGATGGTGATCTCTTGGTGGACGCAGGCGTCGCCGAGTTCGGCGTGACGGCGGGGGTTGGGGCACTGCATGCGGTCGTGCTCGCGCCGCCAGGTGCGGAACTGCCACGGCCCCCGCTTGTAGGCCTGCCCGGCGGCCGCGCGGCGTGCCTGGCTGGCCCCGTTGCCGCCGATCGTGACGAGACGTACGTGCCCCTCGTCGCTGATGCCCCGGCGCCGGTCCTTGCACTGGTCGGTGGGCTTGCGCTTGTGGAGGGTGGTGCGGGTGATGGTCTTACCCAACCGCTCTGTCTGGGTGATGAGTTCGTGCACGGCGATCGCGGCCCGTACGGTGAGTTCGTTGGTGCCCTCGATCGGGTCGGTCGAAGATGGCGCCGTCGGCGACGATCATCTCCGTCTCCCAGGCGATCGGCGGGCCGCCGCTGATGGGGGACAGCGTGTAGAGGGTGAACCACCACACGGGATCACCGACTTTGGCGAACTCGGCGGCCGGGACGGACACCGTGCGAGGCCCATCCTGCTCGTCGTGCACGTGATCGTTGCGCCGCCACAGCCACGACCCGCCCGGCCACACCGCGGGGTCCCAGGTGTTCCAGGAGATTGCGACGATCGGCTTGCTCGCACCCATGTCCACCGGTGTCTCGAAGACCACGAGGCCCGGCCCGCGCAGCATCCGCTCGCGCGTCACCGGTGCCTTCTTGGGGCGCATAGCCTTGCGTACGGCGACGGGGGCACATGTCGGCGTCCACGTAGTACAGGCCCGCGCGGCTCAGCGTCGTGGCTTCCTGCGTGGCCAGAAACCGGCCCGGCCCGTCGCAGTCCATGTAGCCGTCATCGCCGGGGACCGGCGTCGGGGCAGAGCGTGAACAGGCCCTGCGCCAGCGCCGAGGCAGGCCCGTGTCGAGGATCAGCGGAGCGTGGCCGCTCTGCTGAGCGCGCGCACCCAGCCCGGAGAGCACCGCCAGCAGCGCGGCGAGCGCTCTTCGGTCAGTCCCTGGTCTTCCATCGCGTGCAGGCGTGCCTGCACAAGCATCGTGTTGCCGGTTTCGAGTGCGGCGAGCGCGTCGGTGACCACCGTGCGGGATTCGGGATCCAGGTGGCGCAGACCTGTCAGCTGTGGCGTCAGCGATCCCCAGGTCATGCCACGCGCGTGAAGATGGTCGGCCGCCTGGTGAGCGGCGAACGCTGCGACCTCCGCCCCCTGCCCGCGACGGATGAGTCCGAGAGTGAAGTGCCGTAGGGCTGAGGCCCGTTCAACACCTGCGTTGGTGTGGCGGTCCGCGTAGCTGCGGGTCGCGAGGTCGATCAGCCGGTGGTAGGCGTCGATGGTCTGCTGGGTGGCGATCAGGATGGTCGGCGTGCTCACGATTCCCTCGCCTTCGTTGCCTGGGGGTTCTTGGGGCACGAGCACCAGGTGTGATCCGAGCTGTAGAGCTCGTGCTTGCACCGCACGCACAGGTAGTTGCTCGGGTCGTATCCCTCGTCGTCGAGGGCGTCGCTTTTGCAGCGGCGGCAGTTGTAGCGCCAGTGCTGGGGGCCTCGGGGGGTCATCGGCGGCGCCGCATCGTGGAGGCGGCCGAGGCGACATGGGTGGTGGCCATGAGGTGGGCTTGGCCGACTTCGCTTTCGTGAGTATCTGGGCGGCTTGCTCGGTGAGCTGGTCGATCTTGTTGGGGTTGCCGGGGCGGGTGAGGTCGAGGTGGTCAGCGACGCGGCGCGCAGGACGAGTTCGGTGTAGGCGACGCCGTAGCCGGCGTCGAAACGGTCTCGCAAGCGGGTGGTGCGGGCGTTGAGCGTGCGGGGGATGCGGGGCTGGGCAGTAGCGGTCGAGATATTCATTGCGCTTTATCCGGTGTAGTGCGTATGTCCTCTTGGTCTCAACTGCAGGAATTTAAATAGAGGCTGTCGGGCTGCGACGAGGTGACCCCGCACAGGTCCACGAGCCGAAGAGGTCAGTCCGCATCGCGCTGCTCTCCCGACCGAGAGAAGAGGGGCGGCGACGTATCTGGGGGCGCTCCTTGAGCCTGGCCATCTCGGTGGCCTGCGTGGTCGAACAGCGGCCGGTCGATACCCCGGCTGCCAGCTGGGCCAGGAAGTACGTGCGGAGCGCGTGCAGCGTGACGGGTGGTTGGCGGTCGTGTTCACTCTGGGCGCGGAAAACCCGGTGCAGGTGTGCGCTGGTGTGTGGGCAAACGATGCCCTCTTCGGTAGCGTCCAGGGCGCGGGCCAGTTCGATGGAGGGTGGTACCGCGTGCCCGCCAAGGTGCGTCAGTAAGTCGTCACCTACGGCGAGTTGGCCGACTTCGGAGGCTCTTGGTCCACGTTCGGCGGCCAGCAGGGCCCACAGGTGGGCGTAGGGGTGATGCTGCTTGAGGTGGGCAAGGAGGGACGCCACGCGCTCATCGGTCAGCTCGGCTTCGATCATCGTGTGCTCCGTGACTGGCGGCCCGGCCCAAGAAGGGCCGGGCCTGGGCGGGCGAAGGGGGCAGCCGTCGTGGCGCAGCTCGTTGGAGCGACGCTCGGTCAGGCGGGGTAACAAGTCGTCGGCGGTGACGCCGAAGGCGTGCAGGGTCATCCCCAGCCGGGAGTCGAACTGCTCCAGCTGTAAACGGTCGGGCGGCGCAGCCGGGGCCTCGGGTTCGGGGGAGTGCAGGGTGTTGAGGATCGTGCGTGGGTTTTCTCAGCGGACAGGGCGTAGACCGCGGTCGTCTCTGGGCTCTCGTGGCGCGCGAACTCCTATGTCGCGATCAGGTCCTGCGAGCGCTGGTAGTAGCGGGTGATCGCCGTGTGCCGGAGCTGATGACACTGCATCGGCACACCGACCTGAGCCGCGAGAAGTGAGATCTCGCTGCTCACCTTGATGCCCGTCGTCCCCGGCCAGAGTGCGCCCGGGTTGCCGTCGGCGAACTCCCACAGCGCTTCGAAAAGTTCGTCTGGCACGTCGACCGTGGTCACCAGCGCCGCCTTGCCCACCACGAGGAGCGATGCGGGAGGCGCGGCGGACGTGGTCGGAGACGGTCCGGTAGTTCTCCGACGTGAGCGGCCTGGGCCGGTACCGGGGCGGTCTGGGCCGCTTGATGCCCTCGGTGGCGTCGGGCACGCCCGCGAACTGGAAGAACATCCTGAGGTGTTCGAGGTGCTTCAGCCGTGCTGCGGGCGGCAGCTCCCGCTCCTCGGAGTAGCTCTTGATGTGTTCGCGGGTGATGAGCGTCGGGTCAGCCAGTTGGTGGTAGCGGCAGACGACGTCGACCTGCGCTATCCGGGTCGAGACCGTCTTCTGTGAGAGCTCGGCTTCGACCATGGCGTTGTGCCAGGTCGCGAGCGTGTCTGGAACGGTCACCCGGGCGTAGGTGCTCCACCAGTCAGCGCCTAAATCGGGTGAATGCGGCTGCACGTTCCAATTGGCGCTTAGGGGAACGAGCGTGCCCATCTCGGCTCGGTTGTGGGCTTCCTCACGACGCAAAGCCAGAAGGTATGTAAAACGGACTATTCGTCCGTCCGAGCGTTACATACGGTGGCGTAGGACACTTAGCGAGGTGAAGGATGTGCCGACGTGGCAGACGATTCGACACCCCTCACCAGCACCGCCCCCGGCTCCTACGCGGCCGTCGGCGACAGTTTCAGCGAAGGCGTCGGAGACCCTGGCCCGGACGGCGGCTTCGTCGGCTGGGCCGACCGGTTCGCCGTGCTCCTGTCCGACCGGCACCCCGAGCACACCTTCGCCTACACCAACCTCGCCATACGCGGGAAGCTGCTCGACCAGATCGTGGCCGACCAGGTGCCGCGGGCCAAGGAACTCGCCCCCGACCTGGTGAGCTTCTGCGCCGGCGGCAACGACATCATCCGCCCCGGCACCGACCCGGACGAGGTCGCCGAGCGCTTCGAGCGGGCCGTCGCCGACCTCAAGGAGTCGGTCGGCACGGTCATGATCACCACCGGCTTCGACACCCGCGGCGTGCCCGTCCTGCGCCACCTGCGCGGCAAGATCGCCACGTACAACGCGCATGTCCGCGCCGTCGCCGACCGCTACGGCTGCCCCGTGCTCGACCTCTGGTCCCTGAAGTCGGTGCAGGACCGGCGGGCCTGGGACGGCGACCGGCTGCATCTCTCTCCCGAGGGCCACACCCGTGTCGCCCTGCGCGCCGCCCAAGTACTCGGCCTCGACGTCCCCGTCGACCCCGACCAGCCGTGGCCGCCGCTGCCGCCGCGCGGCACCCTCGAAGTGCGGCGCGACGACATCCAGTGGGCCCGCGAGTACCTGGTGCCGTGGATCGGACGCAGGTTGCGCGGTGAGTCCTCCGGCGATCACGTGTCGGCGAAGGGGGTCGTCGACCCGTACGTCCTCAAGTCGCAGCTGGATTCCGCGACTTGACGGCGTGGGGGACCCGGGGGGCGTGGATCAGCCCTTCGGTGCCCGTACGTCCCGCAAGTCGCAGGAGTCCTTGAAGCCCTGACTGGTCAGGCCGAGCGCGGAGTTGTAGCGGGAGCGCAGATTCTCCACCGCGACCATCATCGTCAGCTCGACGAACGCGGCCTCGCCCAGGCGGCCGACGAGGCGGGCCGCCAGCTCGTCGGAGACCTCCGGCGGGTTGGCGGTCATCGCCTCCGCGTACTCCATGACATCCCGCTCCACGTCCGAGTAGGCCTCGCTCTCCCGCCAGACCGGCACGTCCCGGAGCTTGCGCTCGTCCATGCCGCGCCCGTGCTCCTTCCAGTACCCGAAGTCCATGCACCAGGAGCAGCCGATCGACGCCGCCGAGGCCATCACGGCCAGCGCCTTCAGATCCGGGTCGAGCTTGTCCCACTTGCTCACGTTCTGCTCGAACCGCAGCTGCGCCCACATCAGCTTCGGGTGGTGCCCGGACGCCTTCACCGGGTCCATGACCTTGCCGTACGCGCGCGTGCAGTACCACTGCACGAAGCGATTGAGGACGGTGTTGCGCGGCTTCAGCGAGATGCGGGCCATGGGGCCACCTCCAGGTGTTGTGCGGGCCTTTCACCCCCACGACGTGTGGCGGCGGGCGGAATGTGACATCGCGCGGGCGGAATCCTTCGGGGGTCCGGCACGTTGACGGGGCATGACGACAGGAGACGATCACCAGGACGCGCTGCTGAGGCTGCTCACGGAGTACGACGGCGGGGTCCTCGTCACGCTGAGACGGGACGGGCGCCCCCAGCTGTCCAACGTCAACCACCACTACGACCCGTCGGCGCGCGTCCTGCGGGTCTCCGTGACGGACGACCGCGCCAAGACCCGCAACCTGCGCCGAGACCCCCGAGCCTCGTACCACGTCACGAGCGCCGACCGCTGGGCCTGGACGGTCGTCGAGGGCACCGCCGAACTCACTCCGGCGGCGGAGGACCCGTACGACGACACGGTCGAGGAGCTGATCCGCCTCTACCGCGACATGCGCGGCGAGCACCCGGACTGGGACGACTACCGCGCCGCGATGGTGCGCGACCGGCGGGTCGTGCTCCGGCTGCCGGTCGGGCGCGCTTACGGGCAGCCTGCCGGGTGAGCGGTGGACGGTCGTCCCGGGGTGTACGGCCGTCCCGAGGCGCACGGTCGTCCCGAGGCGTACGGCCGTCCCGAGGCGTACGGCCGTCCCGAGGCGCACGGCGGTACCGGGGCGCACTGTCGTCCCGGGGCGTACGCCCGTTCCGGGACGGGCGTCCGTGAGGCGTTGTCAGACCTGCCCCACATAATGGAAAACCTGACCGAACAGCACCGCTGGAGGATCCGTGACCGGCTTCCGTTCCCTTCGCTCCGGGCTCCGCTCGCTGCGGCCCGCACCTTTCGGCGCCGATCCGAGCGGTGAGCGCCTGGCGCGGATCCACAGCTCGCCGAACTTCGCGAACGGCCGGTTCACCAACCCGGTGGGGGCGCGCGTCGGCCCCCTGGGCTCCAAGATCGAGTTCGCGAAGACGTACTTCCGCAAGGAGGAGCGGCTGCGCCGGGCGCCTTCCGGGACGGTGCCCGTGCACCCGACGACGCTCGCCGACCTCGCGCGTCCGCCCGCGAGCGGCCTGCGGCTGACCTGGATGGGCCACTCCAGCGTGCTCGCGGAGATCGACGGGCGCCGGGTGCTCTTCGACCCGGTGTGGGGAGAGCGCTGCTCTCCCTTCGATTTCGTCGGGCCGAAGCGGCTGCATCCGGTGCCGGTCCCGCTCACCGCGCTCGGCCCCGTGGACGCGGTCGTCATCTCGCACGACCACTACGACCACCTGGACCTGCCCACGATCAAGGCCCTGGCCGACACGGACACGGTCTTCGCGGTGCCGCTCGGCGTCGGGGCGCACCTGGAGCACTGGGGCGTCTCCCCGGACCGCCTGCGCGAGCTGGACTGGAACGAGCAGACGCGGATCGCGGGGCTCAGCCTCACCGCCACCCCGGCCCGGCACTTCTGCGGCCGCGGTCTGCGCAACGAACAGCACACGCTGTGGGCGTCCTGGGTCGTGGCGGGGGACGAGCACCGCGTCTTCCACTCCGGGGACACCGGATACTTCCCGGGCTTCCGCGACATCGGTGCGGAGCACGGCCCGTTCGACGCGACGATGATCCAGATCGGCGCGTACAGCGAGTACTGGCCGGACATCCACATGACCCCCGAGGAGGGCGTCCAGGCCCACCTCGACCTCCAGGGCGGCCGGCCGCACGGCGCGCTCCTCCCCATCCACTGGGGCACGTTCAACCTGGCCCCGCACCCGTGGGCCGAGCCCGGCGAGTGGACCCGGCACGCCGCGGAGGAGGCCGCCCAGCCGGTCGCCACGCCCCACCCCGGCGAGCCCTTCGAGCCCGCGGGGGAGCTTCCCGCTCAGGCGTGGTGGCGCCCGGTCTCCGCACCCCTCGCCCAGCCGTGGCGCCTGCGGTCGGAGGCGGACGACGTGGCGGTGGCCACCACCCGGGCGGGCCTCGACCTGGCCCGGGAGGGGTGAGGGGCCTCGGCCGAGGCGTGGCCTCGCGGCTCCCGTTCGGTCCGACCCCCATAGGCATCTCGGACGGGTACGGGACGCCCTGACCCTCGCGCACCGGCCCCATGCGACCGTCCCGCGCGACCACCGCACCGGCAGGCCCCTGCCCGACGGCGAACGGCTCGCCCTCTTCGTCGACCGGCTCATGGACTACCGGGCGGCCCAGGTGCACACCTGTACGGCCGACCGCACCGCAGAGGTGCTCGCCGACGTGCTGCGCGAGCGCGGAGTGCGGAGCGCGGAGGGTCGGGGTGCCCGCGGGGCTCGACCGGGGCTGGCTCGCGGTGTACGACGTGAGGTGCGGGAGGACGCGGCGGAGATTCCGGCGCCACAACTCGACGCGCTGGACGGGGTGGTGACGGCCTCGGCGGTCGGCTGCGCCGGGTCCGGCACGATCTTCCTCGACGGCTTTGCCGACCAGGGGCGGCGGGCGCTGTCGCTGGTGCCCGACCTTCATGTGTGCGTCGTCGATCTGTCGTCAGTGGAGGCGGGCGTGCCGGACGCGGTGGTCGCGGCTCGTGCCGCAGCGGCCCGCGCCCCTGATCAGCGGGCCGTCGACCACGTCCGACATCGAGCTGGAACGCGTCGAGGCGTGCGCAGCCCGCGCGTCCTGGACGTGGTGATCCGCGCGGACGCGTGAGCAGGCGGGGGAGGGGGCGGGGCGTGAGGGGCGTCCCCTCGGATCTCTGCGGGTCCGCGACTTCCCCGGCCCCGGCCCCGGCCGGGGCGCCCCCAGGCCTCCGGCCGGGACCGCAGCCTCCGGCTGGGACCGCAGGCTCCGGCCGGGTCCCTCAGCCTCCAGCCGGGACCCCCAGCCCCCGGCCGGGACCCCCAGCCTCCAGCCGGGACCCCCAGCCTCCAGCCGGGACCCCCAGCCTCCAGCCGGGACCCCAGCCTCCAGCCGGAGGATCCTCATGACGCCGGAGCCTGATCCGCGAAGATCGGAAAGGCGCCCCAGGCCTTGTCCGTCAAGTCCGCCCCCACCCTCGGGCGGAAGGTGCCCCCAGCCGCCGCGACGCCATGCACGCTCCCCCAGCCTCCAGCCCGGGGGCCCACTCGCCGCACCGGGCGAAGGCCCAAGTGCATCCAGTACGAGTCCAGTACGAGTCCAGTACGAGCCAGGACGAGGGCCTGCGCCCGGCACGCCGAGAGCACGCACTGGGGGACCCCCGGCCGCAGGCGGGGGGGGGGAGAGAGAGCCGCAGGGCCTGGCCTCCCGGCGGACGGCGGGACTGTGCGAGCACGACGCAGGGCGCGTGCCCGCCACCCCACCCCCGACGGAACAAGAGCCTCCGCCCCGTCAAGCCTTCATCCCATGAACGTACACAGACTGTTCCGTGCCACTTGTGTGGAGGTCCCTGACGGGCAGTCATGAAGGCCGGACCGAGCGTCGATTGCCGGACAGAGTCAGCGGCGGGGCAGAACCGGCCGACGCTGATGTTTAGTTGGCGCTCGCACGCGCGATCGAGGGGTGCGGTAGGGCGAATTTGAGCCACGGTGGCGCGTGGGGTCACAACGGCCCCAAGGGTTACTCGGAATCACACGTGTCTCAAGAATCCCGCTGGTCGGGCGGTGTCGAGGGGCTGCAAAGCGGAGCGCCCGTCTCGGTGGCTGAGACCAGGGGCGGTCCGTCGGCCGCAGTGGCGAAAAAGCGTCCTTCACACTAGGTAGGAGACCTGCCAAGGTCAGCAGGCATATGAGTCCTACAAGTTCATCCGGCACGCGCACGCGTCCCGCCCCGTGGGTTGGAGGAGCACATGTCCGTTGACGCCTCGATAGCCTGTCCACAATCCGTTCCCCCGCAACAAGCACAGCAGTCGGTTCCGGCCGAATCGGCCGAAGCGGCGGCGCCGCCGGCGCCCGACGTATCGCGTCAGGTGGCCGTACTCCTCTCCCGGTTACGTTCAGCACGCAAATTCGGGGACGGGCAGAGCAACCCCTGGCCCGCCTACGAGAAGCTGCGCGAGTGCGGTGACGTCGTGCCGTCCCCGTGGGGCGGCGTGATGGTCACGTCGTACGAGGCCGCCAGCGCGGTGCTGCGCGACCGCTCGTACCGCACACCGGACCTCGAATGGCGTCTGAAGCAGGGCGAGCCGAGGTGGACGTCCCCCGCCTCCACCGAGTTCAGCCAGATGATCATGCTTCTGAACGCCCCCGAGCACACCCGGCAGCGCCGCGTGCTCGGCAATACCTTCGACCGTGGCACACTCGACCAACTCGGCGCAGTAGTTGGTGGGTTGGTGGACGGCGTGCTCGACGAACTCGAAGTGCGGATGAAGGAGGACGGCGAGGCCGACTACGCGGACATCGTCGGCGACGGCCTCCCCGTGGCCGCCGTAGGACGCTGGCTCGGTGTGCCCGCCGCCGACTACCGTAAGCTGCGCGACTGGACGCACGGGCAGGCCTGGTCGCAGGAACTCTTCCCCACGCCCGCACAGTTGGCCGTCGCCGACGAGTCCGCCCTGAACCTCAAGGCGTACTTCGAGGACCTGGTGGCCGAACGCACCAAGTCGCCCGGCGAGGACGTACTCTCCTCCTGGATCCGAGCATGGAGCGAGGTGGAGAAGGACCCCCAGCAGGCGGCGACCATCGTGCAGCGGCTGGCAACCTTCTCCATCATGGCGGGACTTGAGACGACGTCCAATCTCCTCAACGCCGCGATGTGGCTCCTCGACCGGCATCCGGACCAGGCCGACTGGCTCCGATACCACCCCGAAGGGATTCCCGCAGCGACTGAGGAGATTCTTCGTTATGACCCCGCGGTGTCGATAACCACTCGTGTAGGGTCCCGCAGTGACTCTCTGTCAGATATTGCCGTAGGCAAGGGGCAGTTGGTGTACGTGTGCATAGGCTCGGCACATCATGATCCGAGGTTCATAGCCGACCCCGATCGATTCGATGTGCGACGCCCCGGGCCCTCCCGGCATCTGGCCTTCGGGCAGGGTGCCCACTTCTGTCTCGGGGCCGGACTCGGCAGGCTGGAGGGCCATGTGCTGCTCCGGAAGCTGCTGACCCGCTTTCCCACACTGCGGGTGGTGTCCGAGCCGCAATGGGAGCCGAGGGTGGCGTTCCGGCGGATGGCCAGTCTGCGGGTGGGCCTCGCGCCCAAGCCGCGCTTCTACTCTTTCGGAGCGTGACGATGACTCAGCAGACCTTCTCCGTGGACGACTTGAAGACCCTCGACGTCACCGAGAGCGGCGCCGCCCTGCACGTACGCATGCGCCGCGAGGGCGCCAAGAACGTCGCCGACGAGGCACTCCTCGACGACCTCGCGGACGTACTCGCACACCTGCGGAAACGCCCCGACCTGCGGGTGCTTGTACTCGCGGGCGAGGAGACGGAGTTCTGCCTCGGCGGCGACCGCCACGAACTGGAGTCGCTGGCCGAGGCCGACACCACCGGCGAGGCCGTCCTCCGGGTCGCCGAGAAGGCCCGACGCGTCTGCGAGGCCCTGGAGTCCGCCGACGTGGCCACCATCGCCGCCGTCCGCGGACCCGCCGTGGGCGCCGGAGTGGCCCTGGCCCTCTACTGCGACCTGCGCGTCGGTACCGTCGACTGCACCTTCCGGATGCCCGAACTCGGCCTCGGGCTCCCGACGGCCTGGGGCGGCGCGCTGAGCCGGCTGATCGCCGAGGTCGGCGCACCCCGTATCCGGGAAATGGTGCTGACCTGCGACGTCGTGGACTCTGCGCGAGCCCTGGAGTGGTCGCTGCTGCACCGCGTGGCAGCCGACTCCACGGAGCTCGACAAGATCGTCGACCGGTGGGCACGCACCATCGCACGCCGTTCACCCGCCGCACTGCGTGGCACCAAGGCTCTGATGCGCGCATACGGGACCCCCGCCCGTAGCGGCGACCTCACGGGACTCGACGGCTATCTCCTGGCGACGGCGCTCAACGCGCGCCAGGCGAAGGGGCGTTGAGCGTGAGGCATCGATTAGACGAAGGAGGATGGGCCGAGGGGCCCTAGAGCGATGATCCAATACCTTGGGCAGCAGGACTGGGTGTTCTGGTGCCTGATCGGGGCCATGGTTGTCCTCGTGGTGCTCGCACTGCGAGGGCACAATGTGGCCCGCGTACAACGCAAGCGCAGCGCCGAGGCGATGGCGCAGCGACAGCGGAGGGACGACGCGGCACGCTATCTCCTGGAGAACTACCTGCCGCGCCTCGCCAACCCCAACGAAACCCCGCCGCCCTTCCAACTCCCCGAGGCCTATGGCTCGTTGGCGGGCAGCGACTTCGAGCACGACCTGCGGGTCATCGCCGAGTGGTTCTCGCAGCTGAGCGACGTCGCCCGGGACCGCATGGGCGAGTCCCTGTGGAAGCTCCTCAAGGTCATCGGCGAGAGCTTCCTGGCCCGCGGCTCCGAGCAGCAGAAGACCATCAGCGACCTGGAGCGGATGCTCCAGGACCCCCGGCTCCTCGAAGCGCTGATGAAGGTCGACCACCGCACGTCGTACTTCCTCCGCAAGGCGAGGAACATCGTGGTGCTCTGCGGCGGCTTCCCCGGCCGCTCCCGCGTACCCGAGACCGCGACGGACGTCGTCCGCGGCGCCACCGGCTACATCCGCGGCTTCACCCGCGTACGCCTCGTCAACGAGCTGGACGTCGGAGTGGCCGCGCACGCCGTCAACCCCGTGGTGCACGCCGTGGCCGAACTCCTCGACAACGCCGACCAGTTCAGCAACCCCGAGCAGCCCATCGAGGTCGAGCTGGAGCGCCTGCCCAACGGCGTGGCCATCTCCGTCGACGACCGCGGCCTCGGCATGGCCCCCAAGAAGGTCCAGGAGGCCAACGAACTCCTGTCCCACCCCCCGGCCCTGGACATCGAGGAGCTCGCCGAGGAGCCCAGCTTCGGCTTCCGCGTCGTCGGCCAGCTCGCCCAGCAGTACGGCTTCTCCGTCGGTCTCAAGACCAGCCTCTACAAGGGCGTACGAGCCGTCATCATGCTGCCCAACGCGCTGCTCACGCAGATGCCCGACAGCGCGCCCAGGCAGGTGCCCGGCGTAGCTCCGCAGCGCCCCATGGACGTCCTCAACGGCCATGCCGCAGCGGCCCCTTCGGCCGCCGCGCCGCTCACCGCGGCCGCCGAGGAGCGTCCCGCCGTGGCGCCCCCGCCGCCCGCGGCCAGGCCCGCACCGGCCGCGCGGCCCGCGCCCGCGCCGATGCCCGCACCCCGGCAGGAGCCCACGCCCACGCACGCGCCGATACAGTCCACCGAGCCCGCGCTCACGCCCCCGCCCGCGCCCGAACCCCCGCGCCCGCACACGCCGTCCACCACCGGTGACTGGACCGCGGCGCCCGGGCCCGAGTCGCCCACCGAGGCCGACCGGCGCGAGGGGGCCGCGCCGCCCGGCGCCGGCGACCTCGGCACCACATCGGGCGGACTGCCGCGGCGCCGCCGCAAGGCACCGACCGCGGACGCGCGACTCCAGGACGGCGACGTGCAGCCTCCCCGCTCCGCGGAGGAGACCGCGCGCCGTATGGCTGCACTGCAGCGGGGCAACCGTGAGGGCCGTGTCAGCAGCACGGCAGACGAGCACAAGGGGACGACAACTTCATGAGTGACACGACGAGCAAGCCCGCGTGGATGCTGCGCAGCCTCCTCGAGATCCCCGAGGTCCTGCACGCGGTGCTGCTCTCCCGGGACGGGCTCATGCAGGCCCGCACCGAGGAGATCAGCAAGGACGAGGCGGACACCTACTCCGCCGCCATGTCCGGCCTCGCGTCACTGTGCCAGGACCCCATCTTCAGCGGCGGGGCGCACAACCCCTGGCTCCAAACGATGATCGAGTTCGACTCGCGGTACGTCTTCGCCATTCGTGCCGGAGCGGGCGCCTACCTGGGTGTGTCGACGACGGCCGCGGTGGACATCGCCGCCATCAGCCGCCGCATGCAGGAACTGGTCGGCCAGATCGGGCACGAGATGGCCGTAGCGGACCGGCAGGGCTTTGGCTACCACGGATGAGCGGCCAGGACGACAGCTCACTGGTCCGCTCTTATGTCATCACCGGTGGGCGAGCCAAGCCGTCGAGAGCGGACATCGACGTCATCACCCTGATCAAGGCGACCCCCAGTAACGAGCCCCTGCACCGGCTCAACCGGGAGAAGCGCTCCATCGTCGAACTCTGCCGAGGCGGAGCGCTGATGACGGTCGCCGAGGCAGCGGGCTACCTCAACCTGTCGGTGGCGCTGACCAAGGTGCTGGTCGCCGACCTCGTCGACGAGCAGCTCATCACCACCCGCACGTCGCCCACCAGCACCCCCGCCACAGACAGAACCCTCCTGGAGGAGGTCCTCAATGGGCTCCGCGCCCGTCTCTAAGCAGCCCATATATCTGGCCGACACCGTGCAAGTGGCCACGAAGATCCTGGTCGCGGGGCACTTCGGCGTCGGCAAGACCACGTACGTGGGAACCCTGTCCGAGATCGACCCGCTCCGTACCGAAGAGGTCATGACGGCCTCCAGCGTGGGCTACGACGACCTGGTCGGCCTCCCGGACAAGAAGACCACCACCGTCGCCATGGACTTCGGCCGGCTCACGCTGAGCCCCCGCCTCGTCCTGTACCTGTTCGGCGCCCCCGGCCAGGAGCGCTTCCGGCGCCTCTGGCAGGACCTGGCGTACGGCGCACTCGGCGCCCTCGTCCTCGCCGACACCCGCAACCTCGCCGAGTCGTTCCCGGTGTTCGACCGCGTCGAGGAGTTCGGACTGCCCTACGGCGTCGCCGTGAACCACTTCGCGGGCGGGCGCAGGTTCGACGAGGCCGAGGTCCGGGACGCGCTCGACCTGCACCAGGACACCCCGTTGGTCACCTGCGACGCACGTGACCCCCAGTCCTCCACCATCGCCCTGATCCGCCTCGTGGAACACCTCCACGAGCGGGCCGTACACCAAGAGAGCTTCCGGTGAGTTACCCCGTCGACTCCTACGGCCAGAGCCAGAACGCGCCCGGCTGCCCCGTGACGGGCACGGGTGCCGCGGCCGTCACCCCCTTGTTCGGCGCGGACTTCGCCGCCGACCCGCACGCCGTCTACGGACGTCTGCGGGCCACCGGCTCCCGCGCCCACCCCGTCGCGCTCGAACCGGGCGTGCACGCCATCCTCGTGACCAGCTACGCCACGGCCCGCGAGATCCTGCTCAGCCCCGACTTCTCCAAGGACCCGCGCAACTGGGCCGACCTCATGCGGGGCAACGTCCCGGCCGACAGCAGCGTCCGCCCGATGATGGAGTGGCGGCCCAACGCCCTCTTCAGCGACGGCCACGAGCACCAGGCACGCCGTCAGGTCATCGACGACGCGCTCGGCAAGGTCGACCTCTACCAGCTGCGCCGCTTCGTCGAAGAAGCCGCCGACGAGCTGATCGACCAGTTCGCCCCGACCGGGCGCGCCGACCTGATCGGGCAGTACGCCAAGACCCTGCCGCTGCGCGTCTTCAACCGCATGTTCGGCTGCCCCGACGACATCGCCGACCGGCTCGTGGAGGGTATGTCCGCCCTCTTCGACGGCCGCGAGCCCGAGAAGTCCAACGCCCTGGTCACCCAGGGCCTGGTGGACCTCCTGGAGTTCAAGACCGCGACGCCCGGCTCCGACGTCACCAGCTGGATGCTCGCCCACCCCGCGCAGCCGGGCGGCGAGGAGATCATCCACCAGCTCGTCACGCTGATGGGCGCCGGTACCGAGCCGGAGGCCAATCTCATCGGCACGGCCGCCCTGAAGATCTTCGCCGACCCGCGGTTCGCCGGGCATTCCGCCGGCATCAACCCGCCGATCAGCGAGTCCATCAACGACGTGCTGCGCTGGGACCCGCCGCTCGCCAACTACGGCGTGCACTACGCCCGTCGTACGACCGAGCTGCACGACGTGGTGTTCCCGACCGGCGTGCCGATCCTGATGTCCTTCGCGGCGGCCAACAACGACCCCGACGAGGGCATCGCGGCCGAGCAGGACGCGACGCACAGCGCCCACCTCGCGTGGTCCGCGGGCCCGCACCAGTGCCCCGCGCAGCGCCAGGCCCTCTCCATCGCGCACACCGCGATCGAGATGCTGTTCAAGCGCCTGCCGGACCTGCGCCTCGCGGTCGACGAGTCCACCCTGGAGTGGCGCCCGGGCCCCTTCCACCGGGCCCTGAAGACACTCCCGGTGCGCTTCTCGCCGCGTGCCGCACGCGCCGCCGAGAAGGCCTCGGCCGTCGCCAACGGCGCGGCTCCCAGGGCGGGTTCGCTGCTCCAGCCGGGACCGCCGCCCACGGCACCGACAAAGCCGTCGCTCGGAGGCAAGGTCCTGAACCTGTGGCTGAACTGGTGGCGCGGCGACAACTAGCCACCGCGGCACGGAAGTTCCCGGGCACGCCCGGTCCCCGAGGTCTCCTGCCTCGGGGACCGGGCGTGCCCCTTTTCCGTTCCGTGCACATTCCCTTTCGCACATGTCCGGGCGCGGCCCGCTCCTGACCGTCTCGGTGGTCCGACATCCGTACGCCCGACAAGGGGCCCGGCGCGCACCCCGCCGCGTACGCCCCGCGCAGAGGAGTGCGGACCCGCTGCCGGCCGTCCCGCGCTCCCGCCGAAGCCACCCCGCGCGCCGCCCCGCCGACCTGCGAAGCCGCCCGCGACCACCGCGTACGCACCGCCTCCACAGCCACGCGGGAGTGACGCGAACACGCGTCCGACCTGCGGGATTCGCGCGATTGTACGAGATGTCACGCCGGGGTTGAACGCGGTTCGGTGAAGTTCCTCAACTGCCCGTCGCGGGGCCGTGATTCGTGACTACCGTGTGTGCTCGTCGACCAACGCAGGGCGCATCCACTGCTCGCCGACGAACGGCACCGCCATGCCGCATGCCCGAAGCCGAGCGCCGATGCCCGCGCACCACGAGTCCACTCGACGAGGACACTGATGTCTCACCTTCGCGAACCGGCCGCACGCGCAGAACGCCGCGAGGGCGGACGCCATGGCAGGCCCGGACCCCGTGCCGTCAAGGAACTGCCCGAGGCCCGGATACGCCGGCAACTCCTGCGCGCCTCCGTCCTGCCCGCCGTGGCCGTGGCCCTGGCCGGTGCGGCCGCCGTGCTCTGCGTCGTCCAGGTCACCGGCGCGCGGCCCACCCCGCTCCTGTGGGGCCTCCTCGCCGCCGCCGCGACCGTGGCCGTCGCCGGGATCGCCGCCGCCGTGGTGGCCGCCGACCGCACCACCCGGGCCGTCATGGACCGCGTCTCCGCCCTGCGCCGCACCACCGCGCGCGGACAGAACGACCTGCGCGCCCTCGTCGAGCGACTGCGCCGCGGTGAAGCCGCCCCGCGCCCCACCACGACGCCCCCCGGCCCCGCGGCCGGCCCGGGCGCCGACGAATTCGACCAGCTCGCCCGGGAGTTGACCCGCGCCCAGGAGTCCGCCGTCGCCTCCGTCGTGCAGGCCGCGCAGCTGTCCAGTCAGGCCAGCAGCGAGCAGAAGGTCGAACTCCTGGTCAACCTGGCCCGCAGGCTGCAGTCCCTGGTGCACCGCGAGATCCAGCTCCTCGACGAGCTGGAGAACGAGGTCGAGGACCCCGAGCTGCTCAAGGGCCTCTTCCACGTCGACCACCTCGCCACCCGCATCCGCCGGCACGCCGAGAACCTCGCCGTGCTCGGCGGCGCCATCTCGCGCCGCCAGTGGTCCCACCCGGTCACCATGAGCGAGGTGCTGCGCTCCGCGATCGCCGAGGTCGAGCAGTACTCCCGGGTCAAGCTCGTGCCGCCGATCGACGGCACGCTGCGCGGGCACGCGGTCGCCGACGTGATCCACCTGCTCGCCGAACTCGTCGAGAACGCCTCGGTGTTCTCGCCCCCGCACACCCAGGTCCTGATGCGTGCCAGCCGGGTCACCTCGGGCCTCGCCATCGAGGTGGAGGACCGGGGCCTGGGCATGGCGGGCGAGGAGCAGAGCGAGATGAACGCGCTGCTCGCCGACCCCGAGGGCGTCGACGTCGCCGGTCTCATCGCCGGGGGGCGCATCGGTCTCTTCGTGGTCGCCGCGCTCGCCCGCAGGCACGGCATCGCCGTACGGCTGCAGACCAACATCTACGGCGGTGTGCAGGCCGTCATCGTGCTGCCGCAGAGCCTCCTCGGCGCGGACGACGAGACGGCCGCCGACGGGCAGCAGCCGCAGACGCCCACGGACGGGCGGCAGGCGCAGGCGGCAGGCGAGGGGCGACACCAGCAGGCGGCCGCCGATGGGCGCCAGCAGCAGACCGCTGCCCAGCCGGGACCGCAGGCGGTGTCCCGGACGGGACCGCAGCAAGTGGTCCGTACGGGCCCGCAGCCGGTGGTGCGGGAGGGCGGACCCCGGCCGGACCCGCAGCCCGCCCGCACCTCGCCCGCCGCGCAGCCCACCACGGCCCAGCAAGCCCAGAAGTCCCAACAGGCAGAGCAAGCCCAACAGGCACAGCAAGCCCAACAGGGCCAGAACAGCGGCCAGTTCACGGCCACCGGCGGCCCGCTCCCCGTACCTCACCAGGCCACCTCCGCCGCGCACCCCGCCGCCCCCGCACCGGCGGAGCCCGTACGGCTGCCCAGGCGGGGGGCCGACGCGCCCGCGCTGACGCTGCACACCGCGACCCACACGCCCGTCGCCCAGGTACCGACGCAGTCCGCGCCGCAGCCGCAGGACGACGCGACCGTAGGCCGACCCGCGCCCCCGCTCCCGGTACGCGGCGCCCACGCCTCGCGGCCCAACCCGGCCGACGCGTCCCTCAAGCCCCCGCTGCCCGCGAGCCCCGCGCCCACGGGCGTACGCGGCACCATGGGCCGACCCCAACTCCCCAAGCGCCGCGCCCAGGAACACCTGGTACCGCAGCTGCGCGACGCCCCCGCGTCGCACGCCCCGGCCGACGAGCCGGAGACGGACGGCCACGACCCGGGCCTCATGGCCGCCTTCCAGCGCGGCATCGGACTCGCCGAGGCGCACGGCGACCCGCGGCCCGAACCCGGGGCGCACCCCACGCCCGTACCGCTGCGCCCCGCAGCACCCCACGCGCACCAGGACGGTGCGCACGACGGGGGAGGCGAACCGACCGGGTGACCCTAGGCCGTGCCCGTGAAGTCCGCCCCCCGACCGGCAAGTTGACGCCGTATCTCAAGGAGTCGATCCCCCATGGCGAGCGATGTACCGACCGGCCAGGTTTCCGACCTCGACTGGTTGTTGAGCGGTCTGGTGCAGCGGGTGCCGCACACCCGCAGCGCGGTCCTGCTCTCCTCCGACGGACTGGTCAAATCGGTCCACGGACTCGACCCGGACAGCGCCGACCACATGGCCGCGCTCGCCTCCGGCCTGTACTCGCTCGGCCGCAGCGCCGGTATCCGCTTCGGTGACGGGGGCGAAGTCCGGCAAGTTGTCGTGGAGTTGGCGCAGACGCTGCTCTTCGTCTCCACCGCCGGGTCCGGCACGTGCCTCGCGGTCCTGGCCGGCCGCGAGGCGGACGCGGCGGTCCTCGGGTACGAGATGGCGATGCTGGTGAAGAGCGTGCGGCCGTATCTCGTCACGCCCGCGCGGCAGCCCGTAGAGCCTTCGGTGATGAGGCCGTGACCGTGGCACCTCCGGCACTTCCGCAGGACGGGCCGTGGCTGGACGACGCGGCCGGGCGGCTCGTCCGTCCGTACACCGTGATCAACGGCAGAACCCGGCCCAGCGCCCCGCTCGACCTGCTCTCCATGGTCGTGCCGACGGGTGCGGTGTCGGTCGCCCACATGGGGCCCGAGCACACGCAGGCACTCGGCCTGTGCGGTGCCGGGCCCACCTCCGTGGCCGAGATCGCGGCGCAGCTGAGGCTGCCCGCCGTGGTGACGAAGGTGCTGCTCTCCGACCTCGTCGACTGCGGCGCCCTCACCGCCAAGGCCCCCACCTTCCGCCACCACCCCACCGACGACCAGTCCCTGCTGGAGGCAGTGCTCGATGGTCTACGACGACGGCTCTGACCCGCTGACGGCCCCCCGCACCTCTGGTACGGAGGGGCGGGACGGCTTCCCGGACGCGCTGAAGGTCCTGGTCGCGGGCGGGTTCGGCGTGGGCAAGACGACCTTCGTGAGTACGGTCAGCGAGATCGAACCGCTCAGCACCGAGGAGTTGCTCACCACCGTCAGCGAGGCGACCGACAGCCTGGAGGGCATCGAGGGCAAGTCCACCACGACCGTGGCGATGGACTTCGGGCGCCTCACCCTCGACGAGCGCCACGTCCTGTACCTCTTCGGCACCCCGGGCCAGGAGCGGTTCTGGTTTATGTGGGACGAGTTGTCCGACGGTGCGCTGGGTGCCGTCGTGCTCGCCGACACCAGACGCCTGGAGGACTGCTTCTCCGCCGTCGACTTCTTCGAGCGGCGCGGAATCGCCTTCGTCGTCGCCGTCAACGAGTTCGACGGTTCGTACCGCTACGAGCCGGAGGAGGTGCGCGCGGCCGTCGACCTCAAGCCCGAGGTGCCGGTGGTGCTGTGCGACGCGCGCGTCCCGGGCTCCGGCATCCAGACCCTGGTGACCCTCGTCCAGTACCTGCTGACCCAGACCCCGGCCCCCGCCCCCGCCCCCAGCCACGGAGCACACTCATGACGTACGACCCGACCGGGCACCTGCTGCTGACCCCCGTCGACAAGGAGGCGTCGAGCAGGGTGCTGCGACTGCGGGAGCTGGGTCTCGGTGACGCGCCGGACCCGGCGTTCGACGCGTTCGCGGACCGGCTCGCCGAGACGATCGGGGCGGCCTACTCGATGGTCAACTTCATCGACGAGAACCGGCAGTTCTTCGCCGGCCTGCACACGCCCGAGGGGAACATCGCGGGCCCGGAACGCGGCATCGACACCAAGGAGGGCCGCGTCGGCCGCTACCTCGACCGCGACCACGGCTACTGCCCGCACGTGGTGGTGCGCCGCAGGGCCCTGGTCCTGGAGGACGTCCGCGACTACCCCCGCTTCGCGGGCAATCCGGTGGTGGACGAGATCGGCATCCGCTCGTACCTGGGCGCTCCGCTCATCGACGGTACGGGGATGGCGCTCGGCACGATCTGCGTCGTGGACACCGAGCCGCACCCGTGGGGGAGGGCGGGGTTGGGGGCGATCAAGGGGTTGGCAAGGGAGCTGATCGAGCAGATCGAGGCTGGGGCTTGAGGGTCGGCCCGGGCCCGCTGGATTCTCCCCACCCCGCCCCTTCCCGAAAGACCGCCGTCGGCTGCTTCGTTCGGCTTTCCCGCCGTCGTGGTTGCTCGCGCAGTTCCCCGCGCCCCTGTCGGGGCACGTGCATTCAGCCCCTCCGGCGTTTGAGGAGCGGGGGCTGGGGCAGAGCCCCAGTTCGATAAGGGGTGGAGAGGGAAGAAATCGCTCAGCCGCAACCGGAGTTCGCCCGACCCGTGCTGGCCCGCAGCACCACCTCGCCCGGTACCCGCTCCACCCGCGAGCGCGCGCTCCGCTCACGCAACGCCAGGGCTATCGCCAGCTCGCCCATGCGCCGCAGCGGCAACCCCACCGTCGTCAGCGCCGGGGTGAGTTCGCGTACGAGAGGGATGTCGTCGAAGCCCGCGAGCGACACGTCGTCCGGGACCCGCAGGCCGCGTTCGCGCAGAGCCGCGAGCGCGCCCACGGCCATCACGTCCGTCACCGCGAACACGCAGGTCGGGCGGGCGCCGCGGGCGAGGAGTTCGAGCGCCGCCGCGTGGCCGCCGTCGCGGGTGAACGCGCCCCGCACCACCCGCTCTTCGGGCAGCGCCACCCCGGCCGCGGCGAGCGCCTCGCGGAAGCCGGTGAGCCGGTCGGCGACGGTGGTCAGTTCCGGCGGTCCCGTCAGGACCCCGAACTCCCGGTGGCCCAGGGCGAGTAGGGCGCGAGCCAGGGCCGCGGCGCCCTCGCGGTTCTCCGGCAGTACGGTGTCGACGCGCAGGCTGCGGTGCCGGCTGACCACCGCTACCCGGCCGCCCGCCCTGGTGTAGGGGGCGAGTTCGGCTTCCAGGGCGCGTTCCCAGGCGCGGTCCTCTATCCCCGAGCCGATCAGCAGGATGGCCCGTGCGCGCTGGGCCCGCAGCATCGACACGTACGCGATCTCCCGGGCCTGGTCGCGGAAGGTCGAGGCCAGCATGACGAGCAGGTCGCGCTCGGCGGCCGCCCGCATCACGCCGCTCGCGATCGCCGCGAAGTACGGGTCGCTGACGTCATGGCAGATCACGCCGACGGTGTTGTTGGAGGCGGAGGCGAGCGCCTGCGCATGGGCGTTGGGGATGTACCCGAGCTCGGCGGCCGCCGCGAGCACCCGGCCGCGCAGCTCCTCACGGACCCGCGTCGTGCCGTTCAGGGCGCGGGACGCGGTGGCGGGGGAGACGCCCGCCGCGTGCGCCACGGTGTGCAGCGTGACGGGGGGTGGTGCGCTGCCGCGGGGGTGGAGGCGATCCTGGCGTGTGCGTTCCCGTTCACTCACTGCGCCCCCTTCGGGCGTCGTGGCCGGCCTCCGGGCGCCGACGGTGCGGGGCCCGTAGGAAACTTCGGGACGACCTATTGACCGTGCTGTCGAGGGGTCATTAGCGTGGCCGACATGCTAGCAGAAAGCGCTTTCTGAAAGCGTTTTCGGGAACCAGGATCCACCCGCACCAGCGCCCACACCAGCGCCCACACCGGCGCCACCGCACCAGCGCCACCGCACCAGCGTTCGCACCAGCGCCCGCAGACTCGCCAACCACCGCCCTACACCGGGGAGTTACCCGTGAGCCAGAGCGCACTGTCCGCACCGCCCGCGAAGACCGCGGGCGTCGCCGTGCGAGAGCGGCCCAGTCCGGGCCGTCGGGTCGCCGAGGCCGCCGAGCACAGTTGGCGACCGGTGGCCCTGTTGCTCGCCTGCTTCGCCGTCTGGTGGGCGATCGCCGCCGCCGAGCTGGTGGAGCCGTATCTCGTCCCGTCGCCGGGTGCCACCCTCGACGTACTCGTCGACAAGTCCGACTACTTGTGGCAGCACAGCTGGATCACCACGTACGAGACACTGCTCGGCTTCGTCATCGCCGTGGTCGTCGGTGTGCTCGCGGCCGTCGTGATGGTGTACTCGACCACCGTCGAGAAGACGCTCTATCCGATCCTGCTGTTCGCGCAGGTCGTGCCGAAGATCGCGATCGCGCCGCTGTTCGTCGTCTGGCTCGGCTTCGGGATCGCGCCGAAGATCCTGATCGCCGTCCTGATCGCGTTCTTCCCGGTCGTCATCTCCATGGTCACGGGCCTGAAGGCGGTGGACCCGGAGATGCTGCAGCTCTCCTCGACCATGGGCGCGCGCCCCTGGCAGACGTTCGTGAAGATCCGGCTGCCCGCCTCGCTCCCGCATCTGTTCTCCGGTCTGAAGGTCGCCGTCACGCTCGCCGTGACCGGTGCCGTGGTCGGCGAGTTCGTCGGCGCCAACGAGGGCCTCGGCTATGTGATTCTGCAGGCCAACGGCAACCTCGACACCCCGATGCTGTTCGCCGGGCTGCTCGTGATGTCGCTGATCGGCGTCGTCCTGTTCGTGCTCGTGGAGATCGCCGAGAAGCTGCTGCTGCCCTGGCACGCGAGCCGCCGCGACGCCTCGATGACGACCTCGTACTGAACCACCCTCCAACTGCCGTTCTCTACGGGCCTGTTGAGCCTCCCGAACCCGTCCCCACAGCCCGTCCCCACAGCCCGTCCCCACAGCCCGTCCCCTCGCGAAAGGGCCGCCCCGATGACCCCGCGCAGAACCCAGACCGGCCGCACCCTGGCCGGACTCGTCCCGCTGCTGCTCGTCGCCGCCACCGCGTGCGGCGGGGACGACTCGGCGACCACCACGAGCGCCGACGGCAAGACCCTGGACAAGGTGACGCTGACGCTCAACTGGTACCCGTACGGCGAACACGCGCCGTTCTACTACGGGAAGAAGCAGAAGATCTTCGAGAAGCACGGCATCGACCTGCAGATCCAGGCCGGCCAGGGCTCGCAGAAGACGGTGCAGGCCACCGGCGCCGGACAGACCGACTTCGGCTGGGCCGACACCCCGGCCGTGCTCGCGGCCGTCGAGTCCGGTGTGCCGGTCAAAAGCCTCGGGGTGTTCCTGCAGACCACGCCCGCGTCCGTGCAGTTCTTCGACACCCAGGGCATCAAGGCCCCGGCCGACCTCAAGGGCAAGACGGTCGCGGGCACCACGGGCGACGCGCTGTCCCGTACGTTCCCGGCGTTCCTCAAGGCCAACGGGCTCTCCGAGGGCGACGTCAAGGTCCAGAACACCGACCCCGCGGGCAAGATCGCCGCGGTGATCTCCGGCAAGACGGACGCACTCCTCGGGTACGCGAGCGACCAGGGCCCGATCATGCAGGACAAGGCCAAGAAGGACGTCTCGTATCTGCGCTTCTCCGAGCACGGGCTCAACTTCTTCTCCAACGGCCTGATCATCGGCGAGCGCACCCTGAAGTCCGACAAGGACCTGGCCACCCGGATGGCCAAGGCCGTCAGCGAGTCGTGGAGCGCCGCAGAGAAGTCGCCGGGACCCGCGGTCGCCGCGATGGACGGTGCTTCCGGCCAACTCCCGCCCGAGAAGGTCCTGTCGGAGCAGTTCGAGACCACCCTGACCCTGCTGCACACCAAGGCCACCGAGGGCAAGGCGCCCGGGGTGAACGACGAGGCGGACTGGCAGCAGACCATCGACGTGTTCAAGGAGGCGGGCATGGTGAAGAACGCCAAGCCGGTCACCGACTACTGGGCCTCGGACGCGGCCGTGAAGGGCTGAGGGACTGAATCGACATGCCGACCTTGCCGAACGACATGAGCCTGCGCAAACCATCAACTCCCGTGAGGGGCGGGGCAGTTCCCGCTGTCGGGATCGACGCCGTCGACGTCCGCTTCCGTACGAAGAAACGCGACGTCACGGCCTTGGCCGAGGTCTCGCTCGACGTGCGGATGGGCGAGTTCGTGGCCCTCGTCGGCCCCTCGGGCTGCGGCAAGTCCACACTGCTCAAGCTGGTCGCCGGCCTGCTCACCCCGTCCACGGGCGAGGTGCGGCTGCAGGGGGAGCGGGTGAGCGGGCCGCGCCACGACATCGGGTACGTGTTCCAGCGCGCCGCCCTCCTGGAGTGGCGCTCGGCCCGCCGCAACATCCTGCTCCAGGCCGAGATGCGCAGGATGCCGTCCGCGCAGGCCGCCGCCCGGGCCGACGAACTCATCGCCATGACCGGCCTGGAGGGCTTCGAGGACGCCTACCCGCACGAGCTGTCCGGCGGCATGCAGCAGCGCGTGGCCCTGTGCCGGGCCCTCCTTCACGAGCCGCCGGTGCTGCTCATGGACGAGCCGTTCGGCGCCCTCGACGCGCTGACCCGCGAGCAGATGAACATCGAGCTGCGCCGCATCTGGCGCGAGACGGGCACGACGGTGCTGCTCGTCACGCACTCCATCGCGGAGGCGGTGTACCTCGCGGACCGCGTGGTCGTCATGAGCCCCCGCCCCGGCACGATCAGGGAGATCATCGACGTCGGGCTGCCCGCGGAGCGGGAGTACGCGGAGACGATGACCCGCCCTGAGTTCGCTTCGGCCACGGGGCATATCCGGGGGTTGCTGGGGAGTGTGGGGGTGGGGGGCTGACGGGCTGGGGCCCGTGAGGACTTTTCCCCTCCCCGCCCAAAATTGAGCCCCTCCGGCGATTGAGGAGCGGGGGTCCGAGGGCTGGCCCCCGAAGCTCCGCAGGATGTCGGGAAGGGGCGGGGAGGGGATAGAGAAACCCCCCGACTACCCCTTGCGCACCAGCAGTTGAACCTCCCGGAACTGCCGCCTGTCGCTCGGCTTCGGCTGCATCACGAGGCGAGCCACCTCTTCGACACCCAGCCCCCGCAGCAGCCCCGCGAAGTGATCAGGACACCACCGGTAAGCCGTCGCCACCACATGGTCGTAGGACTGGTTCTCGATGTGGGCGCCGTCCGTGGCGGGGAAGTCGATCAGCAGGTGTCCGCCGGGAGCCAGCACCCGGGCGAACTCGGCCAACACGGCGGGCAGTTCCACCGGCGGGGTGTGGATCACGGACCACCGCGAGAGCACCCCGCCGAGCGCGCCGTCCGCGATGTCCAGGGCGGCCATCGAGCCGACCTCGAACCGCAGTCCGGGGTGCGCCTCGCGGGCCAGCTCGACCATCACGGGGGAGGCGTCCACGCCGAAGGCGGTCAGGCCGAGCCCGTCGAGGTGCGCGGTGAGGTCGCCGGGGCCGCAACCCAGGTCCGCGACCGTCCCGTCGCCCTGCGCCCGGACCATCTCCGCGAACGCACTCAGGAGCCCCCGCTCCAACGCCCGCTCGCGCAACGGGTCCTGGAACATCTCCGCGTACGTGGGGGCGATGGCGTCGTAGGCGTCACGGGTGGCGTGCAGGGAGGGGAGCTCAGTCACCCGTGGACCCTACAACCCGAGGCCCCCCACACGAACGGGACCTCCGAAACCTCCGCGTAACGCCCCCCGTCTACGATCCCCCCTGTCCACAGCGGACGACACGACGAAGGCGGTACGAGACGATGAGCGCGCGCACGAGTGAGCGGACGGCACCGACGACGGCAGCCGCGGAACTGCTCAGCGGCGCCCAACTCCGCGATCTGAACGGCGAGTTCACCGACCTGCTCCTCGACATCGTGCACGGCGGCAACTCCCTCGGCTTTCTCGCGCCCCTGGACCGAGCCGAGGCCGAGACCTGGTGGCGTGGGCGGGCCGCCGAGGTGGACGGGGGCGGGCTGCTGCTGATCGCCGTACGGCAGGAGGGGCGGGTCGTCGGCACCGTGGGCGTCGATCTGGTCGACAAGGCCAACGGGCGGCACCGCGCGGAGATCGTCAAGCTGATGGTGCACAGCTCGGCGCGCGGCCTCGGGCTCGGTCGTACGCTCCTGACCGCCGCCGAGCGGGTCGCGGCCGAGCGGGGCGTGACCCTGCTCGTGCTCGACACCGAGACCGGCAGCACCGCCGAGGGTTTCTACGCCGCCTCCGGTTGGACCCGGGTCGGCACCATCCCCGACTTCGCGGCCGACCCGCAGGGCACGCTGCGTCCGACGACGCTGTTCTACAAGCAGCTGTAGCCGCCCGGGACCGGGGAAGGGGCGCCGCGGCGAGCGACGCCCCCGTCCACCGTCACCGTTCCCCTTCCTCAGTACCGCAGCGCCGCCAAGTACCCGTAACTGTTGCGGGCCGTGGCGAACGGGTCGGCCGGCGAGTCATGCTCCACCAGCCACTGCCTGACCCCGCCGACATGCGCGTGCCGGAACATCGCGGCGAAGTCCAGGACCCCGGAGCCGACGTCGGCGATCGAGCCGTCCGGTGCCATGTCCTTCACGTGCAGCGCCGGGAACCGCCGCGGATGCCGCACGAAGTACCGGGCCGGGTCCGCGTCCCCCTTCGCCGCCCAGTACACGTCCAGCTCGAAGCCGACCAGCTCCGGATCGGTCTCCCGTACGAGGATGTCGTAGAGCACCTCGCCGTCCACCGTGGCGTGGTCCGCGCCGTGATTGTGGAAGAGGAGCCGCCCGAGACCGGCCTCGCGGGAGGCCTGGCCGATCCGGTTGAACTCCCGCGCCACCTCCCGGAATCCGGCCGGTGTGTGCAGCGACCCCGGCAGGCTCGGCACCACCGGCCACTTCGCGCCGAGCGTGTGCAGATCCGCGAGCGCCTGCGCGAGACCGGGGCCGCGCAGGATGTCGTACGAGACGTGCTCCAGGACCGCCCGCAGGCCGGTGGCGTCAAGGATGCGCCGGATGTCGGCCGCGCCGTTCCCGTGCCGTCCGCTCACGCCGACCGTCGCGTACCCGATCTCGGCGAGCCGCTCCAGGGTGCCGTGGAAGTCCACGGCCAGCGGGCCGCGCATCGTGTACAGATGCATGCCGATGCCGCCGCGCGGAATGCGCCGCCGCCCCTCGGCGACCGCGGGCGCGGGGGACACCGCGACCGCGGCCGCCGCGAGGCCGAGCGACGTACCGAGAAACGCTCGCCGTGTGGTCGTACGGGATCTCAACTCCATGAAAACCTCCCTCACTTGATCCACGGATATCCGGAAATCTCCCTCACTTGACCGTGACCCGGACCGAGCCGGCCGTGGTGTCGCCCTTGTCGTCCGTGACCGTCAGACGTGCGGTGTAGCTGCCCTTGCGGGCGTAGGTGTGCTCGGCGGTGGCGCCCTCCTCGCCCGCGGGCTCGGCGTTGTCGCCGAAGTCCCAGTGGTACGAGGCGACTTGGCGGCCGGGAAGCAGCTTCACCGAGCCGGACAGCTGCACGGCGAGCGGCGCACCACCCTCCGCGGGCGCGGCCTCGACGCCGACCTGGGACGCGGGCTGCTGCTCCACGCCGTGCCCGTTGAAGTGCAGCCAGTCCAGGGCGAGCAGATCGGGCTTGCCGTCGGCCCATTCGGGGTTGGTGACCACCGCGTACAACGTGACGCTCTTGCCCGGGTCCTTCAGCTCGACCGTCGGGGAGACGACATTGCCCCAGCCGCCCGTGTCCGGCACCGAGACCTTGCCGAGCAGCTCGCCCGTGGGGGAGTCGGCGCGGAACTCGATGTCGCCGCCGAGCCCGGCCGACGCGGCGCCGACCGTCACGGACTCGACGCCCTTGAGGTGCGTGGGCGCGAAGCTGACCCAGTCGCCGTGCTCGATCTCGGCCAGGCGTTTGCCCCCCGAGGCGTCCTCGCGTGCGGCCGCCTCGGCACCGCCGTGCGCCCCGCCGGTCTTCGTGAAGTGCTCGGCCTCCCGGAACGAGGTGCGCAGCGTGAGCGCGTCGGACCCGGTGAGCGCGGGCACTCCGCCGGGGCCGCCCTTGTCCTCGTACTGGGCGGTGATGCCGTAGTACAGGTTCTGGCCCGGGCCGTGGCTGTCACCGGCGTCCGTGACGATCTTCCCCTCGCAGCCGGTGTAGTTGTCCAGCGGATGCAGATGGGAGTCATGGCCGAGCTGCGACTGCACCACGACCCGCGAGCAGTCGATCTTCCCGTCCTCCGGATCCGTGACCTTGACCTTGAACGGAATGGTGTCGCCGAACGAGAACATCCCGCCGTCGTCCGGTGTCTGCACCGTCACCTCGGGCCGGGTGTTGCCGACGGTCACCTCCTGCACGGCGAGTGCCGTCAGCTCCTTCGGTCCCGTCACCTTCAACAGCGCGTTGAAGCGGCCCTTCTCCTCGTACGTGTGGGTGGGCTCGGCCTCGGTCGAGTCGGTCGTGCCGTCCCCGTCGAAGTCCCAGGCGTACGTCACCGGAGTGCCGTCCGGCAGACCTGATCCCTTGCTGGAGAACTTCACGGTGAGCGGGCCCGGGCCGTTGTCCGGGGTGGCGGAGATCCGTGCGTCCGGCAGCCGGTCGTCGCCGACGTAGTCGATGCGGTAGATACCCGCACCCTCGTTGGAGCCGCCGCGTCCGGTGCCGCTGCCGACCCCGAAGTCGATCACGTAAAGGGCGCCGTCAGGACCGAAATCCGCGTCGAAAGGCTGATTCCACTTCATGTCATCGAAGACCGAGTTGATGGAATGCAGATCCCCTGCCTTGGCGGGCTCGAAGCGCGGGTCCTGGAATGTCTGGTCCTTCTGCTGGATCGAGAAGGACTTGAAATACCTCCGGGTCAGCTCGTAGTTCAGCCACTTCCCCTCGAACGCCTCGGGGAACTTCGTGCGGTACGAGTTGTCCGCGTCGTAGTCGTACACGGGACCGCTCATCGGGCCGCCGCCCCCGGTGCCCAGCTCGGGGAACTCCTTCGACTCGGAATAGGCGTACCAGACCAACGCGGGCTGTGTGGGCGGGAGTTCGCGCAGGCCGGTGTTGTTGGGGGAGTCGTTGACCGGCTTGGCGCAGTCGAATTTCTCCCCGGACGTCTTCGTCGCGAAGTCGTAGTCGTTGAACGGGGTGTTGTTGCCGATGCAGTACGGCCAGCCGAAGTTGCCCGCCTTCGTGATGCGGTTGTACTCGACCGTGCCCTCGGGGCCCCGGTCCGGCTCGGCGTTGCGGGCGTCGGGCCCGTAGTCCGCCACGAGCAGGGCGCCGCTCAGCGGGTCCGTGGTGATGCGGAACGGATTGCGCAGGCCCATCGCGTAGATCTCGGCGCGGGTCTTCTCGGTGCCGGGCGCGAACAGATTGCCCTCGGGGACCGAGTAACTCCCGTCGTCCTCGGGCGTGATGCGCAGTACCTTGCCGCGCAGATCGTTGGTGTTGCCCGCGGTAGCCTGTGCGTCCCAGGCCCGGCGGCCCTCGCGCTCGTCGATCGGTGCGAATCCGTCCGAGGCGAACGGGTCGGTGTTGTCACCCGTCGCCACGTACAGAACGCCCTTCTTGTCGAAGGCGATCGACCCGGCCATGTGCGAATTGGCGCGGCCCTCGTTCCGGAACGTCGGAATGGTGAGGAGGCGCTTCTCGGAGGCCATGCCGACCTTGCCGCCGCTCTCCGTGAACCGCGAGAGATTCAGCCGCTTCTCGGTCTTGTCCGAATGCAGCAGATACAGCCAGTGGTTGTCCTGGAAATCCGGGTCGAGTGCGAGACCGAGCAGGCCGTCGGACTGGCTCGTCATCTCCGGCGTGTAGTCGAAGTCCAGGGCCGTGCTGACCCGCAGCGTCTCCTGGTCGATGACCTTGAGCTTGCCGGTCCGCTGGATGAAGAACACCCGCCGGTCCGGCGCCACCGCCAGCTCGAAGGGGTCGGCGAGATCCTCGGTGGCGAGCGGCGTGCGCTGGAACGCGCCGGTCTTGGTGGCCGTGCAGTCACCGGGCTTCGCGCCCGCCGCCCACTCGATGCCGCCGAGCAGATGCTTGAGGAAGCCCTCCTCGGAGAACGCCGACTTGTCGTGCCCGCCGGCCGTGAACCAGGACCGGCCGCCGTCGTAGTTCTGGCACCACGACCACGGGTGGTCGACGCCCTCGTCCAGGCCGTCGATGCCGTCGCGCACCTTGATCTGCGCGAGCGTGTGCACCTTGCCGGTCGGATTGGCGCGCCAGTTGTACCACTCCTCGCTGCGCTCCCACAGCTCGGGCAGGCCCTTCGTGGACGGGTGCGCCTGGTCGAGGACCTTGATCCGGCCCGTCTGCACGGCCGGGTGCTTGTCGAAGATCGCGCCGACCAGACCCTCGTACCACTCCCAGTCGCGCTCGCTCGCCGACGCGGCGTGCAGGCCGACCCAGCCGCCACCGCCGCGGATGTACTTCTGCAGGGCGGCGCGCTGCCCGGCGTCCAGCAGATCGCCCTTCTCCGGCGTGGAGTTGGTGTTGTTGAACACCACGGCCTGGAAGCGGGCGAGGTTGCTGTCGGTGAACGCGTCCGCGTCGTCGGTCGCCTCCACCTCGAAGCCGTGCTCGCTGCCCAGCTTCTTGATCGCGTCGATCCCGGCGGGGATGGAGTCGTGGTAGAAGTTCGTCACTTTCGAGAAGACGAGCACGCGAAAAGGTGCCGCCTGCGCGGGAGTCGGGACCGAGGTGACTCCCAGAGCGAGGATCAGCGCCAGTAACGCGAGCAGGGTGACGAGTGGTCTTCGGGCGGTACGTGTCGGATGGCTCATGGGCGCTCCCAGTGCTCGGGGGACGGAACAGCTACGGGTGCCGGAGAGGTGCCGGAGGTGCCGGAGGGGTGCCGAGAAAGCGTAGAAAGCGCTTTCTGGAGTGCGTCGTTCAGCGTAGGTTCCGGGGTTCCGAGGGGTCAATGGTGCGTCGGCCACCGCGTAGGTCTGGTGTGCACCGCCCCGTACGGGGGAGGGTCGTGCCCAGCACCGGAACGACCCGTGCAGAACCGGACCGACCCGTACAGAACCGGAACGACCCGCACAGAAGGAGCCGTACTCGATGACGTACTCCGTGGGAATGGCCACCGCCCGCGACGGCGTGCAGATCGCCACCTACACCTGGCAGCCCGACAACGGACGCCCGCGCGCGTGGGTGCAGATCGCCCACGGCGCCGCCGAACACGGCCTGCGCTACGACCGGTTCGCCCGCCACCTCGCCGCCCAAGGCTTCGGCGTCATCGCCTCCGACCACCGCGGGCACGGCGCCACCGCGGCGGGCACCGGCGGCCACGGCGTGACCGGCGAGGACATCGAGGACTCCTGGCGCGCGATGGTCGACGACCTGAAGGCCGTCGGCGATCCCGTACGCGCCCTGCAGCCCGGCGTCCCGCTGGTGCTCCTCGGCCACAGCATGGGCTCGCTCCTCGCCCGCGACTACGCCCAGGAGTACCCGGACGACCTGGCCGGGCTGATCCTCTCCGGTACGTTCCGCTCGCTGCCCGGCGCCGAGACCGAGCGGGCGGTGGCCGACCTGGAGCGCGAGATCGCCGAGCGCGGACGCACCACCCTGTCCGACTTCATTCCGAACCTCTTCGCCTCGTTCAACGAACCGTACGAGCACCGCACCGGCTTCGAGTGGCTCTCCCGCGACGCGGCCGAGGTGGACACGTACGTCGCCGACGAGCGCTGCGGCTTCCCCTTCTCATCGGGCCTCGCTCTCGACTGGGTCCGCAACGTCCGCAAGATCAACGACCCGCGCAACCTCGCCCGTGTCCCCGCCGACCTGCCGATCCATGTCGCGGTCGGCACACAGGACCCCTGCAACCAGCGCATGACCCTGGTCTACGAACTCCTGGAGGACTTCCGCTACGCGGGCGTCAGCGACCTCACCTGGAAGGGGTACGAGGGCGCCCGCCACGAGATCCTCAACGAGACCAACCGGGACGAGGTCCAGCGGGATCTCGTGGAGTGGCTGGACAAGCACGTCTGAGGCGGGCGCCGGGGGGCGGGGCGCCGGGGGCGCCTGGGCGGTGGGGGCGGTAGGGCAGTGGGGCTCACGAGGGGTAACCCGCCCTCGCCGGGCGGCCGTTGTCAGTGGCGTGTCCTAGTGTCGGTGTCATGGCCGCAAAGTCCCTGACCTCCGACGACGTGCGTGCGGCAGCCCTCGCGCTGCCGCAGACCACCGAGAAGATCGCCTGGTCCATGCCCACCTTCCGGGTGGCGGGCAAGATGTTCGCGACGCTCCCCGAGGACGAGACATCGATCGCCGTCCGCTGCCCGAAGGAGGAGCGGGACGAGCTGGTCCTCGCGGAGCCCGGAAAGTTCTGGATCGCCGCCCACGAGGCCCAGTTCGCCTGGGTCCGCGCCCGCATCGCCCGCCTGGAGGACGTGGACGAGCTCCGCGACATCCTCGCGGACTCCTGGCGCCAGGCGGCCCCCACCAAACTCCTGGAGCAGTACCCGGAGTTGGGCGTGCCGAGACCGGAGTGAGGCCGCGCGGCGTGCGCCCTCTCAGGCGGTCGCCCGGCCCGGCAGGAAGTCCGTGACGCGGGCGCGCAGGGAGGCGGGGTCCAGGCCGTGCGCGGCCAGGTGCTCGGACATGTCGCCGTACCGCCGCAGCTCACGCCGTCCCACGCCGAGACCGAGCACGCGGTGCGGCACGGACTGCAGGGCCTCGTTCGCGGCGGTGGTGGACGTCCCCGCCAGATAGGGCTCGACGATCACCACGTCCGGGCTCTCCCCGGCCACCCGGCGCAGCGTCGCGCCGTCGAAGGGGCGCACGGTCGTCGCGTACAGCACGGTCACGTCCAGACCCTCGACTGCCGCGAGGACGTTGTCGAGCATCGGCCCGACGGCGATCACGACCCCGCCGCCCCCCTCGCGCACGGTCAGCATCCGCGTCCCGTCGACGGCGAGCCCCTCCCGGTTGGCCTGCTCCGAGAGGCGTACGTACACCTTGTCGTCCCCGGCGGCGACGGCCTGCCGGAGCAGCGTCTCGGCCTCGTCCGCATGCCCCGGCACATGCACGGTCCAGCCGTCGAGGGTGTCGAGCAGTGCCACGTCGCCCGGCGCCATGTGCGTGAAGCCGCCGGCGGGCCAGTCGTACGAGCCGCCCGCGCTGACCAGCACGCCGCCCGCGCCCTGATGTCCGAAGTCCAGCTTGACCTGCTCGAAGGGCCGCTCGACGAGGAAGCTGGCGAAGGTGTGCACGACCGGCCGCATCCCGGTCAGCGCGAGCCCGGCCCCGGCGCCGATGAGCAGCTGCTCCCGGATGCCGACGTTGATCACGCGGTCCGGATGCCGCCGCTCGGCCTCCTCGACCCGGTCCCGGGTGATCTCGGCGAGCACGAGCGCGACCCGGGGGTCCTGGTCGAGCAGTTCGGTGACGGTACGGGCGAAACGGTCACGCATGGAGTCCATGGTCATCCTCCGTGGGGGTGGTCGTGGTCGTGGTCGTGGTCGTGGGTCAGCGGGCCGGGGTGGCGTTCTTCGGCTCGACGCGGGCGATCACCGCGTGCGGCCGTCCCGGGTGCGGGGTCGTGTACGCGGCGTGCAGGGCCTCGTGGTCGCGGCCGTCGACGGTCGCCGTGGACCAGCCCGCCGCCTCGAACCGTGCCGCGAGACCGCCGGGCCTGGCGTGGCTGGCCGAGGAGTTGTCGATCACCAGGACGTGCAGCCGGTCGAGCCCGGCCGGACCGGCGTACGCGATCGCCTCGTGGTTGCTGCCCTCGTCCAGCTCGGCGTCACCGACCAGGACCCACACGGCCGGATCGGTCAGCCCCTGCGCGCGCAGCCCGAGCGCCGTGCCGACGGCGATCGGCAGCCCGTGCCCGAGCGAGCCGCTGCCGATCTCCGCGCCCGGCACGAGCAGCCGGTCGGGGTGGTGCCCGAGCGGAGAGTCGTACGAGCCGAAGCCCGGCAGCACGTCGGCGGGTACGAAGCCCTTCGCGGCGAGCACCGCGTAGTACGCCATCGGGCCGTGCCCCTTGGAGAGCAGGAAGCGGTCCCGGTCGGGCGCGTCGACGGTGTCGGGGGAGACGCGCAGGACGCGGTCGTAGAGGACCCAGAGCGCGTCGAGGGTGGAGGTGGCCGCGGGCCCGTGCTTCTCGTCGCCGGTCATCAGGGCCATGAGGCCGCCGAGGTCGGCGTAGCCGCGGTGGAGGGGCGTTGTCGTGGTCGTCATGAGAAGGAGCGTGCAACCTCAAGCAAAGTTGAGGTCAAGTGCCCCGTGTGCGTGTGCGTGTGCGTGTGCGTGGGCGTCTGCGTGCCCGTGTGCGTCGCGATTCGGCCGTGCGGGCCGTGACGCTCCGTACACATCCGGAAACGGGTTCACGACCACCCGCCCGAGTGCGGTATTGTTTCGGTGCGCGTTCGGCCGGGGGGAAACCCCAGGTCACGGACGGCAGCGGGACGTGGCGCAGCTTGGTAGCGCACTTGACTGGGGGTCAAGGGGTCGCAGGTTCAAATCCTGTCGTCCCGACTTTTCGAAGTCGCAGTTCGAGGGGCCGTTTCAGAGGGATCTGAAACGGCCCCTCGATCAGTTCCCGGGCCTCAGCCCCGCAGCGCCGACCGCAGGGCCCGCACCCTCAGCGTCTCGATCCCGACCGCGCCCCCGTCCGCGTACGCGCGCAGGGCGCACGCCGACGGGTCCGGGAAGATCTGGTCCGTCAGGCAGACGGTCCCGCCCGCCGCGTACACCTCGACGGACGAGGCGTCGACCAGGATGCGCAGGTCGAGGCCGCCGTCCGGCAGGGCGAGGGGGGCCCGGTGCACGCCCGGGAACTCCGCGGCGAAGCCGACGTCACCCGAGGACCGCCGGTCGATGTACAGCTCGCCGGCGGCGGTGTCGTACCCGACCCGGGTGTACGAGCCGCCCCCTGTGCGGATGTCCAGGCCGAAGGCGGAGGTCGCCGGGGATTCGGGCGCGAGCACGGCCTCCAGCTCGTAGAACTGGCCGGTGTCGGCGAGGAGTCGGCGGGTTCCCTCGGGCGCGGTCGCGTCGGTCAGGGAGAGCAGCGTACGGGTGCGCAGGGACTCCAGCTCGTGCACCGGTGCCTGCGTCAACCGGCCGTTGTGCAGGGCGAGTTCGCGGGGGAAGCCCATCGCGCCGCGCCAGGGTGTGGTGGGGACGCGGTCGGCGTAGAGCCAGTTGTTCATCCAGGGCAGGAAGACGCGGCGGCCGTCGGGGGCGTCGTTGTACGTGATGCCCGCGTAGCAGTCGGCGCCGTGGTCGACCCAGCGGGTGCCCTGCTCGGGGTCGGGGCTGAAGGTGGTGCCGTCGAAGGTGCCGGTGAAGTACTGGGTGGCCGAACCCCCGGCCGGGCCACCGGGGTTGAGGCTGACGAGCAGCACCCAGCGGTCGCCGAGCGGGAACAGGTTGGGGCACTCCCAGATGCCGCCGGTCGCGCCGAGCGGGCCGAAGTCGCTGAGCTGCCGCCAGGACTTGAGGTCGTCCGACGCGTAGAAGCGGATCTTGTACTCGGTGGGCAGAGCCAGGGCCATCACCCAGCGGCCGCTGTCCGCGTGCCAGAAGACGCTCGGATCGCGGAAGTCCCGCGCGCCGATGTCGAGTACGGGGTTGCCCGCGTACTTGGTCCAGGTCTCACCGGCGTCCGTGCTGTACGCGAGCGACTGCCGCTGCAGGCCGGAGTCGTCCTTGAGGGTGCTGGTGTAGATCGCGACGAGCGGGGGGCGGTCGGCGGAGCCGAGGCCGCTCGTGTTGCGCTCGTCGTACACCACGGACCCGGAGAAGATCATCTCCTGCTCGTCGTGCGCGATGGCGACCGGACGCTCCTCCCAGTGCAGCAGGTCCGAGCTGACGGCGTGGCCCCAGGACATGTTGCCCCAGACGTCACCCTCGGGGTTGTACTGGAAGAACAGGTGCCAGCGGCCCTCGTGGTGGATCAGGCCGTTCGGGTCGTTGATCCAGTTCTTGGCGGGGGAGAAGTGCAGCCGGGGGCGGTACGTCTCGGCGCGTCCGCGTGCGCCGGGGGTCGCGGCGGCCGTACCGCCGAGGAGGGGGACGGCGGCCGCGGCCGTGACGCCGAGGGCGGAGGTCAGGACGGTGCGGCGGCTGGGGAACGGCATGGGTCTCTCCACATCGAGGAGTGAATGAGTGAGGGTGACAGCGGATCCGCCCACCGCACCGGGCCGTTCCCGATCGACCGGACATGCGGGGGCTGGAGCTGGGCGGTTGCCTTGAGGAGGCGGCCCAGGAGCGGAGTTCGGGACGCCAGCCGACGAGCGGGCCCGAACATCGCACCGTCACGTAAAGCCATCGACCGTGGGTACGTCAACCCCCTGGGGGGGCGTCTCCCCGGTCTTTGCGGGCCCGCGACTCCCCCCCGCCTCCGGCCGGGAGGTGCCCCCAGGCGCGCTCCCCCGCCTCCAGTCGGGGGACCCCCACTCGCCGCACGCGGCCCCGGCCCGGATCGGCGGTTGAGCCCGGCCGGTGCCTGCGTCACGTCGGGCGGGTGCAGCCGCAGGACTCCCGGTGGACGAAGGTCGGTTCGAGGAGGACCGTTCTGCGCTCGCCGTCCGGGTCCGCGATCCGCTGCATGAGCAGTTCCACGGCCCGTCGCCCGGTCTCCTGCACGGGCTGGGCGATCGCCGTCGGCGAGGGGTGCATGAGGTCGGCCCACTCGAAGTCGTCGAACGCGCACAGGGCCACGTCCGAGGGCACCTTGCGGCCGAGCCGGGACAGGGCCCGCAGCACGCCGAGGGTCATCTGGTTGTTCCCGGAGACCAGCGCGGTGGGGGCGTCCGGGCCGGTCATCAGGCGCTCGGTGGCCAGCTCCGCCGGGTACGCTTGGGAGTCGCCGACCACGACGAGATCGTCGGACACCACCAGGCCCTTGCGCTCCATGCCGCGCTGCCAGCCCCGTTGCCGCTCGCCGCTCGTACGCAGATTGCGCCGCCCGGCGACCAGGCCGATGCGGGTGTGCCCGAGGTCGGCGAGGTGGTCGACGAGCCGTGCCGTGGCCTCGACGTTGGCGGTCGCGACCTGGTCGAAGGCGGGCGAGGCGCAGCGGTCGATCAGGACGGTCGGCAGCCCCGCGTTCTTCACGTAGCGCAGGGCGGCACCGCGAGGGCCGGCGGCGGTCGCGAGCAGCAGGCCGTCCACGCGCCGCTCGTGCAGCATCCTGACGACGCTGAGCTCTTCGGCCGGGTCGTCGTGGGTGTCGGCCATGAGCAGGGTGTAGCCGGAGGCGCGGGTCGCCGCGTCCACCGCCGACACCAGCTCCGCGAAGTGGAAGTTCCCGACCGCCGAGACGGCCAGGCCGAGGGTCAGGGTGCTCGACGTCTTCAGGGAGCGGGCGACGGTGTTGTGCGTGTACCCCGTCGCGCGCACCGCCTCCAGGACCAGTTCGCGGGTCTCGTCCTTGACGTACCGGGTGCCGTTGATGACGTGCGAGACGGTCGACACGGAGACGCCGGCCCGGCGGGCGACATCGGCCATCTTCGCCATGAGCGGCTCCTCGGCTGGGTTCGGTTCGGCCCGGTCGTGCAACGGGATCGTTCGGTTCGGGTCGTGCAACGGGATCGTACGTGAGGGAACACAGAAAAACGATTGCGCAAACGGTTGCGCGAAACCGTCTCCGCCGTCACGATGCTGCACCGGGGCGGGTCGCTTCCCGACCGGACGTCCACGGCATCCGACGACGCATGCCGCAACGGGCGCTCGTAACCGCCCCCGAGCCGCCGAGCAAGTTCCAACTACCGCGACAGCGGCCGCAGTTGGGGTGTGTCGTCCCGCCCAGCCGACCCGTGGCGGGGCGGCGCGCCCCGACGGCCCGTACTGCCGCCTGGCCGCGCTTTCCCAACTCCCTTACGCATCAGCCTGTTTCACCCTCAGGAGCCCTCCCATGTCGCAGCCCGCCACCACCGGCGCACCCGCACCCGCACCCGCCGCCGGAACCGCCACAAGACCACCGGGTTCCCCACCGCTGACCTCCGGCGCGCGCCGCTCCCTGCTCGGCGCGTCCGCGGTGGCCGCACTCGGCGGGTTCCTCTTCGGGTACGACACGGGGATCATCTCCTCGGCCCTCCTGTTCATCGCGCCGGAGTTCGGCCTCTCCGACGGGATGCAGCAGGTCACCGTGGCCTCGCTGCTGCTCGGCGCGATCGTCGGCGTCCTGGGCGCGGGGGCCGTCACGGACGCCGCGGGCCGGCGGCGCACTCTCCTGGTGGGGGCCGCCGTCTTCGCCGTCGGCGCGGTCGTCTCCGCCGTGGCGCCCGGCGTCGAGGTGCTGATCGTCGCCCGCGTCCTGCTCGGCCTCGCGATCGGTACGGCCTCGTTGACCGTGCCCGCCTACATCGCCGAGATCGCCCCGGCGGAGTCCCGCGGCCGCCTCGTCTCCCTCAACCAACTCATGATCACGGTCGGGATCTTCGTCTCGTACCTGGTCGGCTATCTCTTCGACGACGGGGAGGGCTGGCGCTGGATGCTGGGGCTCGGGCTGCTGCCCGCCCTCGCGATGTTCCTCGGTGTGCTGCGCCTCGCGGAGAGCCCGCGCTGGCTCCTCGGGCGCGGGCGCCGCGAGGAGGCGCGCGCGGCGCTGCTCCGTACCCGTACACCCGAAGCGGCGGACGCCGAACTGGCCGAGATCGAGGCGCTGTCCGCGGCCGAGACGCGGACCAGCTACCGCGATCTGCTGCGCCCCGCGATGCGTCCCGCCGTCCTCCTCGGCGTGGTCGTCGCGGCCACCAACCAGCTCGTCGGCGTCAACGCGGTCATCTACTACGCGCCCACGATGCTCAAGCAGGCCGGCTTCGGCAGCTCCGCCGCGATCCTGTCCTCGCTCGGCATCGGCCTGGTCAACATGTGCCTGACGTTCGTGGCGCTGCTCCTCGTCGACCGGGTCGGCCGCCGCCCGCTGCTGCTCGGCGGCACCTCCGTCGTCATCCTCGCCCTCGTGTTCCTCGGCGCCCTCTACCTGATGGGCGACGACGGGCGGCCCGTCTCGGGCGGCCTCCTGGTGGCCGGACTCTGCCTGTACATCGCGGCGTTCGCGCCCAGCCTGGGCCTCGCGATCTGGCTCATCAACAGCGAGATCTTCCCGACGGCGGTCCGCGGGAAGGCCAGCTCCTTCGGCAACGTGACCCACTGGGGCCTCGACTTCGCCATCTCCCTCACCGTCCTCACCACCATCAACGCCCTGACGCCCACCGGCCTGTTCTGGATCTACGGCCTCTTCGGCCTGCTCGGCGTCGTGTACCTGCACCGCAGACTTCCGGAGACGAAGGGCCGCAGCCTGGAGGACATCTCGGCGTCGCTGCGGGGGTGAGGCCCGCTGGTCGGCGTACGGGCCAGGGTGCGCCCGGGACGACGTACGCGAAGGGGGCGTCACGGCGGCGGAACGGGTCCGCGGTCGTGACGCCCCCTTCGGGGGCCGGCCTTCAGCAGGGGCCGACTGGCGGCCTAGTACGGGCCGTTGACGTTGTCGATCGAGCCGTACCGGTCGGCCGCGTAGTTGCAGGCGGCGGTGATGTTGGCGACCGGGTCGAAGCTGTCCGTCGACGTGCCGGGCACGTGGTACGCGTCGAACGTGGGCTTGATGACCTGGAGCAGGCCCTTGGACGGGACGCCGTTCTGGGCGTTGATGTCCCAGTTGTTGATGGCCAGCGGGTTGCCGGCGGACTCCCGCATGATGTTGCGGTGGATGCCCTCGTAGGTGCCGGGGATGCCGCGCTCGGCCATGATGTCGAGCGACTCCTTGATCCAGCCGTCGAGGTCGTTGGTGTACGACTTCTTCGCCGCGGCGGGCTTGACGGCGGTCGTGCGCTCGGAGCGGTCGGCCCGCTCGGCGGAGGCGCGCGAGGCGTCCGCCTTCTCCGCGGCCTTCTTGCCGAGGGTGAGCTTGATGCCAGGGTGGATCAGCCGCGGGTTGTCACCGAGGACGCTGCGGTTGTCCTGGTACAGCTTCTTCCAGCCGCCGCTCAGGGAGTGCTCCTTGGCGATCGCGGAGAGGGAGTCGCCCGCGGCGATCACGTAGGTCTTCGGCGCGGCAGCGGGCTTTGCGGCCGCACTTGCCTGAAGGGTTTCGGTCGGCGCCGCGCTCGCGGCGTTCGCTCCGATCAGCGGGAGTACGAGCGCGGCGCCGCCCGTCCCGGCTGCGACGATTCCCCGGCCGAGCGAACGGGACTTGGGGCGGCGGTGCTTTCCCTTTGCAGGCATGACGAATTCCTCTCCGTCGCCTACGAGGTGAGCTGTCGGGTTCGGACGGGAGATGTCCGGCCGCACTGGGCGTGCGACTTCACCCCGAGCCGTTCCGGAGTCCGGATCGGCGACTTACCTGGGTCCCCCGCTCCTGCCCTGCGTATGTGAGTGGGTGTGAGGTTTTCCGGACAGCGGCAGGATTCGGCGTTCCGTCCGGATTCACGGTGACGTTAAGCGAGAAAGTCCGGAAGGAACAAGAGCCGAAATTGAACGGCGAATGCACGGAGATCGTTCTTGCTTACCCGAGCCCTTCCCGTTCTGAGATCGACAAGGCTCAACTCTCTTGGCGCGAAACGGATCTGCGCTTTTGCCCGCGTCGACGGAGATGGTTGCCCGGTGTGATCCGATTCACTGAATTCGATGCCGCGGCGAAATTCGGACGCAGAGCGTATTAGCTGGTGCAATTCGTGCGAGCAGTCCGTAATTCGGGCGGCGATTTACGTACATGGTGAATTGCCCTGAGCGATGTCTTAACCGGACGAACTTGGACTCTTCGGGTACCGGACGAAGAGCACGCCCTGGACCTCGCCGTCCGGGGCGCCGTAGACGTGCGGGGTGTCGGCCGGCCAGTGGGCGTGGCCGCCCGGGCCTGCCGTCTGCGGGGCGCCGGGCAGGCCGACGACCGCCGTTCCGGAGAGCACCATCAGGCTCTCGGTGGTGTGCGGGACGTGTGCGGCCGACTCCTGTGGCGCGCCCTCGGCGATGGTGATGCGGAAGACGTCGGTGGCCGCGCTCTCGTCCTCGTACCGCTCCAGGAGGACCGCCGTGACGGCGCTGCCCGAGACCCCGGCCGTGCCTGCGGCGATGCCGGGGGAGGGGTCGTCGAGGACGGCGCTGAGCGGGCGGCCGAGCGCGGTCGTCAGGGCGTAGAGCGTTTCGAGGGTGGGGTTGCGCCGGCCCGTCTCCAGCTCCGAGAGTGTGCCCTTGCCCACGCCCGAGCGGCGTGCGAGCTCCGACAGGGACAGGCCGTCGGCCTGCCGCAGCTGCTTCAGCCTGCGCCCGACCTCGTCGTTCAGTCCCATATCGGACTCCGTCCGTCCCCGTGTGCTTTGACGTTTCGCCACCGGCGTCCTTAGTGTTCCACAAACAGAACGTTCCGTTGATGGAACGCCCCTCTCCGGAAGTGACCCGCATGTCCGCGCTCGCCCGCATACGCGCCACCGCACCTCCCTCGGCCGTGACGGCGGCGCTGATCGCGGTCACCGTCGGCGTGACCAGTGCAGCGGCGATCGTCTTCACCGCGGCGCGGGCCGCCGGGGCGGACACGCGGGAGATCTCCTCGTGGATGCTGGCGCTCGGCGTGGGGATCGCCGTGACCAGCGCGGGTCTGTCGCTCCGCTACCAGGCGCCGGTTCTCACCTCCTGGTCGACGCCGGGAGCCGCGCTCCTCGCCACGAGCCTGACCGGGGTCTCCATGGAGAGGGCCGTGGGCGCGTTCGTGTTCAGCGGCGTACTGATCCTGCTGAGCGGTCTGACGGGATGGTTCGCGCGGATCATGGACCGGATCCCCGTACCGCTGGCGTCGGCGCTGCTCGCCGGGGTGCTCCTGGAATTCGGGACGGGGCTCTTCTCCCAGATGGGCGGCAGTTTCGCGATCGCGTTCCCGGTGTTCGCGCTGTACCTCCTCGCGCGCCGGCTGCTGCCCCGCTACGCGGTCCTCGTCGCGCTCGGCGGCGGAGTCGTCGCCTCCGTCCTCACCGGCGGCTGGCATCTGGAGCGGGTCCGGCTGTCCCTCGCGCAGCCGGTGTTCACGGCGCCCGAGTTCGACTGGAAGGTGCTCGTCAGCGTCGGTGTGCCGCTGTTCGTCGTCACCATGGCCTCCCAGAACCTCCCGGGAGTCGCCGTGCTGCGCGCCTCCGGGTACGACGTCCCCGTCTCGCCCGTACTGACGTGGACGGGGGCCGCGCAGGCGGTCCTCGCGCCGTTCGGGGCGTTCGGCCTCAACCTGGCGGCGATCACCGCCGCGATCTGCACCGGCGACGAGGCCCACCCCGACCGGCGGCGCCGCTATCTCGCGGCCGTGTGGGCCGGTGCCTTCTACCTGTGCGTCGGCCTGCTCGGCGCGACCGTCGCCTCCCTGCTGACCGCGATGCCGCACGCACTCGTCCTGGCCGTCGCCGGGGTCGGCCTGCTCGCCACGATCGAGGCGTCCCTGGCCAGTGCCCTGTCGGACCCGGCGTCCAGGGAGGCGGCTGTCGTCACCTTCCTCGCCACGGCCTCCGGCGTGACACTCCTCGGCATCGGGTCCGCGTTCTGGGGGCTGCTCGCGGGCGGGCTCACCAGCGCCATCGCGTCAGCGGGCCGCCGCCGCGCGACGGCGTCTGCCTCTCGGTCCGCCGAGCAGGATGCGCGTACGCCTGAGGGAATGTCCGCGTGACGGCCGCCCCCGCGTCAACTCGCCCACTCCGCACCTCGGTCGCGCACCCCGCCGACCGTCCCCCTACCCCTCACGCGCCACGACTGCCCCCGCCCCCGGCTCCGCGGTCCGCCGCCGCGCGGTCGCGACGATCCGTTCGAGTCTGCGGCTGTGCGCGCCCCGCCAGTACACGCGCCCGCACCCGGGGCAGCGCGTGAAGGAGTCGTGCGTACGGCGGGTGCCGGGCGCGAGCAACGGCGCCACGTCGCTCTTCCGCACCTCTGTCAGCGGGGCCGCGTTGCACACCGTGCAGCGGGTCCACGGGGCGAGAGGCGGCTCGAACCGGTCGAGGACGTCGGCGAGCTGACCGTCCGGGTCGGCGCCTCGCACGTACGCCCCCAGCCACAGGGACCTGCGGCGCAGCAGCCCGCGGTCGCGGGTGAGGAGCACCCGGCGCTCCGCGTTCGCCTGTGTGACCAGCGCGGCGTCATCCAGGTCGTTGCGGTACGCGGTGTCCACGCCGAGCAGCCGCAACTGCCGGGCAAGCGCGCCCAGATGGACGTCGAGGACGAATCTCGGCGGCTGCGGCCGCGGCCGCTGCGGCCGTCGTACGGGCCGCACCTCTACGTGGTCGCCCGGGCGCGGCCTGTACCCGGGACCCACACCGAGGCCCTCGGCGCGCAGCGCTCCGACCTCCGTCAACGGCACCCCCAGCGCCTCCACGACATGCCCGAGCGACGAGGTGCCGTCGACCCCCACCCGGACCGGCTCCTCGCCGCGGTGCCGGGCGGGCAGGAACGGCCGGAGCTCGGCGGGGAAGGCGAGGAGGACTCCGGCCGGGTCCCGCGGGCGGGGCTGCGGCTTGTCCACGCTTCCAGGGTGCCACCGGGGGGCTTCCCGGGTGCCACCGGGCGCGGGGCGGAGGCCTCAGTACGGTGTCTAGCGGACCTCGAAACCCTCCAGGCCCTCCGCCTCCTCGTCCACGACGGACACCTGCCGCACGGTCGCGGCGGGCGGGCCCTGTCCGGCCCACTCGACCAGGAGCGCGACATGGTGCGGCTCGCCCTCGAACACGGCCTCCACCGAGCCGTCCGGCAGATTCCGCACCCAGCCCGCCACCTGGTACTGCAGTGCCGTGCGGCGGCAGGTGTCCCGGAAGAACACACCCTGCACCTCGCCGGTGACGACGACCCGTCTACGCGTCGCCGCCAGGCCGGTCTTCCGGGTGTCCACTAGCCCTCCGATGCGTCCGGCCAGCCGACATAGGGCCTGTCGGCCGGCTGCTCACGGGTGGTGCCCGCCGCCGCCATGTCCTTGTACGCGGTGCGCTTGAGCTGTTGTGCCAGGTCCTCCAGGGCCCGGGCCGTGGCCAGGTCGTCGCCGATCTCGGCTACGTCCTCGTCCGAGGGGTTGCGGTGGGCCGTGCCGTGGCCGATGACGTGGCCGCCACCCGTGTCGAGGTCGACGCTGACCTTCGTCGTGCGGTCCTCCTCGATCAGGTGGACGCGGGCCGTCCAATCAGTGGTGTGCGACATGGTGATCCTCCAGCGCTCTGTGCCGGACGGCCCGGTTCGGCGGGGGACGCCCCCGCTGCCGTAGGCAGAACCGTCCGGGAGGTTCTCGGTGCCCCGCTTTCCAGGATCGCGCCACAGGCACCGTTACTGCATCCGATGACCGCATCCGATGCCTGGTCGGGTTGACGCATCCGCGCTTCGGGACGTGGTCCGCGAGCTGCCTCGAAGGGGGTCGATGGCCTGTGGGCCGTGCAGCCAGATCGTCACCGGGAGGTTGTCGCAGCCGCTGACGGAGACGGGGAGGACTGCGTGGCGGACCTCGCTCATCCTGGCCGGTGCGTTGCGATCATCCGCTGGAGGCGGCGCCGGGCGGAGTGCTCGCGCATGCCGGGCGCCGCGCCGAGCCCGGTGCGGCCGAGGCGCCCGTCGACGCCGAGGGCCGCCACCACGGCCACGTCCTCCGGTGCGGGCCCGCGGTGCAGTCGGGCGCTGTCCACGCCGAGTGCCCGGCCGATCCGGGCACGGCGGCCCTCGGCTCGGCGGCCCTCGGCTCGGCGGCCCTCGGCTCGGCGGCCCTCGGCTCGGCGGCCCTCGGCACGGCGGCCCTCGGCACGGCGGCCCTCGGTGATCCCTCGGTGCCGAGCTCGCCCTCTTCCGGCACGCCGACCCGGGGGCCATGCTGACGGACGGACTGCCCGACATGATCCCCGCCAACCCCAACCGAACCAACCCAACCAACCCAACCAACCCAACCAACCCAACCCCGACCACTCCCCGCGCTCGCCCCGTACCGAACCCACGACTCCGTCCGCCTCCCGCCAGGAAAGGCTTCCGCATGAACGCGTACGACTCCCGCACCGAGCTCGGCTACCTCAGCGCCACCGAGGCGCGACGGCTCTTCGAGGCCCGGGAGTTGTCCCCGGTGGAGCTGATGCGCGCGGTCATCGCGCGTGCGGAGCAGACCGAGCCGGTCGTCAACGCCTTCACCGAGCAGCTCTTCGACGAGGCGCTCGCCCAGGCCCGGCACGCCGAGGACCGCTTCCTCGGCAAGGCAGGCCTGACGCCGCGCCCTCTGGAAGGCATCCCCGTCGCCACCAAGGAGAAGCACGCCATCGCCGGGCGTTCCCTCACCGAGGGCTCCCTCGTCAACGTCGGCAACATCGCCACCGAGAACGCCCCCGTGATCGACCGCGTCCTGGACGCCGGCGGCATCATCCACGCCCGTACCGCCACCCCCGAGTTCTCCGTCGCCACCTTCACGCACAGCCGCCTGTGGGGGGTCACCCGCAATCCGTGGAACCCGAAGTTCACCCCCGGCGGCTCGTCCGGCGGCGCGGGCGCCTCCCTCGCGGCCGGTACGACGCTGCTCGCGTCCGCCTCCGACATCGGCGGCTCCACCCGCATCCCCGCCGCGTTCACCGGCACCGTCGGCTACAAGGCCCCGTACGGCCGGATTCCCGGCGTGGCGCCGCTCTCCGCCGACCACTACCGCGGCGACGGCCCGATGGCGCGGACCGTCGACGACTGCCTCACCTTCGCCAACGTCCTCGCCGGACCCGACCCGCGCGACCATGTGTCGCTGCGCCCGAAGCTCGTCCTGCCGACCACGTACGACTCGGTCGCGGGCATGCGGATCGCGCTGTGCGTGAACCTCGGTGCGTACGAGGTCCACCCCGAGGTGGAGGCCAACACCCGCGAGATCGCCCGGGCCCTCACCGACGCGGGCGCGAAGGTCGAGGAGATCGAACTCCCGTGGACCAAGGAGGACATCCTCATCAGCCTCGCGGCGCACTTCTCCACCACGTTCGGCGCCGTCGTCTCCGAGATCGAGGCGAAGCACCGCGACCGTATGTCCGCCTACTCGGCCGCCTTCGCGGACACCATGGCCGAAGCCCGTGCGCGCTTCACGTACGTCGACGGTCTGCGCGTCGAGACCCGGCTGCAGCGCGAACTCGCCGAGGCGATGGGGCCCTTCGACGCGCTCATCTGCCCGACCACCGCGGTGCCGGGCATGCCCGCCGGGGACGACCTCCTGGGCCGGCTGGTGGTCGACGGCGAGGACCACGGTGAGCCGCTGTGGGCGGCGATGACCATCCCCTTCAACATCAACAACCGCTGCCCGGTCCTCAACGTCCCCAGCGGGCAGTCCAGTTGGGGCCTGCCGACCGGGGTGCAGATCGTCGGCCACACCTACGACGACGCGACCGTCTTCCGCGTCGGCAAGGCCCTGGAACAGCTCCGTCCCTGGACCTGCCTGCCGGACGACGGGCCGCTCGGCGGTGCGGCGGCGGGTTGAGAGGCTGGACCATGACCATTTCCTGACAGCGTGCCCGTGATCCCGCCCAGCCCTCTGGTGCGCAGCACCCCGTGCGGCGCGACGAACTGTCCATGACCTTCTGGCAGTTCATCGAGGACGACAAGGAGAAGGAACCCGACTACGTGGCCAACGCCGAGAGCTCTTCGCCTGCCTGGCGGACTCCGGTCAGGACTCCGGTCAGGACTCCACTCACTCTAGGCCGCACGGTTGAAGGCACCCAGTGCCACTGCCAGAGTCTTAGTGCGGCCCGCCGGACCAGGTGGACGGAAGTGGGGACCGGGGCGCGCATCATGCCCTGACGTCGGAGATCCCGGCCGCCATCGGCGGGATGGCCGCGCAGGTGCCGGGCGACGGCGTGCTCGGGGCGCGCCCGCACCAGCTGGACCGCACCCGCGAGGACGTCTCCGTCGCCCCGGCCGACCGCCGTGCGCCGCACCGCCGCACCGCCGCACCGCCGGACCGCCCACGGCCGAGGGCATCCGCTCCAACATCGCCGTGGCGCTCCGCTACTTCGACGCCTGGCTGCGCGGCCAGGGGGCCGTCGCCCTCGACGGCCTGATGGAGGACGCGGCCACCGCGGAGATCGCCCGCGTGCAGATCTGGCAGTGGCTGCGGCACCGGCGCGTGAACGCCCGGGTGGACGACGTCCGCGCGCTCTTCGAACGCACCGCCCTGGCCCGGGAGTTGCCCGCCTTCTTCACCGCCGACGGGTACGCCCGCCACCTGGCCCCCAGTGCGGAGGCCCAGGCGTGAGCGCGGCCCTCGGCACCGTCGCCGCCACGGGGCCGGGGTTCCACCAGTACCGCCAGGGGTAGAGGGCCCTGGTCACGCGGAGGGGGCGGGGCAGAGGGGGTGCCCCGCCCCCTCCGCAAATCCCGTGCCGATGCCCATACTTGTGTCACGCGCGCCCCACCCGCCCCGCCCGCTCCGGGAGGCCATGCCGATGCAGCCGGAATCCGTACAGCCGGAATCCGTACAGAGCGAGGACGAGGTGACACCCGCCAGACCCCCGGGCGGCGGCGGGCAGTCGGGGCGAAGCCCTGGTACGTCCCTGCGATCGGACGTGAGGGCGGCGATTCCCGACGCCGCCGCGGCGGTCGGCGTGACCGTCGCGGTGTTCGTCTTCCTCTACGTACGGATGGCGTCCGGCGACTCGGCCACGGTCGCGGTCATGCCCTTCATGAACGACCCCTCCACGTACTGGATGTACCTGCTCAGCCAGGCCTTCGGCTGGTCCGGTCTGCTGTGGGCCTGGGGCACGGTCATGCTCGGGCTCGTGCTGTCCGGGCCGCGCACCGACCGCCTGCCCGGGTCGCACGCCACTCTGGAGCGCTGGCACCGCACGACGAGCCTCACCACCATGGCGCTGATGTTCGCGCACGCCCTGATGTTCGCCGCCGAACTCGTCCGCTACGAGGAGAAGTTGGCCTGGGCCGCCCGCCTCTGGGCAGGATTCGCGGACTCCTTCATGCCGTTCTGGTACGACTCCGGCACCGGCAAGCTCGCCATCCCGATCGGCCAGGGCGCGCTCTACCTCGCCGTACCGCTCGGACTGCTCTTCTACGCGCGGCACCGCATCGGCGCGAAGACCTGGCGGCGGCTGCACCGCTGCGTGATCGTCGTGTACGTCCTCAGCGTCTGGCACACCTTCCTGTACGGCACCAACGTCTGGTACGGGGAGTGGCCCCGCACCGTGCTCTGGCTGCTCCAACTACCCGTGGCCGTACTGCTGTTGGTCCGGCTCATGCGACCCGCACGACGCAGCGAACGCCTGGCCGGGCCGAGCCGCGCGGGGGCCGCGAACTGGACCCTGCGCGCGGCCGGCCGGATCGCCGCGGCAGCCGTGGTCGTCGGGCTCCTGGCGGTCGTGGCATCCGGGCACGACGGCGGCCGCGAACGCCCGCAAGATCCGCCCGCAAAATCCAGCCCCTCCGGCGTTTGAGGAGCGGGGTCCGGGGCGGAGCCCCGAAGTGCCGCAGGCTTTCGGGAAGGGGCGGGGAGGGGAAATAACTACCCCCGCGCCGGACTACCCGCACGCTCACGCAGAACCGGCAGGAACCCGCTCCTCAGGCAGAAACACCACCTGCGGCGCCCCCGTACGAGGGTGCGGCGTGACCTCGCCCGCCACGCCGTACACCTCACCCAGGAGCCCCGGCGTGAGCACCTCCGCCGGGGGACCGGACGCCGTGACAAGCCCCTCCGACAGGACGTACAGCCGGTCGCAGTAGTACGCCGCCAGGTTCAGGTCGTGCAGGGCGACCAGAACCGTGGCGGGCAGCGCGCGCAGGATGCCGAGGACCTGCAACTGGTGCCGGATGTCCAGGTGGTTGGTCGGTTCGTCCAGGACGAGCAGCGAGGGCCGCTGCGCCAACGCGCGTGCGACGAGGACGCGTTGGCGTTCGCCGCCCGAGAGCCGGTCGAAGGGCCGGTCGGCGAGGTCGGCGGCGTCCACCGAGGCGAGGCAGGACTCGACGATCCGGGTGTCCTCCGCGGTGTCGCCGTCGAGGAGGCGTTTGTGCGGGGTGCGGCCCATGGCGACGACCTCCCGCACCGCCAGGTCGAAGTCGGCCGCGCCGTCCTGGACGACCGCGGCCACCGTCCGGGCGAGCCGGCGCACCGGCAGCGACCAGGCGTCGTCCCCGTCCACACGCACGGTGCCGGAGTCGGGCCGCAGCACCCGGTAGACGGCGCGCAGCAGGCTGGACTTGCCGCTGCCGTTGGGACCGACCAGGCCGACGACCTCGCCGGGCCGCGCGGTCAGCGAGATGTCCTGGACAAGCCGGCGGGCGCCCGCGCTGAGCGTCACCCCGTCGACGGTGAGGTCGCTCGAAGAGACGGTCATGCCACTCCCTCCTCGGTTTTCCGGCGGGCGTCGCGGCGCATCAGCCACAGGAAGAACGGCCCGCCGCACAGCGCGGTCAGCACGCCGACGGGGATCTCCATGGGCGCGGCGACGGTTCGGGCGGCCACGTCCGCCCAGATGAGGAACACCGCCCCGGCGAGCGCGGCGGTCGGCAGCACCCTGCGGTGGTCGCCGCCCACGAAGAGCCGTACGAGATGCGGCAGGATCAGGCCGACGAAGCCGATCGGCCCGGCCGCCGCCACGAGCACGCCGGTGACCAGGGACAGCAGTACGAACATCCGGGCGCGGAACCGGGCCACGTCGAGGCCCATCGTCGTGGCCGCCTCCTCGCCCGCGAGCAGCAGGTTCAACGACCGTGCCTGGACGAGGAGTACGCCGATGCCGAGGGCGAGCGCGACCGCCGGGAGCCACAGCGTGCCCCAGTTCACGCCGCCGAGCCCGCCGAGCGTCCAGGCGAGCACGGCACGCGCCTCGTTGCCGCGCTCCGAGATCAGCAGCAGCACGTTCATGAGGGCGGTGAGCACGGCCGCGATCGCCACTCCGGACAGCACGAGCCGTACGGAGGTCACGCGTCCGCCCGCGCGCGCCGTCGCGTAGACGAGCAGCAGCGTCGCGAGCGCCCCGAGGAACGCCGAGAGGGGCAGGGACACCGCCCCGAACAGGGTCACCCCGAACACGATCACCACGACGGCCCCGAGGGACGCCCCCGAGGAGACGCCCAACAGGTACGGCTCCGCGAGCGGGTTGCGGACCAGGGCCTGCATGGCCGTACCGACCACGGCGAGCCCCGCGCCGGTCACCGCGCCGAGGAGCACGCGCGGCGCCCGTACGTCGAGCACGATCGTCTCGCGCGCCCGCGACCACACCGGGTCCGCCCAGTCGAGGCCGACCGCGTGCGTCACGATGCCCCACACCTGACCGGGCGGCACCCGCACCGAGCCGATCGCCACGGCCGCGGTGGCCGAGACCACCAGCAGCACCGCCAGGACCGACAGCGTGAGCGCGAACGACCTGCCCGAGCGGGGCTGTTCATCGGAGACCTTGGAATCCTGCCTCGTCGTGGCCGGAGAGGCGGCGGTCGCCGTCACCGGAAGCTCTCCGGGTGCAGTCCGCGCGCCAGGTCCTCCACCGCGTACGGCGGCCGGACGCCGAGCATGGTCGCGGTCAGCGGCAGCACCACGAACCGCTTGTTCTTGATGGCCGGGACGTCCGCGAGGGCGGGCTGGGACAGCAGGAACTTCTTCTTCTTTTCCACGTTCCCCGCGCCCGCGTAGTCGTAGATCGCGATGACCTCGGGCTTGCGGTCCACCACCTGCTCCCAGGAGGCATCGCCGAAGACCTCGTCCAGGTCCGCGAAGACGTTCCGGCCGCCCGCGAGCCGGATGATCTCCGTGCCGAGGCTCTTGCCGCCCGCCGTGAACGCGGACTTGTCGCCGCTGTCGTACACGAACACCGACACGTCGCGCTCGTCCTTCACGGCCGCCGCGGTCTTGTCGACGCGGGACTTGAGGTCGGCGACGAGCCGTTCGGCGCGGTCCTCGACGCCGAAGATCCTGCCGATGGTGTTGATCTCGGCGTAGGTGTCCTTCATCGACACCTGCTTCTTGCCGCAGTACTCGCGGTTCAGATACGTGTCGATGCCGGCGTCCGCGAAGGCCTTGCGGGAGCGGCCCTCGTTCTCCGCGAAGGCGCTGGCGTACCCGCCGTACACGAAGTCGGGCTCGGCCTCCAGGACGGTCTCGAAGGACGGCTCCTTCTTCGCCAGTTCGGGGATCGCCTCGAAGTCCTCGCGGAACTCGGGCAGTACGGCCGAGTCGGGGAAGGCCGTGCCGACCATGCGGTCCTTCAGGCCGAGGGCCAGCATCAGCTCCGCCGGGTGCTGGTGGATGGTGACCGCGCGGGCCGGCGGTTTCCGGTACGTCGTCTTCGTACCGCAGTTGTCGACGGTGACGGGGAAGCCCTCGGCGGCGCCCCCGGCGTCGTCGCGGGTACGGGGTTCCTGCTGCGCGCCGCAGCCCGACAGCAGGACGGCTGCCAGGGCGGTCGCGAGGGCGGCAGCGCGCAGGGTGCGGCGCCGCGACAAGGGGACGGGCAGCGGGGCGGGCGAGGGGATGGTGGAACCGGGACGGGGCATGCCGTCGTACACGTGAAGCCTCCTGGGAGTCCGCGCTCCTCACAACGGGCCCGCGACAGGCCAGTGTCCTGACTCCCGGATCAACACGCCCCCCGGCCTTCCCGCGCGTCGCGCGGTGGCTTCTCGAACGTCGAGAGGGGCGCACTCCTCGGTCACAGTGGCGGGACCGTGCCGGATTCGCACCGGCTTCCTGATTCCCGTCGCGGTATGACCGGCCGATCCTACGGTTGTCTCGGCGCGGAGTGAAAGGGCGCAGGTCACAGCCGCGTGCGCCCCTCCCGGGCCGCTCACTCCGGCCGGACCGCCCGCACGATGAGCCGTTCCGCCTCCTGGTCGTACGGCCGCCCGTCGAAGCCCCCGAAGACCTCCACCCGGTCGAAGCCCGCCTGCCGGACGAGGTCGGCCAGCTCCACGGCGCTGTAGACGAACCACACGAGGCTGGTCCGCGTCACGGTGTCCCCGCGCACGAGCACCCAGTCGCTGCGCAGCCGCGCCCAGTCGTCGAGCACGGTGTCGGTCTGTACGAGGAGGTCCTCGCCGCGCTGGACGACCTTGGGCGGGGTCACCCGGCGGGCCAGGAGTTCCTTCCCGGCGACGTCCAGGAGGAGCGTGCCGCCCGGCGCCAGGCTGTCGTACATGGTGCGCAGGGCACGGGAGTTGTCGGCGGGGTCCTCGAAGTACCCGAAGGACGTGAACATGTTGAGGACCACGTCGTACGCGCCGGGCTCGGCGAAGCTCCGCATGTCGCCCTCGACGTACCGGACCGCGAGCCCCTGGTCGGCGGAGAGCTTGCGGGCCCGCTCCAGCATCGGGCCGCTGCGGTCCACCCCGGTGACGTGGTGGCCGCGCGCGGCGAGCGGTACGGAGAAGACGCCGGGGCCGCAGCACAGGTCGAGGACGCGGGTGCCGCCGGGGAAGTCGAAGAGGGGCGAGCCGTCGAGGATGTCCTCGGCCTGGGTGTGGCGCTGTTCGGAGAAGAGGAAGGTGTAGAACTCGGTCCAGAAGTCATCGTCCTGGAATCCGCCGGTTCGGGTCATGGGCGGTACGGGTTCCTTTCGGGTCGTCGTGCTCGTACGGGAGGTCCGGGGTTTCGGTCGCCGGTACGGACCGGCGGACGAGGAGCAGCAGCGGCGGCAGGAGCAGGCACTGGGCGGCGGCCCACAGCCAGAACTGGCCCGTGTCACCGGCCCGTTCACCGAAGCCGTAGAGCTGTCCGCCGAGTACGCCGCTGAGGCAGGCGCCGAGGCCGGCCGCGAGGCGCTGCTGCCCGAAGACCACGGCGTCGGAGCGGGGGCTGCGGCGCAGCGCCTCCAGGTCGTTCTTGAGGAAGAGCACGATGTCGCCGAGGGTGATCAGCGCGCCGCCCGCGAGGAGCGCCGTACGGGAGCCGATCGCGAGGACGGCCATCCCGGCGGCGAGCGTGACGAAGCCGCCCGCGAGCGCCACCGCGTACGGCATCCGCCGGATCGTGTCCGAGGCGAGCGGCTGGACCACGATCACCAGGGCGAAGCAGAGCAGCAGCACGAGGCTGTAGAACTCGCTGGACGCCCGCTCCACCGCGTACACCGCGAGGTAGTGCTGGAAGTGGAAGTACAGGTAGAAGGCCAGGGCGTTGGCGGCGAACGGCAGGACCGCCACCGAGCCGAGCAGGCCCTGTCCGGACGGCCCGCTGCCCGGCTGTTCGCCCGCAGGCCGGGGCAGCAGTCGGGTGTGCCCGGCGGTGACCAGGACGAACAGGGCCGTCACGGCGACGAAGAGCACACCGGGCGACGACAGGACGAAGGGGCCCGCGATCAACGGCCCCACCGCCATGCCCGCGTTGAGCGCCGCGTTGCCCGCGGACAGGAACGCGGGCCGGTCCTCGTCGGCCACACCGTGCACCAAGTACGCCTTGTTCGCGGGCAGATACAGGGCGGCACCGCAGCAGGTGAGGATCAGCGCGGCCACGGCGAGCGGCGGCCAGCGCAGCGCGAGCAGCAGGCCGAGGAAGCCCGCCGTACGGATCACCAGGGCGGTCACCATGGTCCGGCGCAGCCCGATCCGGTCGGCGAGCGCCCCGCCGAAGACGCCACCGGAGAACTGCACGAGCGACGCGGCCGCGAGAACGACACCGACCGTGCCGAGCCCCATGCCGAGCCGCTCGTGCAGGAACACCGACATGAACGGCAGCACCATGAAGCTGCCGAGCGGGATCAGGAACGAGCTGAGCAGCAGGAACCGCGCCGGGACGGGCAGCGAGGCCAGCGCGGCGCGCGGCGGTCCGGCCTCGGACCTCGCGGTCCGCTCAGCCACCGGTGGCCGCCGTGGGCGCGGTCCGCCCGTCCGGGAACGGCTCGGTGAGCACCCGGAGGGTGTTCGCGGCGGTCACCGCGTGGTGCGTGGCGAGTTCGGCGGTGGCGCCCTCCGCGTACACGATGCCCGCGTAGCCCCGGCTGTCGTCCAGGTGCTCCACGGGCGCCCCGACGGATTTCACCGGGTACCAGGCGGGCGAGCCGGGCAGGTCCGCGAGGCGGTCCAGGCCGCTGACGCCGGTGAACACGCCGGGCCGGTCCGGGTAGCCGAGGACGAACGCGACCCCGGGCCCGCCGGGCAGCTCGGCGTCCATGAGCGCGGGGCGGCGGCCGAGCGCGCACTCCAGCATCGCCTCGTACACGTTGACGCCGAGCGAGCGGCACATGCCCTCGGCGACGAGGGCGCCCCCGATCCGCGGATTGATCTCCACGACCTCCGGCCCGGCCCCCGTCAGCGCGAACTCGACGTGCGCGAAGCGGTCCGTGTAGCCGACGGCCGTGAGGACCGAGTCGAGCCACCGTTCGAGATGCTGGTGCCGCTCCTTCGGGAACGCCACCGGGAAGGCGGTGATCTCCTCGCGGAACCGTGGCTCGCGCGACATCAACCGGCTGGACACGCCGAGGAGTCTGGTCCTTCCCGCCCAGGTGAGGGTCTCGGCGCTGTAGACCGGCCCGGGGAAGTACGGCTCGGCGAAGAGGCGGCCCTTGAGCGTCCGCCCGGCGGCGGTGCGGAGCACGTCCGTGAGCTCGTCCCCGTCCCGCACCAGCCAGACGTTCTGGCTGCCCGTACCCGCCGTGTCCTTGACGATCGCGGGCAGCCCGGTCTCCTTGAGTACGGTCTCCGCGAACGCGGCGGTGCCGCCGAGTGCGCCCGAGTCCACGGCACGGGCCCGCGTCAGACCCGCCCCGTACAGGCGGTCGCGTACGGCGGCCTTGTCGCGGCTCAGCCGCAGCACCGCCGGGTCCAGGCCCGGCAGCCCGAAGCGCGCGGTCAGTTCGGCACCGACGAGCATCCAGGTGTCGGTCGAACTGATCAGCCCGCTCAACTCCCTTACGGCGCCGATCTGTTCCGCGACCTGCTCGGTGTCGAAGGTGTCCACCTCGACGACGTCGAGCGCGTCGGCGGGCAGCCGCTCCAGCTCGTACGTGTAGTAGGCGGGGTCGCCGGTCAGCAGGCGGAGCCGCTCCCCGAGGGAGTCGGCCGCGCGGACCAGATGGCCGAGCCCGAAGGTCAGCGATTCCAGGCAGACCACGGTCACGCGCTCTGCTCCTTCCAGTGGGGCGGGCAGGGGGTGCGGTTCCAGGCCATCGTCGACCAGGGCATGGCCATCTCCTCGGGCCCGTCCACCTCGACGGGCTTGAGCGCGGCCGGGTCGAGGGCCTCGGCGTGCCGGGCGTACACGCGGTCGACGTAGCGGTGCCCGGTGTCCGCGCCGATCACCAGGTGAAGCCGGTCGGGGCGGCGGCGGGACTCGTGCCCGGCGGCGAGATACGCCGCGCCGGTGGACAGGCCCGCGAACACGGCGTGGTCCCTCAGGAGCGCGACCGTGCCGGACATGGCATGCGTGAAGTCCAGCCAGTGCAGGGCGTCGTAGAGGTGGTGGCGGACGTTGTCGAAGGGGATGGACGAGCCGATCCCGGCGATGATCGCCTCCGGGTCGTGGTGGTCCTGGCTGCCGAACGTGACGCTGCCGAAGGGCTGCACGCCGACCAGGCCCACGGACGGGTCGCGGCGCCGCAGATGCTCCACGAGCCCGCCCGTCGAAGCTCCGGAGCCGACGCCGCCGACCACCGTGAGCGGCCGGTCCGGCACCGCCTGTGCGACCAGGTCCGCGACCTCCCGGTACCCCAAGTAGTGGACGGCGTCGTGGTATTGGCGCATCCAGTGCGCGTCCGGCCGCTCGGCGAGGAGCTCGCGCACACGGCGTACGCGCAGTTCCTGGTCGAGCTTGAGGTTCCGGGACGGCTCGACCTGCTCCACCGTCGCGCCGAGCACCTCCAGCTGGGCGCGCGTCGTGGCGTCCACCGTGGTCGACGCCACGATGTGGCAGCGCAGGCCGTGCCGGTGGCAGGCCAGCGCGAGGGCGTAGGCGTAGATGCCGCTGGAGCTGTCGACGAGGGTCTGGCCGGGGCGTACGACCCCTTCGTCGAGCAGGTGGCGGACGGCGCCGAGGGCGGAGTAGATCTTCATGGACTCGAAGCGGAGCAGCACCATGCCGTCGGTGAGCCGGACCAGGTCGGGGGTCTTCAGGGCGTCGGCGATATGCGGGTGGATCACCCATGGCCTCCTCGGGCGAAAGAGCACTGGTGGCCGAGCGAGTGGAAGAACGCGGACAGTTCACCCTTCAGTTCGGGGGCGGGGCGGCGGGTGAAGAGATAGCCGACGAGGGAGCCGGTGTGGGCGACGAACACCCCGTCGGCGCCGAACTCCTCGCGGTGGGCGAGGACTTCGGCGAAGGTCCGCTTGGGCAGCACCTCCTGGGAGAGCACGGCACTGGTCGTGGCGGCCCGCGCCACCGCCCCCGCGTCCCCCACCGAGAAGCCCTTGAGAAGGTCGGTCAGGCACCGCTCGTACTCCTGCGCCCGCCGCCGGTAGTGGGGGAGCAGCAGCGGCGTCACGGCGGCTGTGTCCACGGTGTCGGCCTCCGTGACGTACGCGGTGTGGAAGCCGACGTCGGTGCCGAGGCGGCGCAGCACGCGGTGCCTGCCGCTGAGGTGCAGCGCGAACTCGTCGAGGAACACGCTGTCCGCGCGCTCGATCGCGGAGAGAATGCCGAGGACCGCGTCCGGGTCGTACGGCAGCGCGAAGACCCGGAACAGGCAGCGCAGCGTGGCCACGACATCGGCGGTGGAGCTGGCCATGCCCACGCCGACCGGCAGTTCGGAGTGGGTGCTCCAGCCTCCCGGTGGCAGCCGGAGCCCGTAGCGGTCGAGGAAGAGCCGCGTGGCCATCCGGGACTTCCGTCCGGGCAGGGCTCCTCGGGGCGGGTCGCCCCCGAGGGTGTAGTGCACGTAGGAGTGCCGGTCGACGGGGAACGAGACGAGCGCGATGTCCGGGTCGGGCCCTAGGGCCCGACTCCCCGATCCTTGCGGGCCCGCGACTCCCCCAGCCTCCGGCCGGGAGGTGCCCCCAGGCACGGCACCTCGCCGCATGACCGAATCACCCAAGTACGTCCAGTACGAGGGCGATCCGGGCGCGCGCCGATGCACCCTCCCCCAAGCTCTCGGCTCCTCCCCCAGCCTTCGGCCGGGAGGTGCCCCCAGAGCAGGGAGGTACCCCCTCGACGCCGCGGGCTGATCCGCAAGGATCGGGGAGTCGGGCCCTAGGCGCAGCGGCCCTTGGTAGAGCTCACCCAGAGTGCCGTGGCAGACGCCGGAGTACGTGCGCGGCGACGGCCGTACGACGGCAGCGGCGCGCGGTCCCGGCGCAGGCCCGACGTTCCTCTTCACACAGCACACCCTGTCCTCGAGGTCACCGTGAACAGCGCGTACGGCAGCCGTACGCGCACAGTGGGCAGGTCTTCGGACTCGTGGGCGCAGCCGCCGTGACAAGGCGGGCTGTCTCCCACTCACCGTTGCGGGACAGTCCCGGACTCGCACCGGGTTCCCTCTTACGACGCGGCACCCCACGGTGGCGCGAACCGACTGCGCGGTCAGCGTAGGTCGGCTCGGGCCGGTGGGACCAGAGGGGCTTCGGGGGATGGCTGGTTATGGCCGACGACGTTCCGGGAGCGGTGCGGCGGGGGGGGGGCGGGGGGCCCCCCCCCCCCCCCCCCCCCCCCCCCCCCCCCCGTCCGCACCCGCCCGTCCGCACCCGCCCGTCCGCGTCCGCCCCGGTACGGCCCGGCCCCTCTTACCTCGCCCCCTTCCAGGCCCCCAGCACATCCTCCGTGGCCGTCACCGTCGCCACGAGCGAGAGCGTGTTGCGGATCATCACCGGCGTGTAGTCGGCCGGCACCCCCGCGATCGCGTCGGCGGGGACGACCGCCGTGTAGCCGAGGTTGACCGCGTCGAACACGGCGTTGGGGATGGCGACGTTGGCCGAGACGCCCGTGACGATCAGCGTGCGGCAGCCGAGATTCCGCAGGAGCGGGTCGACGTCGGTGCCCGCGATCGGCGAGAGCCCGTGCAGCCGCCGTACGACGAGATCCTCCTCGGCGACCTCGATCGGCGGCGCCACCCGGACCGCCCGCGTACCGGACAACTGCAGCACCGGCAGGCGCTCCGCCGCGCGGAAGAGCCGGGCGTTGCGCCCCGCGCCCCGGCCGTCCGGCCGCCGCTCCGCCACCGCGTGCAGCACCTGGACGGAGGCGGCGTGCGCGGCCGCCACCAGGCGTGCGACGTTGTCGAGTGCGCCCGACTCCCGTGCCTCGCAGGCCAGTTCGGGCAGCGCGCTGTCCTCGCCGACGACGCCCTGCTGGCATTCCACGGTGAGCAGCGCGGTGGTGGCGGGATCAAGGAGTTCGGCGAGCTGTGCGCTGGACGGCATGGTTCCCCCTGTCGCGGAGCGGCCTCGGTTGGTGCCGGAGGCTAGCCCCCATTGCGTACCGGTGGAAGACAGTTCATGATTTCCTGACGCTTAGTCAGTTGTGTTGCAGCGGCTGGCTTCCGCCGACACGGAGGACGGACCCATGGCCGGTACGCAGCGCAGGGGCCGCAAGATCATGATGACGCCGGACGAGCGCGACGCGTTCCTCACCGAGCAGCGCACGTGCCGGGTCGCGACGGTCTCGGCGGACGGCGCCCCGCACGCCAGCACGCTCTGGTTCGTCTGGGACGGATCGGCGCTGTGGCTGTACTCCATCACCCGCAGCAAGCGCTGGGCCGACCTGCGCCGCGACCCGCGCATCGCAGTGGTGGTCGACGCGGGCGAGGAGTACGGGGAGCTGCGCGGCGTGGAACTCTCCGGCAGCGTCGAATTCGTGGGCGAGGCCCCGCGCACGGGTGAGCCGTGCCCCGAACTGGCCGTTCCGGAGAAGCTGTTCGCCCGGAAGCTCTTCGGGACAGACGCGATGCCGCACGACGGCCGGCACGCCTGGGCCAGGCTCGTCCCGGACTCGATCGTGTCCTGGGACTTCCGCAAGCTGACCGTGCTGAGGTGACGCACGGCACTCAGGGTGACCCCTGGCCCACCCGCTGCCCCGCCGCCTTGAGTGCCATGACCGCCGCGCGGATCGACGGTCTTCGGTCGGCGTCCGCCCGCCACACCGCGTACACATGACGGCGCACGCCCTGGCGCACCGGCACCACGCTCACGCCCTCCGGCAACAGGCCGCGCCCCAGGCGCGGGGTGATGCAGACACCCAACCCGGAGGCGACGAAGGCGAGTTGGGTGTGATGCTCCTCGGCGAAGTGGCGCACGCGCGGCTCGATGTCCTTGGCGCGCAGGGTGTAGCGCAGCCAGTCCGCGCAGTAGGCGCCCTCGGGCCAGGAGATCCAGTCCTCGTCGGCGAGCTCTTCGAGGGCGATCTCCGCGCGCGTGGCGAGCGGGTGCCGCGCGGGGAGCACGACGTCCGCCGGGTCGTCGAGGAGCGGCGCCTTCGCCAGGCCGTCGGGCACGGGCAGCGGTTTGTTGTACCAGTCGAGCACCACCGCCAGGTCCAGGTCTCCGCGGACCACCGCGGCGGCGCCCTCCTCCGGCTCCAACTCCCTTGACCACACCCGGAGTCCGGGGTGCTCCTCGCGCAGCGCCACCAGGGCCGACGGGAACAGTCCGCGCGCGGCCGTGGGGAAGGCGGACATCCGCAGCTCGCCGACGGCCCGGCCGCGCTGCGCCTCCAGGTCCGACTGGGCCAGCTCGACCTGCGACAGGATCCGGCCCGCGTGGTCCGCGAGCAGCCGCCCGGCGTCCGTGAGGCGGATGCCGCGGCCGTTCTTGGCGAGCAGTTGCTGACCCACCTCGCGCTCCAGCTTGGTCATCTGCTGCGACACCGCCGAGGTCGTCACATGGAGCCCGGCGGCGGCCTTGCTCACCGAGCCGTGCCTGGCCAGGGCGTCGAGGGTGCGCAGGCGCTCCAGATTCAACATGTAAGCAATGCTACGCAATGACGAGCAAAAAATCTCGCTTGTTCTACGAAATTGCTTCCGCCATCGTGAGAGGCATGGCTTCCGTCAGCACGCCCCGCGCCACCTCCCGCGCACCGCTCACCACTCCCCCGTCGACCTCCGTGCAGGCCTCCGCGCCGACCTCCGTGCAGGCCTCCGCGCCGGCCGGCACGCCGACCGAGGGGCGCGCCGCCCGCCCCGCCCTGGACTGGCGCATCCGTTTCGCCGCCCTCTCCCTGGTGTGGGGTTTCAGCTTCCTGCTCATCAAGGTGGGTACGCAGGGCTTCGCTCCGTTCCAAGTCACCTTCGGGCGGCTGCTGTTCGGGACGACGGTGCTGGGGGTGGCGCTCGCCGTCAAGCGGGAGCGGCTGCCGCGCGGGCCGCGAACGTGGGGCCATCTCGCGGTGGCGGCGCTCCTGCTCAACGCCGTGCCGTTCTCGCTGTTCGCGTACGCGGAGCTGACGATCCCGTCGACGCTCGCGGGGATCTGCAACGCCACGTCGCCGCTGTGGGGCATGGTCCTCTCGCTCGTCGCGCTCTCCGAGGACCGGCCGACGCGGCGCCGGGTGGCGGGGCTCGGCCTGGGCTTTCTCGGGGTCCTCACCGTGCTGGGCGCCTGGCAGGGCTTCAGCGGACTGGACGCGCGAGGGACGGCGCTGGCGCTCCTCGCCTCCCTGAGCTACCCGATCGGCTGGATCTACGTCCGCCGCACGCTCGCCGGGAACCCGCACTCGAACCTGTCCCTCACGGGCGGCCAGCTGCTCCTCGCCACGGCCCAACTGGCCGTCGTCACCCCGCTGTTCACATCTCTGCCGACGAGCCTGCCCGTCGTCCCGCTGCTCGCGGTGGCCGCGCTCGGCGCCCTGGGGACGGGGCTCGCCGTGCTGCTGCAGTTCGGGCTCGTCTCCGAGGTGGGCCCGACGACGGCCCAGATGGTCACGTACTTCATCCCGGTCATCGCCACGGCCGCGGGCGTCGCGCTGCTCGGCGAGCCGCTGACCTGGTCGACACCGGTGGGCGCGCTGATCGTCATCGCGGGCGCGGCACTGACCCAGTCGCGCGCCAGACGGTAGCCCGGGCGGCCCGGGGGCCGGGGGGCCAGGAGGCTGGGGGCCAGGGGGCCGGAGGCCAGGAGGCCGGGCTCTCAGGCGTACCGGCGCGCCCTCACCCGTACCGCCGCACCTGCCCCCTGCCCACGGCCGCCGCCACCGCGTCGGCCACCGTCTCGATCTCGTCGAGAGCCAGGGGCGAGACCGTGATCCGTACGCCCGGCCCCGCGTTCATACGGAAACGGGCCCCCGGGGCGACCGCCCAGCCCGCGTGCAGGAGGTGGGCCACGGCGCCCGTCTCGTCGGCGACGGGTACCCAGACGTTCATGCCCGTACGGCCGTGCGCCTCGATGCCCCGTTCGGCCAGTGCCGCGATGAGTGCCTCGCGGCGGCGCCCGTACGAATCAGCCACTACGCGCGCGTGCACCGCCTTTTCCGACCACAGCCGCACCACCGCGTACTGCAGCACCCGACTGATCCAGCCCGGCCCGAGGCGCTGCCTGCCGCGCACGCGGTCGAGGGTGACGGCGTCCCCGGTGAGGACGGCGAGGCGCAGGTCGGGGCCGTACGCCTTGGCCGTGGAACGCACCACGGCCCAGCGGTCGGTGACTCCGGCGAGCGGATGCAGAGGTACGTCCACGATGTGGTGGCCGTGGTCGTCCTCGATGAGGACGACCTGCGGGTGCTCGGCGAGCACGGAACGCAGCGCACGCGCGCGTGCCGCACTGACCGCCGCGCCGGTGGGGTTCTGCGCCCGGTCGGTGACGACGAGGGCGCGGGCGCCGCCGCGCAGGGCCCGGTCGACCTCGTCGGGCAGAGGACCCTCGTCGTCCAGGCCGACGGGGACCGGGCGCAGGCCGAGGGCGGGCACGAGATCGAGGAGGCTGCCCCAGCCCGGGTCCTCGACGGCGACCGCGTCGCCCGGCTTGAGGTGGGCGGCGAGGACCCGCTCGATGGCGTCCAGGGAGCCCGACGTGACGGCGACCGGACCGTCCGGCACCCCGTCGGCGTCGAAGAGCGCGCGGGCCGCCCGCGCCAGCTCCGGGTCCACCGCCTGGTCCCCGTACAGCACGGGCCGCTCGTCGGCGCGCTCCCCCGCCGCGGCGAACACCCCGGCGAGGGAGGGAAGCAGCGCGGTGTCGGGGTTGCCGGTGGACACGTCGCGCACGCCCTCCGGCACCTCGACGCCGATCGCGTCCCGCGCGGAGCTGGCCGGACGCGACCGGACGCGGCTGCCCCGACGCCCGGCCGTCTCGATGACCCCGCGCTCGCGCAGCGTGCGGTAGGCGGCCGCGACCGTATTGGGATTGACGCGGAGTTCGCCCGCCAACTCCCGCATAGGGGGTAGCAGTTGACCGGGTTCGAGCAGGCCGTCGGCGATGCCGCGCTCGACACTGGCCGCGATCTCGGCTGCGCGGCGCCCTGTGATCCGATACTCTCCTAGCACAAAACACATTATGCACTAGTGCAATGGAGATCGCAATGTCCGTGCAGCACGCTCCGGCCGCGTACACCCCGACCGACCGCACCGTGCCCACCCGCGCCCGCGAGCGCGCCGCGTACGACCGGGAGACGGTGCACTCGATACTCGACGCCGGTTACCTGTGCCATCTGGGCTTCGTGCGCGACGGGGCACCCGTCGTCCTGCCCACCCTCTACGGGCGCGTGGGCGAGCGCCTCTATGTGCACGGTTCCAGCGGGTCGCGCCCGCTGCGTGAGGCCGGGCGGCAGGACCCCGGCCTCGCGGTGTGCCTGACGGTCACGCATGTCGACGGCCTGGTGCTTGCCCGCTCCGCCTTCAACTACCGCTCCGTGGTGGTGCACGGCATCGCCCACCAGGTGACGGACCCGGAGGAGAAGCGCAGCGCCCTGGACGCGCTCGTCGACCACGTCGTTCCGGGGCGCGCCGCCGACTCGCGCCCCGCCAACGCGAAGGAGCTGGCCGCCACCGCAGTGCTCAGCCTGGACCTGAACGAGGTCTCGGCGAAGGCACGCACGGGCGGCCCCAACGACGACCCCGAGGACCAGGACCTGCCGTACTGGAGCGGCGTCCTGCCCGTCGCCCGGGCCTACGGGGCCCCGGTCCCCGCTCAGGACCTGACGCCGGGCATGACCGTGCCGGAGTACCTGACGTCCCTCTGAGGGGCTGGTTCCACGGCAGAGGGCTCGGCCGCCGCGTACAGAGGCTGGTTCCACGGCAGAGGGCTCGGCCGCCTCGCACCCGGCCGAGCCCTCATCCCTGGGTCGCGCCTAGACGGACGTCCGCGACGCCGCCGACTCGCTCTCGCTCTCGCTCTCATCAGCGCCCGACAACTCGCCGCCCCCGCCCGGCATTCCACCGGCCACCGGCTCGGTCACCGACTTCGCGGGCGTGCTGCTCTGCGCGATGAAGGCACCGACCAGGACCATCGTGCCGCCGATGACCTGGGGCGCGGCCAGGTGCTCGCCGAGCAGGATCCACGCGAAGACGGTCGCGATGACCGCCTCCAGGCAGGAGACGACACCCGCGACCTGCGGCGAGAGCCGCCGTACGGCCATCACCCCGGATCCGTACGCGAGCACGGTGGCGATCAGCACGATCCAGCCGAGCAGCAGCAGACCGGGTACGGACGTGCCGTCCATGTCGGCGCGACCGCTCAGGACCGACCAGTCCATGGTCCAGGGGCGCGCCACCACGGTGAGGACGACGGCGCCGATGAGCAGCCCGTACGCGATGACGCCGAGGGGGTTCGGGGCCTCCTCGCCGGCGTCGCTGCCGTGGTCGCCGAGGATGAAGTAGCCGGCCTGGCAGACGGCGGCGCCGAGGCCGAGGAGCACGCCGAGCACGTCGAAGCGCATCCCGGCCCACACCTCGACGACGCAGGCCAGACCGCCGACCGCGAGCACGACACCGATCGCGGCGGCGCGGGTGACGGGACGGCGCTGCACGAACCGGATCCAGCCGAGCACGAGCGCGGGCCCGAGGTACTCGATCAGCAGCGCGACGCCCACCGGGATCCGCGAGATCGCCACGAAGTAGCAGGTCTGCACGCCCGCGACGGCGAGCAGCCCGAAGCCCGCGAGCAGCGCGGGGCGTTGCGTCAGGAGCGACCGGTGCCGCCAGGCGAGCGGCAGCATGATCAGGGCGGCGCCGGCGATCCGCAGCCACACGACGTGCAGCGGATCGAGACCGGCCTCGATCAGCGGTTTGGCCGCGACACCGGAACCGCCGAACGCGAACGCCGAGACGAGCGCAAGACCGAGCCCGGCACCGCGACCGGCACCGCGACCGGCCCCCGTCACCTGGCCGCCCCGGCCGCCCGGACCTGCCGCGTTCCCCTGGATCTCCTGAGACGTAGACACCGGCACATCATGGCAGTCGGGTAATGAGCGTCACCACCGTTACGCCTGACATCTCAGTGCGCGAGATCGGCGAAGACGGGGCCGGTCGCGGTGCCGGGCAACGGAGGCCGGAGGAAGGGGCTGTCGGGGTTCAGTCGGGGATCCGGCCGGGGTTCAGTCGGTCGCCGCTGCCGCGATCAGCGCCTTCGGGTCGACCCCCGCGCGCCCCAGCACCTCGACGGCCCGGCACTCCGCGTTCCGGGCGAGGGCGACAAGCAGGTCGACGCCGCCGACCTGCCGGGCTCCGCGCCCGTCGGCCCGTACGAGCGCCGCCTCCATGGCGCCGGCGGCGGCCGGGGACCAGCCCGCCTGATCCCGTACGAGGGGAACCGCGCCGGAGTCCTCGACCGTGCCCTGCCACTGCAGGCCGTACCCGATGCTGCGCTGCACGAGATAGCCGAGGAGGCGGGCGACCTGGCCGCTGCTGAAGAGGACCCGCACCCCCGGGTCGGACTCGAGCAGCGAGTGCAGCAGATGCGCGGTGTCGATGTGCCGGTCCCCGTCCCGGAGCGCACGCCTGCGCGCGCCGGCGACGACCGACGTCAGCTCGGCGCTGAGGCGAGCGTCGGCGGCGGTACTGATCGGGCCGGACTCGGCGGCCGGGGTCGGGCTATGCACATCCCCCACCCCATCAGTGCCGATCGGCCGTAGCATCCCCGCCGGGGAGCATTTGTGCGTCCGACACAGGTTGGGCATGCATGTGCGGGTTCTCCTCCTTACGGATGAGATCTGCCCGTTGCACCCGAAGGGGCGCGCCGCCTTGCTTCGCTCCCCCTGCGCAACCATGTCCCACCCGTACACGTCCCACAGGAGAGCCCCACTCTTCCCACACCTCCGGGACCACTCACGCACCACGGCGAAGGAAGCCCCCATGCCCTCCGGCCCGCACTGCACGGCCCGCAGTGCGCCGAGGCCTGCCGAGGGGACAACAGAGGAGTACGGCTGCTGGCTAGTGGCCCTGGTGGCCGTCGACGGCAGGAGCTACGTCTACCGCGTGTACGCGCCGCCGGACGCGCTGCTCGGCGACCTGTTCTGGGAGGCCTGGCACTGCCACGACGAGGGGCCGCACCCGCGCGCGTACGACGTGTTCGACACGGCGGCGATACGGCACATCGGCAACCTGCGTCAGCGGCAGGACTGAGGTTCACACGTGGAGGCACGCGCGCGTGGGGGCGAGCGCCTGGGGGTGAGCTCGTGGGGCGAGCGCGATTCTGACGGTCCGTCAGTCTTGTAACTTCCGGACCCCGCCGCTACGTTCCGCGACACACCGGCTGCGCCCGCCGCAGCGCCCGACGAGAGAGGTGGTCGCACATGGCCGAAGTCACCGCCGAAGCACGTATCGAGGCGCCCGCCGAGAAGGTCTGGGCGAAGCTCGCGGACTTCTCCGTCTACGGCGAGTGGAGCACGACCCACACCGGCTTCCCGAAGGGGGCGCCGACCTCGCTGGAACCGGGCGGGACGTTCGAGGAGAACATGAAGCTGATGGGCTTCCCCGCCGAAGTCACGTGGACGGTCGACGAGTTGGAGCCCGGCCGCACGCTGGCCATCAGCGGCAAGGGACCGATGGGCGTGAACGTCGGCACGCGCTACTCGCTGACGCCGGACGGCGACGGTACGAAGGTGCGTATCGACGGCGAATTCACGGGCGCCGCGGTCACGTTGATGGCCGGGAAGCTCAAAGACTCGGCGACGGCCGCGCTGAACGAGTCGCTGCGCAAGCTGACGGCACTGGTGGTCTGAGCCCTTGGCCGCAGGCGACATGACGCGGGGCGGGGGGGGGGCCCCCCCGGGGGGGGGGGCCCCCCCCGCCCCCCGCCCC
>NZ_JASCIS010000044.1 GCF_029968015.1 Streptomyces luteolus
GAGGATCGACGTGCCCCGCGCACGTGAGGAGAGAGGCGAGGGGTCGTCATGACCACAGCCCACGAGAAGCAGGCCGCACCCGCCCCGTTCGCCGCCACCGTCGTCATGATGTCCGTCGTCGCGATGCTCGTCGTCGGACAGACCTTCGTCACGATCCCGCTGATGCCCGAACTCGCCGGGGCCTGGGGCGTACCGCAGGAGTCCGTGGCCTGGACGACCACCGCCTTCGCGACCGCCTACGCCTGCGGCTCCCTGGCCAGCGGCCCCCTCTCCCAGCGCTACGGCTGCCGCACGGTCCTCACCGGCTGCGTCGCCGCGCTCGCCGTGGCCACGGCCCTCGTCCCGCTCGCCTCCGACCTCACCTGGGCCTCCGCGCTGCGCGCCCTCCAGGGCGTCGTGGCCGGCTCGTTCGTGCCCATGTCGTACGCCTACCTGGGCGAGCGCGTGCCGCAGCACCGGCTTCCCCTCGCGCTGACCACCGTCAACTGCGCCTCCGGCTCGACCGTCGTCATCGGCCAGGTCGAGGGCCAGCTGATCGGCTCCGCACTCGGCTGGCGCGCGGTGTTCCTCGTCTCCGCCCCGCTGCTCGCGCTCGGCGCGATCGCCGTGTGGAAGGTGATGCTGCCCGACCCGGAGCGCACACCCCGGTCGGGCGCGAAGCCGGCCGGGGGCGGCGCCCGCGTCCTCGTCTCCGCCCGGCTCCTGCCGCTGTTCGTCGTCACACTCCCGCTGGTCGGCAGCCTCACCACGATCTACACGGCGGTCCAGCTGTACGGGCCCGCCGAACTGGTGGGCGATCCGGGCGCGATGCTGAGCCTGCGCGCCAGCGCCCTGCCCGCCATGGTCGTGGCCGTGCTGCTCGCCCCGCTCCTCGGCAAGGTCCCCGCACTGCCCCGCGCGGCGCTCTCCCTCGTCGTCGCGGCGGCCGGCCTCGGCGCGACCTCCCTGACCGGCGACAACACCCTGGCCCTCGGCGGGGCGCTGTTCGTCTTCGTCCTGGCGATATCCACGGTCGGCCCGGCCGTCGTGCAGTCCATCGGCGCGAGCGCCGGCGCGGCCCGCGGCATAGCCATCGCCGTGTACGGCTTCGTCCTCAACCTGGGCTCCGGCGCTGGAGCCCAACTCCCTCTGGCTGTCGGTGACTTGGCGTCCGCGGCGCTGTTCACCGCCGGCTTCCTCGCGTTCTGCGTCCTGCTCGTCACGTTCGCCCACCGGGCCGCGAAGCGGCGCCGCGGCCGGCACGCGGGCGCCCGCCGCACCGGCGTGCGGCACCCGGCCGGACGCCCGGCGGGCCGGCACGCCAGCGGCCGCCGCCGCCCCGGGACGACCCCTGCCGAACCGCGGTCCGGCCCCCAGCAACCCGGCCCCGACCAGGGCGACTTCCCGTACGACGGCTACGGCTACGACGTGCCCGACGACCCCTGGTACACGGACTCCGGCCACCCGCACTCCGGCCACCCGCACTCCGGCTACGCCGAGCCCGGCCACGCCGAGCGCGGATACGCCTCGCCCGCCTACCCGGTGCCCGCCTACAGCGGCCCCGAGTACCTGGGCCCCGAGCACGTCGGACCGGACGACGCGCCCTTCGACTACTTCTCCCGCTCCGGGTACGGCACCGGCCGCCCCGAAGCGCACCCAAGCACCGCGTACGACACCGCACTCGCCCCCTCCTCCGGCTCCACGTACCCCGGCCCCAGCCACCCGGGCGCGACGTACCCCGGCCCCACGTACCAGGGCCCGGCGCACGGCCAGGCTCACGGCCCGGCGCACGGCCGGGCTCACGGCCGGGCTCACGGCCCGGCGCACGGCCCGGCGCACGGCCCGGCGCACGGTCAGGCTCACGGCCCGGCGCAACTGGAGCACGCCCATGAAAGGTGACCGCATGCACGACGATCCGCCTCGGAAGCGCACCCGGGCGGGGGAGTCCTGGGACGTCTCGGCCCTCGACCTCGACGCCTATCTGCGGCGCATCGGCCACGACGGCCCCCGCACCGCCACCGCCGACGTGCTGCGCGCCCTGCACCGCGCCCACATGTCGACGATGCGCTTCACCAACCTCGACCTGTTCATGGGCTCCGCCGTCCGGCTCGACGTACCGACGCTGCAGAACAAGCTCGTCCACCGGCGCCGCGGCGGCTACTGCCTGGAGCAGAACATGCTCTTCGCCGCCGCCCTGGAGCGCCTCGGCTTCACCGTCCGGCGCTACCTCTCCCGCATCCGCCGCGGCGACGACGCCGTACGCGCCCGCGGCCACGCCGTCCTCCTCGTCGACGTCGACGGCGAACGCCTGCTGTGCGACGCCGGGTTCGGGGACGAGGGTCTGATCGAGCCGATCCCGCTGACCGACCGCGCCACGCTGACCGTGGGCGAGTGGACCTGGCGGGTCGGGCTCGACGAGGACGAGTGGGTGCTGCGCTCCCAGCGGCCCGACGGCTGGTTCGACGTGTTCGGGCTGCGCCTGGAACGCCACCACCCGGTCGACTTCGACACGTCCAACCACTTCATGTCGAGCCACCCGCGCTCCGCGTTCGTCGGCCAGCTCATCGCCCAGCGCGGCGACGAGCACCTGCGCCACTCCCTGCAGAACCTGAAGCTCACCACCCAGTACCCCGACGGCCGCCGCGAACACCGCCTGCTGGCCACCGGGGACGTGGGACCCGTGCTCGGAGACGTCTTCGGACTCACCGTCACGGCGCACGAGGAGCCGCTGCTGCAGGCGGCCCTCGTCGAGGCCGCCGCCCTGGAGCGCCGCAAGGCCGCCGCCCGGCGCCCGCAGGCGCCCGCCCCCCAGGACCGCCCGGACGCGCCCGCCGCAGCACGCCGCCCCGCCACCCTCTGACGCCGAGGAGTCCTCCGCGATGTTCCGCATCCCACCCCCGCGCAACGGCCTCTACCTGGGGAGCGTCCCCGAGCAGGCCGCGGCCGACCACCCCGCCACCCCCATCACGCTCGACCACGACCTGGAGGCGCTGCCCGACGCGGGCCGGCACTTCACGCTCGCCGAACTCGCCGACTTCGTCGACGACTTGGCGGCCCGGCTGTGGGCCGCGGGCATCCGGCCCAGCGAGCACGTCGCCCTCTACAAGGCCCACAACTTCGACATCTACCTGCTCGCCTGCGCCGCGTCCCGGATCGGCGCCGTGCCCGCGCTGCTCTCCCCGGCCCTGGACGGCAGCACCGTCGAGGCCCTCCTGCGCCGCCTGGAGCAGCCGCACCTGATCACCGACGACGACAAGCTGGGCGGCGACCTCGCCGGCCTGCCCCTGGACGAGATCACCGGCCGGATCGTCACCGTCGGCCAGGGCGGCGAGATGGGCAAGGGCGGCACCGGCCTCGCCGACCTCGCGGGCTCCCCGCGCCGCACGCCGGTCCGCATGCACGCCGACCACCCGGCCCTGATGACGCACACCTCGGGCACCACCGGCGTGCCCAAGCTGGTCGTGCACACCGCCCGCTCGCTGCAGGGCCGGCTCCGCCCGCAGACCCGGCTCGCCTCCCTGATCCGCAGGAAGGAGACGTACGCCGTCCATGTCTCCTACGTGCACTCGCGGATGTACATGGCGCTCGCCGTCGCCCTGCCCAAGGGCATGCCGGTGGTCGTCATGAACGACGGATCGGCCGAGCACGCCGCCGACCTGTTCGCCCGCACCCGCCCCGGATTCCTGGAGACGCACCCCAACTCCTACATGGAATGGGAGGAGTTGGTGGACGACCCGCGCCGCCCGCTGTCCAACGTGAAGTACTACAGCGGCACGTTCGACGCCATCCACCCGCCCACCATGCGCAAACTGCTCACCGCCTCCGGGCGCGGCAACCCGCTGTTCTTCCAGTTCTACGGGCAGAGCGAGTGCGGTCCGCTGGTCGGCCGCTGGTACACGAAGAAGAACGTGCACAAGGCCGACGGCCGCTGCCTCGGCTTCACCATCCCCGGCATGACCAGCGTGCGCGTCGTCAGCCGCGACGGCCGGCGCCCCACCAAGGACAGCCCCGGCTCCATCGAGGTGCAGAGCGACGGCCGCGCCGTCACGTACTACGCCGAGGAGGAGCGGTACGCCAAGGAGTGCAACGGCCGTTGGTGGCGCACCGGCGACGTCGGCTACCGCACGTCCGCGGGGTGCGTGCACCTCCTCGACCGCGAGGTCGACGTCATCCCCGGCATCGACAGCACCCTGGAGGTGGAGGACACCGTCCTCGGCCGCCTGGAGGAGCTCTCCGAGCTGGTCCTCGTGCCCGGCCCCGACAAGCAGCCGCTGCCCGTGGTGTGCACCAAGCAGAACGAACCCCTCGACCCGGAGCGCTGGCGTCGCGCCGTAGCCGACTTCCCGCAGCTCGCCGACCCCGTACAGATGCCGCTGAGCGAACTCCCGCGCACCGCCACCATGAAGGTGCAGCGCCTCGAGCTCGCCCGCCGGCTCCGCGAACGGCTGGAGCACGCCGCATGAGCGAGACCATCGAACCCACCGCCACCGCCACCGCCACCGCCACCGACGTGGACGTCCTCGTCGTCGGCTCAGGACCCACCGGCCTGCTGGCCGCGTCCGAACTCCTGCGCCGCGGCGTCCGGGTGCGCGTCATCGACCGCGACCTGGAGCCGATGCACGTCCCCAAGGCGCTGTCGCTCTGGCCGCGGGCCATCGACATCCTCGACGACCTGGGCGTCGGCGACGGCCTGCGCAAGGCCTCCGTACGCATCGACGCGTGGAGCTACTTCTCCGACCGCCGCCCGCTCGCCTCCTTCCAGATCCCCGCCGAGTACGCGGCCCGCAGCCTGCCCCAGTACGAGACCGAGCGGCTCCTCACCGAGCGCTTCCACGCACTCGGCGGCAAGACCGAGCGCGGGGTGCGGCTGCTTGCCGTCGACGACGTCGACTACTCCGGCCGGATCGACGCCACCGACGGCGTCACCGCCGTCCTGGAGCACCGCGACGGCACCGTCGAACGCGTCCGCGTCCCGTTCCTCATCGGCGCCGACGGAGCGGGCAGCGCGGTGCGCGGCCAGCTCGGCACCGGCTTCGAGGGCAGCACGTACGAGATGGCGTTCGCCCTGGTCGACACGCACATCGAGGGACACCTGCCGTCCGACGAGATCCTCTACTACCAGGCGTCCACGGGCACCCTCGTCATCGTGCCGATGCCCGACGGCGTCTTCCGCTTCCTGTGCGTGCTGCCGAGCAGCGGCCAGGACGTCGGCGTCGAGATGATGCAGAAGCTGGTCGACGAGCGCGGCCCGCGCGGCATCACGCTCACCGACCCGGTCTGGCAGACCGTGTTCCGCGTGCACGCCCGGCACGCCACCGACTTCCAGCGCGGCCGGGTCTTCCTCATGGGCGACGCCGCGCACGTGCACAGCCCGGCCGGCGGCCAGGGCATGAACAACGGCCTGCAGGACGCGCACAACCTGGCCTGGAAACTCGCGGCGGTGATCCACGGCGAGTCGCCGTCCTCGCTGCTGCGCGACTACGGCGCCGAACGCGCCCACATCACGCGGAGAATCGTGCGGGACACGGACATGCAGACACGCGCCTGGATGGCGGGCAGCCGAGCCAAGGTCGTCACCCGCGACGCCCTGTTCCGCCTGGCGGAGCGCACCGGCGCCGTCACCCGCTTCTACGCCCCCGTCATGGCGGGCCGCCGCCTCGCCTACGAGGTGGTCCGCGGCACCCAGCTCCCGGCCCGCCGGACCGGCTGCGTCCTGCGCGGCAAGCTCCCGGGCGCGGGACTGCGCGTCGGCGCGGTCTTCCCCCGCGAACAGGCCCTCGCGTACGAGATGAGCGGCCCGCACGCCGACCCCTCGCAGTGGACGCTCGTGGCCGTCACACCCAGCGGGCACGGGCCCTGGCTGGACGACGTGCGCCGTATCGCCGGGCGCCGGGGCCGGCTGCGGGTGCTGCCGCTGCGCCGCCGCGAGCTCGCCGCCCACGGCGCCTGCCGGGAGGCCCACTACTACCTGGTCCGCCCCGACGGGCACATCGCCGCGCACGGCCACGAGCGCGACCTGGCGCACCTGGAGGCCGAGCTGGACGAGGTGCTGCTCGCTCGCGCCTGACGGCCCCTCACACCCTTCACATACCTGTAACGGAAGGAGAGTTCATGCACACCGACACGACCGTCGCCATCGCCTACCACTCTGGCTACGGACACACCGCCGTGCTCGCCGAGGCCGTCGCCGACGCGGTGGCCGACGCGGGCGCCACGGCCGTGCCGGTGCCCGTGGAGGGCATCACGCCCGAGCAGTGGGAGGCCCTTGACACCGCGGACGCCATCGTCTTCGGCGCCCCCACCTACCTGGGCACCGCGTCGGGCGCGTTCCACGCCTTCGCCGAGTCGACCTCCCGCCGCTGGGCGGAGCGGGTCTGGACGGACAAGGTCGCCGCCGGGTTCACCATCTCCGGCTCGATGAGCGGCGACAAGCTGCACACGTTGCAGTACTTCTCCGTCTTCGCCGCGCAGCACGGCATGCACTGGGTCAGCCTCGACCTGCTGCCCGGCTGGAGCGCGTCCACCGCATCCGAGCACGACCTGAACCGGCTCGGCATCACGCTCGGCGCCGGCGCCCAGACGGACACGGACCGCGGCCCGGAGGAGGTCTCCAAGGCGGACGCGCAGACCGCGTTCCACCTGGGGGCCAGGGTCGCCCGGGTGGCGGGGACGCTCCGCGCGGGACTCCGGGCGGGCACTGCCTTTGGTGAGGAGCAGCGCATATGAAGGCCGACGAGACCCCGAAGACCGAACACCGCCGCGCGCCGCAGCACTTCACGGCCCGGGTGCGGGCCGACGGCGCGGAGGGCTGGCCGGTCGAGGCCGGCCGCTACCGCCTGGTCATCAACCGCGGCTGCCCCTGGGCGCACCGGGTCGTCCTGGCCCGTCAGCTCCTCGGCCTGACCGAGGCCGTCCAACTCGCCGAGACGGACCCCGTACGCGAGCTCATCGACGGCGACCACCACTGGGTGTTCAGCGAGGAGACGGGCAGCCCCGGCGGCGTCGACCCGGTCCTCGGCATCCACGCGCTGCGCGAGGCGTATCTCGCGGCCGAGCCCGACTACACCGGCGGTGTCTCGGTGCCGGCCCTGGTGGACATCCCGTCGCGCAAGCTGGTCAGCAACGACTTCGACCAGCTGGTCGTCGACCTCGCGACCGAGTGGCGCGCGGAACACGCCCCGAACGCGCCGGACCTCTACCCGGCGGAGCTGCGGGACGAGATCGAAGCGGTCTCGCGCGCCATGCACGCCGACCTCAACGACGGCGTGTACCGCGCGGGCTTCGCGCCCTCGCAGGAGAGCTACGAACAGGCGGTGTCCCGCCTCTTCACCCGCCTCGACGCCCTGGAACAGCGCCTCACGGACCGCCGCTACCTGGTCGGCGACACCCTGACGGTCGCGGACCTCCGCCTCTGGCCCACCCTGATCCGCTTCGACACGGTCTACCACGGCCTGTTCAAGTGCAACGTCCGGCGCATCAAGGACTACCCGGCCCTGTGGGCGTACACCCGCGACCTCTACCAGACCCCCGGCTTCGCCGAGACGGTCAACTTCGACCACATCAAGCGCAGTTACTACTATGGCATGCCGGGCCTCAACCCCACCCGCATCGTCCCGGCGGGACCGGACCTGGGGGAGCTGGGCGGGGTGCAGGGGCGGGAGGCCGTCCCACACCCGCTCACTGTTTGACGTTTGTTTAACTTGACCGTAGACTTCCCTCATGGCCACCATCAGGGACAAACGATCCAAGCCGGCCAAGACCCCCAAGCGGACCGAGGCCATCGCCAACACGGTGGCCTTCCGCCCCAACGACGAGGACAGGCGGGTCATCGCCGAACTCAAGCGCGAGGGTGAATCCGCCTCCGACCTGCTACGCCGCGCCCTCAAGCAACTGGAACGCGAGGCCAGGCGCGAGGCCATGTACGCCGACATGGCGCGCCTCGCCCACGAGGACCTCAGCGACGAGCCGGACGACTGGGGCGTTGCTGAGGGCGGTGGCGTCGTCGACCTGCGGGGTAGCACCGCCCACGAGGAGTTCGACCCGAACGGGAAGTCCGGACGGTGATCAGGGGCGGTATCTACCCGGTGGATCTCGGCGACGCCAAGCGCGGCCTCGAACAACGCGGCAAGCGCTACGGACTCGTCATCAGCATCCAGCGCGACGCCTGGTCCGTCGTCACCGTCATCCCGACCTCGACCAGCGCCCGAGCGGCATCGTTCCGACCCGAGATCGAATTCGGCGGACGAACGACACGGCTGCTCATTGACCAGATCCGCACCATCGACACCCGGTACGCGGGAGAGCTGGAGCACTATCTGCCGCGTGACGAGATGGAGCGGGTGGAGGAGCTCCTCGGGCTCTTCCTGGGGCTGGAGTAGGGCGTTCTCGCGCGTGGCGCCCTAGATGGGCAGCGCCCAGCTCGGCCCATGCGGTACTCCCGGTGCTCCGATCCACACCCTCTGGGCCTCGGGGGTCGGGAACTGCTGGGGATTGAGTGCCCATAAGCGTCCTCGAGGTCGTAAGAGTGAGTTCGGATGCCTCGGCGGGCTGTTGATATCTGATTGCATGCTGTGACCTGTAGGTTTCTCGATAGAATGGTTCAAGTTCCTCATGGAATGAGGGTGTTGGTGTTGGCTGCGTCGAAGAAGAAGCAGCTTCGGCCGATCGATGATCCGTTCGTGGCTACAGGGCCGTCGGGTGTCGCTGTGCGTGACCGTCTCAAGCACCTCACTCCGGAGGACGAGAAGGTTCTGCGCGTGGTCGGCGAACACCTCGGACACCTGGCGTCGCTGGACCTCAAGGCCCGGTGCGCTGACGGCCTGGACCACAGCAGCGACACGTGGGCGGCCCGGAAACAGGGCCTGACCGCCGAGTCTTCTTCGCGCTGGGCCGGGTCGCTCACGAAGGCCACGCACGATCAGTGGGCGCTCTCGCGCCGCTGCCAGCTCGCGCACATACAGAACCTTGAGGCCGGTGTCCGCACGCTGATGCACCGGCTGTCCCAGCCGATCGGCGAGAAGGGCACCAAGCGGGCTCCGGGCGGCTACCGGTCCAAGGGCGAGTGGTTCCACAAGTCCCGGCGCCTGCACATGCTGGAGCACCGCCTGGAGGCGGCCCGCACTGAGCGTGAAGCCGGGGTGGTGCGCGTGGTGCGCGGCGGCCGGCGGCTGATGAACAAACGGCACAACCTCGCCGCCGCGCAGCTCACCGAGACCCAGTGGCGCGAGCAGTGGGAGGCCGAGCGCTGGTTCCTCGCCGCTGACGGCGAGTCCGGCAAGCGTTTCGGGAACGAGACGATCCGCGTCACCCCGGACGGCGAAGTGTCGATCAAGCTGCCCGCCCCGCTCGCCGATCTGGCGAACGCCCCGCGTGGCCGGTACGTCCTCGCCTCCAAAGTTGCCTTCAAGCACCGGGGCCAGGAGTGGGCCGACCGCATCGGGCAGAACCGGGCGGTGGCCTACCGCATCCACCTGGACGTTGGCCGTGGCCGCTGGTACCTCACCGCATCCTGGCAGCGCCCCGTCGTTAAGACCATCCCGCTCGACGCCGCACGAGCAGGCGGCATGGTCGGCGTTGACACCAACGCCGACCACTTCGCCGCCTACCACCTTGACCAGCACGGAAATCCGGTCGGCGACCCCAAGCGGTTCTGGTACGACCTGTCCGGCACCGCAGGTCACCGCGACGCCCAGGTGAGGCACGCCCTCACCCAGTTGCTGCACTGGACCAATAGCACCGGTGCGAAGGCGATCGGGATCGAGAACCTGGACTTCGCCGCCGAGAAGACCCGCGAGCAGCACGGCCGCAAGAAGCGGTTCCGCCAGCTGATCTCCGGCATGCCCACGGGCAAGCTCAAGGCCCGCATCGTGTCGATGGCCGCCGAGCAGGATCTCGCGATCGTCGCCGTGGACCCGGCGTATACGTCGATGTGGGGCGATGAGCACTGGCGTAAGCCGCTGATCAGCAACAAGCGAAAGATGTCCCGTCACGATGCCGCTGGTATCGCGATCGGGCGACGCGCCCTCGGGCACCCGATCCGGCGACGGACGGCACCGCCCCAGCATCACCAGAGTGATGGTGCTGGGCCTCGGACCCTCCAGGCCGGACCGGGAGCACAGGGGCGTGAGGAAACCCGCCACCCCGCCACGGACCGCAGCCAAGAGCTGCGCGCCCGGACGGAGGAAACGAGAACGCGGGCGACCAGTCGGACATCCAAAACCGTTCGGGATGTCCGCAGCGACCAGGTACGAGTCCAAGACTCACTCCTGATCACTTAGTTGGAACGGTGATGGTCATCCCGAACTCGGACAGGTGCGGTGAGCCGTGGCTCTGCCACGCGAGGACCGCGTCCTCGACGCTGCTCCAGAGGTCGATCGGCCCGCGCCGACTCACGGTCCACCCCTCGCCGTCCTCGGCGGCACGGACTCGTGCTTGCGACACGGCCCGTGCGGCGGACAGTCGTGCGGGCGGGCCATCATGAACGAGGTGTAGCCGGGCAGGAATTGGCCCCGAGCGGCGTTGCTCCCCTCGACGGTGAGACGTACGAGCCCGTACGCGGCACCCCAGCCGGAGAGCGTGACGAGAAGTGTGCCTCCAGAGGCGATCTGCCGCAGCAGCCCGTACGGGACGTGCCGCATCGAGCAGAACGCGATGACGACGTCGTACGGGGCTCGGTCGGGGTGGCCGCGCAGGCCGTCGGCGGTGACGAGTGCCGGGGAGTACTCCGCCTCGCTGAGCGCTTCACGGGCGCGCTCTGCTGCCCCGGAGTCGGTCTCGATCGAGGTCACGTTCTCCTCGCCGGCGACCTCGCAGACGTACGCCGTCGAGAGACCTGTTCCCGTGCCGATGACGAGCACGCGTGTGCCGTGGGCGATCCCGGCCTGCTCGATCATCCACATCACGACGCCGGGCAGGGTCGAGGACGAGGTCGGGATGCCTCCGGTGACGGGGCCGACGGCGTCCTCGGCGAGTACGCCGTTGACCTGGGTCACCCACGTCTGGTTCTCGTACGTGAGGGGCAGCCACTCGTCGGTGGTCGTGCCGTCGCGGCGGGTGGGTGTCCAGACGGTGACGCCTGGTGCGCTGCTCGGCCGGTAGATCGCGTTGCCGAGGAACACCTCGCGGGGAACGGTCTCGGCGGCCCGACGTACCCCGGGGTCGTGCAGCACGTCGTCGGCGACGAGCTGCTCGACGAGCCTGCGGCGCAGCGCGGCGGCGGTTTCCAGGGCCATGCGGTGTCGCCCTTCTGGAGGGTGTCGGCGAGTGCGCAGGTGATGGCGTGCGTGGTGGCCTCGTCGACGAACGCCCATTGCCCGTTGGGGTTGCATTCGAGGAACCACCATCGGCCGTCGGCGTCGAGCGCGAAGTCGAAAGCGCCGAAGCGCAGCCCGAAGGAGTGGAGGAAGGCACTCGCTGGCTCGCGAACAGCGCCTGGTACGGGGACGGGAGAACAGGTGATCAGGCTCTGGTCCCGGCGCCAGTCGAGGTGATCGCCCGCGATGTCGATACGGCTCGCGAACGCCTCACCGTCGACCATGGCGAGGCGGATGTCGGCGACCTTCGGCACGCAGGCCTGGAAGAGGTGCGGGCACAGGGCGATCGAGTCGTCGAGTTCGTCGGCGCGAACTGTGCGCACCCAGACCGTCCGGTTCCGGCCGTCCTCGCCCGCGAGGTGTACGCGATGCACGGGCTTGTAGATCACGGCCCGGTGGTCGGCCACGAACTGCGCGGCGTCCGCCGGTACATCGGTGATCAGCGTTGCGGGGAGCGTGAACCCCAGTCGGGCCGCGGTGGAGAGTTGCAGCACCTTGTTCTCGGCGTCGCGGTTCCGCGCGGGGTGGTTGAGGTACCGGGCGTCCGGCAGTGCGTGCAGCACTCCCAAGTAGCCGTGGCGCGACTGCTCGATCGCGAACCGTTGCTCGGGCGTTTCCCATTCTTGTGGGCTGGTGAAGGGTGTGGGGCGGCGCCAGTAGACGGAGCGGACGCGGGAAAGGTCGAGGTGCCGGGTCGCGGTGGTGACGGCCCCGGCGAAAGCGCCTCGTTCGATACGGGCGCTCAGCTCGGCGGTACGGGAGAAGTCGGCGGCGGGATCGAGGCGTACGACCGGGACGCCCCGGCCGTACAGCTCCTCCACCACCAGGTCCGCCGTGACATCGCCGAGCGCGGTGACGACGAGAACCGGTGCTTCGATCACGGTCAGTCCGAGTCGCTGTCCGGGGTGAGGTCCTGGTCGGCGGGCGGGGGCGGGTTGGGTCCGCCGCCGTCGGCCGACGTTGCGGTCTGGTTGGCGGTGGACGTTCCGGTGCCGTGCCCGCCCATGTCGACGCGGTCGCCGTTCGGGTCGAGGTAGCGGGTCGTCTGCGTCTTAGAGTTCAACTCGGTGAGTGCGTACGGCACTTGGGTGATGTCGGGGTACAGGGCGAGTCGACGTACGCCCCAGGGTGCGGTCGTGGAAACGGAGGACATTGCTGCTCCTTCGGGATCTGTTTGAGGGCGGCGGCAAGAGTCAGGAGTTCTGGGAGGCAACGGCGAACACGAAGGTGATCAACGAGAACCAGAGGACGAACAGCAGTACAGCGCCCATGAGTTGGCCGTCCCGCCAGCACGACGACACACTGTGTCGTCGGCGGCGGCCGGGTGCCGGTCGCCGGGCGGGTCTGGCCGCTCTGCGCTCGGTGGCCGTCGCTCGGGTCATCAGTGGCCCCTCGCGTCGGCGATCTGGAAGGCGGCCCAGACGGACTTTCCGGGGCCATCGCGCCGCGAGGTACCCCAGTCGTCGGCGAGCGCCGCGACGAGCAGCAGCCCGCGCCCCCGATCGTCGTCCTTGGTGGCCTCGCGCAGCTGGGGCAGCCCGTCGCCCGCGTCATGTACCTCGATGCGCAGCGCGTCGGACGCGAGGGTGAGGCTGACGCGGAACATCCTGCCGGGCGGGGTGTGTTGGAGCGCGTTCGTGGCGAGCTCAGACGTGCAGAGGAGGATGTCGTCAGCACGGTCGTCCGGGACAAGGCCGCTGATGGCCTCGCCTACGAATCGGCGGGTTCGAGGGACTGCCCTGCGGGTGCGCCGGAATGTCCGCTCGACGCGCATGGGCAGCGCTTTAAGGGCGAGGGTGGGGGCGGGTGTGGCGAGGGTGATCGTTCTCCGTACACACACGTCCGTCTCCGGCCAGTAGGAGCAGGCCTCCTGTTGCGTCCCGTTGGTGAACGGAAGGTGGCCGTCTGCTGCTTTCGCTGCGCGTTCTGTGGTCACACCCTGATGGTGGGAGAGTGCATCAGACGCGAGATAGGTCGCCCGGTGGTCATCTCCGGCCAAGTAACGGCCATGGGCGGATCTGCGAGTGATGACGCCTCAGAATGGCCGTATGGGCCGCAATGATGCGCTGAGAGCAGCGCGGTTACGCGTGGGTTGGCGTTCCGCCGAGAGGGCCGCCGAGGAATTGCAACGACTGGGCCAACGCGTCCTCGACGACGCCCACTTCACTGTGTCAGCCCGCACGTGGCGCCGATGGGAAGGCCGGGCGCCGGGCTGGCCGAGCGAGGACACAGCATCGGTGCTGCACGACGCGTTCGGCTTGTGGCCCGAAGACCTGGGCTTCACCGTGCCGCCAGGCTGGATCCGACCCGAACACCACCGCGAGGACGACGTGAAACGCCGCACCTTCGTCACTGTGACGGCCGCTGCCCTGGCCCCTGGCCCCGCGGCGCCACAACACGTCGACCCCGCCCTGATCGACTACTTCCAGCAACAGCTTGAGGGTCACTATCGGGCGGACATGTTCCTCGGGCCGCACGACTTGATCGGGACGGTGTCAGCCCAGTACCAGCTCATCGACAAGCTGGTGCGGTCCGCGAAAGGTGAGACGCGTCGAGGTCTGCTCCGCGCAGGCGCCGCCTACGCCGCTCTCGTCGGCTGGCTCTACCAGGACGCCGGCGACATGGATGGGGCGAGCTTCTGGCGTGGGGTCACCCAGGAGATCGCGGTGCGTTCCCGCGATCCGCACCTGATCGGCTACTCCCTCGTCAATCAGGCGCAAGTACGCACTGACTTGGGTGACGGGGCCGCCGTTGTCGATCTGTGCGAGGCGGCTCTTGAGGACCCTCGCAGCCTTGTGCCGAAGGTCCGCATCATGGCGATGCAGCAGCAGGCACACGGCGCCAGCCTCACCGGGGACCGCAGCACGGTGGACAGGCTCATCGACACGGCTGACGGGCTTCTTTCCCGAGTCGATGACGACCTGCCTTGGGGCAATGCCTGCCGCCGAACCCCCGGCTACCTGGAAGTGCAACGGGCCACCTGTTACGGGCGTCTCGGCCTTGGTACGGAAGCCGCTTCGCTGTGGTCCCAAGTCCTCGACATCGTCCCGGAAACAGCTCGTCGGGACCGCGGTGTGTATCTGGCCCGGCACGCCACAGCGGCAGCGGGTGCGGGTGAGCCGGAGCAGGCGCTGGAGATCGCACGCACGGCGACGGGCATCGCGGTCGAGACCCGTTCAGCACGAATGCGGCGGGAGCTGAGCGCCCTTCAGCGAGCAATGCTGCCGTGGCAGGATGCACCGGTCGGCCGGGATCTCGCCGAGGTTCTGGCGCCCGTGACCGAAGGGAGCTGAAGGCGTGGCGGATCAGCCGGTGCCGTTGACCGAGGGGCAGATCGAGAACGCCCTGCGCCAGGCGCCGGGATGGCGTCGGGCAGGCGATGAGATCTCCCGTACGTTCGCGATCCGCTACCACGGCGGCGTGGCCATGATCGTGCACGTCGCGGACGTCGAGCGGCTCATCGGCCACCACGCTGACATCGACCTGCGGTGGGGCCGGGTCCGTTTCGGGATCACCACCCACGACGCCGGAAACAGGCTGACCGCTGCGGACTTCGACCTCGCCCGCCGTATCGACGCGATCGCCGAGGCACACGGAGCGGAACCCGTCGAACCGTGAATCGGCCCGTCCGGTCGACGTCGCCGATCCGACAGGGTGGACTCCAGGCATGACAAAGCCGGTTCTGTACCTGATCGCCTGTGCCGCAGGCCCCACGCAGTTCGTCGACGACGGGGTGCGCGCCGCGCAGGACGACGGATGGGACGTCTGCCTGGTGCTCTCCCCGTCCGCAGCCCGCTGGTGGGAGCAACGCAGCGGCGAACTGGTCGAGTTGACCGGGCACCCGGTGCGCTCCCAGTACAAGTTGCCGTGGGAGTCCGACGCGCTGCCGAAGGCGACGGCGATGCTCGTCGCGCCGATGTCCTGCACGACGTTGAACAAGTGGGGCGCGGGCATCAGCGACACCCTCGCGATCGGCTTGCCTTCCGAAGCGGTACACATGGGGGTGCCGGTCGCGGCCATGCCGTACTTCAACCAGGCCCAGGGGACGCAGCCCGCGGTCGCCCGGTCGATCGAGGTGCTCCGCAGCCAGGGCGTCCTCGTCCTCGACGGGCCGGACGGGTACGCATCACACCCGCCGAAACAGGGGAACCCGGAGGCGTTCCCGTGGAGGAAGGCCCTTGATGGGATCAGGCGCCTGGTGGCTTCCGGGGGATGACGTTCGGGGCCGCATCACATCCGCCGAAGCACGCGAACTCGGAGGCGCTGCCCTGGAGGATGGTTCCGGATGGAGACCGGCGCCGGATGGAAACCGGTGCCGGATGGAGACCGACGAAAATATGTGCGGCAGCGATGAGTTCTGTCGGCGGCGCCGGTCATAGATCGCATAACCCGGACCTGAAGCAGAGGAACCCCAGATGCGCACCCTGATCAGCACCGCTTTCGTCTCGCTCGACGGAGTCGTGGAGGCCCCGGGCGGCGAGCCCGGGTACCGCAACTCCGGCTGGACCTTCAAGAACATCGAGTTCCTGCCCGAGGCGTACGAGATCAAGGGCCGGGAGCAGAAAGAGGCCACCGCGCTCATGATGGGCCGCGTCAGCTACGAGGCGTTCAGCCCTGTGTGGCCCGGCATGGAGGAGTTCGCGGACTACAAGGTGATGCCGAAGTACGTCGTCTCCACCACCCTCACCGAGGACAAGCTGGTGTCCGACTGGGCGGAGACGACGATCCTGCGCTCGCTCGACGAGGTCGCCGCGCTGAAGGAGACCGAGGGCGGCCCGATCATCGTGCACGGCAGCGCCACCCTGAACCGCGCCCTGTCGGACGCCGGCCTGATTGACCGCTACCACCTGCTCGTCTTCCCGGTCCTGCTCGGCGCGGGCAAGCGCCTCTTCAGTGACACGGACAAGGACGCCCAGCAGCTGAAGCTCGTCGAGTACGAGGCCTACGCCAACGGGATGCAGCTGAACGTCTTCGACGTCGTGCGCTGAACCCTCGCGCAAGCGCCACCCTCCCGGAACGGCGGAACCGCCCTCGTACGGGACTTACGGGACTTACGAGACGTACGAGGGAGGTTCCGGTTCCCGGGATCAAGTTCCCGGGATCAGGCGCCCGCGTCCTTCTCGATCACGACCCGGATCCGGTCCAGCGTGTCCGCGACATCGCCCGCCAGCTTGTCGTTCCACTCCTGCACGAAGCGCTTCTGGTCGCCCTCCTCCAGGCCCGAGACGATCTTCGTGAGGCCCTCGGTGAGCTTGGCGAGACGGAAGTGGTGGACGACGCGGCTGCCGCCGCCCGCCTCCGGGGTGATCTCGAACGACCAGATGCTGTCCTGCTTCTGGCGGTCCTTCGTGAGGATCGACCAGCGGAACACCCGGCCCGGCTCGGCCTCGACGACCTCGGACTCGGTGGTCCACGGGCCGCGGATCACCGGCGCCCAGGCCACCACGTCCGTGCCGCGCACGTTGTCGCCGCGGAAGATCGAGCCCACCGCGCCCGGCGCGCCCTCGACCCACGTGCCGCCCTGGCACTCGGTGCTCCACTCGCCGCTGCGGCCGAGGTCGCTGACGGTGGCGTACACCGCGTCCGGCGTCGCGGAGATCACCGTCTCGGCGCGCACCTCGAAGATCGCGGAACGGCCGTCGGCCAGATTCTGCATGGTGAACTTCCTTCTCTCTCGCAGGATGTGAGTGTGCTCAGTCGGTCGTCAGGTCCGTGCGCAGCACCAACCGCTTGCCGCGCAGTTCGCCGCGCTCCATGCGCTGGTGCGCCTCCCGGGCCGCGCTCAGCGGGAGCGTCTCCGTCACCCGCGGGCGCAGCCTCTTCTCGGCGAGCAGCCGGTTGATCGACACCGCGGCCGCCGCCAACTCCCCGGTGGAGGCGTGGGAGATGACGAAGCCGAGGACCGAGGCGTCCTTCATGAAGAACGGCCCCGCCGGCAGCACCGGCCGGGACCGCACGCCGGCGAGCAGCACGATCCGGCCGCGCGGCGCGATCAGCTCGACCGCGCGCTCCAGGTCGTGGTCGCCGAACGTGTCGATGTGCAGGTCGACTCCGATGCCGCCCGTCAACTCCCGTACTTTCACGGCCAGTTGGGGATCGTGGTAGTCGACCACGCCGACCACGCCGGCCGCGCCGAGCGCGCGTACGTACTCCATGTCCCGCGGGTTGCACGTCGCGACGACCCGCGCCCCCGCGTCGACCGCCATGGCGACCAGAGCGCTGCCGACGTTGCCCGCGGCCCCGCCGACGAAGACCGTCTCGCCGGGCCGCACCCTGCCGTGGGCGAACAGTGCGAGGTGCGCCGTGCCCGCCGGGTGCGCGACGGCGACCGCGTCGGCCGGGTCCACGCCCTCGGGCAGGTGGTAGAGCCGGTCCGCGGCCACCACGACCTGCTCGGCCGCGGCACCCTGCCGGCCCTCGTGCCCGAGGCTGTTGGACCACACCAGGTCACCGACGGCGAAGCCGTGCGCACCGGGACCGGCCTGGGCGACCCGGCCGACCATGTCCCGGCTGACGACGAACGGGAACGGCAGCGGGGTGCTGAACACCCCCTTGCGTACGAAGGTGTCCACGGGGTTGACCGTGGTCGCGAGGGTGTCGACGAGGACGTCGGTGGGGCCGGGCACGGGACTGGGCAGCTCGCCGAACCGGATGCCCTCCGGCGGGCCGAGCTCCTCGATATAGGCAGCACGCATGGGCCTAGAAACACACACGACGTACGGGAGGTGCCATCGGCCGATCTCCTCTCTGTCAGGTCGAGCAGGTCACGTCGCGGCACCTGACGGAGAAGGCAGGCGGGCGTTGGGCGGGCCCGTGCCCGCGCAGAGGGTGGGGTGATGCGGAGTCCTCAGCCCCTCGAAACCGTTGATGTCGTCCCCGGCAGCCCGCGCATGCGCGACGACGTGCGGCCGCTGCTGTGTGCGTTGCGGCCCGCCCTGACCGAGGACGCCTTCGACCGGTTCGCCGTCGAGGCGTACGGGCAGGGGCTGGTGTTCACCGCCGCGTACGGGGCCGACGGGGCGTGTGCGGCGGTGGCGACGCATCGCACGCTGGCCACCAGCCGGGGGCGGATCCTCCAGGTCGACGATCTCGTCACGGATGCCGGGCGCAGGTCGGGCGGGGTCGGTGCGCGGCTCTTCGACGTGCTGGTCGAGCGGGCGCGGGCCGCCGGGTGCGACGGGGTCGAACTCGACTCCGGTGTCACCAACGTGGCGGCGCACCGCTTCTACCATGCGCGCCGGATGAGTATTGCCGCGCTGCACTTCCGGTTCGACGTGCGGGCCTGACGCGTCTTCCTGGCCTCAATCGCCGGAGGGGCTGAATTTCAGCCCCTCCGGCGATTGAGGAGACCCGTCCGGCGAGGACTTCGGGAAGGGGCGGGGAGGGGGAAGCCTCAGCACGCCTGCCGCAGCTGCGGGGCGGCACTCACCCCGGACAGCACCGACACCGTATGCGCCGCCGACGCCAGTGTCGTGTGCCGGTGCCAGCCGCTGTACGAGCGGCCGACGTAGTCGCGGATGCCGACCTGCGCGGTGACCTCGTCGAAGTCCTGGTCGACCCGCCGGGCGAAGCCCGTCAGGCGCAGGGCCGCCGCCGTCGGGTGGGGCAGGTCGGTCAGCCACAGCTCGGCGGGCTCGCGCCGGCCCGGCGCCGTGATCCCGACGAGCGAGAGCGGCGCCCCGCCCGGCCCCGTACCCGGGACGCGTACGCCGACCGACGCGACGAGCGCGGTGCGGGCCACCGGGCGGAACAGGGCGCGGGCCGCCTGCATGATCTCCGGTGCGGTCATCCGGCGGGCGCTGTGCCCGGTCAGCGCCGGGTCGTTGACGGTGAGCGGCAGTTCGCCGTGCACCCGCACCATCGAGGGCAGGCCCTGCGCGTGCAGGCCCAGGACGGTGGCGACCGGGTCGGCCTCGTCGATGTCGACGACCACCGGCAGCGGCGGCAGCTCCCAGTCGACGAGGCTCTCGCTGCAGGCCGTCAGAACGCAGTCGCTGATCGTCTCGGGCTCCGCCTCGTACGGGATGGACGCCTGGTTGCGGCGCAGGCCGTCCTTGATCCACACCTGGGGCAGGAAGAGCCGCCAGTTCAGCGGCGCCGTGACGGTGTCCGCGACACCCCAGACGCCGATGGCGCGCTGGGCGTTGAGGGCCTGGCCCTCGTCGGCGGAGAAGTACCGGCTCACCCCCACCGAGTGCCGACCCACCTTCGGGATCGTCATGGGCCGGGCGACATAGGCCTGCGGCGGCGCGGAGCGCATCAGGTACTCGGCCATGGCCCGGCGCACCGGGATCCAGTCCCAGGTGGAGCTGCAGATGAAGTGGTGCAGGCTCTGGCCGGTGCTGCTGCCGCCGATCAGCGCCGCCATGTTCCGTATGGACTTGCGGCCGTGGGTGGAGAGCAGCCCGTGGATGTACTCGGTGCCCCGCCGGCGCTGGTCGCTGCGGCGCAGGGAGGCGAACAGCGGGGCGCACAGGTCCTGGAGCGCGTCGTGGAGCACCGCTTCGGGGTGAATGAGAGCAGTACTCATGTGCCTCCTCGGTCGTTCTGATTCCACGCCGTGCGGTCGCTCGATTCACGCCGTGCTGACCGCTCCACATTAGGAATCGGAAGGCGCCTTGATGAATGACAAGCCCATGGCAAGGTTCAGCGGTTGGGGTGCTTGTCAGGCGTGACTGGTTCGGGTCCGTGCGTATTCCATTGGTTGACCGCGGCGCATCTGAACAGCACAGTCGATGCCGGGAGTTGACCTCGTAGCCGAGACGGGTGGAAATGGGACGCAAAAAGAAAGTGATTCTCGCGGAACCGCGCAGCTTCTGCGCCGGTGTGCGTCGTGCCATATCGATCATCGAGCTCGCACTCGAGCGCCACGGCACCCCGCTCTACGTACGCAAGGAGATCGTGCACAACCACTACGTGGTGCGGCAGTTGGAGCGGCGCGGAGTGATCTTCGTGGACTCCGAGGACGAGGTGCCCGAGGGCGCGGTGTGCGTGTTCTCCGCGCACGGCGTCTCGCCCCAGGTGCGCAGTAACGCGCAGGCCCGCCGGCTCGACGTCATCGACGCGACCTGCCCGCTGGTCTCCAAGGTGCACCAGCAGGCCAGGCGGTTCGCCCGGGAGGACCGCACGGTGCTGCTCGTCGGGCACTCCGGGCACGAGGAGGTCGAGGGCACCTTCGGGCACGCCCCCGACCGGACGCTGATCGTGGAGACGGTGGCGGACGCCGAGCTGCTCGACCTGCCCGCCGACACACCGGTCGGCTATCTCACGCAGACCACGCTCTCGGTGGACGAGACCCGCGACATCATCGACGTCCTGCGGAGCAAGTTCACCGATCTGCAGGGTCCGGGAACCGATGACATCTGCTTCGCGAGCCAGAACAGGCAGGACGCCGTGAAGGCGGTCGTGCCGGAATCCGATCTGTTCCTCGTGGTCGGGTCCCGGAATTCCAGCAATTCGCTGCGCATGGTCGAGGTGGCCGAGCGTCTCGGTGTCACGTCCTATCTGGTTCCGGATGTCACGGAATTCGACGAGAGCTGGCTCGAAGGCGTTTCCGTGGTCGGCGTGAGTGCGGGTGCGAGTGCCCCGGAAATTCTCGTGGACCAACTCATCGAAAGGCTCGCGGACTTCGGTTACCGCGATATCGAGATCGAGCAGGTGGCGCAGGAGGACGTGGTCTTCCATCCGCCGGCGCGGCTCATCCAAGGGGCGAACGCCGGCTGACCGGCCGGACAGAGAGGGGAGGCACATGATGACGACCGCGGTGACGGGCCGGGACACGGTGCGGCAGACCCGTACGGAGGTGCTGCGCCGGGCCGAGCGGCGACTCGGCGAGCTCCTGGCCGACGAACGCGCCCGCTGGAGCGGCGTGGACGAACGGGGAGCGGTCCCCGTGGACACGGTGACGTCCCTGGTCGACGCGGGCGGCAAGCGGCTGCGGCCCGCCTTCTGCGTCAGCGGCTACCTGGCCGCGGGCGGCGACCCGGACGGACCGCTCGTGGCGGACGCCGCCTCCGGCATCGAGCTGATCCACACGGGCGCGCTCCTGCACGACGACGTGCTCGACGCCTCCGAACTGCGGCGCGGCGCGGTGACCGCACACGTGAAGCACGCCGCCGTGCACCAGCGGCGCGGCTGGCGCGGCGAGGCGCGCCGCTACGGCGAGGGCGTGGCCCTGATCTCCGGGGTGCTCGCCACCCTCTACGCCGACCGCCTCACCCGCGGACTGCCGCCCGCGGCCCGCGACGTGTGGGGCGAGATGGTCACCGAGGTCCAGATCGGCCAGTACCTGGACGTCGCCGTGGCCGCGGAGGGCGTGATCGAGCCGGAGCTGTCCCGCTGGATCGCGATCTGCAAGTCCGGCCGCTACAGCATCACGCGCCCGCTGCTGCTCGGCGCCGCCCTCGCCGAACGCCCCGATCTGACCCCGGCGTTCGAGGAGTACGGGGAGGCCCTCGGCCTCGCCTTCCAGCTGCGCGACGACGTCATCGGCACCTTCGGCGACAGCACGGTGGCGGGCAAGCCCGTCGGCGACCTGGAGCAGCACAAGATGACGCTGCTGCTCGCCGAGGCCGCCGAGCGCGACCCCGAGGTGCGCCGCCTGGTGAACCGCCCCGAGTGGGACACCGAGGCGCTGCACGGGCTGCTCGGCGAGAGCCGGACCCGGATCGAGGCGCGCATCGACGCCCTCGTGGAACGCGCCCGGGCCGCCCTCGAATCGGCCGCGATCGACGCGGTGTGGCGGGACGAGCTCAATGAGATGGCCCTCGAAGTCGCCTACCGGAACCGGTGATCGGATGACACTCCTGGAGACCGTCCACGGCCCGGAGAGCCTGCGGGGCCTTGAGCCGGACCAACTCGACGCCCTCGCCGAGGAGATCAGAGCGTTCCTCGTCGACCGGGTGTGCGCGAGCGGCGGCCACCTCGGCCCCAACCTGGGCGTCGTCGAGCTGACCCTCGCCCTGCACAGCGTCTTCGACTCGCCCCGCGACCGCCTGGTGTGGGACACGGGCCACCAGTCGTACGTCCACAAGATCGTGACCGGCCGGGCCGCCGGCTTCGACCGGCTGCGCAAGCGCGGCGGCCTGTCGGGCTACCCGAACCCGGCGGAGTCCGAGCACGACCTGGTCGAGAACTCGCACGCCTCGACGGCCCTCTCGTACGCCGACGGCCTGGCCCGCGCCGACGCCCACCAGGGCCGCACCGACCGCGCCGTGGTCGCCGTCATCGGTGACGGGGCGATGACCGGCGGCATGGCCTGGGAGGGGCTGAACAACATCGCCGGCGGTCCCGAACGGCCGCTGGTCATCGTGCTCAACGACAACCAGCGCTCGTACGCGCCCACCCGCGGCGGGTTCGCCGACCACCTCGGGGCGCTGCGCGCCGAGGCGCCGGGCCCCAACCTGTTCGAGCAGCTGGGTCTGGCCTACCTCGGCCCCGTGGACGGGCACGACGTGGCCGCGCTGCAGCGGGTGCTGCGGGAGGCGCGGGGCCTGGGCCGGCCCGTGGTCGTGCACGTGGTGACGGAGAAGGGCCGCGGCTTCGCGCCCACGGAGCGGAACGAGCTCGACCGCGGCCACGCGATCAAGCCCATGGACCCCGGGACGGGCAAGGCCCTCGCCTCCTCGGGCGGACCGTCGTTCACGTCCGTGTTCGGGCGGGAGATGGTCCGGATCGCGGAGCGCCGCCCGGACGTCGTGGCGGTGACGGCGGCCATGCTGGAGCCGACCGGGCTGCTGCCGATGCAGCAGCGCTTCCCGGACCGGGTCGTCGACGTGGGCATCGCCGAGCAGCACGCGGTCACCATGGCCGCGGGCATGTCCCTCGGCGGCACCCACCCGGTCGTCGCGATCTACTCGACCTTCGTCAACCGCGCGTTTGACCAGCTCCTGATGGACGTGGCGCTGCACCGCAGGGCCGTCACCTTCGTCCTGGACCGCTCCGGCGTCACCGGAGACGACGGGCCCAGCCACAACGGCATGTGGGACCTGTCCGTCCTCCAGGTCGTGCCGGGGCTGCGGATGGCCGCCCCGCGTGACGGCGCCCGGCTCGCCGAACTCCTTCAGGAGGCCGTCGAGTGGCGGGACGGCCCGACCCTGGTGCGCTTCCCCAAGGGGGCGACGGGCGAGGACATCCCCGCCAAGGCGACGTTCGCCGGCACCGACGTCCTGCACCGGGCGGGACCGCTGGACGTGCTGATCGTCTCGGTCGGCGTGATGGCGCGGGTCGCGCTGCAGGTGGCCGAGGTGCTGTGGGCGCACGGCATCGGGGCGACGGTCGTCGACCCGCGCTGGGTGACGCCGGTCAACACCACGCTCGCCGACATGGCGCGCCGGCACCGCTTCGCCATCACCGTCGAGGACAACAGCCGTACCGGCGGCGTGGGTTCGGCCATCGGGCAGTTCCTGCGCGACGAGGGCGTGCGGACGCCGCTGCGCGAGTTCGGCATCCCGCGGCGCTTCCTCGACCACGGCGGCCGGGCCGACGTCCTGTCGGCCTGCGGACTGACCGCACAGCACATCGCGCGGAGCGTGGTGGAGGAGATCAGCGGACCGGAGGAGGCCCGCATGAACGGCCTGGTGACCGATTTCGAGAGCGAGATGGCCCGCCTCATGGACGAGGAACGGGGCGAACGGGGAGGGGACACACGGTGACGGTTGGTCTCGGGATACCCACACTGCGCCCGGAGGCGCAGCTGCCACCGCTGGCCGAGCGGCGCAAGTCCCGGCAGATCATGGTGGGTTCGGTGCCGGTGGGCGGTGACGCGCCCGTGTCGGTGCAGTCGATGACGACGACGGTGACGGCGGACGTCAACGCCACGCTGCAGCAGATCGCCGAACTCACCGCGTCCGGCTGCCAGATCGTACGGGTCGCGGTCCCCTCGACGGACGACGTGGAGGCGCTGCCCGCCATCGCGAGGAAGTCGCCGATCCCCGTGATCGCCGACATCCACTTCCAGCCCCGGTACGTCTTCGCGGCCATCGACGCGGGCTGTGCCGCCGTCCGCGTCAACCCGGGCAACATCAAGAAGTTCGACGACAAGGTCGGGGAGATCGCCAAGGAGGCGTCCAACGCGGGCATCCCGATCCGCATCGGCGTCAACGCCGGCTCCCTGGACCGCAGGCTCCTGGAGAAGTACGGGCGGGCGACGCCGGAGGCGCTGGTCGAGTCGGCGCTGTGGGAGTGCTCGCTGTTCGAGGAGCACGGCTTCCGCGACATCAAGATCTCGGTCAAGCACAACGACCCGGTCGTGATGATCGCCGCGTACCGGCTGCTCGCCCAGCGCTGTGACTATCCGCTGCACCTCGGCGTGACCGAGGCGGGCCCGGCCTTCCAGGGCACGGTCAAGTCGGCCGCCGCGTTCGGGGCGCTGCTGTCGGAGGGCATCGGCGACACCATCCGGGTTTCCCTGTCGGCGCCGCCCGTCGAGGAGGTCAAGGTCGGCACGCAGATCCTGGAGGCGCTCGCGCTGCGCGAGCGGGGCCTCGACATCGTCTCCTGCCCGTCGTGCGGGCGGGCCCAGGTGGACGTGCACACCCTGGCGGAGAAGGTCTCCGCCGCCCTGGAGGGATTCCCCGCCGCCCTGCGGGTCGCCGTCATGGGCTGTGTGGTGAACGGCCCCGGCGAGGCGCGGGAGGCCGACCTGGGCGTGGCGTCCGGCAACGGCAAGGGGCAGATCTTCGTCAAGGGCGAGGTGATCAAGACCGTGCCGGAGTCGCAGATCGTCGAGACACTGGTCGAGGAGGCGATGCGGATCGCCGAGGAGCGGGGCGAACTCGGGGGAGAGGCGGGAGAGGCGGGCGAGGTGGTCGTCACGCCGACCCCGTGATCCCGCGGCACAGCGCGCGACGGCCCGCCGGAGGTCCCGGCGGGCCGTCGCGTTTTGACATTCTATGCAAAAAGATAGGGGGTTTTAGGCCATCGAGATCCGCCTCCAGGCATCCTCAACCTGGCTCGTACGCAGAGAAGTTGACCCCGAGACCGATCGGTGCCGCCCAGCTCGCGCTCCCTCCTCGTACTCCTCGTACGGCTGGATCCGTTCGCTCAAACGTCGGAGCGATCTAGCGTGACGTAACCGAGCCAGGCCCGTGGTAACCGATGAAGACCTGAGGGACGGCCCCATGCACCCGATCAGATCCAGCACCATGAGTGACGAGCTAGGCGCCGCCGGAGTGGGCGTCCTCTCCATCGCCGCCCGCTGCCTCGTGGGACGGGAGCAGGAGCTCGCCGAGCTCTGCGGCAGCCTCGGCAACCCGGCGGTGCGCGTCACGACCGTCACCGGCCCGGCCGGAGTGGGCAAGAGCAGGCTCGCCGTGGCCGCGTTCGCCGAGGTGTCCCGCGCCTTCGAGGACGGCGGACGCGTCGTCGACGCCGGCGGGTTCCGCCCCGGCCAGGACCCCGAGACCGCGCTCGCCGAGGCCCTCGGCCTCGAACCCGACGCCGCCCGCCCCGCACGCACCGCCCTGCGCCGGTACTTCGAGCCCCGCCACAGCCTGCTCGTCCTGGACGGCTGCGACCGGCTGCGCCCCGCCCTCGCGCCGGTCGTCGCCCGGCTGATCAACGACTGCCCCCGGCTCACCGTCCTCGCGACCGGCCTCGAACGGCTCGGCGTGTACGGCGAGGCCCTGCTGCGGCTCGGCCCGCTCGCCCTGCCCCCCGAGGACGGCGCCGAGTCGGACCTCGCGGCCCTGCGGGAGGTCGCCTCGGTCCGCCTCTTCGTGGACCGCACCGCCGTCAGCCGGCCCCGCTTCACCCTGACCGAGGAGAACCGGGAGGCCGTCGTACGGCTGTGCCGGCGTACCGACGGACTGCCCATCGCCATCGAGTTCGCCGCCGCCCGCATGAAGATGCTCTCGCCGCAGCGGCTCCTCGACGAGCTGGCGGACGGCCTCGACGCGCTGTCCGGCACCGAGTTCGACACCCTCTCCCGGCACCGCGGCATGCGCACGGCCCTCGCCCGCGGCCTCGACGTGCTCGACCCGGCCGAGCGCGGACTGCTGCGGCGCCTCGCCGTCTTCCACCGGCCCTTCGACGTACCCACCGCCGAGTCCGTGTGGCCCGGCGACCCGGCCGACTTCCGGCGGCTGCTCGAAGCGCTCGTCGACAAGAGCCTGCTGCACACCGAGGAGCGGTCCGACGGCGAACTCGCCCTCGCCATGCTCGGCCTGACCCGGCAGTTCCTCCTCGACGAGGCGCACGCCCTGGGCGAGGCCGGCCTGCTCGGCGCGGAGCACGCCGCGTTCTGCATCCGGCTCGCCGAGAGCGCGGAGAGCGGCCTGCGCGGACCCGGCCAGGCCCGGCTGCTCGACCGGCTCGACCACTGGCGCGAGGACCTGAGCGGCGCGCTGCGGTTCCTGAGCGGCACCGGCGACCTCGCGGGCGTGGTCCGGATCGCCGCGAGCCTGCGCCTGTACTGGCAGGCGCGCGGCACCGTCCACGAGGGCATCGGCTGGCTGCGCACCGCCCTGCGCGGCGTGGGCCTCACCCTCGCCCAGCAGGCCAAGGCCCACCTCGCACTCGGTGAACTCCTGCTGTGCACCGGCGACTTGACCGCCGCCGAGGACTGCCTCGCGATGGCCAGGGGCGCCTGCGAGGAGCTCGGCGACCACGTCGGCGTGGCGTCCAGCATGCGCCGCTCGGGACTGGTCGCCCTGCACCGCGGCGACCTCGTCGAGGCCGACCGCCGCCTGGAGGAGTGCGCGGCCGTGGCCTGGGTGGACCGCGAGGGCGAACACGCCGAGGTGCTGCGCAACCTCGCGGACGCCCGCCGCGCCGAGGGCGACGCGCACGGGGCCCGCCGGATCGCCCTGGAGGCGCTGGCGATCTTCGAGCAGCAGCAGGACGTACGCAATGTCGCGCTCACCCGCCTCGTCCTGGCCGACGCGGCCTTCGCCCTCGGGGACCAGGACGGCGCCGTCGACCTGTACCGGTCGGCCCTGCCGGACTTCGCCGCGCTCAAGCACCTGATGCTCTGCCCGCTCGGCCTGGAGAAGTTCAGCATCCTGCTGAGCCGCGCCCGCGGCCGGTCCACGGAGACCTGGCGCCGGGTGGCACGGGCCGTCGGCGCCGCCGCGGCCGTCCGGGCCGCCACCGGCTGCGTCGCACCCGCCCAGCTGCGGATGGAGATGGAAGCCGTCGCCGCCCTCACCCGGGTCCGCCTGGGCGAGGAGGACGCCGAGACCCTGGCGGCGGAGGGCGGCAACGCGGCACCGGAGACAGCTCTCCTCGCCGTCCTGACACCCCTGGAGTGCACCGGCTCGGACCGCGACCCGGGCTCCGCCCACCCCCTCACCCCGCGGGAGCGGGAGGTGGCCGAACTGGTGGCGAGCGGGCTCACCAACCGCGAGATCGCCCGCAGGCTGGGCATCGCGGAGTGGACGGCCGTGAACCACGTACGCAAGATCATGCGCAAGCTGGCCTGCACCTCCCGCGTACAGGTGGCCAGCTGGATGTCCCGCAGAGCCGGAGCCACGGGGAGGGGGCCTGTGCGGGCGGCGTGAGGGGGGTTCCCGTACGCGGAAGCTGTTCACCCGGAACGGTCGGTTCCCCGTACGTCGAAGCCGTTCACCCGGCACGTTCCGGTGCACCTCGGCGCCGAAGCCGTTCACCCGGCACGTGCCGCTTGCCCCCCTTTCCCACCCACCCGCCCCCACCTACGAGTTGGGCACCCACACCCGCAGTCAGAAGGTGAGCACGCGTTTTCCGGGAACGTCGAGCCACAGCACATGCCGGTCCCGGACGACAGTGATCCCGTAGCGGGTGAAGTGGGGCTGCCCGTCGGCGCGCCACCGCGCGTACGCCTCGATTGCCTCCGCCCACAGGTTGCGTGGGCCCCACCACGTCACCGCCCCCTCGTCGCGCCAGTCGGCGATGTTCAGGACGGTGACCGAGCCGTGCCGGTCCCACAGTTGAGCGAGGCGCCGGCCGTCGTCGTCGGTGCGTACGTCCATGCCGATGCCCGGCAGGGCCAGGCTCAGGGCGAAGGTCTGCCCCCAGCCCCGGCCGATGACCTGCTCGGGGTCGATGGGGCTGCGATGCGTCTCGTAGGCGTCGGGGAGACGGCTGACGTCGACCGGGGCGGGACGATGCGCCCGCAGCAGCATGTACGAGGCCGAGCCGGCGAACCGGCCGTGCAGGCAGTTCGCGTACCCGTCGAGGACGAGGAGCGCGCCGCCGTGCACGAGGGCGGTGGTGTAGGGGGCGACGACGACGGCGCCGTGCGAGGCCTGCGCTCGCCAGGCGTCCGGCAGGTGGGTGTGGACGGCGGCCGTGGAGATGATCCGGTCGTACGGGCCCTCGGGCACCGTCGTGGTCGCGTCGCCGAGGACCAGGTGCACCGGTGTGGGGGAGAGGTTCTTCCGGGCCTGCTCGTACAGCCGGGGGTCGACCTCGACGGTCGTGACCTGCGAGGTGCGGTGGGCGAGCAGAGCGGTGTGGTAGCCGGACCCGGTTCCGATCTCCAACACCCGGTGACCGCCTCGCAGATCGAGGTGGTGCAGCTTCTCCAGGACGATGTCGAGGGCCGATACCGACGAGGTGAAGTCGCCCCCGCCCGGGTGGTCGAGTGGGGTGGCGCCGTCGTCGAGCTGGGTCACGACCGAGGTGTGCGGGTCCCAAACGGCCGCGGCCCACGCCTCCGGCTCTTCGGTGCGGTCGATGGTGCGTCCGCTGTCGCTGTCACCGGGGAGGCGGATGCGGTCAGGGACGAACCGGGTGCGGTCGGTGCGATCGAAGGCGTCCGCGATCCACCGTTCCCTCAGCAGGCCCATCGTGTGAAGGGTGGCACGGCAGTCCGCGCGCGGGTCGCTCACGAGGTCCGGCCGCCGTTGCCGTCCGGTGACGGCGGGGTCGGGGGCGGTGTCCAGGGCTTGATGGGGGCGGGCTTGCCTCCGTGCTTACCCATGGGCTTGTTCCCTTTCGTTGAGTACGTACGATCCGTCCGGGGGCGTCGAGACGAGCACAGCGCGTCAGTCGGCGGCCGTCGCGCTCTGGTCGGGACGGCGGGTCTGGGCGATGCCCAGGTACCGCTGGTTGAGGCGGGCGAGTTGCCGCAGGTGCTCGGCCTGCACGGCGCGGGGCTGGTCGGGCCCCGGCCGCCGGGCGAGGAGCTGCTGTGCGTCGCGGCGCAATTCCTCGTCCTGCCGGGCCCGCGTCTCGATCGTCTCGGTGAACGCCCTCAGGTACACGGACAGTTCGCGGATCTGGGCGCGCATCACATCGTGCTGCGGCATGTAACCGGCCGGGTGCGCGGCCTGTGCGATGTCGACGAGGCGCCGCAGTCCGTCCAGACCAGGTGTCTCGGTGTGCTGAAGGTGCTCGGTGTCCAGGCTCATCGTCTGCTGCCTGCCTCGCGGGGGAGAGCGGTCGGTGTGCTGCGTCCAGTACAAGCCCGGACATGGGCCGGGGGCGATGAAAATCCGGGGGTCGGCTGGTCGTGACCGACCGGAAAATTTGACCCTCGCGAAAGACCGGACCAGCCGGGCGCGGCTACCTTGAGCGTGTGACGGCCAAGGATCTGCGTGCGCTGTTGAAAGAACTCGGCATGACTCATGAGGAGTTGGCCGACGCGATGAACGATGCGATCGAGTCGCTCACCGGTACTCGCGGCAAGGTGTCCGCCCGCACGGTTCACAACTTGGTGAGTGGCAAGACACGTTGGCCGCACACGAAACAGCGCATGGCGTTGGAGATCGTGACCGGGCGTACAGCCGTTGAGCTGGGCTTCACCCCCCGCGCCAAGCGGCCCGAACACGATGATCAGGAGAGTGCTGTGCTGCGCCGTACCTTCGGCACCGCCACCGTGGCCCTGGCCCTGAGCGCCGCACCGGTATCCGCTGCGACGCGGCGTCGTGTCGGGTCCGGCGATGTGCAGCGCCTGCACGCCAAGTTCGCCGACATCATCGCCAGGGACCACCACCAGGGAGGCCGGGCGACCATTGAGGCGCAGGCCGTCGGACTGGCCGGGGAGGCGATCGGGCTGCTCCAGGGCGGCAGCGCGAGCCAGCGCGTTCAGGACGCCGTATACGCCACGGCGGCGTCGTTCACGTCATCGGCGATGTGGGCCGCAATCGACGGGCGGCGGTTCGATTCCGCGCAGCGTCATTTCGACCGGGCCACGACGCTAGCGGGGATGTCCGGTGACCTGGCGATCCAGTTCCGGATCTGGTCGCATGCCGGGTCGCTGTACCGGCACCTCGGACGGCCGGTGGACGCGTTGGCCGCCAACGACGCCGCCCGCAGGTTGCCGATCGCGCGCCGCGACCCGTTGTTCGCCGCGCTGGGGCACGCCCGGCACGCGGCCATCCACGGCATCCGCGGGGACCTCGCCGCGATCCGCCGCTGCCTCAGCCTCGCCGAGGACGCCTTCGACCGCGCGCACGGCCACAACTTGGACGAGCCGCGCCCGGTATGGATGCGGGCCTTCTTCGACCGGGCCGAACTCCACAGCCTTGCCACCGCCGCGCACCTGGCGGCACGGGACTTCGCGACAGCCGAAGCCCACGCCCATCGCAGCCTCGCAGCCCTGCGCCCCAGCCTGACGCGTACGCGGGCGATCACCACCGCGCGGCTGGCGAGCGCCCAACTCGGGCAGGGCGACGTCTCCCCTGCCGTGCGGACGGCTATGTCCGTCCCGTTCGAGTCCACCGGCCACCCGCGTGTGGCCGGGATGCTGACCGCCTTCGAGCGCGCGCTGAACGAGATCGCCCCGCACAGCGCTCCCGCCCGCGCATGGGCGACGTACGCTGACGATCGACTCCGGAGGACACCTTGACCGAGCTGCGCCGTGCCCGCGACATCGACGCCGTGTGGAGCGTGCTGATCGACGTCTACGCCGAGGTCCGAAAAGATCAGCTGCACGATCCGCACTACTCGGTGGAGCGCTACGCAGAACGCCTCGCCCGGCACGGAAGCGAGGCAGGCTGGGAGACGGTCATCGCCTACGAAGACGGTGCGCCGGTCGGCTACGGGTACGTCAACAGCCTCACGCCCGACGACAGATGGTGGAAGCGCACCACCCCCGCCCCCGCCGCCGACGTGACCGGCACACCGACGGTCGCGGTCAAGGAAATGGTGGTCATCGAGCGGTTCCGCCGCCGAGGCATCGCCAAGCTCATCCACGACCGCCTCCTCGCCGGCCGCGACGAGACGTCCGTGACCCTCATGGTGTCGCCCGCGAACGAGAACGGCCGCGTACAAGCCCTCTACGCACGGTGGGGCTACCAGGTCATCGGCCGCTCCCAGCCCTCGCCGGACTCGCCCCCGCTCACCGTCATGCTCCGCCCACTCGACTCCGGTAACGACAAGTGATGAGCCTCGAACTGCGCACCCACGGACCCCAGGACGCCAGAGAGCTGCGCACGCTGCTCCTTGACGTCCACGACGGCTGCTACGAGGGAGAGGAGGACCCGTTCCACGCGCGCGAGCGGTTCGCCTGGTTCGTCGATCACTGGTCCGCCAACCCCGGCTTCGTGTGCGTGATCGGCTACGACAGCGGGGAGCCGGTGGGCTTCGCCTACGGCGCGCCCCTCGCGGCAGGGTCCCCCTGGTGGGCCAAGGTCGAAGGCCTGGACGACGACTTCAGGACTGAGACCGGGAAGCGCACGTTCGCCGTGTCCGAGGTCATGGTGCTCCCGAAGTGGCGAGGCCAGAGCATCTCCCACACCCTGCACGAAGCGCTCCTCGACGGCAGGCCCGAACAGCGGTCGACGCTCCTTGTCGACCGGGACCACCCCAAGGTGCAGGCCCTGTACGAGTCATGGGGCTACGCAAAGGTCGGTGAGACCCAGCCGTTCAACGACGCGCCGGTGTACGCCGCGATGCTGCGCCCGCTGGGCGGACACACGGTCCCCCGACAACTCGCCTGATGTCCCAAAGGATTCACCACGGTGCACCCAAGCCACCGGAACGAGGAATACGGCATGGACAGGAACCAGTACATCGAGGTCGCCACCGCCACTGAGACGCGTGACCAGGCCGATGCCCTGGCACGCGTCCTTGTGCAGTCTCGCCTCGCTGCCGGGGCCCAGGTCATCGGCCCGATCGGTGCAGCGTTCTGGCACGACGGCGAGTTCGGCACCGGTGAGGAGTACCGCCTCGTACTCAAGTCGCGGGGCGACAAGTACGAAGCGCTGGAGCGGGGACTGATCGAGCACCACCCGTGGGCCAACCCGGAGATCACCGCGACGGAACTCCTTGCCGCCTCCGAGGGATTCCGAAACTGGATGGACAAGACCTTGGCGGGCTAGAACCCGGCCTTGACCAGGACTCTCTCCAGAACCGGCACCGCTCACCGGTGCAGCGGCTTGGCCATCACCGCATAGAGCGGCGCATCCGGCGACGGCTCGGATTCGCCGACCTTCTCGTAGCCCCACTGCACGTAGAGTGCCTGCACTTTCGGATGGCGCGCCTCGACCTGGAGCGACACGGACCGTGCGCCCTCGACCTCGGCCAAGAGGGCGTCGTGGATCTGGCGGGCCCGGCCTGTTCCCCGCCACTTCGGTACGACCATCAGCTCGGAGAGGGCGAAGATCGGGCCGCGCACATGCCGCGGACGGGTGCTGCCCAGCCACCAGCCGCCTGGCTTGAACTTCGAGCCGTAGGCGTAGCCGACAGGGCAGCCATTCTCCCATCCCGAAATACAGAGCCAATCCTCACGCTTGGACCACAGGTCGAGGAAGTAGGAGAACCGGGCCCGGGAGTGGAAGGGATCCGAGTCGTCCGCGTATGCCTCGTCGTGGATGTCCAGGAGCATCGTGCGCACATCCTTGGCGTCGGCGTGGGTGTAGAGCTTCAGGTCCACGATGCTGACTCCTCAAGCCATGCGGTGACGGCAGGTGCCCTCGTTCCTGTGGCGACGAGAGATGTCCGTACGGAACGCAGGGTATTGGCCGTACGCCGTGACCCCGCCGCCAAGCGGCAAGGTCCAGCCGATCGCCCGCATGCCGAAGTCTGTACTGGTACTCGGCGGATCTCACTTCCTCGGCCGCGCGGTGGTAAGGGCGGGCACCGGGTGGACCCAGTCCGCCCGGTGCCCCTCAGAACACAGCGCCGCACGGCCTCAAAGCCAAGGCCGAGCCAAGTTGTAAAGCAACACGCACCCCACCGTCGTACGGAAAACCACCACGCCGCGGCTGCGGGCCAGCAGCGCGTGGCCGTTGGTCAGGAACGAGGTGTACTGGCGCAGCCGCAGCACCACCAGGGGGAGTGTCGCCAGGGCGAACCACGCCGGGATCCAGCCCGCCGCGAACGGCACCGCGATCACCAGGACGTTGAGGGCGGTGAGTACGCCCAGGAACACCTGGTTGCCGCGCTCCGAGGCCATCACGGCGACGGTGCGCCGGCCCACCGCGGCGTCGCCGGTGATGTCCTGCGTGTTGGAGTATCCGGATATCAGCAGCTGCCCGAAGCCGAAGAGCAGCGCCTCCACCAGGACGAACGCGGGCAGTTCACCCACCGTCAGGGCGTACGGGGACAGCACGAACGCCGACGCGGAGAACAGCAGGCACACCTCGCCGAGCCCGAAGTAGCTCAGCTTCAGGCCCCACGAGTACTGCACGCTCAGCACAAGGAGCAGCACCGTGACCACCAGGCCCCACACCGGGACGTGCGGCGCGGACAGCGTGGCCACCAGCCACCACACCGCACCCCAGGCGAGCGCCGCCAGGCCGAAGCGCTGCGCCTGGTGCACGGTGAGTTCACCGGTGAGCAGCGGCTTGCGCTTGAGCGGGCGCAGCTCGGTGTTGTCGTCGGAGAGGTAGTTCGCCGTGTCGCTGCCGTCCTTGACGCCCGTCACGTCGTCGAGCGTCATCACCGCGGACAGCACGCCGACCTTGCCGAGGGCGAAGACAAGCAGGGTCAGCAGCACGGGCCCGTCGAGCCGGGTGTCCGGCGCCATCGCCGTCCATACGATGAGCAGGGCGAGGAAGAAGTCGAGGACGAACTGGAACTTGACCAGCCTGGCGTACCTGCCCAGTCGAGGGAGCACGCCGAGTGCCGGGGCCACTTGCGTACCCGCAGCCACCATGGGGAGTCCTTACTGTCGGGCCGGGGGCGCCGCTCAGGGCGTGACCGCGGCGGTGTTGAGGCAGGCGAGCAGCGACCGCGCCTGCACGTTGACGTAACGGCTGTGCCGCACCAGGGAGTTGAGCTGGGCCGGGGTGACCCAGCGGTATCCGGGCGGCGGCACGGCCGGGGCCTCGGTCTCGTCCGCCTCGACGATCAGGTACCGGCTCTGCGCGTGGTAGAAGCGGCCGCCCTCCTCCGCGTGCACGGCCTCGTACCGGATGCGCTGCTTCGGGGCGTCGAGCACCAGGTCCAGGAACGGCGGGCGCTGCGCGGGCGCGGCGTCCCGGAAGGCGTCCGGCGTGCACTGCACCGTCGGGGCCAGCTCCAGGGTGTCCATCAGGCCGCCCTCGACGCGGGCGTGCGCGAGCAGATGCGGTACGCCGCCGAAGCTGCGGGTCACGAACGCGGTGACGCCGAGGCCGATCGGCTCGATCAGCGGCTGCGTCCACTGTGCGACCTCGCGGTTCTCCGCCTCCACGGACACCGCCATGACCCGGAAGTACCGCTCCTCCGGGACCCGTTCCACCGACCACGCGCCGCGCTCCCAGCCGGTCAGGCCGGCGAGCGGCACCGACCTGACCCGCCGGTCGTGGCGGGCGCGCTCCCCGGTGATCCAGGAGAGCAGTTCGCGCTCGGAGTGCAGCGCGCTCGTCGCGGGCTGCGCGGGGGCGCAGGCGAGGACGGTGCGCGCGTCCATGTTCACCACGTTGTCGTGGCGCAGGAGTTCACCGATCTGCCCGAGGGTGAGCCAGCAGAAGTTGTCCTCCAGGGGGACCTCGCCGACCGCCTCCACCAGCATGTTCCGGTTGGCCTTGCGCAGGAACCAGGAGCCGTGCTCGGACTGCAGCACATCGGCGATGACCCGCTCGGGCGGAGTGTCGACGAAGTACTCCAGGTACTTCACGTCCGCGCCCCGGTGCACCTTGGTGTAGTTGCTGCGGGTCGCCTGCACGGTCGGGGAGAGCTGCAGCAGGTTGGGGTTGCCGGGCTCCATCTTGGCCTGCATCAGGAAGTGCGGTACGCCGTCGAACTCCTTGACCAGGATGCCGAGCACGCCGACCTCGGGCTGGTTGATGATCGGCTGCTGCCACTCGGGGAACGGGCCCTCGGGGTGCGTGACGTGCAGCCCCTCCACGGAGAAGAAGCGGCCGCTGCGGTGCACCAGGTTCCCGGTGTCCGGCGCGAACGACCAGCCGTCCAGGTCGGCGAACGGGATGCGGTCCACGCGGAAGCGGTGCGTACGCGCGTACTCGGCCAGCCAGGGCGCGACCCGGTCGGTGTCCGGGCCGCTGCCGTGCGGGGCGGCCACCGAGCGGAGCAGCCGCGCGGTCTCGGAGCCCTCCCGCGGCGTGGCGAGGGCCGCGCTCATCGGGCCTCCTCCTGGCGGCGCTTGACGTCCTTCCACCAGCCGGGGTTGTCGCGGTACCAGCCGACGGTCTCGGCGAGGCCCTGATCGAACGGCACCTCGGGCTCGAAGCCCAGCTCCTCGCGGATCTTGGTGCCGTCGAGGGAGTAGCGGTCGTCGTGCCCGAGCCGGTCGGCGACCCGGCGGATCGCGGACTCGTCGGCGCCGCACAGGTCGAGCAGCCGGTGCACGAGGTCGAGGTTGGTCAGCTCGGTGCCGCCGCCCACGTTGTAGATCTCCCCGGCCCGGCCCTTGGCGCGTACCGCTTCCACAGCCCGGCAGTGGTCCTGGACGTGCAGCCACTCGCGGACGTTGTGGCCGTCCCCGTAGAGCGGGACCTGCCTGCCCTCCAGGAGGTTGGTGACGAACAGCGGGATGAGCTTCTCGGTGTGCTGGTAGGTGCCGTAGTTGTTGGAGCAGCGGGTGATGGACACGTCGAGCCCGTGGGTGCGGGCGTAGCTGCGGACCATCAGGTCGGAAGCCGCCTTGGACGCCGCGTACGGGGAGTTGGGCCGGAGCGGCCAGGTCTCCGTCCACGAGCCGGTGGGGATCGTGCCGTACACCTCGTCGGTGGAGACGTGCACGATGCGCCCGATCCCGGCCATCCGCGCCGCGTCGAGGAGCACCTGGGTGCCCACCACGTTCGTACGGACGAAGTCGGCGGCGGCGGCGATCGAGCGGTCGACGTGCGACTCGGCCGCGAAGTGCACGATCGAGTCGTGTCCCGGCAGCAGCTCCCGCAGCAGCTCGGCGTCGCAGACGTCGCCGTGCACGAAGTCCAGGCGGTCCGAACTCGCGGGCAGGCTCTCGCGGTTGCCGCTGTAGGTCAGCTTGTCGAGCACCGTGACGCGGGCCCCCACGGCCTGCGGGTAGGCGTCGTCGAGCAGTGCGCGGACGTAGTGCGAGCCGATGAAACCGGCGCCGCCCGTCACCAGGATCCTCATGTTGCGACCTCCACCCGGGAGTCGTCCCCGACGATGAGACGGTGCCGGCGGGTCGCCGACACCGAGGCGGTCCTGCCGATCAGCGAACCGCTCAGACCGGGCAGGTCCGAAAGGGCGGACCCGTCCTGCACGATCGAGTCCTCGATCAGCGTGTGGCGCACCGAACAGTCGGCGCCGATGGCGGTGTAGCGGCCGATGTGGCTGTCCTCGACGACGCTGCCGGGACCGATGTACGCGGGCCCCTCGATACGGGAGTTCACCACCTGGCAGCCGGCCGCGAGCACCACGGAGTCGTCGACCCTGCTGGCCGCGTCGACCGTGCCGAGCTGCTGCGGCGGGAGCTCGTCGAGAAGCCGCCGATTGCATTCCAGTACGGCGTCCACGTTTCCGGTGTCCGCCCAGAAACCGAGATATTCGCTCGCCTTCACGGGGGCGCCGTTCGCCACCAACCACTGCACGGCGTCGGTGATCTCCAGTTCGCCGCGGGCGCTCGGCCGAATCGCGTCGACCGCCGTATGAATGGCGGGCGTAAAGAAATACACGCCGATGAGCGCGAGATTGCTCCGCGGTACATCCGGCTTTTCCGCGAGCGCCGTCACCGTGAAATCCGCGTCGACCTCGGCGACCCCGAACGCGCGCGGATCGGCGACCTTCTGCACGACGAGCTGAGCGGCCGGGCGGTGCGCGGCGAAGGACCCGGCGATGTCGGCGACGCCCTCCGGCAGCACGTTGTCGCCCAGGTACATCAGGAAGTCGTCGTCGCCCAGGAAATCGCGGGAGATCTTGACGCAGTGGGCCAGGCCGAGGGGCTGGGCCTGGGGTATGTAGGTGATCCGGGCGCCGAACCGGCCGCCGTCGCCGATCACTTCACGGATCTTGTCGCCCTGACCGCCGACCACCATGCCGATCTCGGTGATGCCCGCCGCCAGGATGTTGTCGATGACATGTTCCAGGACCGCCTTGCCGGCGACCGGAATCAGCTGTTTCGGCGTGGAGTAGGTGAGAGGCCGAAGCCGGGTCCCCATCCCGCCGGATAGCACTAGAGCTTTCACTTTGTCCTTCCGGAGTGAACTCTTCGGCCGGGGGTGAAATAACTTCGTTCGGCTGTTAGGGAGTGCTCCGGTGAGGCTAGCTGCGGGGCAACGAGCGCCGGGGGAGAGGGTGTTGGACCTTGTCAGGTCCGGCCGGGAAATCAGCCCCTCCGGCGTTTGAGATGGGGGTCCCCCCTGCTCGAGCGAAGCCGAGAGCTTGGGGGAGGGGTCCGGGGCGGAGCCCCGAAGCTGCCGCAGGCTTTCGGGAAGGGGCGGGGAGGGACTACTCCGTACGCCCCCGCTCGAACGCCGCCGCGAACCCCTCCTCGCCCAGCGCCTCCCGCGCCCCCGCGAAGATCCGGTCGACATCGGCTCGCTCACCGCCGGGCAACGGCGTCCCCACCCGCTCCCGTGCCCCCGCGGCCGCACCGAGCAGCCGGGCCGCCCGCTCGGCGTGCCCGGCGAGCAGCTCCGCCCCGGCAAGGCCCTCCAGGGCGAGCGCGACGCCCCGCGGGTCGCCCGCGGACTCGGCGGCGGTGAGTCCGTCCCGCTGCAGTTCGAGCGCGGCCCGCACATCGCCCCGCAGTTCGGCGACGAAGCCGAGCTCGGCGAGGATCAGCGACGGCACCCCCGGCTGGTACCCCATGCGCCGGTGCACGTCGAGGACGTTGTGCATATGGTGCTCGGCGGTCTCCAGGTCGCCCTCGCGGCGCGCCCCCATGCCGAGGCCGATCTCGGCGAACTGCTCACCGAAGTCGTCCGACTGCTCCACCGCGAGCCGCCTGGCCCGTTCGTGGAACTCCCTGGCCAGTGCGTAGTCCCGGGTCAGCAGGGAGATCCGGCCGAGACCGGAGAGCTGGAACGACACCTCGGGCCACAACCCGAGGTCCTCCGCCATCCGCAGCCCGTCGCGGTAGAGCCGCCCGGCCCGCTCGTAGTCGCCGACCACCTCGGCCAGGGTCTGCAGCGGCACCATGGCACGCAACTGCCCCCAGCGGTCGCCGAGTTCGGAGAAGATCTCCAGGCTCTGCTCGCCGTACCGCCGCAACTCGCCGAACCGGCCGCGCAGTTTGGCCAGGAAGGCCCGGCTGCTCAGCGACGCGGCGGTGCCCCAGCGGTCGCCGCGGGACCGGAACGTCATCAGCGCGCGCTCGATCAGCTCCTCGCTGGGCGACAGATCGCCGATGCCGTACAGGTTGGAGCCGAGGAACCACTCGGCGCGCGCCCGGCCGCCCGGATCGTCGAGCTCGTCGTAGGCGCGCAACGCCGTGCGGTACTCCCCGAGCGGGTCCTTGCTGCCGCCGAGGAGCAGCTTCACGCCGCCGAGCCAGGCCGTCGCCGCCGCGGCCTCCACCGTGACGGCCTCCCCGTCGGGCACGAGGGAGAGGGCCTGCGTGAGGGAGCGCGCCGCCTCCCGGTTGCGGCCGCGCAGGTGCCAGTACCAGGCGAGGGCGTTCACCAGGCGCAGCGCGCCCCCGGTGTCCGCGCGGCTCACGGCGTGCTCCAGGGCGTTGCGCAGGTTCGCCGTCTCGCTGTCCAGGCGCCGCAGCCACTCGCGCTGGCCGTGGCCGCTCAGATGCGGCTCGGCGCGTTCGGCGAGCGAGGTGTAGTACGCGCGGTGGCGCTGCTGCAGCGCCTCCAGCTCGCCGGTCCCGGCAAGGTGTTCCAGGCAGTACGCGGTGACCGACTCCAGGAGCCGGTAGCGCGGCCCGTCCACGCCGTCGGCCATGACGACCAGGGAGCAGTCCACCAGGCGGGCGAGGAGGTCGAGGACCTCGGCGCGGTCCACGTCGGGTCCCGCGCAGACCTCTTCGGCCGACGCGAGGGAGCAGCCGTCGGCGTGCACGGCCAGGCGGCGCAGGACGGCACGCTCCTGGCCGCTCAGCAGCTCCCAGCTCCAGTCGATCACCGCGCGCAGTGTGCGCTGCCGCGCCGGTGCGTCCCGCGCGCCCCCGGCGAGCAGCGTGAACCGGTCGTCGAGGCGGGCCGCCAACTCGTGCACGCCGAGGGCGCGTACGCGGGTGGCGGCCATCTCCAGGGCGAGGGGGATGCCGTCGAGGCGGTGGCAGACGGACACGACGGGCGCCACGGTCTCGTCGGTCAGCCGGAACCGCGGCGCCGCCGCGGCGGCCCGGGTCGCGAACAACTCCACGGCGCTGAACTGCAGTACGTCGTCGGCGTCCAGGCCGGCCGCGGACTGCGGCAGCCGCAGCGGCTCCACCTCGACCAGCGTCTCGCCGGCGATGCTGAGCGGGGCCTGACTCGTCGTCATGACCCGCAGCCGGGGCACCGCCTTCAGGAGCCGGCCGGTCAACTCGGCGACGGGCGCGACGACATGCTCGCAGTTGTCGAACACCAGCAGCGTGTCCGCGTCGCCCAGGGCGCGCACGACCCGGGCCACCGAGGAGAGCGGATCGCCGTCAGGACCGGGCCCCGAGGTGGTGTCGTCGCGTACGCCGAGGACCTCCTCGACGACTTCCTGCACCTCGGTCGCCGAGCCGGGGGAGGGGTCCAGGGAGGCGAACTCCGCGAGCCAGACCCCGCCGGGGAACCGCGGGCCGAGCGCGGCCGCCGTCGCCAGGGCGAGCTGGGTCTTGCCCACGCCGCCGGAGCCGGTCAGGGTCACGAGCCGGTGCCGGTCGAGCAGGTCCCGCAGCTGCTCGACCGTCGCGTCCCGGCCGATGAGCCTGCCGGGGGCGGTGGGTATGTTCGACGGTGGCCTGGCCGCGGTGGTGCTCGGCGACGGCACCGCCGTCAGCGCGGGGCTCTGCGTCAGGATCGCCTGGTGCAGCGCGGCGAGCTCGGGGCCCGGGTCCACACCCAGCTCGTCGGCGAGGCGTTCGCGCAACTCCGCGTAGCTGCTCAGGGCCGCGCTCTGCCGACCGGCCAGGTACAGCGCGCGGATGTGCGCCGTACGCAGCCGCTCGCGCAGCGGATGCAGCGCCACCAGATCGCTCAACTCGTCCGCCACCAGCGCGTGTTCGCCCAGTTCCAGGCGGGCGTCGGCCTGCTCCTCCAGGGTGGTGAGCCGCTGCTCCTCCAGGCGGTCGGCGGCGGCCCGGGTGAACTCCTCGTCGACGAAGTCGGCGTAGGCCGGGCCGCGCCACAGCGCGAGCGCCTCGGTGAGCAGCTCGGCGCGGGCGCGCGGCTCGGCGCTCTCGCGCGCGCGAGCCGTCAGGTCGTGGAAGCGGTCGGCGTCCACGGCGTCGGCGGGGACCTGCAGCTGGTAGCCGGGCGGGCGGGACACCACCAGGTCACGGCCGCCGGGCGCGGCGTCCTCCAGGGCGCGGCGCAGCTGCCACACCTTGTTCTGCAGCACACCGGCCGGGTTGCTGGGCAGTTGGGTGCCCCACATGTCGTCGATCAGCCGGTCCACGGAGACCGGCCGTCCGCGGTGGATCAGGAGCGCGGTCAGCAGAGCACGGACCTTGAGCTCGGGGACCCGTACCGGCCGCCCCTGAGTCGTCCACACCCCGAGCGGGCCCAGCACCCCGAAACGCATGCGATCACGCTAACCGAACGAGGCGATCGACAACAGGACGATCCCGATCCGGTCCGCCCGGATCCCGGCCGCATCGCCCGACACCTGCCCACCACCGCCCCGACCTGCACGGATCTGTGCGGACCTGCCCCGGATGTGCCGGTGCCATAGGCTTGTGCAATCCGTGCACGGATGGCATCCACATGGCCCTGGAGCAGGTGGGCCACCACCTGGCTCGCAGCACCGGTCGCGATGGCAAGAGCAGTTGCATCGATCATGTACGGGCCCTTCGGAGTCGGCGGATGTACGGCGCGGACAGGATCCGGCCAACACCCCTCCCATGCAGGGTAGTTACGTAATCTCGGCCGAAAGTGCGGCCTGCCTGACCGGCATTCGCCGACAGCCTGAGTCGTAGTGGCCTCTCAGAGCGTGACCTCATGACGCCCGCGGTGTCGCGTCGAGCTGATGACGTTCTTCTGACCATCCCGGAGGGCCGGGATCACGCGCGGGTAGTGGTCAGACGGCCGTATGTTGTTGCGGATCTTTGGCCGGATGCTCGCGCGAAGTATCGGCTTACGGACGCGGGGATCGGCGTGAAAGGCGGAGCAGACCGGGCCGTTGAGCTACACCTCGCGCAGGCCCGTCAGGACTCGGCCGATGAGCATTGGGGCGGTTTGACGATCGCCGATGCCCGGCTCGCTCAGGGCGCTGTCGGGCCGGGCGGGAACCTCGGCCCAGACGATCTTTCCGGGGGCTGGCTGGGTGGGGCAGTAGCCCCAGCGGTTGGCCATGGCCTGGACGAGTATGAGTCCGCGGCCTCCGCTGGCGTTGGTGTCATGGTCGCGAGGTTCCGGTGGTCGTGGGTCGGGGTCGCTGATCGCGAGGATGATGCCGCCGTCGGTTGGCCAGAGCCTGAGGACGATCGTGCCAACGCCAGAGGATCCGGCGGCCAGTTCATAGGGCTCCGCGGGTTGGGTGTGCTCGATCGCGTTGGTGGCCAGCTCCGAGACAAGAAGCCGGGCGACTTCGATGCCCTCGTTGGGGAATGCCCAGCGCTGGAGGACGTCGACGGTGTGGCGGCGGGCCCAGGAGACGGCGTTGGGGGTGGCGGTGAGGGTCAATTCGCTTACGTATGAGGGGATTGGGTTCATGCGGGTGGCTCCCTCGGCGGCGTGGCCGGGCGGGGTGCGTGGCGCCGCGGTGTGGGTGGAGGCCCGCGGGTCCGGAGGTGGCTAAGGGCGGGGCACTCCGGACCCGCGGGCTGCTTGACGGGCTACTTCGTGGCGACGACGTAGACGCTGCCCCAGCGGCGCTTGAGGTTGGCCATGGTGGGGTCGTACGTCCAGGGCTCGACGGTGGTGAAGCTGGCCTCGGTGAAGAGCTGGACGAGCTTCTCGTGGTCGTAGGCCCACAGGTGTGGGGTGTACGTGGGGTCGTCGTCCTGGTCACGGAAGACGAGGTTGACGAGGTCGAGTCGCGTGTTGATGTCGCCGAGGCAGTCGCGCTTGGCGTACCAGCGCTCGATGGTCTCGTCGGGTGTGTCCAGGGGACGGGGGTACTGGCTCAGGGTAAAGGCGGCGTCGGGGACGCCAGTGATGATCCGGCCTCCCGGGATGAGCACGCGGTGGGCCTCGCGGACGTAGTGCTTGGCCGAGCGTGGGTAGTCGATGTGCTCCAGGAAGTGCTCGGAGAAGATCTCGGCGGTGCTGTCGTCCTGGAGGGGGATGCCCTCGCGGATGTCCCAGAGGAGGTCGGCCGGCGGGGCGAGGTCGATGTTGAAGAACCCGTTGATGCGGTGGGCTCCGCCGCCGATATGGACCTTGGCGGGCTTGTCGTCGATGCAGCCGTTGGGCCAGGCGCGGCGGCTGGCGTGGTGGTAGCGGTGGAGCTCGATCTCCTTGGCGGCGGCCCGGAGGGTACGGGCGAGGCCGTGGGTCGTGGCGGGGTCGATGAGGACGGAGGCGATCTGCTCGCCGAGGAGGTCGATGGAGGGCATGCCGGAGGGACTCATCACGGATCTCCTGCGTGTGAGGTTGCTCGGGTGGGGTGTGCCGCGGATGGGGCGGAGAGCCTCAGGCGACGCTGGGCGTGGGGGCGGTCCACTGGTTGTTGCGCATCAGCGTGTACTTGATGTCCACCAGCCTCGGCGCGATGGTCAGCGCGAGTTCCTCGACCGGGGCGAGGCAGCCGGTGTCGTCCTGCTCGGCGCGCCAGACGCGGTAGTTGAGGTTGGGGTAGGCCGGGTTGATGCCGATCTCGCCCTTGGGCATCGTGCCGTTGAACGGGGCGACGATGTCCATGTGGTTCCAGTAGTTCCAGGCTTGCAGCGCCTTGTGCTGGTCAAAGTAGAAGTAGAAGTCGGGGTAGCGGCCGAAGGTGCGCAGTTCCCGGTGGATGAGGTGGCCGAGGAGCGGCCCGAGTTGGGTGGCGAGGGAGTCGAACTCCCAGAGCGTGTGGTGCCAGTCTTCGGGGGCTTCGCCGGATGTGAAGAGGCGGGCGGCGACGAGGTAGCTGATCCGTCCGACCAGGTACGCGTTCGCGTGGCTCGTGTCGATGGTCGGATCGACTTGGTGGATGAGGCCGGCCAGTTGCTTCGGGCGCGGCCGGAACCTCGCCAGGTCGAACTTGCCGGCCATGGCGGGGAAGGAGGCGAACAGCATCTCCTTGTACAGCCAGTTGTTCAGCTCGCCGAGCTCGGCCAGGCGCCGAGTGTGGTGGGAAGTCGAGTGGAGCATCAGATACTCGGCGACCGCTTCGAAGTACAGGTAGCCAAGGATCGGCAGGCGGGGGATCGTCTCGTCGAGCAGCCTCAGGAACGCATCGGCATCGACCTGGGTGCCCTGGTAGGTGACGGCGGCGGCGGTGGCGAGGAACGCGGCCGAGTTCTTGGCGCGGCTTGCGACGGTCTCGCGCAGCTGGTGCCGTTCGTTCTTGCTCAGCAGGTATTCGAGATGCGTGTAGATCTGCAGGTGGATGAGGCCCAGCCGCAGGTAGTCCACGCCTGCAAGCCCGCGGTAAGCCTGCAGCGGCGTGTCGATCTCGAAGATGAGCGGGGTGGGGACGCGGTCGGTGACGCCGAGCTTGGTGAGGAAGGCCGGCGCTTCCTTTGTCAGGACGTAGGCACCCAGGTTGTGCATGCGGAAGCCTTGCTCGGTCGCGGTGAGCGGCGCGCAGTAGATGCTCCCGACGAGGCAGCCGCCCGAGGGGTAGAGCACTCCCTCTCGGTTGATCTCCTCCAGGGCATGGGTGACGTGCAGCAGGTGCAGCTTGCCGTTTCCGCTCAGGGCCTCGAAGAGGGCATTCTGCCGAAGCAGTTGGCCGTTCGGGGTCTCCTCGGCGAGCCGTCGTTCCCAGTCCGCAGTCTGGGTGGCAAGCGGGTCGTTGTGGTCGGTGGGACTGAGGACGAGGGCGGAGTCGAAGAAGGCGTGGGCATCGGCCCACAGGTGGTAGGCGTCGCGGAAGTCCATGGTCAGGCCAGGCCCTTCTCGGCGAGCGCGTAGCGGACAGCTGCCGTGCCACTGGCTCCTGCGAGGTACGCCCGTTCGGAGATGAGCACCAAGTCGAAGGCAAGGCCGCGCAGTTGATCGAAGGCAGGTTCGCGGACGTACCGGGCGTCCGGCCGCCACTTCAACTTCGGAAGGCGGTAGCGGTCCAGGGCGTCGGCGGCCTTGACCAAGTCGGTGATGTGCTCGGCCCGTGCGTGGTCCGTCTTGTCGTCGGCAGTGAATGCCTCGTACGGGACGTCGTGCAGGCGGACGGCGGTGGCTGCCTGCACTATTCGCCGTGGAGTGGCGGTGAGGCCGAAGTGGCCCCAGACGGTGTCGGCGTTCGCCGCGAGCCAGATGGCCGCGCGGGCGCCGTGTCCGCGGTCGTCCTGGTCGTTGCGTCGCTGGCAGTCGTGCACGGCGGCGGCGAGGATCGCCGTGGCGGTGTCGCTGTCGTCGAGGCCGTTCGCCTCGGCGAGGACGGCGACGAGCGCCGCCGTCCTCATGGCGTGCCGGACGCCGTGGAGCGACGTGTACAGGCGGGGATCGGCCCACCACTGGGTGGGCAGTCCGCCGTGTGCGAGGAGTTCCTTCGACTCCGGGCGCAAGACCGCTGCTGGGGTCGGCGGAAGGTCGGGCCTGCTGTCGTGGATCCACGTGAGGGTGGCGTGGTCCATGTGCTGGTGGAGCGGGAGCTGCCCTCGGGCAGCCAGGTCGATCAGACTTGCGGTCAACGGGGTCGTGCTCACTCGTGCCCACCCCCCTGGTGGTCTGCGCGGTGATGGTGCCTACCGGATTGGCGCGGTCTGCTGTTCGCGCTCCTTGCGCTCCTTCTCGGCGGCCTCGAAGGAGGCGGTGAAGTCGGCCAGCTCCTGCTCCGTCATCAAGGCCACCCCGAGCGCCGTGGCCACGTCTGTCACCTTGGCTTCGGCCTCGGTTCGGGCGGCGTCCGAGGCTCCGTCGTCCAGCAGGACCTCGAACTCGGCGTGGTAGCCCCACGCCTCACTCCACTTGACCGCGATCTCGACGCCGTCGAAGCGGAAGTTGTGGCGGAAGTTGAACGCCTCGTGCATCGCCGCCTCGAACCCGAGGGCGTTGAACACCTGCACTGCGGCCGGAACATCGGCGGGGGCGATGGCGAACTCGGTCTCTGCGAAGGCCGCGCCCTGTCCGATCCGGCTCCCCTTCAGGGTGATCTTGGCGGTGCCGGCGGCGGTGTTGTCCGTAACTTTCAGGAGCTGGTCGGGAAGTACGTAGAAGTGGATGTGCTTGTCGTCGGGGCCCAGGTCCTCTCCGTCCGCCTTCAGGCGGGCGACGAGCTGGTCGTGAACCTCTTTGCTGAAGCGGGCGCGCATCTCGATCTCGACGGCCACGGGGCTGCTGCCTCCTCGTTTCAGACATGGCGAAGCCAGCCGAACCCTGCCGTGCGGGGGCCTGTCCGGTCGGGCGATCGCTATGGGATTGGTGGTCTAGCGGGGAAGGGTGATGCGGCCGATGCGGATGGACGGCCGCATCACCCCGGTGGATCGGCGGGTGTCAGCCGAGGGCCCCGAAGCGCTCCTCGATGACCCCCGAGTGCAGGTAGGTCGGCAGTTGAACGCCTCCCACCGACGTGCGGCCGGTGGCGACCTGCTCCTCCGTCTCGCTGGGGAAGCCCTCCAGCAGACGCAGGCATTGCTGGGCCCACTCACGTGACGCGGGCCAGTCGCCCAGGTCGCGATGGCGTACAGCCAGGGCAAATGCGGTCTCGGTAGCCGCCCACCGGTCGCTCGCCAGCTCACGCTGGAAGATCGACTCAAGTTCGTCGGTGGAAGCCAGGCGGGTCTGGTTGGTCATGGCACCCTCTCGGATCAAACGGTCGTGCCCCAGTGGTGATCAACGCCCCGGCGCCCCCGCGGTGACGCCGCGACCCGCTGCTAGTACGTGTAGATCTCGGCCAGCGTCTTGTAGTCCTGCAGCTCGTCCTTGTCGAACCACAGCTCCACTTCCTGCTTCGCCTCATCCGCGTTTCCGGAGGCGTGCACGAGGTTCGCGACCGCTTTGCCCGAGGCGACGCTGGCCGCCGCGCTGTAGTGCGAGAAGTCGCCGCGCACCGTGCCGGCCGGAGCCTGGTTCGGGTAGGTACTGCCGACGATCTTGCGGACGGTGGCGATGGCGTCGAAGCCCTCCAGTACCAGGGCGATGACCGGTCCCTGCTGCATGAACGTCGCCGTGAAGTTGTAGACCTCCGAACCCAGCCGCTCTTCCAGGTCGAAGTAGTGCTGGCGAGTGAACTCCTCGTCCATCCACTTCATCTTGGTGCCGACGATCTTCAGTGCGGCATCCTCGAATCGAGTGATGATCCTTCCTGCCAGGCCACGCGCCAGCGCATCGGGCTTGAGCAGGACGAGCGTGCGCTCGACAGTGTGTGCCTGAACCTCGGCCATTGACTTCCTTTCGCCTTGCTAGCAACCGAACATGACGGACGATCAGCCGTCATCCGTTGAGGTTACCGGCGCTGGCGAAGCGGCTTGGGCGTACGGGCGAGGCCCCGGACGATCGAATGCCGGGCGAGGTGCGGTCGGGCAGCCGGCCGAGAGCTCCGATTCGGCCAACTTCCCTTTTCCTGCTATCCGCTGAGGGTACGCATCTAGAATCTCCCTGTGGTCGTCTGGCACTTTCGCGCCTCTCTTGCGCCTCCCAGGGACAGAGCCTTCAGCGGGTGATTTCCTGGCCTCTGGGTGACTCCGATTCTTCCGGGGCCCTTCTCGCGTGACCATGAAGTGCTAGTGCAGTGGGAGTGCACTTTCGGCGCGCGGATTCCTGCACCGGGGCGGCGACGTGCGGGGCAGTCTTGTGGACGTGATCGAGCGCTGGAGCGGCCGGTACGCCTGCCTGCTGCAGTCCGCCCTACGGCTCGGCAACGAACAGTTCGCCGCCCACCTGGGCATTGCCGTGAGGACTGTGGCCGCCTGGCACTCGGACGCGTCCGTCGTGCCACGCAGGGAGATGCAGCAACTCCTCGACACGGCATACGAGCAGGCCCCGCCGACAGCTCGACAGCGCTTCGCGCTCCTGCTGGCGAAGGAACAGGCCGCAGCGGACTCAACACCACCTGGAGCGCAGGCACTTCGAGTTGCCATCGCGGTGGTCGTCCGCGACGGCGATGTCCTCCTGGTATGCCGCCGGGACGACGACGCCGCCGGAATCACATGGCAGTTCCCGGCAGGGGTCATCAAGCCGGGAGGCAAGGCAGAGACCGCCACCGTGCGAGAGACCCTGGACGAGACGGGCGTTCACTGCGCGGTCCGTCAGCAACTCGGCAACCGACTTCACCCTGTGACCGGCGTGCTGTGCGAGTACTTCCTGTGCGAGTACCTGGCCGGAGAGGCCACCAACAGCGACGCGGCCGAGAACATCGACGTCATGTGGGTCCCCAGAAACGCAATGACCCGCTTCATCCCCGTCGATACGATCTTCCCACCCATCCTGGCTGCCCTGGAGGAGCACACGTGACGCAGCAGAACACGGACGAGCGGCCGGGCATCGCCGCCGCCATCGTCGTGCACGAGGGACGTGTACTGATGGTGCGCCGCCGGGTCAGCGAGGGGCAGCTCTCCTGGCAGTTCCCGGCCGGAGAGGTCGAGCCCGGCGAGGCCCGCGAGGACGCCGCCGTGCGCGAGACGAAGGAAGAGACCGGCCTGGACGTGGCCGCCGCCAAGCTCCTCGGCGAGCGCGTCCACCCGAAGACGGGCCGATTGATGTCGTACTCCGCCTGCGAGGTCGTCGCAGGCACGGCTTACGTTGCGGACACCGAGGAGTTGGCCGAGCTGGCATGGGTCTCCCACGGCGAGATCCCGCAGTACGTGCCGTACGGGCTGTTCGAGCCGGTGCAGGACTACCTCGACACCGCCCTGCCTTCCCAGTAGCCGAGAACTACAACCAAAACTGCAACCACACACGTCGAAGGGCCCCACCGCGAACGGTGGGGCCCTTCGACATCGTGCCCGGTGAGGCACTGGCGGAGGATACGAGATTCGAACTCGTGAGGGGGTTGCCCCCAAAACGCTTTCCAAGCGCCGGAGGGAGCGAGGAATCAGCCCGTCCGGCGTTTGAGGACGAGCGCCTCAGCACGACGGGGTTCGGGGCGGAGCCGAGAGCGGGGCCCGAGAGCGGGGCCCGAGAGCGACCGAGAGTGAACCGAGAGCGAGCCGGTGGCGGCACCGGGCACCGTCAGGCACAGAAGTCGAGCACCTGGAGGAGGGAACCCAACCCCATGCCCGAGCCGAAACTACGGGTCGCCGTCATCATCGGCAGCACCCGCAACGGCCGCTTCGGCCCCACACCGGCCGGCTGGATCGCGGCCGAGGCCGCCAAGCGCGACGACCTCGACATCGACGTCATCGACCTGGCCAAGGTCTGGCTTCCCGATGTGCTGCCCGCCGACGAACACGCCGAACGGCCCGCCGCCGTACAGGACTTGGCGCCCTGGCTGAGCCGCGCCGACGCGTTCGTCGTCGTCACGCCGGAGTACAACCACAGCTTCCCGGCGTCGCTGAAGAACGCCATCGACTGGTACGTGGACGAGTGGAAGGCGAAGCCGGTCGCGTTCGTCTCCTACGGCGGCATCGCCGGCGGCCTGCGCTCCGTGGCCCACCTGCGGGAGATCTTCCCCGGGCTGCACGCCGTCACCGTCCGCGACTCCGTCGCCTTCCCCGAGTACTGGAACCGCTTCGACGACGACGGCCGCCCGACCCACGCCACGGAGTGCGAGGCCGCCGCCAAGACCATGCTCGACCAACTGACGTGGTGGGGCCGCACACTTCGCGCCGCGCGGGCCGAACACCCGTATCCCGGCTGACGCTTCCGCTCCCCGCTCCGTGCCCGCCAAGGCGCCGACCCTGGAAGGAAACCCCATGTCAACGAATGTCTCCCCGGCCGTGCCGGCGAAGGCAGGGACCCGCGAGTGGCTGGGCCTCGCCGTCCTCGCGCTGCCCACGCTGCTGCTGTCGCTCGACCAGAGCGTGCTCTTCCTCGCCCTGCCGCACCTCGCCGAGTCCCTGGCGCCCACCGGCACCCAGACGCTGTGGATCATGGACGTCTACGGATTCATGATCGCCGGCTTCCTGGTCACCATGGGCACCCTCGGCGACCGCATCGGCCGCCGCAAACTCCTGCTGATCGGCGCCCTGTTCGTCGGCGCCACCTCGCTGATCGCCGCGTACTCGACCAGCTCCGAGATGCTGATCGCCAGCCGCGCCCTGCTCGGTGTCGCCGCGGCCACCCTGATGCCGTCCACGCTCGCCCTGATCAGCAACATGTTCCAGGACCCGGGCCAGCGCGGCCGGGCCATCGCGGTCTGGGCCAGCTGCTTCATGGCGGGCACCGCACTCGGCCCGGTCATCGGCGGTGTGATGCTCGACCAGTTCTGGTGGGGCTCGGTCTTCCTGCTCGGCGTGCCCGTCACGCTGATCCTGCTGATCGCGGGCCCGATCCTGCTGCCCGAGTACAAGGACCCGAACGCCGGGAAGATCGACCTGATCAGCGTCGGGCTCTCGCTCGCCACCATCCTGCCGGTCATCTTCGGCCTCAAGGAGGTCGCCCGGTACGGCTGGGAGCCGGTCCCGCTGCTCGCCATCGCGGTCGGCGTGCTCGTCGGTGTGCTCTTCGTCCGCCGCCAGAACCACCTGGAGCACCCGCTGCTCGACCTGCGGCTGTTCCGCTCCGGCGCGTTCACCTCGTCGCTGCTCATCCTGATGCTGGCGATGGCCACCATGGGCGGCAGCTACCTGTTCATCACCGGCTCCCTGCAGATGGTCGAGGGGCTCTCGCCCACCGCCGCCGGCATGTGGATGGTGCCCTCGGCGGTCGCCTCCATCGTCGCCGCGATGATCGCTCCGACCCTCACCAAGCGGCTCCCGATGGGCGTGGTCATCGGTGCGGGCCTCGGCCTCACCACCGTCGGCTACCTCCTGGTGGCCTTCGTCGACCCGGTCGGCGGACTCCCGCTCCTCGTCACCGGCTTCGTCGTCGCCTTCTTCGGTACGGGCCCGATCGGCGCCCTCGGCACCAACCTCGTGGTGAGCTCCGCGCCGCCGGAGAAGGGCGGTTCGGCCGCCTCGCTCTCCGAGACCAGCGGCGAGTTCGGCGTCTCGCTCGGCGTCGCGGCACTCGGCAGCCTCGGCACCGCCCTCTACCGCGGCGACGTCACCGTCCCCGAGGGCGTGCCCGCCGACGCCGCCGAGACGGTCCGCGGCGGCATGGAGGGCGCCGTCGTCGTCGCCCAGCAACTGCCCGGCGAACTCGGCGAGAAGGTGCTGAGCGCGGCCCGCGACGCCTACACCAGCGGCCTCAACACCGTCGCCGTCGTCTGCGCCTCGCTCATCGCCGTCACGGCCGTGCTCGCCGTCACGCTGCTGCGCAAGGTCGGCGCCGGTGAGCAGCCGCAGGGCGAGGAGCCGGAGCCCGCGAAGGACGCGGAAGGCTCGCTCGCGAGCAGCTCCTGATCCGTACGCGGCCGAGGCCGGGCCCCGCACCCCAAGCCGGTGCGGGGCCCGCCCCGTTCGGGCCGCGTGGCGTACCCGGCGCCGCCGGACCTGACACATGACCTGGACCTTTCATGGACCGTTCGCGTCGACGCCGACAGCATCGGACTGTCCGCCCGTCCGCCCGTCCGCCCTGGCACACCAACGCCTGCCTGCCCACGAACCGCAAAGGGGTTCCTTCATGGTCCAATGCCGAATCTGCGGCGGCTCGGTCGACGAATTCTTCGACTTCGGCCGACAGCCCGTATCCGACTCCTTCGTGACACCGCAGACGGCGGGCAGTGAGTTCTTCTTCCGGCTGGCCGCGGGCATCTGCACGGAATGCACGATGGTGCAGCTCACCGAGGAAGTGCCGCGCGAGCAGATGTTCCACGAGGACTACCCGTACCGCTCCGCCGGCTCGGCCGTCATGCACGAGCACTTCGAGAAGTACGCGCACCAGCTGCTGCAGAGCGAACTCTCCGGCGACGACCCGTTCATCGTCGAGATCGGCTCCAACGACGGGACGATGCTCAAGACCATCGGCAAGGCAGGCGTACGCCACCTCGGCGTCGACCCCTCCGCCCAGGTCGGGGAGTTCGCCAAGGAGGAGGGCGTGCGGGTGCGCACCGACTTCTTCGAGGAGCGCAGCGCCCGTGAGATCGCCGCGGCCGACGGCCCCGCCGACGTCATCTTCTCCGCGAACACCACCAGCCACATCGCGTACATCGACTCGGTGTTCCGGGGCGCGGACGCGGTGCTCGCCCCGGACGGCGTCTTCGTCATCGAGGACCGCTACCTCGCCTCGATCATGGCCCAGAACGCCTTCGACCAGATCTACGACGAGCACTACTACCTGCTCTCCGTGACCTCCGTGCGCAACATGGCCGCCCGCTTCGGCTTCGAACTCGTCGACGTGGAACCGCTCTCCGTGCACGGCGGCTCGATGCGCTACACCATCGCCCGGCCCGGCCGCCGCACCGTGTCCGGCGCCGTCACCGAGCACGTCGAGAGCGAGCGCGCGGCGGGCCTCGCCCGCCCGGAGACGTACCACCGCTTCGCACGGCAGGTGAAGGAGAGCTGCGCCAAGCTCGTGGAACTCCTCACCGAACTGCGCGAGCAGGGCCACTCGGTCGTCGGGTACGGGGCGACCGCGAAGAGCGCCACCGTCATCAACTACTGCGGTATCGGCCCGGACCTCGTGCCGTTCATCTGCGACAGCACCCCCGCCAAGCAGGGCCGGCTCGCACCGGGCACCCACATCCCCGTACGGCCGTCCGCGGAGTTCTCAAAGCCCTACCCCGACTACGCCCTGCTGTTCGCCTGGAACCACGCCGAGGAAATCATGGCGAAGGAACAGGAATTCCGGGCCGCGGGCGGCAAATGGATCCTCTACGTGCCCGACGTCCACGTCGTCTGACACCCCCATCCGTACTCCAACCCGGAAGGTCCCATGAACACGTACGCGGGAAAGAAGGCCGTGGTCACCGGTGGCACGCATGGCATCGGCATGGCCGTCGTGAAGCAGCTCCTCGACGGCGGCGCCGAGGTCCTCCTCACCGGCCTCAACGAGGAGAACATCGAGAAGGCCCGCGCCGAACTCGGCCCGCGCGCCCACGTGTTGCGCTCCGACGCCGCGAGCCTCAGCGACATCGACGCCCTCGGCAAAACCGTCGAGACCACCCTCGGCGAGGTCGACTTCGTCTTCGTCAACGTCGGCTACATCAAGTTCGGCTCCCTCGGCCAGGTGACCGAGGAGACCTACGACCGGATGTTCGACACCAACACCAAGGGCGCCTTCTTCACCGCGCAGCGGCTCGCGCCCCTCGTCAAGGACGGCGGCTCCTTCGTCTTCACCACCGCCGTCGCCGTCGGCATGGGCTTCGTCGCCACCAGCGTCGGCACCGGCATGAAGTCGGCCATCCGCGCCTTCTCCAAGGTGTTCGCCTCCGAGCTGCTGCCGCGCCGCATCCGCGTCAACACGGTCAGCCCCGGCTTCATCGACACCCCGACGATGGGCCTCTCGGACGGCTCCGAGGAACTGCGCGCCGCCAACATCAAGGAGGGCGTCGAGCTGACCCCGATGCGCCGCTTCGGTGCCGCCGACGAGGTCGCCGGCGCCGTCCTCTTCCTCGGCTTCGACGCCACCTTCACCACCGGCGTCGACCTGCCCGTCGACGGCGGCCTCGGCCAGGCCCTGGAGTGGCCGCACGACGAGATCGTCGAACACTGACCCCGGCCCCGACCAGCAGACAGAGGTGGCGCGATGACCAGTCGCACGCAACGCACACGAGTCGCGGTGATCGGCGGCGGCATGGCCGGCTCCGCGGCCGCCCGCCAACTGCTCCGCGGCGGCCGTGACGTCGTCGTCTACGAGACGGCCGACGGACTCGGCGGCCGGGCCCGCTCCTGGCACCGCCCGGAGATCGAGCCCGACGTCGGCATCAACCTGATGTACGTCAGCTTCTACAAGCTGATGACCCAGCTCATAAAGGAGTACGGCCTGGAAGACGAGCTGGTCAAGATCTCCAGCAACGTCTGGATCTCCGACCACGGCAAGACCGTCCCGCTCTCCTCCGACTCGCCGCTCAGCCTGCTCACGTACCAGCACGTGGGTCTGCGCGACCGGATCAGGTTCCTGCTCAGCACGCTCGCCCAGGTCGGCCGCAAGAAGCAGCTCGACCTGTTCGACCCGGTGAAGTCCGCCCCGTTCGACGACGGGCAGAGCGCCACCGACTGGGGCTACCGGCAGGTCTCCAGGCGCGGCTTCGACTTCCTGCTCCGCCCGCAGATCGAGGGCTTCTGGAACTTCGCCTGCGAGGAGATCTCCGCCGTCCACGCCCGCGCCCTGCTCGCCTGGATGGGCGGCTCCGGCTTCTACGTGCTCCGGAACGGCATGGAGATCCTCGCCGAGAAGAACGCCGAGGGCGCCGACATCCGGCTCTCCCACGAGGTCACCGCCGTGCAGCCGGACGGCGCCGGTGTCAGCATCACCGCCGTCGGCCCCGACGGCGCCCCCGTCACCGAGGAGTTCGACCAGGTCGTCGTCGCCACACCCGCGCCGATCGCCGCGAAGCTCGTCGCCGCCCTGCCCGAGCAGACCGTGGGCGCCGAGACCCGCTCGTTCCTGGAGACGCAGGCCTACGAGCCGGCGCTGTCCGTCTCGTTCCTGGTCGACGCGGGCGTCCTGCCCGCCGAGGCGCACATCGTCGCGGGCGGCCCCGAGGACCCGCCACTGCGCAACATGATCACCTACCCGCGCACGGTGCGGGACGAGGCGGGCAACCCCGTCGAGAAGCTCCTCGTGTTCGCCTACCCCGGCCGCGCCAACACCCGCCGCCTCCTGGGCCGTTCACCCGAGGAGCAGTTCGCCGAGGTCACGCAGCTGCTGCCGACGCTGTGGCCGGACTTCCCGGTGGAGCGCGCCGAACCCTTCCAGATCGCCGAGCGGCCCTACGGCTTCCCGATCCCCGCCCCCGGCCGCTACCGCCGCTCCGTGCGCGTACTTCAGGAGCAGCGCGCCCCGGTCGTGTTCGCCGGCGACTACTTCAACTCACCCACGACGGAAGCCGCGATGCTCTCGGGAATCCGGGCCGCCGCGGCGCTCACGAAGGCAGGCTGAGGCCCCATGAAGGTCCTGTTCATCCCCGGAAACAGCCCGTACCCGATCTTCTCCCACGCCCCGCTCGCCTCGGCCGCCCGCAATGCGGGACACCAGGTCATGATGGGCGGCATCGACTGGGTGCTGCCCAACATCGCCAGTGTCGGACTGCCCGCCGTGCAGATCTCCCCCGTGTCGATGGAGGAGGTCAGCGCCTTCATGGGCGCCATGCCGGACAACCCGGCCGACCAGCTCAAGGCCGTCGGCCGGGTCTACGCCGAGATCGCCGTGGACAGCCTGGAGCGCCTCCTCGCCCTCGCCGACCACTGGCGGCCCGACGTCGTCGTCGGCGGCGGCATGTTCTACACCGCGCCGCTCCTCGCCCACCACCTGGGCATCCCCAGCGTCCGCCTGGAGTGGGACCGCATCGACTCCCGTACGTACGACCCGGGCGCCGAACCCGTACTGGCGCCCGTCCTGGCCGAGTTGGGCCTCGACAAGGTCCCGGACCCCGACCTGTGGCTCGATGTCTGCCCGCCCAGCCTGCGGCCCGACGACGCGGTGCCCGCCAAGCCGATGCGCTGGGTGCCCGGCAACCCGCAGAAGCCCCTGGAGCCCTGGATGTACACCAAGGGCGAGCGGCCCCGTGTCTACATCACCGCCGGCACCCGCCTGTTCAGCGGCGAGGGGCTGCGCGACATGGCCCGCAGCATCGACCGGCTCGGCGCGGAGGTCGTCGTCGGCGCCCCCGAGAACGTCGCCGCCGAACTCCGGGGCGAACTGCCCGGTGTGCACGTCGGCTGGGTGCCCCTCGACGTGCTCGCCCCCACCTGCGACGTGATCATCCACCACGGTGGCGGCGGCACCGACATGACCTCCCTGAACGCCGGTGTGCCGCAGCTGATCGCGCACCCCGAGTACCCCACGGCCGCCACCCGCCAGGTCGTCGACTTCGGCGCCGCGCTCCTGGTCGAGTCGGGCGGCCACGAGGAGGTCAACGCCGCCTGCGAGCAGCTCCTGAACGACCCCTCGTACCGGGAGCGGGCCCAGTCCGTGTCCAAGGAGATGGCGGCACTTCCGCCCGCCCACGAGATCGTCGCCGACCTGGAGCGGCTCGTCGCCGCCCGCGGCTGACCTCCGCCCGCAACAGACAGAGAGGAGAACGCGGTGCGCATCGCCGCGACGGCGATCCCCGGGGCCTATCTCGTCACCCCCGAGCAACTGCCGGACGAGCGCGGGGCCTTCTGGGAGGGCATGCGCGCCGACAAGCTGGAGAAGGTGCTCGGTGAGCCGTTCGTGCCCCGGCAGATCAGCTACTCCGTGTCCCGCCGCAACACCCTGCGCGGGATCCACACGGTGGCGATCCCGCCGGGCCAGGCCAAGTACGTCAGCTGCGTACGCGGCGCGCTGCGCGACGTCATCGTCGACCTGCGCATCGGCTCACCCGCCTTCGGCCGGCACCACGTCTGCGAGCTCGACGCCGCCTCGGGCCGCGCCCTGTACATCCCCGAGGGCGTCGGCCACGGCTTCCTCACCCTCGACGACGACACCTGCATCAGCTACGTCATGTCGACGGTGTACGCGCCCGGCACGCAGATCGACATCGACCCCTTCGACCCCGGACTCGCCCTCCCCTGGGGGTTCACCGAGCCACCCCTGATGTCACCGAAGGACCGTGCGGCCCCCGGCCTCGCCGAGACCGCGGCCGCCGGGGTGCTGCCGCGCTGGAACGAGGAGAAGCCGTGACCGACGTCGTCCGCGTCGGCGTCCTGGGCTGCGCCGAGATCGCCCGCCGCAGAATGCTGCCCGCCCTCGACCGCTGCCCGGACACCCGCGTCACCGCGGTCGCCTCCCGGGACCCCGCGCGCGCCGCCGCGACCGCCGAGCCGTACGGGGCGCGCGTCCTGCCCGGCTACGCCGCGCTCCTCGCCGCCCCGGACGTCGACGCGGTGTACGTCCCGCTGCCGCTCGCCCTGCACGCCGAGTGGACCGAGGCGGCGCTGCGCGCCGGCAAGCACGTCCTGGCCGAGAAGCCGCTGACCGCCGACGCGGACCGGACCGCCGAGCTGTGCGCCCTCGCCCGCGCCCGCGGCCTCGCCCTGATGGAGAACGTCATGTTCGTCCACCACGGCCAGCACACCCGCGTACGGCAGCTCGTCGCGGACGGCGCCCTCGGTGAACTGCGCTCCTTCCGGGCGGAGTTCACCGTGCCGAGGCGCCCGGAGGGCGACATCCGGCTGAGCCCGGAGCTGGGCGGCGGCGCCCTGTGGGACACCGGCGTCTACCCGCTGCGGGCCGCCCAGCACCTCCTCGGCCCGGACCTCGCCGTCGTCGGCGCCGTCGCCGCGGCCACGTCCGGCTCGGCCGTCGACACCGCGGGCTCCGCGCTGCTGCGGCGTACGACGGACGGGGTCGCCGCGCACGTCTCCTGGGGCCTCGACCACGCCTACCGCAGCGGCTACGAGCTCACCGGCAGCGCCGGCCGCCTCACCCTCGACATGGCGTTCACCCCGCCCGCGGGCCACCGCCCCGTCGTCCACCTGCACGACGCCTCGGGCAGCCGGGAGTACGTCCTGGAGGCCGAGGACCAAGTGGCGAACACGGTCGCGGAGTTCGCGGCGGCGGTACGGCGCGGGACCGCACCGCAAGCGGACACGCTGGCCCAGGCCCGGCTGCTCGCAGACGTCCGCCGCGCCGCCACGATCTGACGGCCCGCACACGCTCCGACGGCCGCACGCCGTCCCTTACAGCCTGCACACGAGTGAGCGGTGCACGGCCCCCGTCCCCGGGCCGTGCACCGCTCGGTTCGTGTGCGGGCCTCAGCCCGCGCTGGGGGCGCCCACCGTGTGCTCCGGGCCCAGCTCCTCGATCTTGTACTCGCCGCGCGGGAAGCTCGGCGTCGGCAGCGGGTCGGGGTACGCGGCCTCCTCCCGCGGCGGCTGCCGGCGCACGTACGCCGCCCGTGCCCGCAGTGCGACCCCCACCGTGAACTCAAGCAGACGCGAGGGCTCGGACACGCCGAACGCCTTGCGCATGTGCGGGGTGAGGAGCGCCGGCAGCGCCGCGGCCGCCACCTTGCGGCCCAGCGGACGCAGCCGCTCCGGCAGCCAGCCCGCCATGGGCTCGATCACCGTGTTCCGCAGCACCTGCCACAGCGTCACGGCCTCCGGCGAGTACGCGAAGTGCTCCTCCACGTAGGCGTCGTGGAACCGGGCGAACTCCTCGTACGAGCCGGGGATGTCCTTCAGGCCCATGAACTCGCCCTGTTCCCGCATGTGCAGATAGGCCGCCGTGCGCTCCTGGTCGGTCAGCGGCCGCCAGCCCCAGCGGTCCACCCAGCGGATCTGCACGAGCATGCTGGTGGCGAGCACGAACAGATACTCGTCGTTGCTGATGCTCCACCGCTGCTTGTCGTCGCTGATGTGCCGGACCGCGTTCTTGTGGATGCGGTTCATCTGCCGTACGGCGGCCCGGCCCCGCTCGTCCTTGAAGCCGCGCCGCACCATCTCCAGGCTGATCAGCGCGAAGTGCTCCAGACGCCGCTGCGTGTTCTCCGTCAACTCCCCGGTACGTACGAGGAGTTGGGCCATGTGGGGCGGGGCGACGCTGTTGCAGAACGCGAGCGCGCCCGCGACGCTGAAGTCCCACGGGAACTCGTAGCCCATGTCGAGCCACCAGATGCGGCTGTACTCCTCCTTGACGTCCATGCCCTGGATCTCGCGCAGTCGGGCATCACGCTTCTGCCTGTCCCTGGCCATGCCGCGGCTCTCCTCTCACCGGTACACCTCGGATCGCCACGCCGGCCGAACGCCCCTGCCGCGCAGCGCTGTTCACACCCGAACGGGCCCGCGCCCCCCGCCCGTCAGCCCTGTTCCTGCAGCTGCTTCAGCAGCTCAAGCCGCTTGATCTTGGTGGTGGCGGTCTGCGGCAGGTCCTCCAGGCGCCACTGCACCGGATCCGCCAGCGGCGGCAGGTCCGCGACCGCGGCTCGCCAGGCCGCCGCGTCGAGCGGCTTGTCCCCGCGGGTCGCCACCACCGGCACCGCTCGCCCGTCCGGGCCCGGCACGATGATGGCCTCGGTCAGCTCCGGCAGCCTGCCGAAAAGCTTGTCCTCGATCTCCAGGGTGGAGTCGATGCCGGGGATCTCGTCGACCTCACGGTCGAGCAGATGCAGGCAGCCCCACTTCGTGCGGTAGCCCACGTCACCCATGCGCCACCAGCCGTCATGGACCTGCTTCTCCCACCGCCCGTGCTCCCCGAGATAGGTGACGATCCGTCCATCGCTCCTCACCTCGATGAACCCCGGCGAGGACTTGCCCGGCGGACGGCCGTCCCGGCTCACCACCCGCACCCCGGTCATGCCGGGGAACGGCCGGCCGACACAGCGCCCCTCCGCCTCCGCGCCCCGCTTCGGGCTGTACGTGCGGCCCGCGATCGGGCCCACCTCGCTCTGCCCGTACATCTGGATGAACACCGCGCCGCGGCGGCGGGACGCGCCGAGCATCCGGTGCACCGTGCGCGGATGGATCGCGTCGAAGGTGGAGCTGAAGAACTTGACCTTCGCGAGCGGCCCGCGGGGATCGTCCGCCAGCTCCTCCCAGCGCATGAACGTGTTCGGGTGCGCCTCGATCAGCCCCGGTGGCACCTGCCGGAACAGCTCGCCCACGACCTCCGGCTCGTCCTCCCGCAGGATGATCACCGGGTGCCCTTGCAGGATCGAGATGGGCAGCGCGGTGAACATCCGCGAGTGCGCGAACGACACATGGATCGCGACGGGTTCGCTCGGCCCGACCAGCTTGGCGACGGTGCCCTGCGGACGGTACCGGGACTGGAACGTCCGGCCGGTGTGCACGGCCAGCTTCGGCACACCTGTCGTACCGGAGGTGTGCGTGATGAGCGTCGGGTGGTCCGGCGACATCCGCACCGGCTGTACGGGCGGGCTGCCCGCGAGGGAGGCAAGCTCGACCGCGCCCGCGTGGCTGCCGGACGTCAGCAGCAGCTTGCGGGCCAGGCCGAACACCTCGTCCGGCAGGTCCTGCTCCAGCTTGCCCTGATCGGTGATCAGGAACGGCATGTCCACCCGGCGCAGCAGTTCCGCCACGGTCGCCCCGTCGAGCTTCGGCGACAGCAGCACCGGCACCGCACCGATCCGGGCGGCCGAGCAGGCGAGCAGAGTGATGTCGAAGCCGTCGGTCTTGTGGATGACCACGCGTTCGCCGGTACGCAGGCCCGCCGCCCACAGCCGGGAGGCGAAGTCGGCGACGAGTCTGGCCACTTCGGTGAGCGTGAGGCGGGTGCCGTGCTCCGGGGCGATGTCCAGCTGGTGGTCGAGAATGAGGGGGCTCGCCGGATGCTTCGCCGCGGCCCGGTCGAACAGAGTGCCCAGGCGGATGCCCTTGTTCGCGATGCGCTGCAGAAACATGCAGATCCTCAAGGTCGAAGGGCCCTGCCCGTCCGGAAGCCGGACAGCGGGACTGTGCGGACACGCCCTAGTCGATGACGGAAGTCATGCGGAGAGCCTCGCAGCGCCGGGCACCGGCGCACAGAAACATCCCCCAGGGTTCGTCAACTCGCCTGGCTCAAGCCGTACTTGACAAACACGTGCGGTTTCTGTGTCAGCCCCATGAGGGTCACGGGCACTCTGGGCGCGCTCTGGAAACCGGACCGGACGAGCTCGCCGAAATGGAGCCGCACGTGACTATGTTGAACAGGAGACGGTTCATCGCCGGGACAGGTGCCGCTGTGGCCACCTCCGGCGCTGTCACCGCCCTCGGAACGGCACTGCCCGCGTCTGCCGCCCCCGCCGAGGCAGGCGGCGCCATCCCCACGGTGACCCCCGGCGACACCCGGTACGTCGACATGGTGTCGGGCATGAACGCCCGTCTCGTCGGCACCCCCGAGGCCGTCCGGCTGCCCGCCACCACCGACCAGGTCGTCCAGGTCGTGCGGGAGGCCGTCGAGGCCGACAAGCGGATCGTGGTCCGCAGCGGCGGACACTGCTTCGAAGACTTCGTATTCAACAAGGAAGCCCAGGTCATCGCCGACCTGAGGCTGATGAACAAGGTCGGCTACGACGAGCGGCGCCGCGCCTTCTACGTCGAGCCCGGCGCCACCCTCCTCGACATCTACGAGACCCTCCACAACGGCTGGGGCGTGACCATCCCGGGCGGCGGCTGCCACAGCGTCGGCGCGGGCGGCCACTTCGCCGGAGGCGGCTACGGCGTCCTCTCGCGCGCCCACGGCATCGTCATCGACCACATCTACGCCGCCGAGGTCGTCACCGTCGACCGCAAGGGCCGGGTCCGCGCCGTCGTCGCCACCCGCGAGAAGGACGACCCCAACCGCGACCTGCTGTGGGCCCTCGCCGGTGGCGGCGGCGGCAACTTCGGCATCGTCACCAAGTACTGGCTGCGCAGCCGCGGCGCGAGGGGCAATGACCCCGGCCGGCTGCTGCCCCAGCCCCCGGCCCGGGTCATCTACACCCAGGTCACCTGGCCCTGGGAGAAGATCACCGAGGCGGGCTTCACCAACCTGCTGCGCAAGTACAGCCAGTGGTCCAAGGCCAACGCCTCCCTCGACTCCGACTACCTGGACCTCGGGCACTGGCTGTTCCTCAACCACGTCTCGGCCGGAACACTGTTCATGGTGGCCCAGATCGACGCCACCCGGCCCGACGCGCAGAAGCGCATGAACGACTTCGTGGACTTCCTCAGCGACGCCATGGGCACCGAGCCGAACTGGCACGACTCCCAGAACCTGCCGTTCATGAAGGCCACCACCTACAGCACCACCGGCGGCGAGACCCTCAACAACCCGAACCTGCGCACCTTCCACAAGTCGGCGTTCCTGAAGGACGTCTTCCCGCAGCGCCAGATCGACGCGCTCTACAAGCATCTGACGCGCAAGGACTACGACAACGCCTACAGCTACATCGTGCTCGCCTCGGCCGGCGGCCGCATCAACGAGCTGGGCCCCACCGACACCCCGGCCCCGCACCGGGACTCGCACCTGGTGATGTTCTACGAGTCCTACTGGCACAAGGCCGACAAGGACGACAGCAACATCGCCTGGCTGCGCGACATCTACCGGGACGTGTACGCCGACACGGGCGGCGTTCCCGTACCCAACAACGTCACCGACGGCTGCTACATCAACTACCCGGACAACGACCTCGGCGACCCCGGCTTCAACACGTCGGACACGCCGTGGCACGCCCTCTACTACAAGGGCAACTACGCCAAGTTGCAGCGGGTCAAGGCGACTTGGGACCCGCGCAACGTCTTCCACCACAAGCAGTCGGTGCGCCTGCCGGACTAGAAATCGGAAACGGGAAGGGGCGGGGCGGGGAGAGATCCCCGCCCCGCCCCTTTCCCGTAGCCGCTCAACCCTCCAGCAGCGCCCGCGCCTCCGCGATCAGCTCCACTTGCTGCTGCCAGTCCCCGCCGTCCACCACCAGGTCCAGGTGGTCCGCACCGGCCTCCGCGTAGGCGGCGAACCGCTCGGCCGCCTGTTTCGGGCTGCCGCCGATCGGCACCAGCGGGGCGTCCTCCGGCGAGAGCCCGTACATGTCGACGAGGCTCTTCTCGAACGCGAGGCGCGCGGCCCGTACCGACTCGTCGTCGCCGAGGCCGGCGTGCAGCCACACCGTGGTGCTCGGCGCGGGCCTGCCCGCCTCGGCGGCGAGCTCCCGCAGCTTCGCCGTGCCGCGCGCGAGGGTCGCGGGCGGCACCATGGACGGCAGCCAGCCGTCGGCGTGCAGCGCGGCCCTGCGGATCGCGGCATCGGAGTTCCCGCCGATCAGTACCGGCGGCTTCGGCACGGCCGGCGCGAGCGTGAGCGCGGGTGCGCCCGGCACGTGCGGCAGGGGCGTCTCCGTACCGGCGAGGAGACCCGGCAGCAGACCGAGCTGCTCGACGAGACGGGCGTTGCGCCCCTGCGGGGTGGCGCCGACGGCCTGCCAGAACGGTGTGCCGGGCGCGCCGCCGGAGCCGACGCCGAGCACGACCCGGTTGCCGGACAGGTGCTGGAGCGTGCCGATCTGCGCGGCGGTCCAGGCGATGTCCCGCAGGGGCAGCACCATGACGCCGAACCGCAGCTCGATCCGCTCGGTGACGGCGGCCGCCGCCGCGAGCGCGGCCGTGGCCTCCAGGGCGGGTGTGCCGTTGCCCATGATGAAGTCGGACACGGACACGGAGTCCAGACCGGCTTGTTCGACGTGGCGGGCACCGGCCGCCAGACCCGGGAAGCCCTTCGGCGCCAGGTCGGCCATGGTGGGCAGGGAAATGCCGACTTTGATCGCAGACAAGACATCCTCCGGGTCGCACGACGATGAGAGCGCGCCACCGCCGGCACCGGAACCGAACCACCGGACGTGCCGGGGGAGTTCACGCGACGACGGGGGCCGTTGCAGCGTACTGAGGGAACCCGGCGTCCACCCGCCGCGCGCGGGACTATGTCACCTTGCCCGCCGCACGGCCGCCAGCCCCCCGGACCGCCCGTACGCTTGAGCCGCGTCCCGCACCGCGTCCGCGCCGAGGACGCGGCGCGGGACGCGTCAGAACACGGCGAACCGGGGGAGCGGGCCAGTGAGTGTGACGGTACGGGTGCCGGCGAAGGTCAATGTGCAGTTGGCGGTGGGCGGTGCCCGCGCGGACGGCTTCCACGACCTGGCCAACGTCTTCCTGGCGGTCGGCCTGTACGACGAGGTCACGGCGACGCCCGCCGATGAGCTGCGGGTGACGTGTTCGGGCCCGGACGCCCACCAAGTCCCGCTGGACCGCGGCAATCTGGCGGCGCGGGCGGCCCTCGCGCTCGTGGAACGGCACGGCGTGGCCCCCGACGTCCATCTGCACATCGCGAAGGACATCCCCGTCGCGGGCGGTATGGCGGGCGGCAGCGCCGACGCGGCGGGTGCGCTGGTGGCGTGCGACGCGCTGTGGGGGACGGGTGCCTCCCGGGGCGAACTCCTCGGCATCTGTGCCGAGTTGGGCAGTGACGTGCCGTTCAGCCTGGTCGGCGGGGCGGCGCTGGGTACGGGGCGGGGCGAGGTGCTGACGCCGCTGGAGGTGGGCGGCACGTTCCACTGGGTCTTCGCCCTCGCGGACGGCGGCCTCTCCACCCCGGCCGTGTACCGCGAGTTCGACCGCCTCTGGGAGGGCCACGAGGTTCCGGCCCCCGAGGCCTCCCCGGACCTGATCGAGGCCTTGCGGGCCGGTGACGGGGTCGCCCTGGCCGGCGTGCTGAGCAACGACCTGCAACCGGCGGCCCTGTCCCTCTTCCCCGCCCTGGAACGCACCCTCGCGGCGGGCACGGACGGCGGCGCTCTCGCGGCCCTCGTCTCCGGCTCGGGCCCGACCACCGCGTTCCTCGCCAAGGACGAGGAGTCGGCGCGGTCGGTGGCCGATGCGCTCCTGGCCTCGCGCACCTGCCGGGCGGTGCGGGTCACCAGCGGCCCCGCGCCCGGCGCCACGGTGCGGGCCCACGGAACCTGACGAAGCCCTCGGGGCTCCGTTGCCCGGCGCGGCGGCACCCCTTCAACTACCGGGTATGACAACCGCAGCCAAGGGCCCCGACGATCTCGCCCAGGGACAGAAACCGGTGCGCCGTCTGGACCGGGTGATCATCCGTTTTGCGGGTGACTCGGGTGACGGTATGCAGCTGACGGGTGACCGGTTCACGTCGGAGACGGCGTCGTTCGGTAATGACTTGTCGACGCTGCCGAATTTCCCGGCTGAGATCCGTGCTCCTGCCGGGACGTTGCCGGGTGTGTCGAGTTTCCAGTTGCATTTCGCGGATCATGACATTCTCACGCCGGGGGATGCGCCGAATGTGCTGGTGGCGATGAATCCGGCGGCGTTGAAGGCGAACATCGCGGATGTGCCCCGCGGCGCGGAGATCATCGTGAACACGGACGAGTTCACGAAGCGGGCGATGCAGAAGGTCGGGTACGCGGATTCCCCGCTTGAGGACGGTTCGCTGGAGGGGTATCGGGTGCATCCGGTGCCGTTGACGACGTTGACGGTGGAGGCGCTGAAGGAGTTCGAGCTGTCCCGTAAGGACGCGGGGCGCAGTAAGAACATGTTCGCGCTTGGGTTGTTGTCGTGGATGTATCACCGGCCGACGGAGGGCACGGAGAATTTCCTGAAGGCGAAGTTCGCGAAGAAGCCGGATATCGCGGCGGCGAACATCGCGGCGTTCCGTGCGGGCTGGAATTTCGGGGAGACGACGGAGGATTTCGCGGTCTCCTACGAGGTGGCGCCTGCGGCTGCGGCGTTCCCGACGGGCACGTACCGGAACATCTCGGGGAATCTGGCGCTGTCGTACGGGCTGGTGGCGGCGTCGCGGCAGGCGGATCTGCCGTTGTATCTGGGGTCGTATCCGATCACTCCGGCCTCGGACATTCTGCATGAGCTGAGCCGGCACAAGAATTTCGGTGTGCGTACGTTCCAGGCGGAGGACGAGATCGCGGGGATCGGCGCGGCGCTGGGTGCGGCTTTTGGCGGGTCGCTTGCGGTGACGACGACGTCCGGGCCGGGCGTGGCG
>NZ_JASCIS010000045.1 GCF_029968015.1 Streptomyces luteolus
GAGTGCTGTTCTCGCTCCTCATGCTCTCCCGTGCAATGCGAAGCACGTAGCCCGCGATGGCGCCCGTTGCCGCACGCCCCCGTGCAGCTCCTTTCGCGGCCATGCCGCCCCCTGCACCCTCGGTCGTCCAACCCGTACCCACAGTCAGTCCTACTCCATCCCGGATGACCGTAGGTTCCAGATGCGGAATCAACCACCTCCCTTGAGGGGAGGGCGGGTTGACGCCGGAGCAGACTCCGCCCCGCCTCCCCGTCGGGTGGCGCGTCTCCACACTCCTGGAGGGATGGCCCCGTGACCATGACCGCGACTCGACCCCATGCATCTGGTGCCCCTGGCTACAGCGAGACGTGGCCGAGCGAGCCGGAGACGGCCGGCCGTTCCCGGCAGTTGGTCAAGGCTGCACTGAACACGTGGAACCTCAACGGCGATGTCGTGGAGCGGGCGGTGCTCGTCATCTCCGAGCTGGTGACCAACTCGGTCCAGCACAGTGGAAGCAAGCTTCTCCGATTGAGCGTGACTCGGATTGCTCCTGGCGTAGTTCGGCTTTCAGTGACGGACAAGTCGAGGAAGAAGCCCGAGATTCAGGCGGCGGGCCTGAGCGATGAGAGCGGACGTGGCCTCCACCTGGTGGACCTGCTCGCCGACGACTGGGGTGTTGTTGAGCGGGGGTTCGGCAAGACCGTGTACGCCGACCTGAACTTGGAGGCCCCGGGCTGATGGAGAAGCACAGCCGTCTTCCCCCCCGGAGGGGTGAGGGCGGACGAGGGTCGGCCTGGCGGCCCACACGAGGCTACGGGTAGGGGTGCGCTACCCGTACTCAAGGAATTCGTGACCAAGCACAAGAAGATGCACACGTGAGGAGGCAGCAGTGCGCACCTGGGAGTTCACGCTGATCATGAACCGGGGGCTGACGGACGAGGAAGAGCACGCTTGGAACTACTGGCCCGAGGCAGACAACCTGCTCGTGGACGGCAGCATCGGCCAGACGAAAGGCCCTCCCGGGACCAGCAGGATGGAATCGATGTGCCACATCGAAGCGTCCACGCTCCTGGAAGCCGTCTCCATCGCCACCCAGGAGATCCGCAAGGTGGCAGACGTCCATCCCGTGCGCATCGAGGTGGACGAGGAGCACCGCGGCGACCTCGAAGGGCTCGCCCGCGTCGCCTGACACCTGGCCGACCAGCCATCCAGCTCACTGACTGGGTGGCTGTGGCTGCCTCGGGCGCCCGTCGAAGGGGCTCCGAAGCACCAACTCATGCCGTTGACCTGAGAGTTGAGGTATCCGCCCGCAGGCGGTCGGAGTGGGGGCCTTTGCCGCGCGGCGGGCTTCTTCGGCGTAGTGCCGGACGGTCTCGGGGCGTAGAGGTGCGGTGTGTTGGGGCGGGCGGTCACCTCGGCAGGCGGCGCATTCGCCGCCGCGTAGCGCCTCGGCTCTCCCGGGGACGCGGCAGATGGTGCATTCCAGCATGCGGATGGTGGGCCGTCGTGGTGGGAGGACGGGTGGCAGCTTGTCGGTCAGCCGGATCTCGGCGATGCGCCGGGGTGAGTGGACTTCCGGGGGTAAGCCGGACGTGAGGGCATGGGTGATCCGGTCTCTGGTCGACCCGCGCCGCAGCCATTCCTCGGCGAGCGGAGCCAGAGCCGCGCAGTCGGCGGCGGAGAGGCTCATCCGGCTGTCGGCGAGGCCGAGTTCGGCGAGCAGGGCGTAGGCCTCGGTCGGTGCTGGCGGGGCGCTTGGGACAGCTGGGAGGACTGGGTCTTCGGGAACTGGGTCTTCGGGAGCCGCCGGCTCCCCGGAGTCGGCTTCCTCGCCCCGGGGCTCCTGCGGGCACGAGTTCACGTCCCGCCCCTCGACGTACGCGCTCCACCACTCGTCACCGTGCGCCTTACGGGAGAAGTGCGTGTAGGTCACCCAACGGCTCGCCCCTTCGGTGGCCACCCGCTCGCGGATGCGCCGCAGGTGTCCGGCCCGCGACAGCTCCCGCAGTGCGGTCCCGATCGAGGCCTGGCCTCGGGGGAGTTGGGCGGCTAGGCCCTTGATGGAGACGTCAGCGCCGTCGGGCATCCGGTCAATGTAGGCGGCGATGGCGGCAGCGACTGGCGACAACCCGTCAAAGTCGGTCGTACGTCGTGGCCCCTGACCTGGCACGGAACGTTTTCCGAAGCCGGATGCGGCCATGGGGTAGTCAGAGGAGGGGGCAGTATAGATAAGCTTGGCAACAGCCATGGATCGTCGTCCTGTTCGATCTGTTGGTCAGACCCCCGAAGGTGTTCACAGCACCGATCGGGGGTCATTTGCTTCTGCGCACGCTACACACCTTGATGGCATATGCGCAGCCAATCGCACATTAGTCATATCCCTTGCGCTTCAAGGCAGTTGAATCCGTAACCGGCGTTGGAACGCGCCAAGGCATGGAGGGAGGGAGGGTGGGTAAAACCTCCCTCCCCTTCCACACAAAGAGCGCTCGCCACCCAGCCCCGAAGTCCCTAGACCCGAGCATCGGGACGCGCACCGCTCCGCGGCCGACCGGCTGACGGCGTCCGGCTTCCCGGTGTTACGTTCGCTCGTATGACGCGCTCGGCATTACCAACTCGTCTCGATGACCTGCGGGTTGACCCCGTGGACGAGGTTCTGGACCGTGTAGAGACCTCGCTCCGGACGCACCTGGAGCGGGGCACTGTCGTACGGAAGCGTCGCTCGGTCGGGGCGCGGACGGACCGAGGCACGTGGGTGCGTATCGAGCGGCGCGGACTCGACAGGATCGGCCCTCAGGGCTGGAACGGGACCGAGTGCGCCGCGTTCCTGGACGGGGTCGTCCAGCCCGAGTGGCACGGCGGTGTGGTCTGGCGGGACGCGGCCGAGCCGGTGATGTGGCGGGCCGACGAGACCGACCTCCTGCCCGCACCTCCGATCGGCACGGCCGTACTGACCGAGGACCCGGTCCTCCCCGACGGCTGGTGGCCGCAGCTCAACGCCTCGCTCGACGCACTCATGGGGCAGCACACCCGGCGCATCGCGACGCCGGACACCATCACCATCACGCAGGCCGTCGTCACCAAGTCCATCCGCAGCGTGTTCGCCGATGACTTCGACACGACCGTCGAGGACTGGGTTCCCGCCCACGCGGACCTGAACTGGGCCAACCTGACCGCGCCGGCGTTCTGCCTCTTCGACTGGGAGGACTGGGGCAACGCCCCACGCGGCCTCGACTCGGCCTCGCTGTGGGCGAGTTCGCTCGCCGTCCCGGCCCTGGACGATCGCGTACGACGGGAACGGCACCGCGACTTCGAGAGCCGGGACGGCAAGCTGATGACGCTGTTCGCGGCGTCGAAGATCCTCGGGCCGCACGCGCATCCGGAGGACCCGAGGATCGAACCCGCTCGCATGGTGGCGGAGCAGATTACGGCGGAGCTTCAGGCCGGCTGACCGCGTGCCCGTCTCCGGAGGAGCTTTACCTGAGGGGGCGGAGCGCGCTCGGTCAGCCGGACAGGTGCACCCCGGGCAGGTCACCGAACTTCGCTTTCCCGTCCGTCGTGAGGATCGCCCGAGCCGTCGCGGCCGCAGTTGCCGCAATGATCAGGTCATGCGCTCCGCGCGGCTTGCCCGTGCTCCTGACGTACGCGAGCAACCGCGCATGCACCCGGGCGACGTCGAGCGTGTAGTCCTCGACCGGCACGGTCGAGAAGATGAGATCCGCGAATTCCTGACGCCGCTGCCTGAGCTGGGTGGTGCCTGCCCGCTCCACGCCCGTCAGCAGTTCGGCGGCCGTGACCGCGGCTATCACCACGTCGTCCTCGATGCCCACCGCGGCGAGATCCAGTTTGCCGCGTTCGGCCTCGATGAGTACGCCGGTGTCGAGGATCAGGCGTCCCATGGATCGTCCTCGGTCAGCAGTTCTCGCGCCCCCAGGACGTCGTCCTCGAAGGTGGGATCGTCATCCGGGTGGCGTTCGCGCCAGGCCGCGAGAGCGCTCACGAGCTCGGTGCCGTTGCTGACGGATGCGGGACCGATGGTGGCCAGGCGGCGGCCGCCACGCGTGATCACTATGGTTTCTCCCTTCTCCGCGCGGTCGAGGAGACTCGCGAAGTTCCGGGAGGCCTCGGAGGCTGTCATCAGCTTCATGGATTCAGAATATCTGAATCTCCCAGGTTACGACAGTACAGGCCCTGCCCCACGAAGCTCCCGGCACAGCCGATCCGTACGGCCGTACCGGGAGCACCCCGTGCAAGGGACAGGGACTAAGACCCCAGCGAAGCCCCCCCGTCCACCGTCAGCACATGCAGAGTGATCTGCTTCGCCTCGTCCGACAGCAGGAACGCCACCGCCGCCGCGACGTCCGTCGGGAGGGCGAGGCGGCCCGTGGGGATGCCTACGCGGTACTTGCCGGGGTTGCCCTCGAGCGTCCCCTGCGCGCTCGACTCGTCGGACCACATCGAGCGCAGCATCGGGGTGTCGGTGGAGCCGGGGGCGACGACGTTGCAGCGGACGCCGTGGCGGGCGACCTCCAGGCCGAGTGACTTGGTGAACATCGTCGCCGCCGCCTTGGACGCCGCGTACGCGGCCATGTCGGCGCGCGGGGTGGCGGCCGCGTTGGAGGCGACCGTCACGACGGCGCCCCGGGTGCGGGCCACCATGCGGCCGACCACGGCGCGGGAGAGGTAGAAGACGCCGTTGACGTTGACGTCGAAGGTCACCCGCCAGTCGGCCTCCGCGTACGAGACGACCTCGCCGAGGCGCAGTACCCCGGCCGCGTTGACGAGCATCTCGACCGGGCCGAGCTGTTCCTCGACCCGGATCACCGTCTTCTCGACCTGGTCGCTATCGGTGACGTCGGTGACGTACGCCGTCACGTCCAGGCCGTCGGCCGCCAACTTGCCGACGGTCTCCGTGAGTTGCTCCTCGTCCCGGTCGACGGCCGCGACGACGGAGCCGCGGCCGGCCAGTTCCCTGGCGACCGCCTCCCCGATGCCGCCGGCGGCGCCGGTGACGAGAGCCACTTGTCCTTGCATTTCCACGACCTCTTCTCGTCGCTCGGACCCGGGCGTCCCCGGGAGGTGCCCCGGCGAACCGGGAGGAGCCCCGGCGTCCCCGGGAGGTGCAGCCACGCGGCCGCAGGCCTACGGCTCATCCCGCCCACGCGGTCACGACGGACATCGCCTGGGCGGGCGTCAGACGCGGGTCGCAGTGGCTCGTGTAGCGCTCCCCGACCCGGTCGAGGTGGGCCTCGGTGCGCACGCACTCGGTGACGTCGTCGGGGGTGGTCTCCAGGTGCAGTCCGCCCGCGACACCGCCCGCCGACTCGACGGCGTACTTGAACGCCCGCACCTCGCGCTCGACGACCGGCACCAGGCGGGTCTTGTGGCCCGACGGGGTGCCGATGGTGTTGCCGTGCATCGGGTCGGTGAGCCAGGAGACCGGGTGTCCGGCGGCCCGGACCGCGGCGACCAGGGCGGGCAGCCGATCGCCGACCGAGTCGGCGCCCATCCGCGCGATGAGCGTGAGGCGCCCCGGCTCGCGCTGCGGGTCGAGGCGCTCGCACAGGGCGAGCAGCTCGTCCGGGGTCATCTTCGGGCCGACCTTGCAGGCGACCGGGTTGACGACCTTGGCGAGCAGGGCGACATGGGCGCCGTCGACCTGCCGGGTGCGCTCGCCGATCCACGGGAAGTGCGTGGAGGCAAGGAGGAGTTCACCGGTCTCCTGCTCGCGGACCATGGGGACCTCGTAGTCGAGCAGCAGCGCCTCGTGGCTGGTCCACACGGTCGACTCGGCGTGCCCGCGGCAGGCGCCGACCCAGCCGAGGTTGCGGGTGATCTCGCTGGCCGCCATGTAGCCGGTGAGCATCCGCAGCGGGTCGGGCCTGCGGCTCTCGGCGTCCGGGTCGGGCATGTTGACCATGTGCCCCCGGTAGACGGGGAGTTCGACGCCGCCGACGGTCTCGGTGTCGTTGGAGCGGGGCTTGCCGAACTGGCCCGCCATGCGGCCGACCCGCACCACGGGTTGGCGGGTGATCAGCTTGAGGGCGCCGGCGAGCAGGTCGAGTACGGCGGCCTTGCGGTGCACGTGTTCCGAGGTGCTCTCGTCGGGGTCCTCGGAGCAGTCGCCGGACTGCACCACATGGGCCCGGCCCGCGGCGACGCGGGCGAGCTGTTCGCGCAGGGCGCGCACGTCGGCTGCTTGCACCAGCGGCGCTCGCAGGGACAGCTCCTTGCGGACCAGCCGGGTCTGCTCGTAGTCGTTCCAGTCGGGCTGTTGCAGGGCGGTCTTGAGCCGTATGCCGAGCATGGTGTCGTCCACTGAATGTCTCCGAAAGGTACGGCGGCGGGTGCCGGTCGGCCGGATGTCTCAGGGCACGGATCGGGGCCGTCGCGGCCCCGGCCCATGGCCGGGGAACGGGTCCAGGGAGGCAGGACCCGATGGGGGATCGATCGTTAGCCGGAAATTTCAGGATTGCCAGAAGGGAGAGCGGACGCCGTCAACTCCCGCTCCACTGCGTCAAGTCGGCCGCTCACGGCAGGGCGCACCCCCCGTCGTGCAGCCATCGGCCGCTCACGGCAGGGCGCACCCCCCGTCGTGCAGCCACTCGACCTTGTCGTGGAGCTCGTCCACGGACAGGGCGGACAGCATGGCGTTGCGTTCCGCGGCCGCCGCGCCGGCGGGGTGGTAGAGCCTGCGCCCCATCTCCCGGGCGACGAGTTGCGTCCTGGCCGTGCGCTCACGCCGCACGGCGTTGTACTTCTCCAGGCGCTGCGGAACGTTGTCGCAGGTCATGTCGTGCAGCACGGACCCGAGGACGACGGCGTCCTCAAGGGCCATGCAGGCGCCCTGCGCGGCGTACTGCAGCATCGGGTGCGCGGCGTCCCCGAGCAGTGCCACCCGGTCGTCGGTCCAGTCGGCCACGGGGTCCCGGTCGCACAGCACCCAGGCCCGCCACTCGTCGCCCCCGAGTTCGAGGAGGGACCGGGCGGTGGCGCTCAACTCCGGGAACTGGCCGAGGACATGGGACCGGGACACGGGCTCGGCGACCATGGCGCGGGTCGCGCCGTCGTCGCGGGTGGCCGCCAGGTTCAGGTACTTGCCGCCCCCGATGGCGTAGTGGACGAAGTGCCACTTGGGCCCCGCCCACAAGGTCACCGTGTTCCAGCGCAGCTCCTCGGGGACCAGCTCCATCGGGATCACGGACCGGTAGATGGTGTGGCCCGAGACCCTCGGCGGGCCGTCGCCGACCAGCTGGCCGCGGAGCGCGGAGCGGATGCCGTCGGCGCCGATCAGGGCCGAGCCGGAGAAGCGCTCCCCGGTGCGGGTGACCGCGGTGGCCCGGGTGCCGTCCTGCTCGTACGCCACCACGTCATGGCCGGCGACCAGCTCGATCCGGTCCGAGGCGCGGCAGGCCTCGACGAGCGGCTGGAACAGGTCGCAGCGGTGCACGACGGCGTACGGGTTCCCGAACCGCTTCCGGTAGGCCTCGGTGAGCGGCATCTCGGCGACGCGTTCACCGCTCGTGCCGTCCATGAACCGCAACGCGTCGATGAACACGGCGCGTTCACGCACGGCGGCGCCGATGCCGAGCCGGTCGAGGGCGTGGAAGGCGTTCGGTCCCAGCTGGATTCCGGCCCCGTACTCGGTGAAGCACTCCCTGCGTTCCAGGACGGTCACCTCGTGACCGTGCCGGGCCAGGCTCAGGGCCGCGGCCAATCCGCCGATGCCGCCGCCGGCGACGACTGTCTTCGACATCGCTCTGTTGTCTCCTCGGTCTGTGTCCGGGTTGCTCACGTGCGGTGGTGGCGCCCTGTCGGACCGGCTCGCCGGATGGGTCCCATACCGGGCGGGCACCCGGCCCGGGAGCGATGGCGCGCGGCGGTCCTAAGCCGCTCGGCCGGCCTGGAGGCGGGCGGCGAGCTCGCGGCGCTTGATCTTCGATGTGGCGGTGCGCGGCAGCTCGTCGAGCTTCATCTGCACCGGCGGCGCCAGGGCGGCGGGCAGGTCGCGTACGGCCGCGCGCCAACGCCCGGGATCCAGGGGCCGGTCGGCGGCCGTGCAGACGACGGGTACGGGCTCCTGCCGCGCCCCGGGCACGAAGACGAGCTCGGTGAGTTCCGGCAGCCGGGCGAGGACGGTGTCCTCGGCCTCCAGGGTGGAGCGCAGCGCGGGGATCAGGTCGACCTCGCGGTCGAGCAGGTGCACGCAGCCCTGGTCGGTGAGGTAGCCGACGTCGCCCATGCGCCACCAGCCGTCGGTGAGCTGCTCCCGGTACCGCTCGTCCTCGCCGTAGTACGTCAACGCCCGCCCGGGGGTGCGTACTTCGATGTGTCCGGGGGTGTCGGGGCCCGGCTCCTCACCGCCGCGGCTGACGACCCGGATCTCGGAGGTACCGGGCATCGGGTGGCCGAGGCAGCGGCCGTCGATGTTCTCGGCGCCGTGTCGGGTGTAGGCGCGGCCGGCGAGCGGGCCGCACTCGCTCTGCCCGTAGATCTGGTAGAAGAGCGGCATCCTGCGGTCCGACGCGGCGAGCAGGTGCTGGATGGTGCCGGGGTGGATGGCGTCGAAGGTGCTGCTGAAGTACTTGACCCCGGCGAAGGGCCTGCGCGGGTCGGAGGCCAGCGGCTCCCACTCCATGAAGCTGTTGGGGTGCGTCTCGATCAGGCCGGGCCGCAGCTCGGCGCAGATCCGCGCCACGTGCTCGGCGTCGCCCTCGCGCACCACGATCGCGGGCATGCCGCGCGGCAGCAGCACCGCGAGCGCGAGGAACAGCCGGGAGTGCACGAACGAGACGTGGATCAGGGTGCGTTCGGGCTCCCGGAACGCGTTGGCCAGGCGCTCCTGCGGGCGCAGCCGGCCGAGCAGCGAACGCGCCGTGTGCACCACGAGCTTGGGCGTTCCGGTGGTGCCGGAGGTGTGCGTCATCAGCGCCGCGCTGTCGGGTGCGGTGCGTACGGCGGATACGGCGGGGGCGCCGGCGAGGTCCGCCAGGGACACCGCGCCCGGGTGCGCGCCGGCCGTGACGAGGACGCGGTCGGCGAGCTCGTCGAGCGGCAGCCCGGCCAGGTCGCCGGTGAGCTTGCCGGTGTCGGTCAGCAGGTGCGGGCGGCCGAGGCGGGCCAGCAGGCGCTGGACGGTGTCGGCGTCGAGGGCCGGGGAGAGCATCGCCGGGACCGCGCCGATCCGGGCGGCGGCGCAGGCGAGCAGGTAGAGGTCGAAGTTGGCGCTCTTGTGCAGCGCGACGTGGTCGCCGGCCCGCACCCCTGCCGCCCACAGCCGGGCCGACAGATCGGCGATGTGCCCGGCGAGCTCCGCCACGGTGAACGCGCGCGGTGCGTCCGGCAGGACGTCGAGGCCGTGGTCGACGACGAGCAGCCCGTCGGGGTGTGCGGCCGCGGCCTCCTCGACCATGCTGCCGAGCCAGAGACCGGTCCTGTCGTCGGGGTCCGTGGGCATGGGGCTCCTTCTCAACGGATGGGGTCGTGGCGGGAGTTCTCGGGCTTGGTGGGACTTCACAGGCTTGGCGGGACTTCTCCGCCGCGTGCGGCGGTCGAGGTCGGCATGCGGGCCCGGGCGACCGGTATCGGCCATGGCCCGGCGGGCCCGCCTTCACCGCGGGTGGCTCCGAGGCTGGTGAAGACGGTTCCATGCTGTGGATTCACGCCAATCGCGGCAACGAACGCATGTCCAGTAAGTCAGGTCGTACGGACGCCTGTTGAGGCCGCACGGACCGCCTGTTGGGCCGTACGACCGCGCCGGAACGCGGCACGCCCCCTCGACCGGACGGCCGAGGGGGCGTGGGGAACCCGCGGGAGGGGAGGGGGCGGAAGGGTCAGGCCTGCTCGTCCTGCTCGGCCTGCTCGGCCTGCTCGGCCTGCTCGGCCTGTTGGGCCTCCTGGGCCGCCTGGTGCCGGGCCAGGAACTCGGCGTACGGGTCCTCGCCGCTGCGGATCTTGCCCGCGAGCCCTTCGAGGACCATCAGCGTCGCCATGTGCAGTCCCGGCCCGAACGACACCCGGGCGACGCCGAGTTCAGCCAGGCGGTCCAGGGACGGGGTCTGCGGCAGGTACATGATGTTGACCGGTCCGGGGATGCGCTCCACGAGGGCGGCGATGGTCTCCTCCTCGGCCACGAAGATGGGGAACACCGAGTCGGCGCCCGCCTCCAGATACGCGCGGCCGCGCCGCACCGCCTCGTCGGTCATCTCCTGCGCGGGCGTGTCCTTCGGGTACGCGCCGGGCTCCCACACGTCGACGCGCGCGTTGATCCAGAGCGGTACGCCGGCCTCGTCGGCGGCCGCGCGCATGTCGGCGATCAGGGCGGCCTGGGTGGCGACGTCGACCAGGTCGGTCGAGGGGTACGCGGTGTCCTCGACGTTGCAGCCCGCCGCGCCCAGGTCGAGCAGCCGGGCCACTATGTCCTTGCCGGACATCCCGTAGCCCGCCTCCATGTCCACGGTCACGGGGACGTCGACGGCCTTGATGATCCGCCCGGCGGCGGCCAGCATCTCCTCGGCCGGGGCGGCCTGGAGGTCGGCGTGGCCGAGGCTGTCGGCGACGGCCTTGCTGCCCGTGGCGATCGCCGGGAAGCCGGCCTTGGCCAGCACCTGGGCGCTCGCCGCGTCCCAGGCGTTGGGCAGCACGAACGGCCGGTCGCCGTGGAGCGCCCGCAGGCGCTCCGCCTTCGCGGTCAGCGCCGCCACGTCCACCGTTGCCATGAGGTCTCCTCGCTGCTTTCGCTGCTGCTGTCGCTGCTGCTGTCGCTGCTGCTGTCGCTGCTGCTTTCGCTGCTGCTGTCGGTCGGCTGGTGTCCGGCCGTGGAAGGGGGGAACCCTCACACGACCGGCGCTCCCACGGCCGGTCAGCCTCTCCGCGGCGCCCCGGCGGCCACCAGCGGCGCGCGCCGAGTCCGTCAGGTCACGCCCGCCCCCCACGCGTACCGCCACCGCCCGCTCATCTCCCCCTGCCGGGTGAGGAGTTGACAGACTCCCGCCCGGGGCGGGCGCCGTGCGGGCGCCCGCTGCCACACTCCAGCACCGTGCGACGGCCGGTCACCGACAAGCACCAGGCCCCTTCGCACCGAGGCCCGGACCTCCCCTGTCATCGCCGGGCCTCCTTTCTTGGGAAAGGGCAGTGCCGTGACTATCACGAGCGTGGACGACGCCGGTACGGATCCGATCTGGGGCAGCGACCAGCTGGACCTGGACGCGTACCTGCGCCGGATCGACTATGACGGGCCGCGCTCCGCGACCCTGGACACCCTGCGGGCGGTGCACCGCGGCCACCTGGCCACCATCGGGTTCATCGCGGACGGCATCGACCGCGACCAGCTGCCGATCGACGTCAAGTCCGTGCAGGACAAGCTGGTGCACGGGGCGGAGGGCGGCTCCTGCTACGAGCACAACCTGCTGTTCGCCGCCGTGCTGACCCGGCTCGGCTTCACCGTGACCCGGCACCTGGCCCGGGTGCGGCGCGGCAACACCACCGACATCCGCTTCCGTTCGCACACGGCTCTCCTGGTCGGGGCCGAGGGCGGCGAGCGCTACCTCGCCGACGTGGGCTTCGGCGACGAGGGCCCGCTGGAGCCGATCCCGTACCGGCACGGCGCCACGCTCGAAGTGGGCGGCTGGCGCTGGCGCCTGGACGACGACGGCGAGGAGTGGGTGCTGCGCTCGATGCACGCGGACGGCTGGTTCGACGTGTACTCGTTCACCACCGAGGCGCAGTACCCGATCGACTTCGAGGTGGCCGCGCACTTCTCCATGACGAGCCCGCGCTCGGTGTTCATCGGCCATGTCGTCGCGATGCGGGTCGGCCCCGATGAGCGGCTGGTGCTGCGGGACCGCATCCTGGAGACCCGCCGCCCCGACTTCGACGACGAGCGCCGCCTCATCGCCGTCGACGAGATCGTCCCCACCCTCCGTGATGTGCTGGGGCTGACGATCCCCGACGAACAGGCGGCCAAGATCACCGCCCATCTGCACCGCGACCGCTCCGCCCGACAGTAAGAGGATTGACCATGAGGATTCTGATTGCCGGCGCCACCGGGGCGATCGGCCGGCAGCTGACGCAGCAGCTGCTCACCGCGGGCCACGAGGTCGTGGGCCTGGCCAGGTCCAAGGGCCGCGCCGCCGACCTGGAGAGCCAGGGCGTACGCATGGTGTACGGCGACGCCCTGGACCGCGCCTGGGTCATGGAGGCGGTCCGCGAGACGGCGCCGGACGCGCTCGTGCACCTGCTGACCGCGATCCCCGCGAGCCCCAACCCCAAGCGGGTGGACCAGGAGTTCGCGCTCACCAACCGGCTGCGCACCGAGGGCACCCGCAACCTGGTGGACGCGGCCGCGGAGGCGGGCGTGAAGCGGGTCGTCACGCAGAGCATCGCGTTCGTCAACGAGCCCGGCCAGGGCCCCGCCGACGAGGACGCGCCGTTCCTGAGCAACCCGCCCAAGCCGTACCGCCCGGTCCTGCAGGCGGTCGTGGACCTGGAGCGGATCACCAAGGAGGCCGGCGGCCTGGTGCTGCGCTTCGGCCACCTCTACGGGCCCGGCACCGGCTTCGCCGAGGACGGTTCCTTCGTGGCGCAGGTACGGGCCGGGAAGGTGCCCGTGATCAGCGGCGGCAACTCGGTGTTCTCCTTCACCCACGTCGCCGACGCGGCCTCCGCGATCGTGGCGGCACTGACGTCCGAGACGAACGCACCGGTCCTGAACGTCGTCGACGACGACCCCGCGCCGGTGCACGTCTGGCTCCCCGAACTGGCCCGCATCCTCGGCGCCGCCAAGCCCAAGGCGGCCCCCGCGGCCCTCGCCCGCCTCGCCATCGGCGGCTGGGGCGTCCTCTACATGACGGGCCTGCGCGGCGCGAGCAACACCCGCGCCCGCACCGCCCTGAGCTGGCAGCCCAGCCACACCTCGTGGCGCGAGGGCTTCGCGGCGGAGCTGAGCGGCACGGCGTCCGCGTAGTCGAAGGGCACGCATCTCTCCGAGGGGCTCAACCAGTCTGTGCAGCGGCTGTGTTGAGCCCTTCGAGCTCTACCCGGCTCGCAGGACGTCGACGAGTCCGGAGATCTGTTCTCCGGGGAGGTGCAGCAGAGCGGAGTCGGCGAGGCCGTCCGGTTCGAGGGGTACGTTCGTACGCCATGAGCCGGGGCGCCAGGGATGCCGGACGCGGTCACCGAATGCCTCGGTCTCGGCGAGCAGAGCGACGAGGCGCATGGCGTCGGGGATCGGCAGCTTCAGCAGCGCCCATCCACGGTGGTAGACGATGAACCCGTCGCCGCCGTAGCCAAGCGGCTTGGCGCGCAGGGCGCGTACGCCGGCGGTAGCTTCGCCGACGTCTTGGCAGCAGCCGGTCGTCATGAGGCCAAGGCTCCATAGCTCCCGTACGACGGGTGTCATTTCCTGGTCGATCTGGACACGTTCGCCGGTCGGGGTCGTGAGCGTCTCGAAGGGGTGGATCGTCGGGTCGGTCATCGCGTTCCCCTTGTGGTCAGTGTCGACGGTAGGTGGCCCACTGCGTGGCTGCTGCGGCGAGGCGCTGTATCCATTCGACCTCCGGGGCGTCGGCGGCGATCCCGTCCCAGAGACGTTGTTGTGCGGTGGCGAACACGTCGAGGTTGCGGGTAGGCGCGGTGGACCAGGCCGGGATTCTGGCAGCCCATCGCTCGGCGTCCTCGGGGGTGTGGTCGGCGGAGATGAGCCAGACGACCCAGCAGGCGGCGTCGATCCATGCGGCCCCGCGGGTCGGCCACGCCCAGTCGACGACCCTCGCGGCGCCCTCGACCATCAGCACGTTGTCGGGCGTCCAGTCGGTGTGCAGCACCGTGTCGCCGCGCAGCAGCTCGGCGTCGTCGGGACTGTCGACGTAGTCGGCCAGCCGCTGCTCGATCTGCTTCAGTTCGAGGTCGGCGGGGGCGCGTACCTGGGACAGAGCGACGATGGCTTCGGCGACGCGGGGAAGGTCACTGGAGCCGGGGCGGTAGTCGGCCGGTCGGCCGTCGAGATACTCGAAGGCGAGCAGGTTCCACTCGCCGTCGTCGTGGGTCCACAGCAGCCGTGGGGCGAGGGGCGAGACGTACGGGTTGATGGCTGCTTCGCGCTGCTGCGTCCATGCGCGCGGGTGGTCACAGCGCAGCCCTTTGACGAAGACGCGGCCCGTGCGGGTGTCGAGGACGGTGGCGATCTCGCTGTTCGCGCCCTTGGCGGCGGTCTTGGCGGCGTAGATGGGGCCGGTGCGGGCGGCGACGGCGTCGCGAGTGGCGGTGGGCAGGTCGGTCCATTGAAGGCGCATGGTCACCACGGGCGGAGTGTAGGGCTGGAGAAGGGGCGAGGCCGCCCGCGCGGGGCGGGCGACCTCAACGAGGCGTGGCTCAGTACGGGTTGTCGTTCCCGCAGCCGCGCATGACCTCGTTTCCGGCGACGGTGTCGAGGTCCTCGACGACGTCGAACTCGTCGTCGACCTCGGGCCGCGGGATGATCTCTACGGCGATGGCTGTCATGGGTGTACCTCCCTTCAGGCGTGTTGGCAGTAGCGGTCCAGGGACGAGCCGGCCTTGCGGTACAGCGTCACGAGCGGCATGCATGTGGTGCATGTCTGCTGGAGCGAGCAGCCACCGCACCCGCTGTGGCGCTGTAGTGCTCGGTCGGCGATGTCCCCGAGCCGGGACAGACCCGCGACCCCCTCTTGCAGGAGCGGGATCGGATGGTCGCGGGAGATCTTGCAGACGCTCGCCAGGCCGAAGGGGTTGACGTTCAACGACGTGTGGCCCGCGTCGCATCCGGTGAACGGGGTCCGGTTGTGCAGGTACTCGGGGGCCTGCTGCGCGAGGGGTTCGGCGTCGCCGGTGAAGCTCGGCGACATGTGGCTGTACTCGCGCACGCGGGAGGCGTAGCGGGCGGCGAGCTCGCGCATGGCGGGCGCCTCGTGGGCGTTCTCGCGAGTGACGACGACGCTCAGTGACAGGGGCAGACCGGCCTCCCGCGCGGCATCCAGTCCACGGACGAACTTCCGGTACGCGCCTCGGCGCCCGGTGAATCCGTCGAACGTGGCCTCGGTGGAACCGTAGACGCTGAGGGTCACGCGGTAGGGCCGTCGGGTGGTGAGCAGGTCGAGGATGTGCGGCCGTGAGAGGGTCGAGCCGTTGGTGAGGATCTCGACCATCATGCCGAGGTCGTAGGCGACTGCGTACGTCTCGGGAAAGTGCCGGTCGATGGTGCATTCGCCGCCCCCGAGCTCAAGCCAGAGAACCCCGGCGTCCCGCAGGATGTGCAGCAGCCTCTTGCGTGGCTCCCAGGCGAGGCCCTCGTGCCGCTTGGCGCCGTACACGCAGTGCGTGCACGCCCAGTTACAGCCGTTGTTGACCTCGTACGAGGCTCTGCCGTGCCCGTAGGGCGACGTGCCGCGGATGAGCAGGGCCTCGTCGGTGGGCCGGTCGGCGAGTTCGAGATCCCAACCGCGTCGCGCGACATTGCGCAGCCACGAGGGTAACGGGACACGGGCGGTGGCGAGTTGGCGTAGTTCGAGGTAGTGGTGTGCGCTGATCCTGACGCCGCGGGAGCTACCGGGGCGGAGCACGAGGTGCTCGTCGAGGAACGGGCTCACGATCAGGTCATGCGGGGATTCCCGCCGTGTCTTGGTCATGAGGGCTTCCCCACAGCAGCGAGCCGGAAGGCGGCCCAGACGATCTTTCCGGGGCCGTCGCGCCATGAGGTGCCCCAGTCGTCGGCGAGCGTCGCGACGAGCAGCAGGCCGCGACCCCGGTCCTCGTCCTCGGTGGCCTCACGTACCTGCGGCGTACGGTCGCTGGCATCGTGCACTTCGAGGCGCAGGGCGTCGGGCGTGACGGTGACGCAGAGACGGAACATGCGGCCGAGCGGGGTGTGTTGGAGTGCGTTTGTAGCCAGTTCGGACGTACAGACGAGGATGTCCTGGGCTCGGTCGTCCGGTACGCAGTCGGTGATCGCCTCGCGTACGAATCGGCGTGACTGCGGTACTGCCCTGCGGGTACGGCTGAACGTCCGCTCAGTGTGCACGGTCGGCGTCGTGCGGGCTCGTACCGGCTTGGCGAGGGTGGTGGTCGTCATCCGAAGTGCTCCGCTCCCAGGCACGGTGTCCGTGTCACCTCGGGGAGTATCAGGCTCGGGTGCCGGGCAGTAGGAACATGCCTGCTCCGTCGTCGCGTTCGCCATCGTGTCCCTCCGTGGTGTCGTCGTGCGATCACTCAACTGGGGAGCAGCGCGGAAGGGCCACGAATCATTCGCTGAGCGCATACGGTGAATCGCGAAGCGAGTACCGCTTCCGCACCGCGGGCTTACGACGCGTACCAAGTGGGGGAGAACGAAGCCGTGAACTGGTCCTCGCAGCGAATCCGGGAAGCGTCGAGAACAGGCGACTACGGACGGGTTGTGAAGCTCGCTCGAGTTGAGGCTCGCTTATCGCAGCGCCAGGTCGGGGAGGCGTGCGGGACAAGTCAAGCGGCGGTCTCGCGCCTTGAGGGGAGGGGCGTGGGGTCGTACGACACCGCCCAATTGGCAAGAGTGGCAAACCACCTTCAGATTCCCCCGCACCTCGTCGGCCTCGCTGACCACACGGCGGCAGTCGCTGCGCGGGGGGATGGAAACGGAACCGATGTGGAACGGCGCAGCTTTGTGGGAGGGGTCGCGGCGATCGCCGTAGCGCCTGCGCTTTCCATGGCACCCACGCAGCAGGCCTTCGCGGTGGATTCCGCGCAGGCGGCCACACTTCGCGCAGCCACGACAGCGTTTCGCCGTCTCGACGGAACGACGCCGTCGCGGCAACTCGTCGACACGGTGCTCTCGCACTTGCGGTTGACGCAGGCAGTCGCGCAGGACGCGGAGACCGACGAGGAGCGGGCGAGACTCGCGGCAGTCGGCAGTGAAGTCGCGAGCCTCGCCGGGTGGCTGCACTGGGATATGGGCGACAACGGGTCTGCCCGCACCTGGTACGGAGCATCGATCAAAGCTGCTCGCCGCTCAGCCAACCCCCTGCTCGCTGCCTACCAGTTGGGCAGCCTCGCCCAGTTCGAGGCGCACGCGGGCAACGCTGCACAGGGGCTCACCCTCACGCGGTCGGCACGTAAGCAACTCGGCGATGGCCTGCCGGCCATCGCGGATGCATGGTTGTCCGGTGTCGAAGCCTTGGCCCATGCTGCGGTAGGCGATCCAGATTCAACTGATCAAGCACTGACCGCAGCAGCTCGTAGGGCCGAGCAGGTCAAGCACGAAGAGGCGCCGCCCTGGCCGTGGGTCTTCTCCTTTACTGAGGCGAAAGTCGCAGCACTACGAGTTTCGTGCGGGGCACGTCTCGGGCTGCCCCGATGGATCTCAGGGGCGCGGGAATCAACGGCTGAAGTGATGGCTCCCGGGCATGACAAGCAACGTGCGCTGCTCATGCTCGACATCGCGTCGGGGCACCTCGCAGCAGGGCGCCTCGACGGCGCGTTCACCATGGCCGCCCGGGCGTTGGAGACGGGACTGCGGTACAAGTCGGGGCGCATCGTCGAGCGGGCGCGCGCTGTGCGCCGCTCGTACTCCGGGCCCACGCCCCCTAAAGTCGTGCGCGACTTCGACGACCGCCTGCATGGCGTGTTCCTGTGACTGAGAGGGGATGACTGTGCGTTTGGGGATCACCGGTCACCGTGGACTGTCCGCCCAGGTTGAACGGATGGTTCGCGACACCCTCGACAAGGAGTTGGAGCAGTACGACGCCGCCGAGCTGTGCGGGGTGTCGTGCATCGCAGACGGGCCTGACGCTTGGTTCGCCGAGGCCGTGCTCGACGGCGGAGGCCGGATCGAGGTCGTCGTGCCTGCCGAGCAGTACCGCGAGGGACTGCCCCACTCGCACCATGCCACCTACGACAAGCTGCTCGCGCGAGCCGCCGAGGTGCACCACACCGGCATGCGCGAGTCGACTTCACAGGCCCACATGGCAGGAAGTGAAGTCCTCGTCGGCCTGGTCGACCGGCTCATCGCCGTGTGGGACGGACAACCGGCTCGCGGCTACGGCGGGACGGCCGACGTCGTGACCTACGCGAGGCGTACCGGGGTTCCGGTCGACGTGGTGTGGCCTGAGGGCGCGACCCGGGACTAGCTGCTGCTCGCAGACCCGACGCGAGCACGGGCGTACGCGGTCATGGACGACCGGACGCAGCGGACAGGATCACGTCGACGAGTCTGTCCGCCGCGTCCGGTCGTCCATGCGCACGCGCCGCGTCCGCCATCGCCGCCCGTCGGGACGGGTCCAACAGCAGCGGGCTGACCGCTTCCCGCAACTGGTCCGCGGTGACTTCGCCCTCCAACGACAGGGCCGCACCCGCCTCCTGCAGAAGCCTGGCGTTGTGGGTCTGCTCGTTCCCCGCCGCGGAGGCGAGCGGCACGAAGACCGCCGGCTTACCCAGGGCGGTCAGCTCGGCGAGCGTGCCCGCACCACTGCGGGAGATCACGACATCGGCGAGCGCCAGGACGTCGGGAAGCTCCGGGCCGACGAACCCGGTGAGGTGATAGCGGCCCGCAAGCTCCGGCGGAAGCCCAGCCGCGAGCCCACGCAAGGATGCCACGTTGTCCGGGCCGCACTGATGCACCACGTTCGCCCGCTCCAGCAGCCACACCAACGCGTCCCCGACCACACGATTGATCTGCTGCGCACCCTGCGCACCACCGGTGACGTAGAGGGTCGGGAGGCGCCGGTCGAAGCCGGTCAGACCGAGCGTGCTGATCGCCTTGTCCGCTTGCCCGGCCAGGACCTCCGGCCGTACCGGGTTGCCCGTCACGACCGCCACAGGCCGTACGGCCTCCGGCAGCAGCGGCAGCGTCGACTCCGACGACACCGCCACGTACGTCGCCGAAGAGGCCAGCTTGCGGTTGGCGAGCCCGAGCCGGACGGTCTGCTCGTGCAGCACCAACGGGCGCTTGCACATCCGCGCTGCGAGCCCGGCCGGCACCGCCACGTACCCGCCCGTGGCGAGCACGACGTCCGGGGCGAACTCGGCGATCTTCTTCCGCGCCTGCGCGACACCCAGCGGCACCCGCGCCATGTCCTTCACATTGGCCGGGCCCAGCATCTTCAACGGATTGGACGAGCGGCGAATCTTCCCCGTCGCGACCGCCGTGAACGCGATGCCCTCGGCCGGAGCCACCCGCGCCTCAAGCCCCTCGGTCGTACCGATCCACAGCACCTCAAGAGCCCTGCCCTGAGCGGCAAGCCGCGACCGCAGCCTACGGACGGCGGTCAGAGCGGGATAGGTATGACCACCGGTCCCTCCCCCCGTCACGATCAGCCGGAGAGTATGTGGAAGGTTCGATTCGAGTTTCACAGCGGGCACGCTACTCGCTCCCCCTGCGCCGCGCGTGCCCCGCTCGCCAGACCGGCGGCTCCCTACGGCCGCTCCCCCACCACCCCCAGATAAGCCGCGCGCAGCGCGTCAAGGAGCGGATGGTCCGTCGCGAACTCGACCTCGTCGATGCGGGACAGCGCCCGTACGCCGGCCGAGGCGTTCGTGGCGAAGGCGGCGTCCATGGTCTTCGCCTGCGTGAGCGTCAGCGGGGTCCGGGTGTGCGTGCCGTGGGCGCGGAGCAGTGCCATCGTCACCCCGGGCAGGACGTCCGCCTGTGGCCAGAGCACCTCGCCGTCCCGGACGAAGCCGACGTTCCAGGTGCCGCCCTCGGTGACCCGGCGCTCGGCGTCGACGAACAGGGCGTCGTCGTACCCAGCGGCCTGGGCCTCGCGGCGGGCGCGGAGGGTGCCGAAGAGGCCGACGTGTTTGACCGCGGGCAGGTCACGGTCGTGGCGTACGGCGGTGACGCTCAGCGGCGGGGCCGTGAGGGAGCCCGCCGGGCGGCGGGTGAGCAGCAGCCGGGGCCGGGCGGGCGCGGCCGGGCGGCCGAGGTCGAGGCCGGGGTCGAAGACGGTCACGCGCAGCACGCACGGCCCGTCCTGCCCGGCCAGTTCCCGCCGCAGCAGCTCCCGCACCCGCTCGGGGTCGAGCTCCGCTCCCCACACGGTCCGGCAGTCCCGTACGAGACGCTCCAGGTGCAGGGCGAGGCCGCGCACCCGGCCCTCGGCGTCGCACCGCATGGACGTGAAGTGGCCGTAGTTGAGCAGGGCGAGGCCGAGCAGCTCGTCGGGCTGCACCGGCTCTCCGTCGAGTGTCGCCATGCGGCCCAGGATCTCAGGACCGCGTTTCGTCCCCGCGGCGAGGGGCCGTCCGGGGCGCGGCCCGAGGTCCCGTCCGCGGTCTCGGCGGGCGGGCCAGCCACGGGGCGAGGTAGTCGCGGAGCCAGGCGGTGTCGGGGCGGCGCAGCTCGGTTCGGGAACCGTCGGCCGTCGTACGCACCAACTCGCCGTCGGAGACCGTGTGGTGCAGGCCGAGTGCCCTGGCCGCCTCGGCGGCGATCTGGCGGTGGCCGAGGTCCGAGAGCCGCAGCCCGCCCTCGTCCCAGGCGCGGCTCTCGCGCAGCGCGCGCAGCGACCACAGGTCGGCGACCGGACAGCCGTGCCGGTCCGCGATGGCCCTCAGATGCGCCGTGTACGTGGCGGCCTTGGCGCGCGCGTGGCGCGGGACCGGCAGCGGGCGCGGGTCGATGCCGGTGAACAGCAGGACGGTACGGGCGGGTGCGCACAGCTCGGCGACCGCGGTCTCCAGGCGTTCGGCGAGCGCGTCGGGGTCGGCGTCGGGGCGCAGCAGGTCGAGGCCGCCCGCGCGCAGGGCGACCAGGTCGGGGGCGAACTCCCGTACGGCGGTGAGCTGTTCGGCGACGATGTGGTCCAGGGACCGTCCGGGGGCCGCCTTGCGGTAGCGCAGCACGCCGTCGGGCCGCTCCTCGGCGAGCAGCACGGCGAGCCGGTCCGCCCAGTCGGGGAACGGGGCGTCACGGCCCGGGCCTTCACGGTGCGCGGCGAGGCAGTCGCCGAGCGCCGCGTACGACTCGACGGGGTGCCCGACCGCCCTTCTCGATGCTGTGGTCACGTCGGCACTTCTCAACTCCGGATCCGGTCGGCGGTGCTCGCCGCCAAGGCGGCCGGGGTACCGGTGTCGCGCCAGGCGCCATGGGCGGCCGGCTTCCTGCACCCTTGCCCTGGTGCGGTGATGGTGGGCCACGGGCCCGCAAGGGTCAAAGTTCCTGGTGGGAGTGTGTCACGTAGGCCGTGTCATGGCCCCTCCCATGGGCCCTCCCATGGCCGTCTCACGGCCCTCTCACTGGCGCATGGTGGCCCGGCCACACCCCCGCGTCCCCGTTCCCCCCTGCGGGCGCCGCCCACGGGCCGTACGGCAGGCCTCCTGGTGGTCCGGGCACCGGAGCGCGGCTCAAGTGGGTGAGCGGCACACCTCGTTCAGGCACCCGCTCCGACCCGACGGTTGAGGTGCAGCTGAGGGGCTGCCCAACCGATGGGGGAACGTTGTGAACACGATTGTTCTGAGGAGAAGGAACGCTGCCGTACCAGGCCCGATACGCCATCGGGCTCCCCTGACGTCCGACGCCGCCGGCTACGACGGCGTCGTCACCGAGCTCAGCGCCGCCCTGTTCGCGGAGTTCCGCAGGAAGGACCAGCGGATGAAGGCCGAGCAGTATCTGCGCGGCCTCCTGTTCGCCGAGGGCCGCAAGTCCATCCGGAACATCGCGGCGCACGTCGGCGGTGCCGCCGCCGAGCAGGCCCTGCACCACTTCATCTCCAGCTCGACCTGGGACTGGCAGCCCATGCGGGCCGCGCTCGCCGGATATCTGGAGCGGTCCTGCACGCCGCGGGCCTGGGTGGTGCGCTCCCTGCACATCCCGAAGGCCGGAGAGCACTCGGTGGGCGTGGACCGGCTGTTCGCCCCGCAGCTGGGCCAGATGTTCCGCGGGCAGCAGGCGTTCGGGGTCTGGTTCGCCTCGGAGGAGCTGAGCGCGCCGGTCAACTGGCGTCTCATGCTGCCCGATCAGTGGGTCAACGACCACGAGCGACGGGACCGGGCGGAGGTTCCGGAGGGCCTCGGGTGCGAGAGCCAGGAGGAGTGCGCCGCCTCCGTGGCGATCGAGGCCGCGCAGAACTGGGGCGTGACGCGCCGTCCCGTCCTGCTCGACCTGCGCGGCAGCTCCGTACGCCCGACGCTCGCGCGGCTCGCCGCGGCGCGGGTGCCGGTGCTGGGCCGGATCGGCGCGTCGTGCCGGCTCACGGTCGCCGACCGTGCCATGCCGGGCTTCGGCGCGGGCCCGCTGCCCGCCCAGCAGATCCTGGAGTCGACGAAGGGCCTGCGCCGCCCGGTGCACTGGCTCGACCCCGCCGCCGGGCGCACCTCCCGCACGTCCCTCGCCTCGGTCGTACGGGTGTCCCTGCTGAACCCGCAGACGGGCCGGCAGCGCCCGATGCTGCTGCTCGGCGAGTGGCACGACCCGCAACGCCCCCCGGTCCAGGTCTGGTTGACCGACCTGACGAACGCGCCGGTCGCGCCGCTGCTGCGGCTGACGAAGCTGACCCGCCGCGTGGAGCAGGACTTCGCCGAGGTCGGCGAGGAGGTCGGCCTTCGCGACTTCGTGGGGCGGTCCTTCCGCGGCTGGCACCGGCACATCACGCTGGCCTCCGCGGCACACGCCGCGAGGGTGCTCTCGGCCGGGGACGACGGCCTCGGCCTCGATCTCGGCCTGGAGAACGCGGCGTAGAGCGGCGCCGACGGACGAACGCCGGAGGGGGCTGGTTCTCACCAGCCCCCTCCGGCGTTCCGGGTGGCCGGAACTCACTCCGGCAGTTCGATCGACTGCGGGTGGCGGAAGAAGTCCGTGGGGTCGTACGCCTTCTTGACCCGCTGCAGCCGCGGGTAGTTGTCCTTGTAGTAGAGCTCCTGGCTGGAGAGGCCCGAGGTGTTGAACGACGGGTCGCTCAGGTCGTTGTCCGGGTAGTTGATGTAGCAGCCGTCGGTGACGCCGTTGGGTACGGGCACGCCTCCGGTGTCGGCGTACAGCTCCCGGTAGAACGCCCGCAGCCACTCGACGTTGCGCCGGTCGTCCTCCTCGTTGTGCCAGTACGACTCGAAGTAGACCAGCCACAGCGCGTCGCGGTGGGTGGCGGCGGTGGCGTCGTCGGGCAGCGCGCTGATCATGCCCCGCACGGAGTTGATCACCATGAAGCTGTACGGGTTGGGGTTCTCGGTCTTCGTCAGGTAGTGGTAGATCGTCTCGATCTGGTGCGCCGGGAAGGCTTCCTTCATGTACGTCGACTTGTGCGAGGTGCGCAGGCTGGGGCTGGTGATGGTCTCACCGGCGGTCATGGTCTGCGCGGTGGCCTTGAGGAACGGCTTCTCGCTGATGCTGTTCATCCGCGGCTGCACGCCGAGCGCGTCGATCGCGAACGCGATGAAGTCCTCGACGAGTTGACGCGCGTTCGGCACGGTGGAGTCCATCTGCGCGACGACGTTGAACGTGCCCTTCTCCGCGTGCTGCAGGAAGATCCAGTGCCCGAGGTCGAGGTACGGCGAGTCGAGCCCGCCGTGCGCCTTGGACCAGTCCGCGTACGCCGACATGAAGTTCGCGAAGGCCTCCTCGGAGATCTCGTCCCAGGACCAGGCCGCGAAGGTGGAGAAGACGGTGGCCGGGGCCTTCGGCAGCAGGTCGCCGGGGGCGCCCTCGGCGTCGCGGCTGCGCATCCAGAAGCGGGTGACGACACCGAAGTTGCCGCCTCCGCCGCCGGCGACGGCCCAGGCGAGGTCGTGGTCCGGGTCCTCGGGGTCGCGGGTGGCGACGACGACCCGCACCTCGCCGCGCTCGTCCACGGTGACGACCTCGACCGCGTAGAGGTGGTCGCTGAGGACACCGTGCCTGCGGGAGAGGATCCCGTAGCCGCCGCCGGAGAAGTGGCCGCCGGCGCCCGTGGCGTAGCAGCCGCCGCCGGGCAGGGTGACGCCCCAGCCCATGTGCAGCTGCTCGTAGATCTTGAGGAGGGTGGCGCCCGGCTCCACGAGGAACGCGCCGCGGTCCGCGTCGAAGCCGACCTTGTCCATCATCCGCATGTCGACGATGATCTCGCTCTCGTCGTTGAAGACGAGGTTCTCGAAGCAGTGCCCGCCGCTGCGCAGGGCGATGCGCTTCCCGTCGCGGACCGCCTCCCTGACGATCTGTACGACGTGCTCCGTGGTGGACGGCAGGCGGATGGCCTCGGGCGAGGCCACGTGCCGGTTGTTGCCGTGCCCCCTGATCATGTCCGGATAGCGGGCGTCCTCGGGGGTCACGGTGGGGATGGCGTCGGCCCCTTCCGAGGACGAGTGCCGGGTGGCCGAGGGAGCCGTCTGGGGGGTGGCTTCGGCGGTGTTCACGTTTCACGCTCCCGTTTCGTGAGCTGCTCTCGCTGCGTGAGCCGCTCCCGTTCGTGAGCCGCTCCCGCTCTCTCTGCGCCTCCAGGTTCACGGCTGCACACGGCTCGTCACGAGGTCCCGCCGGGATATTTGTCAGGTACACAGATCCGGCCACGGCGGAGCGCCGCAGATCAGCCACCCTGCGAGGGCGCGGCGGCGGGCTCAGACGGTGTCGTCCGCCGGTCGCCCTCCGCCGCCGCCGTCCCGGTCGCGCAGCACTCTCCTGGCCCGCTGCAGCCGCAGCGCCAGCTGCACTTCCAGGGCCTGGCCCGGCTTCTGCCAGTCGCTGCCGAGGAGTTCGGTGATCCGCTCCAGGCGGCGCGAGACGGTGTTGGGGTGGACGTGCAGCGCCTCGGCGGCGTTGGTGGGGCTGCTGCCCGAGGCGAAGTAGGCCTCCAGGGTGCGGGTGAGGTCGGTGAGCCGCTCCGCGTCGTACTCCAGGACCGGGCCGAGGGCCGCGCCGATGAAGCCGTCGACGTCGTAGTCGTCGGAGAGCAGCAGGCCGAGGAAGCCCAGGTCGTTCGCGGCGGCCGCGCAGCCCGCGCCGCCGAGGGCGGTGAGGGCGTCCAGGCAGCGCATCGCCTCGCGGTACATCCGCGCGACCTCGGCGGGCGAGAAGTCCGGCCCGGCCGCGCCGACGGAGACCGGGTGGCCGAGCAGCGGCGCCAGTTCGTCGGCGACGGCACGGGCAGCCGCGGAGGCGTCGGTGCCGGGCAGCAGCAGCACGATGCAGCCGCTCCGCACGGTCTTGAGCCCGGACATGCGGTACGCGTACGACGACGCCCACACCACGGCCCTGCCCTGCTCCCCGCCCTCGGGCCGGGCGGCGACGAGGACGTGCGGCTGCTCCAGGTCGATGTCGAGGCGGCGGGCCCGCTGGGCGATCTGGTGCGGGGACTGCGTGGAGGCCGAGGCGTCCAGGAGCTCGTCGAGGAGTTCGTCGCGTACGGGCCCTTCGGCGACGGCGGCGCTGCGCTGCATCAGCAGGTGCACGGCGAAGGCCTGCGCGGTGGTCTGCAGCAGCCAACTGTCCTGCCCCACCAGGCGGGTGACCGGCCGCAGGACGAGGACGCCGAGGTCCTCCGTACCGGCGACGACGGGGGTGACCCAGGTGCGCTCGTCGGCGAGGACGGGCGCGCGCTGGGCGTGCGCGGCGAGCACGCCCTTGGCGATCGCGTCCTCGTCGAGGTCGGGTATCTCCCCGCCCGCGGCCACGACACCGCCCGCCGGGTCGCGCATCTGCAGCGTGCCGTCGAGGGCGTCGCCCGCGGCCTTGGCGACGGAGGTCAGGTCGGCGCCGGCGACGAGCAGGCCCATGATGCGGCTGTAGGACTCCCCGAGCTGTTCGAGCCGGATCAGGCTGGTGCGCGTACGGAAGCCGTCGAGTTCGAGTTCGGCGACCTGGTCCTGGGCCTGTTGCAGCAGTCCGGCCTTCTCTATGGCGACGGCCGCGAGGTCGGCGAGGGAGCAGATGAGGCCGATCTCGTCGGGCGTGTAGTGGCGCACCTTGCGGTCGGCGCCGTAGAGCACGCCCACGTTGGTGTCGCCGTGCCGCAGCGGTACGGCCATGATGGCGCGCAGCCCCTCGGCCTCGACGACCTCGTCGATGCCGGCGGAGTGCGGGATCGTGTCGTCGTTCAGGTAGTCCGCGGTCCACAGCGGCGCGCCGGTGGTCAGGGCCCGGTGGCCGAGGCCGCTGCCGCCCTCGACGCGGAGTCCCGTGTTGAGCGCGGTGGTCGAGCCCTCCGAGGTGTGGATGACCATCGCGTCGTCGCTGTCGCTGTCGCTGTCGCGGAGCGAGACGTACGCCATGTCGAAGTGGAGCAGCAGCCGCACTCGGCGGGTGATGACGCTGAGCAGCGTGTCCAGGTCGTACGGGAGGGTGAGATCGCGGGCGGTGTCGACGAGCGCGGCGAAACCGGCCTCGCGCTGCCGGCCGCGTTCGAACGAGGCGTGCACCTCGCGGGCGAGCTGCACCGCGCGTTCGGCGCGCGCGAGCGCCGCGGGCGGGGAGCCGGACCGCCGCGCGCGCTGGAGCAGCGCGTCGATGCGGCCCACCGCCGCTTCCTCCGCGAGCAGTTCGAGAACGGAGAACACCACGTCGTCCGTGCCGTCCCCGCCGCCGCCCCCGTCGTCATCGCCACCGATATAGCCGGACATGTCGCATCCCCCACCCTCTGGACCGGGCACCGCCCGGCGCGGCTGAAAATAGTTCTCGAACATTCAGGACGTCAACGTTGACCAGGACCGTTGCCGGGCAGCGGTGTTGTGAGCACCACCGCGACGGCTCCGCGGTGTCCTGAGACCACCTTCCTGGCGGGTGCCGCCCTGACCGAGGCTCATGCCGCGGGGCGCGGAGCAGATCAGCTCCGCCCCGGAAGGGGGCAGTTGTGAGCTTGCAGATCCGAAGCTATGTACGGTCGTTGGAGCGTAGCCGCGAGGCGGCGGCCGACGGTGAACGGCCGGGGGTGTTCACCATGCGGGGGCGTGACTGGACGCTGCTGCCCGAGGTGTTCGCGCCGCCGTACTCGGCGTCGACGGACGCGGCCATGGAGCTGCTCGGCTTCGTGGAGGGCCCGCAGGTCCCGCGGCAGGGCTCGTTCCTGGAGATCGGCTGCGGCACCGGCATCATCGCGGTGAGCGCCGCCCTGGCGGGCTGCGACCGGGTGCTCGCCACCGACATCAACGAGCACGCCGTAGAGAACGCGGCGCTGAACGCGCAGCGGCACGGCGTCGCCGACCGGGTCTCCTCCCGGCACAGCGACCTGTTCGACGCGCTCGACCCGGACCAGCGCTTCGACACCGTCTACTGGCACTCCAACTTCGTGCTCGCTCCGGCCGGCTACGCCTACGAGTCGCTCCACGAGTGCGCGTACGTCGACCCGGGCTACGCCGCCCACCGCCGCTATCTCGTCGAGGCCCCGCTGCGGACCACGCCGGGCGGCTCGGCCCTGCTGCACTTCAGCGACCGCGGTGACCTCGCCGGGCTGCACGCCATCGCCGACGAGTCGGGGCGCGAGCTCGACGTGCTGAGCAGCATCCGCATCCGGGAGGGCCGGGAGCTGGTCGAGCACATGCTGATCAAGGTGTCCGCGGCGCCCGTGTCCGCCGCGCCCGTGTCCGCCGCTCCCGTTTCTGCCGCGTCCGTTTCTGCCGCTCCCGTTTCTGCCGCGCCCGCGGGCCTCGGTGCCGTCCTGCCCGGGGCGCGCACCCGCGCCGCGGCCGCGGCCGCACCCCGTACGACCGGCTGAGCGCGCCACCGCCGCACGTACGCACATCACCGCACCGCACCGCACCGCACCGCACAGCACTGCCCATGCCGTCTCACGAGGGAATACGGGAATCAACCGTGCGCATCCTGCTTGTCGACAACTACGACTCGTTCACCCATAACCTCGTCCACCACCTGGCCGAGATCACCGGCGAGGAGCCGGTCGTCGTGCACAACGACGATCCGGACTGGCACGTCGGGCGCCTCGCCGAGGTCGACGCCGTCGTCCTGTCGCCCGGTCCGGGGACGCCGGAGCGCCCCGCCGACTTCGGGATCTGCCGAGACCTTGTGGAGCGCTGCGAGCTCCCGCTGCTCGGCATCTGCCTGGGCCACCAGGGCATCGCACTCGCCCACGGTGCGACGGTCGCACGGGCGCCCGAGCCCCGGCACGGCCGCCTGTCGCAGGTCTCGCACGACGGGGACGGCCTGTTCGCGGGCATCCCCTCCCCGTTCGAGGTGGTGCGCTACCACTCGCTCGCCGTGACGGACCTGCCGGACTGCCTCCAGGCCACCGCGTGGAGCCCGGACGGCGTCCTGATGGGCCTTCGGCACCGCGGCCGGCCGATGTGGGGCGTGCAGTTCCACCCGGAGTCGATCCTCACCCGGCACGGCCGTACGCTGCTCACCAACTTCGTGGAGTCGGCCCGCCGTTGGCACGCGGAGCGCCCGGCGCACGCCCCCGAGCTGGAACTCCCGCAGCCCGCCCGTACGGTGCCGGAGCCGCCCCGCGAGACCCCGGCTCCCCCGCGTCAACTCCGCGTCCTGGTCGAGGAGTTGAGGAGCCACTGGAGCGACGAGGCGGTGTACGAGGAGCTGTTCGGCGCGAGCACGACCGCGTTCTGGCTGGACAGCAGCACGGGCGCGCCCTCACGCGGCGCGCTCGGCCGCTTCTCCTTCATGGGCGACGCGTCGGGCCCGCTGGCCCGCGTGGTGGAGGCCGACATATGGACGAACACGACAGCGGTGCACTCGGCCGCGGGCACCGAGGTGGTCTCCGGTGACTTCCTGACCTGGCTGGAGCGCGACCTGGCGGCACTCCGTACGACGGTGCCGCCGCTGCCCTTCGACTTCGCGCTCGGCTGGGTCGGCTACCTCGGCTACGAGCTGAAGGCGGAGTGCGGCGGCAACGCGGTGCACCGCGCCGAGGAGCCGGACGCGGCGATGGTCTTCGCGGACCGGGGTGTGGTGCTCGACCACGCGACCGGCAGGACGTACCTCCTCGCGCTCGCCGAGGACGGTCGTACGGACGCCGCGGACCGCTGGCTGCACGACACCGCCCGCGTCCTCGACGGCCTGGCCGGCCGCCCCCGCGCCGGCGCACCGGTCCCGATGACCGGAGCCGAGGTGACGCTGCGCCACGACCGGGACGCGTATCTCGGCCTGATCGACGCCGCGTTGGAGGAGATCGCCGCCGGCGAGAGCTACGAGGTGTGCCTGACCAACATGGCCGAGGCGCGCGGCGCCTTCGACCCGTGGGAGAGCTACCGCCTGCTGCGCCGCGTCAGCCCGGCCCCGTTCGGCGCGCTGCTGCGCTTCGGCGACCTCTCGGTCCTGTCCACCTCCCCCGAGCGGTTCGTACGCGTGGGCGCCGACGGCCAGGTGGAGTCCAAGCCGATCAAGGGCACCCGCCCGCGCGGGGCCACGCCGGAGGAGGACGCGGAGCTGGTCGCGGAGCTGATGACGGACGAGAAGGACCGCGCGGAGAACCTGATGGTCGTGGACCTGGTCCGCAACGACCTGGGCCGCTGCGCCGAACTCGGCTCGGTGGAGGCGAAGGAGCTCTTCCACGTCGAGACGTACGAGACGGTCCACCAGCTGGTCAGCACCGTACGGGCCCGGCTGCGCGCGGACAGCTCGCCGGTGGAGTGCGTCCGCGCGGCGTTCCCGCCCGGCTCGATGACGGGCGCGCCGAAGGTCCGCACGATGGAGATCATCGACGGCCTGGAGGCGGGCCCGCGCGGCGTCTACTCGGGCGCGATCGGCTACTTCTCCCTCTCCGGCGCGGCCGACCTCTCGGTGGTCATCCGCACGGCGGTCCTCACCCCCGGCCGGCTGCGGTACGGGGTGGGCGGCGCCGTGATCGCCCTGTCCTCCCCGGAGGCGGAGTTCGAGGAGACGGCGGTCAAGTCCCGCCCCCTGCTCGCCCTCACGGGCAGCACGTTCCCGCGCTCCGGAAAGCCCCCGGTACGCCTGGTCGGCCCCTGGGACCAGGACCGGACAACACCGGCGGCGGCGTAACGCGGCATAACAACGAAGAAGCGGCGGTCCGTGCCCTCGACGGGGGGAGAGGGGGCACGGCCGCCGCTGTCTGGGGGGCTGCACGAGCTTCGTACGGTTCATACAGGCTTCGTACGGGGTTCGTGTGGGGGAGGCAGCCGGGTACGGGGGCATCGACGTCGGCTGTCTCCCCCCACACCTGCATGGTCCTCCGCCTGGGCGTGGGGGCCAAGGGCGGGGGCGGTGATGTGTCAGGTACGGAACGTGTCGTCACCGCTGACTACGCGTCGCGTCCCGCACCAGCTCGGGAATGCCCCGCTTACGCAGGTGCAGCCCGCATTTGGGGCACCACACCGTGTCGGGCACCACGGTGACGGTCCGGCACCGGCCGCACGCGATGTGCATGCCCTGCCCGACGGTCAGGTCCTGCTCGGACAGGGCGAACCGAGCATCGCAGCCCTGGCAGTCGATGTCGTGGTAGAGCGCCGGTCGCGGAGGGTTCGGGCGCGTGACGTACTTTCCGCAGCCGACGCACGGCGCGTCGGCCGGGTCCCCGGGTCCGACATCGGCGTATCGCGCACGCAAGCGGACGTCGACGTCCGGGTAGAGCTGCTCGCAGCCCTGGCAGACCATGCCGGGTTCGACGACGATCGTCACCGCCTCGCAAGCCTCACAGGCCCTCGACTGCGGCCCGTCGTGCAGCGCCCGGTACGCGATGGCGGTGGCGACGATGGCGGAGTCGGCTCCGCAGCCGGGACAGGTCAGGACGGGATCAACGTCGGCCGGCCGCCTGGAGCACGCACGGCAGCCCGAGGAATCCGCCTGACGCCTGCGTGATGATCGCCCGAACCTCATGCAGTCTCCCCAGCGGTCGATGGAGCAGACGTCGCAGGGTTCAGGCTGGCAGAGCCGGTCGGGTCAGTCCATGGTCTTCTCGACCGCTTCAAAGATGTCGGCGTCGGTCTCCTGCTGCCACTTGGGCAGATCGGACCAGTCGGCGACGTACCCGGGCTTCGGGTCGTCGAAGGCGCGGTACATCTGCGCGGTCCAACTCGTCGCGACGAACCGGCTCTTCTGCTCGCGCGACAGCCGCGAGGCGTGGCCGCCACTCAGCTCCAGGAACTGCCGCACCTGCTCGAACACCGCGCCCGCGGCCTGCCGCTCCCAGTCGGGGGTGTCTTCCCACGGTGTGACGTACCCCGGCTTGGGCTCACCGGGAAAGTGCGCCCGCACCCCCGCGATCCACGATTCGCGAAACAACCGCGCACCCTCGGTCTGCGACATGTCTGGTCCTGCCTTTCGCCGTCCGTCATCGTCACCTCCGCCAAGGTCACGGACCGTTCCGTCACGCGAGCAGTCGTTCAGGAATGACGAGTCATGCCTGCCCGGTCAGTGACTGCTCCAGCCATCGAGAGAGACCTCGGGTCCACCGTCGAGATAACGGCTAAGCGCACTGTCAGTGGTGTCCACGAATTCCTCAGGAATGGCATCGGCATCGACCCACCGCACCTGGGCGTGCTTCCGCGGCTCCCGGTTCTCGGGCTCCCCCGCCCACTCGTGCGCGGCGAAGACCACGGTGAGGAAGCCGCCTGGGGCCTTGACTCCCCAGGCGCCATGGATGATGTGGGCGACCTTCAGCGCCTCCGGCTTCACGGTCAGGCCGGTCTCCTCGTACAACTCACGGACCGCGGTCTCGGTGATGGGCTCGCCAGGCTCACTCTTGCCGACGGGGAGGTCCCACATGCCCTGGGCGAACTTGACGTTCTGGCTGCGCTGCAGGAGGACGACCCGGTTGGTGGCCAGGTCGTGGACGATGACAGCGGCGACCAACAGGGTCATGGATTCGAGGGCGGGCTTGAGGGCTTTGGGCTGCTGGTCGTCGGTTGTCGGCTGAGCCACGAGGTTCCTTCGTCGGCCGGGTTGTTGGGCAGGCTCTCCAGCCGCTGGCCTATGTTGCTCGCCGGTCAGCGAGGGCACTTCACGGCGAGTCTTGACGTCCGCTGGTAGCGCAGTGGCGGCAAGGGTAGGGGCTCGCAGGGAGCCGCGCGGGGCGTGGGACAAAGACCACTCCTGAGCAGGGTCACGGTACCCGCCGTGCGCCGTCCAGGGGCCCTCGGGAGTGTCGCGGTACGGCTCGGGGATGTCAGCGGGCATAGCGACCGTCCCGAGTGCACTCGAAGTGCCGATAGACAACAGCGGGCGGGCCGGAAGCCCTGTCCACCCAGTCGCGCTCTGCTAACTCACCGGGACCTAGCGCCCGATCACACCTACCGCACTTCGTCCCCGCCGGGGCGTGCACCATTTCACCCGTCATGGCTTCAGGGTCGGCGGGAGTGCACGGCCGCCCTAGGGGCAACAGTAGGGGCAAGTGCCTTCACAACTCCCCTGAGTTGTCGTCTGAGGCATCATGGAGAACATGACGCTCGGGGCGCTGATTCGGAATCTACGTAAGGCACGAAGTTGGTCTCAGGGGCGGTTGGCAGCGGAGCTGAACACTGCCTTCGGGACGAACCTGGATCGGGAGTACGTGAGCCGCTGGGAACGTTGCAAGGTGAGGCCGGGGGCGTTCTACCTCCGGTGCTTGTCCGCAGTGCTCGACGTGCCCCTAGCAGTGCTTGAGGACGATGTGAAGCGACGTACGTTCCTGACCGATGCAGCGGGTGCCGCCATAGCGCCCGTCGTGGCATCCGATCTGCTGTCCACTGGATTCTCTGCCCGGCTTCACGGCGGGCCCTCCCCGGACGCGTGGGAGGCCAAGCTGGCCGCGTACGGAACTGATTACATGTCGATGGGTGCGGCTGATATCCAGCGCCGGGTATCCGGTGAGCTGGTGGTTATCCAGCAACAGCTGGACAAGCCTCAACTCTGGTCCGCTGCAAGTCGCTTGATGACGCTCTACGCAAAGACATTCCCAGGATCGGACGGATCAAAGGCTGTCCACTGGTACCGCATGGCAGCGGAGGCAGCAGACGAATCCCAGAATGACGCAGCGAGGGTATGGGTTCGCGGTCGTGCGGCCATCGCTCTTGGCTACGAAGGGGCGTCTCTCGGCGTCGCTGACGTACTTGGAGACCAAGCCCTGGCGATCGGCGCAGACAAGCCCTCTCTGGGACTTCTGAATGCCATCTACGGCAAGGCTCATGCTGCTGCTCTCCGGGGTAACTACGACACCGCGAGAAAGCTGGACACTCGAGGGCGTCGCATCTTCGACCGTTCCGGATCGCACGAACAGACCTCCGACTACGCGGTGCCCTATTGGCGCTTGAATGTGTTCCGCTCGCTGCTCCTCGCGCGCCTCGGCGACGAGAAAGGGGCGGTAGAGGCTCAAGACGCAGCACGAAGGGAACTCCCCGCTGAGCTCCCAAGGTTCGCAACTCACCTTGAGCTTCACCGTGGGCTCATGCTGGCTCGCTCAGGTGACCGTTCCCGAGGCGTCGCCTACGCCCAGCGCGCCATGGACGCACTGCCACCCGAGAAGCATTCGCTGACGCTGCGGCTACTCATGTCGGAAATTGGCCCCTGACAGTCCTGGAGATCGCCACCAGCACCGGCTACAACGCCGCGCTGCTCACCGCCCGCCTCGGCTCGGCGAACGTCACGACCATCGAGGTCGACCCGGGTCTCGCCCTGCTGGCCGACGAACGACTACGCGCCTGCGGCCAGACGCCCGCCGTCCGCACCGGCGACGGCCGCGCCGGGCACCCGGCCCGGGCGCCGTACGACCGTCTCATCGCGACCTGCGGGTTCACGGCCGTCCCGTACGCATGGGTGGAGCAGGTCCGGCCGGGCGGCCTGATCGTCTGCCCGCTCGGGTCGGGGACCGTACGCCTGGTTGTCGGCGAGGACGGCACCGCAGCCGGTCAATTCCTGCGTACGCGCTCGTACTTCATGGGTGTACGGGCCGCGGGCGAAACCGGAGCCGCTCCGTATCCGGGCGACCCCGGCACGCCGGACGAGCGTCCCACCCGCCTCGCCCCGACCGCACTCGCACGGAGCGACTCGTTCCCGTTCCTGCTCTCCCTCGCGCTGCCCGGCGCGGCAACATCCACCGACCTGGACGACACCGACCGGATCACCGGCTGCCGCATCTGGACCCCCGACGGATCCTGGGCCCGCGCGAGTACCCGCACCGTGCGGCAGGCCGGGCCGCAGCGGCTGTGGGACGTCGTGGAGGACGCGTACGACTGGTGGCTGTGCAACGGGCGGCCCGCGCGGGAACGGTTCGGGGTCACAGTCACCCGGGCGGGGACGGCGGTCTGGCTCGGCAGGCCGGACCAGCCCGTCCCTCACCTCACTCGCGCACGCACAACGGCAGCTCGTACTCCGGAAACAACCGCCCGAACTCCGCGTGGAACCCCGGAAAGGTCTTGCTGACGCAGCCGGGGTCGTCCAGGGAGATCGTGTCGGGGGCGGCGAGGCCGAGGACCGAGAAGGCCATGGCGATGCGGTGGTCGCGGTGGCAGGCGATCGTCGTCCGGCGCGGTGGCCCGGGGTGCACGGTGAGCCGGTCCGGGCCCTCCTCTACGCGGATGCCGCAGGCCGCGAGGTTGCGGGCCATCGCCGCGACGCGGTCCGACTCCTTCAGGCGGGCGTGGGCGACGCCGCGGATCGTGACCGGGCCGTCGGCGAGCGGGGCGATCGCGGCGAGTGTCATGAACGTGTCGGAGATCTCGCCCATGTCGAGTGAGACGCCGCCGCGCAGCCGCCCGGTGCCCGTGACGGTCGTGGCGTCACAGGCCACCTCGACATGCGCGCCGAGCCGCCGCAACGCGTCCGTGAACCTCAAGTCGCCCTGGAGGCTGGCCTTTCCGAGGCCCGGTACGCGGACGGACCGTCCGGTCGCGGCGGCCGCGGCGAACACGTACGTGGCCGTGGACGCGTCCGGTTCGATCACCAGGTCCGTGGGCCGGTAGCCGCCGGGGCCGACGGTCAGCGAGCCGTCGGCCGACTCCTCGACGGTCGCGCCGAAGCGCCGCATCAGGGCGAGCGTCATGTCGACGTACGGGCGGCTCACCAGGTCACGGGCCACGAGGGTGAGCGGGCTGCGCAGGAGCGGCGCGGCGATCAGCAGTCCGGTCACGTACTGGCTGCTCGTCGAGGCGTCCAGGGCGATGCTGCCGCCGTCGAGGCCCGTGGCGGACACGGTCAGGGGCAGCGATCCGGGGCCGTCGGAACGGACCCGCGCGCCGAGCCGGGTGAGCGCGTCGGCCAGCGGACGCAGCGGTCGGGCGCGCAGCTGCGCGGAGCCGTCGAAGACGAACTCCCCTTCCCCGGTGGCCGCGTACGGGGGAAGGAAGCGGGCGGCCGTGCCCGCGTCGGCGCACCAGATGCGGGCGTCGCCGAGGGGGCGGCCGGTGCCGGTGATCTCCCAGTACTCGTCGTCGGGGGTGGCGCGGACGCGGACGCCGAGGCGGGTGAGGGCGTCGCGGAAGGCGAGGGTGTCATCGCTGACCAGCGGCGCCCACACCCGGGACGTGCCGGGTGCGGCGGCGGCGAGCAGCAGGGCCCGGTTGGTGAGGCTCTTGGAGCCCGGGATCTGGGCGGTCAGGGTGCTGGGGGCGGTCGAGGCGGTCGGGCCGGTGGCGGGCGGGAACGTCGTCGTCATGTCCGGGTCTCCAGTGCTTGGGCCACGGTGTCGAGCAGCCGGTGCAGGCGCTCCTCGGACTGCTTCAGGCCGTCGTCCTCCAGGCGGTCGAGGACCCCGGCGAGGTCGATGCCGAAGGACTGGAGGTGCCGGAGCAGGTGGCGGGCGTCGTCGTAGGTCTCGTGGGTCCAGCGCTGGCGGACGACCGAGCCGTGGTCGGCCATCGCGAGCAGAGTGGACTCGGGCAGGGTGTTGACGGTGCCGGGCGCGATCAGGCGCTCGACGTAGCGTGTGTCGCGAACGGCCTTGTCGCGTACGGCCGTTGACACCCACAGCAGACGCTGGCGGCGGGCGCCGTGCCGGGCGAGCCGGTCGAAGCGCGGCGCATCGAAGCGCGGCGCGTAGAAATCCGGCGCGTCGAAGCCCGGCCCCGCCAAGCCCTCGGAGTCCTCGAAGCCCTCGGAGTCCTCGAAACCCTCGAAACCCTCGAAGCCCTCGAAGCGCGCCGCGTACTGCTCGTGCGCGAGTGCGGCGCCCGCGAGTGCGGCGGTGCCGCGCATGGCCCTGGCCTCGCGGCTGCCGCTGCGCGCCAGGAGTGCGTCGACGGCGGTGTCGACGCGGTTGATGGACAGGGCGGCCACGGAGGCGATCGCCGTCAGGTCGTGCCCGGCGTCCAGGGCCGCTTCGAGCCCGTCGAGGTAGGCGTCGGCGACCCGCTCGTAGCGCCGTACGGAGAACAGCGGGCCTGCGCCGACACTGATGCCCTCCGCGGTGGCCTCGCGGAGCACGGCCGTGCCCTGATCGGTCGCCGGGACGGTGAGCAGCGCGTTGGGCCGGCCGATCGCGCGCCACAGCCGCCGCACCTCGGCCAGCAGGGCGGCCGTGTCGTGGGCGAGGCGCGGGTCGAGCTCCACGCAGACGTGCCCGTCGAGGCCGTCGCTCGCCGCGTGCACGGGGAGCAGTACGTCGCAGGCCTGCCGCACGTCCTGGACGAGGAGTTCGCGTGCGGCCTGTTCCGGGCTCGCGCCGAGCCCGGCGAGCAGCACCAGATCCTGGTCGTAGGCGGTGCCGTCGGCGAGGGCGCGGGTGAGGTGGGCGGGGTGGGTGGTGACTCCGGTGACCTGGCGGTAGCGGACGAATCCGGACAGCAGGCCGCCGGTGAGCCGGTCCCGGTCGAGGCCGTCCAGCCAGACGGCGACACCGGCACGGGCCAGGCGCTGCAACACGGCACTGGTCATGGCGGGTTGCTCACCCCCGAACACGGGGCGGCCGCCGCCCGCTGCAGGCTGCTGCGCGCGGCGGCGGCCACGCGCTCGGGGGTAAGTCCGGCGTGCCGGCGCAGCGACTCGTACGCGGCGCCGGCGCCGGCCGGGCCGAGACCGACGCTCTCCCGGGCCGCGCCGAGCATCGCGTACCAGCCGAGTGCGGCACCCGCCTCGACGGAGACGCGGGCGCGCACGCCGGGCGGCAGGACCGTGTCCCGGTACTCCGCGGGCTGCGCCCGGAACCACGCGACGTCCGGCATGGACACGACGCGGGTGGCGGTGCCCTCCTGCTGAAGGATCTCCCGGGCGGTGAGGGCGACATGGACCTCGTCGCCTCGGCCGGTGGCGACGAGCACGACGTCGGGCCGCCCGCCGTCGGCCTCGGCGAGGACGTAGCCGCCGCGTTCCGTCTCGTCGTCCGGGGCGAGGGGATCCTGCTCGCGCCGCAGGACGGTCACCTGGGTGGTGTGCACAGGGCGCTCAACTCCTAAGTACGGGGGCAAATTCAGCCCGTCCGACGCTTGAGGACGAGGCCGCAGGCCGATGGAGAGGGGGGCCTGGGGGCGCAGCCCCCGGTACGGCACCCCACGACCAGGCCCACGGACCCCGCGCTCACACGACGAGCATCCCCTTGGCGAGTTCGCCGAGCCGGGAGGCGACGATGCGCGGCCCGTCCTGCGTGAGCACGGACTCGGCGTGGAACTGCATCGACGTGAAGTGCGGGGCGCGCAGGGCGTGCACCTCGCCCGTACCCGGGTCGCGGCTGACCTCGACGACGGTGCCGTCGGGGGCGTCGAACTTGTCGCTGGGGCTGTGTGCGGCGAACGTGTTGTAGAAGCCGACGTGTTCACGGCTGCCGAACAGGTCGATATCCCGCTGCACGCCCTGGTTGGGCACGTCCCGGCGGCGCAGTTCGAGCCCCAGGTTCATGCTGAGCACCTGGTGGCTGAGGCACACGGCGAGGAACGGCCTGCGCTCGTCGAGGAGCGTGCGGATCGCCTTGTTCAGGTGGGCGATCTTGGCGTGGCCGATCTCGCGCGGGTCACCGGGTCCTGGCCCCATCACGACGAGGTCGTGGCCGTCGAAGGAGTACGGCTCGTCGAACCGACGTACCGTCACATCCAGTGCCATGCACCGCAGTTGCTGCTCGATCATGGACGTGAAGGTGTCCTCGGCGTCCACGACGAGGACCCGGCGCCCGGCGAGCGAGGGTTCGGCCCGGCTGCGCCCGCCGTGGTCGGCAAGCCAGAAGTCGGCGATGGGGCCGTTGCGTTCGGCGAGCGCGGCCCGCACCCGCGGGTGGGTGCCGAACCGGGTGGGCCCGCCGTCCTCCAGGGCGGCGACGAGCCCGGCGGCCTTGGCGTGCGTCTCGGCCACCTCGGACTCCGGGTCGGAGTGGCGTACGAGGGTGGCGCCGACGCCGATGCGGATGCGGCCGTCGCCCTCGATCTCGGCGGTGCGGATGAGGATCGACGAGTCCATGGTGCGGCCGCCGAACGCGTCCCGCCCGATGAGGGCGACGACGCCGCTGTAGTAGCCGCGGCCGTGCGGCTCGTACCCGTTGATGACGCTGGCGGCGCTCTCCAGCGGGCTGCCGGTGACGGTCGGCGCGAACATGGTCTCGCGCAGTATCTCGCGCGGGTCCCGGTCGGTGCGGCCCTCGATGAAGTACTCGGTGTGCGCGAGCCGTGCCATCTCCTTGAGGTACGGGCCCACGACCCGGCCGCCGTTCTCGCAGATCCGCGCCATCATCTTGAGCTCTTCGTCGACCACCATGTAGAGCTCCTCGGCCTCCTTGCGGTCGGCGAGGAAGTCCATGACGCCGTCCAGGGTGGGCCCGGAGCTCGGGTAGCGGTAGGTGCCGCTGATGGGGTTCATGACGGCGGTGCCGTCGGCGAGGCTGACGTGCCGCTCGGGGGTGGCGCCGACGAAGGTGCGGTCGCCGGTGTGCACGATGAACGTCCAGTACGCGCCCTGCTCCCGCTGCAGCAGCCGGCGGAAGAACGCGAGGGCGCGGTGCACGCCGTAGTCGGTGATCTCGGCGGTGAAGGACCGCTTGATGACGAAGTTGGCGCCCTTGCCGGTGCCGATCTCGTCCTTGATGACCCGGCGCACGATGTCGGCGTACGCGGCGTCGTCCACGTCGAAGTGACTGCCCCGCAGCTCGATCGCCGCGTCGGGCACCCGCCGCAGCACCTCGTCGAGCGGCACCCGCTGCTGCTCGGTGACGGCGAGGGCGATCAGCGGTGCCCCGTCATCGGGGGCGTCGAAGCCGCGCTCGGCGATCTGCCGGTACGGCATCAGGGCGAGCACTTCCTGGTACGCCTCGCCGGTCGCGGCACCGCCCTCCGGGCCGGTCTCGGGCACGGGGATACCGGCCAGGGTGCGGGGCAGCGACACCCTGCCGAACAGCACGTCGAGGGCGTCCTTACCGGTGGTCTCGGGCCGGTGCAGCACGGCGAAGGCGGGCGGGTTGGGCGCGAGAACCCGCCCGAGCAGATCGCTTCGGTCCGGGCTGTCCTGGCCGCCCCTGCTGTTCGGGCCGTTCTGGCTGTACTGGCTCATCCGATGACCTCCTTGGTGGTGGTGACGACGGCGCAGCGGCGGGCCGCGTACGTGAGGGCCAGCCAGTGGTCGTCCTCGGTGAAGTCGGCGACGGCGTCGGCGACCAGGAAGGTCTCGATGTCGTTGGTGAACGCGTCGACGGCGCTCATGAGCACGCCGACGTGCGCGTACACACCGCAGACGATCAGCTGATCGCGCCCCGCGCGGCGCATCCGCTCCAGTAGGTCGGTCTTGAAGAAGGCGCTGTAACGCCACTTGGTGAGCTGCCAGTCGCCGGGCGCGGGCGCCAGCGCGTCGACCACTTCACGGTCGGCGGGCGCGGTGCGCATGCCGGGCCCCCACAGGTCCTTGAGGAGCCCGCGCTGCTCGGGCGTCATCCCGCCGGGCTGCGCCGTGTACGCGACGGGGACGCCCTGCGCGGCGCAGTGGTCCCGCAGCGCGGCCGCGTTGGCGATCAGCTCGGAGCGCAGCGGCTCGGGGAAGGGCTTCAGGAAGTAGCGCTGCATGTCGTGCACGAGCAGCACTGCCCGCTCGGGGTCGACGGACCACTGCGGCACGCTGGCGGGCACGGCAGGGGCGAGCGGCATCGGGTAACTGTCGATCGACGGCAGACCGGCCATGGAGATCCTCTCGTCATGCGTGGTCAGCCGATTCTGAGGACGCACATCCGGCCGGGCCAACGCGATCGGGGGCACTCCGTCAGGTGGCACGAAGTCCATCAAGTCCGGTACGGGACAACGGGGTTGGGCCTCGGCGGTCTGGCGCAGGCGTACGCACAGCCGTGAGCCCTGCCGTACGCACAGCCGTGAGCCCCGCCGTACCGGTTCGCGCACCGGACACGGCAGGGCTCAGCGGAACTCAACTCACCTCAACGAGCCGACGATCAACGAGCCGACGATCAACGACCCGGCGGACTCAGCGGAGGCTCGCCCCGGAACCGATCGGGTGCGGCCGACGCGCGGCCTCGGCCGGGCGGCGCCCGTACAGGGCGCGGTCGAACGGGTGCCGGTCGTGTCCGGCGCCGGGGTGGGTCACCGTGACCCGCGGTGCGGCGTCCTGCCGGAGCAACTGCTGGTAGGCCGCGAGGGCCTGGCCGGGGTCGCCGCACTGGTTCAGGAGCGCGGGCAGCCGCTCGCGCAGCCGGCCGGGGATGTGCAGGGTCGGCAGGTCCACGGCCAGCTCGCGGTACCGGCCCATGCGCAGCTCCGCCTCGATCCACTGGCCGGTCGCCCGCTCGCGGGACTGCCGCAGCCGCTCGATCTGCGCGCCGAGGTGCGGTCCCGGTACGACGTCGGCGAACGGCTCGCCCCGCCACAGCCCGAGCGCCTCCCGCAGCCGCCGCGCGGCCGTGTCCAGGTCACCCGTGGCCATGGCCCGGTAGCCGGCGCCCACGGACCGCTCGAACTCCCAGGCGTCGCAGGTGTCCTGGCCTCCGTCGAGCCGGTAGCCGCCGGGCAGGGCGGCGAGCAGGTCGGCGGCCTGCCGCTCCCCGCGGCCACGCCCGGCGGCGTTCCTGCCGCGGTCGCGCAGCGCCACGGCGAGGTGCTCGCGCAGCTGGCCCACGTACGACTGGAGCATGTGCTTGGCCTGGTGCGGCCGCTCGCCGGGCCAGACCTCCTCGATCAGGAGACCGGTGGGCACGACCCGGCCGGCGAGCATCGCGAGCAGCGCGAGCACCTGCCGCGGCTCGGCAGCCGCGGGAGCGACGGGCGTTCCGCTCTCCGTGACGGTCAGCACGCCCAAGACCTTGATGTCCATGATGCCCCTCCGTGCGGTGACAGCCGACCGGGCGGCCCCTCGGGCCGGTCGCCACAACGACATGTGCGCTTTGCTTCTGTTGCCTCACCGCGAGCGAGCCCACCCGTACGACGTCAGCGCTCGAGGCCGCGCACCGTGAGCGGCTCCTGGTGCGGCAGCCGCTTCCCCTCGCTCTGACGCGACCGCCCAGTGCTCCAGTGAAGCAACACTCAAAGAATAACGAACGATCGCTTTCTTTTGAACTCCCCGGAGAAGTTGGCTTGTTCAGTGTGTTTCCCGCTCGCGAAAGCCCCCAAATCGGTATCTCTACGCGACTCATATCAGCCAAGATCACAGAGCGGACGTCCGCACTCCCCCTCGTCCTCGTTGCGCGGACCGAGGTCTCGCGCACATACTCCCGCCCAGTGAAGACCGCCTCGCGAGCGACGGCGGAGGGACGAGGTGCGGCCGCCGCACCCCCCGCACCCGGATTCCCCAGAAGGCCTGGCGCGGATTCACTCCAGCAATGTAGATGGCTGATGCAACAGTTATCGGAACTCACAATTCCGGTCGACAGCCGTAGGCGACCCGGCCTCGCCTCGCGGACGGGCAGATCCTCCGGAGAACAGCACATGGTGAAACAGCAACGAGCCGCCCGTACGAGGGAAGCTCTGGTCCACGCGGCAGCCGTGGCCTTTGACCGCGTCGGCTACGAGGCGGCGTCCCTCGCGCACGTCAGCGGCTCGGCGGGCATCTCGATGGGGGCACTGACCTTCCACTTCCCTACGAAGGAGAAGCTCGCCGCCGAGGTCCAGCTGCACGGCGCCCGCGCCACCCGCGACGCCATCGACGGCATGGGTGACACGTGCGAGCGGCCGCTGCGCACCCTGGTCGACCTGACGCTCGAGGTGGCACGGCTGCTCGACGAGGACGTCACGGTACGGGCGGCGGCCCGGCTGGCCCGCGAGTGCCTGCCCTCCGAGACGCCCTGGCCGTCCGTGTGGCTGCCCGTCGCGGAGCACCTGCTCGACCGTGCCTCGGAGGAGGAACTGCAGCCCCACGCCGACCCGCAGGCGCTCCTCGCCCTGACCACGCACCTCGTCAGCGGCACCGAGAGCTACATCCGCCGCTGCGCCCTCGTACCCGAGGAACGGGAGAGCGCAGAGGACCAGCTGGCCCGGATATGGCAGTTGGTACTCCCCGGCATCGCCCGCGGCCCCGCATGAGTCTGCGGACGTAACCGGCCCGGATGGCACGGTCGTTGTCCCGGACACACCTGTCGGGTGGGGTGCTCACCCCTCAGGGCGAGCACCCCATCAGCGGCCACTGCCTGCCTCCCGGACCACCGGCAGGGGTACGGTCCGGCGGCTACGGAACCGGGCATCGCCCGGCCCGGTGGCTCCCGTCAGGCGGCGGTCCAGCCCCCATCCACCGGGACCGCCGCGCCCGTGACGAACGAGGCCCGGTCGCTGCACAACCACGCCGCCGCCTGCGCCACCTCCACGGGTTCCGCCATCCGCCGCTGCAACGAGCGGTTGGTGAAGGCCTCTTCGAGCGGGGGCATCTCTTCCAGGACGTTCGCGATCATCTCGGTGCGCGTACTGCCCACGACCAAGGCGTTGACGCGGATGCCCTGTTGGCCGTACTCGTCGGCCGCCGCCCTGGTCAGGCCGATCACCGCGTGCTTGGCCGCGATGTAGGGCGCGGTGGCCCCGGTGGCGAGGACACCCGCGACGCTGGCCGTGTTGACGATGGCACCGCCGGTGCCGGATTCGAGCATGACGGTGATCTGGGACTTCAGGCAGTTCCACACCCCACGCAGATTCACGTCGAGTGCCTGCAGGAACACCGCGTCGTCGGTCTGGTGCAGGGGGGTACCCGCCGTGGCCCAACCGGCGTTGTTGAAGGCCCCGTTGAGAGATCCGTACGTACGGACCGCTTCGTTGACCACACGGTCCACGTCATCCCGGTCCGTGACGTCGCCCGGGGACGCCAGCGCCTTCCCCCCGGAGGCGTTGATCTCCTCCGCCAGCTCCCGCAGCCGGCTCTCCCTGCGCGCCATCAGAACCACCGCGGCGCCCTCCTCGGCGAACAGCCGGGCAGCCGCCGCCCCGATCCCGCTGGACGCACCCGTGACCATCATGGTCTTCCCGCTCAGCAGGCCGCCCTTTTCCTCCGCATCGCGCATGCGCTGCACATCCCCCTCCGCTGTCAGTCGATCGCAACTCCCCCACCCTGACTGATCGTTGCCGGGAACCCGGTTTCCGGAATCGATCTGTAATGCGCCGCCCTCGGGCATCGGACGGCGCGTTACGGAACGGGCGGGACCCTTCCGATCAGGGCGGTGCTCTTCCCGGATCAGGCGGCGCTGTCCCCGCCGGCCGGGGGGACGGCGACGCGGCCCCGGGCCGGATCGATGACGAGGCGGTCGAGGCACTCGCGGGTGACGATTCCGGGAAGCAGGAGGTGCCACATGCGCACCACACGGTCGGGCAGAGTGGCCATCGCGTCCGACAGCTGCGCATAGTGCTGGACGCCCGTGAACGCTCCCACCAGGAACTCCGCCACGACGGACGGGTCGACGCCGGGCGCCAGCTCGCCCTGCTCCCGCGCCGACTCCAGCCAGGTCTGGAAGATGGCCTCGAAGTCCCCGTAGGAGACCTTGTCACCGATGCCGTGGGCCTGCTGTTCCACCGCGAGCCGGACCGCGGCCCGGATCAGCGGACTGACGTTCAGCTGGTGTGCCCACACCATGGAGAAGTCGACCATGCGCTGCGCGCCCTCGGAGTCCAGGTTCGCGGTCAACTCGCCCGTCTGGGACAGCATGACGGCGCGCGCCAGCGCCTCCTTGTTGTCGAAGTGGAAGTACACCGCCCCCAGCGTCACACCCGCTCGTCTCATGATCTCCCGCATGCTCGCGCCCTTGTAGCCGAGCTCGTCGAACGTGACGGCTGCGGCGTGAAGGATGTCATCACGGGTCTTCAGAGCGCGTTGCTGCTTGGGTTGGGCTGCCATCGAGCGGTCCTGCCTTCCGCGGACATGAAAACGAACGGCCGTTATTTTACGAGGGCCGCCGAACACCTTGCCACCCACGTGGTTCAAGACTCGACAAAATGCCACACGCCGCCGCCCGTCCGACCGGGTCGCACGGTCGAGAGTCAGCCACCGCAACCCCGCCCGGGGACTTGGACCGGCGCGTCTGCCACTGCATAAATCCAGCCAAGTACGCCGCTGAGCGGTTTATTCTTCAGCACCTTCCAGGCACCTTCCAGGCACCCTCCAGGAATCCTCCAGTAGCCCTCCAGCAGCCCCCTAGCAGTCCTCCAGCGGGTCAAAACCGCTACTCGACCACCCCTGGACACGTTCTGGGGCTCTTTGGACACGCAGTTGATCAATCGTCGAGTTTGCGACACCTCTCGACAACAAAAAGAACACTCGTTATGTTGCACCAGCGGCGTGACAGCGCCAACTGAGTACGGCGAAGCGGTCATCCACGTCCACTCACCCTGGGGGGTCACTCATCATGCCTGTCATCAAGCAACTTCCGCCCATAGCAACCGGTTTCACCGTGTCGTCCGAGCTCGTTCACAAGCGCGATGAATCCGAGGTTCTGCTGACGTCCTGGGACAGCTACCGTCCCGACACCTTCGTCGTCTGCGCCCAGTGGCCCGTCCAGCACCGCTTCTACCAGTCGAGGAACGGTCTCCACGACCCGATGCTCTTCGCCGAGAGCGTGCGCCAGTGCTTCCCGCTCCTGTCACACGCGGGCTACGACGTGCCGTTCGGGCACCACCTGATCTGGCAGTACCTGAACTTCGAGATCGTCCCCTCCGCCATGGACATCGGCACCGACCCGACCGAGGTGGAGCTGTACATCACCTGCTCCGACATCCGGCGCCGCGGCGGCCAGCTGGCGGCACTGACCCTGCACGTCATCGCGTTGCGGGACGGCAAGCACCTGGGCGTGGCACAGGCGCGCTTCACCTGCCACACGCCGTCCGTCTACCGGCGGCTGCGCGGCCGGTACGCGGGGGCGACCGCCCTGCCGGGGGCGCTGCCGGCGGCGGAGGCACCCCACCTGGTGGCGCGCGAGCAGGAGGAGGACGTGGTGCTCTCGCCGACCGAGCAGCACGGCACCTGGCTGCTGCGCAACGACACGTCCCACCCCGTCCTCTTCGACCACCCGCTGGACCACTCGCCGGGAATGCTCATGCTCGAGGCGGCCCGCCAGGCCACCCACGCGCACGCGTACGCGGAGCACGCCTACCCCGTGAAATTCGAGTCGACGTTCCTGCAGTTCGCCGAGTTCGACGCACCCTGCCAGGTCACGGTCGAGGAACTCCCCACGCGCGACCGCACCCAGCGGCGCACGGAGATCCTCGCGACGCAGAACGGGGAGATGGCGTTCTCCAGCCTGGTGACCGCCCTCGTGGGACCGCCCCTGCCCTGACGCACGCCCGGCACCACGACGCCGGTGTCGCCCCGCCCCCTGTGCGCCGTCCGGGGCGGGGCGACACCGGCGTCCGTGCGGTGCCGGGCGTCGGCTACCAGCGCACGGGCAGGGCCGTCGGCCGCCGCAGCAGCACCCCGTCGTCCCACGGCAGGGTCCGCGGGTCGGCGTCCAGGGTGAGCCCGGGGAACTCACGGGCGAGCCGGGTCAGAAGCGTGCTGATCTCGAGGCGGAACAGGGCCGCTCCCATGCAGTGGTGCATCCCGTAGCCGAACTGCAGGTGTCTCGCGCCGGTGCGGTCGGGGTCGATGGTCTCGGGATCGGGGAACACCTCGGGATCACGGTTGGCGGCGAACACGTCGGCGTACACGACGTCTCCCGCGCGGATCACGGCCTCGGCCGTCTTGACGTCCCGGGTGGCGATACGGGGAAAGGCGGACGAGGTCCCGAGCGGGATCAGCCGGACCAGCTCCTCGCCGAGGCGCGGCGCGACGGCCGGGTCGTCCACGAGCCTGCGCCACAACCGCGGTGCGCACAGCAGGGCGTACAGGGACTTGGCGAGGACGGACAGCGCGTTGTGGTCGCCCGCCACGACCGCCGGGAGCAGCAGACCGACCAACTCCGCGTCGCTCAGCGGTGGTTCGGCCCGGTCGCGGCCGTTGACACAGCGCCCGACGAGGCCGTCCGGGTCGCTGGGGGCGGCCCCGGTCACCAGGTCGGTCACGTACCCGTACACCGCGGTGAAGTGCTCGACCAGTGTGTCGAGTTCACCGGCCGACGCCATCTGCACGGTGCGGCCGTAGCCACGTATCCCTACGAGATCCCGCAGCGGTATCCCCAGGAGCCGGGCGTTGGCCTCGGCGGCCACCGTGTCCAGGACCGTGCGGAACAGGTCCGGGTGCTCCTCGGTCCGCAGGGCGGCGAGGCGCGCGTCGACGATCTCCTCCAGCGCCGGCCGCAGGCGCTCGACGCCCGCCGCGCTGTAGTCGGCCGCGACGGAGCGCCGCATCCGGGCGTGGTGCGGGGGGTCGAGGCTGATGAGCAGTTCGGGCGGCAGCGCCGTCGGCAGGAAGCCGGGCCCGTCGTCGGTGTTGGCCCGCGTCCGGCTGAACGTGGGGTCGGTGAGGACCTGGTGGACATCGGTGTAGCGAGTGAGGTGCACGGCCGTATGGCCGCTGGGCAGGCCGATCCTCGGCAGCCCGCCGTCGGAGAGCCCGGGCAGCGGGGTGTACGCGCGGGGCGGGTCCAGGCGGGGGATGTCGTTGACGCTGATGGTGGAGGCGGGCAGGGTGCTGGAGTCCATGACGTCCTTTGCTCGTCGGCTGCCGTCGTCGGTCATCGTCACTCGTCACTGCGGTCACGGCACGCCTCTGGCCTCTCCAACCGGAAGCGTCCGCGCGGCACTCGTATGCCGTACGGGCCGAAGGTACCCGCGGTCTCACGCGGCGGTACGCGGAGCCAGCCTTTCGAAGGCGGCGAGGCCGGTGCACCGGCCGAGGTCGCGCAGCGCCTGCCGGTCGTCGCGGAAGTGCACGGTGCGCCAGCCCTCGGCCGCGGCCGCCGCGCAGTTGCCGGCGAGGTCGTCGACGAGCACGCACTGCTCCGGCGCGAGGCCCGCGGCCCGCGCCGCGAGGCGGAAGATCTCCGGATCGGGTTTGCGGACGCCGACCTTGCAGGAGTCGACGAGGAAGTCGACCTCGCCGGCGGGCTCCACGATGGACCGCCAGTACGGCTCCCACTCCACGACGTTGTTCGAGAGGATCCCCACCCCGAGGCCGTGTTCCCGCGCGCACCGGAGGGCCGCCACCATCAACGGGTTCGCCGTGACGCCCGCGAACCACTGCTCGCCGAAGGTCTCAAGCCTCGCCCGGGACAGGTCGATGCCCGGATGGGCGGCCCCGAGCGCCCGGGCCAGGCCCCTCCCCCACTCCGCCTCACTGACGACGCCCAGCTCGACGGGGGCCAGCGTCGGCAGCCCCATCCCCTCGGCGACCGTCCGCATGGCCCCGACGAGCTGCTCGGGCGTGATCCCGGTCTTCCGCTCGTACGAGGCGTACAACTCCGCCAGAGGTGGTGAGAGCACCCCACCGAAGTCGAACCAGATCATGAGGACGATGATATGGAAGCCAACATGCCCTGGAACAGGGGGAGATGACCTGTTCTTCGGGCGAGCGAGGCATCCGCACCGATCGCCGCCCCATGCGGTGCGCGTCCGGCACGGGTTACGGAAGGGCGCACCGCCACACACCCTTACGATTCCCCCGCCACTCCCCCGGACCCCCGCGAACCGTGCAAAATGGCCGTCCAGAAAGCCAAAAGCCACGAAACCACGTAGGACGTAGAACGGTGCGGCCCATGACCCTGACGACGAAGGCGGCCGAGGCCGCGATCCCCCACCCCCACCGGCGGCCCGCCGCCACCCCTCAAGTCGTGGGCGGCAGCCGGGCGTTGGCCCTGCTCCTTGTGGTGACCGGGGCCGCGGGAGTGCTGGCGGCATGGGTCATCACCCTCGACAAGTTCAAGCTCCTCGAAGACCCGAACTTCCAACCCGGCTGCAGCCTCAACCCGGTGGTGTCCTGCGGCTCGATCATGAAGAGCGAGCAGGCGTCGGTCTTCGGCTTCCCCAACCCGATGCTGGGCCTGGTCACGTACGGGATCGTGCTGTGCGTCGGCGCGAGCCTCCTCGCGGGCGCCCGCTTCCCGCGCTGGTACTGGCTGACGCTCAACGCCGGCATGCTCCTCGGCGTCACCTTCTGCACCTGGCTGATGTACCAGTCGCTGTACGACATCAACGCCCTGTGCCTGTGGTGCTGCCTCGCGTGGACGGCGACGATCGTCATGTTCTGGTACGTCACCGGCCACAACGTCCGCCACGGACTCCTCCCGGCACCGCCCGCCCTGCGGACCCTCTTCGACGAGTTCACCTGGGTCCCGCCGGTGCTGCACCTCGGCATCATCGGCATGCTGATCCTGACCCGCTGGTGGGACTTCTGGACCAGCTAGTCCGCTTGCTTGCTCCCACACAGGACGCGGCGCGGCCCCTCGACGGATCGAGGGGCCGCGCCGCGTCGTGCTGCTGACGGGAGTACGGGTCAGGAGATCCCGCCGAGCAGACCGGTGACCGGCGCCGCCTGGTCGGTGAGCTGACGCAGTTCGTTGAGCTTGCCGAGCTGGCCGGAGACCGACGGGACGGCGTCGCGGTACTCCGGGCTGATCCCGGTCTTGGCGAGGCTGTCGAGCTCACCGGAGACCGACACGGCGGAGGCCGCGGGAGCCGCGAGTCCGGTGGTTCCGGCGGCGAGGGCGACGGCGACGAGGATGCGCTTTGCTTGGATCATGTGCTGCACAACGAGATGAGGCACAAACAGGACACGAGCGGCAGCACCCGTCACCCGAAGAGGACGTCTGCGCACAGCAGAAGGTCCCGGCGCCGAAGCGCCGGGACCTTTTTTGCGGCAATGCCGGGTGACCTGAGGTCAGCGGCCCGCGTTCGCCGAGAGGACGTTGTGCAGGACGTTCGCGAGACCGTCGTCGCCCTTGGTCTGCGTCGAGTTCTCGACGCACTGCTGGTTCTGCGCGCTGGACAGGACCGGGATGTCCTGGACCGCGACGTTGACCAGGCCGACGATGGAGCCGACGTTTGCCTTCGCGGGCAGGCCGATGCAGGGCTTGTTGAGCGAGCCCTGGACCAGGCCGAGCTGCGGGCTCATGTCGCCGTGGGTGGCGGAGTTGCCGTAGGTCTGCGAGGAACCGTTGCCGCTCAGCGACGTCGGGTCGTTGTCGGCGAACGCCTGCGGAGCCATCGCCGCACTCAGGCCCGCCACTGACATGGTGACGGCCGCCGTGGCCATAACCTTCTTGAGCATGTTCTGTCCTTGTGTCGCATGAATGCCCGCGATCGGAGCGCCCTGACCAACTCGGGGACCCGCGTTTGGTTCTTCGTCTTCACTCCGATGGCCCTGCCGATCACTCCCCCGAAGGGTTTCCGGTACCCGAGTGTTCGCCCAAGTGCCCGAAGAACACCGCCCGTTGCTCCGAAGGTGGTCAACACGGAGCCGAGCCGTGTCGTAGCAGCCACCGACACGTTTCGATCTACGTGGGTCCGAACTCGGGGCCCGCTAAGTCGAACAGAAGGTGCACCCTCATGAAGACTGCCAAGAAGGCCGCCCTGGTCCTGGCCACCGCCGGGCTCGCCGCCGGTGCCTCCGCCGGAACCGCGTTCGCCGACGCCGACGCCGGGGGCGCCGCCGTGGGCTCTCCCGGTGTGATCTCGGGCAACGCGGTCCAGGTTCCGGTCCACGTGCCGGTCAACCTGTGCGGCAACAGCATCAACGTCATCGGTCTGCTGAACCCGGCCTTCGGCAACACCTGCGTCAACGCCTGACGTTCCGCGGCACGACAGCAGGGCGGCGATCACCGGACTCGGTGCATCGCCGCCCTGCTTTTTGTTGTGCCCCCGGTTTTACGACTGTTTTACGACTGAGGGAGTTGGCAGCCCCGTGGGGGGGTCCGCCAACTCCCTTGTCCGCTGCGGTACTTACTAGCCCAGGGGGCTCGCGGGCAGGCCGCCCAGGAGCGGGGCCGCCTGGCCCACCGTGCCGAGAACCTGCTGCGGCACACCCCCGCTCTGCGTCAGTCCGCCGGCCACGTCCGTGACGGGCTTCAGCGGGCCGCCCTCGCTGTTGCTGATGCCCTGCTGCGCCTGCAGGTGCTTCGCGTCCAGGCCGGAGGAGAGCGTGTCGTTGACGGCACCGTTCAGGCTCATCGGAGGAATGTTCCCGACATGGTCGTCGGCGAGGGCCGGCGCGGCCGTCCCGAGCGCCATCACGGAACCGGCGACAGCTGCCGCGACCTTCGAGTACTTCACTGCGTGTCCTTTCTCCGGGTGCGCTCTCTCAGTGACGCGAGCCTTCGCGTCAGGCAGGTGTCCCGTTCGACACCAGGCGCCACCATCGCGCTGTTCAACGAGTCCCGCCGCAGCTGGAAACCCCGATTCCGGCGCCTTTCTCGATCCCCGGCCGGTGAATTCCCCAAAGGGGCGCGTACGGAATGGACTTTCGACTCGGCATTCGGGTGAAGGCCCCTCCACCCTCACCGGCCCATGGTGTGTACTGAGCGCAGCGGTCTCTCTTGAGTGGTGCGGGCTCCCAGCCGCCGGCGTTCCTCACGTCGTCGAGCCCACCGTGCCCCTTCTTGCGCGGCACAGCACACAGAAACCGCGGAACGTTGGGGGCCCTCCGGGGCCCCCAACTCAGTTTCCGCGCCCACCGGTTGGCGGTCCAGCGCATACGAAACGGCCCCGGGGCTCGAGCACCCGGGGCCGTTGACCGTTCTCTGCGAACCGCGCGAACGTCAGTCGTTGACGCAGGTGTTGCCGAAGGCCGGGTTCAGCAGCGCGATCACGTTCACGGTGTTGCCGCACACGTTGACCGGCACGTGGACGGGAACCTGGAGCAGGTTGCCCGACAGCACACCGGGAGAGTGGGTGGCGGCTCCGTGGGCACCGGAGTCGGCCATGGCCGGGGCGGCGCTCCCGACGGCGAGCATGGCACCGGCGACGACGGTCAGAACCTTCTTGTTCATTGTTCCCTTCCCACAGTGCTGCGCTACGTATCGCGACGTTCGCGTACGGCCGCAGACGATCTCTTCACTGCAGTTGGAACAACGATTTCGGCGGGGAGAGGAAACCGCGAATTCATTGATCGCACCGCGCATCTCACCCGAATGCTGCACAGCGGTGGTGAAACAGCGGTGGCGAAAGGGCCCGGACAGCCGGTGCACTGCGTGATCAGTCAGCTCACCTGGAGAAGGAGAGCACGTTGTGCAGGACGTTCGCGAGACCGTCGTCGCCCTTGGTCTGCGTCGAGTTCTCGGTGCACTGCTGGTTCTGCTTGCTGGACAGGATCGGGATGTCCTGGACCGCGACGTTGACGATGCCCACGATGGAGCCGACGTTGCCCTTGACGGGCAGGCCGACGCAGGGCTTGTTGAGGGAACCCTGGATGAGCCCCATCTGCGGGCTCAGGTCGCCGTGCGTGGCGGAGTTGCCGTAGGTCTGCGAGGAACCGTTGCCGCTCAGCGACGTCGGGTCGTTGTCCGCCATCGCCTGCGGAGCCATCGCCGCACCCGTGCCGAGAACGGACGCCGTGACAGCGGCGGTCGCCAGAATCTTCTTGATCACTTGATTCCCTTTTCTGGGTGTATGCCGGGGTAAATGCCCGTTGGTTCAGCTGTCTGACCAACTCTCCGGTGGCCCCTTTGGTTCTCTTCGTTCACCCGAACGCCGGACACTCACGGACGCTCAGGGACGCTCCCCACCACGGCAAAGCGCCGCGCCGGGCCCTTCGTACGGGGTACGAGGGCCGGCGCGGCGCCGGGAACTCCGAGCGGTGCCGCTAGCTGTTGACGCAGACGTTGCCGAACGCCGGGTTCAGCAGCCCGAAAACGTTGACGGAGTTGCCGCACACGTTGGTCTGGACGTCGACCGGAACCTGGACCACGTTGCCCGAGAGAACACCCGGCGAACCGACGGCCACACCCGTGGCTGAAGCGCCCGGATCCGGGGCCGAGGCGGCGGCGGCACCGGCGCCCCCCAGGAGCAGCGCCGTGCTGGCCACGGCCATTGCACCAAGCTTCACAATCTTCATTACAAGCCTTTCTGTCGGGGCATTGCACAGCCGGACACACGGGAAACGGCCGCGCCCACTGCCACGCATAATCACGCAGTCGGTCGTGAATTTCGTGCGACATTCCGATGAGCCTCCGAATGGAGGCATCCGGCCCTCGCGCGGTTTCAGCGCTGAAACGGAATGGCGATTTCGTCACGCGCCGTGTCCGTGCACCGGAGAATCCGCGGGGATTCCTCCCGGGCGTCACTCTGCGTGTCCGGGAATGTGCACCGGGTTGAAGGTTGGGGAAACCGGGCGGATCCTCGAAGGGATGCCCCGGACGTTCCGGCCGCGTCCCTTCACGAGGAGTCTCGATGCGCTTGATGCACAGCGTGCTGGCGGTCGTGTTCTTCGCCTCGGTGTTTGCGGGTGTCTGCGCCTCCGCGCAGGCGAGGACGCAGACACCCTTCGGCGACACACCCGGCTGCAGCACGGTCTTCCTGTCCATGACCGCGGCCGGCGGCAGTTGCGAGTGAGGTCGCCGCGCGCGAGCGGGGTCAGCTCTGCGGAACCAGTTCGACCTGCTGCTCGGTGGTGGCGAGGAAGTTCGTCTCGATGGGGATCAGGCCCGAGCGGGGCTTGATCTGCACGAGGTGGCTCTGCACCGTGGCCGACCCGGCCTTGAGGTGGATGCCGCCGAAGGCCCCGGTCTCGAGCTGCCAGGTGTGCAGCTCACCGTCGCACACCGCTTTCTGCGATTCGCCGGACATGGATGTGTTGTTCTGCCGCACGGACGCGGTGACATATACCGGTGAAAGCTCGGTCGACCCGGTGCAGCGGTACGTTCCGGAAGTCGTGACCGTATGGTCGGACGCGATGACGGCGCGGCTGTCCACGGTGATCTCGTAACCGGGTGCGGAAGTGGCGGTGCCGGCTCCGAGGAGTACGGCCAGGGCGGCAAGGCCCGTGGCGGTCTTTGCGTACATGGCGGCCAACTCTCTTTCTGGGGGTGGGATTTCCGGTGCCGTTGTGCGTATCACGCGGAAACCCGCCGGAAACGCCCTTGATCGCCCGTCGGTGCGGCCGTGTGCGGAGGATTCACTCTTCCCGTCGAGCGCGCTCGCGCCCATTCCGATGTGAATTCGCGCGACACCGTGGGCAGTTGGCTGCGCGCCGTGTGCGCGCCGGTGGGCGGGCCTCCGCGTGCTCTCCCCTGAATGGGTGAAACGCGGGGCTCGTACCGGTATCACGCCGTTAGGGTGCCGAACCATGGTCGATACCCAAACCGCCCCCAGCGGCAACCAGTTCAGCCTCGGCACCCTGTCCATCCTGGCCTGGATCGGTGCGCCCGAGGAGGGCCACGAGACGCCCTACCTGCTCGCCTACACCCTCGGTGACGGGGAGAACGGAGCCGCCGAGAACGAGGCGGCCGTGCTCGCGCTCGCGCAGAGCCTGTCGCTGCCGCTCGACGGCACGATGGCGGACGGCTCGCGCCCCGGCTTTCCCGTGCAGCTGCTCGTGGAGGGCGGCCAGGCGGTGCTCACCCTGCAGGCCTTGAAGGCGCAGTGCGTGGCCCCGCCTGAGTGGCTGGACGCGGTGGAGCAGGGCGCCTCCGTGCACTTCGTGCTCAGCACGCGGGCCTGGCCCGAGGCCGCTCCGGGGCAGCCGGTGCCGCTGGAGGCGTTCCGCGCGTACGTCGGTGACGAGGAGGTGCTGCGGTCCGCCGCGCACTGCCTGCTGCCCGTCGGCAAACTGCGCTGACTTCCCGCCAGGGGGATTGCTGCGCTCAGGGGACAAGCCGTGGGGTTCACCGGGACGGCTCGTTGTTCCGGACGTAATCGATGCTCTGACGAAGGTGGACACCGTGAAGTTGACCAGCCGTGCGGGACTGGCCGTACTGATGACGTGCATGGCTTCGGCGGCCGCCGTGGCGCCGGCCGCGGCCGCGGACTCGGTGCCCGTGCCGGTGCCGCTGGAGGGCCTGGAGACCGCGCTGCCGGTTGAGGTGCCCGAGGTGCGCGGCGGGGTGCCGCTGCTGAAGCCCGGGGCGCCCGTGACCGGCGAGCGGACCGAGGGTCGGCTGATCGGTGAGCATGTGCTGCCGCAGCTGCCGCTGCACAGCGCGCTGCCCGAGACCGTGCTCGACGCGCCCGTCACCGACCCGCTGACCCAGGAGCGGGTGGCCGGGCTCGGCGTGGAGTCGGTGGAGTCGCCGGTGGAGGCGCTCTCGCCCGGCCTCGGCGTGGCCGCGCCGCTGACCGAGCCGGGCGCGGGTCCGCTGGGGCTGCCCGGGGTGGACGTGCCGCAGCTGGCGCTGCTCACCCCGGCGCTGCAGGCGACCCCCAACGCGGGCACGCACCTCTCCTGAGGCGCGCCGAGCCATGAGCAGCCCCTCGGACGGCACTTCGGCGGCCGCGCCCCGTGCCTCCGCGGGGCGCTGGCACCGCGTGGGCTCCGTCGTGCGGGCTCACCCCGATCCCGCGCCGCCCCCTCCCCCGCTGCCGGTGCCCCCGCCGCGCGGGGCGAGCGCGACTCCGGTGTACGACCAGTTGGTCGCCGAGTACCGGGCGCGGAATCTGACGGTGCCTCGGTCCAGGTAGAGCTGTTCTTCGGGGGCACGTCCCGCACCGTCGGACCGGGCGCCGTCGGACCGGGCGCCGTCGATCGCGCTCCGCGCTCGTCCTCCAACTCCCCCAGCCTCCGGCCGGGAGGTGCCCCCAGACGGGCTGATTCGGGGGGCCAGCCCCCGGACCCCCGCTCCTCAAACGCCGGAGGGGCTGAATTTTCAGGGCGCCAGGCCCACCGTCCCGTACTGGGAGCGCGGGGTCTTCTCGCCGACCTTGCCGGGGCTGATGGTGCGCGGGTCGACGGCCTCGCCGGGGGCGCCCTCGCGGTAGACGCCGTCGGGGGCGTAGTCGCGGTCGTGGGGCAGCAGGTAGAAGACGCGGCGCTGGTAGTAGCCGGAGTCGGCCTGCTCGGCGTCGGCGGTGAGTTCCGCGTAGCCGACGATGCGGCCCTCGCGGGCGTAGGCGGGCTTGCCGCGGCGGCGGGTGGTCTTGTCGCGGGACTGGCGCACGTAGTCGAGCCGGTCCGGGTCCTCCAGCCAGACCACGTTGTTCTCGTGACAGAGCTCTTCCTCCGTCAGCAGCGAGCTCATCGAAGCGGCCCTTCTGTCTCGTACGCGGGTGGCGTGGCGGAGCCCGGCTCGGGGAGCAGTCCGATGCGCGGGTAGTACTTGCGGCCGTTGGATTTCAGCATCTCGGCGGGTGAGGCGAGGCCGGTCTCCTGGCGGACCCGGCCGGCGAAGGCGCGGGCGGTGGCGGGCCTGATGCCCTCACCGGCCGCGCACCAGGAGACGTACGACGCGTACAACGCGCCCTGTTCAGCTCGGAGTTCGGATTCGGCGTCGGGATCGCGGCAGCAGCACTCGGTGAGGAAGCGGCCGATGTGGTCCTCGGTGGCCGCGTACGCGCGGGTGGCGAGGCGGACGCGCTGGGGGCCGTCGAGGGCGTCGCGGGAGCGCAGGTAGCGTCCCGCGCCCGTGATGAGCCACTGCAGGATGCCGGGGCCCTCGTCCCGTACGAGTTCGAAGGCCAGGTTGTCGATCTTGCGGGCGTCGGGGACGACCCGTTCGAAGGGGATCAGGCGGATGCGGCGCCAGAAGGCGTAGCCGCCGGTGGAGACCTCGGGGCGGTGGTTGCCGAGGAGCCAGAGGTGGTGGGTGGGCGTGAAGGAGAAGTAGTCCTGCCGCATCCGGCGGGCCTTGATCTTGTCGCCGCCGGTGAGGAGTTTGACGCGGGCCTCGTCGAAGCGGTCGTTGGGCTTGAGTTCGCTGCAGATCAGGATGCGGCGGCCGTGCAGTTCGGTGAGTTCGGTGGAGTGCTCGGAGAACGAGCCCCGGTCCATGAGGAATCCGGGCGGCGCGGCGTCCGCGTAGTCCCCGAGCAGCTGGATCATCGTGTCGAGCAGCACCGACTTGCCGTTCTTGCCCTCGCCGTGGAGGAAGGGCAGGACCTGCGCGCCGACGTCGCCGGTGATCGAGTAACCCAGCATCAGATGCAGGAAGTCGATCATCTCGCGGCCCTCGTCGTCGTCGCCGAAGGTGTCCGCGAGGAAGCGGTGCCAGCGGGGCGTCGGGGTGTTCTCCGGGGCGACGGTGGTGGCCTTGGAGTGGAAGTCGCGGGTCGGGTCGGGCTTGCGCAGGGCGCCGGTACGCAGGTCGACGACGCCGGTGGGGGTGCACAGGGCGTACGGGTCGCCGTCGAGCGCGTCCGGGTCGAGGGCCAGGGACGGGGCGGCCTTGGCCTGGGCGAGCAGGGCCTTCATTCCGGTGGTGGAGAGCGTGCGGCGGCGGTGGACGCGCAGTTCGCGCTCGCTGTGGCGGCCGTCGGGGTCCTGCTCGGGCATGTCCTCGGCCATCTCCCCCGCCGCCCACAGCGCGGCCTTGTCGCCGCCGCTGCGCTTCCAGCGGTGCCCGTTCCACTCGTGCCAGCCGAGGCCCTCCACGTGCCGGAAGCGGTCGTTGTAGAGGTGCGCGAAGAGCTTGGCGTTGCCCCGGTTGCTGAGGGTGGGGGGCAGTGCGGCCGCGGTGGTGGCGTGGGGCGGTGCGCCAGTGGGCCGGGAGGTCGCGGGCGCGGCGCACGCCTCGGCCGGGGCGTGCTGCGCCTGGCCGGGAACGACTCTGGCGTGGTCTTGGGCGCGCGGCTGCGCGAAGCCAAGCATCTGCTGCGCTGCAGCAGCGGCGTCGAATCCGGGCACGCTGGTCATGGGCGTCCTTGCGGGTGCAGTCGTACGTACCGTTCTGTCTTGATGTAAGGGGCCGAAGGGACCCGACTCCCGCGCCCGCCGCCGCTGGTCGACCGGGATCGGCCTCTCGCACGCAAGTAACTGGTGTCGAGTCCCTTGGGTCACTGTCGGTCGGGACGGCACTGGGAGCAGCTCTTTCGGTCACCTGCGAGAGACCAAGGGGCTGGGCAGTTCGGCACTGCTTTCGAACCCTCGGAGACGTCGCAGGTCAGAAGCGTGCGCATGTCGAATCAGGGACTGAAGGGACTCTGGATCGCTGGTGCCTGGCCAAGCAGGTTCACCAGCCTGCGGAGGACTGGGCGCGGCAGCTCGCGGCGCTGTCGGACCGCGCGAGGACGGGTCGCTCATGACCGGCGGTCTCCAGGGCGAGGGTCATCGGCTCACCAGGCAGGGCGGATCGGTCCCGGCGGTGCAAGTAGTGTCAGGTCCGCGACGAGTTCGCTGAAGCGCTCCTCGCCCAGGGCTTCTTGCCACGGCGCGACGGCAGCCCGGGCCGCCCGGTCGGCGGCGCGTGTGGCGGCCCAGCCGATCTCGGTCAGTCCCAGGAGGCGGGCGCGGGCATCGTGCGGGTGTGGATGCCTCTCCACGTACCCCTTTCGGACCAGTTCCTCGACCAGCTGGGCGGCGGCCTGCTTGGTCACGCCCAGGTGCTCGGCCAGGTCGGCCGTGGTGGCGCCGCCCACCGAGATGTGGGCGAAGGCGAAGCCGTGTGCAGGTCGTAGGTCCTCGAATCCCTGTTGAGACACGCCGGTGTGAATTTCCTGCACCAGCTGCCCGGACAGTGCCAGCACGAGTCCAGAGAAGGCCAGGGCGTCGTCCATGGGCTTGACTATAACTCGCCAAGCTACTTGTCTATATAGACAAGTAGCTTGTCCAAATGGAGGCTGGCATGCCGTTTATCCACAGCGACGAGGCCGTCGTACACGAGATTCACGGTGGCCGTTTCATTTCCTACGTCCGTCCGGACACCGGCAGCCGGGAGCTCGCGGCCTGGCGCGTCGAGATCCCAGCCTCAACAGTGGGGCCGACCCACACGATCAGCGACGAGGAGACCTTCTACGTCCTCTCCGGTCGCCTCCGACTCACCATCGACGGCGAGAGCGCCGAACTCGGCGCCGGTGATGCGGCGGTGGCACCTGCACGCTCCGAACTCGCGGTCGCCAACACCGACGACCAGCCCGCCCACATGTGGGTCACCACACGGGTCGGTCTCACTGCCGAACTGGCTGACGGCAGCACCATCACGCCACCCTGGGCTCACTAGTGATCAAATCGGGATCAACTACCACTTATCCCAGGGAGGTTGAGGGGTATGGCGACGCAGGCGCAGAGGGAGACCGCCGGGCATGCCCGGTACACCTTCCGTGTGCGATTGTCGTCCACGGCCCGGCGTGCACTGGAGGCGGAGTGGGACCGGTGCCGCTGGGTGTGGAACGAGTGCGTCGCGCAGTCGAAGCAGGTGCATGTCTGGAACACGACGCGGCCTGACGGCGTCGACAAGCGCACCTGCGGGCCGGTCCAGCTCGCGAGGATGCTGACCGAGGCCCGCGCCCGCACGGCGTGGCTGCGTGAGGGTGCCTGTGTGCCGCAGCAGCAGTTGATACGCGACTTCGGCAAGTCCCGTGCCAAGGCACTCAGGGACATCGACAACCGGCTTCCGATGCGGCAGCGGGCCGGGATGCCCCGGTTCAAGAAGAAGCGCGAGGCGGCGCCGACGCTGGAGTACACCAAGCGTGGCTTCCGTCTCAAGGACGGCCGCCTGCACTTGGCGGGCGGGATCGTGGTGCGGCCGGTGTGGTCGCGGGAACTGCCTGAGGCACCCTCCAGCGTGCGCGTCTACCGCGGCAGCATCGGCCACTGGTGGGCGTCCTTCGTCGTCCCCGCCGTGACCGAGCCCCTGCCCGCCACCGGGCGCGTGATCGGCATCGACTGGGGCGTGGCTCAGACCGCGACCACCACATCCGAGGACCACGACCTTCCCCACGCACAGCACGGGAAGAAGGCTGCAGCGAAGCTGACGCGGTACGACCGCATGATGGCCCGGCGCAAACCGAAGAAGGGCCAGGCCGCCTCGAACGGCTACCGCAAGGCACAAAAGCTACGGGCCAAGGCCCACAAGAAGGTTGCACGGCAGCGTCAGGACACCAGCCGCAAGTGGGCCAAACATGTGGTCCGCGACCACGACGCCCTTGCGGTCGAGGACTTCCGACCGAAGTTCCTTGCGCATACCTCAATGGCCCGCAAGGCCGCGGACGCCTCGATCGGAGCCACGAAGAGGGCCCTGATCGAGATGGCACGTAAGCACGGGCGCGATGTGCGCCTGGTTCTTCCCCAAGCTCTCAACTTCGTTCGAGCAGGGGAGACCCCATTGGCGCACACCACGATGGACTGTGCGCAGTGCGGAGCGAGAGCCAAGCACGCACTCCCTCTTTCCGAACGAACCTATACCTGCGCCGCCTGCGGAGCCGTGTCCCCCAGGGACAAGAACTCCGCACGCGTGATGCTGGTCCGGGCTGGTCTGGCCCCGGACGGTGCTGAGGGCGCAAGACCTCCAGGGGCGCTGCCCCTGGAGGCTGCCTGAGCCGTGAATCCCCACATCAGCCCTGGAGGGCCGGACTCCCCTCCTTCCAGGGAGGGGAGCAGTCAAAACTGTCTCAAGTCACTCCTCACTCCCCCACTTCAAGCCTGCCCAAGACAGTTGGCCCGCCCCTACCCGTCCAGTGCGGGCGCCGTAGGCCCCGGCAGGAGGCGGGACAGCTGCTCGGCGACGGCGAGGACGGTGCGGTCGGCCAGGTAGGGACCGACGACCTGGACGGAGAGCGGGAGCCCCGACGCGGTCCGCCCGACCGGGACCGTGGCCGCGGGCAGCCGTACGTGGCTGATGAGGTTGGCCCAGGCCGTCTGGTCGAAGTACGGCCGCTCGGCGCCGTCGACGGTGATGCGGCGCTGCGGCACCGGCACCGAGGTCAGGTCGGGCACGGCGGCCGTCGGCGCGGCCGGGGTGATGAGCACGTCGTGGTCCTCGAAGTACCGGGCCCAGCGGCGGGCGAGCCGCTCGCGCTCCTCGTTCGCGCGCAGCCAGTCGCGGTGCCGCTGGGTGCGGGAGCGCAGGAAGAACGCGCCGGGGCCGTGGTCGTCGTCGGCGAGCTTCGCGGCCGCGTCGATCTCGCCCTGGAACGCCTCGTCGGACGCGCTCGCCGTGCCCGTCGCGTACATCAGGGTCTGGAACAGCCGGTCCGAGTCGGCCAGGTCCACCGGGCGGGTCGTGGCGTCCGTGCGGGCGCCCTCGGCGTCGAGCGACTCGGTGACGCGGGCGAGGAGTTCACGGGTCTCGGTGTCCACCCTGCAGTACGGGTCGTCCGCCCACACGCCGGTGCGCAGGCCCCTGAGCGTCCGGCTGCGGGGGGCGGGCAGGTCCAGGCGCCAGGCGGGCGCGTCGGTCGGCGCGGGGCCCGCGAGGACGTCCAGGAGCAGCGCCAGGTCGTCGGCGGTGCGGGCGAGCGGGCCGGGGGTGAGCATGTCGCCGCTCGTCAACCAGCCCGGCGGGCGCGGGATATGGCCGCGGGTGGCGACGATGCCGTGGCTGGGGCGCAGGGCGTGCACGCCGCAGTAGTGCGCGGGCAGCCGCAGCGAGCCCGCCAGGTCGCTGCCGAGCTCCAGGGCGGTGAGCCCGGCCGCGACGGCCGCCGCGGGACCGCCGGAGGAGCCGCCCGCGGTGCGGCCCTGGTCGTACGGGTTGCGGGTGGTGCCGAAGAGCGTGTTGGAGGTCTGGATGTCCTGGCAGCCCGCGGGGGTGTTGGTCTTGCCGAGGACGATCGCCCCGGCCGCCCTGAGCCGGGCCACGGCGTCCGCGTCGCGCTCCGGGACGTGCTCGGCGAACTCCTCGCTGCCGCAGGTCGTACGGAGCCCCTCGGTCTCGAAGGCGTCCTTGACGGTCATCGGCAGGCCGTGCAGCGGGCCCAGGGGGTCGCCGGTGCGGGCGAGGTGCGCGTCGGCGGCGCGGGCCGCCTCGCGGGCGCGGTCGGCGTCGAGGGTGACGACGGCGTTCACGGTGGGGTTGACGCGCTCGTGGTGGGCGAGGAGCAGGTCGAGGAGTTCACGGCTGGAGATCTTCCGCCGCCGCAGCGCGGCGAGTTGTTCGCGGGCGGGGGCGAGGTGCAGGGGGGTGCGCACGGGTTTGGTGACCTTCTGGCGTTGGGGGACGGCGGTCGCGGTGGCCGGCGCGGTCAGGGACGCGGCGGCCAGGGTCGTGGTGAGACCGGTGGTCAGGGCGAGGAAGGATCGGCGGATCAACTGCTGGCTCCGGTCGGGTCCTTGGCGTCTCGCGCGGGCGGTACGGGGTCGGACGGTGGGCTGAAGTGGGCGGCGACGCGCAGCAGCAGCCGGGTCTCCTCGTCGGCGGTACGGCTGGGCAGGCGCGCGTCGGCCCACCCGGCGGGCTCCTCGACGCGGGCGCCGCGGGCCTGCCGTACGAGCGCGTCGTGCAGCTGGTCGGCGGTGACGGCGGCGGCGAGGTCCGGGTCCGTCAACCCCTGGGCGGTGCGCCTCAGTTCGGCCTGCTCGCGGGCGTCCGGGTCGAGGTAGGGGCGCAGCTCGATCTGGGCGTCGCGGATCTCGACGGTGCGCCGGTAGACGTGGAAGCCGACGCCGCGCAGCCGCAGCACCTCGCCGAGCTGGCGGGGCGGTTCGAGCAGCGCGATCGACGGGACGGCGCGGCGCAGCTCGGCCCACAGCGGGCCGAGGCGCCGGTACGCGAGATGTTCGCGCACCCATACGCGGGCCTCACCGGCCCGTGCGGCGACCGTCGGCAGGAAGTAGCCCACCTGCGTCACCGCCGCCCCGATGTCCCCGCAGATCCACGCGTACGGCTCCAGCTCCCGTACGTCGAAACCGAAGACCGCGCCGAGGACCGAGGAGATGCGGATCGCCGAGTAGCCGAGGGTGATCACCGCGCCGACGCTGATGGTGCGCAGGCCGCGGGCGATCCACGGGGACGTGGCACGCCGGGCCTGGCGGGCGCAGCCGACGGCGAGGGCGATCTCGGCGACGGTGTACGTGGTGATGTAGAGCGTCAAGTACGCCTGGTAGTACGGGTCGTGGACGTAGTACAGCGTGAAGTCGGCGGGCCGCTGCTCGGCCGGGGTGAGCAGCGTGAACAGCACGCCGAGGGTGGCGATGACGGCGACGCCCGCGAGGACGAGCAGCCGGGTGCGGCTGCGGGTCTTCTGTCCGTCGGGCACGGCCCAGTGGAGGAGGACGACCGCCTGGGCGACGAGCACGCCGATCACACAGGACTGCGCGAGCGGCACGGCGATGTTGGTGACCCCGAAGAACGCGTCCACGCGCACCCACACCGGGGTCAGCGAGATCGCGTAACTCAGCGCGGAGGCCAGATAGGCGACGCTCAGGGCGACCAGGGCCCGGTCGCGGCGGTCCCGGCGCAGATCGCGCAGGAGGAGCAGGAAGCCGGTGCTCGCGAGGACCAGGCCGAGCGGATGGAGCAGGTCCTTCACCGGGTGCGCCCCTCTCGGCCGGTGCCCGCGCCTCGGGGCCGCAGCAGGGTGCGGGCGACGCGGGCGGCGTCCTCCTCGGCGGGCGCGGCCGCCGCGTACGGGCTCGCGTACGGGCTGGTGCGGGCCTGGAGGTACGAGCCGATGAGCTCGGCCTCCCGTTCGTCGTGCTCGGCGTAGTCGGTGCGGCCGAGCACGGCGCGTACGACTGCGGGGTCGATGTGGGTGATCAGCGCGGCGGCGTCCTTGTCGCGCAGGGCGGGGCCGCCGCGGTGCTCTTTGAGTATGTGTCCGAACTCGTGGGCGATGATGTGGTCCTGGTGGGAGCGGCTGGTACGGGGGTCGTAGAACACGTAGTGGGTGTCGCGGGTGGCGAGCCACATGCCGCAGGGCACCGACTCGGAGGCGGCGACCTCGGCGGGCTCCAGGCGCAGGGCGCGTCCGGTGCGTTGCTCGACGTACGGCACGAGGTCGCGGACCCCGGCGACGGCGGGCAGGGAGAGGCCGAGCACGAAGTCCCGGCAGCTGCGCCGGATCTCGTCCGGGGACGGCTCGCCCCTGCCCCTGCCCCTGCGGCCACGCGGTCTCATGGGCCACCTCCGCGGCGGGGCCGGACCGGGCCTGTGCGTACGGGAGTCGGCGCGGTCATCAGGCAGGCCCGTACGGGAGTCGGCGCGGTCATCAGGCAGGCCCGTACGGGAGTCGGCGCGGTCATCGGGCCGGTCCCGGTCCGGGCGGCAGGCCCTCCAGCTCGCGCACGCGGTCGATCATCGCGAGCACCGCGTCCATCGACTTCGGCGAGAGCCCGACCGCCCGCAGCGCCACGTTCTGCACGCCCGCCTCGCGCAGCCGCTGCAGCGTCTCCAGGTCGGAGCCGACGCGGCGGGCCACGTCGTCGTCGAAGAAGTACGCCACCGGAACGCCGAAGAAGTCGGCGAGCGCCTCCAGATGACGTTTCGTCGGGTTGTCGCGGCGGCCGGTGCGCAGCTGCCACAGATAGGTCCCGGAGACCGTGGGGCCGCCCTGCTCGTGGAGGAGCGCGGCGACTTCGTCGTTGCTGTAGGGCCGGCTGCGGCCGGCGGGGTGGATCACCTCGAAGAGATGGTTGAGCCGTGCGGCGAGGGTCGATTCGCCTGACTCCCCCGGGTTCTGGTCGCTCACTGACATGGTGCTGGGTCTCCCCGTTCTGGTCCGCTCCCCCACCGGCGCGATCAACGCCAGTTGACTATTTCACCGCCGAAACCATAGTTTTCCAGCACCACCACAGCTGAGATGGATGCACGGTGGGCGGCCACTCCGTCGTACCCCGTGGAGCGGCACACATGCTCTCACTGTCCGTCGCAGCCGTTCGAAGCAGCATTCGCACACCGGCTGTTCGTACACCGGCAGTCCGCACACCGGCTTTCCGACGGGACGGAGTACCACGTGTCGCTCGTAGACGCCACAGCCCAGTACCGGAATCCGCCGTCCCGGGCCGGGGCCACGTCGCCGTGTGCTGCGGTCGCGACCTGCGCCGGAGCGGTGTGAGCCCGGCCGCCGACGCGGCCCGGCTGCGGGTGCTGCGCCACGTCGAGGAGCTCCGCGAGACCCTGCCCCAGCCTCAATTCGCCCTGCTTCTGCGGGTGTTGCGGAGCGTGGCCGGGCAGGGCGGGTACGGGGCACGGCTGCCGGTCGGCGACATGGACCGGGCGCATTTCACCCCGTTGGTGCGCAACGAGATGCTGCGCACCTGGACCATGGTCGGACCGGCGGCGCTCCAGGACCCGTCGTGCCCGCGGCAGCTGGCCGCCTCGCTGGACGCCCTGCTCGCGGGCATCGACGAGGAGACCGCGGCGCTGGAGGGCATCGCGCACGCGAGCGGCCTGTACGGCGGCGCCGCGACCGGTGGGGTCGGCGGCGCCTGAGGAACCCGTGGGTGCGGGGCGGCTGGGACGGGGGTCCGGCCGCCCCGCGTCGACGGCTGTCCCTGCTCCGGCGCCTGTCCCTGCTCCGGCGCCTGTCCCTGCTCCGGCGCCCCTGCTGTGGCGTCCGTGCTTGCTCGCCTCGCCTGCTCGCCGCGTGCTCGCTCGCTCGCACGCTGAGGCGCGGGGGGGGGGGGGGGGGGGGGGGGCGCCCCCCCCCCCCCCCGGG
>NZ_JASCIS010000046.1 GCF_029968015.1 Streptomyces luteolus
AGCGGGATGAAATACCGAGGCCCGGGCGTTGGTGATTCCGTCAGTGCAGAGCGGCGGGAGGCCTATACGTGACCGGGGCAGAGCAGCAGCAGGGGTGGGCTCGGCGGCTCGCGGGCTACGCCTGGCGGTACCCGAAGGACGTGGTACTCGCGCTCGGCGCCTCCCTCGCGGGCATGGCCGTGATGGCGCTCGTCCCGCTGATCACGAAGGTGGTGATCGACGACGTCATCGACACCCCCAAGCGCTCCCTGGCGGTATGGACCGGGCTCCTCATAGGCGCGGCCGTCGTGGTGTACGTACTGACGTACATCCGCCGCTATTACGGTGGCCGTCTGGCCCTGGACGTGCAGCACGACCTGCGCACGGACATGTACGACACGATCGCGAAGCTGGACGGGCGGCGGCAGGACGAGCTGTCCACCGGGCAGGTCATCGGCCGCGCCACCAGCGACCTCCAGCTGATCCAGGGCCTGCTCTTCATGCTGCCGATGACCATCGGCAACATCCTGCTGTTCCTGATCTCCCTGGTGATCATGGCCTGGCTGTCGCTGCCGCTGACCCTGGTCGCCCTGGCCGTGGCGCCCGCCCTGTGGTTCATCGCCAAGCGCAGCAAGAGCCGGCTCCACCCGGCCACCTGGTACGCCCAGGCGCAGGCCGCCGCCGTCGCGGGCGTGGTCGACGGCGCGGTGTCCGGGGTCCGGGTCGTGAAGGGCTTCGGGCAGGAGGAGCAGGAGACCGGCAAGCTGCGCGAGGTCGGCCGGAAGCTGTACGCGGGGAGGCTGCGCACGATCCGCCTGAACTCCCGGTACATCCCGGCGCTGCAGGCCGTGCCCGCGCTCGGCCAGGTCGCGATGCTGGCGCTCGGCGGCTGGCTCGCGGTGCGCGGGCAGATCACGCTCGGCACGTTCGTGGCGTTCTCGACGTATCTGGCGCAGCTGGTCGGCCCGGTCCGGATGCTCGCCATGGTGCTGACCGTGGGCCAGCAGGCGCGCGCGGGTGTGGAGCGCGTCCTGGAGCTGGTCGACACGGAGCCCGCGCTCCAGGACGGCACGAAGGAGCTCCCGGCGGACGCGCCCGCGACGGTCGAGTTCGACGACGTCTCGTTCGGGTACGAAAGCGCCTCGGAGGGCGGCTCCAGCGCCTCGGAGGGCGGTTCCTCGACCAAGCCCGTGCTCGACGGCTTCTCGCTCTCCATCCGCCCCGGCGAGACCGTGGCCGTCGTCGGCGCCTCCGGCAGCGGCAAGTCGACGGTCTCGCTGCTCCTTCCGCGCTTCTACGACGTGACGCACGGCGCGGTCCTGGTGGGCGGCCACGATGTCCGCGAGCTGACCCTGCATTCGCTGCGCGCCGCGATCGGCCTCGTCCCCGAGGACTCGTTCCTGTTCTCGGACACGGTCCGCGCCAACATCGCGTACGGCCTGCCGGACGCCACACAGGAGCAGATCGAAACCGCCGCACGCGCGGCGCAGGCCGACGGCTTCATCGCCGATCTGCCCGACGGGTACGACACGAAGGTCGGCGAGCACGGACTGACCCTCTCCGGCGGTCAGCGCCAGCGCCTCGCCCTGGCCCGCGCCATCCTCACCGACCCGCGCCTGCTCGTCCTGGACGACGCCACTTCGGCCGTCGACGCGCGCGTGGAGCACGAGATCCACGAGGCCCTGCGGGGCGTGATGGCCGGCCGTACGACGCTGCTGATCGCGCACCGCCGCTCCACGCTCGGCCTGGCCGACCGGATCGCCGTGCTCGACGACGGCCGCCTCGCCGACATCGGCACGCACGAGGAGCTTCAGGAGCGCTCCGCCCTCTACCGCCGCCTGCTCACCGACCCGGACGAGCTGGGCGGTGTCTCCCCCGGCCACATCGCGCCCGCCGCGCCCGCCACGGCCGCCGACGACGACACCTCCGTACGGGCCGAGCTGGACGCCGAGTTCGACGCCGAGCGCGGGATCACGCCGAAGCTGTGGACCGGGGACCGCGAGCCGAAGGATCCCGCTCTGGCGGGCACTCCGGCGACGCCCGAGCTGCTCGCGCAGGTGGACGCGCTGCCGCCGGCCACGGACACCCCGCGCGTGGACGAGGCGCGGGCGGTCACTCCGGAGGAGTCGTACGGACTGCGGCGGCTGCTGCGCGGATTCGGGCGGCCGCTGCTGCTCGCGCTGCTGCTCGTCGCGGTGGACGCCGGTATGGGGCTGCTGCTTCCGGTGCTGATCCGGCACGGCATCGACGAGGGCGTGGAGCAGGTCGCGCTCGGCGCGGTGTGGGCGGCGGCGGCGCTCGGGCTGCTCACGGTCCTTGTGCAGTGGACGGCGCAGATCGGCGAGACCCGGATGACGGGCCGGACCGGCGAGCGCGTGCTGTACTCGCTCCGCCTGAAGATCTTCGCGCAGTTGCAGCGGCTCGGACTCGACTACTACGAGCGGGAGTTGACCGGGCGGATCATGACCCGGATGACCACCGACGTGGACGCGCTGTCCACGTTCCTGCAGACCGGCCTGGTCACCGCGTTCGTGTCCGTCGTGACGTTCTTCGGCATCATGGTCGCCCTCGTCGTGATCGACCTGCAGCTGGCGCTCGTGGTGTTCGCGACGCTGCCGGTCCTGATCGTCGGCACATACTTCTTCCGCAAGTCCAGCGTGAAGGCGTACGAACTGGCGCGTGAGCGCATCTCGGTGGTCAACGCCGACCTCCAGGAGTCCGTCTCCGGACTGCGGATCGTGCAGGCCTTCCGCCGCGAGCGGTCCGGCGCCGCGCGGTTCCGGGAGCGCAGCAACAGCTACCGCGAGGCCCGTATCCGCGGCCAGTGGCTGATATCCGTGTACTTCCCGTTCGTGCAGCTCCTGTCGTCGGTGGCGGCGGCCGCGGTGCTGATCTTCGGCGCGCACCGGGTCGACGGGGGCACGCTGACGACGGGTGCCCTGGTGGCGTATCTGCTCTACATCGACCTGTTCTTCGCGCCGGTGCAGCAGCTGTCCCAGGTCTTCGACGGATACCAGCAGGCGACGGTCTCGCTCGGCCGCATCCAGGAGCTGCTGCGCGAGCCGACGTCCACGAAGAACGCCGGCCAGCCGCTGGACGTACCGTCCCTGCGCGGCGAAATAGCCTTCGAGGGCGTGCAGTTCGGTTACGGCGCCGAGGCGGCGGAGTCCGACGACACCGCCCTCGCCGACGTCAACCTGCGCATCCCCGCCGGCCAGACCGTCGCGTTCGTCGGCGAGACCGGCGCGGGCAAGTCCACGCTCGTCAAGCTCGTCGCCCGGTTCTACGACCCGACGGCGGGCCGCGTCACCGTCGACGGCACGGACCTGCGCGACCTCGGCCTGGCCTCGTACCGGCACCGGCTCGGGGTGGTACCGCAGGAGGCGTACCTCTTCGAGGGCACCATCCGTGACGCGATCGCGTACGGGCGTCCGGACGCGAGCGACGCCGAGGTGGAGGCGGCGGCGCGCAGCGTCGGGGCGCACGAGATGATCGCCCGGCTCGACGGCGGCTATCTGCACCAGGTGACCGAGCGCGGCCGCAACCTCTCCGCCGGACAGCGGCAGTTGATCGCCCTGGCCCGCGCCGAGCTGGTCGACCCGGACATCCTGCTGCTCGACGAGGCTACGGCCGCGCTCGATCTGGCCACCGAGTCGCAGGTCAACGCGGCCGCGGACCGGCTCGCCGGGCGCCGCACCACGCTCGTGGTGGCGCACCGCCTGACGACCGCCGCCCGCGCCGACCGCGTCGTGGTGATGGACCACGGCCGGGTGGCGGAGGACGGCACGCACGACGAACTCCTCGCCCTGGACGGCAAGTACGCCCGTCTGTGGCGCACGTTCATCGGGGAGCCGGTGGAGGGGTCGCCGGATGCGCAGGTCGAGGTCAGTACTTCGACTTGATGTCGGAGATCTTCCGGGTGGCCAGGTCCGACTGCACCGCGATGTAGGTGTACGTGCGGTCCTGGCCGCTGCCCCAGGTGAGCCGGACCGTGGACCAGGTGTGGCCCATGCCGCTGTCGCCGGGGGTGACCTTCCAGGCGCTCGGCACGTTCTGCGCCATCAGGACGCCGTCGGCCTCGTTCTGCTGCTCCCACTTGGCGAGCCGGGAGCGCAGCTCGGACGTCAGGTAGAACTTGCGGAGTTCGGTGGCCGCGGTGTCGTCCGCGAGGTCGTCGGCGGAGTAGGCGACGTCGACGTACGCGGCATAGAAGTGCGCCACGCGCTCGGCGACGTTCCGGGGGCCGCCCGAATGGGACGGGGCGGCGGCCGAGCGTTCTTCAGTCTGTACGGGTACGGGTTCCGTCTGCACCGCGGCCGCCGCGGGGACCGCTGCGAGTGCGGTGAGGGTCGCGGCGACGAGGAGTAACCGGCCGGTGCGGCCGGACGTACGCGGAGGCTTCTTCGCCATGGGGTCCGCCTTTCTCTCTGACTGTTCGACGGCGGGTGCCGCCAGGAGGTTGCCCTGCGGCCCGGTAAAGCTCCGGCCGTTCCTGCAACCGCCCCCTCTAGGGGGAGCGTCCGTACTTCAGTACGCTGCAGCAATGGGAGGGGCGACTGTGCACAGTGGGATACGGGCCTCGGGTACCGGACGCTCCGCACGCGCGCGTGCAGGCGGATTTCCCGGACGGACCGGACGGCCCGGACGGACCCAGCGGACCTGGCAGACCCGACGGCCCCGGCGGACCCGGCGGACGCTGCTCGGCTGCCTGACGCTTGCCGCCGCCCTGCTGTTCGCCCTCGTCGGCCCCGCCACCGCCCAGGCCGCCGCTGCGGGCCCCTGCCAGGGCCACAAGATCAAGACGTTCACGTTCTCGACCGGCCGGGTCACCGTCTTCAAGGGCGCCGGTTTCGTCTGCGCCCTCACGTACGCCGAGAACCCAGGCCGCGCCCGCAAGATGTCCGTCACGCTGCAGGCCCGCGGGCACCGCGCCGTGACCCGCTCCGGCACGTTCCGGAAGTACGCGGGACCGCTGTCGGTACGGGCCGCCCACCGCTGCGTGAAGGTGACCGGCTCGGTCGGCGGCGGTTCGCTGAAACCGCGCTGGATCCAGTGCTGAACTGCCACTGAGCCGCCACTGAGCGGACACGGTACTGCCACTGAACTTCCCCTGAGCTCCCACTGACCTTCCCCACGAGCTCCCAATCCCCCCTGGTGTCACAAGAGTTGCTCCGATAGGTTCCGGCGGACATCCGTGACACAGGGGAGGGTGCATGCGCAACGCACTCAGATGGCTGCTGTCGCTCGTGGTGCTCATAGGCACCGTGAGCGCGGCCGGCGCGGCCACCGCCGCACAGCCGCAGACAGCGCCGCGGGCCGACCAGCCCGCCACGAACGACGCTTCCGCCACCACCGACATCAAGGACCGGCTGCTCGCCATCGACGGCATGCGGCTGATCGAGGAGAAGCCGTACCCGGGCTACCGCTTCTTCGTCCTCGGCTACACGCAGCCGGTCGACCACCGCAGGCCCGCCAAGGGCACGTTCGAGCAGCGGCTCACCGTCCTGCACAAGGACACCGCCCGGCCGACGGTCTTCTACACGTCCGGCTACCACGTCTCCACGACCCCGCGGCGCAGCGAGCCGACGCAGATCGTGGACGGCAACCAGATCTCCCTGGAGTACCGCTACTTCAGCCCGTCGCGCCCCGACCCCGCCGACTGGTCGAAGCTCGACATCCGGCAGGCCGCCGCCGACCAGCACCGCCTCTTCAAGGCCCTCAAGCCGATCTACACCAAGAAGTGGCTGGCGACGGGCGGTTCGAAGGGCGGCATGACCGCCACGTACTACGAGCGTTTCCACCCGCGCGACATGGACGGCGTCGTCGCGTACGTCGCGCCCAACGACGTGGTGAACAAGGAGGACTCGGCGTACGACCGGTTCTTCGAGAACGTCGGGCCGAAGGAGTGCCGCGAGGCGCTGCAGGCCGTCGAGCGGGAGGCGCTGGTGCGCCGCGAGCCGATGCAGAAGCTGTACGCGGACTACCTGGCCGCGGGTGACTACACCGTGAAGACCGTGGGCACCCTCGACAAGGCCTTCGAGGCGACCGTCCTCGACACGGCGTGGGGCTTCTGGCAGTACAGCCTGGAGAAGGACTGCGCCGACGTGCCGGACGCCGCCGCGGTCAGCGACAAGGAACTCTTCGACTACATCGACACGATCGCCGGCTGGTCCGCCTACACCGACCAGAGCCTGGCCGACTACACGCCGTACTACTACCAGGCCGGAACCGAGCTGGGCGCGCCCACCATCCAGCAGCCCCACCTCAAGGGCCTGACGCGGTACGGCTACCAGCCGCCGCGCACCTTCGTGCCGCGCGACATCCCGATGTCCTTCGACCCGTCGGCGATGCGCGACGTGGACCGCTGGGTGCGGCACAACGCCGAGCGGATGCTCTTCGTCTACGGCCAGAACGACCCGTGGGGCGCCGAGCCGTTCCGCCCGGGCCGGGGCACCGAGGACTCGTACGTCGTGACCGTGCCCGGCGGCAACCACGGGGCCGACGTGGCCGGTCTCGTCGCCGACGAGAAGGCGAAGGCGACGGCCGACATCCTGGAGTGGGCCGGTGTCGCCCCGGCGTCCGTCAAGTCCGACCCGGCGAAGGCGAAGCCGCTGGCCGCGCGGGACGCGAAGCTGGATCGTCGGGATGTACGGGAGGGGTTGCGGCCCTAGTCGAACCCGCGCCGTTCCTGCACCGCACCGCAGATCGCCCTGCGGGCTCGTCCTCAAACGCCGGACGGGCTGATTTCAGCCCGTCCGGCGATTGAGGACCACTCACAGATGCGTCGGCGCGAACATCTTCAGCAGCGCCGGCAGCACGACGACCGAAGGCCCGGGCGCCGCGAGGGACTTGGCGAGGTCCTCGGCGAGGGTCTCCACCGAGGTCCGCACCGCGGGCACCCCGAAGGACTCGGCGAGTGCCACGAAGTCCGGGCGGGAAAGCTCGGTGGCCGTCGCCTCGCCGAAGGCGTCCGTCATGTACTCGCGCAGGATGCCGTACCCGCCGTCGTCCACGATCAGCCAGGTGACGTTGAGGTCGTACTGCCGGGCCGTGGCGAGCTCCGCTATGGAGTACATCGCGCCGCCGTCGCCGGAGACCGCGAGCACCGGGCGGGTGGGCTCGGCGACGGCCGCGCCGAGTGCGGCCGGGAAGCCGTATCCGAGGCCGCCCGCGCCCTGGGCGGAGTGCATCGCTCCGGGCCAGGCGGACCAGGCCCAGTAGGCGAGGATCGTCATGTCCCAGAACGACGGCGACGCGGCGGGCAGCGCCTCGCGGACCGCGCCGAGGACCTGCCGTTCGAGCGCCAGCTCCTGGCCGTCCAGGCGCTCCTTGACCTTGGCGAGCAGCTCGGCGACCCGGCCGGCCGCGTCCGCGTCGGGCCGCTCCTCGACCGTGTCGAGCAGGGCCGAGAGGGCGAGGCGGGCGTCCGCGTGGATGCCGAGCGCCGGGTGGTTGGACTCCAGCTTTCCCGCGTCCGCCTCGATCTGCACGACCCGGCCGCGCGGCGCGAACGTGTGGTAGTTCGAGGAGAGTTCGCCGAGGCCGGAGCCGACGACGAGCAGGACGTCGGCGTCCTCCAGGAGGTCGGTGGTGTGCCGGTCCTCCATCCAGGACTGCAGCGACAGCGGGTGCTCCCAGGGGAAGGCGCCCTTGCCGCCGAAGGTGGTGACCACCGGGGCGTTGATCTTCTCGGCGAGGGCGAGCAGCTTGCCCGCCGCGTCGGAACGCACCACTCCGCCGCCCGCGATGATCACCGGACGCTCCGCCTTGGAGAGCAGGTCGGCGGCGACCGCGGTCAGTTCGGGCCGGGGCACGAGCTCGCGGGGCGTGGCGTCCATCGCGGTGACGACGGGCAGCGTCGTCTCGGCGAGCAGGACGTCCTGCGGGATCTCCACCCAGACCGGTCCGTGCGGCGCGGTGAGCGCGGACTCCCAGGCCGCGGCGATCGCGGAGGGGATCTGCGACTGCGTACGGACGGTGTGGACGGACTTGACCACGTCCCGGAACGAGGCCTGCTGGTCACGGAGTTCGTGCAGATAGCCGTGTCTGCCGCCGCCGAGTCCGGCCGCCGGGACCTGGCTGCCGATGGCGAGCACGGGGGCGCTCGCGGTGGCGGCCTCCTGCAGGGCGGCGAGGGACATCAGTGCGCCGGGTCCGGTGGAGAGCAGCAGCGGGGCGGCCTCGCCGGTGACCCGTCCGTACGCGTCGGCGGCGAAGCCCGCGTTGTTCTCCACGCGCAGGCCGACATAGCTGAGGTCGGAGCGGCGCAGCGCGTCGAACATGCCGAGGGCGTGCTGCCCGGGCAGGCCGAACACGGTGGCCGCGCCGAGGCCGCGCAGGGTCTCGACGACCAGGTCTCCCCCGGTCCGCCCGGCGGGCGGGTTGAGGGCGGCCTCGGTCTGGGCGGCGGTGGGCAGCAGTTCCAGGTCGTGGTCGTGGGTCACGCGGTGGTCCCTTCCCGGCTCGCGGCGATCTGACGGGACATGATCGTGGTCAGTTCGTACGCCGTGTGGGAGGCGGCGACGGCGGTGATCTCGGCGTGGTCGTACGCCGGGGCGACCTCCACGACGTCGGCCGAGACCAGGTTGCAGGAGGACAGGCCGCGCAGGATCTCCAGGAGTTCGCGGGAGGTCATGCCGCCCGCCTCCGGGGTGCCGGTGCCCGGGGCGTGGGCCGGGTCCAGGCAGTCGATGTCGATGGAGATGTACAGCGGGCGGTCGCCGATGCGCTGGCGGAGCTGGTCCGCGACCTCGTCGGCGCCCCTGCGGTAGACGTCCGCCGAGGTGACGATGCCGAAGCCCATCTTCTCGTCGTCGGTCAGGTCCTGCTTGCCGTAGAGCGGGCCGCGGGTGCCGACGTGGGAGAGCGCCTCGGTGTCGAGGATGCCCTCCTCGACGGCGCGGCGGAACGGGGTGCCGTGGGTGTACTCGGCGCCGAAGTACGTGTCCCAGGTGTCGAGGTGGGCGTCGAAGTGGAGCAGCGCGACCGGGCCGTGCTTCTTCGCGACCGAGCGGAGCAGCGGCAGGGCGATGGTGTGGTCGCCGCCGAGGGTCATCATGCGGGCGCCGGTGCCGAGGAGGTCGTCGGCGGCGGCCTCGATGGTCTCCACCGCTTCGTTGATGTTGAAGGGGTTGGCGGCTATGTCACCCGCGTCCGCGACCTGGGCGAGCGCGAACGGCGAGGCGTCCTGCGCCGGGTTGTACGGCCGCAGCAGGCGGGAGGCCTCACGGATGGCGTTGCCGCCGAAGCGGGCGCCGGGGCGGTACGAGACGCCCGTGTCGAACGGGACGCCGACGACCGCGACGTCCGTCTTCCCGCCGACCTCGTCGAGGCGGGGCAGGCGGGCGTACGTCGCGGGGCCGGCGTAGCGCGGGACGCGGGAGGAGTCGACGGGGCCGCGGGGGGTGGGGGTCTCGGCGCTGCTCATGGTCGGTTCTTCCTCCTGCTGTGCTGGGTGCGATTCCTAGTGTTGCGCGGCCCACTGACAATCGGGCCGCGCACGGGGTCAGCTGCTGGTCACGGGGGTCGCCGGGGTCTGGTCCGGCTCCTCGGCGCGGCCCGCGAGGCGCTCGCGCCAGGCGTCGAGGACGGCGGCGTCGGTCGGCGGCGTGGCCAGGGAGACGACGACGTACACGGCGAGGGAGGCCAACAGGCCGTAGTAGATGGGCTGGTTGGCGAGGATGCCGTAGTGCCACATCAGGCCGATGACGGAGAGGCCGCCGGCGACGACGGAGGCGAGCGCTCCGGTCGCGGTGCCGCGGCGCCAGACGAGGCCTCCGAGGATCGGCACGAGCAGTCCGCCGACGAGCAGGTTGTAGGCGACGGTCAGGGCCTGCACGACGTCGTTGAGCGCGATGGAGATGACAACGACCACGGCACCCATGATCAGGATGAACAGGCGGTTGCCCTTGACCTCGTCGTGCGGCCCCTCGTCCTGCCCGGGGCTCTTCACGATGCCGCGCAGCCGCGACCAGATGTCGTTGTTGGCGACGGTGGCGCAGGCGATGAGCGCACCGGACGAGGTGGACATCACCGCGGCGAGCGCGGCGGCGAGCACCAGGCCCCGCACGCCCATGGGGAGTTCGTCCTTGACGATGGTGGCGAACGCGGCGTCGGCGCTCTCCAGGTTCGGGTACATGACCTTGGCCGCGGTGCCGATGACGGCGCCGGCGATCGCGTAGACCAGGCAGTACGTGCCGGCCGCGGCGCCGCCCATGCTGGCGACCTTGTCGCTGCGGGCGGTGAAGACGCGCTGCCAGATGTCCTGCCCGATGAGCATGCCGAACGTATAGATCAGCACGTACGTGAAGATCGTCTCGCCGCCGATGCCCAGCGGGTCGAAGTACTCGGTCGGCAGCTGGGCCTTCATCTCACTGAAGCCGCCCGCCTTGATCACGGCGATGGGCAGCAGCAGGAGCAGCACACCGATCGTCTTGACGACGAACTGCACCATGTCGGTGAGCGTGATCGCCCACATGCCGCCGAGGGTCGAGTAGGCGACGACGATGGTGCCGCCGAGGATGATCGCCACGGTGCGGTGGACGTCGAAGAGGACGTCGAAGATGGTGGCGTACGCGATGGTCGAGGTGACGGCGAGCATCAGCGTGTACGCCCACATGACGACGCCGGAGATGACGCCCGCGCGGCCCCCGTAGCGCAGGTCGAGCATCTCGGAGACGGTGTAGACCTTCAGACGCGCGATGCGCGCCGAGAAGAAGATCGACAGGGCCAGGATGCCGAGGCCGATGGTGAACACCATCCAGGCACCGGACAGGCCGTACTGGTAGCCGAGGCCCACGCCGCCGATGGTGGAGGCGCCGCCGAGGACGATCGCGGCCATCGTCCCGGAGTAGAACCACGGTCCGAGGCGGCGCCCGGCGACCAGGAACTCGCTCTTGGACTTGGCGCGGCGCATGCCCCACCAGCCCATGGCGAGCATGCCGGCGAGATAGATGACGATCACTGTGTAGTCGACGGCCATGCGGCCCTCCTTGCGCACCTCGGTGGCGTGTCGTGCAGATACGGGGTGGGGGGTGACCGGCCATGGGGACATCCGCCCGTACCCGTGGCCAGTGGTCGGCACGACTTTAAGGTGGCCTGAAAGCAACCCTGAAGTGTACGTTTCCTCCACTTCCCGCATCACGAATGGAGGGAACGTCCACCCCTCATGCCCACTTCGCCGCCTCTGCCCTCCTCCACGCCGCCAGGCCCTCCGGTGGCCCCGGTGGCGCTGTCCGCGCTGCTCGCCCTCGACTCGCTCGGCCTGCGCCAGATCGCCGGCCCCGACGCGCGCGAGGCGGGCACCGTCGTCCACTGGGCGCACACCTCCGAACTGGCCGACCCGTCCCCGTACCTGCTGGGCGGCGAACTGCTCCTGACGGCCGGCGTGCACATCGGCGAGGCGGGGGACGGCGACCTGGACGCGTATGTGGCGCGGGTCGTGGCGGCGGGCGGCGCGGCGCTCGGCTTCGGTGTGGCCCCGGTCCATGACACGGTGCCGCCCGCCCTGGTGGAGGCCTGCGACCGGCACGGCCTGCCCCTGGTCGAGGTGCCGCCGCGGACGACGTTCAGCGGGGTGGCACGCGCGGTGTGGCGGCTGATGGCGGAGGCGCGGCACGCCGAGCTGCGCCGGGTCGCCGAGGCGCAGCAGGGCCTCGCGACCGCGGCGGCGCGGCCGGATCCGGTCCCGGCGGTCCTGCGCCAGCTGGCCACCCGCCTCGGTGGGGCGGCGCTCCTGTACGGGCCGGACGGCACGGAGCTGCAGTCCGCGGGCCGGACCGGCGATGCGGCCCGTACGGCGCTGCGCGAGCTGACCGCCGTCGTGCGCCGCGCGACGCCGGGCGCGCCCACCTCGGCCGCCGACACGGCCGGTCCCGTGCACCTGACCGCGTACGCCCTGGGCGGCGGTCGCGGATTCGCGCTCGGCGTCGCGACCGAGCACCGCGCGGCGGGCGATCACACCATCACCGGGGCCGCGGTGGTGCTGCTCTCGCTGCTCGCCGGTGAGCATCAGAGCGCCTCGGAGGGTGCCCGTTCGGCGGCGCTCGTCCGGCTGCTGCTCGGTGCCGGTCCGGAGCGGGCCGGGGCACTGCTCGGGAGTGAGGCGTGGCGCGTGGTGCACGCGCGCGTGCTGCCGTCCCGCGCCGAGCGGACCCGGCCCTCCCCGTCGGCGCTCGCCGTGTCCCTCGGCACGCCCCTGGTCGACCCCGCCGAGGACGATCCCGAGACCGACGTCGTACGGCTGCTCGTCCCCGCCGACCACGCCCTGGACCCGCCGCCCGGCTGGACGCTCGGGGTTTCCGCTCCCGCCGACGTGGCGGACCTGGGCGCGGCCGACGCACGCGCGGCGCGGGCGCTGCGGCGCGCGGAGGTCACCCGGGCGCCGCTGGTGCTCGACCGGGAGTCGGGGCTCGCCGCGCTCGTCGCGCCCGCGGAGGCCGAGGCGCACGCGCGCGTGCTGCTCGAACCGGTCGCGGGAAACCCGGCACTGGTGGAGACCCTGCGCACCTGGCTCTCTCTGCACGGGAGTTGGGACCGTACGGCCGCGGCACTCGGCGTGCACCGCAACACCGTCCGGCAGCGGATCGCCCGCTGCTCCACGCTGCTTGAAACGGATCTGGACGATCCGGATGTGCGCATGGAGTTGTGGTTCGCCCTACGGAACTCCTGATTCCGCCCCATGGGTCCCTTGGGTGCGGTTTTCCGCGTACGGAGCGGGTCCAGGGTTCGGGACAGCGGGCCCGGCCGCCCGGCGGCGACGGCACAATGGGGGGCATGCCGATACCCAGCCGTGCCGCACTAGTCGACCACCTTGTCCGCACCCGTATCGCCGGTGACGTCGCCACACCCCGCGACAACAACCTCTCCCACTACCGCAAGCTCGCGAACGGCGACCGCCACTACTGGCTGGGCCTGGAGCTCGGCGACCGCTGGACCGACGAGCAGGACGTGCTCGCGGTGATGGCCGAGCGGTGCGGTGTGGTCGACGACCCCGGGCACCGTACGGGCCAGGACACGATCGACCCGGACCTGACGGTCGACGCCCTGGAGCGGATGGCGGCCCGGCTGCGCAAGGCGGCCGCGGGCAAGGAGCGCGTCCTGCTCGCGACCGGCCACCCCGGCGGCCTGCTCGACGTGCACCGCGCGACGGCGACGGCGCTGCGCGCGGCCGGCTGCGAGATCGTGGTGATCCCCGCCGGGCTCACCGCCGACGAGGGCTACGTCTTCCAGTTCGCCGACGTGGCGGTCCTGGAGCGCGGCGCCACCCTGTGGCACACCCACTCCCCCCAGCCCATGAAGGCGATCCTGGACGGCCTGGAGCGCGAGGGCCGCCCCCAGCCCGACCTGGTCGTCGCGGACCACGGCTGGGCCGGGTACGCCGGTCAGCGCGGCCTGGACTCGGTCGGGTACGCGGACTGCAACGACCCGGCGCTGTTCATCGGCGAGGCCGAGGGCACCGTGCAGGTCACGGTCCCGCTCGACGACCACGTCACCGACCCGCGCTTCTACGACCCGATGACGGCGTACCTGCTGGACTCGGCGGGGCTCACTCCGGAGGCGTGACCGCGACATCGGCCACCCCGCGCGCGTGGAGGCCGATTTCGCCGATCGCAATTCGCCGATCGCACAGGAAGCGGTTTTCGCTCAGGAAGCGGCTTTCGCTCAGGTACCGCGCGGTACCCGCACCACGCCCTCCTGGATGACGGAGATCGCGAGCCGTCCGTCCTGCGTGTAGATCCCGGCCTGACCGAGGCCGCGCCCGCCGGAGGACGACGGCGACTCCTGGTCGTAGAGCAGCCATTCGTCGGCGCGGAACGGCCGGTGGAACCACATCGCGTGGTCGAGCGAGGCGCCCACCACGTCACCGACCGCCCAGCCGCCGCGCCCGTGGGCGAGCAGTACCGAGTCGAGCAGCGTCATGTCGGAGACGTACGTGGCGAGGCAGACGTGCAGCAGGGGGTCGTCCACGAGCTTGCCGTTGGTGCGGAACCACACCTGGGAGCGCGGTGCGCGCGGGGTACCGACGCTGCCCCACGGCGGGATGTCCGCATAGCGCAGGTCGACGGCCGCGCGGGCCTCGATCAAGCGCTCGGCGACGTCGGCCGGAAGGTGCCGGGGCAGCATCTCGGCGGCCGTGGGCAGCGACTCCGGGTCGGGCGCCGCGGGCATGTCCACCTGGTGTTCCAGGCCTTCCTCGTACTCCTGGAAGGACGCGGAGAGGTGGAAGATCGGCTGTCCGTGCTGAACCGCCACCACGCGTCGCGTGGTGAAGGATCTGCCGTCGCGGATGCGGTCGACCGTGTAGACGATCGGGGCGCCCGGGTCGCCGGGGCGCAGGAAATAGGCGTGCAGGGAGTGCGCCGCGCGTCCCTCGGGGACCGTGCGGCCGGCGGCGATCAGGGCCTGGGCCGCGACCTGGCCGCCGAACACCCGGGGCACGATCGCCGAGCGCGACCGGCCACGGAAGATGTCCCGCTCGATCCGCTCCAGGTCGAGCAGATCGAGCAGGGCGTCGAGCTCTGAGGTCACAGACCCATGTCCTTCGCGATGATCATCTTCATGACCTCGTTGGTGCCGCCGTAGATGCGGTTGACGCGGTTGTCGGCGTAGAGGCGGGCGATCGGGTACTCGTTCATGAAGCCGTAGCCGCCGTGCAGCTGGAGGCAGCGGTCGATGACGCGGTGCGCGACCTCGGTGCAGAACAGCTTCGCGGAGGCGGCCTCGGCGGGGGTCAGCTCACCGGCGTCCAGAGCGTCGAGCGCGCGGTCGGCGACGGCCTCGGCGGCGTCCACCTCGGCCTGGCAGGCGGCCAGTTCGAACTTGGTGTTCTGGAACGAGGCGACGCTCTTGCCGAAGACGGAGCGGTCCTGGACGTACTGCTTGGCGAACCGCACGGCGGCCTTGGCCTGCGCGTACGCGCCGAAGGCGATGCCCCAGCGCTCGGACGGCAGGTTCTGGCCGAGGTAGTAGAAGCCCTTGTTCTCCTCGCCGAGCAGGTCCTCGACGGGCACCTGCACGTCGACGAACGCCAGCTCGGCGGTGTCGGAGGTCTTCAGGCCCAGCTTGTCCAGCTTGCGGCCGACGGAGTAGCCCTCGGACTTGGTGTCGACGGCGAACAGCGAGATGCCGAAGCGGCGGTCCTCGGCGGTCGGCGCGGAGGTGCGGGCGCAGACGATGACCTTGTCGGCGTGCACACCGCCGGTGATGAAGGTCTTGGCGCCGTTGAGGACGTAGTGCGTGCCGTCCTCGGTTAGCTTGGCGGTGGTCTTCATGCCCGCGAGGTCGGAGCCGGTGCCCGGCTCGGTCATCGCGAGGGCCCACATCTCCTCGCCGGTGACGAACTTCGGGAGGAAACGCTTCTTCTGCTCGTCGGTGGCGAGCATCTGGATGTACGGCAGGCCCAGCAGGACGTGCACACCGGAGCCGCCGAAGGAGACGCCGGCGCGGGCGGTCTCCTCGTACATGACGGCCTCGAACTTGTGCGAGTCGATGCCCGCGCCGCCGAACTCCTCGGGCACGCGGATGCCGAAGACACCCAGCTCACCGAGCTTGTAGTAGAAGTCGCGGGGCGCCTGACCGGCCTCGAACCACTCGTCGTAGACGGGGACGACCTCGGTCTCGATGAAGGCGCGCAGGGTCTCCCGGAACGCCTCGTGGTCCTCATTGAAAACGGTACGGCGCACGGTCGGCCTCCTGGTCGTCTGGCTCGGGTCGCTGTGGGCGGCGCGTCGGCACACCGGTTTCGGCACACCGCACAGCGCGCTGGCTAAGCGCTTGCTCAGACTGAAGTTACCCGGCAGTCGCCAAGGCTGTCCAGAGCGGACGATCTGCGGATCGGCTCACATTCGCCCGCGCTCGGACCGCGCGGCTCCCTCGACTCAGGCCGCGCCGTTCGAAGCGGCCGCCGCGAAGGCGCCGCGGGCCAGGCGGTGCAGCAGCGTCGCCATCACGGTACGGCCGGGCAGCGCGCCGGGGCGGCTGAGGTGCGGCGTTGAGTTGAGCAGGCCGAAGACCGCGTGCACCGTCGCCCGCGCCTCCGACTCGACCATGGCGGGATAGACCTCACGCACGACCTCGACCCACAACTCCACGTACTGCCGCTGCAGTTGGCGGACCAGCTTGCGGTCGCTGTCGCGCAGCCGGTCCAGCTCGCGGTCGTGCAGGGTGATCAGCGGGCGGTCGTCGAGCGCGAAGTCGATGTGCCCCTCGATCAGCGAGTCGAGCAGCACCTCGGCCGCGTCGCCACCGCTGCGCGCCTCGGCCGCGCGCCGCTTGCCGCCCGTCAGGAGGCGGCCGCTGATGCCGACGAGAAGTTCGGCGAGCATCGCGTCCTTGCCCGCGAAGTGGCGGTAGAGACCGGGGCCGCTGATGCCCACGGCGGCCCCTATCTCATCGACGCCGACGCCGTGGAATCCACGCTCGGCGAAGAGGCGGGCGGCCTCCTTGAGGATCTGCTCGCGGCGCGTCAGGGCCGCGCTGGTGGTGCTCATGAATTCATTCTAGACAGGGCGGTTAGCGGTCGTTAACCTGGAGGAGCGAGTTAACGGTCATTAACGTCGTGCGAGGCCGTCGCGCGGCGCAACAGGCAGTCGTCACCAGCAGTCGTAATCGGCAGTCGTACGAGCAAGGGAGCTCAGGCGATGCAGCAGGCACCGGTCCTTCACAGTGGGGCGGATCCCGCCTCGGAGGCCTGGCGGGCCAACGAGTCGGCGCACCACGCACTCGTCGAGGAGTTGCGCGGAAAGCTCGCGCGGGCCGAGGCGGGTGGCGGCGAGAAGGCCCGCGCCCGGCATGTGGCGCGCGGCAAGCTGCTGCCCCGGGAGCGTGTGGACGCCCTGCTCGACCCCGGCTCCCCCTTCCTTGAGCTGGCCCCGCTCGCGGCGGAGGGGATGTACGGCGGGGACGCACCGGCCGCCGGAGTCATCGCCGGGATCGGCCGGGTCTCGGGCCGCGAGTGCGTGATCGTGGCCAACGACGCCACGGTCAAGGGCGGCACCTACTACCCGATGACGGTCAAGAAGCACCTCCGCGCCCAGGCCGTGGCCCTGGAGAACCGCCTCCCCTGCATCTACCTGGTGGACTCGGGCGGCGCCTTCCTGCCCATGCAGGACGAGGTCTTCCCGGACCGCGAGCACTTCGGGCGGATCTTCTACAACCAGGCGCAGATGTCGGGCCAGGGCATCCCGCAGATCGCCGCCGTGCTCGGCTCCTGCACGGCGGGCGGGGCCTATGTCCCGGCGATGAGCGACGAAGCGGTGATCGTGCGGGGCCAGGGCACGATCTTCCTGGGCGGCCCGCCGCTGGTGAAGGCGGCCACGGGTGAGGTGGTCACCGCCGAGGAGCTGGGCGGCGGCGAGGTGCACTCACGAGTCTCCGGCGTGACGGACCACCTCGCGGAGGACGACGCCCACGCGCTGCGCATCGTGCGCAACATCACGGCGACGCTCCCCGCGCGCCGCCCCCTCCCCTGGACCGTGACTCCGGCCGAGGAGCCCAAGGTCGATCCGTACGGCCTGTACGGCGCGGTGCCGGTGGACTCGCGCACGCCGTACGACGTCCGTGAGGTCATCGCGCGCGTGGTGGACGGCTCCCGCTTCCAGGAGTTCAAGGCGGAGTACGGCACGACGCTGGTCACCGGCTTCGCCCGGATCCACGGCCACCCGGTCGGCATCGTCGCCAACAACGGCATCCTGTTCTCCGAATCCGCCCAGAAGGGCGCGCACTTCATCGAGCTGTGCGACCAGCGCGGCATCCCGCTGCTGTTCCTGCAGAACATCTCGGGCTTCATGGTCGGCAGGGACTACGAGGCGGGCGGCATCGCCAAGCACGGCGCCAAGATGGTCACGGCGGTGGCCACCACGCGCGTACCCAAGCTGACGGTCGTCATCGGCGGTTCGTACGGCGCGGGCAACTACTCGATGTGCGGTCGCGCCTATTCACCGCGCTTCCTGTGGATGTGGCCGAGCGCCAAGATCTCCGTGATGGGCGGCGAGCAGGCGGCCTCGGTGCTCGCGACCGTCAAGCGCGACCAGATGGAGGCGCGCGGCGAGACCTGGCCGGCCGAGGACGAGGAGTCCTTCAAGGACCCCATCCGCGCGCAGTACGAGTCCCAGGGCAACGCCTATTACGCGACGGCCCGGCTCTGGGACGACGGCGTGATCGATCCGTTGGAGACCCGCCAGGTGCTGGGGCTCGCCCTGACCGCCTGCGCCAACGCCCCCCTGCCCGAGAAGGACGACGCGGCGCCCGGCTTCGGCGTCTTCCGGATGTGAGGACCATGACTTCCACGCCCCTTTCGACGTCCACGCCCCTGACGACGTCCACAGCTTCGACCGCCGATTCCCCTGCTCCCGCCGGGGCCACGCGCTCCGGATCCGCGGCCGCGGCGCCGATGTTCGACACCGTCCTGGTCGCCAACCGAGGCGAGATCGCGGTCCGCGTCATCCGCACGCTGCGCGAGCTCGGAGTGCGCTCGGTGGCCGTGTTCAGCGACGCGGACGCCGACGCCCGGCATGTGCGCGAGGCCGACACGGCCGTGCGCATCGGACCGCCGCCCGCGGCCGAGAGCTATCTGTCCGTGGAGCGGCTCCTCGAAGCGGCCGCCCGGACCGGCGCCCAGGCGGTGCACCCCGGCTACGGCTTCCTCGCGGAGAACGCCGGGTTCGCGCGAGCCTGCACCGAGGCCGGCCTGACCTTCATCGGGCCGCCAGCCGACGCCATCTCCCTGATGGGCGACAAGATCCGCGCCAAGGAGACCGTGCGGGCCGCCGGTGTCCCCGTGGTCCCCGGCTCCTCGGGTTCCGGCCTGAGCGACGACGAACTGGCCGAGGCGGCACGGGAGATCGGCATGCCGGTGCTCCTCAAGCCCTCGGCGGGCGGCGGCGGCAAGGGCATGCGGCTGACGCGGCTCGAATCGGCGCTCCTGGAGGAGATCGCCGCCGCCCGGCGCGAGGCGCGGGCCTCCTTCGGGGACGACACGCTGCTGGTGGAGCGCTGGGTCGACCGGCCCCGGCACATCGAGATCCAGGTCCTCGCGGACGGCCATGGGAACGTGATCCACCTAGGCGAGCGCGAGTGCTCCCTGCAGCGCCGCCACCAGAAGATCATCGAAGAGGCGCCGTCGGTCCTCCTTGACGAGGCCACACGCGCGGCGATGGGCGAGGCGGCGGTCCAGGCGGCCCGCTCCTGCGGCTATGTCGGCGCGGGCACCGTGGAGTTCATCGTGCCGGGCGACGACCCCTCGGCGTACTACTTCATGGAGATGAACACCCGTCTCCAGGTGGAGCACCCGGTCACCGAGCTGATCACCGGGATCGACCTGGTGGAGTGGCAGCTGCGCGTCGCCGCCGGGGAGCAACTGCCCTACGGCCAGGAGGACATCAGACTCTCCGGGCACGCAGTGGAGGCGCGGGTCTGCGCCGAGGACCCCGCCCGCGGATTCCTCCCCTCGGGCGGCACCGTCCTCGCGCTGCACGAACCGCAGGGCGACGGAGTGCGGACGGACTCCGGGCTCACCGAAGGCACGGAGATCGGCAGCCTCTACGACCCGATGCTCTCCAAGGTGATCGCGCACGGCCCGGACCGGGCGACCGCGCTGCGCAGGCTGCGGGCCGCCCTCGCCCGCACGGTCACGCTCGGCGTGCCGACCAACGCGGGCTTCCTGCGCCGCCTGCTCGCCCACGCGGACGTGGTGGCCGGGGAGTTGGACACGGGCCTGGTCGAGCGGGTGGCGGACGAGCTGGTGGACCCTTCGGTCCCGGACGAGGTGTACGAGGCGGCGGCCGCGGTGCGCCGGGACGTCTTGGCGCCGGAGGCCGGCGGCTGGGTCGACCCGTTCTCGGTGCCGTCGGGCTGGCGCCTCGGCGGCAGGCCCGCTCCGCTCGACTTCGACCTCCGGGTGCCGGGGCTCGAACCCGTCACCCGCGCGGTGAGCGACGAGAGCGCCCGCGTCACGGAGGACCGCGTGACGGTCACCCTCGACGGCGTCACGCACACCTTCCACCGCGCGGGCGACTGGCTGGGCCGGGACGGCGACGCCTGGCAGGTGCAGTCGTACGACCGGGTCGCGGCCTCGCTGACCGGTGGGGCGCATGCAGGGGTGGACGCGATGACGGCGCCGATGCCCGGCACGGTCACGGTGGTGAAGGTGGCCGTCGGCGATCAAGTGGCGGCGGGGCAGAGCCTGTTGGTGGTCGAGGCGATGAAGATGGAGCACGTCATCTCCGCGCCGCACGCGGGCACGGTCACCGAACTCGACGTCACGCCCGGGACGACGGTCGCCATGGACCAGATCCTCGCAGTGGTCGCGCCCGACGAGGACCCGGCCGAGTCGGCGCCGGGCACCGAGTCCGCGCCGGGCACCGGGAGCGCGACGGACGCCAACACCGCGACGGCCCCCGGGACCGCGCCGGGCGCCGAGGCGGCCGCCCCGAAGGACGAGGAGGCGGCGCGATGAGCGCGGGCATCGACGGCGACACCGGCACAGGCACAGGCACAGGCGCAGGCACAGGCACCAGCACGGGAAAGGGCCCCGTAGCCCTCCCCATGACCGTCCCCGCCGCAGGGCTCCCCGCGCGTGTGCGGATCCATGAGGTGGGTGCGCGGGACGGGCTGCAGAACGAGAAGGCGACGGTGCCGACCGACGTCAAGGCGGAGTTCGTGCACCGGCTTGCGGCGGCCGGCCTGGACACGGTCGAGGCGACCAGCTTCGTCCACCCCAAGTGGGTGCCCCAACTCGCCGATGCCGAGCAGCTCTTCCCGCGGCTCGGAGACATCGAGGGCGTACACCTTCCGGTGCTCGTGCCGAACGAACGCGGGCTCGACCGGGCCCTGGACCTGGGCGCGCGCCGTATCGCGGTCTTCGGTTCCGCCACCGAGTCCTTCGCGCGGCGCAACCTCAACCGCTCGGTGGCGGAGTCCCTGGCGATGTTCGAGCCGGTCGTGGCGCGGGCGAAGGGCGCCGGGGTGCATGTGCGCGGTTACCTGTCGATGTGCTTCGGCGACCCCTGGGAAGGGCCGGTCCCGGTCGATCAAGTGGTGGGCACGGCAAAGGCGTTGATGGACCTCGGCTGTGACGAGCTGAGCCTCGGCGACACCATCGGCGTGGCCACACCGGGCCATGTCCGCGCCCTGCTGACCGGGCTCAACGACCAGGGCGTCGGCACCGAGGCGATCGGCGTGCACTTCCACGACACGTACGGCCAGGCCCTCTCCAACACCCTGGCCGCCCTGCAGCACGGCGTGACCACCGTGGACGCCTCGGCGGGCGGGCTTGGCGGCTGCCCGTACGCGAAGAGCGCCACGGGCAACCTCGCCACCGAGGACCTGGTGTGGATGCTGCGCGGCCTCGGCATCGAGACCGGGGTCGACCTCACCGCGCTCACCGCCACCAGCACCTGGCTCGCCGGGCACCTGGGCCGACCCAGCCCGTCCCGCACCGTCCGGGCCCTCGCGGGGACCGAAGCGGAACCACCGGAGACACCCCTCCGCACCGCCGGACGGCAGACGCAGAACCCCGAGGCCCACAAGGCCGTACAGAAAACCGAGGAGTGACCACGATGTCTCTGGACCACCGGCTCTCCGCCGAGCACGAGGAACTGCGGCGCACCGTCGAGGAGTTCGCGCACGACGTGGTCGCCCCCAAGATCGGGGACTTCTACGAGCGGCACGAGTTCCCGTACGAGATCGTCCGCGAGATGGGGCGGATGGGCCTGTTCGGGCTGCCGTTCCCCGAGGAGTACGGCGGCATGGGCGGGGACTATCTCGCCCTCGGCATCGCCCTGGAGGAGCTGGCGCGGGTCGACTCCTCGGTGGCGATCACCCTGGAGGCCGGGGTGTCGCTCGGTGCGATGCCGGTGTACTCCTTCGGCACCGAGGAGCAGAAGCGTGAGTGGCTGCCGCGGATGTGCTCCGGCGAGATCCTGGGCGCGTTCGGCCTGACGGAGCCGGAGTGCGGTTCGGACGCGGGCGGCACGCGCACGACGGCGGTGCGGGAAGGCGACCAATGGGTGATCAACGGCACGAAGTGCTTCATCACCAACTCCGGTACGGACATCACCGGCCTGGTGACGGTGACCGCCGTGACCGGCAGAACCGAGGACGGCAGACCGCTGATCTCGTCGATCATCGTGCCGTCGGGGACGCCCGGCTTCACGGTCGCGGAGCCCTACTCGAAGGTGGGCTGGAACGCCTCGGACACCCGGGAGTTGTCCTTCGCCGACGTGCGGGTGCCGGTGGAGAACCTGCTCGGTGAGGAGGGCCGTGGGTACGCGCAGTTCCTGCGGATCCTGGACGAGGGCCGGATCGCGATCTCGGCGCTCGCGACGGGTCTGGCGCAGGGCTGTGTCGACGAGTCACTGCGGTATGCGAAGGAGCGGCGGGCCTTCGGGCGGCCGATCGGGGACAACCAGGCGATCCAGTTCAAGCTGGCGGACATGGAGATGAAGGCGCACACGTCCCGCCTGGCCTGGCGGGACGCGGCCTCGCGCCTGGTGAGCGGGGAGCCGTTCAAGAAGGAGGCGGCGCTGGCGAAGCTGTACTCGTCGACGGTGGCGGTGGACAACGCGCGCGAGGCCACGCAGATCCATGGGGGGTACGGGTTCATGAATGAGTTCCCCGTGGCTCGGATGTGGCGGGACTCCAAGATTCTGGAGATCGGGGAGGGGACCAGTGAGGTTCAGCGGATGCTGATCGCCAGGGAGATGGGGCTCATGGGGTGAGCCCCAGCCCCCGCCGGGCTGCGCCCCCGTCGTGATTCGTCTGCCGCGCCGTCGTGGGTGCGCGCACAAGATTGCGCAGTTCCCCGCGCCCCTAGAAACCTGCGCAGTTCCCCGCGCCCCTGGAAAACATGCGCAGTTCCCCGCGCCCCTCAAAGCAGATCCGGGAAGCAGATCCGGGGCTGGACCCGTATGCCGAGTGGAGCTTAGGTTAGGTTAACCTAACGCGAGATCGCGCCAGGTTGCCGTTTCGTCCACGAAAGCAGACACGACATGTCCCAGTCCCGAGCCGCCCTCCTCTCCCGCCGCGGCCTCCTCGCCGCCGGTGGGGCAGTCTCCCTCGGCGCTCTGCTCACCGCCTGCGGCGACAAAGAGGCGAAGGGCGGCTCGGATTCGGGCAGCGGAAAGAAGGGCCCCTGGTCCTTCAAGGACGACCGCGGCAAGACCGTCAAGACGGACGCGGTGCCGAAGAACATCGTGGCGTTCACCGGCACCGCGGCCGCGCTGTACGACTACGGCATCAAGGTCAAGGGTGTCTTCGGCCCGACGAAGGGCAAGGGCGGCAAGCCCGACGTCCAGGCCGGCGACATGGACATCAGCAAGCTGGAGATCCTCGGCAACGCGTGGGGCCAGTTCAACGTCGAGAAGTACGCGGCGCTCGCGCCCGAGGTGCTGATCACGGACATGTGGCTGAAGGACGCGCTCTGGTACGTGCCGGACGAGTCCAAGGACAAGATCCTGAAGCTCGCCCCGAGCGTCGCGCTGTGGGCCGCCGAGACCACCATGCCCAAGGCGCTGCAGCGCCGCGCCGACCTCGCCGAGTCGCTCGGCGCGGACCTGAAGGCGAAGAAGGTCACCGACGCGAAGGCCCGGTTCGAGAAGGCCGCCGAGCGGCTGCGCCAGGCCGCCAAGGCCAAGCCGGAGATCAAGGTCCTGATCGGCTCGGGCAGTGCCGACCTCTTCTACGTCACGCTGGCCGAGACCGCCGCCGACACCCGCTACTTCGAAGAGCTGGGCGTGAAGTTCGTCAAGCCGAAGGTGAACGCACAGGGCTTCTTCGAGGAGCTGAGCTGGGAGAACGTCGACAAGTACGAAGCGGACGTCATCATGATGGACAACCGCACCTCGGCCCTCCAGCCCGCCGACCTCGACAAGTCCAAGCCGACCTGGAAGAAGCTCCCCGCCGTGCAGGCCGGCCAGGTCATCCCCCGCGTCACCGAGCCCATCTACTCGTACGACAAGTGCGCCCCGATCCTCGACGACCTCGCGAAGGCCATCGAGGACGCCAGGAAGGTCGCCAAGAAGGACGCCAAGAAGGTCGCCGAGTGACCGGGTCCCAGGCCCCGTTCCGGCTGTTCCGGCTTGAGGTCGAGCGGGTGGTACGGCTCTCGCCGTCGCTCGTGCGGGTCACCTTCACCGGCCCCGAGCTCGGCGAGTTCAGATCCGGCGGGCTCGACCAGAGCCTGTCGCTGTTCCTGCCGCGGCCGGGCCAGCAGGACCCGGTACTCCCTCCGACCGAGGGGACCGACCCGGCGGGCTGGTACGCGGCGTACCGGGCGATGGCGGACGACACGCGCGCGGTGATGCGCTCGTACACCGCACGCGAGCAACGCCGAAGTCCCGCCGAGGAGTTGGACATCGACTTCGCGGTGCATCCGGACGGCGGTCCGGCGTGTGCCTGGGCGGAGCGGGCCGAGCCGGGCGACCGGGTCGCGGTGCTCGGCCCTTCCGGGCCGGACAACAACGGCATACGGTTCCGGCTCCCCGAAGGCGCCGAGTGGGTGCTGATCTGGGCCGACGAGACGGCGCTTCCCGCCGCCGCGTCGATCCTGGAGAGTCTTCCGGCCGGCACCAGGGCGAAGGTCTGGCTCGAAGTGCCGTGCGCGGGCGATCAGTTGGAGCTGAAGAGCGAGGCGGACGTCGACCTCACATGGCTTGTGCGGGAGGTCACGGAGGCGTCCGGGGCGCACCGTACGGAGCGGACCGTCGAGGCTGTTCGGGCCGCCGCCCTGCCCGAGGCGCAGCCGTACGCCTGGATCGCCGGGGAGGCCGGCACCGTCAAGGCGTTGCGTCGCCATCTAGTCCGTGAGCGGGAGTTCGATCGCAGGGCGGTCACGTTCACGGGGTATTGGCGGCTGGGTGCGAGTGAGGATTCCCTCCGGGCGGAAGCGGAGATCGGCTAGGCATCTGCCCCCAACTGCCGTTGCCCGGCCGCGAGTTCGTCGTGGCTGGTCGCGCAGTTCCCCGCGCCCCTGACGGGGCACCCCCCACCCAACAGCCCCAAAAAAAGAAACCCGATGCCCCCGTACGACGGTCCGTGCGGGGGCATCGTCATGCCTCGGCGTGCCCCCGAGCGCCCCTGGCGCGCCCCCGGATGAGCGAGTGAACCTATGGGCCTGCCGTGGAGAAGGAACTTAAGGTTAGGCTAACCTAAGCCCACTGCCTCGGAGCCGTGCCCGCTGATGTGGGCAGGGCCCAACGTCCCCTTTTGGGAGGACCGTTACATGAGTCTCCTCGCGCCCAGGTCTCATCTGCTCAACGGCCTGAACGCGGAGGCCTACCGCCGCTGCATCGCCGAAGGCGCCGACCGCGTCGCCACCCGACTCGCGTCCGTCCAGGGACCGTTCACGGGAATCACCCCCGAGCGGCTCGCCCCCACCATCGACGCCGTGGACCTGGACCGTCCCCTGCACGACCCGTCCGCCGCTCTGGACGAGCTCGAAGAGACCTATCTGCGCGACGCCGTCTACTTCCACCACCCCCGCTACCTCGCCCACCTCAACTGCCCCGTCGTCATCCCCGCGGTGCTCGGCGAGGCCGTGCTCAGCGCCGTCAACTCCTCGCTCGACACCTGGGACCAGTCCGCGGGCGCCACACTGATCGAGCGCCGCCTGATCGACTGGACCGCCCAGCGCATCGGGCTCGGTCCGGCCGCCGACGGGGTGTTCACCAGCGGCGGTACGCAGTCCAACCTGGAGGCGCTGCTGCTCGCCCGGGAGGAGTGCAAGACCGAAGACCCGCTGAAACTGCGGGTCTTCGCCTCCGAGTGCAGCCACTTCAGCGTGCAGAAGTCGGTCAAGCTGCTCGGCCTGCCCGCCGACGCCGTCGTGGCCGTGCCCTGTGACCGCAACAAGCGGATGCGGACCGTCGCCCTCGCCCACGAGCTGGAGAAGTGCGCGCGCGACGGGTTCACGCCGATGGCGATCGTGGCCACCGCCGGTACGACCGACTTCGGCTCCATCGACCCGCTGCCCGAGATCGCCGAGCTGGCCGCCCAGTACGACACCTGGCTGCATGTGGACGCCGCGTACGGCTGCGGGCTGCTCGTGTCGCTGAAGAACCGGCATCTGCTCGACGGGATCGAGCGGGCCGACTCCGTGACCGTCGACTACCACAAATCGTTCTTCCAGCCTGTGAGTTCATCCGCGGTGCTGGTCCGGGACGGGGAGACGCTGCGGCACGCCACGTACCACGCGGAATATCTCAATCCGCGCCGGACCGTCGCCGAGCGGATACCGAACCAGGTGGACAAGTCGCTGCAGACCACACGCAGGTTCGACGCGCTGAAGCTGTGGATGACGCTGCGGGTACTCGGCGCCGACGGGATCGGTGAGCTCTTCGACGAGGTCTGCGAGCTGGCCGCGGACGGCTGGCGGCTGCTCGCCCTCGACCCGCGCTACGACGTGGTCGTGGAGCCGCAACTGTCCACCCTGGTCTTCCGCTACATCCCGCAGAGCATCACCGACCCGGCCGAGATCGACCGCGCCAACCTCCATGCCCGCAAAGCCCTCTTCGCCTCCGGGGACGCGATCGTCGCCGGGACCAAGGCGGGCGGGCGGCACTACCTGAAGTTCACCCTGCTCAACCCCGAGACCACCACCGCCGACATCGCCGCAGTCCTCGATCTGATCGCGGGCCACGCCGAGCAGTACCTGGGAGACTCCCTTGTCCGAGCCTCGTGAGACGCCCCGCGAGACGCCCCACGGAACGACTCGTGAGAACCGCGAGCCGTACGACCTGATCGGTATCGGCCTCGGGCCCTTCAACCTGGGCCTGGCCTGCCTGACCGAGCCGCTCGACGAGCTCGACGCGCTGTTCCTCGACTCCAAGCCGGACTTCGACTGGCACTCCGGGATGTTCCTGGAGGGCGCGCATCTGCAGACGCCGTTCATGTCGGACCTGGTCACACTCGCGGACCCGACCTCGCCGTACTCCTTCCTCAAGTACCTGAAGGAATCGGGGCGGTTGTACTCGTTCTACATCCGCGAGAACTTCTATCCGCTGCGCACCGAGTACAACGACTACTGCCGCTGGGCCGCCGCCCAGCTGACCTCCGTGCGCTTCGGCACGACGGTCACCGAGGTGTCGTACGAGGACGAGGACGCGCTGTACGCCGTACGGACCTCGGCGGGAGACACGTACCGCACCCGGCAGCTCGTGCTCGGCACCGGGACGCCGCCGCACATCCCGCAGGCCTGCGAGGGGCTCGGCGGCGACTTCATCCACAACTCCCGCTATGTGCACGCCAAGCGGGAGCTGGTGAAGAAGGAGTCGATCACGCTGGTCGGCAGCGGGCAGAGCGCCGCCGAGATCTACCTCGACCTGCTCAGCTCCATCGACGAGTACGGCTACCGGCTCAACTGGGTCACCCGCTCCCCGCGCTTCTTCCCGCTGGAGTACACCAAGCTCACCCTTGAGATGACCTCCCCGGAGTACATCGACTACTTCCGCGCGCTGCCCGAGGAGACCCGCTACCGCCTGGAGCGCGGCCAGAAGGGCCTGTTCAAGGGCATCGACGGGGACCTGGTCGACACGATCTTCGACCTGCTCTACGAGAAGAACGTCAAGGGCCCGGTGCCGACCCGTCTGATGACCAACACCGCGCTCGAATCCGCGCGGTACGAGGAGGACGGCCGGTATCTGCTCGGCCTGCGCCAGGAGGAGCAGGGCGAGGAGTTCCAGCTGCGCACCGAGGGCCTGATCCTCGCGACCGGCTACCGCTACCAGGTCCCGGAGTTCCTCGACCCGATACGGGAGCGGCTGCGCTTCGACGGCCAGGGCCGCTTCGACGTGGCCAGGAACTACAGCATCGACACCACCGGGCGCGGCGTGTTCCTGCAGAACGCCGGTGTGCACACGCACTCCATCACCAGCCCCGACCTGGGCATGGGCGCCTACCGCAACTCGTACATCATCGCCGAGCTCCTGGGCCGGGAGGCCTACCCCGTCGAGAAGGCCATCGCCTTCCAGGAGTTCGCGGCACCGAAGGGCACCGTCTCATGAGCCTCGACACCCCACCCGAGGTCACCCCTCACGAGGTAACCCGTCACGAGGTCACCCCACCCGAGGTCACCCCTCACGAGGTAACCGACCCCACCGCCGCCTCGCCCGAGCTGCTCGACCAGCTGCTCGCGCGCCAGGAGCGGCGGGAGTCCGCCGCCCGCACCTACGCCCGTACGCTTCCGGTCGCGCCGGTCCGCGCCCTGGGCGCGCAGGTCGTGGGCGCCGACGGGCGTACGTACCTCGACTGCCTGTCCGGCGCGGGCACGCTCGCGCTCGGGCACAACCACCCCGAGGTGGTGGCGGCGATCCGGGCCGACCTGGACTCCGGCGTTCCGCTGCACGCGCTCGACATGATCACGCCGCAGAAGGACGCCTTCTCCGAGGAGCTGCTCACGCGGCTGCCCGGCTCGCTGCGCGGCGAGGCCCGGCTGCACTTCTGCGGTCCGGCGGGCACCGACGCCGTGGAGGCCGCGATCAAGCTGGCGCAGGCGGCGACCGGCCGGCGCGGGGTCGTGGCGTTCAGCGGCGCTTACCACGGCATGACGGTCGGCGCCTCGGCCGTGTCCGGACCCGCGCGGATGCGGTCCACGGTGGGCGCGGACGCGCTGCCGGTGACGCGGATCCCGTTCCCGTACGCGTACCGCTGCCCGTTCGGCGTCGGCGCACCGCAGTCCGGGGAGCTGTCGGCGCGGCTCCTGGAGAACTTCCTGACCGACCCGAGCAGCGGGGCGGGCGAGCCCGCCGCGGTGATCCTGGAGGTGGTCCAAGGCGAGGGCGGCGTGATCGAGGGCCCCGACTCGTGGCTGCGGGAGGTCCGCCGGATCACCGAGGAGCGCGGCATCGTCCTGATCGTCGACGAGGTGCAGACCGGAGTGGGCCGCACCGGGCACTTCTGGGCCTGCGAGCGGGCCGGGGTCACCCCGGACGTGCTCGTCGCGTCGAAGGCGGTCGGCGGCGGTCTGCCGCTCGCGGTCCTCGCCTACCGGCCGGAGCTCGACCAGTGGCTGCCCGGCGACCACACCGGCACGTTCCGGGGCAACACCCTCGCCATGACGGCCGGCCGCGTCACCCTGCGTACGGTCGCCGAGGAGCAGCTGCCCGAGCGGGCCGCGAAGCTCGGGGAACGGCTCCGGCTCTCCTTGCGTCAACTGGCCGATGACAACGCGCGGTTGGGTGACGTACGAGGGCGTGGGCTGATGAACGGCGTGGAGCTGGTCGACCCGGACGCCGCGCCGGACCGGATCGGCTCCCGGCCCGCGGACCCGGTCTTCGCCCGGCGTCTGCGCGCGGCCTGCCTGCGGCAGGGCCTGATGCTTGAGCTGGGCGGCCGCTCGGACAGCGTGCTGAGGCTGCTTCCGCCGCTGGTCGTGACGGACACCGAGCTCGACTCGGTCCTGGAGCGCATCGCCGCGGCGCTGCGGGACGCGGAGCGTGCCGCGTGAACGAGCACACCATCGAAGCGCAGAGTCCCGTGAACCCCGCGAGCGTCGCCGGTTCCACCGAAGGACCGGCCGCGCTGCGGGAGTTGACCGAGGTCGTGCTGACCGCGCTCGCCGACGGCGCGGTCGAGCGCGGCGGACCGCTCCCGGCGGGCGGCCCGGACGCGGTCGCCGCGGACGTACGGGAGCACTGCTCGCCCGTGCTGCCGCTTGACGGCACCGGGGCCGAGGCCGCGCTGCGGGAGCTCGTGCAGGCGGTGACGCGGGGCGCCGCCGACCCGTCCGACCCGCACTGCGTGGCGCATCTGCACTGCCCGCCGCTCGCGGTGGCGGCGGCGGCCGACCTCGCGGCGTCGGCGCTCAACCCGTCGATGGACTCCTGGGACCAGGCCCCGGCGGCGGGCGTGATCGAGGCCGAGGTGACCAAGTCCCTCGCGGAGCTGGTCTATCCGGGCGCCGACGAGACCCCGGACGCGCTGGTCACCAGCGGGGGCACCGAGTCCAACCTGGTGGCGCTGCTGCTCGCCCGGGAGCGCGCGCGGGCCGCCGGGGAGCGCACCGTGCAGGTGGTGTGCGGGGCGAACGCGCACCACTCCGTGCAGCGCGCCGCCTGGATGCTCGGCCTGCCGACCCCGGCGGTCGTGGACTGCCCGGCCGGGCGGATGGACCCGCGTTCCCTGGACCGGGTGCTCGGCGCGTACGCCGGGATGCCGGTGCTCGTGGTCGCCACCGCGGGCACCACGGACGAGGGCCTGATCGACCCGCTGCCCGAGCTGGCCGACGTCACGGCCGCGCACGGCGCCGAGCTGCACGTGGACGCCGCGTACGGCGGTCCGCTGCTGTTCAGCGACGCGCTCGCGCCCCGGCTCAGCGGGATCGAGCGGGCCGTGTCGGTCACGTTCGACCTGCACAAGCTGGGCTGGCAGCCGGTCGCGGCGGGCATCCTGGCGGTACGGGACGCGGCCCAGGTCGACCATCTCTCCTTCCAGGCCGACTACTTGAACGCGGACGACGACACCGAGGCGGGCCTGCCGGACTGGCTCGGCCGGTCCATCCGCACCTCGCGCCGCCCGGACGCCCTGAAGATCGCGGTGACGCTGCGCGCGCTCGGCCGCAGGGGCCTGGGCGAGCTGGTCGAGCACTGCGTGCGGACCGCGCAGGACTTCGCCGCCGCCGTCGCCGCCCACCCGGAGCTGCGGGTGCGGGCGGGCGAGCCGGGCATCAGCACGGTCCTGTTCCGCCCGCGCGCGGCCGACGCGCTGCCCGCAGCTGAGGGGGACGCCCTGGTCGCCGCGGTCCGCAGGCGGCTGCTCGACGACGGCCGCGGCGTGGTCGGACGGGCGGTCGCCGAGGACCCCGAAACCGACTGCGGAGAGCGGAAGTTGTGGCTCAAGGCCACGCTCCTGCACCCGCGCACCGGCGCCGCCGACCTCGCGGCCCTGCTCAAGCTGGTCGCCCACTGCGCGGCCGAGGAGAGCACCGGCCCGTCCCCGAACGCCCCCTACGTCCCCGCACCGGCATCCCCCACCGAAGACCTCCGTACGAGGACCCGCAGCCAAGGAGTCCCCCAGTGAGCACCACCCCCAGCCCGGACATTTACGAAGAGACCTTCGACCTGCTCGGCGTGGGCATCGGCCCCTTCAACCTGTCGCTCGCCGCGCTCGCCGACGGCGTGCCGGGCCTGCGCACCGCCTTCCTCGAACAGCGCACGGCCTTCCACTGGCACCCGGGCCTGCTGATCGAGGGCGCCACGCTCCAAGTGCCGTTCCTCGCCGACCTGGTGAGCCTGGTGGAGCCGATCAGCCCGTGGTCGTTCCTGAACTACATCAAGACCAAGGAGCGGCTCTTCCCGTTCTACTTCGCGGAGAAGTTCCACATCCAGCGCGCCGAGTACGACGCGTACTGCCGCTGGGTCAGCGGGCAGTTGGCCTCGTGCCGGTTCGGGCACCAGGTGGACACCGTGCGCTGGGACGCGGGGCGCGGCGCGTTCGAGGTGGGCTTCACGCGGCTCGACGAGGACGGCGGCGCGGAGGGCGTGGGCCGGTACTTCGCCCGGCACCTGGCGCTCGGTGTGGGGACGGCGCCGCGCGTGCCGCAGGCCCTGCGCGCCCTTGCCGACGATCCGTCCGTACCGGTCTGGCACTCGGCCGAGTACCTGGCGCGGCGCCCGGAGTTGCTGGCCGCCGAGCACATCACGGTGGTCGGCTCGGGCCAGTCGGGCGCGGAGGTCTTCCTCGACCTCCTTCGCCACCGCCCGCAGGGCAACGAGGGGCTGACGTGGCTCGCTCGTACGGAGGCGTTCGCGCCCATGGAGTACAGCAAGCTGGGCCTGGAGCAGTTCACGCCCGACTACACGCGCTACTTCCACGGACTGACCGAGCCCGTACGGGACGAACTCCTGCCCCGCCAGTGGCAGTTGCACAAGGGCGTCAGCGGGGACACGCTCGGCGAGATCCACGACGAGCTGTATCTGCGCACCCTCGACGGCGGCTGGCCGGACGCCGCGCTCACCCCCGGGGTGGCCGTGGAGTCGGCGGAGCGCAGCGGGGGCAGGCTCCGGCTCGGCCTCAGCCACGCCCAACAGCGGTCCGAGGCGCACCTGGTGACGGACGCCGTGGTGGCCGCGACGGGGTACGCGGAGCGGCCCGTGGACGGGCTGATCGAGCCGCTGCTCCCGCATCTGTCGCGGGACGGCTCGGGCCGCCCGGACATCGACGCGCGGCACCGGCTCGTGCTCGACGAGGAGGTGGGCGGTTCGGTGTTCGTGCAGAACGCGGAGCGGCACACGCACGGCGTGGGTGCGCCCGATCTGGGGCTCGCCGCCTGGCGTTCCGCTGTGATCCTCAACTCCCTCACGGGCGATCCGGTTTACCCGCTGCCGGAGCGGACGGCGTTCACGACGTTCGGTCTGGCGCCCTCCGGTGCGCGTCCCGAGCGGCAAGCGGCGCAGGAGAACGGACATCAGGGCTTGCGCACCAGGTAAGCCTTACCTAAGTTATTCATCGGGCCGTCCGATCCGCACCGTACGCGCGGCCGTCGGAACGGTCGCAAACAGAAAGAGAACTTCCATGAGCAGCTCGCCAGCGGCCACCCCGGTCACCGCCGCCGACGCCGCCGCCACCGAGAGCCTCCTGCGCTGCTGGATCCGCGAGACCGCGGTCCCCCGCCCCGCGGGCGACCTCCTGACGGTCCCGCTGCCCGCGAGCGGCGTCACCGTCGAGGCCCCCGTCCTGTACTGGTCCCCCGTCGGCTGGCACCGCTTCGGCCCCGCCCGCGTCCAGGGCACCGGCACCCCGCTCGCCGCGCCGGCGCTCGCCGCGCTCATCGCGGTCGAGACAGCCGCCGCCGACCCGGCTCAGGTGGCCGACCTGACGGCGCGGGTCGCCGACTCCACGCGCCGTACCGCCGAGTTCGTCCGGCAGCGCGCCGAGGCACCCGAGGACCCCGAGGGCACGACCGCGTTCATCGCCGCCGAGCAGGCCCTGATCACCGGTCACCCGCTGCACCCGACGCCGAAGTCCCGCGAGGGTCTCACGGACGCCGAACTCCTCGCGTACTCACCGGAGTTGCGCGGCTCGTTCGCGCTGCACTGGTTCGCCGCCGACCCGTCGGTGATCAGCGCCGACTCGACGCTCGCGGGCCGCACCGCGCAGGGCCTGATGACCGAGCTGGCCGAGGATTCGGTACGCGCCCCCGAAGGCACCGTCCTCGTACCGGCCCACCCGTGGCAGGCCAAGGACATCGTGACCCGCCCCGGCGTGCGCGCCCTGCTCGACGCCGGGCTCCTGCACGACCTGGGCCAGGCGGGCCCGGAGTGGTCGCCGACCTCCTCGGTGCGCACCGTGTACCGCGCCGACGCCCCCGTGATGCTGAAGTTCTCCCTCGGCCTGCGCATCACCAACTCCCGCCGCGAGAACATGCGCGTGGAGCTGGAGCGCGGCGCCGCCATCGACCGGCTGCTCGCGGCCGGACTCGGGGACGCGCTGCGCGCCGAGCACCCCGGCTTCGACATCGTGCGGGACCCGGCGTGGATCGCCGTGGACGCCGCCGACGGCTCCCCGACGGGCCTGGACGTCGTGGTCCGCGACAACCCGTTCCCCGCCGACCCCGAGGCCGTACAGGCGGTGTGCGCGGCTGGACTCGTGGCACCCCGTCCGGACCTCGGCCCGGACGCGCCCTCGCAGCTCGCGACCGTGGTGCGCGGCCTCGCGGAGCGCACCGGCCGCAGCGTCACCGACGTCGCGGACGACTGGTTCGCCCGCTACCTCGACACCGTCGTCACCCCGGTCCTGTGGCTGTACGCCACATACGGCCTGGGCCTGGAGGCGCACCAGCAGAACACCCTGGTCGTCCTGGACGAGGAGGGCTGGCCCGTAGGCGGCCGCTACCGCGACAACCAGGGCTACTACTTCTCCCCCACCCGCTCGACGGCCCTCTACGGCTGGGTCGACGCCATCGGCCGGGACCTCGGCACGTACGTGGACGACGAGGTCATCGACGAGCGGCTCGCCTACTACGTCGGCATCAACAACATGCTCGGCATGGTCGGCGCCCTCGGCTCGCAGGGCCTCGCGGACGAGGACGCGCTGCTCCGCCGCGCCGCCGACGCCCTCGGCAAGCTGGCCGCCGAGCACGGCGACCGGCTGCGCCTCGCCACCACGCTGCGCACCGCCGAGACCCTGCGCTGCAAGGCCAACCTGCTCACCCGGGTGCAGGGCATGGACGAGCTGACCGGCCCGCTCGAAGCCCAGTCGGTGTACGTGGACCTCGCCAACCCCCTTGCAGGAGCGGCCCGATGACGACGGCGTCCACGATGACCGCGATGAAGGCCGACCTCGACGAGGGCGTGTTCACGCTGCGCGCCGTCGACCCGGTCGGCGACCTGGCCGACGTGCACGGCTGGATGAACGACCCGGAGGTCGCCCGCTTCTGGGAGATGCCGCTGCCCGAGCAGCAGATCGAGGCCTACCTGCGCGAACAGCGCGCCAGCGCCCACTCGACCCCGTACCTGGGCTGTATCGACGGTACGCCGATGAGCTACTGGGAGCTGTACCGCGCCGACCTCGACCCGCTCGCCGCGCACTACGCGGCCAAGCCCCGCGACGCGGGCGTCCACCTCCTCCTCGGCCCCTCGGACTTCCGCGGCCGCGGCCTCGGGGCACGGCTCCTGCGCGCGGTCTCGGACTGGCAGCTGGCGGTCCAGCCGTACGCGGAACGCGTCGTCGCCGAGCCCGACGTACGCAACGTCCGCTCGGTGCGAGCCTTCGAGCGTGCCGGGTTCCGCAAGGTCCGCGAGCTGGACCTGCCGGACAAGCGTGCCGCGTTCATGGTCCGCGAGCGCAGCGCGTGAACCGGGGGGTACTGCTGTGCGCGGCCGGCCTGCACATGGCCACGCAGTCGGCGCTCGCGCCGTTCTATCCGAAGCTGTTCCGGGAGGCCTTCGGCGTGCGTGAATTCGGCGCGACCGGCGGCTTCCTGATGGTGTGCCAGCTGGCGGCGATCGTCTCCCTGCCCCTGTGGGGCCGGGCGACCCGCCGCTACCCGCTGGCCCGTCTGGTGACGGCCGGCCAGAGCGCGGCAGTGCTCCTCGCGGCCTCCCTGGCCCTGGCCCCGAACTTCCCGACGTTCACGGTCCTCTCGGTCCTGCTGATCGCGGCGAAGTCGGTGGTGCTTCTGGCCTACCCCTCCATCGCCCGCAGCCACGCGAAGGGCCTGTTCCCAGGGGTACTCCAGTACGTGGCGGTCCTGCACGGCGCGTCCATCGCGGCGACGCTCCTGGGCACGGTGGTGGTCACGGTCCCGAACCCGAGACTGGCGCTCCCGCTCCTTGCAGTGGCGGAGCTGGCGCTCCTGCTCCTTCTGTCTGCTGTGGGCAGGCGTTCCGCAGGGCGGAACGGGTGGGCACAGCCCCCAGCGCCGGGTACGCAATCGGACAAGCTCAAGTTGGCCTACCTGGCAGCCTTCGTACTCGCCTACGCAGTAGCGGTCTACGCCGTACGCCCGTACTTCACCGAGTACGCCACGGACGGCGGCACGAGCACACAGACCGCCGCACTCCTCTTCGTACTCCCGCACGCAGCGGTACTCGCCGTGCTGCCCGCAGCCAAGCTCCTACGGGCAAAGCTGGGCAGCGCCCTGCTCCCCACCGCCCTGGCCCTCGGCGCAGCCAGCCTCGCCTGGCAGGCGGCGACCACGGACCCGGTGAGCCTGGGCGCCGCACGTGTCGTGTTCGGTGTGGCCCTGGGCCTCAGTCAGGTCGCCCTGGACCACAGAACCCTCAGCACCGCCGGCGGCAGCCAGTCGTACAGCCTCATCGCCACAGCCCAGACCGCAGGCCTCCTCCTGGCCCCCCTCGTCGCCACCCTCACCGCGAAAGCGGACCTCACCGGCCCTCTTCTCGCAGGCGCAGCCCTCCTCACACTCCTCGCCCTGCTCACCCCGACCGAAAGGCACCACCCGCATGAGCACGCACCCCGTCCCCGAACTCCACGACGTGTCGCCGGAGTCCTGGCGCGAGGCGAATCGTCGGCTGCTCGCCAAGACCCTGTCGGAGTTCGCGTTCGAGGAACTGATCAAGCCCGAAGCGCTTGAGAACGGCCGCTACCGGGTCGACCTGGACAGCGGGGTGTCGTACGTCTTCGCGGCGACGCAGGGCGCCCTCGGCGGATGGCAAGCCGACAAGGACTCCGTGACGCGCGGCGCCGCCGGTCTGCTCGGCAACGAGATATCCACCCCGGCCTGGGACGCGCAGCAGTTCCTGGTCGACTGCGCGGACACCATCGGCACGGACGCGCCGACCCTCGGCATGTACCTCACCGAGCTGTCCGCGACCCTCGCCGTGGACGCCGCCCGGATCGAGCACGGCGGTGCGAGCGCGGCCGAGCTGGCCAAGCTTGGCCACGCCGAGCTGGAGTGCCACATGACCGGCCACCCCACGCTCGCCGCGAACAAGGGCCGCATCGGCTTCTCCGCGTCCGACGTGCGCGCGTACGCCCCCGAGTCGCAGCAGCTCGTCCAGCTGCAGTGGATCGCCGTGCACCGCGGCCTCGCCGAGTTCCGTGGCACCTCGGAGCTCAGCGAACAGGGCGTCACCGCCCACGAGTTGAGCCCGGCGGAGATCCAGAGCTTCCGTGCCGTGATCGAGGCGCGCGGCTGCGACCCGGACGCGTACGTCTGGATGCCCGTGCACCCCTGGCAGTGGGACCACGCCGTGCAGGTGCTCTTCGCGGGCGAGGTCGCGCAGGACCGGATCATTCCGCTCGGCGCGTCCAAGGACGGCTACCTGCCGCAGCAGTCGGTGCGCACCATGACGAACATGGCGGCGCGCGAGCGGTACGACGTGAAGCTCCCGCTGAAGATCGTCAACACCCTGATCTGGCGCGGCATCCCGCCGCACTGCACGCAGGGCGCCCCCGTCACCACCCAGTGGCTGACCGGTCTGCTCGACAAGGACCCGGTGCTCCGCGACGACCTGCGGACCGTGTTCCTCGGCGAGATCGCCTCGGTGACCGTGCGCCACCCGTACCTGGACCGCGTACCGGACATGCCGTACCAGCACCTGGAGGCGCTCGGCTGCATCTGGCGCGACTCGGTGTCCGGACGTAAGGACGAGAACGAGCGGGTCCGCACCTTCGCCTCGCTCCTTCACGTCGACGAGCACGGCACGGCCTTCGCCGCCCAACTCGCCCGCTCCTCCGGCCTGTCGGCCGAGGACTGGCTGCGCAGGCTCTTCGAGACGGTCCTGCACCCGGTGCTGCACGTGATGTACACGTACGGCATCACGTTCAACCCGCACGGCCAGAACACCCTGATCGGGTACGACGAGAACGACGTCCCGCGGCGCCTGTTCCTCAAGGACTTCGTGGACGACGTGTCCGTCACGCACACCCCGGTCCCCGAGCGCGGCCCCGAGCCCGACGGCTACGACCATGTGCTGCCGCGCAAGAACCCGGTCGTCATCCGCCAGCACGTCGTCGACCAGCTGCTCCTCGGCCACTTCCGCTACCTCGCCCCGCTGGCGGCCGAGCAGCTGGGCGTTCCGGACGCCAAGTTCTGGCAGCTCGTGCGGGACGCGGTGGTCACGTACCACAAGCAGTTCCCCGAGAAGGCGGACCGGTTCGCGGAGTTCGACATGCTGGCCGACGACTTCCCGCGCTACCCGTTCAACACGGACCGCCTCGTCGTCACCAAGTACGTCGACCGCGCCCTGCGCCACGCCCTGCGCCCCAACGGCACCGTCCCCAACCCCCTTGCGGAGCAAGCCTGATGAGTGTCGAGATCAGCGCGAAGGGCCTCACCCTCGGGCACGGGGGTGAGCCCGTCGCCCGGGACATCGACCTGGAGCTGACGCCGGGCGAGGTGACCGCCCTGGTCGGGCCCAACGGCTCCGGCAAGTCCACGCTGCTGCGCGCCCTGGCCCGGCTGCACGCCCCGCAGTCCGGCGCGATCGTCCTGGACGGCCGCGACCTGGACGCGTACAAGCCGCGCGAACTGGCCCGCAAGCTCAGCTTCCTGACCCAGTCGCCGCTGATCCCGGCGGGCGTCACCGTGCAGGAGCTGGTCGCGTACGGCCGCCACCCGCACCAGGGCGTCCTGGCCCGCTCGACCAGCGAGGAGGACCGGGAGGCGATCAGCTGGGCGCTTGACGCGACCAGGCTGCACCCGCTCGCCGAGCGCCCCCTGGACCAGCTCTCCGGCGGCGAGCGGCAGCGCGCCTGGATCGCGATGGCGCTCGCCCAGCGCACCGGCCTCCTCCTCCTGGACGAGCCGACCACGTTCCTCGACATCCGCTATCAGATCGAAGTCCTGCGGCTGGTACGGAAGTTGGCGGACGAGCACGGCATCACCGTGGCCGTCGTGCTGCACGAGCTGAACCAGGCCGCCGCGTACGCCGACTCCATGGCGGTGCTCGCGGGCGGCCGGATCGTGGCCCGGGGCGAGCCCGCCGAGGCGCTCACCGTCGACACGATCCGTACGGCCTTCGGCATCGAGACGACCGTCTCCCTCGACCCCCACACAGGTGTCCCCACCTGTCTGCCGACGTGGCGCGAGCCCGCGCCCGCGGCTGCCTCCTGATCCGCTCACCCACTCCCGTTTAGGAACCGCATCCATGCGTAGCACCATGCGTAGAACCGTCACCGCCCTGGTGGCCGCGTCCGCCCTCGCCCTCACCGCCTCCGCCTGCGGCTCCGCCGCGGAGCAGGCCGGGGGCGGCGGCAGCGACAAGAAGGACTCGTCCGGCTCCGGCAAGGGCTCGATCACCGTCAAGGACATCAAGGGCGAGCAGAAGCTCGACGGCCCGGCGAAGAAGGTCGTCGCCCTGGAGTGGACGTACGCGGAGGACCTCCTCGCGCTCGGTGTGCAGCCCGCCGGTGTCGCCGACATCAAGCAGTACAACCAGTGGGTGACCGCAGGGCCGCGCTTCGAGAAGTCCACCAAGGACGTCGGCACCCGTCAGGCGCCCAGCCTGGAGTCCATCAAGGCGCTGAAGCCGGACCTGATCGTCACGTCGAAGATCCGCTCCGAGGCGAACTACAAGCAGCTCAACGAGATCGCGCCGACGCTGATGTTCGACCCGTACGCCACGGACAGCGAGTTCGAGGAGATGCGGACGACGCTGAAGACCCTCGGCACCGCCACAGGCAAGGAGGACGCGGCGGACAAGGCGCTGAAGGAGCTGGACGGCAAGATCGCCGCGGCCAAGAAGAAGCTGGCCGACGGCGGCAAGGCCGGCGAGAAGGTCACCGTCGCCCGCGGCTACACCACCGACGGCGCCGCCACCGTGGAGATCCTCACCGACTCGACCATCCCGGGCGCGCTGCTGCCGAAGCTCGGCCTGAAGAACGGCTGGACCGGCAAGTCCGACGCGTACGGCATGAGCAAGGTGGACGTCGAGGGCTTCAAGCCGGTCGAGAAGTCCTCGCTCGCCTATGTCGCCGCGAAGAACGACGACGTGTTCGCCAAGTCCCTGCCGAAGAACGCCCTGTGGAAGAACCTGGACTTCGTGAAGAAGGACCGGGTGCACGCCCTGGACCCCGGCACCTGGTTCTTCGGCGGCCCGTACTCGACGGCCCAGGCGGCCGACGAGATCGCCGCGGCACTCACCGACTGACCGAACAGGTTCCATGACCTCCACCACCTCCACAGCTCCCGAGAAGCCCGTGGACGTCTCCGCCCCGGTCCGGACAGCGCGCTCGCTGTCCGGGCCGGTCGCGGTCGTTCTGGGCGGTGTGCTCGCCCTGCTCCTGGTGACGGCGCTCCACCTCGGCCACGGCCGCAGCGACACCGGCCTCTTCGACCTCGTCGGGCTGCTCTTCGGCTCCGACGACGCGGACGCGCGGTCCGTGCTGCTCGGCGGCCGCCTGCCGCGCACACTCGCGGGCCTGGCGGCCGGTGCCGCCTTCGCCCTGTCGGGTGCGCTGCTCCAGTCCTCCGTACGCAATCCGCTGGCCGCGCCCGACACCCTCGGCGTGACGGCGGGCGCCTATCTCGCGGTGGCCGTGGCCGCGATCACCGGCCTGTCCCTCGGTGATCTGCCGCGCGGCGGCGTCGCGTTCATCGGCGGGCTGCTCGCGGCCGCGCTTGTGCACACGGTGGCGGGCGGCTCGCGCGGCCGGCCCGCGCACCTGGTCCTGGCGGGCGTCTCCGTCACCCTCGCCCTGTCGTCGGTGACGGCCGTACTCGTCATGCTCTTCCAGGAGGAGACGGGCGCGATCTTCTTCTGGGGCCACGGCTCCCTCGCGGTCGCCGACAGCGACCGCTCCCTGGCCGTACTCCCCCTGCTCGGCGCCGGACTGCTCGCAGGCCTGCTGCTCGCCCGCTCCCTCGACATCCTCGGCACCGGCGACGAGACGGCCCGCGCCCTCGGCGTGCACGTGGGCCGCACGCGGCTGCTCACCGTGCTGCTCTCCGTCCTCATGGCGGCGATCGCGGTCTCGGTGACCGGCCCGATCGGCTTCATCGGCCTGGCCGCCCCGCACCTGGTGCGGTTCGCGGGCGTCCGCAAGCACGCGGTGCTGCTGCCCGCGGCGATGCTGTGGGGCGCGACCCTGCTGCTCGCCGCCGACCTGCTCGCCCGCGTCACGTCCCCGACGGGCAACGAGGTCCCGGCCGGCGTCGTGACGGCCCTCTTCGGCGCCCCGGTCTTCCTGTGGCTGGCGCGCCGCCTGCCCGCCGAACCGGCCGCCCCCGGAACGGTCCTGGCCCCCGGCCGCCGCCGCCTCTCCTTCCCGGCGGTCCTCGCGGTAGGCAGCCTGGCGCTCTGTGTCCTCCTCTACGCGGGACTCGTCCTCGGCGACATCTCGGTGCCCTGGTCGCAGATCCCGCAGATCCTCACCGGCGGCGGGGACGCGCTCCTCGGACCGGTCGTCCTGGAGTACCGCCTGCCCCGCCTGCTCGTGGCCGCCCTCGCGGGCGCGCTGCTCGCCGTCGCGGGCGGCATCGTCCAGACGGTCTCCCGCAACCCGCTCGCCGACCTGACGGTGATGGGCGTCAGCGGCGGCGCGGGCTTCGGCGCGGCCCTGATCCTGGTGGCCCTGCCCGCGGTGCCGTACGCGATGCTCCCGGTCGCCGCGCTGATCGGCGGTACGGCGGCGTTCGCGCTGACGTACTCGCTGTCCCGCCAGAAGGGTTCGGTGGCCCCGGAACGCCTGGTCCTCGTCGGCATCGGCTGCTTCGCGCTGACGACGGCGGCCACCAACTACCTGGTGGCGGGCGCCCGTTTCCAGGTCGCGCAGGCCCTGACGTGGCTGTCGGGCTCGACGTACGCGCGGGACACGACGGACCTGTCGCTCCTCGCGGTGGTGGCGGTGGTGGGCATCCCGCTCCTCCTGCTCTCCTTCCGCCGCATGGACCTCCTGGCCCTCGGCGAGGACACCCCGCGCACCCTCGGCGTCCCCCTGGAACGCACCCGCCTCGCGGTCCTCACACTGGCGGTGGCGCTCGCGGCGTGCGCGGTGGCGGTGGTCGGCACGGTCGCCTTCGTCGGCCTGGTCGCCCCGCACGCGGCCCGCATCCTCACGGGCTCCCGCACCCACCGCCTCCTCCCCACGGCAGCGGTACTCGGCGCGACCCTGATGGTGGCGGCCGACGTGGTGGGCCGAGTGGCGATGGCCCCGGCGGAAATCCCGTCGGGACTGCTGGCGGCCCTGATCGGAACGCCTTACTTCGTATGGCAGTTGAGGAGAGGACGCCGTTCGTAACTGCTTGGGCAGTTCCCCGTGCCCCCGATAGGGGCGCGGGGAACTGCGCAACCAGCCACGACGAACCCGCAGCCGACAAACTCAGCTCAGGCCGCAGGCCACGGCACCTTCGGCGACCGGTAATAGTTCATCCCCAACGCGTCCCACCGGGGCCCCTGCTCCGCAAGCCGCACCTTGTAGGTGTCCCAGTCGTGCGTGGACGCAGGCGACCACCCCAGCTCGGCAATCCCCGGCAGCCGGGGAAACGCCATGTACTCGATGTGCGCGCTCTCGGACACGTTCTCGCTCCACAGCGGCGCCTCGACGCCCAGGATCGACTCCTCCGGCGCCCCGGCGAGATACGTGCCGGGATCCCAGTCGTACGACCGGTCCACCTCGACGTATCCCGCCCACGAAAGCCCGTACGGCGTCTGCGGGTTGTACTTCATGTCGATGTACGCCCGGTCCGCGGGCGAAAGCACCAGCCGCGTACCGCTCTTCGCCGCGTTCACGACCTGGTCCCGCTCGGCCTGCCCGGTCTTGTCGTACCCCCAGTACTGCGCGACGGCCCCGGGAGCGGGCTTCGCCCCGGTCAGCTGATGCCAGCCGATCACGGTCTTCCCGTACTTGGCGACGACCGGCTGGACCCGCTCCATGAACGTCACGTAGTCCTCGTGACTGGTCGAGTGCGCCTCGTCCCCGCCGATGTGGAGGTACCGCCCGGGCGTCAGCGCGGCGATCTCGCGCACCACATCGTCGACGAAGTCGTACGTGACCTCCTTCGGCACGCACAGCGAGCTGAAGCCGACCTCGGTGCCGGTGTAGAGCGGCGGCGCGACCCCGTCGCAGTTCAGCTCGGCGTACGAGGAGAGCGCGGCGTTGGTGTGGCCCGGCATGTCGATCTCCGGGATCACCTCCAGGAACCGGTCGCTCGCGTAGGCGACGATCTCCTTGTACTCCTCCTTGGTGTAGAAGCCGCCGGGCCCGCCGCCGACCTGCGTGGAGCCGCCGTGCTTGGTGAGGTTCGGCCAGGAGTCGATGGCGATGCGCCAGCCCTGGTCGTCGCTGAGGTGCAGATGCAGCTTGTTGATCTTGTACATCGCCATCTGGTCGATGTACCGCTTCACCTGCTCGACGGTGAAGAAGTGCCGGGACACGTCCAGCATCGCGCCCCGGTACTCGAAGCGCGGGGTGTCCTCGACGGTGCCGCCCGCGACCCGCCACGGACCGGTCTGCTTCGTGCGCTTCTCGACCTTCGGTGGCAGCTGCTGGCGCAGGGTCTGCACGCCGCGGAAGAGCCCGGCGTCCTTGTGCGCGGTGATGGTCACGGAGCGCGGACCGGACCGCAGCCGGTACCCCTCGCTCCCCAACTCCCTGGCCTTGCCCGAGAGTCGGAGCCGGATGCCGTCCCGCCCCTCGTCGTCGGTGACCGGAAGCCGGTGCCCGGTGGCGGGCCGCAGCAGCGCGGCCAGCTGCTCACCGACCCGCCTCGCCGCCCGCGAGTCGTCCTCGACCCGGATCCGGGTCCGCGCGTCGATCTCGTACGGGGCCCCGCCCGCCTGGACCTTCGCGGGCGCGGGCACGACCTGGCCGAGCGGGACGGGGGCGGCGGGCCGCGCCGCGCTCTGCGGGGCCGCGGCGAGGCAGGAGAACCCCGCGGCGGCGACAAGAAGGAGGGCGCCCAACAGGCGCGGAGTTGTTCTGTGCGGTCTCACGTGCGTCACAAGCGGTCCCTTCGACGGGGCTGCGCAACTGTGGGCAAGAACGGTCCCCATGGGTACCGTGCGACCCAACGGCGGTCAAGGTGTAGACCACTTGAGGCCGACCTGATGCCAGAATCGGGCCATGGCGGAAATCATCCAGCGGGACGGCACCTGGACCTTCGACGGCGACACCCTGCGCATCGTCCCGGGCCACGACAAGAGCGTCAGCCTGCTCCGCAAGACCCTGGGCGAACTGGAGGTTCCCGTACGGGCGTTGGCGGGGATCTCGTTCGAGCAGGGCAAGAAGGCGGGCCGCCTCCGGCTCCGGCTGCGGGACGGCGCGGATCCGCTGCTCCAGGTGGCGGGCGGCAAGTTCGCGGACACGGCGGACCCGTACCGCCTGACGGTGGAGCCGGACCGGTACGGCGTCGCCGAGTACCTGGTGGACGAGGTCCGCACCTCCCTCACCCTGGAGCAGGTGCCGGCCTCGGGCTGTACGGAGTACCTGCTGCCCGGCCCGTTCGTACCGCTGTCGGTCACGGCGGGCGACGGGACGGCGAGCTTCGACGGGGAGACGGTCCGCCTGGAGTGGAAGTGGAACACCGAGGAGGCCAAGTCGGCCGCGGGCGCCCGCACGCTCGCACTCGGCGACATCACGGCGGTCGACTGGCAGCCGTCGGCGGGCCTTGAGAACGGCTACCTCCGCTTCTCCGTGAAGAACGCGGCGACGAAGGCCCCGCCCAAGTACGACCCGAACGCCGTCGAGCTGTTCGGCTTCAAGAAGGACCCGCTGATGTCCCTGGTCGCGGCCGCGGTCCAGGCCCGCCTCCCACACCCGGCGGCACTCCCCGGGACCCCCTCCCTCCCCCCGGCCGACTCCACCGACGACCACGACCTCCTCCTCCGCCGCCTCCGCGAACTGGGCGATCTACACAAGTCAGGCGTACTGACGGAGGAAGAGTTCACGGCGGCGAAGCAGGCGGTGCTGCGGCGGATGTGATGCGCGATGCCGCGGCGCATGCGATGCGCCGTCGTTTCCAGCCCACACCCGCAATATCCAGCCCCTCCGGCGCTTGAGGAGCGGGGGTCCGGGGGCTGGCCCCCGAAACGGCGCCGCAGGCTTTCGGGAAGGGGCGGGGAGGGGAAAAGACACGCGGGTGCCCGAAAGCGGGCAGGATTCTTGCGTACCGAACCTCGATCCCCCAGGATCAACGGGTGCACGACGACCTCATCGACCACCTGACCCGCAGCACCCCGCTCCAGCGGGGCGAAGCACTGCGCGTGGTCCAGGACGTGCTCGCCTACTTCGACGAGACGACCGAGGAATTCGTCCGTCGCCGCCACCGCGAACTCCAGGGTCAGGGCCTGGTGAACGCGGCGATCTTCGAGCAGATCTCCACAGATCTGCGCTACCGCGCGGTCGCGCCGCCCGAGCTCTCGCTGAGGCAGCTGCGCCGCATCGTCTACGGCTAGGGGAAACACACCCAAATGTGCGGAATCGTCGGATATATCGGCAAGCGTGACGTGGCCCCCCTTCTGCTCGAAGGCCTGCAGCGCCTGGAGTACCGCGGCTACGACTCGGCCGGCGTCGTCGTCACCAGCCCCAAGGCCTCCGGCCTGAAGATGGTCAAGGCCAAGGGCCGCGTCCGCGACCTGGAGGCCCGCGTCCCCAAGCGCTTCGCCGGCACCACCGGCATCGCCCACACCCGCTGGGCCACCCACGGCGCCCCCTCCGACGAGAACGCGCACCCGCACCTGGACGCCGAGGGCAAGGTCGCCGTCGTCCACAACGGCATCATCGACAACGCCTCCGACCTGCGCGCCAAACTCACCGCCGAGGGCGTCGAGTTCCTCTCCGAGACCGACACCGAGGTCCTCACCCACCTGATCGCCCGCAGCGACGCGGACAGCCTGGAGGAGAAGGTCCGCCAGTCCCTGAAGCTGATCGAGGGCACGTACGGCGTCGCCGTCCTGCACGCCGACTTCCCGGACCGCATCGTCGTCGCCCGCAACGGCTCCCCGGTCGTCCTCGGCATCGGCGAGAAGGAGATGTTCGTCGCCTCGGACGTCGCCGCGCTCGTCTCCCACACCCGCCAGATCGTCACCCTGGACGACGGCGAGATGGCCACGATCAAGGCCGACGACTTCCGTACGTACACCACCTCGGGCACCCGCACGACCGCCGAGCCCACCACCGTGGAGTGGGAGGCCGAGTCGTACGACATGGGCGGCCATGACACGTACATGCACAAGGAGATCAGCGAGCAGCCCGACGCCGTGGACCGCGTCCTGCGCGGCCGGATCGACGACCGCTTCTCCACGGTGCACCTCGGCGGCCTCAACCTGGACGCCCGCGAGGCCCGCACCATCCGCCGCATCAAGATCCTCGGCTGCGGCACCTCGTACCACGCGGGCCTGATCGGCGCCGGCCTCATCGAGTCGCTCGCCCGCGTCCCCGCCGACGCCGAGCCCGCCTCGGAGTTCCGCTACCGCAATCCGGTCGTCGACCCCGACACCCTCTACGTCGCGGTCTCCCAGTCCGGGGAGACGTACGACGTGCTCGCCGCCGTGCAGGAGCTGAAGCGCAAGGGCGCCCGCGTCCTCGGTGTCGTCAACGTGGTCGGCTCGGCCATCGCCCGCGAGGCCGACGGCGGCATGTACGTGCACGCCGGGCCCGAGGTCTGCGTCGTCTCCACCAAGTGCTTCACCAACACCGTCGTCGCGTTCGCGCTGCTCGCCCTGCACCTGGGCCGGATCCGCGACCTGTCGGTCTCCGACGGCAAGCGGATCATCGAGGGCCTGCGCAAGCTGCCCGAGCAGATCTCCGAGATCCTGGAGTCGGAGGCCGAGATCAAGAAGCTCGCCGACCAGTACGCCGACGCCAAGTCGATGATGTTCATCGGCCGGGTGCGCGGCTACCCGGTCGCCCTTGAGGCCTCGCTCAAGCTCAAGGAGATCTCGTACATCCACGCCGAGGCGTACCCCGCCTCGGAGTTGAAGCACGGCCCGCTCGCCCTGATCGAGCCCGCCCTGCCGACCGTCGCGATCGTCCCGGACGACGACCTGCTTGAGAAGAACCGCGCCGCCCTGGAGGAGATCAAGGCCCGCAGCGGCCGCATCCTCGCCGTCGCGCACCAGGAGCAGGAGAAGGCCGACCACACCATCGTCGTCCCGAAGAACGAGCCGGAGCTGGACCCGATCCTCATGGGCATCCCGCTCCAACTCCTCGCCTACCACACGGCGTTGAGCCTTGGCCGGGACATCGACAAGCCGCGCAACCTGGCCAAGTCGGTCACCGTCGAGTAGGAGCCCGCGACGTGAACGACCCCCTGTGTGCGCCACCTTGCACACAGGGGGTCGTTCTTTCGGGTGGCCGGGGTCGCCCATTACCCCGGCCCTGGACGCTGCCTCAGCCGGCGGCCGTCACCCTCCGGCCCGGCAGCACGCTCCGTGACATACGTACCCTTCACAAAGGCACAAAGCACCTCTACGCGCGGGTAGTTTCAGCGGGTACGTAACGAACTCGCCGCCGGAAGACGGGTATTGGGGGACTCGCGTTACGGAATGACGATCACGGGGCGCTGCGCCCGGCGTGCGAGCCGGCCCGCGACCGAGCCGAAGATGCGGCCCACGAGGCCGTGCGTGGAGCCGACGACGATCGCGTCCGCCTCGTACTCCCGGCCGACCTCTTCGAGTTCGTGGCAGATGTCCCCGCCGCGCTCGACCAGGATCCACGGCACCTCGGAGAGGTACTCCGCGCAGGCCAGTTCGAGGCCGAGCACCTCGGTGCGGTGGTCCGGGACGTCGACGAAGACCGGGGGTTCGCAGCCCGCCCACACCGTGGTGGGCAGCCGGTTGGCGACGTGCACGATGATCAGGCCCGAGCCGGAGCGGCTGGCCATGCCGATGGCGTACGCGAGGGCGCGTTCACTGGACGTGGAGCCGTCGAAGCCGACGACTACGCCGTGCTTGAAGGCGGGATCGCAGGAATGGCGCGGTTGGGGCTCCGCCCGCGGCGTCGAAGGATCGGCGACCTGCCGCTTGCGGTCTGCGGGTTCGGGGAATTCGTGACCGGCCATCGGTGTCTCGGCTGAAGGAAGTCCTCGGTGAGAGGGGCGACTTTTCATCGGGTTCATCGAGCAGGAGCGGCACACGGCCTGAAGCCGTGGCCGGGAAACATCTTCCCAACCCCATACCCCCAAGGGTACGGCGACACTCCTCTCCTGCCCAGGTCCCGAGGCGGCGTCCGCCGCGTTCCCCGGGAGCATGCACGAGCCCGCCCGGTATCGCAACGGTCGCTGCCCCGTACAGGCTTCTGCCCCCAAGCCGTTACCCGCACGTCGGCGAGATATGCCACGTCCTCACCACGGGCGGTGACCACCCCAGTGACCTGGCCGCTTCGCCGCGCGTTGAAGGCGTGAACCCGAGCCCCAGGGAGCAACCCCGTGCCAAGGCCGCACCCCGCGTCCACCCCCGATCCTCCTGCCCGCACCTCCTCGGGGGACGTCGTCGCCTGGGCCGCGTTCAGCTGCGTACTCGTCCCGGTGGTGCTTGTCGTGTACGGGACGTCGATCGGCGGGGCCGTCTGGGCGGCGCTCGGGCTCGTGGCGGTCACCGGGGTCTGCCGGATACTGCTCCGTAGGTCCGAGCGGAGCGCCGCCAGTTTGCTCGCGGAACAGAACGGGACGCCGGACGAGGCCGAGAGGCCGGGCGGAGCCCACGCCCGGCAGGGCGATCGGCGGGCGGCCTGAACCGCTCGCACCGTGGACGTGAATGAGCCGGGCCCTTTCGCTTCTTTTCAGCCAAACTGGCGGCGGCGTGTCCCCCGTGGTCCACCCCTCCCCCAACACCCGTTTCAGCAGCGCCACATGCCCTCCGGAAGGCCTCTTGCCCCTACGGGGACCGGCCACCGGCCCACTGCACCCTTCCGCGGAACGCGCTTGAGTGCCACGCTTCGTGATCGAAAGCTTCACGCCACCTTGCATTGTCGACATTGAGCCTGGTGCTGAACTGGTCACGAGGACGCTACGAGACACAGTAGATTCGATCATGACCGTCTGGGCGGGGGACTCGTGCAGGACCGAGGGGCTGTGAAGTCTAGAAGCAGTGTGCAAGAGCGACAGGCCCGGCAAGTGAGGGGCGCCGCGACCACCGAGGGGGGCTTAGCACCGTGACCCACGACTCCGCAGCCGCACCGGAGGGCGCAGTGCGCAAGCTCTCCGGGCGCCGGCGCAGAGAAATCGTCGCCGTGCTGCTGTTCAGCGGCGGACCCATCTTCGAGAGCTCCATACCGCTCTCCGTCTTCGGCATCGACCGCCAGGACGCCGGAGTGCCGCGGTACCGACTTCTCGTGTGCGCGGGCGAGGACGGCCCGCTGCGCACCACGGGGGGACTCGAACTCACCGCGCCCCACGGCCTGGAGGCCATCGCGCGGGCGGGCACGGTCGTCGTGCCGGCCTGGCGCTCGATCACCTCACCACCGCCGGAGGAAGCCCTCGACGCGCTGCGCCGGGCGCACGAAGAAGGCGCGCGCATCGTCGGGTTGTGCACCGGAGCGTTCGTCCTCGCGGCCGCCGGCCTGCTCGACGGCCGCCCCGCCACCACCCACTGGATGTACGCACCGACGCTCGCCAAGCGCTACCCGTCCGTCCACGTCGACCCGCGCGAACTCTTCGTGGACGACGGGGACGTCCTCACCTCGGCGGGCACGGCCGCGGGCATCGACCTGTGCCTGCACATCGTGCGCACCGACCACGGCACGGAGGCCGCCGGGGCACTCGCCCGCAGGCTCGTCGTGCCACCCCGGCGCACCGGCGGCCAGGAGCGCTACCTCGACAGGTCTTTACCGGAGGAGATCGGCGCCGACCCGCTCGCCGAGGTCGTCGCCTGGGCCCTGGAGCACCTCCACGAGCAGTTCGACGTGGAGACGCTCGCGGCGCGCGCGTACATGAGCCGGCGGACCTTCGACCGCAGGTTCCGCTCGCTCACCGGAAGCGCCCCCCTGCAGTGGCTGATCACCCAGCGGGTACTGCAGGCCCAACGGCTCCTGGAGACCTCCGACTACTCCGTCGACGAGGTCGCCGGACGCTGCGGGTTCCGCTCGCCGGTGGCGCTGCGCGGCCACTTCCGCCGCCAGCTCGGCTCCTCGCCCGCCGCCTACCGGGCCGCGTACCGCGCCCGCAGGCCGCAGAACGAGAAGCCGGCCGACGTGGTGGAGGGCCCAGGACCGCTGCCCTCGCAGTCCCGGCGCGCGGCCGCGGCCGGCTCGTTCGGGCTGCCGGGCGCCACGGCCGCGGCCGACACCGGCAGACACGCCTCCGATCTGTATGCCGCCGCTCGCGCGACGCTCCCCGGTCAGCGGGAACGCCCCGTAGGGTGAGACGCATGAACGATCGCATGGTGTGGATCGACTGCGAGATGACCGGGCTCTCGCTGACGGACGACGCACTTATCGAGGTGGCCGCGCTGGTCACCGACTCGGAGCTCAACGTGCTCGGCGAAGGCGTGGACATCGTGATCCGCCCGCCGGACGCGGCCCTCGGGACGATGCCCGAGGTGGTGCGCACCATGCACACCGCCTCGGGCCTCCTCGACGAGCTGGCGTCCGGCACCACCCTCGCCGACGCCGAGGAGCAGGTGCTCGCGTACGTACGTGAGCACGTCAAGGAGCCCGGCAAGGCGCCGCTCTGCGGGAACTCGGTCGGCACCGACCGCGGCTTCCTGCTGCGGGACATGCCGACCCTGGAGGACTACCTGCACTACCGCATCGTGGACGTCTCCTCCATCAAGGAGCTGTCCCGGCGCTGGTACCCGCGGGCGTACTTCAACAGCCCGGAGAAGAACGGCAACCACCGGGCCCTCTCCGACATCCGCGAGTCCATCGCGGAGCTGCGGTACTACCGCGAGGCGGTCTTCGTCCCGCAGCCCGGCCCGGACTCGGACACGGCCAAGGCCATCGCGGCGAAGTACGTGCTGCCCGCCGAGCCCGCCGAGTAGCGGTTCCGCTCGCCCGGAAGCCGGTGATCGGGGTGCCTGCGGGCCCCGATCCCGGCCCCCGGAAAAGGCGGGCGCGAGCACCCCTTCGGACCCTGTACACTTTTTCTCGGCCGGTCGGAAAAACGACCGGTCATGGTGGGTGTAGCTCAGTTGGTAGAGCACCTGGTTGTGGTCCAGGTGGCCGCGGGTTCAAGTCCCGTCACTCACCCTCAAGGATCAAGGTCCGGCCGAAAGGCCGGACCTTGATGCGTTTCCGGCCCTCACGCGCGACGAGGGCGACGAGGGCCCAGGGCTCACGACGAGTCCCGCACGACCAGTTCCGTGGCCAGCACCAGCTGGCGCCGCTCCCCCGTCGCCGAGGCCGGGCGGTCAGCCGAGCGGTGGGCGATCTCGTCCAGGAGCAGCCGCGTCATCTCCCGGCCCATCTCCGCGATCGGCTGCCGCACGCTCGTCAGGGTCGGCTCCATATGGCGGGCGATCACCGAGTCGTCGTACCCGACGAGGGCCACGTCCTGAGGTATTCGGCGGCCCGCCTCCCGCAGCACCAGCCGGGCTCCGCCCGCCATCACGTCGGAGCCCGCGAAGACCGCGTCCAGGTCCGGGCGGCGGGCGAGCAGCTCGGCCATCGCGCGGCGGCCGCCCTCCTCCGTGAAGTCGCCCGCCGCGACCAACTCCGGGTCGGCCGCGCGGCCCGCCGCCTCCAGGGCCGCGAGGCAGCCCTCGTGGCGGCGGCGCGCTCCGTACACGTCGAGCGGCCCGGTGATTAGGGCGATCGTGCGGCGGCCGCGCTCGACGAGGTGCTCCACGGCCGCCCGGCCGCCGCCGAAGTTGTCCGAGTCCACCGACGGCAGCCGCTCGTCGGCGCTGCGTCGGCCGCTGATCACCGCCGGGACGCCCAGCTGGTCCACCAGGTCGGGCAGCGGATCGCCCGCGTGCACCGAGACGAGGAGCACGCCGTCCACGCGCTGCGCGCCGAGGTACTGGGCGAGGCGCCTGCGCTCCTTGTGGCCGCCCGCGAACGTGAGCAGCAGCTGCACCTCGGTCTCGGCGAGGGCCTGGCCGACGCCCTGGATGATCTCGGAGAAGTACGGCTCGGCGAAGAAGCGCCGCTCCGGCTCGGGTACGACCAGGGCGATGGCGTCGGTACGGTCGGCGGCCAGGGCGCGGGCCGCCGTGTTCGGTACGTATCCCAGCTCCGCCACGGCCGCCTCGACCAGGGCCCTGGTCCGGTCGCTCACCCGGGGCGAGCCGTTGATCACGCGGGACACCGTGCCGCGGCCCACCCCCGCGCGCTCCGCCACCTGCTCCAGGGTGGGCCGCCGCCCGCCCCTGCCACGCGGCTCTCGCACCGCCATGCCTGCCTCCCCACCGAAACCGACCGCCCGGGAACCCGCACCGGGATGACCGGAACCTAACAGCCGGGTAACCGAACGAACTCCCGACGTCGGTCGCCTTGACACCCCCCTGGGGAGCCGCAACGCTTCAACACATCACGGTGGGAGCGCTCCCACCGTACCGGACGCATACACAACCCGCACGTTCCCCGCCCGAGCCGGCGCTCCAACGACCTTGCTGCTGACAGAAGTTGGACGTTTCCCGGCACCTCTGGGCACATTGGAGGACGCAATGCGCACCACGACCCGTACGCGGGCGGTGGCCCTGGCTGCCGTCGTCACCCTCGGCGTCTCGCTGCTCGGCGGCTGCGCCGAGGACCCCGGTGAATCCGGTGCCTCGTCCGGCGGTGGCGACGGCGCCGGGAAGACCACGCTGACCGTCGGGGTCTTCGGGGTGTTCGGCCTGAAGGAGGCCGGGCTCTACGACGAGTACATGGAGCAGAACCCGGACGTCGTCATCAAGCAGACCTCCATCGAGCGCAACGAGAACTACTACCCGCAGCTGCTCACCCACCTCGGCTCAGGCAGCGGGCTCGCCGACATCCAGGCCGTCGAGGTCAACAACATCGCGGAGATCGTCGCGACCCAGTCCGACAAGCTCGTCGACCTCGGCAAGGCGCCCGGCGTCTCGAAGGACGCGTATCTGGACTGGAAGTGGCAGCAGGGGACGACGAAGGACGGCGCCACCGTCGGGCTCGGCACCGACATCGGGCCGCAGGGGATCTGCTACCGCAAGGACCTGTTCGAGAAGGCCGGGCTGCCCACCGACCGCGAGGCCGTCGGCAAGCTGTGGGCGGGCGACTGGGAGAAGTACCTGGAGGTCGGCAAGGAGTTCAAGAAGAAGGCGCCCGAGGGCAAGGCGTTCGTCGACTCCGCCGCCGGCGTGATGGCCGCCGTCACGGGCAGCTACGAGGAACGCTTCTACGACAAGTCCGGCGAGGTCGTCTACAAGTCCAACCCGCGCGTCAAAGAGGCCTGGGACCTCGCCGCCGAGTTCGCCACCGAGGGCCTGACCGCCAAACTCCAGCAGTTCCAGCCGACTTGGGACCAGGGGTACGCGAACGGCACCTTCGCCACCGTGTCCTGCCCCGCCTGGATGCTCGGCTACATCAAGTCCAAGGCGGGCGAGAAGGGCGCCGACCAGTGGGACGTCGCGCAGGCGCCGAAGCCCGGCAACTGGGGCGGGTCGTTCCTCACCGTGCCGAAGGCCGGGAAGAACACCGAGGAGGCGGCCGAGCTCGCCGCCTGGCTGACCGCGCCCGAGCAGCAGGCCAAGCTCTTCGACCAGCAGGGCAGCTTCCCGAGCGCCTCGGCCGCGTACGACCTGCCGGTGGTGGCCGGCTCGAAGAGCGCGTACTTCGACGACGCCCCCATCGGCAAGATCTTCGCCAAGGCCGCCGAGGGCGCGCCCGTGCAGATCCTCGGCCCGAAGGACCTGATCATCGCCCAGAACCTGGCGGACGTCGGCATGCTCCAGGTCGACCAGAAGGGCACCTCGCCCGAGGACGGCTGGAAGGCCGCCGTGAAGGCGATCGACAACGCGCTGGACCAGTGACCGATGGCCAGTGAATCCCAGGCAGCCGCGCCCGCCCGGGGGGAGGAGGGCGCGGCCCCGGCCGATGCCGTACCGGTCGCGTACCAAGCCGGGCACGCCGCCGAGTCGGAGGCACGCGAGCGGCGCAGCCGGCGCTACCGGCGGGACGTGCGGTGGAGTCCGTACGCGTTCATCGCGCCGTTCTTCGTCTTCTTCGCCGCGTTCGGGCTCTTCCCGCTGCTCTACACCGGCTGGGCCTCGCTGCACCGGGTGGAGCTGACCGCGCCGACGGACATGGAGTGGGTGGGGCTGCGGAACTTCTCGCGGCTGCTCGACGACGACTTCTTCTGGAACGCGCTGCTCAATACGGTCACCATCGGCCTGCTCTCCACGGTTCCGCAGCTGCTCATGGCGCTCGGCATCGCGCATCTCCTCAACTACCGGCTGCGCGGCTCGATGTTCTTCCGGGTCGCGGCACTCACCCCGTACGCGACGTCGGTGGCCGCCGCGACGCTGGTGTTCGTGCTGCTCTTCGGGCGCGACTACGGAATGATCAACTGGGCGCTCGGCCTGGTCGGCTTCGACGGCGTCGACTGGCAGAACGGGGACTGGACGTCCAAGCTCGCGGTCTCCACGATCGTCATCTGGCGCTGGACGGGCTACAACGCGCTGATCTACCTGGCCGCGATGCAGTCCATCCCGGCCGATCTGTACGAGTCGGCGGCGCTCGACGGCGCCTCGCGCTGGCAGCAGTTCCTGCATGTCACCCTGCCCTCGCTGCGGCCGACGATCCTCTTCACCTGCGTGGTGTCGACGATCGGCGCGATCCAGCTCTTCGGTGAGCCTCTGCTGTTCAACGGCAGCGCGGGCGCAAGCGGCGGCCCGAGCCATCAGTTCCAGACCCTCGGCCTCTATCTGTACGAGCAGGGCTGGGTGAATCTGCACCTCGGCCGGGCCTCGGCCATCGCCTGGACGATGTTCCTGATCCTGCTGCTCATCGGCGCGGTCAACTGGCTGATCGTCCACCGGCTGCGCAAGAACGAGAGGGGCGCCGCATGAGTGCCGTCGTGAAGTCCCTTGCCGACAGGGGCCGTTCGGCGGGGCGGGGGCCACGGGCCGGACGGCAGCTGCACGGCGGGCGGTGGACGTACGCGGTCCTGATCGTGTTCACCGCGGTCTCGCTCTTCCCGCTGGTGTGGACGGCGATCGCCGCGTCGCGCAACAACACGCGCCTTGCGCAGACGCCGCCGCCGTTCTGGTTCGGGAGCAATCTCTTCAAGAACCTGGAGATCGCCTGGACCGACGCCAACATGGGCACGGCCCTGCTGAACACCACGGTGGTGGCCGGTTCGATCGCCGCCGGCACGGTGCTGTTCTCCACGCTCGCCGGCTTCGCCTTCGCCAAGCTGCGCTTCCGCTTCAAGAACCTTCTGATGCTTCTGGTGATCGGCACGATGATGGTGCCGCCCCAACTCGGCGTCGTACCACTCTACATGCTGATCGCCGAGCTGCGGTGGACGGACCATCTGCAGGCCGTGATCCTGCCGACGCTGGTCAGCGCTTTCGGGGTGTTCTTCATGCGGCAGTACCTGCTGCAGGCGCTGCCGAGCGAGCTGATCGAGGCGGCGCGGGTGGACGGGGCGAACAGTCTGCGGGTGGTCTGGCACATCGTGTTTCCGGCTGCGCGGCCCGCGATGGCCGTGCTCGCGATGCTCACCTTCGTCCAGGCGTGGAACGACTTCTTCTGGCCGATCATCGCCCTGACACAGAACGGCAGTCCGACCGTGCAGGTCGCCCTGACCGGGCTCGGCCGCGGCTACATCCCCGACCAGTCGGTGATCATGGCGGGCGCCCTGCTCGGCACGCTGCCGCTGCTCGTCGCCTTCGTGATCTTCGGCAAGCAGATCGTCGGGGGGATCATGCAGGGCGCGGTCAAGGGCTGACGCCTCCTTCCCTCTCCTTCCCTTCAGTGTCCGTACGACGTTTGGGAGCGCTCCCGTGACCTCAGTAGCAGTCTCTGCCTCTGCCTCCACCTCAGCTTCCGCCTCCGCCTCCGCCGTGGCGACCCGGTTTCCGCCCGGCTTTCTGTGGGGCGCCGCGACCGCCGCGTACCAGATCGAGGGGGCCGTCCAGGAGGGCGGCCGGACGCCGTCGATCTGGGACACCTTCAGCCGTACGCCGGGAAAGGTGCTCGGCGGCGACACCGGGGACGTGGCCTGCGACCACTTCCACCGCTGGCGCGAGGACGTCCGGCTGATGGCCGAACTCGGCCTGGGCGCCTACCGGTTCTCGGTGTCCTGGCCGCGCGTGCAGCCCACCGGCCGAGGCCCCGCCGTGCAGCGCGGCCTCGACTTCTACCGCGAGCTCGTCGACGAGCTGCTCGCCCACGGCATCCAGCCGATGGCCACCCTCTACCACTGGGACCTGCCGCAGGACCTGGAGACGTCCTTCCCCAGCGGCTCGGCCGCGGGCGGCGGCTGGCCGGAGCGGGACACGGCGTACCGCTTCGCCGAGTACGCGGGGATCGTGGCCGAGGCGCTCGGCGACCGGGTCGAGCGGTGGACGACGCTCAACGAGCCGTGGTGCAGCGCGTTTCTGGGGTACGGCTCCGGGGTGCACGCGCCGGGGCGCACCGACCCGGTCGCCGCGCTGCGGGCGGCGCACCACCTGAACCTCGCGCACGGGCTCGGCGCGCAGGCGCTGCGCGCGGCGCTGCCCGCGCGGGCGCAGGTCGGGATCTGCCTCAACCCGAGCGCGGTGCGCGCGCGGACGGACGCGCCGGAGGACCTGGACGCGCGCCGGCGCATCGACGCGCTCGCCAACCGGGTGTTCACGGGGCCGCTCCTGAAGGGCGCGTACCCCTCCGATCTGCTCGCGGACACCGCGGGCCTGACGGACTGGTCCTTCGTACGGCCCAGGGACCTCGCGGCCATCAGGCAGCCGCTCGACTTCCTCGGCATCAACTACTACACGCCCGCCGTGGTCTCCGCCGCCACCGATCCGGCCGCCCCGCGCCACGACGGGCACAACGCCGGCGAGCACTCGCCCTGGCCGGGCGCGGACGGGGTGGCCTTCCACCGCGTGCCGGGTGAACTCACCGCCATGGACTGGGCGGTGGACCCGAGCGGCCTGGTCGACCTGCTCACCCGGTACACCGCGGAGGCCCCCGGGGTCCCGCTGTACGTCACCGAGAACGGCGCGGCGTACGAGGACTCCGTGGACGCCGAGGGCCGCGTCCACGATCCCGACCGCATCCGCTATCTGCACGCCCACCTGGCGGCGGTGCACGAGGCCCTTCGGGCGGGCGCGGACGTGCGCGGCTATTTCCTGTGGTCGCTGCTCGACAATTTCGAGTGGGCGTACGGCTACAGCAAGCGGTTCGGGGCGGTGTACGTGGACTACGGGACGCAGGAGCGGACGGTGAAGTCGAGTGGGCGGTGGTATGCGGGGGTGGCGGCCACCGGAAAGCTTCCATAACCGGGGCTCCGCCCCGGACCCCGTTCTCGGCTGTCTTTCGGCTGTCGCGCCGTCGTGGCTGGTCGCGCCCCGCGGCGTAGCCGCTAATGTCACAGCCCCGCGCCCCTTAAAAACCCGCCCCTCCGGGGCAAAATCAGCCCCTCCGGCGTTTGAGGAGCGGGGGTCCGGGGGCGGAGCCCCTGAAGCTGTCCGCAGGACTTTCGGGAAGGGGCGGGGTGGGGAACAAAGAGACGCGCGCCCCGGCCGGGGGGGGGGGAAGACCGGCCGGGGCGCGCCCGTGGGGGGCTACTTGTACGCGCCGAGTGTCTCCGTGAAGTCCAGCGGCTGCTGGTCGATGGAGGAGCAGGTCGGGGAGACCTCCGTCGAGCCGCCCTCGCAGGCCTTGTCACGGGTCGCGGACCACATCGACAGCCACCCGAGCTTCTTCTCCCGCGCGAACTCGACGAGCTGCTCCGCGTCGTCCTGCTTGAAGATCTCCGTCGTGACGTCGTTGACGCCGATCATCGGGGTGACGGCGACCGCCTGCCAGGCCTCCGCGTCCGAGAGCCCGAGCGCGGACTTGATCTGCCCCTGGGTCGCGGTGGCGGCCTGGATCGCGTACTCGCCCATGTCGCCGCTGTAGGCGGGCCCGTAGTCCATCGCCATGATGTTGACGGCGTCCACCCGCACGCCGTTCTTCTTCGCGTCCTCGACCAGCGCGACGCCCGCCTCGGTCAGGCCCTCGGGCATCACGGGCAGCGTGAAGGAGACGTCCAGGTCGGGGTGTTCCTTCTGCAGCGCGGCGATCGCCTGGGCGCGGCGGGTGTTGGCCTCGGTGTCGGGCAGGGCCGCGCCCTCGATGTCGAAGTCGACCTTCTTCAGGTCATACGCCTCGACGACCTTGCCGTACGCCGCCGCCAGCTCCTCGGCGGAGGAGCAGTTGAGGGCCAGCTCGGAGCCGGCCGCGCCGCCGAAGGAGACCCGGACGTCGCCGCCCTTCGCGCGCAGGTCGGCTATCTGGGCGGCGACCGGGTCGTCGCCGAGGGCCGTCTTGCCGCCCCACAGCGGCTCGCAGCCGCCGCCGGAGGTGACGAAGGCCAGGTTGAACTCCTTCACGCCGGTCTTCTCGGCGGTGCCGACCAGGTCGTACGCGGGGGCGAGCGAGGTGTCGACGAAGGGCGCGAAGCGGGCGGTCTCGGCGTCCGCGCCCTGCTCGCCCTTTCCGGCCATCGCGGTCCCGCCGAGCGCGAACGCGGCGCCCCCGGCGACCGCCGCCGCGCAGAGCGCGCCGATCGCCTTGGTCCTGCCGCTGATCCTGCGCCGATGCGTGCTCATGAACGTGCCTGCCTCTGCTGTACGGGAGTGGGGGTGCGGCAGCACGCTAGCGATCCGGAATCCGACAATCGGCATGATCCGGGCGGGGGTTGAGGTTCTTAGGGTGCGCTTAAGGAGGCCATCGGGGGCGGTTAAAGGTGCTACGGCCTGGCGGCGGAGGCCCTCCTGCGGCGTACCGTCCCCCGGTGCCTGCGGCGGCCCGCGGCCGGGCGGCGGCCGTCGAGCTGTATCCAGATGCGGACCTCCGTACCGCCGAGCACGGAGCTGCCGATGCGGACGTCGCCGCCGGTCGCCTCGGCCATCTGCCGGACGATGTCGAGCCCGAGGCCGGTCGAGCCGACGGTGTCGCCCTTGCCGCTGCCGCGGGCGAGCGCGGCCTCCGGGTCGAGGATGCCGGGGCCCGCGTCGGAGACGAGCACGATCACCGCGTCCTCGGCGCTGTGCACGTCGACCGCGAAGCCGGTGCCCTCGGGCGTGTGCCGGAAGACGTTGCCGAGCAGCGCGTCCAGGGAGGCGGTCAGGTCGGGGCGGGCCACCGGGACGTGCACGGGTGTGTCCACCCCGGCGACCCGCACCTTGCGCGACTCGTCCTCGGCGAGCGCCGACCAGAACGCCATCCGCTCCCGGATCACCTCGGCCGCGTCGCAGCCCGCGCCGGGACCGCCGGCCACGGGGGCGGGCTTGGCCTCGCGCGCGGTGCGGATGATCGCGTCGACCTCGGACTCCAGCTGCTCGACGGCGGCCCGGGTCTGGTCGGCGGCCGGGCCCTCGCCGAGGGAGGCCGCGTTGAGCCGGAGCACGGTCAGCGGGGTGCGCAGGCGGTGCGACAGGTCGGCGGCCAACTCCCGTTCGTTGGCGAGGAGTTGGACGACCTGATCGGCCATGGAGTTGAAGGCGACGGCGGCCTGCTTCAGCTCGGTCGGCCCGTCTTCGGGCACACGCGCGGTGAGCTTGCCCTCGCCGAGGTCGTGCGCGGCGCCCGCGAGCCGTTCGGCGGGCTGGATGAGTCGTACGCCGAGCCGGTCCGCGACCGCCACGGAGCCGATGACGAGCGCGACGCCGACGCCCGCGAGCACCAGCCAGGCCGTGGCGACGCCGTTGCTCAACTCGCCCTCGGGCACGAAGACCTCGACGATCGCGATCTCGCCGGAGCCGAGCGCGGTGGGCTGGAGCAGGGCCTTGCCGTCGGGGGCGTCCGCGATGGAGGGGCTGGCGATCTCCCGGGTGCGGTCCAGGTCGGCCTGGGCGGCGCGGCGCCTGCCGATCTCAAGGGCCGGGTCGTCGCCGACGGCCGGGATGTGCACGGCCATCTTCCCGGCGGCGCCCGCCTGGGTGGAGGCGACGGCGCGGGTGAGCTGGTCTCGGTCGGTGGTGATGGAGAGGGTGGGGCCGATGGCGGCGGCCTGGCGCTCGGCGTTGGAGTAGGCGCGGTCGGCGGCCATCTCCCTGATCACCAGGCCGAGCGGCACCGCGAAGGCGACGACGACCATCGTGGTGACGGCCAGGCACACCTTGACCAGAGCCCATCTCACTGCGGGGGCTCCAGCCCGGCCTGTGGGGGCTCCAGCTTGACGCCGACGCCGCGGAGCGTGTGCAGATACCGCGGCCGCGCCGCCGTCTCCCCCAACTTCCGCCGCAGCCAGGACAGATGGACATCGATCGTCTGGTCGTCGCCGTACGACTGCTGCCAGACCTCGGCGAGGAGTTCCTTGCGGGGTACGACGACGCCGGGGCGGCCCGCGAGGAACGTCAGCAGGTCGAACTCGCGCCGGGTGAGGTCGAGCGGGGCCCCGTCGAGTTCGGCCTGGCGGCGCAGCGGGTCGATGGCGAGCCCGCCGACCCGGATGACGCGGGACAGCGGGGCTTCGGCGGCGCCCCCGGCACCGGAGCGGCGAAGCACGGCCGCCATCCGGGCGGAGAGGTGCTCGACGGAGAACGGCTTGGTGAGGTAGTCGTCGGCGCCGTCGTTGAGGAGCCGGACGATCTCGGTCTCGTCGTCCCTCGCCGTGGCGATGATCACGGGTACGTCGGTGATGCCGCGGAGCATCTTCAGCGCCTCGGAGCCGTCCAGATCGGGCAGACCGAGGTCGAGGATCACCACGTCAAAGCGGAAATGGGCGACCTCGCGCAGCGCCTCCAGGGCCGTGCCGACGCTCCGTACGGTGTGGGAGGCATCGGTCAGGTGCCGGATGAGGGCGGAGCGCACGAACTGGTCGTCCTCGACGACGAGCACACTTGCCATGGGCGGCACCGTACGCCATACGGGGGACGGCGGTCACGGGCCGAAGGCCCCGGGACAGGGCCCTGGTCCATGGGGCAGTATGGCCCGCGATGCGGCAACGAGGACTCGTACACGGCCTGGCGTGGACGCTCGCCACTGGGGCGGCGGTCACGCTGTCCTGGTGGGGTGTGCACACGGTGATGTCGGGCACGGCGTACGACCGGCCGCGGGCCCTGCCCCTCACGGGCGCCTCTCAGGACGCACCGCAGGAGGCCCACCCGCAGGCCTCGTCCACGCACCGCCCGCGCGAGACGCCGAAGCCGGGCGGCTCCGAGAAGGCTTCGGCTCCGCCGGAGCGGTCCACGAAGCCGAGGGCACCGTCACCGACCAAGCCCTCGCCGAGCAAGAAGCCCGGCACGGGCTCCCCCTCGGGCAACGTGAAGTCCTACACGGTCGCGGGCGGCCGGGTCGCCTTCGAGATGGGCTCGAAGTCGGCCGAACTGGTCTCGGCGACACCCGACTCGGGCTGGCAGATGCAGGTCTGGAAGCAGCCGGAGTGGATCCGCGTCACGTTCACCCAGGGCGGCCGCGAGGTCTCGGTCTTCTGCACGTGGCACGATCATGCGCCGAGCGTCGAGGTGGACGAGCGCTGAATTTTCCCCTCCCCGCCCCTTCCCGAACCTCCTCAATCGCCGGAGGGGCTCAATTTTGAGCCCCTCCGGCGATTGAGGAGGCCTGTCCGGCAGGACTTTCGGGAAGGGGCGGGGAGGGGAACAAGCAACGCGCCCGCACCCAACCCGTTACCGGAACACCCCCGGCGGCGGAGCCGGGGACGCCGACGCCGTCGCGTCCGTGACGGGCACCGCCCCACCCGTGAAGTCCACCAGCGCCGCCCCCGACTCCACCCGCCCCGGATGCGGATCCCCCGCGATCCGCCGGGTCAGCTCGGCAACGGGCAGCACCAGGTCCGAGGCCAGCAGCACCGCATTGCCGAACCGCTTCCCCCGCAGCACAGCCGGATCCGCGGCGAGCGCCAGCTCGGGGAAGAGCCCGGCCGCGGTGGCGATCTGCCGGCGCAGATGCGCGAGCGGCGGCCCGTCGGCGAGGTTCGCCGCGTAGTGCCCGCCGGGCGCGAGGACACGGCGTACGTCCGTGAGGAACTCGGCGCTCGTCAGGTGCGCCGGTGTGCGGGCGGCGCTGAAGACGTCGGCGATGACCAGGTCGGCCCAGCCGTCGGGGATCCTGGCGAGCCCGTCGCGCGCGTCGACGGACCGCACCCGCACCCGCGCCTGCGGGTCCAACGGCAGCTCGCGGCGGACGAGTTGGACGAGCGCGGCGTCCCGCTCGACCACCTGCTGGGTGGAGCGGGGCCGGGTCGCCGCGACGTACCGGGCGAGCGTGAAGGCACCACCGCCGAGGTGCACGGCACGCACGGGCCGGCCGGCGGGGGCGATCAGATCCACGATGTGGCCGAGCCGACGCTGGTACGCGAAGTCGAGGTGGGCGGGGTCGTCGAGGTCGACGTGGGACTGCGGTGCGCCGTCGACCAGCAGCGTCCACGCGCGCGTGCGGTCCGGGTCCGGGATGAGCTCGGCCAGTCCGCCGTCCACCTCTTCGACGACGGCTTCCGCGTCGCGCTTCCTTCTGGCCATCCGTCCATTATCGACGCCCGTACGGATTCCGGCTCGGCGCCCCGTGCCCGTACAGCCGCAGGGCCTCAACGGCAGCTGTCGGCCGCCTCGATGAGCCGTGCCGCCTCGCCGAGTGCGGCCCGCAGCATCGTCGGATCGGTGACGGGTCCGGTGTCGGCGGGCGGGAGGAGCCAGCCCGCCCCGGCGACCGGCGGCGCGGGGTCGGCGCACCCGAAGGTCTGCGTACAGGCGCTGCCCGGCAGGTCCCAGGCGGCGGCGGTGCCGGGCGGGACCAGGAAGCCGAGGGTGTCGCAGCTGTTGTCGTGCAGGACCGGGCCGACGGCGGGCGCGGGGCCCCGGCGCAGAATGTCCACGGCCTCCAGGCCCTGGCGTGCGGGGACGGTCACCAGGTCGCACAGGTCGCACTCCGAACCGAGCGGCGGACCGTACACCTCCAGCAAGGAAACCCCTCCTCGTCCGCGAAGGCTGCGGTACAGCCCCTTCTCCGCATGGTTCAACGCGGTCCGCTGTCAACGGCTACGGCACAACACCGCCTCAACGGATGGCAGTTCATGGCAGATCCGGCGTGAGATTTCCGGTTTGTAGCTAAACAGTGCGTACCGGTCCTGTCACAGCCGGTACTTTCGTGCCCCGTCGGAGCCGGACCGTTTCGCCCCCTACAGGGGGCGGTGACGGCACACGCTCCGGCACGAACCGCACGAGAGGGTTTGGCCAATGGCGTCGTCACCGATGACATCGTCAGCGGGGTCTCCCCGGCCGAATCTCGCCTTCCGGCGGCTGCGCGGGCAGCTGTCGCCTGGCGAGTTCGCGGCCGCGGTGCGCCGGGCCGGCCTGGAGATCGGTGAGCGGGTCGCCTGCGACGCGCGCTACATCGGCCGGGTCGAGGCAGGCGAGATCCGCTGCCCCAACTACGCGTACGAGCGGGTGTTCCTGCACCTGTTCCCGGGCCGGACGCTGGCCGACCTGGGGTTCGCGCCGCGCGAGTCGGTACGGGGACGGGCCGCGCGGGCCAGGACCGGCCCGAGCGCCGGACACGGTGCGGGACCGTTTCCGCACAACCATGCGGGACCGTTTCCGCACGACCAAGCGGGACCGTTTCCGCACAACCACGCGGGACCGTTTCCGCACGACCACGCGGGACCGTTTCCGCACGACCAGCTGAACGCAGAGCATCCGAGCACCGAGGAGAGCGACGTGCTGCGTCGCGCATTCATGACCGGGAGCACGGCCACCGTGGCCGCCGCCTCCCTGGGGCTCACGGGCCCCCTCACGCCCGAGGCCGCCGCGGCACCCCGCCGGGTCGGCGAGACCGAGGCCGACGCGGTCGAGGAGGCCGTACGCCGCATCAGGCTGCTCGACGACCGGCACGGCGCCGACGGCCTGTACCGCAGGGCGTCACTGCCGCTGCGCAACGCGTTCGCCCTGCTCGACGCGGGCACCGCGCGCCGGGCCACATCGGACCGGCTGCACGCGGGAGCGGGTGAACTGGCCATCTCCGTCGGCTGGTTGGCGCACGACTCGGGCCGTTTCGACGACGCGCGCTCGCACTACGCGGAGGCGCTCGCGACGGCCCGGATGGCGGGCGACGCGTCCCTGGAGGCGCACGCCTTCTGCAACATGTCGTTCCTCGCGCGGGACGCGGGCCGGCCGCGCGAGGCGGTACGGGCGGCGCAGGCGGCGCAGCGTTCGGCGCGGGACCGGGGTTCGATGCGGCTGCTCTCGCTGCTCGCGCTGCGCGAGGCGGGAGCGTACGCGCTGCTCGGTGACCGTTCCGGGTGCGAGCAGGCGCTCGCCCGCGCGCAGGCCCTGTTCAGCCGGGGCGGCACGGACGCGGACCCGGAGTGGATGAGCTTCTACAACGAGGCCGAGCTGGAGGGCCTGGAGGCGCAGTGCTGGTCGGCGCTCGGCCAGTGGGGGCGTGCCGCCCGGCACGCCCAGCGCGCGGCCCATGTCGCCACCACGCAGACCCCGCACTTCACGCGGAACATCGCGCTCTACACCGCCGAGGCGGCCGACGACCTGGCGCGCGCGGGGCGCCCGGACGAGGCGGCGGCGGCGGGCGGCCGCGTCCTCGACCTTCTGGACGAGGTCCAGTCCTCCCGCATCCAGTCGATACTGGCCACCACCGCGCGCGTGCTGCTCCCCCACCGCCGCAACCCCGCGGTCGCGTCCTTCCTCGACCAGCACGCGAACGCACCGCGCCAGGCGTGATTCCTCCCCTCCCCGCCCCTTCCCGAAAGTCCTGCCGGACAGGCCTCCTCAAGCGCCGGAGGGGCTGAAAATTCAGCCCCTCCCGCGAGTGAGGAGC
>NZ_JASCIS010000047.1 GCF_029968015.1 Streptomyces luteolus
ACCAGTTCACGCAGACCAGTTCACGCAGACCAGTTCACGCAGACCAGTTCACGCAGACCAGTTTACGCAGACCGGAGTCGCTCCATGTCGCAGACCAGCCTGGCGGAACCCGAGGGAGAGCTCGCAGGAGCGCTCCCCGATGTGGGCGTGGGCAGGCAACAACGCCCGGAAACAGGCGCACGCGCGGAGGAGGGCGGCGAGCCGAGCGGCAGCGAATTCGCGCCCCTCCTGCGCACCGTGCGCGAGCAAGGCCTCCTGGAGCGCAGGACCGGCTGGTACACCCTGGGCATCGCCGCCAACGCGCTGGCGCTCACCGCGATCGTCGTCGGCCTGTTCGCGGCCGGGGACAGCTGGTGGACGCTGCTCCTCGCCGTGCCGCTCGCCGTGTTCTCCGCGCGAACGGCCTTCATCGGCCATGACGCCGGGCATGCCCAGATCACCCGCGGCCGCCGTGCGGGCCGGGCCATCGGCCTGATCCACGGCAACCTTCTCCTCGGCATGAGCGCGGCCTGGTGGAACGACAAGCACAACCGGCACCACGCGAACCCCAACCACCTGGAGAAGGACCCCGACGTCGCCCCCGACGTCCTCGTCTTCGCCACCGCACACGCGCGGGGACGGACCGGCCTGCACGGATGGCTCACCCGCCACCAGGCCTGGCTGTTCTTCCCGCTCTGCCTGCTCGAAGGCCTCAACCTCAAGGTGCAGGGCCTCCGCGATCTGCGCCGCCAGACACCGCGCGAACGGGCCGTCGAGGGGCCCCTGCTCCTCGCCCATGTCGCCGCGTACACGGCACTGCTCCTCTCGGTCCTCTCCCCGGGCAAGGCGATCGCGTTCGCCCTGCTCCACCAGGCGCTCTTCGGCCTCCACCTGGGCATGGCCTTCGCACCCAACCACAAGGGCATGGAGATGCCCGACGGTACGGGCGAACGCTGGGGGCACCTGCGCCGCCAGTTCCTCACCTCGCGCAATATCGGCGGCAGCGCACTCACCGACTGGTTCCTCGGCGGCCTCAACTACCAGATCGAACACCACCTCTTCCCGAGCATGCCCCGCCCCCACCTCCGCCTGGCCCAGCCACTCGTCCGCGCCCACTGCCGCCGCCTCGGACTCCCCTACGCCGAGACCGGACTCGTCGACTCCTACCGGCAGGCTCTCCGGCACCTCCGGGAGGTGGGGGAACCGTTGCGGGCGGAACGCTGAGGCGAGGCGAGGCGAGGCGAGGCGACGTCGGCGCTCCGGTGGCTCCGGTGGTTTCGGTGATTCCAGGGAGTCGGTGGCTCGCGGCCGGGGGATCCGGGGCGCGTCAGGGTCGGATCAGGGTCAGGTCAGGGTTCCGGACGCTCGACAGCAGGGGGACCTCCAGAGGGAGACTGGAACCAGGACGTGCTCGGGCCCGTTCTCCGTACGAAGGCGGCTTCGGCCGTACTGAGACGGCATCGGCCGTACGAAGGCGGTAGTGGTCCCGCGAAGGCGGCCGTGGTCGTACCGAAAGCCGCGTCAGACACGAGGCGGCACGCAGAGAACGCGGCACCGGGCGAACGTCCCCAGGGCCGCAGAGGAGGCGACGTCATGTCGAACAACGCGAAGATCGCCATCGGGGGCGTGGCGCTCGGCCTGTTCCTGTGGATCTGGCTGCCGCTGTGGGCCGTGGTGCTGATCGTCGTCGGCGTACCCGCCGCGGCATATCTCACCCTCGACCCGTCCCAGCGCCGCAGACTCCGTCGCACGCGGCGTCGTGAGATCGGGCGGTGAGGAAGCACGTGCTGATGGGAAGGGCGGCCGGATGACGAGCGGTGCCGCCTTCGCTTTCGTGCGCCACGTGGACGGGCTCCGCCACCACTTCGAGAGGGTCGGCGAGCGCCATGGCCGGCCGGCCTTTCGCCGAACCGACGGAGTGGTGTGGTGCGTCTGGGCGCCCGATGAAGGCTGGCACTGCGAGATCGCCGACGGCGTCGTCACGGCCCACCCCGTGGACAGCCCCGGCAACGAACCCGAGCCGCCCGCCACGGTCTGGCGCAGCTTCAAGGACGACCGCTCCTACCTCTACGACCTGCGTCCGTTGCAGAGCCCCGCCGAACCCCGTAGGTACTGAATCGCACCACGGAGGTCCTGTGACAACGAGTCCCTCGGAAAAAGGAGTTGCCCACCCGACGCCCCACCCGCACCATGTCCTCCATGACTTCCGGAAAGGAGGCCCAGCGACCCCACGGTGATCGCTGATGGCCACACCCGCATCCACACCCGCATCCCCTGAGCCGCAACGACCGCAGCAGGCCTCGCCGCCCGCCCCGCAACCCCTCACGCCGGGCTGGCTCAGCGCCCACTTCGACCCGCTGCCGTTCCCGGCCCGCACGAGCGCCCTGGCCCGCTACGCCAGAGCCCTCACCCCGGCCGCCTATCAAGCCCTGCACCACGCCCTCGACACGGGCACCGACCATGAACGGCACAGGGCACTCTTCCTCGCCGTCGCGCGCCGCGACCTGCCCACCGTTGCCGCCGCCCTGAACGACCCGGTGCTGCGCCGCCGAGCCCTGTCCGCGACGATCCGCCTCCCCGTACCCGAACAAGCCCTGGAAGAACTGACGTTGAGCCCCCTTCGGGCCGTACGCCACGACACGTACCGAGTCCTGAAACACAGCCGTCGCAGAGCCCTCGCTGACGCCCTGCTGCCCAGGGTGCACGAGCGGTACGGCGACGACGACGCGGCCCGGCTCCTGACCGCCTGTCCCGCCTCCACCGCAGACAGGTGGCTGCCGCGACTCGACCCACCGCACGGCGTTCTGCGCACCTTGGCCCGCACGGCACCCGTCGCGGTCGCCCGGTTCCTCGCGGACAGGCATGCCCGCATCGAGCCACACGACCGACGCGCCCGGTACGCCTTCGACCGCGTCCACCGTCCGCTCGCCTGTCTCGTGGCCCGACGTGATCCGGACGCCGGTCTCGTACTGGTGGGGGCGGCGCCGCACCTGCTCGAAGGCGAGGCCGTGCTGTCCGTGCTGCGCCGGCCCGCAGCCGTACTCGAAGCGCTGCGCGCGGCGCCGGAGCAGCGGCGGAAGCTGCAGGAGGAGGAAGCCTACGGCGGCACTCCGCGCGCTGAACTACCGGTTCCGCCAAGCCCGTTGCCGAGGTCCGTCCGCGAGGCGCTGCTGCGCCTGTCGCACGAGGACCTCGCCGACCTCGCGGAGCGCTGCACGGAAGGGGGCCCGCCGCCTCGGCTTCCGACAGCGGTACGAGGTGGCGCCGGACGGGCTCCTCACGCTGCTTCCGCCCGCCGAACGCCGCCGCGTCATCTCCCGCAGGGCGGAAGGCCACCGCCGCGCCTCGGCGCGCTGTCCATCACCGCCCTCGCTGCTCTCGCACCCGAGGACCGCGCCGAACTGACGGCCGCAGACCGCGAGCGCCGGACCCACGGCGCGCGCAACGCCAGTCGCCGCGCCGTGGCCCTGCCCCTCGACCAGGCCGAGCCGATCCTCCTCGACCTCGCCGCACAACACCGCCCCCATCACCGCGCGCTCGCCTGGCCTGCTCTCCTCGCCTGCGCGGAACTCAACGGCGACCCGCAGGAGTTCGTACGCATCGCGACTGTCTGCGAACGTGCCTGGCACGACCGGGACGAAATCCGACTCCGCACCCTCACCCAACTCGCCGGAGCCCCGAAGCGCCTGATCGCCGCGCTGCCCAGGAAGGTCCTGCGGGACGTAGCGCTGACCGCGGTCCAGTCGGGCGACACCTCTCCTGCCACTCTCCTGGAGGCGGACCGGCTGCTGCGCCGCACCACCGTGGGCGCGGCCGACCGCGACGATCACGTGAACGCCGCCCATGGCGTCGAGTTGCTGTGCGAGCTCCTCAACGACCCACGGCACCCGTCGCATCCGCAGCCTGCCACCTCCCCACCGCGCAGCCGCGGCGACCGCCGCCGAGCCGGAGCCGTACCGGCCCTGCCCCTCGACGCGGCGACAGCGCAGGCTGTCTGGGCGGCAACAGCGCCACGCACCCGAGACACCCCCACGCTGTGCGTGCCGCTCGCCGAACTCCTCGCGCCCCACCTCCCGCACCTGCCGGAACTCGACGACCACGTGCACCACATCGCCCTGCACGCGGACGACCCGACCCTCGCCGCGCGCGCCGCCGAAGCCTGGGTCACGCCCCGTCGACTGCGCGAGCAACGCTGCGCCGAACTCCTCGCCCACGACCCGTCGTACGCCCTCGTACCGCGCATCCTGCACACCGTCACCACACGCCGCACCGACCTCCTGGACCAGGTCATCGCAGCAGCGGCGCACGGTCTCACCGGGCACCTCCGCCCACGCCCCATGCCCTGGGCACCGCGCATCACACCCGCCACGATGGGCCGCTGGCTGCCCGAACAACGCAGTGCCCAAAATCAGCACTACGCGCGCGTGGCCCAGGACGAAACAGCCCCACTGCACACCAGAGCAGCGGGCGCCTCCCAACTCCGCGCCCGCGACCTGCTGACCACCCTCGCCGCCGACGCCCCACAACCTGTCGCCGCGGCTGCACTCACCGCCCTCGGAGCCCCCGACGAACCACAGGCGAACCAGGACGAGTTGCACGTACTGCTCCTGCAGCACGCGGGTACCGGCGGCGTCCGCGGACGCGCCGCCATGGCCGCACTGCGCCGCCTGCTCGCCGGCCGACCCGCCGACGAGGCCATCGCGCTCCTGAGCGGAGTCCTCACCACACCGGGCTCACCGGTCGGCAGCCGCAAGGAAGCCGCCCGCGCCCTCGGTGAACTCCCCGACGCCGACGCCTTCGACGTCCTCCTCGCGGCCTGGGACACCGACGGCCAACACCGGGACGTGCGAGCCGCCCTCGCCCCCTTCCTGGTACCTGGAATCGACCGCCCGGACATCGCCGCCCGCCTGGCCGCCCACCTGACCGAGCCCGCGATCCGTGACACCGTGCTCCACGCGCGCGTGCAGCACGATTCCGCGACTGTCGCGCCACCGTCCACCGCCTTTCTGGCGTTCCTCATCCGGCTGTTGCATCGCCGTACGGACACGGACCGTGAGACCACTCTCGCGATCTGCCGGGTGCTGCCGAACCGGTGCGCTCCCGACCCGGAAGCCGCACTGAAAGCGCTGGCCGGACTGATCGCCGACCCGGCCCGCGAGCCTGAGGTGTGGGGTGCGGCGGCGGAGGCACTGGGACGCTTCCCGTGCGAGGGAACAGCGGCCCGCAGGGTGCTCCCGCCGCTGTGGAACGACCTGCGCACACGTGCGCGCACAGCAGGTACGGGAGACGGTCCCCCTGCGCATGGCGGGATGCCTCCCGGTTCGCACCGCCCTGACGCCCTACGCCGCCTCGCCGCCTGCGCGGACACCATTCAGAACGCTTCTCGACACGGTCACGCAGCTGGCCCCGGTGCGGCCCCGGGCCCCGGTGCGGACTCCGGATCCGGCGCGGACTCCGGATCCGGTGGGGACTCTGCTTCTGGTGGGGGCTGGGGCGAGGTGGTCGACGGCCTCGCGGACGCACTGGAGGCCGTCGGCCTGCATGAGCGCGCGGTGCGACTGCTGCGAGGTGCTCTGGTGAGTGCGTTGCAGCGGGGTCGGCAGTACCAGCCGGAACGCTGGGACCGCCTGCTACGCACCGTCGAAGAACGCCCGCCCCTCCCCGGCCCCTCGCCGCTACTACCGGCCTCCGCACCACCCTCGGCCCCCGCCGCCCTCATGTCCGCTACGGAACCAGCCCTCGCAGCGGTACGAGACCTCCGCGCACGCGGTACCAGCGCAGCAGGACGGCTCGCCGTCGAGCTCGTGCGGGCCTGCGGCGAACGCTCTTCCTGGTCGCCCGTCTGGCGCGCCGAACTCGACGCGCTGCGCGGCCACCCGGACACGGAGACGTCGGCCGAGGCGCTGCTGGTGGATCCCGGCGTCGACTGACGTCATTCGGCGCCATCAGCCCCGGCCGCACTCAAGCAGGCCGTACCGCCATCTTGTCCAGGGCCTCGAGGAGCGCGGGCAGTTCTGGGCCCCGGCCCACCGGCAGCACCTCGCCGGGCTCTTCGTCGAGCAGCACGAACGCGATGTCGTCGGTCCGGGCGACCAGGGACCAGCCCGGACCGTCGGCCCGCAACGTACGCGCCTCCTGCGTGGCGAACGCCGACCGCACGCGACCGAGAGGAGGCGGCGCGTCCACGTACCCTCGCGCCTCCTCCAGCACGCGCAGCACCCCGCTCACGGGCTGAGCCGCCTCGGTGCTTACGGATCGAGACCGCACTGCGGCACCGTCCGCGCCTTCGGGGCCCTTTACGTATTCGGCACCGGCCGAGCCTTCGGTGCCGTCCGCGTCTTCGGTCTCGGAACCTGCATCGGACCCGGCTCCGGCCATCGCCTCGCCCTCGGTGGAGGTGCCCGCGGCGTCCGGGGCCCCAGCCGCGGCCTCGGCGTCGGCCTCGGCGTCGAGGTCGGGCTCGGCGTCGGCCTGGGCCTCGGCACCGGGCTCGGAATCAGGGCTCTGAGCGGCGACCCCGGCGCCCGTCGACTCCGAGTCGCTCTCCGCGTTCTCAAACTCCGAGTCGTCTATCTGTGCCCGCCAAGTAGCCCACTGGAGGGCTATCTCGTCCGCGCCGAGCCGCCGTTGGGCAGGCCCCCACGTGCTGGTGTCCGGTGGCGTGAGCACGCGAACGGAGGAGTCGTCGCCCTCGTCTTGGTCCGGCTCCGGGTCGTGCGGGGCGGGCACGCCGGGGGCAGCGACGGCCACGGCCAGTGGCCAGCCCGGCAGCGCGGCCACGACGGTTCGGTCGTCCGGCGAGAGGTCGTACTCCATACCGCAGTCCCACGAGGCGATCGCCACGGCCACGAGGGACACGTCGTCCACGACCACCGTCCACCGCGCGCCGTCGACGTCCTGCCCGAGCACGAGTCCGTACCCGTCGGCGACCGGGGTGAGGCCGAGCGCTCCGCACGCCTCCGGAAAGTCGTCGCCGAGCACGCTCGGGAACTTCGCGGGCGTCAAGAGCACCGCTGTGAGCACCAACAGCGCGTCGTCGTCGGCGGCGACGGCCTTGCCCGTCCCGGCCATGGCATCCTCCACATCGCTTCGTCCGTCGGCGCACCTTAACGAGTGGGTAACTCGCGCGTCGAGGCCCGGTGATACGGGAAGTGGCTCGTCGCCGCGCTGATCCCCTCTGCCGGCCGGCGCCGAGGAGTCGAGCCGACGCCGGTCGAGTTCAGGCGTCCGGAACGACCCCCTCCACGGCAGGCAGGTCGAGGAGGGCGCGCGCAACCGCTTCCGGTGACTCGCCGCGCTCCCTGGCCAGGTTGAGGACCGCCCGCGTGGCGAGTTCGCTCACTCCGAAGGAGAGCGCCTCGGGCGAGACCCAGCCTGCGGCCTCGTCCATCCGGTCGTGGTCGTCGGCCGCCGACGCGGATATGTAGGTCGCGGCCGCCTCGAAAAGGTTGTGCGTGGTCTTGGTCTTGGGGTGTTCACCCGTGGCCGCTGTGAGTGCGGTGCCGCCCGAACCGCGTCCGTCCGGCCGGAAAATGCCGCGGATTCTGTCGTACATCAGCTGATCCCCTTCCCCCTGTGCGGTTCAGGCCAGCGCGTTCCGCGTGTGGTCGGCTGGGTCCTGCCGGACCGCGCGAGCCAAGAACCTGGTGTCCTCGTCAACGTACGACATCATGTGCCATCCCGAACTGGCCAGCAGCGGACGCAAGTTGGCCTCGTCCCGCAGGTCGTCCGAGGTCAACTGGCGGCCCTGACGGGCTGCGAGTGCCGCGCGCCCGATGGGATGGAAGAGCGCGAGCTGCCCACCGGGGCGTACGACGCGAGCCAACTCACGGAGATTCTCGGCCGGTTGCGGCAGGTGGGCGATCAGGCCTGCGGCGAATACCGCGTCCAGCGATCCCGTTCGTACCGGCAGCGCCGACACATCCGCGCGCACCAGTTGACCGGCGCGATCCCGGCCCGCCTCCACCGCCGCGTCCAGCATCTCCGCCGTCAGGTCCGCTCCCACGACCACGCCGTCCGCACCCACGGCAGCGCGCAGCGCGGGCAGCGCGCGCCCCGTGCCGCAGCCCGCGTCGAGGACGGCGGCGCCGGGGCGCAGGCCGAGCTCCGCGACCGCCGCTTCGTACGCCGGCCCGTCGTCCGGGAAGCGGGAGTCCCAGTCGGCGGCCCGCGCCGCGAAGAACTCCTGGACCCGGGCCGGGTCGTACTCCTTGAACTGCCGTCCTCGGCCGTCTTTCTCGCTCATGTGTTCATGATGGCGCAGCCCACTGACAACGGCGTCCGCCGACAGCCGGGCAGCGGCAAACCTGTGGACAACTCTCCCTCGTACGTCCGTGCGGTGCGCATGTTCGACCCTGGCTCGGTCGTTCAGGAACATATCCGTGTCATATTCCGCCAGCTTTCGAACTGCGCCCCCTGCGCGCCCCCTTCAGGTCTAGCGTCCCTGAGCCATGGGACACCTGGACCACGCCGCCTTCGGCTGGCTGACCCCCGTGCTGTCGTACGTCATGGCGTGCATCGGCGCCGCCCTCGGGCTGCGCTGCACCGTCCGCGCCCTGGCCGCCACCGGCCGGGCCCGACGCAACTGGCTGATCACCGCCGCCTCCGCGATCGGCACCGGCATCTGGACGATGCACTTCGTCGCGATGCTCGGCTTCAGCGTCAGCGGCACCGAGATCCGCTACGACGTGCCGCTGACCGTGCTGAGCCTCCTCGTCGCGATGCTGGTCGTCGGCGCCGGCGTCTTCGCCGTCGGCTACGGCCGGGACCGGGGCCGAGCCCTCCTCGTCGGTGGCCTCACCACCGGCCTGGGCGTCGCGAGCATGCACTACCTGGGCATGGCCGCCGTCCGCCTGCACGGCTCCGTCGACTACGACCCGCTGCTCGTCGCACTCTCCGTCGCGATCGCCGTCGTCGCAGCGACCGCGGCCCTGTGGGCGGCGCTCCACATCACCTCACCACTCGCCGTGGCCGCTGCCTCCCTGGTGATGGGCGTCGCCGTCAGCAGCATGCACTACACCGGAATGATGGCCGTGAGCGTCCGTGTCGACCCGTCGAGCGCCGCCCTCCCCGGAGCCACCGCGATGCAGTTCGTCTTCCCTCTAGCCGTCGGCCTCGGCTCCTACCTCTTCCTCACCTCGGCCTTCGTCGCACTCTCCCCGACAGCCGTGGAACACGAGGCATCCGCCTCCGCCCAACGACCGGTCGAGAGCGCCACCGCCCACTGATCCCGCCCCCGGTGGTTGCAGACCCATCCACCACGGCCCGAGCGAGGAGGCCATGCGCACACCCCGCCGCACATCCGGCCCCAACTCCCCCTCCAAGAAGGGCACTTCGCCGCCTGCACAGCAGACGGGCGTCGAACCGGCCTCCGAGGCGAACCCGCCGCCCCGGTCCGGCCGCCGAGCGCACGCGGGCCGCCCCGCCGAAGAGGAGCAGGAGCAGCCGTCTCCTGCTGCCGCCGATCGCCCCACGACGCCACAACCACCACCACGCACGCGTGCGTCACGATTCCGGCTCCGCCCTCGCACCGTGCGCGCCAAAGTCGTGTGCCTGCTCATGGTGCCCGTCGTCTCGCTGCTCGCCCTGTGGGCGTACGCCACCGTCACCACAGCCCAGGACATGGCCCGCCTCAGCCAGGCACAGCGCGTGGACACCCACATTCGCGCACCCATCGGCGCCGCCGTCACCGCACTCCAGGCCGAACGCCGCGCCGCCGTCAGCTACGCCACGAAACCCAACGCACAAGCAGCCACTGAACTCGAACAGCGGTCAGCAGCCACCGACCGAGCCGTCGACCGATTGCGCCTCGCCCCCGGCCACACCGTCGCCGCCGGCAGCGACCTCCCACCCGAAGTGGCCCGGCGCCTCACCGACTTCATGGCAAGGGCCGATGAACTCACCGCACTCCGCAAGGGAATCCGCGACCGCGACAACAACGGGAACGACGCATACGAGCAGTACACCTCCACCATCACCACCGCGTTCGGCGTCACAGGAGCCCTCACCGGAATCCACGACCCCCAACGCACTTCCGACGCGCGCGTGCTGCTGGAAATCGCCCAGGCCGTCGAAATGACAGCCCGCCAGGACACCCTGCTCAGCTCCGCCCGGCTGACCGGCACCCTCGACGGCACATACCTGCACGCCTTCATCGGCGCCGTCGAGACACGGCGCACCCTTACCGGAACCGCCGTACACGACCTGCAAGCGGCCGACCGGCAGGCCTGGCGCGAACTGCAGAAGACCAGCGCCTACCGCGACATGCGCCAAACCGACGACGCCGTCCTGACCGCCTCCAGCCCCGCGAAGGCGTACGCGGCTGTCAGCGGCATGAAGAGCGAAGAGGCCTACCGGACCGTGGCCGAGGGCCTCCGCGCCATCGAAAGCGACACACGAAGCGACGCGGTGAGCCGCGCTGACCCACTGACCCGCGGCGCGCTCTCCCCGGCCGGAGCCGCAGTCCTCCTCGGCCTCCTCGCGGTCGCCACGTCCCTCGTGATCTCCGTACGCATCGGACGCGCCCTCGTCGTCGAACTTGTCGACCTCCGTAACAGCGCCCTGCAGATCGCCCGCCACAAACTCCCGCAAGCCATGAGCCGGTTGCGAGCCGGCGAAGAACTCGACGTCCACGCGGAAGCCCCGCACGGCTCCGCCGCCGACGACGAGACCGGACAAGTCGCAGAAGCACTCAACACCGTGCACCGCGCGGCGCTGCACGCCGCCGTCGAGCGCGCCGAACTCGCCGACGGCATCTCCGGCGTCTTCGTCAACCTGGCCCGCCGCTCCCAGATCCTCGTGCACCGCCAACTCAACCTGCTCGACGCCATGGAGCGCCGCGCCGACGACCCGAACGAACTCAGCGACCTGTTCCGGCTCGACCACCTCACCACGCGCATGCGCAGGCACGCCGAGAGCCTGATCATCCTCTCCGGCTCACCCCCCGGCCGCGCCTGGCGCGCCCCCGTCCCCCTGACCAACGTCGTCCGCGCCGCCGTAGCCGAAGTCGAGGACTACGCGCGCGTGCAGGTCGAACACTTCCCGGAAGCAGCGGTCGTCGGGTCAGCCGTCGCCGACGTCACCCACCTCCTCGCCGAACTCGTCGAAAACGCAACCCAGTTCTCCCCACCGCACACCCGAGTCCGTATCAGCGGCGAACCCGTCGGCAACGGCTACGCCCTCGAAGTCGAGGACCGCGGCCTCGGCATGGGCCCAGAGCGCCTCGACGCCGCCAACCGCCGCATCGAGCAGTCCGACGCCCTCGACCTGTTCGACAGCGACCGCCTCGGCCTGTTCGTCGTCAGCAGGCTCTCCGCCCGCCACAGCATCAAGGTCCACCTGCGAACCTCACCGTACGGAGGCACCACAGCCGTCGTCCTGCTGCCGACCACTCTCCTCAACCAGGCACAAACCGGCGCGGAACGGCAGCCCCGAGCGCTTGAGAACACAGCGCCTGCGAAAACGGCGCACAGAACAAGCACTTACAACGGCCGAGAACTCGGCGAAAACACCCTCCACGCGCGTGTGCCGGAACCGAGCCAACCGACCGTGCGCCCCGGAACGACCACCCTCACGCTGCACACCAGCACCGGCACTACAAGCTCTGAGCCCGTCTCCGATTCCAAGGGCCTCCCGCGCAGAGTGCGCCAAGCCAGCCTCGCCCCGCAGCTCCGCGAGCAACCCGCCCCAGACGCCCCACCCGAGCCACCGGCTGCCGAACCCGGGGAACGCACCCCGGAACAGGTCAGAGCACGTATGACGGCCTACCGCGACGGCTGGGCCCGAGGCGGCGGCCGCCCACCGGGAAGCCCCGGAACCCAGCGCCCGCCCACACGCGGAGACAGCTACGAAGGAGACCGCGCATGATCGACCAAACCGGTCACAGAGACGCCGACACCACCGGCCAACTCGACTGGCTCCTGGACGACTTGGTGACCCGCATCCCCGACGTACGCCACTGCGTGATGCTCTCCGGCGACGGCCTCGCCATCGGCTGCTCGCACACACTCCGCCGCGACGACGCCGAACACCTCGCGGCCGTCGCATCCGGCTTCCACAGCCTCGCCAAAGGTGCGGGCCGACACTTCGGCGTCGGGGGAGTACGACAGACCATGGTCGAAATGGATCAGGGCCACCTCTTCGTCGCCGCAGCCGGAGACGGCTCCTGCATCGCCGTACTGAGCACGGCCGTCGCCGACATCGGGCTGATCGCCTACGAGATGGCCCGCCTGGTCAAACGCGTCGGCGAGCACCTCCACACCCCGCCTCGGCGCACAGAACAACGTCCCGCCGCACGATGAGCAGGAAAGGCGGCCGTCACACATGAACACCGAGGAGGGCCCCGAGTGAACGCAGACGAGGGCCCCGAGGGCGTCGGCCGCCCCCGGCCCGGCAGCCACTGGTACGACGCCGAAGCCGGCCCCGTCGTCCGCCCCTACGCCATGACCGGCGGACGCACCGACCCCGGCCCGAACGCCGCGCACTTCGACCTCATCGCCCTCGTCGCCCTGGACACCGGCGCCCCCGCCCCGGGCGCCTACACCTCCCTCGGACCCGAGCACCGCGCGCTGCTCGAACTCTGCCGCGTAGAAGCCCAGTCGGTCGCCGAACTCGCCACGGACGCGGACCTTCCCGTGGGAGTCGTCCGCGTCCTCCTCGGGGACCTCCTGAACCGAGGCTGCATCCGCATCAGCCGCCCCGTACCGCCCGCACACCTACCGGACGAACGCATCCTGCGCGAGGTCATCGACGGCCTGCGGGCTCTGTGATGAGCACACCACCGCCGCCAAAACGCCCCCTGCAGAGCCCATACCTGCCCCCATATAGGAACCACTTGGACGCCCAACGGTCAGAACACACAATCCCCGGTCCCGGCCCCCGAGCCAGAGCCCCCGGACCCGATACTGCTGCCCAGCCAGAGACGCCACCCCACCGAAGGAAGCCGCCACCCCTCAGCAACCGTCACCGCGCGTGTCGCGCAAGCGCGTCACGCGCGGCACGTACCGACTCCCCGCACCCCCTGAGAGAAGTGACCATGGCCCCTGAGCGCTTCTACGCCGACAGCGGCGACTCCACCGCGTTGGCCCTGAAGATCCTCGTCGCCGGCGGATTCGGCGTCGGAAAGACCACTCTGGTCGGTTCCGTCAGCGAGATCCGGCCACTACGGACAGAGGAACGCCTCAGCGAAATAGGCGAGTCGGTGGACGACACCGCGGGCGTGGACCGAAAAACCACCACCACGGTCGCCATGGACTTCGGGCGGATCACCATCAGAAGCGGACTGTCCCTGTACCTCTTCGGCACACCTGGACAAGCCCGCTTCTGGTTCCTGTGGGACGAGCTCTCATTCGGAGCCCTCGGCGCGGTCGTACTCGCGGACACCCGGCGCCTGGAGGACTGCTTTCCCGCAGTCGACTTCTTCGAGCACCGGCACATCCCATTCGTGGTCGCCGTCAACTGCTTCCCCGGAGCGCGCAGTTACGGAGCCCACGACGTCTCCCGCGCCCTCGACCTCGACCCCGGCACACCCGTCGTGCTCTGCGACGCCCGCGACCGTGACTCCGGAAAGGAAGTGCTGATCAGGCTCGTCGAGTACGCCGGGCGAAGGCACACCGCCCGGCTCCTCGACAGCGTCGCCCAACCCTGACGCACCAGGGAGATACGCGGCGATCCGTCTGCGCGCACGGTCGACAGCTTCCCGGTACGGGTCCCATGTGAGACAAATGCCTGCCATTCGGCGTCAGTCATCTTCTGTGCCATGTCCCCATCCCGTCTTGCCCGCAGCGCGACGGTGGGGAAGGCTGGCGAGCAACGGATGAACGGGGAGGTCCGCATCATGACGCAGAACACCGGACTCGGCTGGTTGCTCGACGATCTGACCAAGCGCGTCGAGCACGTACGGCACGCACTGGTCCTGTCCAACGACGGCCTGGTGACAGGGGCGAGTTCAGACCTCCAGCGGGAGGACGCCGAACACCTGGCCGCGGTCTCCTCCGGACTGCACAGCCTCGCCAAAGGCTCCGGACGCCACTTCGGCGCCGGCAACGTACGCCAGACCATGATCGAGTTCGACGAGGCGATCCTCTTCGTGACAGCCGCCGGCGACGGCAGCTGCCTGTGCGTCCTGAGCTCCGACGAAGCCGACATCGGACAAGTGGCGTACGAGATGACGCTGCTCGTCAACCGCGTCGGCGAACACCTCGGCGTCGGCGCACGTCACCGCTCGCCCGCCGTCGATCTCTGAACGCCCGCGACTCCGAGCGCGCCCGACCCGCCCGACCTGCGGCGACGGCCCGCACGGAGCGGCGACAGAAGGCTGACGTAAATAGCCGGAACCGACCGGCCGCCAGAGTTATCCACAGGCCGAGCGGCCCGAGGCACGACCGAGCTACGGTCTTCACCGAGAGTAGTCAGAGCGATCCGACCTCAACGGGGGAGACCACCATGACCGGAAAAGCCGTACCCACCAAGCCAGTTCAAGCCCTCACAGCGTCGTACGCGCCCAGCCGCGCAGCTGTCGACCTCAGCCTGAAACGCACCGAGCTGCTCCTGGCCGTCCAACTCGGCCTGGTCCGCACCACCGCAGGCCAGGATCCCGGGCGTTGGCGCATCCCCAGGGCAGAGATCGAACGACTCCAGTCCGCCCAAGGATTCCCCGACACCCTGCGTGAACGCGTCAAGCTCGTCGGTACCACCGAAGGCGCCGAACTCATGGGCATCACCCGCGACCGCTTCACCAAACTCGCCCGCCTCGGCTTCCTCACACCGGCCAAGTTCTACCTGAACCGATACCGCACGCTCGTCTGGCTCTATCTCGCCGACGACGTCCGCCAGTTCGCCGAGGCCAACGCCTCGCTGCTCTCCGGCAAGGCACCCGTCACGCTCCGGACCCGCCTCGGCGCCGGCGAGGACCGACGCGCCCGCAACTGGCGGGAACGCCACTGCGGCCACCTACTCCGCCTGGCCCGAGACCCCTGGCAGAGCGCGGCGGTGACGGCCTCGATGCTCGACCCCACCCAGGTCGCCGACATCGTGCCCGACCCGTACGAACGTGCCTACCTGAACCGCCTCCGCCCCGAGTCCACGACCCTTCCCGGCGCCCCGGACTCACCCACAGCACAAGCAGCCGCACACGTCCTGCAAGCCGACGACCCGGACGAGATCCGCTGGCTGCGCACCACACTGGCCCTGGGAATCGACGAAGCGAGGAACGATCGCCCGGCTCCACGACCGCGCGAAGCACCACCCAAGACGCCGAGCAGCGCCACCGATACCCCGGCCCAAGCTTCACCCTTGAACACCGCCGCAGCGCCACAGAGCAATACGCCCCGGGGAGTTGAGCCCACCTCCTCCACCCTCACACCGGCCGCGAGGAGGCCCTACAGGGACGCCGTGGGGCACTGCGACGAGCCGGACGAACCCGGCGGGGGAGTGGAGCGCGGACCATGTGAAACGCCAAGCGAACACCGAGACCAGCGGGACCAACGCGACCGAGAAGCGGCGCCGGCAACTGGACCGACCCGACGCGGTCTCCTGGGCTGGCTCAGCCGCAGACAGGGTTAGGTCTTGCTTGCGATCCCCTCACTGGCCAGGCGAAGAGGGCGGCGCCGCGGGCGTGGGCAGCTCCTGTCGCGTCGGTTGCCCACGCTCACGGCTACGCCTCGCCGAAGGAGTCACTCTGAACGGTCTCGTGGAGGTCCTGGGCGTAGTGCTCGATGGCCGGCCGGTACTCAGCGACGTTCGGGTCGTCGCTCGTCGTGGCGACCAGGGTGAGGAGCAGTTCCATCGCGTCATGGTGGCGGCCCACATTGAACAGGGCCATGGAGAGGAACGCCCTCAGCGCACCGTTCTCCGGGAACTCCGCAGATGCGGCGGTCAGTGTCTCCACGGCCTGTTCGTACCTGCCGAGGACGCGGTAGGTGGATCCGAGTCCGAGCAGGGCGTTGGCACGATCGTCGGTCGAGAGACCACCGGGGGTTCCGAGAGCCCGCCGGTAGTGCGGCACGGCTTCGGCCTCGAGGCCGAGTGTGTCGTGCACCCAGGCCGTCTGGTACGCGACTTGGGCGTCGTAGGGCAGTTCCTCGGCGAGAACGACGAGACGTTCCCTGGCCTTGGTCGGGTGACCGTTCTCCCGCAGCCGGACCGCGTCAGCGAGCCGGGTGTCTCGATCGTTCATGAAGCGCCTCCGGGCTCGTGCCGACGGAACAGGCCCTCCTGCACGACAGAGACGAGGAGTTGACCCTGCTGGTCGTAGATGCGCCCGCGGGCGAGACCACGACCACCCGTGGCGATCGGGGATTCCTGATCGTACAAGAACCACTCGTCGGCTCGGAACGGGCGGTGGAACCACATGGCGTGGTCCAGAGACGCCATGTCGAAACCGCGCGGGCCCCACAAGGGCTCGACGGGGATACGTACAGCATCGAGGAGGGTCATGTCGCTCGCGTATGTCAAGGCGCAGGTGTGGACGAGCGGGTCGTCGCCGAGAGGGCCCACGGCGCGCATCCACACAGCGCTGCGAGGCTCGGCGCCCTGGACCTCGTCCTGGGTCCAGCGAAGCCGGTCGACGTACCGGATGTCGAAGGGCTGGCGGCGGGCCATGCGCTCCAACTGCTCTGGCAGGGTGCCGAGATGGGCCCGGATCTCGTCGGTGACGGTCGGCAGTGTGTCCGGTGGGGGAGCGTCGATCCGAGGCGGCAACTGGTGCTCGAAGCTGCCCTGCTCGGCCTTGTGGAAGGAGGCAGTCAGATTGAAGATCGTGCGGCCCTGCTGCACGGCGGTGACCCTGCGGGTCGTGAACGAGCGGCCGTCGCGGACACGCTCCACCTGGTAGACGATGGGCACACCGGGGCGGCCGGGGCGCAGGAAGTAGGCGTGCAGCGAGTGCACCGGCCGGTCGCCGTCGGTGGTGCGGCCTGCGGCAACCAGTGCCTGGCCGGCGACCTGCCCGCCGAAGACGCGCTGCAGCGACTCCTGCGGGCTGCGGCCGCGAAAGATGTTGACCTCGATCTGCTCAAGGTCGAGCAGATCGACGAGTCTCTCTGCGGGGTTGGTGGTCATCAGGGGCTCCGGTGATCACGAGGGGGGTGTGGGGCGGGGGTGGAGGGGAGGGAGGGGGAGGGGGGAGGCCCCCTAGAGAAGGGGTCCCCGAAGAGCAACCCCCCTCACAACTGCCCCACCCCCGTAACCCGAACAACAGCCCGCCCTTCCTCGTCGGATGCGGCGAGGTCGACTTCGGCGCTGATGCCCCAGTCGTGGTCGTCGTTGGGGTCGGCGAAGGTCTGGCGGACGCGCCACAGGCCGTGGGCCTGGTCTTCCTCGATGGAGAGCAGCTTGGGGCCGCGGGCGTCGGGGCCGGTGCCGAGGTCGTCGTACTCGTCCCAGTAGGCGTCCATGGCTTCGCCCCAGGCGTCGGCGTCCCAGCCGGAGTCACTGTCGAGTTCGCCGAGTTCGTCGACGTTGTCGAGGGCGGCGAGTTCGACGCGGCGGAACATGGCATTGCGGACGAGGACGCGGAAGGCGCGGGCGTTGGCGGTGACCGGCTTGACCTGGTCGGCCTTCTCCTGTGCCTCTTCGGCGGTCTCGACCTCGGGGTTGGCGAGCTGCTCCCACTCATCGAGGAGCGAGGAGTCGACCTGGCGGACCATCTCGCCGAGCCAGGCGATGAGGTCTTCGAGGTCGTCGGACTTGAGGTCGTCCGGGATGGTGTGCTCGAGCGCCTTGTACGCGCTCGCCAGGTAGCGAAGGACGATGCCTTCGGTGCGGGCGAGTTCGTAGAAGGAGGTGAACTCGGTGAAGGACAGGGCGCGTTCGTACATGTCCCGGATCACGGACTTCGGCGACACCGGGTGGTCGCCGACCCACGGGTGCGAGCGCCGGTAAAGCCCGTACGCGTGCCAGAGGAGCTCTTCGAGGGGCTTCGGGTACGAGATGTCCTGGAGCCGCTCCATCCGCTCCTCGTACTCGACGCCGTCGGCCTTCATCTGGCCGACGGCCTCGCCGCGTGCCTTGTTCTGCTGTGCGGCGAGGATCTGCCGTGGGTCGTCGAGCGTGGACTCGACGACGGACACCATGTCGAGGGCGTACGAGGGGGATTCGGGGTCGAGCAGTTCGAACGCGGCGAGTGCGAAGGTCGACAGGGGCTGGTTGAGGGCGAAGTCCTGCTGCAGGTCGACGGTGAGCCGGACGATGCGGCCGGTCGCGTCGGGCTCGTCGAGCTTCTCGACGACGCCGCCGTCGAGAAGCGAGCGGTAGATGGCGATGGCCCGGCGGATGTGCCGAATCTGGTTCTTGCGCGGCTCGTGATTGTCCTCGAGGAGGCGGCGCATGGCCTCGAAGGCGTTGCCTGGCCGGGCGATCACCGACAGGAGCATGGTGTGGGTGACGCGGAACCGGGAGGTGAGCGGCTCGGGTTCGGAGGCGATGAGCTTCTCGAAGGTGTTCTCTGTCCAGCCGACGAAGCCTTCGGGTGCCTTCTTGCGGACGACCTTGCGCCGCTTCTTGGGGTCGTCTCCGGCCTTGGCGAGGGCCTTCTCGTTCTCGATGACGTGCTCGGGGGCCTGGGCGACGACGAATCCGGCGGTGTCGAATCCGGCCCTGCCCGCGCGGCCCGCGATCTGGTGGAACTCGCGCGCACGCAGCACGCGCACGCGATTGCCGTCGTACTTGGCGAGGGCGGTGAACAGCACTGTCCTGATGGGGACGTTGACGCCGACGCCGAGGGTGTCCGTACCGCAGATGACCTTGAGGAGTCCTGCCTGGGCGAGTTTCTCCACGAGGCGGCGGTACTTGGGCAGCATGCCCGCGTGGTGCACGCCGATGCCGTGGCGTACGTAACGGGAGAGGTTGCGGCCGAACTTGGTGGTGAAGCGGAAATTGCCGATCAGCTCGGCGATCTGCTCCTTCTCGGCCTTGGTGCACATGTTGATGCTCATCAGGGACTGCGCGCGTTCGACGGCCTGCGCCTGGGTGAAGTGCACGATGTAGACGGGAGCCTGCTTCGTTTCAAGCAGTTCCGTCAGCGTCTCGGTGATGGGTGTGAGGCGGTATTCGTACGAGAGTGGCACCGGCCGGGTCGCGGAGCGCACCACGGAGGTGGGGCGGCCGGTGCGGCGGGTGAGGTCCTTCTCGAACATGGAGACGTCGCCGAGCGTCGCCGACATCAGGACGAACTGGGCCTGTGGCAGTTCGAGCAGAGGGATCTGCCAGGCCCAGCCGCGGTCCGGTTCCGCGTAGAAGTGGAACTCGTCCATCACGACCTGGCCGATGTCGGCGTCCTTGCCGTCGCGCAGCGCGATGGAGGCGAGGACCTCGGCGGTGCAGCAGATGACCGGAGCATCGGCGTTGACGGAGGCGTCGCCGGTGAGCATGCCGACGTTCTCGGTGCCGAAGAGCTTGCACAGGTCGAAGAACTTCTCGCTGACCAGTGCCTTGATCGGCGCGGTGTAGAAGGTGACCTTGTCGGCGGCGAGGGCGGCGAAGTGGGCGCCTGCGGCGACGAGGCTCTTGCCGGACCCGGTGGGCGTGGACAAGATCACGTTGGCGCCGGAGACCACCTCGATCAGCGCCTCCTCCTGAGCCGGATAGAGAGTGATGCCCTGTTCCTCGGTCCATGACGAGAAGGCGTCGAAGAGGGCATCAGGGTCGGCGTCCGGCGGCAGCTGATCGATAAGGGTCACACCCCCATCTTGCCTGCCCGTACCCCCGATCCGGGAACCGGAGGTCGGCGGGAAGATCACGAGCGTTACGCTGTGCCGTCGACCGGGCGCCCGACCATGCGTCAACTGGGCGTCAGCACAAAGAGAATTGGGGCGGGCAACGGCCATGATGGGTCCAGCACACTCACTGTCGGGAGCGGCGGCCTGGCTGGGGGTGGGAGCGGCGGCGGCTGCCGCGGGGCACCCGATGCCCTGGCCGGTCCTCGTCGTCGGCGCGCTGATCTGCGCGGGCGCGGCGCTGGCCCCGGACCTGGACCATAAGTCGGCCACGATCTCCAGGGCCTTCGGCCCGATCTCGCGGGGGTTGTGCGAGGTGGTGGACAAGCTCTCGTACGCGGTCTACAAGGCGACGAAGACCCGTCAGGACCCGCGGCGCACGGGTGGCCATCGCACGCTGACGCACACGTGGCTGTGGGCGGTGCTGATCGGCGGTGGTGCATCGGTCCTCGCGATCACTGGGGGGCGGTGGGCGGTCCTCGCGATCCTCTTCGTGCATCTGGTGCTGGCTGTGGAGGGCCTGCTGTGGAGGGCCGCCCGGGTTTCGAGCGACGTGCTGGTGTGGCTGCTCGGTGCGACGAGTGCGTGGATCCTCGCAGGTGTGCTCGACCAGCCGGGCAAGGGTGCGGACTGGCTGTTCACCGGCCCGGGCCAGGAGTACTTGTGGCTGGGCCTGCCGATCATCCTGGGCGCCCTCGTGCATTGCGTCGGCGATGCCCTGACGGTGTCGGGCTGCCCGATCCTGTGGCCGATCCCCATAGCGGGCAAGCGCTGGTACCCGATGGGGCCGCCGAAGGCGATGCGGTTCCGCGCGGGCAGCTGGGTGGAGCTGAAGGTGCTGATGCCGGTGTTCATGCTGCTCGGCGGCGTGGGTGGCGCGGCTGCGCTGAACTTCATCTAGGAGGTTCGGGGCACGGGCCCGCGCTGGATTCGCGCGGTACGGCCCACGGGACCGCGGGGCGCGGTGGAGGGCCTTCACTTCATGCCTAACCCTCGACCTTAGGGTGAGATTCCACTCGATCGTCAGGTCAGACCGCCGCTCGCGGGGTCGGGGCTTGAGGCTGCCCCGGCGGGCGCACCGGAAGCATGAGCCGGGCTTGCCGTCCGCGGGATGGCGGGCGCGTCACCTCGGCGCTCTCCGTCCTCTTTCATATGAGGGTCGGCGGCCAGTAGGGCGAAGGCGGCAATGATGACAGCGACGCGGGCGTAGTGGAAGCGGTCCCACCAGTTCAGCTGCTGCTTCCAGTCGGCTGGCAGGCCGTCGGCGGTCCATGTCTTGACCCGGTTGTTGATCGGGGCGAGTAGCAGGATCGACATGATCACGCTGATGATCAGCAGCCCGACGGCCGTGACGACGAGTCCGGCGCCTCGTTCGTGCCGTCCGGCGACGGCCCAGATAGTGGCGAGGATCAGCGAGGCGACGTACCAGAACGGCATCACGGTGCCGAGCAGTCGGGCCCCGCGGGTGCGGCCGCGCAGGCCGCTGTCGCCGGGGAGCCCGTCGAGGATCGGGTTGATGAAGAAGGCCACGGAGAACTCCACGCCCACCATCAGGCCGACGATCACGGTGGTGAAGACCTCAAGTGCGTTGAGCATGATGATCCTTCCTGGGATCTAGCGGCGCTAGATCCTGAGGCAACGCTAGCGCTGCTACCGCTCGCTTGTCTAGCGGTGCTAGGATCGGATCATGTCTGTACAGGAACGCAAGGAGCGCGAGCGGGCGGGCCGTGAACGCCTCATCGTGGCGACGGCCCGCGAACTCGCCGAGCAGCAGGGCTGGGAAGCAGTCACCACCCGTCGGCTCGCCGAGCGCATCGAGTACAGCCAGCCGGTCCTCTACAGCCACTTCCGCGGAAAGCGCGAGATCATCGGCGCCGTCGCCCTGGACGGGGCCTCCGAGATGGCCGCGGCGTTGCGGGCCGGGGCCATCGCCGCGGATGGGCCCCGCGAGGGGGTCACCGCCCTCGCCCGTGCCTACCTCGACTTCGCCGAGCACCACCCGGCGGTCTACGACGCCATGTTCCAGCTCGACGGCGGCCTGGCGTTCGCGGAGGAGGACACCCCGGAGCCTCTGAAGGACGCCTTCGCCGCCCTGTTGGAGACCCTCGGCGAGGTCGCCGGGGACGGAGTCCATCCAGGGCTGTTCACCGAGGTGTTCTGGGCGGCCTTGCACGGGCTGGCAACCCTGACCCGGGCCGGACGGCTGCCGCCGGGAGACGCCGAGCGGAGGGTGGAGTTGCTGGTGGACAGACTCGCAGTGCTCTGACGCGCCGTCCGAACGGGCAGCCGGGGCAGCCGGAGTCTCCGGCCCGGCTGCCCCGGGCTGCGACATCGCTTCCCGGGTCATTCACGACGGCGTAGGCCAAGGTGACCGCGCTGTCCGACGCCGCCTACCGCTGTCTGTCTGCCGCGTGGACCGACCTCACCGCGTGGACCGGCCTCACCTCAGGTGGCGATCCAGGAATCGGCACCCTTCCTCCAACTCGAACCACGGGGTGCCGGTGTGCCCTCCCATATTGGCGTGCAGCGTCTTCTCCTTGCTGCCGAAGGCGTCGAACAGCTCCAGTGCCCGTTGACGTGGATTCCCCTCGTCGTCCCACTGCAGCAAGAACAGCAGCGGAAGGGAGAGCTGCCGGGCCTCCTCGCGCTGGGCGAGGGGCACGTAACCCCCGGCGAAGAAACCGGCTGCCGTGATGCGCGGCTCCACCACCGCAAGACGGATACCGAGGGCGGCCCATCCCCCTGAGTACCCGACCGGTCCGCCGATCTCTGGCAGTGTCAGGAGAGCGTCCAGAGTGGTCTGCCAGTCCGGGACGGCCTTTTCGACCAGCGGGCCGATGAAGGATTCGAATGCCTCATCGACCGGTTCGCCGGCCTGCATCGCGTGTTGGAAATCGGCGCGTGCCTGTTCCTCGGCGGCGGAACGGGGCCGGTCACCGCACCCGGCGGCGTCGATGGTGGCCACCGCGTAGCCGCGTGCCGCGGTGTACCGCGCACGGGCCACCAGCCGGGGGTCCGCCTTGGGCAAGCCGTTGTTGTGGGCCTCAGGACCAGCGGAGCCGGTGCGGTGGACTTGGGAGTCCACAGGGTGCCGGGGATCTCGCCGAGGGGGAATTCGCGTTCGTGGACGCCGTCGTCGAGGCGCTGCTCGGAAGTGAAGTCCATGGTCGTGCCTTTCGGGAGTGCTGTGGTACGGCGCTCCCGGACGACGACCTATCGCCCGACCGTGACCCCGGAGGGGAGCACCCATGTCAAAACTGCGTTCACGGGTACCACCTCCTCGTTCTCTCGCACGGCCGCCGCAAAAATAGCAGTGGACGCCGCGATGCCGCCAACGGATTGTTGTGGAGCTTCGTTGGCTGATGTCGCCTCAGCACATGGGACACGCCCTTAGAGGATGTCTCACGTGGTGAGTTTCGCCAGCTTCTTGTAGCAGGTCAGGGTTGTGGCGAGGCCGAGGAAGGCGAGGAAGTGACTGCCCTTGCGTTCGTATCGGACCGTGAGTCGGCGGTAGCCGAACAGCCAGGCGATCGACCGCTCGATCTTCCAGCGGTGGCGGCCGAGCCGCTCGCCGGACTCGATTCCCGGACGCGCGATCCGCGGGATCAGGTTGCGGACGCGGAGCCAGGCCAGGTGGTCGGTGGAGAAGTACGCCTTGTCAGCCCGGATCTTGACCGGTCGCCGTCGGCGCGGTCCACGCCGTGAGCGGATGTCCGGCAGGTGCACGTTCAGGTTTCACACTGCTCGCCGCTCTGCTATCAGCGAATGTTCCGGCCTGTGGGAACGTCGGATTCCGGGCGATCCAGGGCGTAGATTCGAGTGTGTTCGAAGGCAGGGCCGCGCACGATTCGGGGAGGGCGCAGTGGGAGTGCTGAAGGGCAGGACGGCGGTCGTCACGGGCGGCTCGCGGGGCATCGGCCGGGCGATCGTGGAGCGCCTGGCCCGTGACGGGGCGAGCGTGGTGTTCAACTACGCGCACAGTACCGAGGCGGCGGCGGACGTCGTACGAGAAGTCGAGGACGCCGGCGGCAGCGTCCACGGCGTGCAGCTCGACCTGGCCGAGCGAGGGGCGCCCGAGCGCCTCATGGAGGTCGCCGACGAACGGTTCGGCGGACTCGACATCCTGGTGAACAACGCCGCGCTCAACTTCTCGGTGGCGCCTCTCGCGGAGACCGAGGAGGAGGTCTTCGACCAGGCGATGACGGTCAACGCCAAGGCCGCATTCCTCACCATCCGCTACGCTGCACGGCACATGCGTGACGGCGGCCGCATCATCACCATCTCCACGCTGAACACCGTCCGCCCGGCCCCGCAGAACGCCCCGTACGTGGCCAGCAAGGGCGCGATCGAGCAGCTGACCGCGGTGGCGGCGCAGGAGCTCGGGCCACGGGGCATTACGGCGAACACGGTCTCACCCGGCGCGACCGACACCGATCTCCTACGAGGCACCAACTCGGCCGAGAACCTCGAGATGGCCGTGGCGCTGACGCCGCTCCGCAGACTTGGACAGCCGTCCGACGTGGCCGACGTGGTGGGCTTCCTGGCGGGGCCGGACGGGAGATGGATCACGGGGCAGAACATCCGGGCCACGGGAGGGATCGGCTGAGGGCAACGGCAGAAGAAGGGGCGGAGGTAGGAGCGGAAGAAAGGGGAAGGTAGGAGAAGGGCCGGGCGTGGTGCACGCCCTGACGCGGGTCGACGGGCGGGGGAGCCGCCGTCCGGCGCCGGCCGACAGCTCCTCCGGTCTGCGCGCAGGTTCGCCGCCTCGCATGTGATGCTCGGTCACTTCAGCGGTCCCGCCCACTTGGTCGGCACACGTACCCTCCGGATCACCCGTGCCAGGACCGCCACAGTGCCGCGTATGCACCGTCGGCGGCGACCAGTTCGTCGTGGCTGCCCAGCTCGCTGATCCGGCCTTGCTCGACGACCGCGATCACGTCGGCGTCATGGGCCGTGTGCAGGCGGTGCGCGATGGCGACCACGGTACGGCCGTCCAGGACGCGTGCCAGGGACCGCTCCAGGTTCCGGGCCGCACGAGGGTCGAGCAGGGACGTCGCCTCGTCCAGGACCAGCGTGTGCGGGTCGGCCAGCACCAGGCGGGCCAGGGCGATCTGCTGAGCCTGCGCGGGAGTGAGCGTGAAGCCGCCCGAGCCGACCTCGGTGTCGAGGGCGTCGTCGAGAGACCGCGCCCAGATGTCGGCGTCGACCGCGGCGAGCGCTGCCCACAGTTCGGCGTCCTGCGCGTCGGACCGGGCCAGGAGCAAGTTGTCGCGCAGAGAGCCGACGAACACGTGATGTTCCTGGTTGACCAGGGCGACGTGCTCGCGGACCCGTTCCGCGGGCATCCGGGACAGCTCCGCACCGCCGAGTGCGACCGAGCCGGCACGGGGACCGTAGATCCCGGCGAGCAGTCGGCCGAGGGTGGACTTGCCCGCGCCGGACGGCCCGACCAGTGCGACCCGGCTGCCGGGGCGTACGGACAGGGACACCTGGTGCAGTACGTCCACGCCCGGCCGGTAGCCGAAGTGCACGCCGTCCGCGGTGACTTCGCGCCCGTCGGGGCTGACGGACGTGTCGCCCGCGCCCGGTTCGATCTCGCGGACGCCCACGAGGCGGGCCAGGGACACCTGGGCCACCTGCAACTCGTCGTACCAGCGCAGGATCAGATTCACCGGGTCGACCATCATCTGGGCGATCAGGGCGCCGGTCGTGAGCTGGCCGACGTCGATCCAGCCCCGCAGGACGAAGACGCCGCCGATGAGCAGCACCGCGGCGAGCACGGTGACGTGGGTGGCATTGATGACGGGGAAGAGCACGGAACGGAGGTAGAGGGTGTATCGCTCCCAAGCAGTCCATTCCCCGACGCGCTGGTCGGACAGCGCGATCCGGCGGGCACCGAGCCGGTGCGCCTCAACGGTGCGTCCCGCGTCCACGGTCTCCGTCAGCGCGGCGGCCACGGCGGCGTACCCTGCGGCTTCCGAGCGGTACGCGGACGGGGCGCGCTTGAAGTACCAGCGGCAGCCGATGACCAACGCGGGAACAGCGAGGAGCACCGTGAGCGCGAGCGGCGGCGAGGTGAAGGCCAGGCCGCCGAGGAGCAGGCCGATCCACACGACGCCGATGGTCACCTGCGGCACCGCTTCGCGCATGGCGTTGGCCAGCCGGTCGATGTCCGTGGTGATACGGGACAGCAGGTCACCGGTGCCGGCGCGCTCCAGGACGCCGGGCGGCAGGCCGACGGAGCGGATCAGGAAGTCCTCGCGAAGGTCGGCCAGCATCTGCTCGCCCAGCATCGCCCCGCGCAGCCGGACCAGGCGGATGAACACCGCCTGGAGCACGAGGGCGGCCGTGAACAGCCCGATGGCGCGGCCCAGTTGGAGATCACCGCTGCCGTCGGCGGCGTGCTGCACGAGATCGCCGAGGAGCGTGGGGCCGACCATGGACGCGATCACCGCGACGGCGTTGACGCCGATGAGCAGGGCGAAGGCCTTGCTGTGCCGGGCGAACAGTTCACGCACGTACGCCCGTACCGTCGCGGGGCTGCCCACAGGCAGCGTCTCCGTGGTGCGGGGAGCCGCCGGATCGTACTCCGGCGGCGCCAGGCCGATCATGCTCTCTCCTCGATGTCGATGTCGATCTCGATGCCGACGCGGGTCGTGCCTACCCGGGCAGTGGTCTTCCCGCCCGCCCTGCCGGACGCAGCCGGACCAGTGCGCGTGCCGGTGCTGGTGCCGCTGCCTGTGCCGTCGGCCGTGCCTGTGTCCGAGTCCGTCCTGGCGCCGGTGCCGGTGTGCTGCTGTTGTTCCTCGTCCGTCTCCCGCGTCACTACGGCGCGGTAGCGGGGGTGGGTGTGAACGAGTTCGCGGTGCACGCCGACCGCCGCGACTTCGCCTTCGTGGACGAACACCACACGCTCGGCCCGGTCCAGGACCAGCGGGGACGAGGTGCAGACGACGGTGGTGCGGCCCCGGCGGATGGAGCGCAAGCCGTCCGCGATGCGCGCTTCGGTGTGTGAGTCGACGGCGGAAGTCGGCTCGTCCAGTGCGAGCACCTCCGGGTCGGTCACCAACGAGCGGGCGAGGGCCAGGCGTTGGCGCTGGCCGCCGGAGAGAGACCGGCCGCGTTCGGTGATCGGTGCCTCCATCGGGTCGTCGTCCACCGAGTTCTGCGCAAGTGCGTCGAGCACGTCGGCACACTCGGCTGCGGCCAGGGCGTCAGCGACGGCGACCTTTCCCGAGGCGGGCACGTCGAGCAGTTCCCGCAAGGTGCCGGAGAGCAGGACGGGGTCCTTGTCCTGTACGAGGACAGCGGCGCGGGCGGTGGCGAGGGGGAGGGCGTCGAGCTGGGCGTCGCCGAGCCGTACCGAGGGGGCGGGGGTGTCGAGCGCGGCGTGCCCGCCGAGCCGTTCGGCGAGCCGGCCCGCCTCGTCGGGGTCCCCGCACACCACGGCCGTGAGCCGCCCTTCGGGGGCCAGCAAACCGGTCACGGGGTCGTACAGGTCCCCGGAAGGGGCATCACCCGAACCCGAACCGCCGGGACCCGAACCCGAACTGCCAGGAACAGCCGAACTGCCAGGAGCACCCGAACCCGAACCCGAACCCGAATCCGAATCCGAATCCGAACCCTCCGAAGAGCCCCGCTGCAGCGAAAGCACCCGCGCGGCGCGCTTCGCGGACGGGCGGGAGAAGGAGTACGCCATCGCGATCTCTTCGAAGTGACGGAGCGGATAGGTCAGAAGCATCACCGCGCTGTACACGGTGACCAGTTCACCGACCGCGATATGGCCGTCCCGGACCAGACCGATTCCGTGCCAGACCACGGCGATGAGCAGCAGACCAGGGAGCAGCACCTGGGCGGCGGTGATGAGCGACCACATGCGGGCGCTGCGTACGGCCGCGTGGCGCACGTCCTGGGAGGCGCGGCGGTAGCGGTCGAGGAAGAGCTCCTCGCCGCCGATGCCGCGCAGCACCCGCAGACCGGCCACCGTGTCCGAGGCGAGTTCGGTGGCCTTGCCCGCCTTCTCGCGCTGGGCATCCGCGAGCCGGGTGGCGCGCGGCAGCAACGGCAGCACGCCGAGACCGACGAGAGGAACGCCGATGGCGACGACGAGACCGAGGTCAGGTTGGTAGACGACGAGCCCCACGCACACCACGACGACCGTCACGGCGGCGGCGGTGAACCGGGAGACGGCCTCCACGAACCAGCCGATCTTCTCCACGTCCCCCGTGGACACCGCGACCACCTCACCGGCGGCGACGCGACGTGTCAGGGCCGCGCCCAGATACGCGGTCCTGCGGGCGAGGAGCTGCTGGACGCGGGCGGCTGCCGTGATCCAGTTGGTGACGGCGGTGCGGTGCAGCATGGTGTCGCCGAGTGCGATGCCGATACCGGAAAGGACGAGCAGCAGCCCGGCCACGGCGAGACGCGTGCCGGACCGCTCGACGACGGCCTGGACGGCGAAGCCCACCCCGAGCGGCAGGGTCATGACGGCCGTGAAGTGCAGCAGGCCCCAAGCGAGCGACTTGAGTTGACCGCCCAGTTGGTTGCGTCCGAGCCACCACAGGAACCGGGGGCCCGAGCGGGCGTCGGGCACACCCGGGTCGGCGTACGGAAGATCGCTGATCTGCATGACGTCCCAGAGGTCGATCGCCGCGCTGCGGTGGAGCACACGACGCTGATTGCGGCTGAGGAGCTGATGACAGGGGGCTTGAGGTTGGGGGGGGAGGAAGGGAGGAAGGGGGAGGTCTGAGGAAATGGGAGAAACCGTGTAAGGCTGACTCCGGAACGGGGCCCGAGGCAAACGGTTTTCTGCCTGCTTGCAAAGAACCGGTCATTCCTTCGGAGTGCGGTGCACGCATGGGCGGAGCCGGTGGCACCGGGTGCGACGATGGGCCGTATGCGCATATCGGGGGCACTCAGGGCGGGGACGGCACGCGGGACAACCGTCCGGACGACCGTGGGGACGGCTCTCGCGACGGTGCTCGCTCTGGCGGCCCTCACGTCCTGCGGTACGACGGGGAGCACCGGCAACTCAGCCAACCAGGCGGGCCCTGCAAACCCGGAGAACCCGGAGAACCCGGAGAACCCGGAGAACCCGGAGAACCGGGAGAACCGGGAGAAGCCGGAGAAGCCGGAAAAGCCGCAGAACCCCGCAGTCACCAAGAACCTCGAACGTCTCCCGGACGTGGGTACCGCCCTGCACAAGCGCATCCCCGCAGTGTCCCGTCAGGCGCTGGTGGTCCGGGGTGAGGGTGAGGACTCGGCGAAGTCCACGCTGTACCTGTACGAGAAGCACGGCGCGACCTGGGACCGCACCCGCAACTGGCCCGCGCACAACGGCAAGCGCGGCTGGACCACCGATCACCGCGAGGGCGACAAGCGGAGCCCGGTCGGAGTGTTCACGCTGAGCGACGCGGGCGGGGTGCTGGCCGCGCCGGACGCCCGCCTTCCGTACACGCACTCGCCCGCGTTCCAGGCGTCCCGCACGTGGCCCAAGACGCACTGGCACGACTTCGACCATGTGATCGCCATCGACTACAACCGCGTCAAGGGCACCCCGCCCAACGACCCGAACCGTCCGCAGGGCCAGTCCAAGGGCGGCTACATCTGGCTGCACCTCGACCATGGCAGCGGCACGTCGGGCTGTGTGAGCGTGTCCAAGTCGGCGATGCGGTACCTGCTGCGGGAGCTGGACCCCAAGTCCCACCCGGTGATCGTCATGGGCGACCAGGGCAACCTCGGCTCGTCGGCCTGAAACGACGCCCCAAACGCGTCGACGCCCGGGCCCTCACACTCCACGCCTTTGTAGCAAGATCCAAGATTTACACGGATCTGACACTGACGTCTTCTCCAAGCGTCATCTCTCAGTAAGAGTGCGCCTCGCGGAAGTTGGTTTCCGCATACCAGAAGTCACTTCGGAGGAGTGCCCGTGCCGCAGTCCGTACCGTCCCTACCGCGACGCGTCGCACGCTTGTTGCGTACCTCATTGTTCGCGCAGGTCGCCTGCGCTCTTGTCATCGGAGTCCTCGTCGGACGGCTGTGGCCCGAGGTGGCCACCGCCGTCCAACCGCTCGGCGACGGCTTCGTACGGCTCATCAAGGCGATGATCGCCCCGCTCGTGTTCTGCGTGGTCGTCGCCGGTATCACCAAGGCCGGTGACCTCAAGGCCTTCGGCCGGATCGGGATCAAGGCCCTGATCTGGTTCGAGGTCGCCACCACCATCGCCCTCGTCGTCGGTCTGGTCGCCGGCAATCTCGGGCGACCAGGCGTCGGCATGAACGTCGACCCCGCGTCCCTCGACGCGTCAGCCGTCGACGAGAAGACCGGTGGCGGCGAGCTGCCGTCCACCTCGGAGTTCATCCTGCACTCGCTGCCGGACAGCGCGGTCGGTGCGTTCGCCGAGAACTCCCTGCTCCAGGTCCTCGTCCTGGCCTGCCTCGTCGGCGCGGCGCTGCTGCACCTCGGCAACACCAAGGTGCCCGCGATCCTGCCCGCCATCGAGCAGGCGCAGGAGCTGGTCTTCGCGGTCGTCGGCTTCATCATGAAGCTGGCCCCGCTCGCCGTGTTCGGCGCCACCGCGCACCTCGTGGGGGAGTACGGCCTCGGCGCGCTCTCCACGTACGGAAAGCTCATCGGCATCTGCTACGCGGTCGCGCTGATCTTCCTCGTTCTGCTCGGGATCGCGCTCAAGGCGGTCACCGGGCTGAGCCTGTGGAAGTTCATCCGCTACACCCGCGAGGAGCTGCTGCTCGCGCTCGGCACCGCGTCCAGCGAGACCGTCATGCCGCGCATGATGCAGAAACTGCGGCAGGCGGGCTGCCGTGACGACGCCGTGGGGCTTGTGCTGCCGACCGGCTACTCGTTCAACCTCGACGGTGCCTCGATCTATCTCTCCGTCGGTACGTTGTTCATCGCGCAGGCCGTCGGTGTCGACCTGACGCTCGGTCAACAGATCACCGTCGTACTGGTGTTGATGCTGACGAGCAAGGGCATGGCCGGAGTTCCCGGTTCCGCGTTCCTGGCCCTGTCGGCCACCGCGTCGGCGCTGGGAGTCATCCCCGCCGGTGCTGTCGCCCTGCTGCTCGGCGTCGACCGGATCATGGACGCGATGCGGGTCTCCGTCAATCTGCTCGGCAACTGCGTGGCCGTGTTCGCCGTGTCCCGCTGGGAGGGCGCGCTCGACGCCCACAGGGCGAAGAAGGTGCTGTCCGGGGAGATCGCGTTCGTACCGGAAGATGAGCAGGAGTCCGGCGTGGACCTGACGAAGGACTCGGTTGAGCCTTCGAGGAAGTCCCCGAGCGATGACGTGCTCGCTGCCTCGGCAGCGACGTCCGGAGCCACCTCCGCCGCAGCCGCCACCGCCACCTCCAACGAATCGGATCCGAGAGTGAGTTGAGCCGACACGTTGCGGTCCGGCCCCGGTGAACCAGGGCCGGACCACAACGCCCCGTCCGCTACCCCTCCGGCTTCTCCGAGTCCACCCCGGGCCGGGCCTTCTTCCACAGCCCACGCGTGAAGTCCGGTATCGCCTGCGGTGCGCCCTTCGCCTTGATCGAGGCATGGCTCAGCGGGACCGGCGCCGTCCACGTCACCGCGTCGTACACGTCGAAGTCCGGGACCAACCCCAGCTGCATGCACTGCATCAGGCGGAACAGCATGATGTAGTCCATACCGCCGTGCCCGCCGGGCGGGTCGGAGTGCTCCTTCCACAGCCAGTGGTCCCACTCCGCGTACTCGCCGAAGTCGTGCCACTGATCGTCGGTGTGGGTGGGCTCCAGGTAGATCCGCTCCGGGTAGTCCTCGAACACACCCCTCGTGCCGCCGAGGCTATTGATACGTGAGTACGGGTGTGGCGTCGACACATCGTGCTCGAGCCGGATGACGCGGCCCTTCTCCGTCTGTACGAGGCTGATCGTGCGGTCGGACTCGATGTACGTCTCCTTCCAGCTCGGGTCGCCCGGAGGCATGTGCTCCTTGCGGTACTCGGCGAGGCCGAGCGCCGGGGTACCGAAGCTGGAGATGTGCGTGACGCGGTCGCCGCGGTTGACGTCCATGTAGTTGCCGACCGGCCCGAAGCCGTGGTTCGGGTACAGGTCGCCGCGCAGCCGCGTGTGCCAGAGCCGGCGCCAGGGACCCTCGTAGTAGTCCGGGTCGAACATCAAGCCGCGCAGATCGTGGTTGTACGCACCCGCGCCGTGCAGCAGTTCACCGAAGAGCCCGGCGTGCGCCATGCGCAGCACCCGCATCTCGTTCTTGCCGTAGCAGCAGTTCTCCAGCTGCATGCAGTGCTTGCGGGTGCGCTCGGAGAGGTCCACGAGCTCCCAGAGATGGCCGAGTTCGAGCGCGATCGGACACTCCACGCCGACGTGCTTGCCGTTCAGCATCGCCGCCTTCGCCATCTCGAAGTGCGATTCCCAGGGCGTCGCCACGTACACGAAGTCCAGGTCGCTGCGCTTGCAGAGGTTCTCGTAGTCGTCCGGTCCCTTGGTGTACGTGGCCGGGGCGGGCTGGCCCGCGTCTGTGACCTTCTTCGCGGCCGTGGCGGCCTTCTCCTTGACCGGGTCGCACAGCGCCACGACCTTGACCTGCGGCAACGCGAGGAAGAGGTCGATCATGCTGCCGCCGCGGTTGCCGAGGCCGACGATTCCCACCCGTACCGTGGACCGCTTCTCGAACGGCACCCCGATCATGGTCCGGCCCTTGCGGGGTGGGGCCTGGGCGGCGGCTTCGGCCTGTGCGGGCGTGGTCGCGGCGGCGGGGTTCGCGTGCGCCGTACCACCGGTGAGGCCCGCGAGTCCCAGGCCGACACCGGCGATTCCGGTGTTGCGCATCATGGCTCTGCGGGAGACACCGGTACCGCCCTGACCGGGAGTCGGCTCCGTCGCCGCCTCATCGGCGGAACCGTCGGGCTGCGGCAGGGGCGTGTCGTCGTGCATGGGACCTCCGTACGCGTAGGTGGTACGTGGGTGGAGCAACGGCGACGCCACCCTGTCCGGAAGATCACGCTTGGCGCAAGGGACCGACAGGGACGGGGATTTGGACTTATCGCGTGCGGACTTGGACTCAGCGATTCCGGTGGCGCCGCGCGGTGTGCCCCCGATGTGCGCACCCCACTCCATCTCCCCACGCCGCGGGCACGCCAGACCGGCTCCGCCGACTGGAGGCTCAGCTCGACGTCACGCCGGACGCGGCGCGAACGGAACGGGCCGAGGCGGTACTCGCCGAAGCCGAGCGGACAGCCTCCAGCCCTACGTCATCGGTTCCTCCGGCACCCGTTCGTCCTCGCCGCCGTCTGAGGCGACGTACTCACCCGCCGCCGGAGCGGCCCCACCCCCTATGCGATGACACCGCCCTCAAGCCCCGCAGGGTCCCGCTCAGGGGCGAGTAGCCTGCTCCAGCTCCACCAGCACCGAGTGGTAACTACGCCCCGTCGCATGATCCATCCCCACCTCGCACATGCGGTTGGCCGACAGGTGCGCGTCGTACTCGCGCGACGTGACCTCCGCCGCCTCGCGGGCCGTGGCCGCGCGTGTGAGTTCCTCGTGCAGCATGCCGCGGTCACCGGCGAAGCCGCAGCAGGCCTCGTCGTCGGGGGTGACGACCTCGTCCGCGCAGGCCTCGGCGAGCTGCCGCAACTGTTCGCCGTCCCCGAGGTGCCGCATCGAGCACGTGGTGTGCAGGACGGCCGAACCGACCGTGCGCCGAACCGTCAGGTGCGGCAGAAGCTCCTCGGCGGCCCACACCAGCGAGTCGACGATGGTCAGCTCCGCGTGCAACTCCCGGTTGTCGTCGGAGAGATACGGCACGACCTCGTGCGCGATGCCCAGCGTGCAGGACGAGGCGTCCACGACGAGCGGCAGCCGTCCGCCGGCCGTCCAGCCCCAGGCGGCCTCCACGATCCGGTTGGCCATCACGCGGTTGCCCGCCTCGTACCCCTTGGAGTGCCAGATCGTCGCGCAGCATGTGCCCGTCACGTCGTCCGGGATCCACACCGGCTTGCCCGCCCGGGCGGACACGGCCACGACGGACTGCGCGAGCGAGACGCCCTCCCCTGGCCCGCCGAAGATGCGGTTGACGCAGGCCGGGTAGTAGACCGCGGCGGCGCCCACGCGGGACGTGGACGGCAGCTTGCGCGCGGCGGGGCCGGGGATCTCGGGGAGCCACTCCGGTACGAGATCGGGGCGAACGGCCTTGCGCGCGGCCCGTGTCACCGACGTGAGGAGCCGGTCCCCGATCTTGTCGGCGGCGGCCACGGCGAGGCGCGCTGAGGTCTCGACGAGCTTGAAGTTGCGGGCGGTGAGTGCGGCGATCCGCTCCTCGCGCGGTGAGTGCCGGGCGTGCCGGAAGTCCTTCATCAGCAGGCCTGTGTCGATGCCGACGGGGCAGGCCAGCTTGCAGGTGGAGTCGCCCGCGCAGGTGTCCACGGCGTCGTATCCGTACGCCTCCACCAGGCCGTCCTCGACCGGGGAGCCGGGGGACTGGCGCATCATCTCGCGGCGCAGCACGATGCGTTGGCGCGGCGTGGTCGTCACGTCGTGGCTGGGGCAGGTGGGTTCGCAGAAGCCGCACTCGATGCACGGGTCGGCGACGGCCTCCACCTGCGGGATGGTCTTCAGGCCGCGCAGATGGGCCTTGGGGTCGCGGTCCAGGACGATGCGCGGCGCCAACACCCCGTCAGGGTCGATGACTTGCTTCGTCCGCCACATCAACTCGGTGGCCTTCGGGCCCCACTCCAGCTCCAGGAACGGCGCGATGTTGCGGCCGGTGGCGTGCTCGGCCTTCAGGGAGCCGTCGAACCGCTCCACCGTCAGCGCGCAGAACTCGTCCATGAACGCGGCGTACCGCTCGACGTCCGAGGCTTGGCCCGCGTCGAACGCCAGCAGGAAGTGCAGGTTGCCGTGGGCGGCGTGCCCGGCGACGGCCGCGTCGAAGCCGTGCCGCGTCTGCAGGTCGAGCAGCGCGGAGCAGGCGTCGGCGAGCCGGGCGGGCGGCACCGCGAAGTCCTCGGTGATGAGCGTCGTACCGGAAGGGCGTGATCCGCCGACGGCGGTGACGAACGCCTTGCGAGCCTTCCAGTACCCGGCGATGGCCTTCGCGTCGCGCGTGAACGCGTTGGTCACCGAGGCGACGGGCGCGACGAGTTGGAGATGCTCCAGGACCGCGGCGGCCCTCTCCTCGTACGAGCGCTGCTGCTCCTCGTCGGGCGCGCGGAACTCGACGAGGAGCGCCGTGGTGTCCTTCGGCAGGTCGGCCCAGTCGGCGGGGACGCCGGCCACGCTCACGGACGCGCGCAGCGTGTTGCCGTCCATCAGCTCCACGGCGAGCGCGCCTGCCTCGTTGAACCGGGGCACGGCGGCCGCGGCCGCGGGCAGCGAGGGGAAGAACAGCAGAGCGGTGGAGACGAGGCGGTCGAGCGGCAGCGTGTCGAAGACGGTCTCCGCGATGAAGCCGAACGTCCCCTCGGAGCCGACCATCAGGCCGCGCAGGATCTCCACGGGCGTCGCCCCGTCGAGGAAGGCGTCCAAGCGGTAGCCGTTGGTGTTCTTGATCTCGTACTTGGCGCGGATCCGGGCGACGAGCTCCGGGTCCTCCTCGATCTCCGCCTTCAGGTCCAACAGGCTCTGGCAGAGCACGGGTTCGGCGTGCGCGAGCAGCTCGTCCGCGTCCGCCTCGGCGGTGTCGACGACCGTCCCGGACGGCAGGACGAAGGTGAGCGAGGCGAGTGTGCGGTAGGAATTGCGGGTCGTGCCGGCCGTCATGCCCGAGGCGTTGTTGGCGACGACCCCGCCGAGCGTGCAGGCGATGGCGCTCGCCGGGTCCGGCCCGAGGACGCGTCCGTGCCGGGCGAGGGTGGCGTTGGCGCGCACCACGGTCGTACCGGGACCGATCCGGGCCCGGGCCCCGTCGTCGAGCACCTCGATGCCCGCCCAGTGCCGGCGCACGTCGACCAGGATGTCCTCGCCCTGCGCCTGCCCGTTGAGGCTGGTCCCGGCAGCGCGGAAGACGACTTCGCGGCCCTTGCCGTGTGCGTACGAGAGGACTGCCGAGATGTCGTCGACGTCTTCGGCGACGACCACGACCTGCGGCACGAAGCGGTAGGGGCTGGCGTCCGAGGCGTACCGCACCAGGTCGGAGATCTTGTGCAGTACCTTGTCCTCGCCGAGCAGCGCGGTCAGGTCGCTCCTGAGCGGTTCGGGGGTGCCGGCGGCCTGCCGGTCCGGCACGCGGTCCGGGGCGGGCGCGGGCTGCCGCACCGTGGGCCGCAGGGCGTCCGCGTTGGGCTCCAGCAGGGGCATGAGCGCCTCCTCGACGTCGTCGTCCGTTCTTCTCAGCCTCGGCCCGGGCAGTCTCCCGGGCCGATGCTCAGCACCTGACCCGGCAACCCGTCCGGGTGGTACTCAGCACGGGCCCCGGTCGTCCACCAGGGTGGTGAGCAGTCCGCCGAGCACCTCGCGCTGGTCGGCGGTCAATGGAGCCAGGATGTCCTCTGCGGCGGCCCTGCGCGCGTCGCGCAGCGCACGCAGTGTCTTGCGTCCGTCGTCGGTCATCTCGATCCGGATCACGCGTCTGTTCTCCGGGTCGGGCGCCCGGTGTACGCAACCGGCCGCCTCCAGGCCGTCCACCAGGGTCGTCACGGCGCGCGGAACCACCTCGAGGCCGTGCGCCAGATCGGCCATGCGCGGCGGCGTCTCGTGGTGCGCGACCAGGCGGAGCAGCCGGGACTCACCCGGGGTCAGGCCGACCGGTTCGAGGTGGCGCTTCTGCGCGCGGTGCAACCGCCGGGCCAGGCGGAGCAGGTGGTCGGCGAGGAGGCCGTCCGGATCGGGTGAGGACGTGGCCGCTGTGGTCATGATCGCAGCCTAGCAGGACAATGCTCATTGTGAATAGAGGTAACAATGAGCTAGGCTCAACGCAGTCATCGTGCTCGCGACCTCAGGAGTCTCAATGATGAAGTCAAGCCTCCTGCGTGGCCGGCAGGGTGGGGGTGAAGACTCGTCCGTCACGCAGCAGCGCCCACAGAACGCTCGCCCGTCGCCGAGCCAGCGCGATGGCCGCCTGGACATGCTTGCAGCCTTCGCCGCGCTTCTTGAGGTAGAAGTCCCGGTTCGGGCCCGCGCGGATGATGCTCACCTGCGCGGACATGTAGAACACCCGACGCAGGCGGCGGCTGTATCGCTTGGGTCGGTGCAGGTTGCCGGTCCGACGGCCGGAGTCACGCGGGACGGGTACCAGTCCGGCAGCGGAGGCGAGGTGGCCGGCGTCTGGGTAGGCAGTCAAGTCGCCGGCTGCGACGAGGAACTCGGCGCCGAGGATCGGCCCCATGCCGGGCAACGACTCGATGATCTCCGCATGCGGATGGCTGCGGAAGGTCTCGCGGATCTGCCGGTCGACGCGCTTGAGCCGGGCGTCCAGGGCCAGGATCTGCGTGGCGAGGTCGGCGACGATCTGGGCGGCGACCTCTTCGCCGGGCAGTGCGGTCTGCTGCGCCTGGGCTGCTGTCAGGGCGGTGTCCGCAACCGTGTCGGCGCCCCGGACATCGCGGTTGGCCAGCCACGCTGTCAGCCTCGCCCGGCCGCGGCGCCGGATGGCGGCCGGGGTCTGGTAACCGGTCAGCAGGACCAGAGCGCCTTTGTGGGCGGAGTAGTCGAAGGCCCTTTCCAGGGCGGGGAAAACACCGGTCAGCAGGTCGCGGAGACGGTTGATCATCCGGACCCGGTCGGCCACCAGGTCCGACCGGTGGGCGGTCAGCAGGGCGAGGTCGGCGGCGAGCTGGGCGGGCACGTCGATGGTGGCGAAGTCACGCCGGTGGCGGGCTGTTTCGGCGATGACATAGGCGTCGCGGGCGTCGGTCTTGGCCTCACCACGGTAGGCGCCCGACATGCGGTTGACAGTGCGGCCGGGCACGTAGACGGCCTGCTGGCCGTGGGCCGCGAGCAACGCCAGCAGCAGTGCGGAGGACGTGCCGGAGATGTCCACCGCCCAGTGGACCTCTTCGGCCAGGTCGAGGATCTCGCCGAGTGCAGTCAGGATCGCCGACTCGTCGTTGTCGATCTTCTTCGACCACAACGTCGCGCCGGTCTCGTCGACCAGCGCCGCCCAGTGGTGGCCCTTCCCCGCGTCGACGCCCGCCCAGGCTCGGGCCTGTCGTTCGCTCACTTGCCCCTCCTCGTTCCACACGGCTTGCCGTCGGCCCGAGGAACACCCCGCTGTCATCTCCGTAATCAGCGACCGCACGAAGCGCGCACATCTCAATCAGCAGCCAGGGCGCCCCGGAGAGCCGGACGGCCACTCCTGAGAAGCCACCACTGGCAGAGACCCATAAGCCACATCCGGCCCTCCCGGGCCGCCTAACAACTTACGGAGGCCCATGCACCCCGAAGACTCCGGCTGGACGCCACCACCCCCCGATCCCGACCAGCCCCGCCAGATCCGCCGCATCCTGCGGCTCTTCCGCCCCTACCGCGGTCGCCTCGCCCTCGTCGGACTGCTCGTCGCGGCGTCCTCGCTGGTCTCCGTGGCGACGCCGTTCCTGCTCAAGGAGATCCTGGACACCGCGATCCCCGAGGGCCGCACCGGACTGCTCAGCCTGCTCGCGCTCGGCATGATCCTCAGCGCGGTCGTCACCAGCGTCTTCGGCGTGCTGCAGACGCTGATCTCCACGACGGTCGGCCAACGCGTCATGCACGACCTGCGCACGGCTGTCTACGCCCGCCTGCAGCGCATGTCGCTCGCCTTCTTCACCCGGACCCGCACCGGCGAGGTCCAGTCCCGCATCGCCAACGACATCGGCGGCATGCAGGCGACGGTCACATCCACCGCGACCTCCCTGGTCTCCAACCTCACGAGCGTCGTCGCGACGATCGTTGCGATGCTCGCCCTCGACTGGCGTCTGACCGTCGTCTCGCTCGCCCTGCTGCCCCTGTTCGTGTGGATCAGCCGCCGCGTCGGCCGCGAGCGCAAGAAGATCGCCACCCAGCGGCAGAAGCAGATGGCCGCGATGGCCGCCACGGTCACCGAGTCGCTCTCCGTCAGCGGCATCCTGCTCGGCCGCACGATGGGCCGCGGCGAGTCGCTCACCCGCAACTTCGCCACCGAGTCCGAGCGCCTCATCGATCTGGAGGTGCGCTCCAGCATGGCCGGCCGCTGGCGGATGTCCGTCATCGGCATCGTCATGGCCGCCATGCCCGCCGTCATCTACTGGGCCGCGGGCCTGGCCCTGCACTTCGGCGGCCCGGCGATCTCGCTCGGCACGCTCGTCGCGTTCGTCTCCCTCCAACAGGGCCTGTTCCGGCCGACGGTGAGCCTGCTCTCCACCGGCGTCCAGATCCAGACTTCCCTCGCCCTGTTCCAGCGCATCTTCGAATACCTCGACCTGCCCGTCGACATCGAGGAGCCCGCCGAGCCCGTCCGGCTCGACACCGTGAAGGGCGAAGTCCGCTTCGAGAACGTGCAGTTCAGGTACGACGCCGAAGGCGTGGCGGCCGAGCCCGCCCGCGCCCCCGTGCTCGACGCCGTCGACCTGACCGTCCCCGTCGGCGGCAGCCTCGCCGTCGTCGGCCCCACCGGCTCCGGCAAGTCGACGCTCAGCCACCTCGTCCCGCGCCTGTACGACGTGACGGGCGGCCGCGTCACCCTCGACGGGGTCGACGTGCGCGACCTCGACTTCGACACCCTCGCCCGCGCGATCGGGGTCGTCTCCCAGGAGACGTACCTCTTCCACGCCTCGGTCGCCGACAACCTGCGCTTCGCGAAGCCCGACGCGACGGACGCGGAGCTGCACGAAGCGGCCCGCGCGGCGCAGATCCACGACCACATCGCGTCGCTGCCCGACGGGTACGACACGGTGGTCGGCGAGCGGGGTCACCGCTTCTCCGGCGGCGAGAAGCAGCGCCTCGCCATCGCCCGTACGATCCTGCGGGACCCGCCCGTGCTCATCCTCGACGAGGCCACCAGCGCCCTCGACACGCGAACCGAGCACGCGGTGCAGCAGGCCGTCGACGCCCTCTCCGCGAACCGCACCAGCATCACCATCGCCCACCGGCTCTCCACGGTCAGATCCGCCGACGAGATCGTGGTCCTCGACTCGGGCCGCATCGCCGAACGCGGCCCGCACGAAGCGCTGATGAAGGAGAACGGCCGCTACGCAGCCCTGGTCCGGAAGGACGCCCACATAGAACCGCCCCACGGAACCGGCTGAGCCGCAGAGTGCCATGGCCGCCGAGAAGTGTCGCCCCGGCGTACGGCCTCACGAGGCTCTGGCAGGGCTCGCCGCACACACCGCACGCGTTGCCGCACGGTTCACCGCACCTGAGTACACTCCGGGCTGAAGATATGTCAGATATGCCTGGATTGTCCGAATGCTCGGGGTACCGTTCCCACATGGTGAACAAGACTCCGCGCCAGGGCAAGATCCGGCTGACCCGCCGTGGCCGGGTCGCCCTGCTGGTGACCGGCGCCCTCGTGATCGGCACGGCCGTGGCGGTGCCCCTGCTCCTGAACCGTGGCGACGACGGACCGGACACCCTGCTCATCCCGGAGGGCTGGCGCTCCGGCCAGGTCTACGAGGCGGTGGACGAGGCCCTCGGCGTGCGGAAGGGCACCACGAAGAAGGCCGCGGGATCGGCGGGCCTCAAGCTGCCGGGGGAGTCCGCCGGCAACCCCGAGGGATATCTCTTCCCCGCGACGTATCCGATCGGCGACCAGGCCACCCCGAAGTCCGTGCTCGCGTACATGGTCGACACGGCCAACAAGAAGTTCGGCGCGGGAGCCGTCACCAAGGGCGCCGACCGCAACGCCGTCTCCGTCTACCAGGCGGTCACGATCGCGAGCATCATCCAGTCCGAGGCCGAGACCAAGCAGGACATGGGCAAGGTGGCCCGCGTCATCTACAACCGGCTCGACCGCGGCATGCCCCTGCAGATGGACTCCACCCTCAACTACGCCCTGAACCGCTCCACCCTCGACACCACGACCGCGGACACGAAAATCAAGAGCCCGTACAACACGTACGAGAAGACCGGCCTGCCGCCGACGCCCATCGCCAATCCCGGCGACGAGGCCGTCAAGGCGGCGCTCGCGCCCACGGCCGGGGACTGGCTGTACTTCGTGACCGTGAAGCCGGGCGACACCCGCTTCACTGCCGACTACCAGGAACACCGCCGCAACGTCGAGGAGTTCAACCGCGTCCGCGAGTCCGAGGGAGCGCGGCAGCAGAAGGAGCGCCCCGACGCGCCGAAGGCCAACGCCGCGGGCTGAGCGACCGGCCATCAACAGCCCGAGGCCAACCCCGCGGGCTGAGCGTCCGGGCCATAGCCGAGGGTCGCCCGCGCTCAGCGGACCCCGCCCTCAACTCCCTTTCTCCCTCCAGGAGTTGCCGTACCTCACGAACCGCCGCCCGACCGGCACGGTTGGCGCCGATCGTGCTCGCCGACGGGCCGTACCCGACCAGATGCACTCGCGGATCGCGGGCCGCGCGCGTCCCTTCGAGGCGGATGCCGCCGCCCGGTTCGCGCAGCCGCAGCGGCGCCAGGTGGTCGACGACAGGACGGAACCCGGTCGCCCAGAGGATCACGTCGGCCGCCACCTCGCGGCCGTCGTCCCAGGCCACGCCGTCCGCCGTGATCCGGTCGAACATCGGGAGCCGGTCCAGCGTTCCGTCGGCCCGACCCTGGCGCACGGCCTCCGTCAAGGCGAGGCCCGTCACCGAGACGACGCTGCGCGGCGGCAGCCCCCGGCGGACCCGTTCCTCCACGAGCGCCACCGCGGCCCGCCCCTGGTCCCGGCCGAACTCGCCGTCGCGGAAGACTGGTTCGCGCCGCGTCACCCACGTCGTCTCCGCCGCGAGCGGCGCGATCTCGAGCAGATGCTGCACCCCGGACGAGCCGCCGCCCACGACGATCACACGCTGCCCGGCGAACTCTTGAGGCCCCGGGTACTGCGCCGTGTGCAGCTGCCGCCCGCGGAACCGTTCCTGCCCCGGATAGCGCGGCCAGAACGGCCGGTCCCAGGTGCCGGTCGCGTTGATCAGCGCCCGCGTCGCGTACGTACCCTCCGAGCTCTTGACGAGCAGCAGCCCGCCCTCGCCCTCCCGCACCGCGCGCACGTCGACGGGACGGTGCACGCGCAGGTCGAAGGTCTCCTCGTACGCCGTGAAGTACTCCCCGATCACCTCGGACGAAGGCCGCTCGGGGTCGGCGCCGGTCAGCTCCATGCCGGGCAGGGCGTGCATGCCATGCACGCGGCCGTACGTGAGGCTCGGCCAGCGGAACTGCCAGGCGCCGCCGGGGCGCGGGGCGTGGTCGAGGACGACGAAATCCCGGTCCGGCTCGCAGCCGGTGCGCCGCAGATGGTGGGCGGCGGAGAGGCCGGCCTGCCCGGCACCCACCACCACGACCTGGACGTTCCGTACCACGTCCGTCGCTGCGCGTACCTCAAATTCGTTCACGTTTCTACTAACTCGGGTGGGGGTGGGAATCTTCCCGCCCAGGGAGCGGGCCCGGAAACCGGCCTGCTCGGGACGCTTCAGGGGCGAGCCGTTCGGTACGAGCACGGCCTCCCCGTAGGCCGTGCCGTGGGTCGCGGCCACCACGGTGATCTTCGATCCGGTGCCGGCGGCGAACACCGGCGGGGTGTTGCCGACGGCACCGAGGTCGACGGCCTGCGCGTTGACCGCTTCGAGCAGCGGTGGGCCGGAGCTGAACGTGGACCACTTGATCTTGTAGTCGAGGTCGTCCAACTTCCCGGCGGCGGCGAGCACGGCTCGCGAACCGCCCTCCTGGTCCCCGACGTTGAGCGTCAGCGAACCCTTCCCGTCCACGGCGCCCCGGCCCGTCCACCCGGAGAGGTGGCGGCGGACGAGGCCCCGGAGCAGGCGGACAGCAGGAGGGAGAGGGGGAGGAGCAGGGCGGACAGGAGCGCGCGGCGTGGTGGTCGCATGAGGTTCCGTTCTTCAGCCGTACGAGGTGTGCGCTCTCGTACGAAGGTCAGGTGTGGGCCGGGGCCTCGACGCCCAAGTGGTCGAGGAGGTGGGTGCGGAGTTCGGCGAAACCGGGGTCGGTGATGTCCCGGGTATGCGGCAGGTCGATCTCCGTCTCGTGGGCGATCACTCCGTCGTCCATGACGAGCACACGGTCGGCGAGGAGCACCGCCTCCTCCACGTCATGGGTGACGAGCAGCACCGCGCAGCCGCGCCGCTGCCACAGCTCGCCGACCAGTCGCTGCGCCTTGATCCGGGTGAGCGCGTCGAGCGCCCCGAAGGCGAGCGAGGACCGCTGGGCCTCGCCTCCGGAGAGCGTCTTCGGCCAGGCGTCGACCCGGTGGTCAAGGCCGACCTCCGCCAATGCCCTTTCCGCGACAGCCCGCTCGGGCTTACCGGGCAGTCCGAGGAGGACATTGCGCCAGACCTTCTTCCACGGCATGAGCCGCGGCGCCTGGAACGCGGTCGCCTTGCGGCGCGGCACGAGTACGGTTCCTTCGACGTCCCGGTCGAGCCCGGCGAGGATCTTCAGCAGCGTCGACTTGCCGCATCCGCTCCTCCCGAGCAGAGCCACGAACTCGCCTGGCCGCACGGTGAGTTGGAGATCGTCGATGACCCGCAGTCCGTCGAAGGGTGCGGGACGGTCCGTGGACACGACGGCGGCCGGTTCCTCCCCGGCCTGGCGCGGTGGCTCGGCCTGGCGAGGGGGCTCGGTCTGGCTCGGGCTCACTGCCCGGTGAATGTCGGTCGCCATTGCGGCAACAGCCTTTCGAGGGTACGGACGACGAAGTCGGCGAGCAGGCCGAGGAACGCGTGGACGATCAGGCAGACGACGATCACGTCGGTCCGCAGAAGTCACGCGCCTGCACCATCAGGAAGCCGATCCCGGAATCGGCGTTGAGCTGCTCGGCGAAGACCAGCGCGAGCCACGCCACCCCGAGCGAGAACCGCAGCCCCGTCATGGCCCCGGTCAACGCCCCGGCAGGATGACATTGCCGTACGAGCCCCCACCGCAGGAGCCCGAGGGACTGCCCGGCCTCGATCAACTGGGTGTCGACGCCGCGGATCCCGGCGTACACATTGAGATGGAGCGGGAAGGTCATGCCGAGCGTGATGACGGCGACCTTGGGCGCCTCGCCGATCCCGAACCAGCTGAAGCCCGAGCGCGACCCGTTGCAGCGACACCCCCATGGCGGAGGTGAGCGACCCGTCGGCGACCAGATCCCTCGCGACCCCGGCGGTGGTCCCGGGCGAGGCGAGCACGTCGGCCTTCAACACCCCGCCTGCGCTGGCGAGTTGCCAGACGAGAAGAAGCAACAGCGGCCCGGAGGTACGACGCAGCCAACGGGGGACGCGGACGCGGGAGCGGCGAGAGGAGGTGGCCGGGGGGAGGAGAGGGGTTCGAGGACGGGCGGAGGAGGACTCATCGGCGAGACGAAGGGACAACGCCCCGAAGCGTCAGAGGCGGAAACCCAACTCAGCAAGGAGACGCCGACAGGGGCGTCAGCAGCCGCGACGACAGGCGGCGGAAGCCACCCGCAGCAGGTCGATGTGACCGCGCGTGGTGAGCAGTGCTGAACGCGACATGCCGCTGAACGTAGCGAGATGATCCACGTAGGGTCAACCGGCGTCTCGTCTACGGACGTGCGCGGTGAGCGCACCGGTGCGGCCGAGGGGCACGCGGGGGTCGGGTGCGCGACGATGGCGGCATGCCCGACTCCTTCACCACGCACGTCCTGAACCTCACGACCGGCACCACGGAACAGGTCGTCGACCTCACCCACGACTGCGAGCGCTTCCTCGCCGAGGCGGCGGCCGGCCGCGACGGCCTCCTGAACATCTTCGTGCCACACGCCACGGCCGGAATCGCGGTCATCGAGACCGGAGCAGGCAGCGACGACGACCTCCTCGCCGCCCTCCACACCCTCCTCCCCGCCGACAACCGCTGGCAACACGCCCACGGCTCTCCCGGCCACGGCCGCGACCATGTCCTGCCGGCGCTGGTACCGCCCCATGCGACGTTGCCGGTGGTCAACGGGCGGTTGGAGTTGGGGACTTGGCAGTCGGTGTGTTTGGTGGATACAAACAGGAGTAACACCAACCGTCAGGTGAGGTTGAGCTTCCTAGGCTGATCGCCGTGTCCGCGGAGGTTCGGCCGTCACGTCGGCGCACTCTCTGGGCCCGACCCTGCGTGGAAAGCAACCGAGCCGCGTCATCTCTGAAGCCATGGGGCTGGCGACTGGGTGAGATGGAACAGGTGGGCAGGGTTCGCCTCCTTCGGCTGGTGGGTTGACAGGGCGCGACAGTAGGCGAGGATTCCGGCCGTACCAAATGAGCCCTGTGGTGGGTAGCCGTGCCGCGCCGAAGACCGCCGGCTGCAGGAGAGGCACGCAGTCCAGGTGATTCCCGGGCCGGACACGTGGGCCTTTGTCGTCCTCCGCGGCTGCTCCTTCGATCTGGCAGGTCGTGGTGCCGGTGCCGAAGAGAAGTCCCTTCGGGAGTCCGACATGTTCTCCCGGTCCCGTCCCATGTCGAACGGCTGCCAGATCCAGTGGCCGCGCAGTGACGGTTCAAGAGGGATTCCGCGCGGCTGCGAGGCTTTCGGTAGGTCGGAGGCCGGTCTCTCATCCGTGAGAGAGCGGCCTTCCATGCGGCCGGGGCTGCTGCAGCCGGGTCGCGAGCTCTCCCGGCAGGGCGTCCCGGTTTGCCGGAGTGAGTTGGACGACCTCGATGTCGGCGCGCCGCTTGAGGGCGTCGGTGAACGGATCGTGGTGCGTGTGGACCGTGGCGACGAGGTCGATCTCGGCGACGAACAGTGCGTCGACCGCGTGCCGGAACGCCGTGCACGCCAGTTCCATCCGCCCCAGCTCATCGATGAGCACCAGCCGTCCTGTGGCCCCCTCGGTTGCTGCCGGCCGAAGCGACGGCAGCGCCAGTCGTTCCATGACGCCCAGGTCGACACCGTATTTCCCTACCCGTGGAGGACCGGGCAGGTCGACATGGGCGAGTACCTCCCGTCGGCCTGCCAGAGTCTCCAAGGCGAATCCGACGCGGGCGCCGGAATGCCGGATCTCCTCAGTGGTGAAGCCAGCGACCGTGTGGGTGGGCAGCAGCGCGGCCAGCCGACGGATGGCGGTCGTCTTGCCCGCCCCAGGGCGGCTCTCCAGCAGGATCCTTATCGGCACACTGCCATCTTCCTCCCCGCTTCCGGCGGCCCGGGTGGGCTCGGCCGAACAGGGTTTTTGGGGGTGCGGACCGGTGCCGGTGCCGCGCTTGCGGGTATGGCGGCGCGCATGAGCGGAATTGAACTCAGCAGTACCGCGTTCGACGACAAAACGGTGATCCCCCGTCGGTACAGCGGGGAGGGCGAGAACATCTCACCGCCCCTGACCTGGTCGGGGGTGCCCCACGAGGCCACGGAGCTGGTGCTCCTGTGTGAGGACCCGGACGCGCCGGGGGCGACCTTCCTGCACTGGCTGGTGACCGGCATCGATCCGGAGACCACCGGGGCGGGGGAGGGCCAGGAGCCCCTGGGGGGCCGGCCGTGGCCCAACGGCTTCGGCCGCGTGGGCTGGGGAGGGCCGATGCCTCCACCCGGGCACGGGCCGCACCGCTACTTCTTCCGCCTGTACGCCCTGTCCGAGTCGCTCCCGTTGCACGGCTACCCGGGTGCCGAGGACGTGCACCATGCCCTGAAGGGCAGGGAGCTGGCCTCTGGCACCCTGGTCGGGACCTATCAGCGCTGAGCGCGTCACCGCTGGTCGTAGCCATGGGCGCCGTACAGCCGGACGAAGCGGGCCGCGGTGATCGTCCTGCGTCGCACCAGGCCGCGGGCATGCCGCTCGTACAGCTCGACGCGCTCCTGCCTGCCTTGCCCGATCGGCTGGACGAGCCGGCCACCAGGGCGAAGCTGATCCACGAGCGGCTCAGGCACTCGCGGGAAGGCAGCGCAGACGATGACGGCGTCGTACGGGGCCCGGGTCGGAATCCCGAGGGTCCCGTCGCCGAGTACGACCTCGGCATTGCCGACGCCCTGCCCGGTCAGCCGCCGGCGGGCCTCGACGACCAGGTCGGGCCAGCGCTCGACGCTGACGACGTACGAGGCCAAGCGGGCCAGCAGCGCGGTCTGCCAGCCGTATCCGGTCCCGACCTCCAGGACCTGTTCGTCTCCGGTGAGGCCGAGAGCGGAGACCATCATGGCGATCAGCGAGGGCTGGGTGGTCACCTGCCCGTGGGGGAGCGGGACGGGCGTGTCCAGGTACGCGGATGCGCCTTCGTCCGCGGGGACGAATTCTGCCCGGGGAATGCTCCGTACGGCCGCCAGGAGGCGGTCGTCGGTCACGCCCACGGCGCGGGCCGCGCGAACCAGGTCTTCGGGGTTCCCCTTATGAGCCATCGGACCGCGGGGCCGTGGCGGTGGCGGTCCCGGTCGTGGTGCGTTCCGGGCTGACCAGGATCCCCCTCGACGTCGGCGCGTTGCTGATATCGGCCGTACTGTCCCGTGGCACCAGGACATCGGTCTCCGGGTGGTGGGCGGCGGCCCAGCCGGGTGCGGTCGGGCAGGCGACCAGCCGGAAGTCCTCCGTGCCGCGCTCGGTGCGGTCCGTCCAGGCACTCACGAGATGCACCCCTTCGCAGTGGGAGAGCCCGAGCGCGGTGCGGTCCGCTGGGGCCCTGGCGTACGACGCGCCGGGTGCCTTGCACGCCGTGACGGCGCTCGTTGTTCTTGCACGGAACAGTGTTCCACTGGTCGTGGGAGCGCAGGGTCTGCGACAGCAGATGCCTTTGGGGCGCCCTGGCATGGCGTGGGAGTTGCCGGTGAAGGCGGCCCTGCCGCCGGGGGGTTGGGTGACGTTCCTTCGTTCACGGGGTTGGGCAGCCGAAAGCCATCGCCGTAGTCCGCGGTGAGCTCCTCCCAGGGGACGGGCACCTTGTCACCGAAGGTCCGGCGGGCCAGTCGGCTCAGGATCAGCGCGGTCTGCCCGCACACCGTGTGCGTGTGGTTGAGCTCGGTGGAGACGTACGCGGCCTCTTGATCGGTAATCGGATCACCCCGTCCGGAGGGTTCCCGCACTCGATGGTCCTGGACGGGTGCCGAAGTCTGCGGGCGCTGCAGCCGGGGCTCCTCGCAGATGCTGAATGGTGGTGCCGGCCGAATCTGAGTCACGTCTGAGCGGACTGAACGGCGTCGAGTGCGCCCTTCCCGGACCTGCACTTGGCGGCCTACGCTGACTGTCCGTTCCGCCGCGATCACGAGGGGTCGGTGAGGTGCGGCGGGAGATGAGGCAAGGCAGGTGGGCAGACCGACGCGCGTAATCAACTGCTGGGACGCGCGCCACCGTTGCCTGGGAGAGAGTGACGGGGGCGCGTCACACGGCAGGGGGAGAGAATGAATCGCTGGGTCGGCATTGTGTCGCTGCGTGAGACCGCGCCGCCGACACCCTTGCACCGCATCGCGCTCGCGATCGACGCTGCGCGTAAGCGGACTTCGTACCAGCTGGCCACCCAGGTGGTGCCGTACGCGCGGATGCGGTCGGCGCTGCGCACGCTCGGTCAGGAGTACGCTCGCCACCGAGATTGGGAACGGCACGCGTACTGCGTCGACTTGGCCGGAGATTTCTTCGACGGCGGTTACCCCCCGAGCAGGCTTCCTTCCTGGCTCACCATCGAACTCCGGGGGCTGTTGGACAGTCGTTCGGGCACGTGGACGGCCGGCGGGCGAAGGGCGCGGGCGGCGCGTCGGCGCAGTGACGCGCGGTCCGCCCGCCAGCGTCCGGTGACCACCCGCAGGGGCAGGTCCACAGTTCCCGACGCCGCCCGTTTGGCTCGGCCAGTGCGCCCGGCTCCGCCTGCGATCGGACCTCGTCCGTCGCCGGAGCCGGTCCGGCCCTACTTGAGCGTCGAGCGGGTGCGTGACGTTCACGATGTCACGCACCCGGAACTGTGCGAGCCGCCTGTGTCGTTGGTAGGCGCTGGCCAAGAGGTCCAGAGAATTGTTGAAACGACTGTGGGCGGATGGGAACCCGGCACCGCGGTGACCACATGGCTCGGCCTGGCCGCCGAGCACCGCAGTCACCTCTACGAGAGCAACCACGCCGAACAGGTCACACCACATGTGCTTGGCTTACTCGACCGTCTCGGTGCCACCACGCTCAACGTGATCCTCCTCGATGCCTACGCAAGATGGGCGACTCCGAAGAAGGCGGGCGAGCAATCGAGCGAGCACGCCCGCAGACGCCGCGCCGCAGATAGCGCGCTCGGCGCTTGGGCTGCTGAACATGGACTGGCGCGCATGGGAGCAGGAGAGGCGCAGCAGCCTGCCAAGTCCGTCTACGAAGCGGTGGCTCGGCAGATCCTCGGCGTGCTCAGCCTCCACAGTGAACACGGGGCCGCCCGGCGGCTGGTCGCGGCAGTGTGGCCAGACCTCGACCGCCCGTCCACGCCAGCGGGAGCGGACTCCGTCACACTGGCGCAAGCAGCCTTCCAGAAGGAAGGACTCAGCTACGACTATGACGAGGAAGGCCCTGACCATCGCAAGGTCTTCCGCGCCGTTGTCCGTACCGGAAACGGCCGGATGGCGGAAGGCACCGGTCTGTCCAAGAAGGCGGCAAGAGCGGCTGCGGCACAAGCGTTGCTCGACTCGTATCCGCAACGGGCAGCGTCAGCAGGCGTCAAACGAAATGCCGGAGCCACGAGCCCATCGGCCTCAGCACCCTTGTCGTACGCACGGGCGGGCAAAGAACATCGGGACGCGGTAAGCGACCTAGCGGCGATGTTCGAGCTCGGCCGCCGCGCTGACGGACTTCTTGCCCAGGCGCTCACCCATGCCTCCTGGGTCCACGAGAACCCGGTGGCAGCGGCCGCAGCCCGCCAGCGCAACAACGACCTCCTCGCCCACCACGGCTCGCACGTCGTGGATCACCTATCCGCCCACCTCCGCGTCCGCCGAACCCTCGCGAAGGGCCTTGCTCCCGACGAGGACGAGGCACGCATCCTCCCCGCCGCTGACGATGACACCGCCCGCCTCGGTGCCGCTCTCCAGCTCTCGGAAGGTCTCCTGACAAGCCATGGCGAGAGCGGGCGGGGCCGCGCAGCGGTCTCGGACGCAGTCCAGGCGGTGGTCGCAGCGGCCTGGCGAGTCCACGGGCCCCGGCTTCTCGGGCGGCAACCCGCTGTTCTTCATGAGTGGCTTTCCGGCCTGGAGCACCAGCACGATCCGGTGACCGTCTTCGACGCCCTGGCAGCCACGTATGGCATCGCCTACGAGTACACCTACGCATCATCAGGGCCGGACCACTTGAAGAGCTACGTCGCCGCCCTTGAGCTGCGGGATGCTCGGGGCCGGGACCACCGGTGGACCGAGCAGGTGCCGGGAACCCCTGGGAAGCCGGAGGCGAAGAAAGCAACGGCGGAGGCTGTCCTGGACATCCTCGCAGCTCCCAGCAGCGGTGCCGTCGACGATCTCCCTGTCTCGGAGCGGGAGTTGCTCGTCTTCGCTCTGCGTGCCCAGCTCGATGGCCTTGGCCGGCCGACGGAGCGGCAACGAGCTCGGGCACTCGCCCGCGGCGACTTCGGTGCCGATCTCCTCGCCACCGGTGATACCGAAGCATTTCTCGCCTGGACAGAGCGAGTCTGCCCCTTGCTCGCGGAGGGCGGCACAGTCGTACCAGAGGCGCTGCATCAGCTGTATCGGAAGGTTCTCGAGGACATGCGTATCGGGCCGGGCTCGCTTTTGCGCCGCATGGCCGCTTCCCCGGGCACCGACGCCGCAAGCGTGGTTCGGAGCAACGCGGCAGATGCTGTGGGACGAGCACTGCACAGTGGGCCGCAGGCTGCCTCGGTCCGTGACGTTGTGCAGGCTTGGTGGCGAGATCAAGCCCCGGTCACCGGAGTGGCAGTCCGAGACGATATGCGGCAGCAGGTATTTCGTCCGCTCCCCGTCCATCTCGCCGCAGTGGACGAGACTTTGACATGGGGCGGCGAAGCTGCCGAGGCGGCCGACGCGCGCATAGATGTCGAACTGACGGTTCAAGACGGCACGCTGCATGTCTGTCTCGGCCTCGACAAGGTGGACGTCAAGACGGCCTGCGACGATTTTGCCCGTCTGCTCTCCCACGCGCTTCCCTACACCGACTGCATGGTCGGTGACGACCACGTACTGCTGCGCCTGCACGGTGACCCCGAGACAGCTCTACTTAACCCCTTGGCCACAGCAGGCATCAACGTCTACACCTCCGGACTGCCGGAACGGCGCTGGCCCACTGGGGAAGTTGCTAATCGCGACCCGTTTCAGGGCTGATGAGGAGACCGGGTAGGTTCACTTGCATCACGGCCTTCGCGGCAGCCCTCGACATCTCTTTGTGGTTGGTCAACAGCGAGATGTTTCCCACACCGTTCGCGGAAAGACGTCCGTCGTCGGCTCGTTCACGCACTGGCCTTGACTTCAGCGTGGCGCTAACCACGCTCACCCTGTCCCAACTCATCACACCGACAGGGCCGCTCCGGCTTTTCGCAGTCGTGGGTGCCCTTGGATGGCTGTTCCTGCGCAAGCGTCTGCCGGAGAGCAAGAACCGCACACTCAAACCAACGCCCACGATCGCATCGGGTCTACGGTGGCCAGCTCCAAGACATTCGCCCGGCACCGGCTCGTCACCCGGCAGGGCACGACCGCCGCCATCTGCGCCGCAAGCGGCCCACGCCCCTGAGGCGTGCTCAGCAGACGGGATGAACAGGCACGGTCGAACCGGGCCTACCTTTTGGCCTTCGGTTCGGGGCTCGAACTGCTCGGCCGCGTACCTGGGGTACCCCAGGAGCACCGCCCCCACCGCAGTACCGCGTCCACCGCGCCCCGGTGCGAAGCGTGCTTCCGTGACCTCGCAGGCCGCGCCCAGGATGCCCGCGCGGGGCCCAACATCGAGGCGGCGACGTGTAGTTCGCGGGTGGCCAAGGGGAGGAAGCGGTAATAGGTGGTCTCGCGGATGCCGGCCAGGAGGTGGTCGCCTGCCTGGGCGAGTGCGCCGACGATGGCCAGGACCGGTGGGGTGAAGAGGCTGACCGTGTCGGCGAGGGCCGGCACTGCGCCCAGCTTCCGCGCAGTTCGGGTCCGCCGCCCAGGCGCCTGCGCAGGTGCAGTGTGAGATCGAGCAGAGTCTGCTGCGGGGCGGAGTGGCGGGCCAGTACGTCGTCGAAGGTGAGGGACTTTCGGTAGGAGCGGGCGGCGAAGGAGAGCAGGGCCTCCTCGACGAGCGCGTCGTTTCCCGTGTGCCGGTCCAGGTACGCAACGAGAACAGCCTCGTCGGCGTCGGCAAGCTGTCTGAACCGGATGCTTAGCGGGTCGCCGGGGGAGGCTGTGCGTCGGCCAGGCAGGGCAGGGACGGGATCCGTGACGAGCGGCATGATGGTGGCAATCAGCTCCTTGGCCCGTTGGTTTTTCTCCCACGCAGAATGGCTGGACGGGTAGCCGTGTGCACCAGACCGGGCAGCCAGGGACCTCCTGGTGTCCTCGACTACGAGGCGCGCCTTCTGTCGCGCCTCCTCCGGGACTTCGGGGAGATGTACGAGGAGTGCGTGCAACCAGCCGAGATCGCGCACGACCCGATAGCGCGAAGCGGGTTCCGGTTCCCAGAGGTTCAGAGCGGAAAGGCAGATCGTTGCGAACCGAGTGCCGAGGGCGGCGACGAGCTCCTGGGACGCCAGCCATTCTCGGGGCCGGCCGTAACGCTGGGCCTCGCCGGGGTTGAGGAGGAACCGCCAGGTCTGGCTTCCTGCCCGCTCCACCCAGTCGACGGCGGAGCGGCAGAGAATGGTCTGGATGGACTTGGACTGCATCTCCTCGTCGAGGAATTGTTCCACGTAGTCCCGCTCCTCCTGGGACGCGGCGGCCAGCTCGTCGGTGTAGCGCTCCCGTGCCTGCGCGCGTCAGCCCGTCCCGGCAGGATCGGTAAATCCGGGTGACGAGGACCGCACGCTCGAAGGACTTCAGATTGTGTGCCGCGACTTCCTCCAACAGGGCTGGTTCTACGTGCCACGGTATGGAGCCGAGCAGGTGTTCACGCACCACGCGATCGGCGGCGGGCTGACTCGCGGACCAGGCCAATAGGTGGCGGTGGTGTTCGGTCTGGGCCCGGAGGACGCCGTCCCACATGCTTTCCCAGGCGTCGGATGCGGCGCGGTGGCGCTCCATCCACGCATCGACGTCTTCTTCGCCGTCATGCTTGTCTGGCCCGAGCGGGAGGCAGTCGAGGGCTGCAATGAACACGTCCTGGTGCAGGCCGTGTTCACCAAGAACGACCTGGGCGGGCGTCGGATCCGTCAGCAGCTCGGGGGTGATGGGCAGGCGCGATTTCGAGCGGCGGTGGAGCGCAGCAGCGACGGTGTGGATGAGTGCTACGCCACCCTCTCTCCGGCCGAGTGCACCGAGTTGCGCCTCGGTGCACTTCTCCAGGACTTGCGCCCTGTATGCGTCCGGGCAGCCTTGATGCGACAGGGCGACGCGGGTCAAGTCCATGCGACCGGTCGTCATGTGCGGGCGCGGTTCGCGATCGAGGTCGCTCTCCACCGCCATGGCCAATAGCCACTCGGGCGCCGACTTTGCGAGCGGTCCCGTAAGCAGGGACATGGCCAAACCGTCCCGATCCGTGCCCGGGGGCGCCGTGCGTATCGCCTCGACAGCCATGCGGGTAGGCGGGGAATCCTCGGACGCCTGCGCGATGACCGTACGCAGGAAGTCGTAAGGAAGAGACAAGCGTGATTCCGCCGCGGCCATCGGACTCCAATCGTCGACACCGCCCCGCGACGTGATCCTCTGGTCAGAGCCACCCGGGCACGGCGACGTATCAGGTGTGAGCGTCAATCATGCCGAAAAGGACTGACAACCCAGGTGAGTTCGGCATGATGCCGACGTCGCTCTACACCTGGTGTGACAGGTCTGCCACCAAGAGATCGAGGGTGGCCTCCTCGTGGAGCGCGACGCCGAGGGCGGTCATGGCGGGGGCGAGGCCCGGGTCCCAGTCCGCGTCGACCGGCTGTCCGTCGAGTGCCAGTTGAGGGATGCCTTCGGCCTGACTGCGGGCGGCCAGATGCTCGTAGTCCGCGGTGCCCATGCGCCACGGCAGGGCTTCGTAGCGGCGGATGACCCGGTTGGCCAGCGCGATCCCCGGCCAGTCGAAGTCGCCGTGGTACGCGAAGCGGCAACCCGTGGCGGCGAGGGCGTCGAGAAGCGTGAAGACCACGGTGGCGGCGCTCCCGGAGGTGCACACGATGGGCTGAACGCAGGCCGCATCCGCCGCGGCTTCCACCACGCGCGGATTCTCACAGATGTGGATGAGCGTTGCGGCGGGGAGCTGCAGCCGGAGGTCATGGAGGTCGCGTGGTGTGATGTGAACTTCGCAGTGATGGTCGGCCCGCTCCCGCAGAGCCCGCTCCCGCCAGCCCTCGCCGACGGGTCGCAGCCCGTAGGTGAGCACCGTGCTGGAGACCTCGTCCGGCCTGACGGACACCAGTCGCCACAGAGCGCGTCGGCCGGCCGCGTCGTCGGGGAACTCGGTGCCATGGGCGAGGGCGACGCCGCGTTGGACGAGGCGTGCGAGCCAGGTGCCGTCGTCCAGGCCGTGCGCGGAGCCGGTCGTCATGGCGGCGAGTTCTCCTCGGCCGTGTGTGCCGTTGCGTTCAGTTCCTTCGGGTCCGAGGAGAGCGGTGAGGACTTGGACCGCCTGCTGGAGTGTCCATATTGCCGCTTCAGACGTCACTCCTTTCGGAACACCAGCACGGCGCATCACTTCGTACCACTGCCGGGGCCATTCCTGGTCGGCGAGCGGGGAGGCGTCCAGTGACGAAGCAAGGGACGACCACACTCGCTCCCGCCGGGCCGTCACATCCGCGCGGGCGGCACGGCGGTCGGTGAGCGGCGGCCCGAGTTCTTCCAGGGTCTGCCTGAGTCCGAGTCCGGCGGCAGAAGCGCGTAGCCGTGCGTCGAGCACGTCGAGCCGTACGGTCACGGCGGCACCTGTGAGGGGTTTGCCCAGTAGGAGGGACAGATCGTTGCGTTCCCGGGCGTTCATCGCGGTCAGCCGGAGCGAACCCGTGGCCTGTACGCCGTTGCTCTCCAGGCGTTTACGTGCCCCCTGCCACAGCCGGGTGAGTCCAGGTCCCGTCAGCCATTCGCGCGTTGCGGCGGGCAGCCCGCTCATACGGACACCAGACGCCGGTGCCGACCGTTCCAGGTGTAGTGCAGGGTGGCCACCCCGCGTACGTGGGGATCACGGAGGCACTCATAGATATGCAGGGACGGCACCTCGGGCCAGTTGCCCATGAGCCGCTCGCTGGTGAGGACGAAGTCGAGATCGAGGTCGACGAGGATACGGCCCAGTCGGCCGTGGGTGGGTTCATCGACCTTGGCGAAGGCATCGTCCAGGAGGATCAGGCGCGGTGCGTGCGGTGCCGACTCGGCGAGGCTGGTGAAGTGGGCGGCTGCTGCGGCGAAGAGCACGAGGTAGGAGAGGACCCGTTGTTCGCCCTGGCTGAGCCCCGTCCGGCCGGTCAGTTTCCTACGGCGGCCCGGGGCCGCGTCCTCGACCACGAAGGTGTGGAAGCGGAACCAGTCTCGGTAGTCCAGCGCGGTCCGCAGATGGGCGGCGTAACCGGCTGATGGGTCGGCACGGCGGGCGTCCTCGATCCGGCGTTGCAGCACCTCGCGCAGCTGCTCGGTCTGGTCGCGCGTCCTGAGGCTCGACGGACTGCGCAGCAGCTCGACGGCCGCGCGTACATCCGCGTCCACGTCCTCGTCCAGCTTCCACAGCAGTTCGACGCCGAGGCCGTGGGAGGTGCGCACGGTCCGCAGGGTGTCGTTGAGAGCCGCGACCAGGTTCGCAGCGGTGATGACCTGTGCCGAGAGGTGGTCGCCTAGCTCGCCGGTCAGGAACCGCTGGAAGACCTCACGTTCGCGCTCGGTGAGCCGCCCTCGGGCCTCCGCGGCCTGAACCGCGATCCGCTCGCCCACGGCTGCGACGTCATGGGACCCGTGGTCGTCGACCAGGCGGCACACCTTGATCCCGTCGCGCTCCTCCAGCTGCGCGTCGAACCCGCCGGCCAGTTGATCGCGCAGATCGGTGTGACGGTTGAGCAGGGTGCTGTCCGACACCTCGCCCTTCGGGCGGCCGAGGGCTTGCTCCACGCCGTCGGCCAGGGCCCGCAGCGCTCGCAGACGGCTGCGCACGTCCGCGCCGGGATCGTCCGACACGTACTCGGGCAGCGAGGACCGGTCGAGGCCGGCGCCGAGCACCACCTCCGGTCGGCCGAGAGCAGCGCGAAGAGCGCTGCCGGTGTCGATGACCGTCGTTTCCTGGTCCGCCAGGGTCCCGCGCAGGCGTTTCTCGTCCTCTTCCGCGCGCACGCGCTGGTCGTGGAGGTCGTCGCGCGCTCGTTGCGCCCCGGGCAGGCCGCGGCCGGCGTTCGCGATGCGCTGTTTGGCCTCCTGCTCGCGGGAGAGGATCTCCTCCTCGGACGATCCGATGGCCTCCTCGCGGGTACGCAGGTCCTGCTCAGCGGTGCGCAGTCCGGCGAGGTGGAGCCGGTAGCTCTCGTCCGCGGCCAGGCGATCCTCTTGGGTGCGTGCGTACCGGTCGGCATCGGCCTGGTTAGTACCGAGCCGCTCGCCCGTGCCGCTGACTGCCCTGCGCAGATGCCCGATACCGCCGAGCAGGCCGGTCAGTGCGGTGCGCACACGGTCCAGGGCGGCCGGGTCGCCGGGCAGGTCGTGGGCGGTGGCGGTGGCCTGCGACTTGGTCCGCGCCGATGCCGCGAGAGCGCGTGCCTCCTCCGCCAGCCGCGCCGCCCGGGCTGCCTTGGCGGTCAGGTCGCGCAGCGTCCGCTCGGCTGATTCATTTCTGCTCCAGGCGTCCGCGAGATTCCGTGCCCTGGGGAAATCCCGTTCCGCGAGCGTGAGAGTTCGACGCATGGCATCGGCTGCGGCAAGCTCCTCGCGGATATCGGCCAGCCGCTGTGCAGTCTGCGCGATCCGCTCCTCCAACTCGGCGAGGATGCGGCGCCGGGTCTCGGCGCGTACGGCGGCTCCCACGTATTCGGTGTCGCCCTTGTCGTGACGACCGCTGAGTACGCCCAGGCGCCAACTTCCGTCATAGGAAACCGCGTTGTGTACGGAGGTCTCCTGTGTTGATGAGAGTGCGATGGTGGCCAGCAGACCCTCCACCTGCTCGGCCGTGACGCCGCAACCCGGTTCAGGGGCTGGGCGCAGGGCCGAGGCGAGGGTCGGCCCGTCGGACAGCACGGGACCCGGCTGGAGAAGGGTGTCCCGGGTGCGCGGATCGAGCAGGGCGCCGTCCGCACTCACCCACGCGTCCAGGATTCCACTTGCCTCCAGCGCCCCTTCCAGACCGGCTCGGTTGGTCGGAGCCAGCTCGTCCACGAAGTCCACGAGCCGGTAGAAAGGTGCTCCACTGCCCGGCGTCCTCGCGGCAGCGCGATGGTGCGGAGCCGGCGGCTCGGGGTCGGTACGTTGCTCCCAGCCCCGCTTCTGCTCCGTTAGGTGGTCGAGTTCTTCGCTGAGCCAGTTGACGCTGAGTGCCAGGGCGTCTCGGTGTCCGGTGAGTTCCTCGCCGTACGGCTCCAATGCGGCCTGAGCGGTCCGCCACGCCTGGCTGTCGATGTCGGGCGGCAGCGTACGGTCCGCGAAGGGCGCGTCGGTAGAGGTCTCGTGGCCGACGGTGGCGTGGACGGCGTCCAGTGATGGGCAGTCCGGACCCAGCGCATTCCGCGTGTGCGCCGCCCACTCGGCGACTTGCCGGGAGTAGGCGCCGCTCTCCTCGGCGACCTTCTGACGACTGTCGTCGAGATGGCCGGCGGCCTCTTCCGCCTCGCCCTCCACCCGTTCGCGCTCGGCATCGGCCTGAGCTGCCGCAGCTCGGGCCTCGTCCGCCCGTGAGATGAGGCGGGTCACCTCCTGAACCATCCGGGCCCGGTTTTTCGCGACCACCTCGGCGTTCTCCAACTGGTCCTGCCAGGACCGCAGCCCTTCCTGCGCCGTGACTGTGTCCACGCGGGCCACCGACCGGTGCCGTACGGCGCGCGTCTCCCCGTCCGGAGTCGTCAGCTCGGTCTCGGTGGCCAGGGCGAGAACCGTGCGCGGCAGGGCCACCGCCTCGCCGAGATGGCCGGTGGGAAGGCCGGACTTCTCTGCCTGTGTCAGCAGCTCCCGGTGTTCGGTTCCCAGCTCGGCCAGTCGGCTGCCGAGGTATTCGACGCCTTCGGCCAGCCGCTCCGCCGAGCCCTCCTCCGCATCGTGTGCGTTGCTCAAGGTGGTGAACGCAGCCGCGGCGGCGGTGTTCAGCGCCTCCACCGTGCCGCGGCGCTCCGAAAGTTCGCGCAAGCTGCGGTAGGCGTGACTAGCGTGCAGTGCGGCCAGGTCGGTCCGGGCATCCTGTTCCTCCTCGCGCAGGGTCTCCAGTCGGCCCTCCGACTCCTCCTCCTGCGCTCTCAAGTCGCTCGTCCGCTGTGCGGCGTCTCCGGCCGCCCGGCGCCGCTGTGCGAGGACACCCAGCTCGTGGCTCACTCTCTGGGCGGAAGTTCGCAGGACTCCGGCCAGGTAGCCGCGGTAACTGGTGAGGAACGTGTGCAAGGCCGCGTCGGTGCGTTCCAGGCGGCCGAGTTCGTCCCGTACTGCGTCGAGGTCGTGGAGGTTGCGCGCTACCTTCTCGACCACGTCCTCGTCGAGCCCCGGCAGTGTCTCGCTCAGCAGGGAGACGAGGCCCCCGTGTTCGATACGGTCGCCGACCGTCGGGCGCCGCAGCCGGTGGAGGAGCTGGGTGAGGTTGCGGTAGCGCATCGCGTCGGTGATGCCGAACAGTTCCCGGGCCACGCGTGAGCGGTGCTGGACCGCACGGTCGGTCGTGTTGTCGGAACCGACGATCTCCTTGAGTCGGTCGACCGGTAGCGGCTTACCGGCCTCAACCAGTTGCAGGTCCTCACCGACCCGCAGCGGGGTGACGAAGAACGTCGGCAGCGCCTTCTGCGTCGACTTCGAGCCGCGGATGGCGGCACCGAGCGTGAGGTGGCGGTGACCGCCGTCGTCGGCTGTGCCCTGGAACTCCACCCACAGGTATCCGAGACGGTTGGTCTGCTCGAACCCGTCCAGCATCAGCCAGGCGAGCGTGGTGCGGCCGCTGCCTGTCGCGTCCAGTGCCCGGGAGTCGCCGTCCAGAAGATACGGGAGCAGCATTTCCAGGGCCTTGGACTTGCCCGCGCCGTTCTTGCCACGCAGTAGCAGCCGTCCGTCGCCGAAGGAGAACTCCTGCCTGTCGTACTGCCAGACGTTCTGGATACCCGCCCGGTGCAGCCGGAAGCGGGTGCCGCTGGTTGTTGCGGGGCCGGCTGTTGTCGCAGCTCCGGAACGCGGCAGCGGAATGAGGCCACGCGCGTCGGTGGTCATAGCGGCAACTCCTCCTGAACGTCCTTGTCTTTGCCGGCTGCGGTGGCAGGGCGCACGGTGACTTGGGTGGCGTAGCGGGCTGCTGCTGCCAGCAGCACCCAGCCTTCGCCGCCGGGGCGCGCGCCATGGACATCGGTCACCGTGCGTCCTTCCGACGCCTCTTCGACATATCCCTCCGGCAGTCCTTCGCCCTCGGCGCGCAGCCGGCCCGCGCGGGCCATCAGCCGCATGCGGGCCAGCAGGTCCAGTACGGCCTCTCGCAGGGAGGGAAGGTCCTCCAGGTAGCCGCGTCGCCAGTTGCTGCGTTGCCCGTACTCGGCGATCAGCTCGGCGAGCACCTCGTCCACCAAGCCGTCCGGGGCAGCCACTCCGATGACGAGCGTCCCGCCGGTTGCCGGATGCCCTGGGGCCTGAGGCCGAAGCCGTTCCACGAGCCGCTCCGCCAGGAGCAGCGCGGCCTGTGCGACGGTCCCGGTGCCCGGCAGGTGCAGATCCGTGAGCTCTTCCTCGGGGTCTATCAGCGCCACGCCCTCGGCACGGATCTCCATCTCCAGGCCCAGGAGTTCGGAGAAAGCCTGAGCTTCCCGGCGCTGCCGGGTGCGCAGCCAGTCACGCTCGGCGTCGGTCAGCTCGTCGAGGTGCACGACGGGTGTCTCGACGAGCATTCGGCGCACGTAGGTGCGTGGTCCGCCGAAGCCCGGGTCTGCTGCCCGCCGGACCAGGTCGGCGCCGTCCCGTGCCTGGGAGAGCGGGCCGGCGACGACCACGCGTGCCAGCTCCCGATCTATCGTGATCAGAGCTTCCCCGCCTGACTCCTGTGCAAGTGTGACCACATGGCCCTCAGTCTCGATGAGCACACCCCAGTCGACGAGCTGGCGCAGAGCTGCGACTAGGGTCCGCTTCCCGGCCGCCCGGCCCGTTTCCTCCAGCTCGATACCGGCGTCGGCTGCGGCAGCCCTTATATCGGCGACCAGGTGTGTGAGCAGCATCTGCTCGGGCGCGGTCACCAGCACGGACAGGGCCAGCGCGAGGCAGGCGTACGTGTGCGGGGTGAACGGGGTGCCGGTGGAGCGCTCCAGCCGATGACCCGAACCCGCCCCCAGCCCCGCCTTGAACAGCCGGGCGTAGGAGCTGTCGACCAGCAGGCGGTAGCCGAGCACTTGCTGGAACCGTTTGCCGAGCCAGTCGGCGTGCCTGCGGATCAGCGGGAAGAGGTCGGCGTGGGAACCGTCCGACGCGATCAGTGGGTGGGCGAGCAGCAACCGGGCGGCGGTGCGACGCTCGGCTGCCAGGGCTACATCGTGAGTCGAGGGGAGGGTCACGACACACTCGCCTCCGCTTCGCCGGCGACCGCGCCGGAGGTGCGAACGATGTCTAGCTCCAGGTCGTCCAGTAGTAGGTCGCCGTCGGCCGAGGACAGTGCTGTCCGGGTGCCTGTCGTCCGGCGAACGGTGAGGCGGATACGCAGTTCGGCGTCTTCACTGCTGGCTGAGTCGAGGTCGAACCCCGCCGTTCTCTCTCCGTCCGTGCCGGTGGGCCTGCTGAGCTGTGCATTTCCGAGCGCTGTGGCCAGCAGCTCCAGGAGCAGGCCGAGCGCCGCTGAGGTGAGGCGTACCTCGGCGAACCGGCCGGATGCGCTGTGCAGTTCGTCGGCTGCCGCTGCTCTGGCTGCTGCCCGCTGACGGGCCGCCTCCTTTAGCAGCTGCTTCTGCGCGGAGTGGTCCTCCACCGCTGAGGCACGGCCCCGCTGAGCTCGACTGCCTCTTTCACGCAGGGCCACCGGCACCTCGACCACCGGACCGTTCCACCAGCTTGTGTAGGCGGGCACCACCTCGTCGGTGGCCGGCGGTATGCCCAGATGGCGGGCGCCGTACAGCCCGAATGCGGCTACGGCGATGTCGTGCGCGTCCCGCGGCGCGGCTTCGTCGAACCAGCGGGCCAGCCGCAGCAGATCCTTGCGCCGGGACATCTCCCCGGTGGCCGACCGCAGCATCCGTTTGGCGTTGGCGAGCAGCGACTGCAACGCGCGCAGGGTGGCATCGCGTAGCTGGTCGACCTGGCTGCCCTGGCCGTCGGTGTTGCTGAACCAGCCGCGCAGGCCCTCCCAGTCCGCGAATTCGCGGCCCCGGCTGCGCTGGATCCGGACCTCCGGGCGGCTTTCGCCCTGCGCCTGCGTAGAGAGCCCGGTGAGCCCCTGGGCGTGGGAGTCCAGCCGGTCCAGTAGAGCTGGGATGTGCGGCCACAGGGTGTCCAACGCCGCCGAGATCCGGGGCGCGCGGAACGCCACGTCCTCCGTGATCGCCTCGACGTAGTCCAGGAGCAGCTCTTTGAAGCCCTGGTACTCGGCACTGTCCAGGTCGTAGCGGGACAGCACCTGGCCGAGGTAGGCGTAGAAGTCGCGTATGGAGTCCGCGAACTCGGTGAACTGCACGAACAGCGTGCTGATCCGCTCCAGTCCGTCCTGCGGCTCGACGCCGCCCGGCGCGGTCACGAGGTCGGCCAGCTCCCGTAGTCCGCGCTCGACCAGGGCCAGCAGTTCGTTGCTCACCTCGCGGGCGGCGTCGGCCTCAGTTAGGACCCCGTCGGCGTCCCGCTGGATACGTTCGCCCAGTTTCGACAGCTGGTAGCGCGAGCGGGAACGCTGGTACTCGTTGATGCTGGACGCGTTCACCGTGTGGCTGCTGCGGAGCAGGTTTCCCCACTGGACCAGTTGTTCCAGTCGGACCGTGAGGGTGTCGGCATCGAGTCCCGCGGCAGAAGCGCCGGTCTGGCGCAGTTTCGCCATGATGTCCGGGGCGGCGAGTTCCGCCAGCAGCGTTCCGCAGAAGATCCGCATGATCGAGACGTGCTCCAGCCGCTCGGGCGCGCTGAGGTACGTGTACGCGTTCAGCCGCCGCGCCTCCTCTTCGTCGGCGGCCTGGCCCGCACCGGATGTTGATGCCCCCATGCCCGTGAGGTTACGCGGCGTATACGGGTGCCGCCGGTTGGTGGCCGAAATTGCCACGGACGTTGCCGGGCTGCGGCGATTCCCGTGGCAGCGGCCTGTGCGGCAAGGGACGTCTCTGGCTCACCCTGGATGGCTCCTTCGGTTTCTGCGCTGAGTGGCCTTCAGGAGAATGCGGTACGTTCGGGCCGATATCGATGACGGCGGAAGACGGAAATTGCTCCCGTTCTGCTTCGGGATCGGGCCGTCAGCTGTGCAGGGCGGCCACCGCGGTGTAGAGGGCCTGCGCGATGGTCACGACGGACGCCACCGCGCCGACTGCCAGGCCGAGGTCATCGAGGTTTTCCGTCAGTCGGCGTTGATCAGGGTTCGTGCTGTCGAGTTCTTCGCCGATGCGAGCGGCTGTCCGTCGGGCAAGGTCGGGGTTACTGAGTTCTGCGGTGTGCTCGTCCAGCGCGGCGGTCAGCTCGGCCAGTTTCGCTTGGGCCGTTGCCTGGTGGTGGTCGGTGTCATGAGAAGTGCCGCTGATATGGACTTGCCGTTGGTCTCCGCCGACCCGCTGCGGGCGCGCGCGTCGGATGAGAATCCCACGGTTGCCATCGGAAGAGCGGGGGCGCGTTGGTCGGTAGCCTGGGGTTGTACTAACGGAGTTTCGCGGACACGAACAAGGACAATCCGCGGCGGCAGGTGCGGCTGAGCTTCTTCGGCGGGTGAGGCGATCTGGCCGCTCCGTGGCATCGCCACTCAAACGGCACCTAGTGTCGTCGAAATAGGGAACTCAGTTCCGCTCGCTCTCGTCCAAGGTGGACTCGATCTCGCGGACCACGCGCCACATCGGCGTTCGGCGTTTGGCGATCAGGACGACGACTTCCTCCGGCTCCTGTGCGGGCGCGTCCGAGGTGCCGTCTGTGGTCACCCCCCAGGATTGCTGCACGAATTCGAGAGCGTGATTCATGCGGGACGTGACGTCCTCCCGCTTGCCGCCGGCGCGGAGCCACGACCGGAGCGCGTTGTTGTGTGCGGCGACGACCGACGCCGCGATCACGTCGGCGCGCAGAGTCCCGTCCGACCAGCCGGCGAAACGGCGGCGGAGGTAGTCGGCGAGGGTGTGTTCGTAGCGCCAGACGACCGACAACTCGTGGGCGCGCAGGGCGGGAACGCTCTTCGTCAGCTCGTACCGCTTCACGGAGAACGCGGGGTCGGCCGCGTACATGCGCATCACCAGTCGGGCCGCGTCGCAGACCTGCGTGACCGGTTCCCCGTCACCGGCCCTCTGCTCGAGGAGCTCCGTCATGTCGGCGAGGCAGCGCTCGTGATCGGGGAAGACCACATCCTCCTTCGACGGGAAGTAGCGGAAGAAGGACCTTCTCCCCACCCCGGCGAGCTGAACGATGTCGTCGATCGTGGTCTGCTCGAACCCACGCTCCAGGAACAGTTCGAAGGCCGCCGCGATCAGCGCCTCCCTCATCGACGGCTTCCCCGATCCGTTGCCGACACCGCCGTTGGGGCCCTGTCCATCGCTCATGCAGGGAACATAACACCGGCCTGCACGCCTGCTCTGCGGCTGGAGCGTGCGGAGGCGGCTCCACTACCGGGCCTGGATTAGTGGCACTGAGTGTGCATACTGGAGGGCACTGAGTGCCACGTATGCGATGGGATCGATGCTCCGGCCGACAGCCGGCCGGGAACGACTGGGGTGCCCTGTTATGAGCCAGGATTTC
>NZ_JASCIS010000048.1 GCF_029968015.1 Streptomyces luteolus
CCTGGGCGGCGACCGCGCCCTCGTCGGCCGGGTCGTCGAGCGCGTCAAGGAGCGCGAACTGAAGGGGTACTCGTACGAGGCCGCCGACGCCTCCTTCGAGCTGCTGCTCCGCGAGGAGGTCGAGGGCCGCCCGCGCCGCTACTTCCGTACCGAGTCCTGGCGCGCCATCACCGAGGACCGCCCCGACGGCACGCACGCCAACGAGGCCACGGTGAAGCTCTGGGCCAAGGGCGAGCGGATCGTCTCCACGGCCGAGGGCAACGGCCCCGTCAACGCCCTCGACATGGCGATGCGGGTCGGCCTGGAGCGGTTCTACCCGGAGCTGTCCAAGCTGGAGTTGGTCGACTACAAGGTCCGCATCCTGGAGGGCACGCACGGCACCTCCTCCACGACCCGCGTCCTGATCTCGACCTCCGACGGCACCGGCGAGTGGTCCACCGTCGGCGTCGCGGAGAACGTCATCGCCGCCTCCTGGCAGGCCCTGGAGGACGCGTACACCTACGGTCTGCTGCGCGCCGGGGTCGAGCCGACGGAATAAGCCGCTGCCGGGCCCGGTCGAAAGACGGCCGACCGAGTTACCGTCGAGGTATGAGGCCTCTCATATCGGTACGGATCACCGTCCGAGTGATCCTGGCACTGCTTCTGGCCCTGGGCGTCGCGTTCGTCGCGGCCCCCGGGGCACAGGCCGAGACGCCCGTGTCCGAAGTGGCACAGGCCCTGAAGAAGAGCCCTGTCTACGTCGACCCCGCGGCCGCCGACCTGCTGCCCGCCGCGAATGCGGACGCCCTCGCCACGAAGATCGAGAACGCGGACAAGCCGGTGTTCGTGGCCGTGCTGCCCGCGGACTACCCGAAGCAGGACGTCTTCCAGAAGCTGCGCGCGCAGACCGGCATCACCGGCCTCTACGGCATCCAGATCGGTGACGACTTCGACGCGAAGGCGGACCGGGCCGTCCTGTCCACCCAGGGCGTCGACAACCTCAAGGTCGCCATGGAGGGCAGCACCCCCGCGGCCCAGCTGGACAGCTTCGCCGACCTGGCCCTGACGAGCGCCGCCGGCTCCGCCCCCGCCTCCTGGGACACCGCGGCCGACGACTTCGACCCCGCCAGCCTGATCGGTCTGGGCGCGGTCGCCCTCGCGGGCGGCGCCGGTGCGTACGCGCTGGTCAGGCGGAACCGCAAGCGCAAGGCCGAGGCCGAGTGGGCGGCCCTGGCCAAACTGCGGGTCGTCGTCGACGAGGACATCACCGCGTTCGGCGAGGAGCTGGACCGCCTGGACTTCCACCCGGGCGAACCCGGCGCCACGGACGAGATGCGCACCGACTACGAGCACGCCCTCGACGCCTACGACAAGGCCAAGTCCCTGATGGGCCAGGCGGAACGGCCCGACGACGTGCGCGGCGTGACCGAGGCGATCGAGGACGGCCGGTTCGCGCTCGCCGCCCTGGCCGCGCGCCGCGAGGGCCGCGAGCTGCCGGTCCGCAGGCCTCCGTGCTTCTTCGATCCGCGCCACGGCCCGGCGGTAGCGGACATGTCCTGGGCCCCCGAGGGCGGTACGCCGCGAGACGTACCGGTCTGCGCGGCGGACCGTACGCGGATCGAAGAGGGTGAGGACCCCGACGTCCGCACCGTCGACACCCCCGCGGGCCGCCGCCCGTACTACGAGGCGGGACCGGTGTACGGCCCCTGGGCGGGCGGCTACTTCGGCGGCGGCCTGCTGCCCGGGCTGCTCATGGGCACGATGCTCGGCCACATGATGGCGAGCCCGGCCTACGCGGCCACGGACTACGGCTCCGGCGAGGGCGGCTTCGAGGGCGGCGACACCTCGGGCTCCGACTTCGGCTCCGGCGACTTCGGCGGCGGCTTCGGGGACGGGGGAGGGTTCGGAGGCGGGGACTTCGGCGGCGGGTTCTAGGGCCGAGTCCTTTGGTCTACAGGGAGCTCGCCGACAGTGGAGCGTCGGGCTCCGGGACGACCGTGAGGCGGCCTCGGCGGATGCGTTCGAGGCCCCACTCGCCGAGCGGCTGCAACGCCTCGTTGAGCGCCTCGCCCGCTTCGGTCAGTCCGTACTCCACCCGGGGCGGTACCTCCGCGTAGACCGTGCGGTGGACGAGGCCGTCCTCCTCCATCTGGCGCAGGTGCTGGGTCAGCATCTTCTCGCTCACCCCTGGCAGCGCGCGGCGCAGTTCGGCGAAGCGCCGGATGCCGTGCGCGTGCAGGTCCCAGAGGACGAGGCCCTTCCACTTGCCGCTGACGACGTCGAGTGCGGCGTCGATCCCGCAGATGTAGGGGCCGTTGCGCGGTGCTTTCGCCATGGCTGCCGCTCCTCACTTACCAAGAGGTAAGTACCGCAGTAAATAGTGGGTACTTCCACGACGCTACCGCCTTGCGCAGCATGGTGGACATGAACGAACCCGCTGAAAAAACAGGCCAGTTGAACCAGGTCAGCCTACTCGGCCTCGGCGCGATGGGCAGCGTCCTGGCGTCCACCCTGCTCGGCGCGGGCCTCTCCGTGACCGTCTGGAACCGCACCCCTGGCCGTGCCACCGCACTGGTGGCCCAGGGCGCCCGTGCCGTGGACCCGGTGCGCGAGGCGGTGGCGGCGAGCCCGGTGGTCGTCGCCTGCCTCTTCGACCACGCTTCGGTCCAGGAGACCCTCGGTCCGGTCGCCGAGGAGCTGCGCGGCCGCACCCTCGTCAACGTCACCACCACGACCCCGAACGAGTCCCGCGCCCTCGCGTCCTGGGCGGCCGAGCACGGGATCGACTACCTCGACGGCGCCATCATGGCCGTGCCCGCCATGATCGGATCCCGCGACGGCCAGATCTTCTACAGCGGTTCGAGGGCCGCTTACGACGCCCTGCTGCCGACCTTCGACCTCTGGGCCCCGAGCGAGTTCCACGGCGCGGACGCCGGGCGGGCCGCCCTGGTGGACCTGGCGATGCTGTCGGGGATGTACCAGATGTTCGCGGGCTTCTTCCACGGCGCCGCGATGGCCGCCTCCGCGGGGATGAGCGCGTCCGAGTTCGCCGCCCGGCAGGCCCCGTTCCTGTCCGCCATGACCCACGAACTGGCCGCCCTCGCCAAGGTCGTGGACGACGGCGACTACACCGTCCCGGGCCAGCAGAGCCTGGAGTTCTCCGACCTGTCGCACCTCGTGCGCGCCAGCGAGGAGGAGGGCGTCGACCCCGCCCCGGTCGCCGCCGTCCAAACGCTCATCAGCCGCGAGATCGCCGCGGGCCACGGCTCGGAGGGGTTCGCGCGGATCTACGCGGGCCTGCGCGCGGGAGCCGCCACCGCCGCCGCCACCACGAACGAAGGAGACCCCGCATGAACGCCGCGCCCGTCACGCTCATCGGCCTCGGCCCCATGGGTCAGGCCATGGTCCGGACCCTGCTCGCCGCCGGTCACCCGGTCACGGTCTGGAACCGCACCGCGGCCCGTGCCGAAGGCGTCGTCGCCGACGGCGCCGTCCTGGCCGCCTCGCCCGCCGAGGCGGTCGCCGCGAGCGAGCTGGTGATCCTCAGCCTCACCGACTACCAGGCGATGTACGACGTCCTGCGCGACGCGACCCCGGCCCTTACCGGTCGCACCCTCGTCAACCTCAGCTCGGACACCCCCGACCGGGCCCGCGAGGCGGCGGCCTGGGCGGCCGAGCACGGGGCGCGGTTCGTCACCGGAGGCGTGATGTCCCCGGCGCCGACGGTGGGCACCGAGGAGGCGTACGTCTACTACAGCGGACCGTCCGAGGCCTTCGAACCGCACCGCGCGGCACTGGCCCGGATCGGAGCCCCGCGCTACCTCGGCGAGGACGCGGGCCTCGCGCAGTTGATGTACCAGGCCCAGCTCGACGTGTTCCTCACCGGCCTCTCGGCCCTGATGCACGCCACGGCACTGCTCGGCTCGGCCGGGATCACGGCTGCGGAGGCCGTCCCGGAACTGATGCGGACGCTGGCCGACATCCCGGCGATGCTCCAGGCAGGCGAGGAGAACGTCGGCGCGCAGATCGACGCGGGCGAGCACCCGGGCCACTTGAGCACGGTCACGATGATGGGCGCGACGGCGGACCACATCGTCGCCACGAGCGCGGCGGTCGGCATCGACCTCACGCTCCCGCGCGCCGTCCAGTCCCACTATCAGCGAGCGATCGCCGACGGCCACGGGAAGGAGAACTGGACCCGGATCATCGACGGGATCCGCGATCCGGACCAGCGCCGCTGAGGGTGCGTGCCGTGGCCCGGGGCGTCGGGGGCCTGGGGTCCCCCGGTTTTGTGATGTCTCAGTGTGTCATCACTTGTTAGGGTGGGGGGTATGGCGAGGTGGGATTCCGGCACGCAGGCGCGTCTGGCGAAGGCGGCACTTGAGCTCTTCATGGAGCGCGGGTACGACGACGTGACGGTGACGCACATTGCGGAGCGCGCCGGGATCACCCGCCGCTCGTACTTCCGCTACTTCCCCGACAAGCGCGCGGTGTTGTTCGCGGGCTCGGAGAAACTGCCGCCCGCGGTCTACAAGGCCGTACGCGCGGTCCACCGCGATACGCCGCCCATGGCGGCGGCCCTTGAGGCCCTTGCCCGAGTCGGCGCGCAGCTCGTCGTCCAGCTCCGGAACGCGGCGGAGCGCCGCGCCGTGATCGACGCCAGCCCGGAACTCCAGGAACGCGACCGCACCAAGCGCGCGGAGGTCGCCGCGTCGATCGCCACGGCACTGACAGACCGCGGCACGCCCCCGGACACCGCCCGCCTCGTGGCCCAGACCGCCACCCTCACCTTCGAGCACGCCTGCACGCGCTGGGTAGAGGCCGCCGGCGAAGAGGACTTCCCTTCCTGCCTCCAGGCAGTGACGTCCACCCTCCGAGACGCAGTGCTCAGCGCACCCGCCCCTTGACGAAGGCGTCCCATGCAGCCGGTTCGACGGTGAGGACCGGCCCGCCGGGGTTCTTGGAGTCGCGGATGTGTACGGCGGCATCGCTCTTGCTCGACTTCCGCCAGTCGTAGGCGACTTCGAGGCACGCGCCGCCCTCGCTACCGCTGTAGCTGGACTTGAACCACTTCACGACTAGCTCCGCTGAGCGCTGATGAAGGCGTCCCAGGTAGCCGGTTCGATAGTGAGGACCGGCCCACCGGGGTTCTTGGAGTCGCGGATATGCACGGCGGCGGGGTGAGCGGCGATCTCGACGCAGTCTCCGCCCTGGTCGCTGCTGTAGCTCGACTTCCGCCAGTCGTAGGCGACTTCGAGGCAGTTGCCGCCTTCACTTCCGCTGTAGCTGGACTTGAACCAGTTCATGTCTCTCCCGCCAGATCGTCCAGCAGACCCGTGCTCTCCTCGGGGGTGAGCGCCTGTGATCGCAGCATCCCATATTTCTGTTGGAGGACACTGACCTCGTCCGGATCATCGACGAGGAAGCTCACGCGTTGCCCTTCGAGATAGGCCAGTTGGTCATGGTCGGGAGTCTCAAGCAGCACCATGGGGCCGTCGAGTCCGGCGTGATTTTCCCGGCGGGTAGGGATGATCTGCAGTCCCAGGAACGGGAGTTCGGCGCACCGACGAAGATGTCGGATCTGCTCCTGGAGAACTGGTTGCCCTCCGATGGGCCGGTGAAGGATGACCTCCTCCATCAGGAAGTTCATCATCGGCGGCCACGGCTTCTGCTCGAAGATACGCTTCCGGTCGAGCCTTGCGGACAACCTCTCCGCGGCCTCCTCCGGCGTGATGGGAGGAAACAGGCAACCGAAGACGGCCGCCGCGTAGTCCTCCGTCTGCAGGAGGCCCGGGACCAACTGGTTCTCGTACGACAGCAGCGTCAACGCCTCCTGCTCGTACTCAATAAAGTCCTGCACGAACGCCGGTAACCGTTCCCGAGTCGGCATATGGCTCGCGCCGATCGCCAACACCCCGCCCGTCGCGAGGAATTCGTCCAGCTGCGTCGCCAGATCGATGTGCAGCGCGCGGCGCCCCTGCTCGATCGAGGCGATCGTGTCGACGTGGACGCCGATCTCGTCCGCCAACTGGAACTGCGTGAGTCTGGCCAGCTTGCGGAAATGGGCGAGCTGCGCGCCGACCACGCACCACGAGGTGCTCTTCCTGGGCTTCTTCGCCGGGTGCATGGCCGCGTCCTTCCCCTGTGGAGCCGTACGACTCCGTACACGGCCCGTACAAAAGCCTTGTACGAGCTGACTCATTGGATGAGCGTAGTCACCCCCTGTGACATTCGCCGTATGAACGAGCAACCCCAACTCCCGTCCCCCCGCGAAGCGTTCTACCGGCGCGAACGCCGATCCGTCCCCGCCGCACGGGAGTTCACGCGCCGCACACTGAAGGACTGGGACCTGACCGCCCGCGCCGACGACATCGCGCTCTGCGTGAGCGAACTCGCCACCAACGCCCTGCTGCACGGCGTACCTCCCGGCCGCGGCTACCTGCTGCGGATCGACCGCCGCCCGGACGGCACCGTACGCGTCGAAGTGCACGACAGCGGCGGCGGCGAGGTGCGGACGCCCGGCGCGGAGCTGGATGCCGAGGGCGGGCGCGGGCTGCGGCTCGTGGCGGCGCTCGCGGACCGGTGGGGCGTGGGGGAGCGCGTGCCGGGCAAGGTCGTGTGGTGCGAGTTCGAGGGCGACTGTCAGTGGCCGGTGGCAGGATCGAACGTATGACGGAGACCTTGGGGTTCGCGGACCTGGCCGCCCTGGACGGCTGGCTGGAGCGGCATCACGACGTGCAGGCCGGGCTCTGGGTGCGGGTCGCCAAGAAGGGCTCGGGCATCACCTCGGTGACGGCGGCGGAGGTGAACGACGCGGCGCTGTGCTGGGGCTGGATCACCGGCCAAAGAAAGGGAGTTGACGCGTCGTACTACGTGTAGAAGATCACGCCGAGACGGCGGCGCAGCCAGTGGTCGCAGGTCAATGTGCGCAGGGTCGCCGAGCTGACGGCCGAGGGGCGGATGCGGGGGCCGGGGCTCGCGGAGGTCGAGGCCGCGAAGGCGGACGGGCGGTGGGACGCGGCGTACGCCTCGCAGAAGGACGCCACCGTCCCGGAGGACCTCGTGACGGCGCTCGACGCGAACCCGCAGGCGAGGCGGGCGTACGCAAAGCTGGGCCGGACGGACGCGTATCTGGTGCTGCTGCCGCTCCTGAGGGCACGTACGGCCGAGGGGCGGGAGGCCGCGCTGCGGGCAGCGGTGGCCCGGCTCGGGGCCGACGAGGGCGATGCTGGGTAGGGCGATGCCGGGGAGGGCGATGCCGACGAGGGAGATGCCGGCGAGGGCGATGCTTCTGCCAGTCCCGGTGCCTAGGCTGCGCATGCATGACGTACATCTTCGAGGTGTTCACCAGTCCGCGCGAAGGCCGGACCCTCACGGGTGTGGTGCAGTACCGCGACCCGTACGACTCCGGGTTCTCCCAAGGGCCCGTGTTCGGGCTGCAGTTGTTGATGGAGGCCTGGCGGGAGGGGGTCGGCAGCGTGTCGTCCGAGACGGCGGCCGAGTTCGACGAACTCTTCGAGCTCTACTTCGAGGGGCAGGCGCGGGAGCGAGGGAAGTCGCCCGCCGACGCGTTCGCGCGTCGTACGGCGGAGATAGTGACGCACTTCGCGCTCGATCCGTACGACGGTGAGCCGGAGGCGGGGGAGGGCTCGTCGGCCTTCTTCACCCTCGAAGTGAGCGACCCGCGCTATCTGGCCCACTTCGCCCTCGGCCGGCTGTTCCGGACGGCGTTCACGGGGCACCTGCCCGGCCTGCCCGGCCACGGATGAGTGCCCCGTACGCCGACCGGTTACTGCTTGATCGCCGAGATGTCGAAGCTCAGCTTGATCTTGTCCGAGACCAGCACGCCGCCCGTTTCGAGCGCTGCGTTCCAGGTCAGGCCCCACGCCGAGCGCAGGATCTCCGCCTTGCCCTCGAAGCCGACGCGCTCGTTGCCGAACGGGTCCTTGGCCGTGCCGTTGAACTCCAGGTCGATCGTGACCGGCTTGGTGACGCCCTTGATGGTGAGGTCGCCGGTGATCCGGTAGTCATCGCCGCCGAGGGCCTCCGCCGAGGTGGAGCGGAAGGTCATCGCCGGGAACTGCTCGACGTCGAAGAAGTCGGCGCTCTTGAGGTGGCCGTCGCGGTCGGGCGCACCCGTGTCGACGCTGTCCATCCGGATGTCGAGGCTCGCGGTGGACGCGGCCGGGTTCGAGCCGTCGAGGCTCAGGCCGCCCTCGAAGTCGAGGAAAGCGCCCTTGACGTTCGTGACCATCGCGTGGCGGGCGGTGAAGCCGAGCGAGGAGTGCGACGGGTCGATCGCGTAGTCGCCGGTGAGCGCGGCCAGCGCGGGGTTGACCCGGGCCGGGAGGGTGGCGGCGGTGGTGTCGTTCTTGCGGCCGAAGATGCCCATGACTGCTCCTGAGGGACGGGCTCCGGAGAGGCTCCGAAGCAGGAGGTTTAACGTTCAACGAGATTCACTGTAGCGCGATGAAGTTCAACTTTCAACAGTTTGCGGACGGCCGGGTCTCGCGCGACCGCATTCGGTCGTGATCCGGGTGATTCGGGCGTGTCGAACTCCTTGTCGGGAGCCGCAGCGGCGGTAACGGTATAGACCACGCCGACCGGGGCAACGCCTGTACCCACTGCGGAGGTTGAGACGTGCCGACGACACGCCGTACGTTCCTGACAGCCACGAGCGCCACGGCCGCCGGGGCCGCGCTCACGGTGCTCGGAACCGCGAGACCGGCTGCGGCAGCCGAGGACGAGTACGACACCCTCAGAGCCCGCTGGCTCACCATCCAGCTCGGCACCGGCTACGACCCGGCCGCCGAACCCTTCGCCGACCGCCTCAAGGAGACCGGGGAACTCGCCCGCGGCTTCCGCGACACCATGGCGCCCACCGCCGACTCCCTCTGGCCCGGCCACCGCTTCGACCCGCCCGCCGGAATCACCCAGAGCTACAGCCGCCTCTGGACGATGACCAGGGCGTACGCCCAGGAAGGCACCGGACTCACCGGCGACCAGGCCCTCCTCGCCGACATCAAGCGCGGCCTCGACCACGTCTCCACGACCGTCTACAACCCGTCCACCACCCGCTACGGCAACTGGTGGGAGTGGCAGATCGGCAGCCCCCGCCTGCTCCTCGACATCGTCGCCACGCTCCACGACGAGCTGACCGAGGCCCAGCGCGAGGCGGCCTGCGCGGCCGTCGACCACTTCATTCCGGACAGCATGCTCGGCGACTACACCGGCACCTCGACCGGCGCCAACCGCGTCGACCTGTGCCGCTCGGTCGCCCTGCGCGGCATCGTCGGCCGGAAGCCCGAGAAGGTCATCCTCGCCCGCGACGCCCTCTCCCCGGTCTTCCCGTACGTCACGAAGGGGGACGGGCTCTACACCGACGGCTCGTTCGTGCAGCACACCTGGGTCGCGTACTCGGGTACGTACGGGCAGGTCCTGATGGACGGGCTCGGGCGGCTCTTCGCGCTGCTCGCCGGGTCCACCTGGGAGGTGACCGACCCGAAGCGGCAGATCATCCTCGACAGCGTCGAGCACGCCTTCGCGCCGCTCATCCACGACGGCCTGATGATGGACAGCGTCAACGGCCGTGCCATCAGCCGGGGTTACCTGAACTCCGACGACCTGGGGGTGATGCGCTCCGACCACTTCCACGGCCACGCCCTGATCGCCGCGATCGCCCTGCTGGCCCAGGGCGCGAGCTCCGCCGAGCGGGACAGCTGGCACGGCATGGTCAAGGGCTGGATCGCGCGCGACACGGTCACCCCCATCCTCACGGACCGCCAGTTCGGCACCGACGACCTGGCCCGCCTTCACACCGTGCAGGCGTCCCCCGTACCCGCCGCGCCCGAGCCGGTCGCACACCGGCTTTTCACGTCCATGGACCGGTCCGTGCACCGCCGCCCCGGCTGGGCCGCGAACATCTCGATGGCCTCGGAGCGGATCTCGTACTACGAGTGCGGCAACGGCGAGAACCCGCGCGGCTGGCACACGGGCGCGGGGATGGTCTATTGGTGGGGGCCGGAGGGGAAGACGGATCAATACACCGACTGGTTCTGGCCGACCGTCGACTTCTACCGGCTTCCCGGAACGACCGTGTCCACCAAGCGACTTGCCGACAAGGCGGGCGGCGAATGGGGCGAGCCGAAGCCCGACGCGCAGTGGGTCGGCGGGGCCACCGACGGGGAGTTCGCGGCCGTCGGCCAGCATCTGAAGGGGCTCGGCTCCACTCTGGAGGCCCGCAAGTCCTGGTTCTGCGTGGCCGACGCCGTGATCTGCCTCGGCGCGGGCATCACCGCGCGCGACGGCGCGCCCGTGGAGACGGTCGTCGACAACCGCAACCTCGGCGAGTCCGGCTCCAACTCCCTCACGGTCAGGAGTCGTTGGGCCCACCTGGAGGGGCACGGCGGCTGGGTCCTGCCCTCCGGCGGACGCCTGCGCACGCTGCGCGAGGACCGCACCGGCGCCTGGTCCGACATCAACACCACCAGCTCCACGGAGCGCCGCACCCGCCGCTGGCAGACCCTCTGGCTCGACCACGGCACCGACCCCACCGATGCCTCGTACGTCTACCTCCTCATGCCCGGCGCCGGGCCGCGGGAGCTCGCGGAGCGCGCCGCCGACCGCGGCTGGCTGCGGACCCTCGCCAACGACAGCGCCCGCCAGGCCGTCGCCGTCCCCTCCCTGGGCCTGACCGCGGCCAACTTCTGGACGCCCGGTACGGTGAGGGGCCTCACCGTGACCGGGCCGTCCAGCGTGCTGCTGCGCCGCCGCGGCCGCACCGCGGGCCTCACGGTCAGCGAGCCGACCCGCACCGGGCGGCCCTTCGAGCTCGTCTGGCACCACCGGGTCGCCCGCGTCACCGCGCACGATCCGTCGGTGGAGGTGCTCTCCACGGGGCGCGAACTGAGGCTGCGGATCACTCCGGGTACGGCGGGCGGCGGTCACCGCTGTGAGGTGACTCTCAGCTGAGCCGTCCCACGCTTTTGTGGCAGCCCTACAAGCCGACGCCCCCCTGAGCAGTCACTTCAGCTGCACGCCGGAGGGTTCCCGTTCGGGTTCTGTCCGGGGGTACCAGGAAAACGGGCCGGAGACTGTGAGGAGTCAACGGCCCGTTTTCCTTGCTCGGCTTCGTAAGGTCGCTACATGACCGTTTTGGACGACACCCCGGGTGAGCCCACTGACGCCCGCGGCCGCGTGGCCGAGCTGCACGAGATCCGCGCCCAGGCACTGGCCGGCCCCAGCGAGAAGGCCACCGCCGCCCAGCACGCCAAGGGCAAGCTGACCGCCCGGGAGCGGATCGAGCTGCTGGTCGACCCGGGTTCGTTCAAGGAGGTCGAGCAGCTGCGCCGGCATCGCGCGGTCGGGTTCGGCCTTGAGAGTAAGAAGCCGTACACGGACGGTGTGATCACTGGCTGGGGCATGGTCGAGGGCCGGACGGTCTTCGTGTACGCGCATGACTTCCGGATCTTCGGCGGCGCGCTGGGTGAGGCGCACGCGACGAAGATCCACAAGATCATGGACATGGCGATCGCGGCGGGTGCGCCGCTGGTCTCGCTCAACGACGGCGCGGGCGCCCGTATCCAGGAGGGCGTGAGCGCCCTGGCCGGGTACGGCGGGATCTTCCAGCGCAACACCAAGGCCTCGGGTGTCATCCCGCAGATCTCGGTGATGCTCGGCCCGTGCGCGGGCGGCGCGGCGTACTCGCCCGCCCTCACGGACTTCGTGTTCATGGTCCGCGACACCTCGCAGATGTTCATCACCGGCCCGGACGTGGTGAAGGCCGTGACGGGTGAGGAGATCACGCAGAACGGTCTGGGCGGCGCGGACGTCCACGCGGAGACCTCGGGCGTCGCGCACTTCGCGTACGACGACGAGGAGACCTGCATCGCCGAGGTCCGCTACCTCCTGTCGATGCTCCCGTCCAACAACCGCGAGAACCCCCCGACCGCACACTGCGACGACCCCGCCGACCGGCGCGCCGACGCCCTGCTCGACCTGGTCCCGGCGGACGGCAACCGGCCGTACGACATGCACAAGGTCATCGAGGAACTCGTCGACGACGGCGACTTCCTGGAGGTCCACGAGCGCTGGGCGCGCAACATCGTGTGCGCCCTGGCCCGGCTCGACGGCCAGGTCGTCGGCATCGTCGCCAACCAGCCGCAGGCGCTCGCCGGTGTCCTCGACATCGAGGCCTCCGAGAAGGCCGCGCGTTTCGTGCAGATGTGCGACGCCTTCAACATCCCGATCGTCACACTGCTCGACGTGCCGGGCTTCCTGCCGGGTGTGGACCAGGAGCACGGCGGCATCATCCGGCACGGCGCGAAGCTGCTGTACGCGTACTGCAACGCGACCGTGCCGCGGATCTCGCTCATCCTGCGGAAGGCGTACGGCGGTGCTTACATCGTCATGGACTCGCAGTCCATCGGCGCCGACCTGACGTATGCGTGGCCGACCAACGAGATCGCGGTCATGGGCGCGGAAGGCGCCGCTAACGTGATCTTCCGGCGGCAGATCGCCGAGGCCGAGGACCCGGAGACGATGCGGGCGCGCATGGTCAAGGAGTACAAGGCCGAGCTGATGCACCCGTACTACGCGGCCGAGCGCGGCCTCGTCGACGACGTCATCGACCCCGCCGAGACCCGCGAGGTCCTCGTGGCCGCGCTCGCGATGCTCAGCAACAAGCACGCGGACCTGCCGTCCCGCAAGCACGGCAACCCGCCTCAGTGACTTTTCGTCCCGCCTCACACGTTACGGAGACCCCGAACTCATGAGCACTCCCACCGATCACCTGCTGCGGGTCGAGAAGGGCCACGCGGACCCGGAGGAGCTGGCGGCCATCACCGCCGTCCTGATGGCCCGTGCGGCCGCGCAGCCCGCTGCCGCTGCCCCGTCCCGTGGCCGGTCCAAGGCCGGCTGGCGCCGCCTTGAGCGCACGCCGGGCTTCCGCGCGCCGCACAGCTGGCAGGGCTGAGCGTCCTTCCCGGCTCTTTGGGCCCCCGTCACGCACCGTCGTGGCGGGGGCTCCTGCTGTTCCCCACCCCGACCCTTCCCGAAAGACTGCCGCCGGCTCCCGGGGCTCCGCCCCGGACCCCGTATCGCGCTGAGGCGCTCGTCCTCAAACGCCGGACGGGCTGAAAGATGCGGGCGAGGCCGCTAAATTCAGCCCCTCCGGCGTTTGAGATGGGGGTCCCCCCTGCTCGAGCGAAGCCGAGAGCTTGGGGGAGGGGGTCCGGGGGCGGAGCCCCCGAAGCGCCGCAGCCACGCGGCGCCAGCCGCATATCGGGCACAGCCGGGAAGGGGCGGGGAGGGGAAGAAAAAGTCCCGCACCCCCCAACCAGGGGTGCGGGACAGGAGACCGAAGCGGCAGCGCTAGCGCAGGCGGGCCATGAGGGCGTGCTCGACCAGGGTGATCAGCGCCGATTTGGCGTCCGCGCGGTGGCGGGCGTCGGTGGTGATGATGGGGGTGTCGGGGCCGATCTGGAGGGCCTCGCGGACCTCGTCGGGCTGGTAGGGCTGGTGTCCGTCGAAGCCGTTCAACGCGATGACGAACGGGAGGCCGGAGTTCTCGAAATAGTCGACGGCGGGGAAGCAGTCCGCCAGGCGGCGGGTGTCGACCAGCACCACCGCCCCGATCGCGCCGCGCACCAGGTCGTCCCACATGAACCAGAACCGGTCCTGACCGGGCGTACCGAAGAGGTACAGGATCAGGTCCTGGTCGAGGGTGATGCGGCCGAAGTCCATGGCCACCGTGGTGGTGGTCTTGTCGCCGGTGTGCGTCAGGTCGTCGATGCCCGCCGACGCCGACGTCATCACAGCTTCCGTGCGCAGCGGGTTGATCTCCGAGACGGCGCCGACGAACGTGGTCTTACCCACGCCGAAGCCGCCCGCCACCACGATCTTCGCGCTGGTGGTAGAGCGGGCTGCACCGCCGCTAGAGCTTGCGAAGTCCACTGAGCACCCTTTCGAGCAGTGTCACATCTGGCTGTCCGCCGGCGTTCTCGTCGCCGCCGGGCTGGTGGATGGCCACGAGTCCGGCTTCCGCGAGGTCCGCGACCAGGATCCGGGCCACCCCGAGGGGGATGGAGAGCAGTGCCGAGATCTCCGCGACGGACTTGATCTCCCGGCACAGGTTGCAGATCCGCTGGTGCTCGGGGAGCTGTCCCTGAAGCTGGTGCGGCTGCGCCGTGGTGTGCACCAGCGCCTCGATGGCGAGCTGGTACCGCGGCCTGGTGCGTCCGCCCGTCATGGCGTACGGACGCACGAGCGGGTTGTGCGCACCCCCCGTCGGCTGCTGCTGCTCCGAGGGGCGCGGCTGCGGCTGCACGGGCTGGATGCGCGGCGACGCCTGCTGCTCGTACGGGGCGCGCGGCGCCGGAGGCCGCTGCTGGTCGTACGGCTGCTGGTGGCGCTGCGGGGGCGGTGCGTACGGCTGCTGCTGCCGACGGCTGGGCGCGGAGGGGAAGTTGTAGCGGTTGGGCGTGCCGTCGCCGCCCTGGCCGCCCTGGGCCTGGCCGTATGACCAGTTGGCCGAAGACGAACCCTCTGGGGGTGTTGCGCCACTTGCCACGTGCTTCCTCCTCCGACTGTGCCGGGCATCCATCAATGTGGTGCCGCGCCCCGAACTTTAAGGCCACGGGACGCGAATACGCACTGCCTGTCTGCTAGTTGAGAACTAGTTGAGAAGGCTTCCCTGAAGCTCGGCACGCAGGTCGGGGGTGAGCACGGTGCCCGCCCGGTCGACCAGAAGCGCCATCTCGTACCCGATGAGACCGATGTCCGCTTCCGGGTGGGCGAGTACGGCCAGGGAGGAGCCGTCGGAAATGGACATGATGAAGAGAAATCCTCGCTCCATCTCCACAACTGTCTGATTCACGCTGCCGCCCTCGAAGATGCGGGACGCGCCCGCGGTCAACGAGGTCAGACCCGACGCGACGGCCGCCAGCTGATCGGCGCGGTCGCGGGGGAACCCTTCGGACATCGCCAGAAGGAGTCCGTCGGCGGAGACCACCACCGTGTGGGAAACACCGGGGGTGTTCTCCACGAAGTTGGTGATCAACCAGTTCAGGTTCTGCGCCGCCTGGCTCATCGGGCTCACACTAACGCTCCTGGTTGTAGTTGCCACCAGGACCACTGTGTTCATTTCCAGTGGCCTGGCCGTTCGAGTCGTCGCTGCCCGCGTCACGTCCCCGCTGGATGCCGCGGCGCAGGTTGCTCAGCCTGCCACGCACGTCCTCGGGGGCGCGGGAGACCTGGGGTCCGCCCTGCGGGGTCTGCTCCGCCGTGCCCTCGACCAGGTTGGCCTTCGGGACCCGGCGCGGCAGCCCCGACGAGGTGACGCCGCCGGCCCTGGGCTGCCGGAGCTGCTCGGCGCGCTGCCAGCGCTCGTCGTTGGCGGAACGCCAATCGTCGTCGCCGGCACCGCTGCCGTCCGCTCCTGCGGGTGCGTTCTCCGCCTGCGGCGAAGGGGCAGTGGTGTCCTGGACCGGCCCCGGCGTCCACACGTCGCCCGTCGCGTTCCGGTGGCCGTTGCTCGCGGGCGTGCTGCCGCGGCGCGGCAGGCCCGCGTCGGTCAGCTCGTGCGCGGAGGAAGGGGCAGGTCCCTGACGGTCGAAGCCTACGCGCTCAGGGTCCGCTTGAGGAGCGCTGGGACCAGATTCCGGTTCCGGCTCGTAGCTGTTCCCGAAGGCGTCCGTCGCGGGGCCCTGCTGCTGCCAACCGCCCTGCTGAGGTTGGCCGTTGTAGTTGGCGTATGCGTCCTGGGCGGTGTTCTGCGGGGTGCCCTGGCCGTCGAAGCCGGATTCCGGGTACGCGGATTCCGGATAGCCGTCGTAGCCGCCGCCCTGGGCCGCGTAGCCCTGCTCGTAGCCGCCCTGCTCGTAGCCGTCCTGCCGCGCGTACGGGTCCTGCTGCTCGTAGCCCTGCTCGTAGCCGCTCTGGTGCTCGTACGCGGCCTGCTGGTCGTCGTACGCGCCCTGCTGCTCGTAGGACTGCTCGGGGCGGCCGCCCTGGTCGCCCTGGTCGTACGGGTGCGGGGAGACCTCGTCGCGGTAGAGCGGGCGCTCGCCCTGGGAGTCGAGCGCGGCTCGGCGCTCCTCGCGGTGCAGGGAGCGGCCCACCGGGTCGAGCGAGGCGTTGCCCTCGTCGTAGCGGCTGTCGTCGAAGCCGAGCTCGGCGGCCGTGCGCAGCGGCGGGGCCTCGTACGCGGGCGCCTGCTGCTGCTCGGGCACGATCCGGGAGACCGTGAACTCGCTCTCCGGCAGGTCGGAGCCACCGCCACCGTGGGTGATGGCGTCCGGGAGCATGACGAGCGAGGTCGTGCCCGCCTGCTCGCCGGAGGGGCGCAGCTGGACGCGGATGCCGTGCCGGTCGGAGAGCCGGCCGACCACGAACAGGCCCATGCGCTGGGAGATCGCGGCGTCCACGGTCGGCGGGTTGGCCAGCTTGTGGTTGATGTCCGCGAAGTCCTCGGCGGTGAGGCCGATGCCCTTGTCGTGGATCTCGATCATGACGCGACCGTCGGGGAGACGGGTGGCGGTCACCCGGACCTTGGTCTGCGGCGACGAGAACGTCGTCGCGTTCTCCAGGAGCTCGGCGAGCAGGTGCACGAGGTCGGTCACGGCACGGCCGTGGATCTCTGCCTCGGGGACGCCGGACAGCTCGATGCGCTCGTACTGCTCCACCTCGGAGGAGGCGGCGCGGAGCACGTCGACCAGCGGGACCGGCTGGTCCCAGCGGCGGCCGGGCTCCTCGCCGGCGAGCACCAGGAGGTTCTCGCCGTTGCGGCGCATACGGGTCGCGAGGTGGTCCAGGCGGAAGAGGTTCTCCAGCTGGTCCGGGTCGGCCTCGTTGTTCTCCAGGTCGGTGATCAGGGTCAACTGGCCCTCGATCAGCGACTGGTTGCGGCGCGACAGGTTGGTGAAGATCGCGTTGACGTTGCCCCGGAGCAGGGCCTGCTCGGCGGCGAGCCGGACGGCCTCGCGGTGCACCTGGTCGAAGGCGCGGGCGACCTCGCCGATCTCGTCCTGCGTGTTGATCGGGATGGGCTGGACGCGGGTGTCGACCCGGCCCGGCTCGGTGCGGGAGAGCTGGTCGACCAGCATCGGCAGGCGCTGCTCGGCGATACCGAAGGCGGCGGTGCGCAGGCGACGCATGCTGTTGCTCATCTGGCGGGCCATGAGGCCGGCGACGATGAACGCGGCGAGCACGGCGGCGAGCACGATGGCGCCGTTGATGTAGGCGTCCCGCTCGGCGTCGTCGGCGATCGTGGCGGACTCGGCGACCGCCTTGTCGATCAGCTGGGTCTCGATCTCGCGGTAGCCGTCGAACTTGGCGGTGGTGACGGCGAACCAGGCCTCGGGCGTGACGCCCTGCGCGCGCAGCGTCGACGGCTTCGCACCGCTGCCGATCAGTTTGATCATCTTCTCGGGCGAGGGCGGCGGGGTGAACTCCTGGCCGTTCGCGCGGGCTTCCTTCGCGGCGGCGGCGAGCTTCTTCTTGCCCTCGTCCTGCTTGCCGCGCAGTACGGACTTGAGGTCCTCGTAGTCCTGCTCGGTACCGGCGGAGACGTACTCGCCGATGGCGATGTTCTCCAGGTACGCGTACGAGCTGAACGCCGTGGACTGCGCTTCCAGCGTCGCGCGCTCGGAGCTCGGGCGGACGATCAGGTGGGTGCCGATGGAGCGCTGCAGGGAGACGGCGGCCTTGGCGAGCGAGACGGCGTAGACGGTACGGCCGTAGCTGGTGATGTTGCCGGTGCCGAGGCCGAGCTCGTTGGCGAACTCCATCAGGGAGTGCTGGACGGTGACGTAACCCTCTTCGGTCTTCACCGGGTCCATGGCGCGGGTGTAGGCCGACTTGCGCAGGTCCGTCAGCTTGGACTCGTTCTCCTTGAAGAGCGCGAGGCGCCGCTCAAGGCCCTGCTTCTCCGGCATGTCCGCGACGGCCTCGTCGAAGGCGGCCTTCGCGGCGTCCGTGGCGTCGCGGGCCTTGTCGACGGTGCCGTTGGTGCCCTTGCCGCTCAGCAGCGGGGCGGCGGACAGGTCGCGTTCGTTCAGCAGCGCCTGGCCGTAGTTCTCGGCGGCGCGCACGATGAGCGCGGTCTTCTCCGCGTCCTCGGCCTCGCTCCACGTGTCAATGGAGCCCTTGACCTGAAGAGTGCCCATCACGATGGCGACGAGCACGGGTATGAGGAGAATCGCGTTCAGACGTGTGGGTACACGCCAGTTGCGGGGCGAGAACTTGCTGCCGCTGCCGCTGCCGCTGCCGGTGGGCGCCGCGTCGGCCCCCGGCACCGGCACCGGCACCGGCGCCGGCGCGGGTGCTACAGCTCCGCGCGACGGCGGGGTGAAGTTGCCCCGCTCCTGCGGCTCGGGGCTGTTCTTGCTTCGCCTCACTCGACCAACAACCTCTCGGCGAGGGCACCTGCATCGTGCCGCTTCGTCTTCACACCCGTATTGCTACTGGGCAGTTCAGCGAATTTCAGCACGTCAGCGGCGGCTCCTCCAAACAGTGGGGAGAGCTTGATTTCGGTGACCTGAACCTCAGATAAAACGGGCATAAAGATAAAGCCCCGGCAAAAGGGGGGCACAATATGAGCGCAGCGGTACCGCGTGAATGCGAGCTGTGTCGACGGCAGCGGAATTCTCTGTCGAAACGTTATGAACACCCGGGCGGGCCGTGTCAAAGGACACAGCCCGCTCCGTCACGCCTACGACAACTTCCTTGCGCCGTATCCGACTTGAGGCGTAGGCGTTATCGCAGCCGGGCCATGAGGGCGTGCTCGACCAGGGTGATCAGCGCCGATTTGGCGTCCGCGCGGTGGCGGGCGTCGGTGGTGATGATGGGGGTGTCGGGGCCGATCTGGAGGGCCTCGCGGACCTCGTCGGGCTGGTAGGGCTGGTGTCCGTCGAAGCCGTTGAGGGCGATGACGAACGGGAGGCCGGAGTTCTCGAAGTAGTCGACGGCGGGGAAGCAGTCCGCCAGGCGGCGGGTGTCGACCAGCACCACCGCCCCGATCGCGCCGCGCACCAGGTCGTCCCACATGAACCAGAACCGGTCCTGACCGGGCGTACCGAAGAGGTACAGGATCAGGTCCTGGTCGAGGGTGATGCGGCCGAAGTCCATGGCCACCGTGGTGGTGGTCTTGTCGCCGGTGTGCGTCAGGTCGTCGATGCCTGCCGAGGCCGACGTCATGACGGCCTCCGTGCGCAGCGGGTTGATCTCCGAGACGGCGCCGACGAACGTGGTCTTGCCCACGCCGAAGCCGCCCGCCACCACGATCTTCGCGGATGTGGTGGAACGACCCGACGAGACCGGGTCGTTAGAGCTTGCGAAGTCCACTGAGCACCCTTTCGAGCAGTGTCACATCTGGCTGTCCGCCGGCGTTCTCGTCGCCGCCGGGCTGGTGGATGGCCACGAGTCCCGCCTCGGCGAGGTCCGCGACCAGGATCCGCGCCACCCCGAGTGGCATACCCAGGAGCGCGGACACCTCAGCCACCGACTTCACCTCACGGCAGAGGTGGCAGATCCGCTGGTGCTCGGGGAGCAGCCCCATCAGCTGGGCCGGGTCGGCCGTCGTGCTCACCAGCGCCTCGATGGCGAGCTGGTAGCGCGGCCGGGTCCGGCCACCGGTCATCGCGTACGGACGCACCAGTGGCTGGTCGCCCTCAGGCCCGTACGCGGAATGAGCTCCGTACGGGTCGTGAGCGGCGGTGGGCGGGGTCATGGATCCTCCGGGCTGGACAGCAAGTGGTCGGCTAGCCGTCTTCAAGTGGGCCGGTGGGGGACGGGCCGGACGGGTGGGCGGGGTGCGGTGCGCGCTCCTGGCTGGTGCGCTCCTGGCTGATGCGCACCTGACTGGTGCAGGCTCCTGGCTAGTGCAGCAGGCTCCCCTGGAGCTCGGCGCGCAGATCCGGGGTGAGCACGCTGCCCGCCCGGTCGACGAGCAGGGCCATCTCGTATCCGACGAGGCCGATGTCGCACTCGGGGTGCGCCAGTACGGCCAGCGAGGAGCCGTCGGAGACGGACATGATGAAGAGGAAGCCGCGCTCCATCTCCACCACGGTCTGGTTGACCGGGCCGCCCTCGAAGATGCGGGACGCGCCCGCCGTGAGGGAGGTCAGGCCGGAGGCGACCGCCGCCAGCTGGTCGGCGCGGTCACGCGGGAAACCTTCGGACATCGCGAGCAGCAGACCGTCGGCCGACACCACCACCGTGTGGGACACCCCTGGGGTGTTGTCCACGAAGTTGGTGATCAACCAGTTCAGATTCTGCGCCGCCTGGCTCGGACTCAACTAACGCTCCTGCTGGTGAGAGGGGCTGCGGAAACCGCCGGTCTGGCCGGTGCCGGCCTCGCGGCCCTGCTGGATGCCGCGGCGGAGGTTAGTCAGCCGGCCGCGCACTTCGTCGGGCGAGCGCGACACCTGCGGGCCGCCCTGCTGTTGTTGCTGCTGCTGTGCCGTACCGGCCACGAGGTTCGCCCGCGGCACGCGGCGCGGCAGGCCGGAGGTGGTGACCCCGCCCGCCGAAGGCTGCTTGACGCGCTCGGCCTGACGGACCAGCTCGTCGTTGGGGGACTGGCGCCAGTTGGCGGGCGCACCCGGAGGCGCGGGCGGCATCGGCGGGGCCTGCGGCTCGGGGGGCAGGCCCGGAGCGGCGGGACGGCCACCGTTCTGCGGCGGCTCCTGCGCGGCCTGGTGAGCCTGGGCCTGCTGGGCCTGCTGGGCCTGCTGGGCCTGTGCCTGCTGTGCCTGGGCCTGCTGCTGGCGCTCCTGCTGCTGCCCGTGGAACCAGTTGGTCTCCAGGGTGTCGTACAGCGGCGTACGACCGTAGCCCGGAGGCAGTTCGACCGGGCCCGTCAGCTCGTCGGGGCGCTCCTGCTGGGGCTGCTGCGGCTGTTGGGGCTGCTGCGGGGCCGGGTGCTGCTGCGGCGGGCGCGGTGCCTGGTGCTCGCCGGTGTCCCGGGCGCCGTTGCGCGCACCGCCGCCGAGCGGTGCCTGCGGCAGCTCGGGACGCGCGAACTGGCCGGTGGAACCGGGGCCGCCCGCGCGGTGCGCGTCCGGTCCCGGCTGCTGCGGTACGGAGTACGGGCCGGTGGCGTCGGGACGCGGGGCGTCGAAGTCGGGGCGGGCGAACTCGGCGGTGGAGCCCGGTCCTTGACGGTCGCCCTGCTGGTCGTCGGGCTCGATCCGGGCGAGCTGCGCGGTGGAGTCGACGGGCGGCGCCGAGTCGTGCTGCTCGCGCGCGGCGTCGACGGAGGGGCGCGGGTCCTGCTTGGCGCCCCAGGAGCTGGTCTGCGGCTGCGGGTTGCCGCCGGGCAGCTCGGCCCGCGGTCCACCGCGCGGCGGCAGCTGCGGCCGGTCGGCCTCGGGACGGCCCTGCCCCTGATCCCCCCGCTGCCGCGGCGGTACGGGAGCACCACCGGCGGGACCGGAAGGCTGAGCGCCACCGGCGGGACCGGAAGGCTGAGCGCCACCGGCGGGACCGGAAGGCTGGGCACCACCGGCGGCACCGGAAGGCTGAGCGGCACGCGGTCCGCCGAAGACGTCGGAACGCTGACCGCCGTTGAGCGCGTCACCCACACCGGGTCGGCCCTGCGGGTCGGCCGGACGGTCCTGCGGCGCACCGGCACCGGGACGCGACGGCAGCCCGCCGGACACCTGCGGAGCACGCGGCGCACCACCCTGCGGCTGCCCGGCACCCGGGCCCTGACCGGCGCCGGGGCCGGGGCCCTGGCCCTGGCCCAGGCCCTGACCCTGACCGGCACCCGGCCGCCCCTGGTCCTGCCCCGGACCGTTGCCCCGGCTGGGCAACGCGGCGCGCGGACTCGACCCGGCCATCAGGCCGCCCTGTCCGTGTCCGGTCCCCGGCGTGGCACCGAGGCGGCCACCGGCTGCACCGCCCTGTCCGCCACGGCGCGCGGCGGCGACACCCGCGGCGGCCTGGGCCGCGGCGGGACCGCCGGACGGCGCGGGCGCACCGGCCTTGCTCGGCACCTTCTTGCCGCCCTGGGCGACATCGACGGGCAGCATGACGAGCGCCGTCGTACCACCGGAGTCGGAGGGGCGGAGCTGGATGCGGATGCCGTGGCGCTGCGAGAGGCGGCCGACCACGAACAGACCCATGCGGCGGGAGACCGAGACGTCCACGGTGGGCGGCGAGGCGAGCCGCTCGTTGATCGCGGCGAGGTCCTCGGGGGAGAGGCCGATGCCGGTGTCGTGGATCTCGATCAGCACACGGCCGTCGGGCAGCGCGTGACCGGTGACCTTGACCTTGGTCTGCGGCGAGGAGAACGAGGTGGCGTTCTCAAGGAGCTCGGCGAGCAGGTGCACGAGGTCGTTGACGACGCGGCCCGCGACCTCGGTGGTCGGCACGGCGGCCAGCTCGATCCGCTCGTACTGCTCCACCTCGGACGCGGCGGCGCGGAGCACGTCGACCAGCGGGACCGGGCGGGTCCAGCGACGGCCCGGCTCCTCACCGGCGAGGACGAGGAGGTTCTCACCGTTACGACGCATGCGGGTCGCGAGGTGGTCGAGCTTGAAGAGGGAGGAGAGCTGATCGGGATCGGCCTCGCGGGACTCCAGCTCGGAGATCAGGGACAGCTGACGCTGGATGAGGCCCTGGGAACGGCGCGAGAGGTTCGTGAACATCGCGTTGACGTTGCCCCGGAGCAGGGCCTGCTCGGCGGCGAGGCGGACGGCCTCGCGGTGCACGTCGTCGAAGGCGGTGGCCACCTGGCCGATCTCGTCCCGGGAGTGCACACCGACGGACTCGACGGAGGTGTCGACGTCCTGCGGGTCCGACTCGGAGAGCTGCTTGACCAGGTCGGGCAGGCGGTCCTGGGCGACCTTGGTCGCGGTGTCCTGAAGGCGCCGCAGCGAGCGGATCATGGACCGCGCCACGACGAACGCGCCGACCAGCGAGACGCCGAGGACGAGCAGGATCAGCGCACCGTTGATGATGGCCTCGCGCTGCGACTCGTCGCGCAGGTTGCGGGCCTCCTGCTCCATGTCGCTCAGCAGCGTCCGCTCGATCAGCGCCATCTGCCGCAGCTTGGTGGTGGCGGCGTCGTTCCAGTCGGTGTACGAGCGCTTCTCGCGGTTCTTCAGGCCGCTCGGGCTCTCCAGGACGCGGGCCGCGTAGTCGTTGGCGTCCTTGATCACGGCGTTGGAGTCGTCGAGCGGCTTCATCAGCTCGGCCGCGTTGCCGCCGGTGCCCTCGTACGAGCGCTGGAAGCTGTCGAGCTCGGCCTCCTCGTTGCGCAGGGCGGAGAGCGCGTAGAGGCGGTCGTTCTCGGAGAGCTTGCCGAAGTCGGTCTTGTTCGGCGGGAGCGCGGCGGAGATCACGGCGCGCTGGATCGACGCGTACTCCTTGGCGGACGAGAAGGCCGCGAGGGTACGGGTGCGCTGGATCATCTCCGGGTTGCTGGTGGCGAGCGCCATGTCCCGGGAGAGGCCGAGCAGCTGCTCGATCAGCTGGTTGTAGCTGGAGACGGTCTGCGCGGTCGGCAGGCCCTCCTTGTACGCGTCACGGCGGACGTCCTTGAGGACACGCAGCTGCGTGGAGATCTGCACGACGTTCTGGCGGATGCTGTCGATCGCCTGGTCGCCGCGGGCGTCGTCGATGTCCGAGGTGCCGTGCAGGAACGAGTCGCGAGCGCGGTCGGTCTTGCTGCGGGCGCCCTTGACGGCGAAGTCCGAGGCCTTGGCGCCGTGTGCGAGGGGGCCCGCCGACTGGTCGCGCTCGTCCTGGAGCGCGGCGGCCAGCTCGGTGGCCTGCTTCGTCATGTCGGTGAGCAGCCTCATCCGGTCCAGCTGCTCCATCTCGTCGACGGAGTCGCTGATGCGGATGGCGCCGAGCGAGGTCGCGGCGACCACGGGGAGCGCGAGCAGGGAGACGAGGCGCGTCGAGATGCGCCAGTTGCGCAGGGCTATTCGCGAGCCGGCCGAGGAGGGCTTCTTCGGACTCGCGGGGGCCGGGCCGCCACTGGACACACCGGTGCCCTTGCCGCGGCCGCCGCCGCCGGAGCCCGCGGCGTCGGGGGTTGAGGAGTTGCCGGGCACGGGGCCAGTCCCGCCGCGCAGCTCCGGCTCCGCCGCAGCGCTGCCTTCCCTCTTGAAACGTCCCTGCACTAGCGTCGCAACCTCTGGACCAGGCGCCCCGCCGCGCGAGCGGTGGGACGGTGTCGGCGTCATGGAACCCGTGCGGGCCCCTGGTGGTCGTGAGTGACCGGCGCGTCTCCCCCTCTCCCACCGCCACTCGACGCTGCGTTGCGCCCGTGCGCGCCGGTTCATACCTGCGGCGGTTCCCGGAATTCCAGCACAGTGCCGGATCTCCAACAAGCCCTGCTGCGGGGCTGTGACGTCTGTGACAGCCGGTGACGAGAGTGTTACGAGATGTCGAGCAACATCCCATCCATAACGGACTTTTCCTTGCGTACGGCTTACGCGTGGAGGGTGTCCCAGTCGCCATGATCGGGAGCGGAATCAGCGCTTCGGTGCCGGAATGTCTGTTCCGGTGGCGGCCGCAACTGGTCCGTTCTGCCTGCTTCGTCCGGCCTCTCGTGAGCAAACTCACATGAAGATCAAGGGGAGTTCCCGCCTTTGCGGGGAATTCAAATGTTTAGCCTGACGCTTTACAGGGATGGCTCAGCCGTCAACCCCCCGTCCACAGAGAGCACAAGAGGTCGAAGCCGCCGTGAAGACGACGATGATGTTCCGCAACATAGCCAACCCGCGGCGCACCACCCTGGCGCACCTGACGGACGCCGACGAACTGCAGGCCGCCCCCGAGCAGCCCGAGCAGCTCACCGACCTCGCCGAGCTCCCGACCAACACGGCCAACCCGCGCCGTACGGTCCTCATGGAGGCCCCCGTCACGGTGGCCGCGGAGTAATACCGCGAGGTCGCACCCCCTGAGCGCGTTAGCCTGGAGCGTCAGTCTCCAGGCACCGCAAGCAGAGGGGCCCGCATTCCGTGCGCATCGCCAGGTTCTCCATCGACGGCAACGTCGCCTTCGGCGCGGTCGAGGGCGACAGTTCCACCGCGACGGACGGCGAACTCGTCCTCGACATCATCAAGGGCATTCCGTACGCCGACTTCGAGCTCAGCGGCGTCAAGGTCCCGCTCAGCAAGGTCCGCCTGCTGCCCCCGGTGCTCGGCAACAAGATCGTCGCTTTCGGCCGGAACTACGCCGACCACGCCAAGGAGATGGGGGGCGAGGTCCCCGAGGCCCCCTTCGCCTTCTTCAAGCCGACCACCTCGATGATCGGCTCCGGCGACGCCATCGTGTACCCCGGCTTCACCGAGGAGCTCCACCACGAGGCGGAGCTCGCCGTCGTCATCGGCCGCATGTGCCGCGAGGTCCCGCGAGAACGCGTCAAGGACGTCATCTACGGCTACACCTGCGCCAACGACATCACCGCCCGCGACGTCCAGCGCCGCGAGAAGCAGTGGGCCAGGGCCAAGGGCTTCGACGGGGCCTGCCCCATCGGCCCCTGGGTGGAGACGGGCCTGGACATCGCCGCCGCGAGCGATCTGGCGATCCAGTGCACGGTCAACGGCGAACAACGCCAACTCGGCTCCACGAGCCAGATGATCCACTCCATCGAGGACCTGATCGTCAACGTCACCGAGGCGATGACCCTGCTCCCCGGAGACGTGATCCTCACCGGCACCCCCGCAGGAGTCGGCCCCCTCAACGTCGGCGACGAGGTCGCCGTCACCATCCAAGGCATCGGCACTCTCACCAACAAGGTGATCAAGCGTGGCTAAGTCCCCCAACGGCGCGGACGCGAACGTCCGCGTACGTTTCTGTCCCTCCCCGACCGGCAACCCCCACGTGGGCCTGGTCCGCACCGCCCTCTTCAACTGGGCCTACGCCCGGCACAACGGCGGCACCATGGTCTTCCGCATCGAGGACACCGACGCGGCCCGGGACTCCGAGGAGTCGTACGAGCAGCTCCTGGACTCGATGCGCTGGCTGGGCCTGACCTGGGACGAGGGACCGGAGGTGGGCGGCCCGCACGCCCCGTACCGCCAGTCGCAGCGCATGGACCTCTACAAGGACGTCGCGCAGCAGTTGATCGACGGCGGCTACGCCTACCCCTGCTACTGCACCACCGAGGAGCTGGACACCCGCCGCGAGGCCGCCCGCGCCGCCGGCAGGCCCTCCGGTTACGACGGCACCTGCCGCGTCCTCACCCCCGAGCAGAAGCGGGCCTTCGACGCCGAGGGCCGGACGTACATCGTCCGCTTCCGGATGCCCGACGAGCCGATCACCTTCACCGACGCCGTCCGCGGCGAGCTCACCTTCACCCCGGAGAACGTCCCGGACTACGGCATCGTCCGCGCCAACGGCGCCCCGCTGTACACCCTGGTGAACCCGGTCGACGACGCCCTCATGGGCATCACGCACGTGCTCCGCGGCGAGGACCTGCTCTCCTCCACCCCGCGCCAGATCGCCCTCTACAAGGCCCTGATCGAGCTCGGCGTCGCCAAGCAGGTCCCCACCTTCGGGCACCTGCCGTACGTCATGGGCGAGGGCAACAAGAAGCTGTCCAAGCGCGACCCGCAGGCCAGCCTCAACCTCTACCGCGAGCGCGGCTTCCTGCCCGAGGGACTGCTCAACTACCTGTCCCTGCTTGGCTGGTCGTTCTCCGCCGACCAGGACGTCTTCACGATCAAGGAGATGATCGAGAAGTTCGACCTGGCCGACGTCAACGCCAACCCGGCCCGCTTCGACCTCAAGAAGGCCGAGGCGATCAACGCCGACCACATCCGCATGCTGGACGTGAAGGACTTCGCCGCGGCCTGCGAGCCCTGGCTCAAGGCCCCGCACGCCAACTGGGCCCCCGAGGACTTCGACCAGGCCAAGTGGGAGGCCATCGCCCCGCACGCGCAGACCCGCCTCACGGTCCTCTCCGACATCACGGCCAACGTCGACTTCCTCTTCCTGAAGGAGCCGGTCGAGGACGAGGCGAGCTGGACCAAGGCCATGGGCAAGGGCGACCCGGTCGCCCTCCTCACCACCGCCCGCGCCAAGCTGGAGACCGCCGACTGGACCTCCCCCGAGGCCCTCAAGGAGGCCGTCCTGGCCGCCGGCGAGGAGCACGGCCTCAAGCTCGGCAAGGCCCAGGCCCCCGTCCGCGTAGCCGTCACCGGCCGCACGGTCGGCCTGCCCCTCTTCGAGTCCCTGGAGATCCTGGGCAAGGAGAAGTCCCTGACCCGCATCGACGCGGCACTGGCGAAGCTCGCCTAAATCCAGCCTCTCCGGCGTTTGAGGAGCGGGGTCCGGGGCGGAGCCCCGGATACGGGAAGGGGCGGGGTGGGGAACGAAATCCCCACCCCGCCCCTTCACCGTACTGTCGCCCCATGCCTATCCGAGCCGTCCTCTGGGACATCGACGACACGATCTTCGACTACGCCACCGCGGACACGGCCGGCATGCGGGCCCACCTCGAAGCCGAAGGCGCCCTCGCGCGCTACGGCACCGCCGCCGAGGCCCTGGCCCGCTGGAAGGCCACCACCGAACGCCACTGGGCCCGCTTCAGCACCGGTGAAGCGGACTTCCTCACCCAGCGCCGCGACCGCGTACGCGACTTCCTGGACCAGCCGGCCCTCACCGACACCGAGTCCGACGCCTGGTTCCACCGTTACATGCGTCACTACGAAGCCGCCTGGGCCCTCTTCCCCGACACGCTCCCCACCCTCGACGCCCTCGCCGACGGCTACCGGCACGCCGTTCTCTCCAACTCCCACGCCGACGCGCAGGAGCGGAAGCTGCGCCTCCTCGGCGTACGCGACCGCTTCGAGGCGCTGCTCTGCGCGGCTCAACTCGGCGTCGCCAAGCCCGCACCCGAGGCCTTCCACGCGGCCTGCACGACCCTCGCCCTCGACCCTGCCGAGGTCGCGTATGTGGGTGACCAGCCGGAGATCGACGCCCGCGGCGCCCACGACGCCGGGCTGCTCGGGATCTGGCTCGACCGCAGCGGGGCCGAGCATCCGAGCGCCGAAGTCCCGCCCGGCGTACGGCGGATCACCGGGCTCGCTCAGCTGCCCGGTCTGCTGGCCGGGGATACCCGTTTTGGAGCGCCGTCCACCTTCGGGTAATGTTCTTCCTGCGCCGCCCGCCGGACCAGCGGTCCGAACGGAAAGCGCAAGCCGAACAAAGCTCCCCACGGGGGTTGCGTTTTGGTGGCCTATGGTGTAATTGGCAGCACGACTGATTCTGGTTCAGTTAGTCTAGGTTCGAGTCCTGGTAGGCCAGCTCGCAGAGCTCATCTGCAAAGCCCCCGTTGTGTAGCGGCCTAGCACGCTGCCCTCTCAAGGCAGTAGCGCCGGTTCGAATCCGGTCGGGGGTACAGATCCTTCCCGCGGGAACAGATCGGGTCGCACCCACTGTTCCTGATGCAGGATCGCTAGGGCCCCCGTTGTGTAGCGGCCTAGCACGCCGCCCTCTCAAGGCGGTAGCGCCGGTTCGAATCCGGTCGGGGGTACCAACTGGTCTAGACAACCAGTGGCCTATGGTGTAATTGGCAGCACGACTGATTCTGGTTCAGTTAGTTTAGGTTCGAGTCCTGGTAGGCCAGCTGATCACGTGGAAACACGCGATCATGCCCCCGTTGTGTAGCGGCCTAGCACGCCGCCCTCTCAAGGCGGTAGCGCCGGTTCGAATCCGGTCGGGGGTACGCAGCGAAGAGGCCCTCCGCAGAAATGCGGAGGGCCTCTCGCGTATGAGCAACTGCCGTGCAACCTGGGTGAGCAACTGCCGTGCAAACTGCGGCCGTTCGCGTGCGAAGACGCCAACTCCCGGAGCATGACAGGCCGTTGTGGTGGCGCACGATGGACGGTTCGTGCGCCCGGGCGACCGGACCCGCCGCGGCGTTGAGGCGGATCCGGCCTTACGTACAAGGTCCGGCCTTACGTACAAGGGGAGTTCAGCCGGTGCGGCGCAGCGCCTCGGAGAGGCGGCCCGCCGCGTCGATCACGGCCTGGGCGTGCATCCGGCCCGGGTGCCGCGTCAGCCGCTCGATCGGTCCGGAGACCGAGACAGCGGCGACCACGCGGTTCGACGGGCCGCGCACCGGCGCCGACACCGAGGCCACACCCGGCTCGCGCTCGCCGATCGACTGGGCCCAGCCGCGGCGCCGTACGCCGGACAGGGCCGTGGCCGTGAAGCGGGCGCCCTGGAGGCCGCGGTGCAGGCGCTCCGGCTCCTCCCAGGCCATCAGGATCTGCGCCGACGAGCCGGCCTTCATGGTGAGCGTCGAGCCCACCGGGACGGTGTCCCTCAGGCCCGAGAGGCGCTCCGCCGCGGCGACGCAGATGCGCATGTCGCCCTGGCGGCGGTAGAGCTGCGCGCTCTCGCCGGTCACGTCACGGAGATGGGTCAGAACCGGGCCCGCCGTGGCGAGCAGGCGGTCCTCGCCGGCCGCGGCCGCCAGTTCGGCGAGCCGCGGACCGAGGATGAACCGGCCCTGCATGTCCCTCGCCACCATGCGGTGGTGCTCGAGGGCCACAGCGAGACGATGTGCAGTAGGTCGTGCGAGCCCGGTGGCCGCGACCAGACCCGCGAGGGTGGCCGGACCGGACTCCAGGGCGCCCAGGACAAGGGCTGCCTTGTCCAGGACGCCTACGCCGCTAGAGTTGTCCATGCGTCGATACTCGCGTCTCACTCTGTGAAACGCAAGTTCAATTTCCCAGGGAACTTGTCACCCTGTAAGCACAGCGGCCCGCAGACCAACGGGCCCAGCGGACCACGTTCGGTACGAGGGGTACGGGCGTTGCCGCTCACATCTCTAGTTGTGGCCGGGCACAATCTGCCGGCCGGAGGGAAAGCGATGGGTAGGACACTCGCGGAGAAGGTCTGGGACGACCACGTCGTCCGGCGCGCCGAGGGCGAGCCCGACCTCCTCTTCATCGATCTGCACCTGCTGCACGAGGTGACCAGCCCGCAGGCCTTCGACGGCCTCCGCAAGACCGGCCGCCAGGTGCGCAGGCTCGACCTGACCATCGCCACCGAGGACCACAACACCCCCACCCTCGACATCGACAAGCCCATCGCCGACCCGGTCTCCCGGGCCCAGCTGGAGACGCTGCGCAAGAACTGCGCGGACTTCGGCGTACGGCTGCACCCGCTGGGTGACGTCGAGCAGGGCGTCGTCCACGTGGTGGGACCGCAGCTGGGACTGACCCAGCCCGGCACCACCGTGGTCTGCGGTGACTCGCACACCTCCACGCACGGCGCCTTCGGCGCTCTGGCGTTCGGCATCGGCACCTCGCAGGTCGAGCACGTGCTGGCCACGCAGACGCTGCCGCTGGCCCGCCCCAAGACCATGGCCATCACCGTCGACGGCGAACTCCCCGAGGGCGTAACGGCGAAGGACCTGATCCTCGCGATCATCGCGAAGATCGGCACCGGCGGCGGTCAGGGCTACATCCTGGAATACCGCGGCCCCGCCATCGAGAAGCTCTCGATGGAGGCCCGGATGACCATCTGCAACATGTCGATCGAGGCCGGTGCCCGCGCGGGCATGATCGCCCCCGACGAGACCACCTTCGACTACATCAAGGGCCGCGCGCACGCCCCGCAGGGCGCGGACTGGGACGAGGCCGTCGCGTACTGGAGGACCCTGAAGTCGGACGACGACGCGGTCTTCGACGCCGAGGTCGTCATCGACGCCGATTCGCTGGCGCCCTTCGTGACTTGGGGCACCAACCCCGGTCAGGGCGCTCCGCTGTCGGCCGACGTCCCCGACCCCGCTTCGTACGAAGACGCTTCGGAGCGCTATGCCGCCGAGAAGGCCCTGGAATACATGGGGCTCACAGCCGGGCAGCCGCTGCGTGACATCAAGGTCGACACCGTCTTCGTCGGCTCCTGCACCAACGGCCGTATCGAGGACCTGCGCGCCGCCGCCGAGATCGTCAAGGGCCGCAAAGTCGCCGACGGCGTACGGATGCTGGTCGTTCCCGGCTCCGCCCGGGTCGGCCTGCAGGCCGTCGAGGAGGGCCTGGACCAGGTGTTCAAGGCCGCCGGCGCCGAATGGCGGCACGCGGGCTGCTCGATGTGCCTCGGCATGAACCCCGACCAACTGGCACCCGGCGAGCGCTCCGCGTCCACCTCCAACCGCAACTTCGAAGGCCGGCAGGGCAAGGGCGGTCGTACGCACCTGGTCTCTCCGCAGGTCGCAGCCGCCACCGCGGTCACCGGCCACCTGGCCGCCCCCGCCGACCTGACCGACGCCCCGACGCCCGCTGGAGTCTGAACAGCCATGGAAGCATTCACCACGCACACCGGCCGGGCCGTCCCGCTGCGCCGCAGCAACGTCGACACCGACCAGATCATCCCGGCCCACTGGTTGAAGAAAGTCACCCGTGACGGCTTCGAGGACGGGCTGTTCGAGGCCTGGCGCAAGGACGAGACCTTCGTCCTCAACAAGCCCGAGCGGCAAGGCGCCACGGTCCTGGTGGCGGGTCCCGACTTCGGCACCGGCTCGTCCCGCGAGCACGCCGTGTGGGCGCTGCAGAACTACGGCTTCAAGGCCGTCATCTCGTCCCGTTTCGCGGACATCTTCCGCGGCAACTCGCTGAAGAACGGCCTCCTGACGGTCGTCCTCGACCAGAAGGTCGTCGACGCGCTGTGGGAGCTCATCGAGAAGGACCCGCAGGCCGAGATCACCGTCGACCTGGAGGCCCGCGAAGTGCGCGCCGAAGGCGTCACCGCCGCGTTCGAGCTCGACGAGAACTCCCGTTGGCGCCTGCTGAACGGCCTTGACGACATCAGCATCACGCTGCAGAACGAAGCCGACATCGCGGCCTACGAGACCCAGCGTCCTGCACACAAGCCACGCACCGTCCAGGCCTGAATCGGCCATTCGGGCAACCGAATCGACAAGCTCATCCGAACCGCGGTCTGCACGCAGACCGCGGTTCGTTCGTTTGCCCCGGACCAGCGCCAACACGCCGATGACGTAGGCGAGTTGGGGCTCTGGGCAGGAGACCGTCGCAGGCGCGTGGCCAGCACGACTTAAGGGCTCCGAGAAGCCCGAAAACCCCATTTGGGCGGCACGCTGAGACCTCGCGAGGCGACAACTCGCCCTAGATGGCACAATCAGTGCATGGACCGCGACAGCCAACTCGAGCTCTACGGGCTCGTCGCGGACCGGCTGAAAGAAGCGCACGCGAAGGTGCGCACACTGCAAGTCCCGGAGGGCGTACGGATGGCGCTGACCCGGAAGCTGCTGGTCATTACGGCCGCGGCCAAACACGATCTCACCGACGCGGCCAGGCGCCTGGACCAGTTCATGCGTGAACTGGACTCCGAGCGATTCCCCGCGGATGTCGATCCGGGCCGAACTGACGGAACTCACTGAGTCTTCAGTTCGTTGCGGCACAAGGGTGATTAGCCCGTTTCGTGTTTGATTTGCGGTATACATCTGCCTAACGTGCGAAAAAGCTTGAACACATTGGTTCTGGCAATGTCTCCGAAGGGGAAGACGTGAACAAGGCGCAGCTCGTAGAAGCGATTGCCGACAAGGTCGGTGGCCGTCAGCAGGCCGCCGACGCTGTCGACGCGGTCCTGGACGCCATCGTCCGCTCGGTCGTCAGCGGCGACCGGGTCTCGGTCACCGGCTTCGGCTCGTTCGAGAAGGTCGACCGTCCGGCCCGCTACGCACGCAACCCCCAGACCGGGGAGCGCGTGCGCGTGAAGAAGACCTCGGTTCCGCGTTTCCGTGCGGGCCAGGGCTTCAAGGACCTGGTGAGCGGCTCGAAGAAGCTCCCGAAGCACGATGTCGCGGTGAAGAAGGCGCCCAAGGGCAGCCTCTCCGGCGGCACTTCCACCCGTTCCACGGTGAAGAAGGCAGCGGCCAAGAAGACCACCGCCAAGAAGGCGGCGGCGAAGAAGACCACCGCGAAGAAGGCGGCGGCGAAGAAGACCACCGCGAAGAAGACCGCGGCGAAGAAGACCACGGCCAAGAAGGCGACGGCGAAGAAGGCCGCTCCGGCCAAGAAGGCCGCCGCGAAGAAGGCCACCACGGCCAAGAAGGCCACCGCGAAGAAGACCGCGCCCGCGAAGAAGGCGACGGCCAAGAAGGCGCCCGCCAAGAAGTCGACGGCGCGCAAGACCACCGCCAAGAAGGCCACCGCCAGGAAGAAGTAACGGTCGGCAGGGCTCACTCACGCGCCGGGCCGGGCTCCTCTCGGGGAGCCCGGCCCGCGGTGTGTCCGGAGCCGGTGCACGAGGCGCGCGGCCGCCGGTGTGCGATGCGGGCGTCCGCGCCCGTCCGGTCCGTCCGCCCGTGCGGTACGGGGGTACGGGGCAGGGGGGGCACGCGGTACGGGCGGTGTGCGGTGCCCGATACGCTGCGGGCATGCAGGCCACCGCGTACACGTACGACCCCGAGACCCGCAGCGGCAGTGTGCTGCTGGACGACGGCACTCCGGTGCCCTTCGACGGAGCCGCCTTCGACGCCGGTGGGCTGCGGATGCTGCGGCCCGGTCAGCGGGTGCGGATCGAGCTCGACGAGGCGGCGGGGGAGCAGGAGCGGCGGATCACTCTGGTGACGCTGCAGACCCTCTGAACAGCGCCCGGTCCGCGGCCGCCGCCGTGTGCGGGCCGACGCCCAGGGACAGGGCCGCGGTCAGGTCCTCGGGGGTGTCCACGTCCTGGCGGACGCTCGCCACGTCGAGCAGGGGGATCTCCACGGCGCCCGACGCCGTGTGCCGGGCCCGTGAGGCCTCACCGAACTCCGGGGCCAGCGGAATTCCCGGCGCCGCGCACAGCAGTGTCGTACCGATTTCTGCGGCGTCCGGGAGAAATGCGCGCGGAAATGCGCGGGCGTAATCCAGAACTCGCGTCAATTCCGCCGGACGGAGAGCGGGCAGGTCCGCGTTGAGCGCCGCCACCGCCGCCGAGGGGCGCGGCGACCTGGCTGTGCGGGCGCCGTGGGACAGCGCGGCGTTGAGGCCGGCGCCCGGCTCGTCCCGCACGACGCGGGCGCCCAGGGACGCCAACTCGCGTGCCGCGCGGGCGTCGTCCGTGACGACCACCACATCCCGCACGGCCCCTGAGGCGAGCGCCGCGGCCACTGTGTCCTGCGCGAAGGCGAGGGCGAGCGAGGGGCGCAGCCGGTCGTCCGCGGCGGCCGCGAGCCTGCTCTTCGCCCGCACCAGGGGCTTCAGGGGGATGACCAGGCTCCACGCGAACGGCTCGGCACGGTCGGCTTGTGTGCGCATCGGCACCCATTCTCGCCTGTGGGCGCGTACTGTGTGCGGCCCTGTGGACAAGCCGTCCGAAGGGCCTGGCAAGGGCTTGGCATACGGTGTTCTCGACAGACGGAGAACCTGGGGCGACACTTGTGCGGCGCACCAGCGCATGACAAGTCAGCAGAGGAAGGTGTCCGAGTGTCCCGCCGCAGAATCGGCTTCTGGTACCGCCTGGCGGCGGTCATCGCAAAACCGCCGCTGGTGGTTCTCCTCAAGCGGGACTGGCGTGGTGTGGAACACATTCCGGGCGACGGTGGATTTATCACCGCGGTGAACCACAATTCTCATGTCGACCCTTTCGCGTACGCGCACTTTCAGTACAACACCGGACGTGTGCCGCGTTTCCTCGCCAAGAACGGACTATTCAAGGGCGGATTTGTCGGCGCCGTGATGCGGGGTACCGGACAGATCCCCGTCTACCGCGAGAGCACCGACGCACTCAGTGCGTTCCGGGCCGCGATCGACGCCGTGGAACGGGGTGAATGCGTCGCGTTCTATCCCGAGGGAACGCTCACCCGCGACCCCGATCTGTGGCCCATGACCGCCAAGACCGGCGCCGCGCGTGTAGCCCTGCAGACCAAGTGCCCGGTGATTCCCGTCGCGCAATGGGGCGCCAACGAACTCCTGCCGCCGTACGCGAAGAAGCCGCACATCCTGCCGCGCAAGACGCACCACGTCCTCGCCGGTCCGCCGGTCGACCTGGCGCGCTTCTACGACAAGGAGATGACGCCCGAACTCCTCAAGGAGGCAACGGAAGTCATCATGGCCGCCATCACCGCACTCCTCGAGGAGCTCCGCGGCGAGAAGGCCCCCGCGACGCCCTTCGACCCGCGCCAGGCGCGCATCGCCCAGCGGCGCAAGGCCGAACAGCGGGGGACCGACGACGAACGGCTCCCGAGCGGCGGCGAACGGCTCCCAAGCGGCGGCGAACAGCTCGCGACCGGTGGCCCCGAACAGCACAGGACGGCCGACAAGGTCGGCGAACAGACCGGCACGGCCGGGGAGGACACCAAGTGACACCGCCTGTGAAGGCAGCCGTCTTCGGTACGGGTTCCTGGGGCACGGCCTTCGGCATGGTCCTCGCGGACGCGGGCTGCGACGTGACCCTGTGGGGCCGCCGTCCCGAACTCGCCGAGGCCGTCAACTCCACCCGCACCAACCCCGACTACCTCCCGGGCGTCGAACTCCCCGAGCGGGTAAGGGCGACCACCGACGCCGCGGAGGCCGCGGCCGGCGCCGACTTCACGGTGCTCGCCGTGCCCTCGCAGACGCTGCGCGGCAACCTCGCCGAGTGGGCGCCGCTGCTCGCCCCCGACACCGTCCTCGTATCCCTGATGAAGGGCGTCGAACTCGGCTCCGCGATGCGGATGAGCGAGGTGATCGCGGACGTCACGAAGGTGCCCGCCGAGCGCATCGCCGTCGTCACCGGGCCCAACCTCGCCCGCGAGATCGCCGCCAGGCAGCCCGCCGCCGCGGTCGTCGCCTGCACCGACGAGTCCGTCGCGCAGCGGCTCCAGGCGGCCTGCCACACCCCGTACTTCCGGCCGTACACCAACACCGACGTCGTCGGCTGCGAACTCGGCGGCGCCGTCAAGAACGTGATCGGTCTCGCCGTCGGCATCGCGGACGGCATGGGCCTCGGCGACAACGCCAAGGGCTCCCTGATCACCCGCGGCCTCGCCGAGACCACCCGGCTCGGGCACGCCATGGGCGCCGACCCGCTGACCTTCTCCGGCCTGGCGGGCCTCGGCGACCTCGTCGCCACCTGCTCCTCGCCGCTCTCCCGGAACCACACCTTCGGCACCAACCTCGGCAAGGGCATGACCCTCGAGGAGACCATCGCGGTCACCAAGCAGACCGCCGAAGGCGTCAAGTCCTGTGAGTCCGTGCTCGATCTGGCCCGCCGGCACGGCGTCGACATGCCCATCACGGAGACCGTCGTCGGCATCGTGCACGACGGCACGCCGCCGCTGGTGGCGCTCAAGGAGCTGATGGGGCGCAGCGCGAAGGCCGAGCGCCGCTGACCTCCCGCGTACCGGCGGGCGGCGTCCCGTACGCCGACTCGACGCCGCACGCGCGCTGACTCGGCCACTACCAGCAGGTACGCTCAACGCGATATGAGCAGCGAGACCTCCTCCCAGAGCCCGGTCCCCTCCCAGCCAGGAGGGGAATCCCGCAAGCCGCGCGTCGCGGTCGTCTTCGGCGGGCGCAGTTCCGAGCACGGCATCTCGGTCGTCACGGCCGGCGCCGTCCTGCGCGCCATCGACCGCGAGAAGTACGACGTGCTGCCCATCGGCATCACGCACGACGGCCGGTGGGTGCTGACCGCCGACGACCCGGAGCGGATGGCGATCACCGACCGCACCGTCCCGGACGTGGACCGGCTCGCCGAGTCGGCGGACGGCGCCGTGGTGCTGCCCCTCGACCCCGCCAACCGCGAAGTGGTCGTCACCGAGCCGGGATCGGTGCCCAAGGCACTCGGCGAGGTCGACGTCGTCTTCCCCGTCCTGCACGGCCCGTACGGCGAGGACGGCACCCTCCAGGGACTCCTGGAGCTGTCCGGGACGCCGTACGTCGGCTCGGGCGTCCTCGCCTCCGCCGTGGGCCAGGACAAGGAGTACATGAAGCGGGTCTTCACCTCCTTCGGGCTGCCCGTCGGCCCGTACGTGGTGATCAAGCCGCGCGAGTGGGAGCTCGACCCGTCGGCCGCCCGCAAGAAGATCGTGGGCTTCGCCGGTGACCACGGCTGGCCGCTCTTCGTGAAGCCCGCGCGGGCCGGTTCGTCCTTCGGCATCACCAAGGTCGACTCCCTGGAGGGCCTGGACGAGGCCGTCGAGGAGGCGCAGCGGCACGACCCGAAGATCATCGTGGAGGCGCTGCTCCGCGGCCGCGAGATCGAGTGCGGCGTCCTGGAGTTCGAGGACGGCCCGCGCGCCAGCGTGCCCGCCGAGATCCCGCCGGTCTCCGACCACGCCTTCTACGACTTCGAGGCCAAGTACATCGACTCGGCCTCCGGGATCGTGCCCGCCCCGCTCACCGAGGAGCAGACCGCCGAGGTGCAGCGCCTGGCCGTCGAGGCCTTCGAGGCGGCGTCCTGCGAGGGCCTGGTGCGCGCGGACTTCTTCCTCACCGAGGACGGCCGGTTCGTGATCAACGAGATCAACACCATGCCCGGCTTCACGCCGATCTCGATGTACCCGCGGATGTGGCAGGAGAGCGGCGTCGGCTACCCCGAGCTGGTGGACCGCCTCATCCAGGCCGCCCTGCGCCGGCCGACCGGACTGCGCTAGCGCGTCCACGTACGTACGCAGGGGCCCGGCCGTCTTCCAACGGCCGGGCCCCTGCGTGCAGTTGGGGGCATCGCGGACTCAGTTCGCGATGCCCTCCGGCACCGTCTTCCTGACCGGCCCCGCGAAGTCGGTGAGCGAGCCCGCGCCCTTCTTCGCCTGCTCCTTGCCGAACGTGACCTCGACGTACGCCTCGCGCAGCGTCGTCGTGAAGCGGTACGAACCGTCCTGCTGCTGCTCGGTCAGCCAGCCCACGCCGTTGACCTCGGCGCCGTACGCCTTCGGGTCCGCGAGCGCGGCGGGCCGGGGTACACCGCAGCGCAGTATGATCGCCGAGCCTCCCCATCCGGCAGTCAGTTCGGAACGCGGCTCCGGATCCTCGCGGTCGAGCCCGTCGATCCGGTCCGGCAGCTGCTCGTGCAGGTTCCGGCACAGCTGTGCCGTATCGGCGTCGGGGGAGGGAACCGGGACGGTCGCCCGGTCGTCCGTCGAAGAGCAGCCCGCGGTCGCCCACAGCAGACCGAGGGCGGACAGACAGATCAGCCGGCGGCGGAAAACGTTCACCGGCCAAGCGTAGACGGGGGCTACAAGTGCACGACCGGGCAGGTCAGCGTGCGGGTGATGCCGTCCACCTGCTGGACTTTCGCGACCACCATGCGACCGAGCTCATCGACCGTGTCCGCCTGGGCGCGCACGATGACATCGTAGGGACCGGTCACGTCCTCGGCCTGGATCACTCCGGGGATCTTGCCGATCAGCTCGGCGACCACGGACGCCTTGCCTACCTCGGTCTGGATCAGGATGTACGCCTGTACCACGGAACCTCCAGGGCGGCCACGAGGATCATGTGGGGAACGGAAACAGCAAGCGTTCAGCGCCCTCGGAAACGGGTGCTGACGGGCAACGGGGCGCCACGGTATCGCGTCACCGTGCGTCGCGGGGAGACCCGCGGAGCCTGTGGCGCGCGCTCCGGGGCGTACGGACCAGCCAAGTTGACGTACCTGTTGACGGTACCCGCGGCCGAGGGCCCCCGCGACCGCGCGCACACTGGGGCAGTCGGCACGACGCCCGGCACGACACCGGGCACGACGCCCGGCACGACAGGAAGAGGCGAGACTCGATGAAGGGCACCGTGGGCGAGCTCGGGGAGTTCGGGCTCATCAGAGAGCTCACGTCCCGGCTCACCACCACTCCGGCGGTGCGCCTCGGCCCCGGCGACGACGCCGCGGTCGTGGCCGCACCCGACCGCAGGGTCGTGGCCAGTACGGACATCCTCCTGGAGGGGCGGCACTTCCGCCGCGACTGGTCCACCGCGTACGACGTGGGCCGCAAGGCCGCCGCGCAGAACCTCGCGGACATCGCCGCCATGGGCGCCGTGCCGACGGCGCTGCTCCTCGGCCTCGTCGTACCGGCCGAGCTGCCGGTCACCTGGGCCAGCGAGCTGATGGACGGGCTGCGCGACGAGTGCCAGGTCGCGGGCGCGGCCGTGGTCGGCGGCGATGTCGTACGCGGGGACACGATCACCGTGTCGATCACCGCGCTCGGCGATCTGCGCAACCACGAGCCGGTCACGCGCGCGGGTGCGCAGCCCGGTGACGTCGTCGCGTACACCGGCTGGCTGGGCTGGTCCGCCGCCGGGCACGCGGTGCTCTCGCGCGGCTTCCGCTCGCCGCGCGCCTTCGTCGAGGCGCACCGCAGGCCCGAGCCGCCGTACCACGCGGGCCCCGCGGCCGCCGGGCTCGGCGCGACCGCGATGGCCGACGTCAGCGACGGACTGATCGCCGACCTCGGGCACATCGCCGAGTCGAGCAAGGTCAGGATCGACGTCAAGTCCGCCTCGATCGACATCCCTTCGCAGATGAACGACATCGGCCAGGCCGTCGGCGTCGACCCGCTGCAGTGGGTGCTCACCGGCGGCGAGGACCACGCGATCGTCGCGACCTTCCCGCCGGACGTGCAGCTTCCGGCCCGCTGGAAGGTGATCGGCGAGGTCCTCAACCCCTCGGCCCTGCCTCAGGTGACGGTCGACGGCGCGCCCTGGACCAGCAAGAGCGGCTGGGACCACTTCGGGGAGATCGAATCATGACATCTCGTACGGCATCGTCTCGTACGGCACCGTCTCGTACGGCACCGTCTCGTACGGCACCCCCGCGCGTGCTCACCGTCGCCGGGTCCGACTCGGGCGGCGGCGCGGGCATCCAGGCCGACCTGAAGACCATGCTGGCCCTCGGCACGCACGGCATGAGCGTCCTGACAGCGGTCACCGCGCAGAACTCCCTTGGTGTGCAAGGCGCTTGGGAGCTGCCGGTGGAGGCGGTGCGCGCGCAGTACCGCAGCGTCGTCGACGACATCGGCGTGCAGGCCGTGAAGACCGGCATGCTGGCATCGGCCGAACTCGTCGAGACGGTCGCGGAGTTGCTCGCCGGCACGGAAGCGCCCACGGTGATCGACCCGGTGGGCGTCTCCAAGCACGGCGACTCTCTCCTTGCCGCCTCGGCCCTCGATTCCGTACGGACGAAGCTGCTTCCCGTCGCCACGGTCGCGACGCCGAACCTGGACGAGGTCACGCAGATCACCGGCGTACGCGTGGAGTCCGAGGATGGGCTGCGGCGCGCGGCCGCCGCCCTGCTGGAGTTCGGGCCGCGCTGGGCACTGATCAAGGGCGGGCACCTTGAGGGCGATGCCGTGGACCTGCTCACGGATGGCGCCGAGGAGCACTGGCTGCGCGCCCCGCGCCATGACAACCGCCACACCCATGGCACCGGCTGCACCCTGGCCAGCGCGATCGCGGCAGGCCTCGCACAGGGGCTCACGGTGCCGGACGCGGTGCGTGCGGCGAAGGAGTACGTGACGGGCGCGATCGCCGCGGGCTTCGCGCTCGGCGGGGGAATCGGGCCGGTGGACCACGGGTGGCGGTTCCGCTCCTAGTGGCCTGTGCGTAGCGGCCTGTGCGTAGTGGCCCTGTGTGCGGGCATGAAAAAGCCGGTCCACCCGAGGGTGGACCGGCTTTCTACAGCAACCAGCTAGGTGGCCGCGCTACACGTTCGTCAGCGCGAGACCTTGCCGGCCTTGATGCACGAGGTGCAGGCGTTGAGCCGCTTCGGCGTCCCACCGATCACGGCACGCACGCGCTGGATGTTCGGGTTCCAGCGACGGGGCGTGCGGCGGTGCGAGTGGGAGATGTTGTTGCCGAAGCCCGGCCCCTTGCCGCAGACGTCGCAGTTGGCAGCCACGGGTCACTCCAAAGACTTCAGATGCACTTACGGTTGATCCCGGCATGCCGGGATCTAGTGATCTGATTGGCGGTGCCAGGGGGAAGGTCGGCCTGACTCTCGTCAGGCAACCGAAGCAGCATACAACGTCCGCTTCGGTACAACGAAACTACCATGACCGCTCGGGGGCCTGCCCCGGGCAGCCTCCCCACCGGGGACTACGCTGCGAGACGACCCCGGAACAAGGAGGCAGCCGGTGCCCCAGACCCCCGACGCCGAGGTGGTGCGCACCTGGTGCGGACTGGCGCTCCGCGAGCTGGGGAAGGCCCGCGAGGAGATCGACGCGATCAACGTCTATCCCGTCGCCGACGGGGACACCGGCACCAATCTGTATCTGACCGTGGAATCGGCCGCACGCGCGGTAGAGGCGGTTTTCGCGGGCCACGAAGCGGCGGGTTCCGGCGCGGGCCCCTCGCTGGCGGAGGCGGTACGCGCACTGGCGCACGGCGCGCTCATCGGTGCCTGCGGGAACTCCGGAACGATCCTGGCGCAGCTGCTGCGCGGTACGGCTCAGGTGCTTGCCGAGGCCGCCTCCGACGACGGAGAGCATGGCGCGGATCACAGCGCACCCGGTCCTTCGGGCGCGGACGGCGGTGCCGCGATGCTGCGGCTCGCGCTGCGCCGGGCCGCCGAGTCCGGCTACCAGGCGGTGGCCCATCCCGTGGAGGGCACCGTCCTGACGGTCGCCACCGCCGCGGCCGATGCGGCACGGCGGGCGGTCGGCGACTGCGCCGCGGTCGCCACCGCCGCGTACGAGGGCGCGGCCACGGCCCTGGAGGGGACGCCGGACCAGCTGGCCGTGCTCGGCCGGGCGGGCGTCGTCGACGCGGGCGGCCAGGGCCTCGTCGCGGTACTCGGCGCCCTCGTGCAGACCCTGTCGGGTAGGGCGCCCGCGCGGCGGCCGGTGCGCGGGGGAGGCGGAATCGGTCACCACGCGCGCGTGGACGACGAGGCCGAACCGTTCGCCGCGGACGCGGGCCTTGACGAAGAGGTGAGCCCGCGGAGTCCTGCGGCGGACGCCGTCGACTGCGGGGCCGAGAGCGGCGCCGACGAGGGCGGGCCCGCGTTCGAGGTGATCTACCTCCTGGAGGCCGACGACGCCGCCGTGTCCCGGCTCCGCACCCGCCTCGACGCCCTGGGCGACTCCCTGGTCGTGGTCGGCGGCGACGGGCTGTGGAACGTCCATGTGCACGTGGACGACGCGGGCGCCGCGGTCGAGGCGGGAGTCGAGGCGGGACGCCCGTACCGCATCCGGATCACGCACTTCGGGGCGCAGGACGCGCACAGTGGCGGGCACCCCAAGCAGCCGCGGGAGCGGACGCAGCGCGCGATCGTCGTCGTCGTGCCCGGCGAGGGCCTGGCCGAGCTGTGCGGCGAGTCCGGCGCGACGACCGTGCTCGCGCGGCCGGGGGAGCCCCCGGCGAGCGGCGAACTGGTCGACGCGATCCGGCGGGCGCACGCGCGCGAGGTGGTGCTGCTGCCCAACGACCCGGAGCTGCGGTACACGGCTGCTGCGGCGGCCGAGCAGGCCCGTGCCGAGGGCGTACGAGTCGCGCTGATCCCGACGCGCTGCGCGGTGCAGGGCATCGCGGCGCTCGCCGTGCACGAGCCGGACCGGCGCTTCGACGAGGACGTGGTCGGCATGACGTCGGCGGCGGGCGCCACCCGGTACGCGGAACTGGCCGTCGCCGAGCGGCAGTCGTGGACCACGGCGGGCATCTGCCAGGCCGGGGACCTGCTCGGCCTGATCGACGGGGACGTCGCGGTGATCGGCGCCGACGTCACGGCCACGGCGGCCGCGGTCCTCGACCGGATGCTGTCCGCGGGCGGCGAGATGGTCACGCTCGTCCTCGGCGACGACCTGCCCGAATCGGTCGGCGACGCCCTCGGGGATCACGTACGCGAGCACCACCTCGCCGTCGACACCGTCGTGTACCGAGGCGGGCGGCAGGCGCCGTTGATGCTGATCGGCGTGGAGTAAGCCGCCCGGGGCCAGCGACCGCGGTCTCGCGGGCCCTGGTCCCGGGCGCTTCGGTACACCTGCCGTGCGCGATGTCGGCGCCGTGGTGTGCAGTGACTCCGCCTGTGCGTGAATGCGGTGGCTTCTCACTCGCCCGCCTATGCGGACCCGTGACGGACAAGCCCTGCCCGATGCCAAAGGCATGCCGCAAAGTTAGCGCGTCACGGGAGGCGTTGTGCCCGGATTCCGGAATTGAGTCACCGCGGGTGTCAGAGCCATGGTGTGCAATGGATTCGTGCCCGCGCTCGAAGAATCCCTGAAGAAGACGCTCGGCCCCGCCACCGCGAAGGTGATGGCCGAGCACCTCGACCTGCACACGGTCGGCGACCTCCTCCACCACTACCCCCGGCGGTACGCGGAGCGAGGCGAGCTGACCACGCTCTTCGACCTGCCCCTGGACGAGCATGTCACGGTGGTCGCGCAGGTCGCGAGCGCACGTGTCCTGAAGTTCAACGGCGGCCGCGGACAGCGCCTGGAAGTCACCATCACGGATGGCAGCGGCCAGCTCCAGCTGGTCTTCTTCGGCCGCGGCATCCACAAGCCGCACAAGGACCTGCTGCCCGGCACCCGCGCGATGTTCGCGGGCAAGGTGTCCGCGTTCAACCGCAGACTCCAGCTCGCCCACCCCGCGTACCAACTGCTGCGCGGCGGCGGAGCCGAGGGGGAGGACGCCGTCGAGTCCTGGGCCGGAGCGCTCATCCCGATCTACCCGGCCACCGCGAAGCTGGAGTCCTGGAAGATCGCCAAGGCGGTGGACGCGGTGCTGCCCAGCGCGCAGGACGCCGTGGACCCGCTGCCGCCCTCGCTGCGCCAGGGCCGCGGCCTGGTGCCGCTCCCCGAGGCGCTCCTGAAGATCCACCGGCCGCATTCGAAGGAGGACGTCGCAGGGGCGAAGGACCGCCTCAAGTGGGACGAGGCCTTCGTCCTCCAAGTCGCCCTGGCCAGGCGCCGGTTCGCCGAGACCCAGCTGCCCGCCGCGCCCCGCCGCCCCACCGCGGACGGCCTGCTCGACGCGTTCGACGCCAAGCTGCCCTTCACCCTCACCGACGGACAGGAGCGGGTCTCCAAGGAGATCTTCGACGACCTCGCGACCGAACACCCGATGCACCGGCTACTGCAGGGAGAGGTGGGTTCGGGCAAGACGATGGTGGCACTGCGCGCCATGCTCGCCGTGGTCGACGCGGACGGACAGGCCGCGATGCTCGCGCCCACGGAGGTGCTCGCCCAGCAGCACCACCGCTCGATCACCGAGATGATGGGGGAGCTGTCGGAGGGCGGAATGCTGGGCGGCTCCGAGCACGCCACCAAGGTCGTGCTCCTCACCGGCTCGATGGGCGCCGCCGCCCGCCGCCAGGCCCTGCTCGACCTCGCCACCGGAGAGGCCGGGATCGTCATCGGCACGCACGCCCTGATCGAGGACAAGGTGCAGTTCCACGACCTCGGCCTGGTCGTCGTGGACGAGCAGCACCGCTTCGGCGTCGAGCAGCGCGACGCCCTGCGCGGCAAGGGCAAACAGCCGCCGCACCTCCTGGTGATGACGGCGACCCCCATCCCGCGCACGGTCGCCATGACCGTCTTCGGCGACCTGGAGACCTCCGTCCTCGACCAGCTCCCCGCCGGGCGCTCGCCGATCGCCACCCATGTCGTTCCGGCAGCCGACAAGCCGCACTTCCTGGCCCGCGCCTGGGAACGCGTCCGCGAGGAGGTCGAGAACGGCCATCAGGCGTACGTGGTCTGCCCCCGCATCGGCGACGACCTGGACGACAAGTCCGCCAAGAAGAAGTCCGCCGAGGACGAGGCGGAGAAGCGTCCGCCCCTCGCCGTCGTCGAGGTCGCCGAGCAACTCACGGCCGGACCCCTGAAGGGCCTGCGCGTCGAGGTGCTGCACGGCCGCATGGCGCCCGAGGACAAGGACGCGGTGATGCGGGCCTTCGCCGCCGGAGAGGTGGACGTCCTGGTGGCGACGACGGTCATCGAAGTCGGGGTGAACGTCCCCAACGCCACCGCCATGGTGATCATGGACGCCGACCGCTTCGGCGTCTCCCAGCTGCACCAGCTGCGCGGCCGCGTCGGACGAGGCTCGGCCCCTGGCCTCTGCCTGCTCGTCTCCGAGATGCCCGAGGCGAGCCCCGCGCGCGCCAGACTCGGCGCCGTCGCGGCCACGCTCGACGGCTTCGAGCTCTCCCGCATCGACCTCGAACAGCGCCGCGAGGGCGACGTGTTGGGGCAGGCGCAGTCCGGAGTGCGCTCCTCGCTGCGGGTCCTCGCGGTCATCGACGACGAGGAGATCATCGCCGAGGCCCGCGAGGAGGCGGTCCGGATCGTCTCCGCCGACCCGGAGCTCACCGGCCTGCCCGCCCTGCGCACGGCCCTGGACGCCCTCCTCGACAAGGACCGGGAGGAGTACCTGGACAAGGGCTGACGAGAGGAGTACTGGACAAGGGCTGACGACGGGGCGGATGGCGCAGCCACCGCCGTGACGACGGGGCGGATGGCGCGGCCACCGCTGTACGACCGAGCGGACGGCGCGGCCACCGCCGGATGACGGGGCGGATGGCGCGGCCACCGCCGTGACGGCCGGGGTGGACGGCGCGGCCACCGCCGTGACCACGGGAGGGATGGCGCGGCCACCGCCGTGACGGCCGGGGTGGACGGCGCGGCCACCGCCGTGACCACGGGAGGGATGGCGCGGCCACCGCCGGACGACGGGAGGGATGGCGCGGCCACCGCCGTGACGGCCGGGGTGTACGGCGCGGCCACCGCGCAGTGACGGCCGGGTGGACGGCGGGGCCACCGCCGGACGACGGGAGGGACGGTGCGGCCACCGTCGTGACGGCTGGGTGGGCGGCGGGGCCACCGTCGTGACGGCTGGGTGGGCGGCGGGGCCACCGCAGTGACGGCCGGGTGGACGACGCGGCCACCGCCGTGACCGCCGGATGGACGGCGCGGCCACCGTCGTGACGGCCGCTGTGCCCCCGTCCCGCACCCCCACATATCGTTGAGTGACCGCGGCTCGTCGAGACCGCTCGACGAGCCCCCTCACCCCCGAAGGACGCAGATGACCCGCGTGATCGCCGGCCGCGCCGGCGGACGCCGCCTGGCCGTACCACCGGGGAACGGCACACGGCCCACCTCCGACCGCGCGCGCGAGGGCCTGTTCTCCACCTGGCAGTCGCTCCTCGGCGGCCCGCTCGACGGCGAACGCGTCCTCGACCTGTACGCGGGCTCGGGCGCCGTCGGCCTCGAAGCGCTGTCCCGGGGCGCGGGCCACGCGCTCCTGGTCGAGACGGACGCCCGGGCGGTCCGCACCATCCGGGAGAACGTCAAGGCGCTCGCCCTGCCCGGCGCGGAGGTCCGGTCCGGCAAGGCGGCCTCGGTCATCGCGGGCGCGGCCCCCCAGGACCCGTACGACCTGGTGTTCCTCGATCCGCCGTACGCCGTGAGCGACGACGATCTTCGGGAGATCCTGCTCACACTCCGTGCCCAGGGCTGGCTCGCTGAGCAAGCGCTCGTCACCGTGGAGCGCAGCACCAGAGGCGGGGAATTCGGCTGGCCGGACGGATTCGAGGGGCTCAGGTCCCGGCGTTACGGCGAGGGCACGTTTTGGTACGGTCGCGCCGCCTCGACCAGCGAGGAACCCACCTCATGAACGCATCGTCAGGACCCGAGAGCGAGGGACTTCAGTTGCGCCGCGCCGTCTGTCCGGGGTCGTTCGACCCCATCACCAACGGGCACCTCGACATCATCGCCCGCGCCTCCAAGCTCTACGACGTGGTCCACGTCGCGGTGATGATCAACCAGTCCAAGAAGGGCCTGTTCGAGATCGACGAGCGGATCGAGCTGATCCGTCAGGTCACCGCCGAGTTCGGCAACGTCGAGGTGGAGGCCTTCCACGGCCTGCTCGTCGACTTCTGCAAGCAGCGCGACATCCCCGCCATCGTCAAGGGCCTGCGCGCCGTCAGCGACTTCGACTACGAGCTGCAGATGGCCCAGATGAACAACGGCCTCTCCGGCGTCGAGACCCTGTTCGTCCCCACCAACCCCACGTACAGCTTCCTGTCCTCCTCGCTCGTCAAGGAGGTGGCGGCCTGGGGCGGTGACGTCTCCCACCTCGTGCCGCCGCTGGTGCACACGGCGCTGACCGAGCGCCTGGCCCAGGACGGCTGAGCCCCCGGCCAGCCAGAACGGGTCCCGCGGAGCTGACGTCCCGTCACCCGGTGTCGGGGCGGCGGCCGCTGCCTTTACAGTCGCCTTGTCCGTCTCCCATCGGGCAGAGACTTCTAGCAGGCAGAGAGTGGCGAGCACACGGTGGACGTGCAGAAGAAGCTGGACGAGATCGTCGGAGCGGTCGAGGGCGCCAGGTCCATGCCGATGTCGGCCTCGTGCGTGGTCAACCGGGCCGAGCTGCTCGCGCGCCTCGAAGAGGTCCGCGCGGCCCTGCCCGGCTCCCTCGCCCAGGCGCAGCAGGTCATCGGCAGCGGCGAGCAACTGGTCGAGCAGGCCCGCCAGGAGGCCGACCGCATCCTCGAGTCGGCCCGCGCGGAACGCGGCTCGCTGATCTCCGACACCGCGGTCGCCCGCCAGTCCCAGGACGAGGCCGACCGCATCCTCGCCAAGGCCCGCGCGGAGGCCGAGGAGATCCGCCAGGAGGCCGACGAGTACGTCGACTCCAAGCTCGCCAACTTCGAGGTCGTCCTCACCAAGACCCTCGGCTCGGTGGGCCGCGGCCGCGAGAAGCTCCTCGGCACCGGCCAGGGCCTGGATTCCCAGGGGTACGAGGACCCGGACTTCACCGAGGCCCCCGAGCGCAGCCAGGACCCGGAGACCCTGCGCCGGCGCGCGGACGGGTACGTGGACGTGAAGCTCGGCGCCTTCGAGGCCGTGCTGTCCAAGACGCTGGACGCGGTCGGCCGCGGCCGCCAGAAGCTCCAGGGCCGCGTCGCCTCCGACGACCTCGGCCAGCTCGGCGCCCTCGACGAGCACGGCCACCAGCACCTCGCCAGCGACGCGGACTACCTCGCGGACCTGGCCGAGCCGCAGCACCAGCCGCAGCAGCCCCAGGAACAACCCCAGCCCCAGGAACAACCCCAGCCGTACGAGCAGACCTCGTACGAGCAGGCCTCGTACGAGCAGGCCTCGTACGAGCAGACCTCGTACGAGCAGACCTCGTACGAGCAGACCCCGCCCCCTCCGCCGCCCATGGCCCCGGCGCCGATCCCCGCGCAGCAGCAGTACGCCCCGCAGGGTCAGGACCCGTACGGCTACCAGCAGCAGGACCCGTACGCGTACCAGCAGATGCCGCAGGACTACACGCAGCAGGATCCGTACGCGTACCAGCAGCAGGACCCGTACGCCTATCAGCAGCAGAGCCAGGACTACGGGCCGCAGGGGTTCGGGCCCGGGGCGGACGGCATGCAGATGCAGGGGTTCTACGACGGCGGCGGGCAGCAGTCCGACCCGGCGCAGCAGCAGGCGCCCGCGCTCGACGAGACCAGTCTGTTCGACACGAGCATGATCAGCGTCGATCAGCTGCGGGAGTACGAACAGGGGCGCGGCCAGGGGCAGTGAACGGCTCTGGCCAGCTGTAAGAGGGCGGATTGGGCCGACAGCGAATGGTCCAGTATCCTGGCTCTTCGGTCGCGCGTGCGCTCTGTCGTTTCTTGACGCCCGCGACCAGGCTCTCCGCTCACAGCGGGGTCAGCCTCCCCAAGACTTCGATGATCGAAAGCAGGAAGAGCCCTGAACGCCCGCCTCGACCACCGCAACCCCCTCGTGTTCGACACGCACGAGCTGGGTCGGCGTCCCGGTGCGCTCCAGCGGCTGACCCGCACGATCGACGCACCCTCCGGAGACGCGATCTTCGGCATCCAGGGAGTCATCGGAGTGCCCGGTGGCGCTCCGGTCGAGCTGGAGCTCCGGCTCGAGTCCGTCATGGAAGGGGTGCTTGTCACAGGCACCGCCCGTGCACGGGTCGAGGGGGAGTGCGTAAGGTGTCTGGAGCCGCTGGAGCGAGAGCTCGAAGCGGACTTCCAGGAAATGTTCACGTACCCCGACGCCGATGACCGTGGCCGCAGCAAGCAGGCGGAACCGGCCGACGACGCCGAGGACGAGGACATGACCCCCCTCGAGGACGGACTCTTCGACCTCGAGCCCGTGCTGCGCGATGCGGTGGTGCTCGCACTGCCGATGCAGCCGGTGTGCCAGGACGACTGCCCGGGTCTCTGCGCCGAATGCGGTGCGCGGCTCGCGGACGACCCGGACCACCACCACGACGCCGTCGACATCCGTTGGGCGGCATTGCAGGGACTCGCTGATTCGCTCCAGGACGGCGAGAAGGACGAGATGAGCGGCGCCGAAGCGGAAGCTGGCGTCGACGAGAAGCAGGAGAAGTAGCCGTGGCTGTTCCGAAGCGGAAGATGTCGCGCAGCAACACGCGCCACCGCCGGTCGCAGTGGAAGGCTGCGGTCCCCACCCTGGTTTCGTGTGAGCGTTGCCAGGAGCCGAAGCAGCAGCACATCGCGTGCCCGAGCTGCGGCACCTACAACAAGCGCCAGGTCCTCGAGGTCTGAGCGGCTGGTGAGAGGCACCGTGTCTAGCCACAAAACGGCGGATGACGCCAAAGCGGCAAACGCCAAGAAGCAGGCGGAGAACACGGCCTCGTCCCACACGCTTCTGGAAGGGCGGCTCGGGTACAAGCTCGAGTCCGCCCTTCTGGTGCGTGCGCTGACCCACCGTTCCTACGCGTACGAGAACGGCGGCCTGCCGACGAACGAGCGCCTCGAGTTCCTCGGGGACTCCGTGCTCGGACTCGTCGTCACGGACACGCTGTACCGCACCCACCCCGACCTGCCCGAGGGCCAGCTGGCCAAGTTGCGGGCCGCGGTGGTCAATTCGCGTGCGCTGGCGGAGGTGGGCCGCGAGCTCGACCTCGGCGCCTTCATCCGGCTCGGCCGGGGCGAAGAAGGCACGGGCGGCCGGGACAAGGCATCCATCCTCGCCGACACCCTCGAAGCGGTGATCGGCGCCGTCTATCTCGACCAGGGTCTGGACGCGGCCTCCGAGCTGGTCCACCGGCTCTTCGACCCGCTGATCGAGAAGTCCTCCAACCTCGGAGCCGGCCTGGACTGGAAGACCAGCCTCCAGGAGCTCACCGCGACCGAAGGCCTCGGCGTGCCCGAGTACCTGGTCTCGGAGACCGGCCCCGACCACGAGAAGACCTTCACCGCTGCCGCCCGCGTCGGAGGCGTCTCGTACGGCACCGGCACCGGTCGCAGCAAGAAGGAAGCGGAGCAGCAGGCCGCCGAGTCCGCGTGGCGTGCGATTCGCGCCGCCGCGGACGAGCGCGCCAAGGCCGAAGCCGAAGGGGCCGAAGGGGCCGCAGAGGCCGCGGCGGCGGACGCCGGCAGCGCCCCCGAATCGGCCAAGGCCTGACGCCGACGCCGAGCCGCAAGCCGTTCCGCAGGCTGTACGACGGCCCGTCCCGTATCCCACGGGGCGGGCCGTCGGCCGTGCATTCACCCACGTACCGGGGGAGGACCCGTGCCCGAACTGCCCGAGGTCGAAGTCGTCCGCCGCGGACTGGAGCGCTGGGTCTCCGGACGCGTCGTGACCGAGGTCGAGGTGCTGCACCCACGCGCCGTACGCCGCCACCTCGCCGGCGGGCCCGACTTCGCCGCCCGGCTCAAGGGGCACCGGATCGGCATCGCCCGGCGGCGCGGAAAGTACCTGTGGCTGCCGCTCGCCGATTCGCCGAACGCGATCCTGGCGCACCTCGGCATGAGCGGCCAACTCCTCGTACAGCCTGAGGGCGCCCCCGACGAGAAGCATCTGCGCATCCGCGTCGGCTTCGACGACGAGCAAGGCACCGAGCTGCGCTTCGTCGACCAGCGGACCTTCGGCGGGCTCTCGCTGCACGGCACCACCGCCGACGGGCTGCCCGACGTCATCGCGCACATCGCCCGCGACCCGCTCGACCCCGCCTTCGACGACGAGGCCTTCCACCAAGGCCTGCGCCGCAGCCGTACGACCATCAAGCGGGCGCTGCTCAACCAGTCGCTGATCAGCGGCGTCGGCAACATCTACGCGGACGAGGCGCTCTGGCGCGCCAAGCTGCACTACGAGCGCCCCACCGCCACCTTCACGCGCCCCCGCACCATCGAACTCCTCGGCCACATCCGCGACGTCATGAACGCCGCGCTCGCCGTGGGCGGCACCAGCTTCGACAGCCTGTACGTCAATGTGAACGGCGAGTCCGGCTACTTCGAGCGGGCGCTCGACGCCTACGGGCGCGAGGACGAGCCGTGCCGGCGCTGCGGCACGCCGATGCGCCGACGGCCGTGGATGAACCGGTCCAGCTACTTCTGCCCGCGCTGCCAACGGCCGCCGCGGGCGACCCGTACGTAAGACGGGGCTAGGGCCCGTCTCCCCGATCTCTGCGGGCCCTAGAAGCCGAAGTCCTGCGTCCACCAAGGGCCGCCGGACGCGAAGTGGGCGCCGACGCCGAGGGTCTTGTAGTCGCAGTTGAGGATGTTGGCGCGGTGGCCCGGGCTGTTCATCCAGGAGTCCATGACGGACTGGGCGTTGGACTGGCCGCGGGCTATGTTCTCGCCGCCGAGGTTGCTGACCCCGGCCTGCTCGGCGCGGTCCCAGGGGGTGTCGCCGTCCGGGTCGGTGTGGTCGAAGAAGCCGCGCTCGGCCATGTCCTCGCTGAAGTCGGCGGCCAGATCGGCGAGGGCGGCGTCGGCCTTCACCGGGCTGCAACCGGCCTGCGCCCGCTCCTGGTTGACGAGGGAGAGCACCTCGGCCTCGGCGGCCTGGCCGGTGTCCGGGGACTGCGGAGCCGACGGCTTGGCGGGGGCGGCCGACTCGGGCTTCGCCGGCGCCTGGGTCTTCGGCTTCTCCGTCTTCTTCTCACCGGCGCCGGTGTCCGCGGTGGACTTCTCGGGCGACGGGGTCTTGGACGGCTTCGCGGAGCGGGACGGGGAGGCCTTCGACGGCGTCTTCGACGGCTCGGGGCGCTCGGAGCCACGGCTCGTGGGGCTCTCGGAGCGGTCCGGGGAGGCGGAGGTCTCGCCCTGCGTCTCCAGATCGGTCGGGCTGCCCGCGGACTGCACGCGGCTGGACTCCTGGCCGTCGCCGCCCGTGAAGGTGTCGCCGGGTATCAGGCCGGAGGCGACGGCGACGGCGCCCATCGCCACGGCAGCGGAGACGCCGAGCAGACCGGTACGCACCGGCACCGAGCCCCGCTTCGAGCGGCGGTGCGAGTGTGCGCCGCCCGTGCGACCGGTGTCCGCCGGGTGCTGCTCGTCGCTCGCGCCCGCGGCGCCCACGCGTCGGTGGCGTCCCATCTTGGTGGCCTTCCTGATCCCTGAGGTTCGTGTGCCTCACCCGTACGAGTGAGGCGCGGCTGTCGCGACTGTACGTGAAGAGAATGTGGGGGCGAAGTGCCTTGCGGGCAATAGGCCGGTTAGCTTTCCCACATGAATGAAGAGGTACGGCTCACCGCCTGGGTACGCGGTCAGGTACAGGGAGTGGGCTTTCGCTGGTTCACCAGGGCGAAGGCACTCGAGATCGGCGGTCTGGTCGGCTTCGCGCTCAACCTCGCCGACGGCCGCGTCCAGGTCGTTGCCGAAGGCACCCGCATCGGGTGTGACGCACTGCTCGGCTGGCTCAGGGAGGGCGACACACCCGGCCGGGTCGACGGCGTCACTGAGATCTGGGACACGCCCCGGGGCATCTACGACACCTTCGCCATCCGGTGAGGACGGGCGGGTCCCGGGCGTCCGACGCGGCGCAGGGACCCGCACCCGGCGAAGTCGCGGACGGAAAGCGCCTGGTGGTTGCCAATAAAGCCTTGTCGTGCCAGGCTGCGCGGAGCAGAATGATCTCCACGCCCCCAGGGCCCCGAAGGAGAGCAGCGCCGCCCGTTCCAGGCCGCGCGCCCCCGGGCCGCCCGCCAATACGGGGTGTGATCGTGTTGACCGTCAAACTTTTTGGTGAGACTCTGGAAGTCCCCGCGCACCCCGGCTGTTTGGCATGTGGGAACGGCAATCAAAACAAGCAGTGCCATTCACCGCGGGTGCTTCCCTCACGACCCACACCGATTCGGTCGGTCACTCAGTGTGGAGGACCATCCATCATGGCAAAGGCGCTTCTCGGTTACGTCGGCGGCTCCGACCCGCGACTCCTCGCCGAGATGCGACGGCTCCAGCAGCGCGTCCAGGACCTGGAATCCGAGCTCGTACGAATCCAGGCCGAGAACGACGCGCTGGCTACTGCTGCCGCTTCTCACGAAGGCGACTCGTTTCTGGAGAGCATCGACGTACCCCAGGCGGAGCCTGCGCTGACCTGAGTTGCTGCCTCGTGAGGCATCACTCGGGGCTGCCTGTGTCAGCCGCTTGAGAAGATCTGCAAGGGACGCTTCGGCGTCCCTTCTTTCTTTCCCCCGCTTTCTTTCCCCCCGCTTCCCCTCCCCGCCGGTGCCGCCCGTCCGCTCCGGATCCCCCTGCCGCTCCGGATCCCCCTGATCGTCAAAGCGTTCCCTCACGTCTGATGTGCCCTGCACCCTCCGCGATGAAACCGCGTGTTCATGCCGTGAGACGCGGCGGTTCATGGAGTCGGGGCGAGCCCGAAAGGTAGAGTCCGGCGGCGTGCACCTCAAGGCCCTGACCCTGCGCGGGTTCAAATCCTTCGCCTCGGCGACCACACTGCGCTTCGAGCCGGGCATCACGTGCGTCGTCGGACCCAACGGTTCCGGCAAGTCGAACGTGGTGGACGCGCTCAGCTGGGTCATGGGTGAGCAGGGCGCCAAGTCGCTGCGCGGCGGCAAGATGGAGGACGTCATCTTCGCCGGCACCACCGGGCGGCCACCGCTCGGCCGGGCCGAGGTGTCGCTGACCATCGACAACTCCGACGGTGTGCTGCCCATCGAGTACGCCGAGGTCACCATCACGCGGATCATGTTCCGCAACGGCGGCAGCGAGTACCAGATCAACGGGGACACCTGCCGACTCCTGGACATCCAGGAGCTGTTGTCCGACTCCGGCATCGGCCGCGAGATGCATGTCATCGTCGGCCAGGGCCAGCTCGACTCCGTACTGCACGCCGACCCCATGGGGCGCCGCGCCTTCATCGAGGAGGCGGCGGGTGTGCTCAAGCACCGCAAGCGCAAGGAGAAGGCGCTGCGGAAGCTGGACGCGATGCAGGCCAACCTCGCACGCGTACAGGACCTCACCGACGAACTCCGCCGACAGCTCAAGCCCCTCGGGCGGCAGGCCGCGGTCGCACGTCGGGCCGCCGTCATCCAGGCCGACCTGCGCGACGCCCGCCTCCGCCTCCTCGCCGACGACCTGGTCGGGCTGCGGGAGGCACTGCGTACGGAGATCGCCGACGAGGCGGAGCTGAAGCGGCGCAAGGAGGAGGCCGAGGCGCGGCTCAAGGCGGCGCTCGCGCGGGAGGCCGAGCTTGAGGGCGAGGCGCGCCGCCTCGCACCGCGGCTGCAGCGCGCGCAGCAGACCTGGTACGAGCTGTCGCAGCTGGCGGAGCGGGTGCGCGGCACGGTCTCGCTCGCCGACGCCCGCGTGCAGAGCGCCACCTCCGCGCCCGCGGAGGAGCGGCGCGGCCGCGACCCCGAGGACATGGAGCGCGAGGCCGCCCGGATCCGGGAGCAGGAGGCCGAGTTGGAGGCCGCGCTCGAAGCGGCCGAGCGGGCCCTTGAGGACACGGTGGCCCACCGGGCCGAGCTGGAGCGGGAGTTGGCGCGTGAGGAGCGGCGCCTGAAGGACGTGGCGCGGGCGATCGCCGACCGCCGCGAGGGCCTGGCCCGCCTCAACGGCCAGGTGGGCGCGGCCCGCAGCAGAGGGGCTTCGGCGCAGGCCGAGATCGACCGGCTAGCCGCCGCGCGCGACGAGGCCCAGGAGCGGGCGGCCGCGGCGCAGGAGGAGTACGAGCAGCTCAAGGCCGAGGTTGACGGGCTCGACGCCGACGACTCCGAGCTCGGCGAGCGGCACGACGCGGCCAAGCGTGAACTGGCCGACGCGGAGGCGGCCTTGTCCGCCGCACGCGAGGCGGCCACCTCGGCGGAGCGGAAGCGGGCGGCGACGGCGGCCCGGCACGAGGCGCTCGCGCTCGGGCTGCGCCGCAAGGACGGTACGGGAGCGCTGCTCGCCGCGAAGGAACAGCTGGCCGGGCTGCTCGGTCCTGCCTCCGGACTGCTCACCGTGACCCCCGGGTTCGAGGTGCCGGTGGCGGCGGCGCTCGGGGCCGCCGCCGACGCGATCGCCGTGAGCCCCCCGGCGACGGCGGCCGAGGCGATCCGGCTGCTCCGCAAGCAGGACGCGGGCCGCGCGGCCCTACTGCTCGGCGGCGCCCCCGACGACGTACCGGCGAAGCATGGGGACGGGCCGCCGTTCGCCGCTGAACTGGTGCGCGGGCCCGAGGAGTTGATGCCCTCGGTGCGGCGGCTGCTTCGCGGGATCGTCGTCGTGGGAACCCTGGAGGACGCCGAGGATCTGGTGCACGCGCGGCCGGAGTTGACGGCCGTGACCGCCGAAGGGGACCTGCTCGGGGCGCACTTCGCGCAGGGCGGGTCGGCCGGGGCGCCGAGCCTGATCGAGGTGCAGGCCTCGGTGGACGAGGCCGCGGCCGAGCTGGAGGAGCTCGGGGTGCGGTGCGAGGCGCTGGCGGACGAGCAGCAGCGGGCGGTGGAGCGGCGGCGTGGATGTGCCGCGCTGGTCGAGGAGTTGGGGGAGCGGCGGCGGGCCGCGGACCGGGAGAAGTCGGCGGTGTCGCAGCAGCTCGGGCGGCTCGCCGGGCAGGCGCGCGGGGCCGCGGGCGAGGCGGAGCGGTCGGTCGCGGCGGCGGCCCGCGCGCAGGAGGCCCTGGACCGTGCACTCGAAGAGGTGGAGGAGCTGGCCGAACGGCTCGCGGTCGCGGGGGAGCTGCCCGTAGAGGAAGAGCCCGACACCTCCGTACGGGACCGGCTCGCGGCCGACGGGGCCAATGCGCGGCAGACCGAGATGGAGGCGCGGCTTCAGGCGCGCACGCACGAGGAGCGGGTCAAGGGCCTCGCCGGACGTGCCGACGGCCTGGACCGGGCCGCGCGCGCCGAACGGGAGGCCCGGGCACGGGCCGAGCAGCGCCGGGCCCGGCTGCGGCGCGAGGCGGCCGTCGCACAGGCGGTCGGCTCGGGCGCCCGGCAGCTGCTCGCGCACGTGGAGGTGTCCCTCGTACGGGCCGAGCGGGAGCGGGAGGCGGCCGAGCGGGCCAAGGCGGAGCGTGAGCAGGAGCTGGTGGCGGAGCGGAACGCCGGCCGGGACCTCAAGGCCGAGCTTGACAAGCTGACCGACTCGGTGCACCGGGGTGAGGTCCTCGGCGCCGAGAAGCGGATGCGGATCGAGCAGTTGGAGTCGAAGGCGCTGGAGGAGCTGGGCGTCGAACCGGCCGGGCTTGTCGCGGAGTACGGGCCCGACCAGCTCGTACCGCCGTCGCCGCCCGCCGAGGGCGAGGAGCCGCCGGACACTGAGAACCGGAGCGGCGGCTCCGCCGCGGGGTCTCATCCGCGGAGCACACCGCGGCCGTATGTGCGCGTGGAGCAGGAGAAGCGGCTGAAGGCGGCCGAACGGGCCTACCAGCAGCTCGGGAAGATCAACCCGCTGGCGCTCGAGGAGTTCGCGGCGCTGGAGGAGCGGCACAAGTTCCTGAGCGAGCAGCTGGAGGACCTGAAGAAGACCCGCGCCGACCTCCTTCAGGTGGTGAAGGAGGTGGACGAGCGGGTGGAGCAGGTCTTCACGGAGGCGTACTACGACACGGCCCGGGAGTTCGAGGGCGTCTTCTCGCGGCTCTTCCCGGGCGGCGAGGGCCGGCTGGTCCTGACCGATCCGGACAACATGCTGACCACCGGTGTGGACGTCGAGGCGCGGCCGCCGGGCAAGAAGGTCAAGCGGCTCAGCCTGCTCTCGGGCGGCGAGCGGTCGCTCACGGCGGTGGCGATGCTGGTCGCGATCTTCAAGGCGCGGCCCAGTCCGTTCTATGTGATGGACGAGGTCGAGGCGGCACTCGACGACACCAATCTGCAGCGGCTGATCCGGATCATGCGGGAGCTGCAGGAGTCCTCGCAGCTCATCGTGATCACGCACCAGAAGCGCACGATGGAGGTCGCGGACGCGCTGTACGGCGTGTCCATGCAGGGGGACGGGGTCTCGAAGGTCATCAGCCAGCGGTTGAGCTGATCCGGGGCCGGCGGCCGAGCTGACCCGTTCCGCCCGTTTCTCCCTTAATAAGTTCAAGCATTGAACTCTTGGCGTCTTCGCATGCTCAGAAAATCACAGCACTCGACCTATTGACTTCGGAACTTGAAGACATAGTCTCTGCAAGGTTGTTTTTACCTTCAAGTGGTGAGTGGCATGAAGTTGTGCGCCACTGGAAGGTGCCTCTACCCCCACCCCGGCGCTGTGGCCGGTGGCGCCCGAGGAGTACAAGTGACGAGCACATCGCAGGCCCCGCAGGCGGCCAAGGGTCCACGTCCGGACCATCTCGGCCATGTCATCTTCATTACGGCTGCGGCCGCGATGGGCGGCTTCCTCTTCGGCTACGACAGTTCCGTGATCAACGGCGCGACCGTGGCCATCCAGCACCGGTTCGAAGTCAACGCGGACATGCTCGGCTGGATCATCGCCACCGCGCTCCTCGGCTGTGCCGTCGGCGCCGCCCTCGCGGGCCGGATCGCCGACCGGATCGGCCGTATCCGCTGCATGCAGATCGCCGCCGTGATCTTCGCCGTCAGCGCCGTCGGCTCGGCCCTGCCCTTCGCCGCCTGGGACCTCACCATGTGGCGCCTGCTCGGCGGCGTCGGCATCGGCATGGCCTCGGTGATCGGCCCGGCCTACATCGCCGAGGTCGCCCCGCCCGCGTACCGCGGCCGGCTCGCCTCGTTCCAGCAGGCCGCCATCGTCATCGGCATCGCCGTCTCGCAGCTGGTCAACTACGGCATCCTCACCCTGGCCGACGGCGACCAGCGCGGACAGCTGGCGGGCCTGGAGGCCTGGCAGTGGATGCTCGGCGTGATGGTCCTCCCGGCCGTCCTGTACGGCCTGCTGTCCTTCGCGATCCCCGAGTCGCCGCGCTACCTGATCTCCGTGGGCCGGGTGGCCGACGCCAAGAAGGTGCTCACCGAGGTCGAGGGCACCGGCATCGACGCGCACGCGCGCGCCGCCGAGATCGAGGACGCCATGCGCCGCGAGCACAAGCCGTCCTTCAAGGACCTGCTCGGCAAGGTCGGCTTCCTGCCCATCGTCTGGATCGGCATCGGCCTCTCGGTGTTCCAGCAGCTCGTCGGCATCAACGTGATCTTCTACTACTCGAACCAGCTGTGGCAGTCGATCGGGCACGACCCGACCAGTTCGTTCCTGTACTCGTTCGAGACGTCGATCGTGAACATCGTCGGTACGGTCATCGCGATGATCTTCGTCGACCGGATCGGCCGCAAGCCGCTGGCCCTGATCGGCTCCGCCGGTATGGCGATCGCCCTGTTCACCATGGCGTGGGCGTTCTCGTACCGGACGGGCGCCGGTGACAACGTCTCGCTGCCCGACGCGCAGGGTCTGATCGCGATCATCGCCGCCAACGCCTTCGTCCTGTTCTTCGCGCTCTCCTGGGGCGTCGTGGTCTGGGTGCTGCTCGGCGAGATCTTCCCCGGCCGGATCCGCGCCGCCGCGCTCGGTGTGGCCGCGTCCGCGCAGTGGCTGGCCAACTTCGCGATCACCAAGACCTTCCCGAGCATGTCCGAGTGGTCGCTGACCGGTTCGTACGTCATCTACGGCGCCTTCGCGGCGCTCTCCATCCCCTTCGTCCTGAAGTTCGTCCGCGAGACGAAGGGCAAGACTCTGGAGGAGATGGGCTAATCCCCGCTGCCCCTCTCTCCAGATCGGTCGTGCCCCGGTTCAGTCCTTGAGCCGGGGCATGACCCTTTCCGCGAACAGGTGCAGGGAGCGCCAGCCCTCGTCGAGCGGCATGCCGCCGCACAGCGGGTGCAGGATCAGGTTGTCGTGGCCGCCCTCGTTCAGGGTCACGCACTCGTCCGGGGTCAGGACCCGGTACACGCCCTCGGCCCGCAGCTCGGCCACGCTGCCCGCCCCCGAGCGCACCGCCGAGTGGATGTCCTGGTTCTGCCAGGAGGCGTACGTCCGCGCCTCGTGCAGAAAGTGCTCGCCGTACTCGGCCCAGGTGCGGTCCGGGTCCTCGGAGATGTGCAGCAGTGGTGTCTCTTCCCCCGGCATCATCGTCCAGCCCTCGGTGCCGTACTCGCGCAGCTTCTCCTGGTAGTACGCCTCAAGGTCCGGCAGATGCGCGCTCGGGAAGAACGGCAGGCCGAGCCGGGCCGCCCGGCGCGCCGCGGGCTTCGACGAACCGCCCACCAGAAGCAGCGGATGGGGCTCCGTGTACGGCTTCGGCGTCACCCGGACCGTACGGCCGCGGAATTCGAAGGGCTCCCCGGTCCACGCCTTGAGCAGCGTCTCCAGGAGCTCGTCCTGCAGCGCCCCGCGCCGCGCCCAGTCGACGCCGGCGGCCTCGTACTCCTCGCGCCGGTAGCCGATCCCGGCGACGGTCACCAGACGGCCGCCGCTGAGCAGATCCAGTACGGCGATGTCCTCCGCGAGCCGCAGCGGATCGTGCAGCGGGCCGATGATCGCGGAGACGGTGACGGCGATCCGCCGCGTGGCCCCGAAGACCGCCCCCGCGAACGTGAACGGCGACGGCAGCCAGTTGTTGGCGGCGCCGTGGTGCTCCTCGGTCTGGATCGTGGCCAGACCCCGGTCGTCGCAGTACGCGGCCATCTCGACGGCGGCGCGGTAGCGGGCGGCGAGCAAATCGGGCGTCGCCGCGGGATCGACGAGGTTGAAACGTACGACGGTGACGGCCATGACAGACGACGTCCCCCTTCACCGGGAACACGGACTACGGGAACCGTGGCCTTGCGAAGGGGGACGGTAGTTGACGCGACGTCAGATAGACAGGGGTCGGGTCAGACGGACACGGTCTCGCGCTCCGCCTCGGCCCGCGCGGGCGAACCGGCTTTCACCGCAGGGGACTTGGAGCGCGGCAGCACCGCGTAGAGCAGGGCCGACACCGCGATGCCCGTCACCCAGCCGAGGCCGTGCCTGCCGATCCAGGAGGTGGCGAGCGGGCCCGCGAACCAGTCGACCTTGGTGAAGAGCAGCCCCGTCAGCAGGGCGACCGCCCACGCCGTCATGGCCTGCCAGGCGAAGCCGCCCTTGTACCAGTAGGCGGAGGTGCGCGTGGTGTCGAGCAGCGCCTCACCGTCGTACGACGTGCGGCGCAGCATGTCGACGCCGAAGACGCCGATCCAGGCCGAGAACGCCACCGCGAGCAGCGTCAGGAACGAGATGAACGAGCCGATGAAGCTGGTCGCCACCACCATCAGGAGGAAACCGAAGACCAGGCTGATCACCGCGTTCACGCTGACCGCCGCCGCGCGCGGCACCTTGATGCCGAGGGTCTGCGCGGTGAAGCCCGCCGAGTACATCGACATCGAGTTGATCAGGAGCATGCCGATCAGCGCGATCAGCAGATACGGCACCGCGATCCAGGTCGGGAGCAGTTCGCCGATGAACGCCACCGGGTCCTGCGCGCTCGCCAGGTTCGGCGTCGACACCGCCATCACGGCGCCCATCAGGACCATCGGCAGGACGACGATGCCGGCGCCGCCGACGGTCGTGCCGACCAGCTTCTTCGACGAGGCCGCGCGCGGCAGGTACCGCGTGAAGTCCGGGCCCGAGGGCACCCAGCTGATGCCGCCCGCGCCGATCACGCCGATGCCCGCGACCACCATCGCCGCCGAGCCCGCGGGCTGGTCCACGACCGCCGACCAGTCGGTCTCGGCGATCAGATAGCCGAGCACTAGCACGCTGAACGCGCCGAACAGATACGTCGACCACTTGCTGCACACCCGCAGCGCGTTGATGCCGAGCCCCGACACCAGGAACGTGCCGGTCACGAAGAGCAGCAGCGTCACCACGATCAGGACGGTGTTCGACTTCACACCGAAGAGCAGGTCGAGCACGGTCAGGATCGCGTACGCACCCGTGACCGCGTTGATCGTCTCCCAGCCCCAGCGGGCCACCCAGATCAGCGAGCCAGGGAAGAGGTTGCCGCGCTGCCCGAAGACCGCCCGCGACAGCGCCATACCGGGAGCGCCCCCGCGCTTGCCCGCGATGGAGATCAGGCCCACGATCCCGTACGAGACGAGGGGGGCCACCGTCGCGACGAGCAGCACCTGCCAGATGTTCAGGCCGTTGAAGACCACCAGGCCCGCGCCCATGGTGAGCAGCAGCACACTGATGTTGGCGGCGACCCAGGTCGGGAACAGCTCCCGGACCTTGCCGGTGCGCTCGCTGTCGGGAACCGGTTCAAGACCGCGGGTCTCTATCGCGCTCTCGGTCTCGACGGCGGAAGCCTCGGCGGAGGCACTTGGGGACGCGGGCATGCGGTAGCTCCGTGGGGGGAGAGGAGAGGGAACCGCAACTATCGTACGTTCGCCCTAAAAATGGCAAATAGGGCCCAAGGTCCCTTGGTCTGAGCGGCGAGGCTTACGGGCTTCAGCCGCCCGTGTCCGCACCGGCACGCCCGCCAGGGGTCTCCCGCATACTGGCAGGGTTATGGACATCCTCATCCTTGCTGTAGTCATCGCCGTAGTCGTGATCGGCGCGATCAGCGGCCTGGTGGTGAGCGGCCGCAAGAAGAAGCAGCTGCCCCCGTCGGCCCCGTCGAGCACGCCGACCATCACCGAGCCCCCGGCCGAGCCGCACGTCGGCGAAGAGGCCGAGGAGCCACACGAAGAACCTCGCCGCACCATCGAGGAGGTCGAACTCCCCGAGGCGCAGGCGCCCGCGCCGGAAGCCCCCGCCGAAGAGGCCGAGGCCGTCGAGGCACCCGAGATCGAGGTGCCCGAGCCCACCGCCGGCCGACTGGTCCGGCTGCGCGCCCGCCTGTCCCGCTCGCAGAACACGCTCGGCAAGGGACTGCTCACGCTGCTCTCCCGCGAGCACCTCGACGACGACACCTGGGAGGAGATCGAGGACACCCTCCTCACCGCCGACGTCGGCGTCGCCCCCACCCAGGAGCTGGTCGAGCGCCTCCGTGAGCGCGTCAAGGTCCTCGGCACCCGCACCCCCGACGAGCTCCGCGGCCTGCTCCGCGAGGAGCTGCTCACCCTGGTCGGTACGGACTTCGACCGTGAGGTGAAGACCGAGACCGGGCACGAGGCGGGCGGCGTCCCCGGCGTCGTGATGGTCGTCGGCGTCAACGGCACCGGCAAGACCACCACGACGGGCAAGCTCGCCCGTGTCCTGGTCGCCGACGGCCGCACCGTCGTCCTCGGCGCCGCCGACACCTTCCGCGCCGCCGCCGCCGACCAGCTGCAGACCTGGGGCGAGCGAGTGGGCGCCTACACCGTGCGCGGCCCTGAGGCGGGCGACCCCGCCTCCGTCGCCTTCGACGCGGTGAAGGAGGGCAAGGAGATGGGCGTCGACGTGGTGCTCATCGACACCGCGGGCCGCCTGCACACCAAGACCGGGCTCATGGACGAGCTCGGGAAGGTCAAGCGGGTCGTGGAGAAGCACGGTCCGGTCGACGAGGTGCTCCTCGTCCTCGACGCGACGACCGGGCAGAACGGCCTGGTCCAGGCCCGGGTGTTCGCCGAGGTGGTCGACATCACGGGCATCGTGCTGACGAAGCTGGACGGCACGGCGAAGGGCGGCATCGTCGTCGCTGTGCAGCGGGAGCTGGGGGTTCCGGTCAAGCTGGTCGGGCTTGGGGAGGGGGCGGATGATCTGGCGCCGTTCGAGCCTGAGGCGTTTGTGGATGCGTTGATCGGGGAGTGACGGGAGGCTCCCGTCGCGGCTGCCGGGCTTGGACAGTGACGCGCTGTCCGGGCCCGGCTTCGTTTTCCCCTCCCCGCCCCTTCCCGACTGTGTCCGATATGCGGCTGGCGCCGCGTGGCCTGCCGGA
>NZ_JASCIS010000049.1 GCF_029968015.1 Streptomyces luteolus
AGTCGGGAGGAATAGTCCCGACCGTTCACAGCGTCCTCGCTGTGTTGCCCACCGAAACCATGTCCGGCGGGACTTTTTCAAAGGAACCTCGTCCCAGCCATGGCGGCCGGAGACGGGGTATCAACATATCTGGCGTTGACTTTTGGCACGCTGTTGAGTTCTCAAGGAACGGACGCTTCCTTCGTACTCACCCGCAGTGACATTTACTGGGGCTTTCCTCCGGGCGCTTCCCTTCGGTGTTTCCAAACTCTATCAGGCTTTTTCCGTCTCCCTGACCACGGTCACTGCGGGCATGCAGAACCGGATCCATAGATAGGATCGAGCTTGATGAGGATGCCGCCGAGGCTTTGAGTGCTTGGCGCGCTGTGCGGCCTCAGGCAGGAGTCCGACAGTACATGTCACTGGTAGTGGACGCAAATCGATTGCGGTACGTCGTACGCCTGCCAACTGGGACCAGTTGTGCGGAACCGGGACTTCATATGACTTACGCTTCTGAACAGTGCGCTGTCGTGGACAGGTAGTGACGGCGCTAATGACTCTCCACCCCTGGGAGGCTCCCCATGACGACCGTGACGTCCCCTCTTGCTGGACGCGCAATCGGGCTGAGCGCAGTGCCCGACCCGGTGTTCTCCGGCGCGATGGTGGGACCCGGTACCGCCATTGATCCCGTGCGCGAGCCTTCGGAGGCCGTTGCCCCGGTCGCCGGCATCGTCGTATCGCTTCACCCGCACGCCTTCGTCGTAGTGGACGACGAGGGGCACGGTGTGCTGACGCATCTGGGCATCGACACCGTGCAGCTCAACGGCGAGGGCTTCGAGCTCCTCGTGAACAAGGGGGACACCGTGCAGCGCGGTCAGGCGATCGTGCGTTGGGACCCGGCCGGCGTCGAAGCCGCCGGTAAGTCCCCGGTGTGCCCCATCGTGGCCCTCGAGGCCACGGCCGATTCCCTCTCCAATGTCGTAGAGGACGGCGACATGAAGGCCGGCGACGAGCTTTTCGGCTGGCAGTGACGTCTGCCCGTAACTGGGCCGCAGGTACGACATCCATCGTGGCGGGTGCACCGCCGCATCTATCGGAGACGGGTGAAATGGAGACAACGCTGCGAGGCGTCGGCGTGAGCCACGGTGTGGCGATCGGCGAAGTACGGCACATGGGGACCGCGGTCCTCGAGCCGCCGGCGAAGCAGATTCCGGCCGAGGAGGCGGAGCGCGAACAGGGGCGCGCCCGTCAGGCGGTCGAAGCGGTCGCTGCCGATCTGATCGCGCGCGGCAATCTGGCCGGTGGTGAGGCGCAGGCCGTGCTCGAGGCACAGGCCATGATCGCGCAGGACCCGGAGCTCATCGCCGACGTGGATCGGCGGATCGCCGTCGGGAGCACCGCCGAGCGCGGCATCTACGACGCCTTCTCGCACTACCGCGAGCTGCTCGCGGGTGCGGGTGAGTACATGGCGGGTCGTGTGGCCGACCTGGACGACGTGCGGAATCGGATCGTGGCGCGGCTGCTCGGTGTGCCCATGCCGGGTGTGCCGGACAGCGACGAGCCGTACGTGCTGATCGCGCGGGATCTCGCGCCGGCCGACACCGCTCTGCTCGACCCGACGCTCGTGCTCGGGTTCGTGACCGAGGAGGGCGGGCCGACCAGTCACAGCGCGATTCTCGCGCGGGCGCTCGGTGTGCCTGCGGTGGTGGCGCTGCCCGGTGCCGGTGAGCTGGCCGAGGGCACGGTGATCGCTGTGGACGGCAGCACGGGTGAGATCTTCGTGAGCCCGAGCGCCGAGAAGCAGGCCGAGTTGGAGAAGCAGGCCGAGGAGCGCAAGGCGGCGCTGGCCGCTTCGACCGGTCCTGGTGCGACGTCCGACGGGCACAAGGTGCCGCTGCTCGCCAACGTGGGTGGTCCTGCAGACGTGCCCGCCGCTGTCGAAGCCGGTGCCGAGGGTGTGGGTCTGTTCCGCACCGAGTTTCTGTTCCTGGACGACAGCCAGAAGGCGCCGTCCGAGGAGAAGCAGGTCGAGGCGTACCGGCAGGTGCTCGAGGCGTTCCCCGAGGGGCGCGTCGTCGTGCGTGTGCTGGACGCGGGTGCCGACAAGCCGCTGGACTTCCTGACGCCCGCCGATGAGCCGAACCCGGCTCTGGGTGTGCGTGGTCTGCGGACGCTGCTCGACCACCCCGAGGTGCTGCGTACGCAGCTGACCGCGCTCGCCAAGGCGGCCGAGGGGCTGCCGGTGTATCTCGAGGTCATGGCGCCGATGGTGGCGGACCGGCTGGACGCCAAGGCGTTCGCCGACGCCTGTCGGGCGGCCGGGCTGCGGGCGAAGTTCGGTGCGATGGTGGAGATTCCGTCGGCCGCGCTGCGGGCTCGGTCGATTCTGCAGGAGGTCGAGTTCCTTTCGCTGGGGACCAACGACCTTGCGCAGTACACCTTTGCGGCGGACCGGCAGGTCGGTGCGGTGTCGCGGCTGCAGGACCCGTGGCAGCCGGCGCTGCTCGACCTGGTGTCGCTGTCCGCCGAGGCGGCCCGGGCCGAGGGGAAGAGCTGCGGTGTCTGTGGTGAGGCCGCGTCCGACCCGGTGCTCGCGTGTGTGCTGACCGGTCTGGGTGTCACCTCCCTCTCCATGGGTGCCGCCTCCATTCCGTACGTGCGGGCGACGCTGGCCAAGTACACGCTGGCGCAGTGTGAGCGGGCCGCGGCTGCCGCGCGTGCCGCCGACTCCGCGGACGAGGCGCGGGCTGCGGCGCAGGCGGTGCTGTCCGGGGAGTGAGCGGGCGGCCGGCTCCGTGCCGGTCGGTGTGTGCGTGAGGGTGTCCCACTGCGGTGGGGCACCCTCACGCGTTGTCAGGGTGCTTCAGTGCGTGTGCGGGTCGTCGTACGGGCCGAGGTCGGGGGCCGCGGCGTAGTCCAGGCCGGGTTCCGGTGGGACGGGTTCGCCGGTGTGGGCGTCGGTGCAGTAGGCGTCGAAGACCTGGGCTTCTGTGAGGGGTTCGAGGTGTTCGCCGCTGAGGCGCCAGCCGTGGACGCGGTCGGGTTGGTCCGGGGTCGTGGTGCGTTGGACGAGGCCGCCCGGGCTTTTCGTGGCGATGCCCACGGCGAGGACTGTGGTGACTTCCAGGGCCTCGGTCTCGTCCAGGTCCAGCAGGCCGTCCGGGGTGCGCTCGGCGTGCAGGGAGCCGAGGAGGGGTGTGGTGTCGAGGGTGACGCTGCAGACGATGTGCTGGGTGCCGGGTGAGCCGGTGTCGAGGATGCGGCTCAGCAGGACGGCCGCGCGGGTGAAGGAGGCGACGCCGATGTCCTCGCCGCAGTGGGCGCAGCGGCCGGTGTCGGACAGGAGGTGTTCCGCGTACTCCACGGTGGAGCGGCGGAGGGTCTCGTCGATCAGGTCGGGGACGATGTCGCTGAGTGGGCGTCCGTCGTAGGTGACCGTGGGGCCCGCTGCGGCCAGTTCGGCGGTGAAGCGGGTGCGGCCGTCGGAGGTGTCGGGGTCGAGGCCGGATTCGGCGCAGAACTCCTCGTACTCCTCGGGGTCGAAGAGGGCGAGTGTGGTGTGTTTGCCCTCGGCGGCGAGGGTGCGGAGCAGGTGCTCGACCTCGCGGAGGTACGTGGTGTGGTCGTGGAACGTGAAGGATCGATAGCGGCGCATGGCCGCGAAGTCCTCGGCGTCGGCCAACAGGCCGATGGTGCCGGCGACTTCGCGGCGCAGGGCGCGGCGCATGGTGTCGTGCTGGGCGTGTGCCATGGGTCCCCCGTGGACAGTGTCGAACGATGCTCACTCACCGTAACGAGCGGCACTGACAACGGGGTTGGGGGCGGGGTGGGTCAGCTGCGGGTGCGGGCCAGGTCCGCGTAGAAGCGGAGGAGGTCGAGGTTGTCGACCGAGCCGGGGTTGACGGCCTTTTCCAGGGGTGTGCCCTGGAGGAGGCGCTTTACCGGAACCTCGATGCGCTTGCCGGTGAGGGTGTGCGGGATGCCGGGGACCTCGATGATCTCGTCGGGGACGTGGCGGGGGGAGAGTTCTGCGCGGATGGTCTGCTTGATCTTGGTGCGGAGAGTGTCGTCGAGGGTGGCGCCGGGGGCGAGGTGGACGAAGAGGGGCATCCAGTAGCCGCCGTCGGGCTGTTCGGCGCCGATGACGAGGGTTTCGCGGATCTCCGGGAGGCGTTCGACGACTTCGTAGATGTCGGCCGAACCCATGCGTACGCCCTGGCGGTTGAGGGTGGAGTCGGAGCGGCCGTGGATGATGACGGAGCCGCGTGAGGTGAGGGTGATCCAGTCGCCGTGGCGCCAGACGCCGGGGTAGGTGTCGAAGTAGCTGTCGTGGTAGCGGCTGCCGTCGGGGTCGTTCCAGAAGTGGATGGGCATGGACGGCATGGGGTTGGTGACGACGAGTTCGCCGACTTCGTCGGTGAGGGGTTTGCCCTGGGGGTCCCAGGCCTGGAGGTCGGTGCCGAGGCAGGGGGCCTGGAGTTCGCCGATGTGTACGGGGAGGGTGGGTACGGCGCCGGCGAAGCAGGAGCAGACGTCGGTGCCGCCGCTGACGGAGGCGATCCAGAGGTCGGCCCCGCTGTCGGCGAACTCGTCGTGGAGCCAGCGGAAGCCGTCGGGCGGGAGTGGTGAGCCGGTGGTGGCGACGCACTTGACCTTGGACAGGTCGTGGTCGCGGGCGGGGTGGACGTCGGCCTTGCGGCAGGCCATGACGTAGGCGGCGGAGGTGCCGAAGAGGGTGGCGCCGGTGCGTTCGGCGATGGCCCACTGGGCGCCGGTCTCGGGGTAGCCGGGGCTGCCGTCGTAGAGGACGACGGTGGTGCCGGTGAGGAGGCCGGAGATGAGGAAGTTCCACATCATCCAGCCGGTGGAGGTGTACCAGAAGAAGCGGTCGTCGGGGCCGAGGTCGCAGTGCAGGCCGAGCTGTTTGTAGTGCTCGACGAGGATGCCGCCCTGGGACTGGACGATGGCCTTGGGGAGGCCGGTGGTGCCGGAGGAGTAGAGGACCCACAGGGGGTGGTCGAAGGGGACCTGTTCGTAGACGGGTTCCGTGTCACCTTCGGTGAGTGCGGACCATTCGAGGGCGCCTTGGGGGGCGTCGGTGCCGAGCAGCGGGATGTGCACGACGGCGCGGAGGGTGGGGAGTTCGCTGCGGAGTTCGGCGACGGTGTCGCGGCGGTCGTGCTCCTTGCCGCCGTAGCGGTAGCCGTCGACGGTGAACAGGACGACGGGTTCGACCTGTTGGAAGCGGTCGAGGACGCTGCGGGCGCCGAAGTCGGGGGCGCATGAGGTCCAGACGGCGCCGACGGCGGCGGTGGCGAGGAGGGCGACGGCGGCCTGCGGGATGTTCGGCAGGTAGCCGGAGACGCGGTCGCCGGGGCGGACGCCGAGTGCGCGGAGTTCGGCGGCGAGGGAGCCGACCTGGCGGCGGAGTTCGGCCCAGGTGACGGTGTGGGTCTCGTGGGTCTCGTCGACGGCGAGGAGCGCGGGTGCGTCGGGGCGGTCGGCGGCGGTGCGCAGGGCGTGCTCGGCGTAGTTGAGGGTGGCGCCGGGGAACCACTGGGCGCCGGGCATGGTGCGGTCGCCGAGCACGCGCGCGTAGGGGGTGGAGAAGCGGATGTCGAACCACTGGACGACGGCTTCCCAGAAGGTCTCCAGGTGCTCCACCGACCAGCGGTGCAGGGTCTCGTAGCCGCCTTCCGCGGGGGCGCCGTGGCGTTCGGCGGCCCAGGTCTGGAAGCGGGTGATCGCGGCGGCTTCGACACGGGCCGGGCCGGGCTGCCAGAGGGGCTGCGGCTGCGGTTCGGCGGTGGACATCGGGCGGCTCCCAAGCTGTACGCGGTGTGTGCGTCCGGCACGCGCACGTGCGGGGGTGTGCGCGTGACGCGGCTTCCAGGACGATGCCATGGGAGCGACTCCTGCACCAGGGTGGCTCCCCCATAGTCCGTGGCGTGAAGGTGTGGTCCGGCCACGGGTGAACGGCGGATGAACGCGCTACGCCGCACGCGCGCGTGCTGGCAGTCTGAGCTGCATGAACGGTCAAGACCTGGTGCGGTCGGTGAAGGCGGTCTCGGTGGAGGGCCCGGCGCGGGGGTGGCGGGCGGTGCGGTCGGCGTGGCGGCGCAGCCGGGCGGATGCGGTGGGGTTGCCGCGCGGGGGCGCGGAGCGGGCACGGGTGCCGGGGGCCGTGACGGGTGTGGAGCCGGGGCCGGGCGGCGGGGTGATCCGGTTCGCGCGGTCGGAGCTGCGGGTGCGGGTGACGGCCGGCGGGGCGGTGTTCTGGGGCTGGGACGGTGCGGGTCCTGAGCCGTCGTACGCGGTGGTCGGTGCGGGCCCTGACCTGGATTCCCGGGCCGTTCTGGAGCCGGACAAGGAGGGCGGCTGGCGGGTCGTCTCGGAGCGGGTGACGGTCGTGGTGTCCCGGCACGGCGCTGTGGAGGTGCGGACGCCGGGTGGTGTGGTGTTGCGCCGGGATCTGCAGCCGCGCTGGTGGGAGCCGGTGGGCGGAGGGCCCGCGCGGTGGCTGCAGCGGTCCGAGGTGGCGGCGGACGCGCGGTTCTTCGGGCTCGGCGGCCGGGCGGGTGGGCCGCGGCTCCGGGACGGGTCGTACCGGCTGTGGAACACCGATCCGGAGGGGGCGTTCGGGCCGCTGGACGATCCGTTGTCGTTGACGATGCCGGTGCAGATGGTGGTGGCCGACGTGGGCACGCATCTGGTGTTCCACGACAACACGTGGGACGGCTCGGTGACGCTGCGGGAGGGCGAGGAGGGTGCGGGGTCGGGGCACGACCGGCGTGGGTGCAGTGAGTTGCGGATGGACGGGGGGCCGTTGCGGTGCTGGGTGGTGGTCGGTGCCCCCGCGCGCGTGGTGCAGGTTTTCGCCTCGCTGACCGGATCTCCCGCTGTGCCGCCTTCGTGGGCGCTCGGGTATCAGCACGCGCGGTGGGGTTTCGGTGGTGAGGGGGAGGTGCGTCGCGTCGTCGCGGGCTGTCGGGAACATGAAATTCCGCTGAGCGCCCTGCACTTGGACATCGATCACCACGACTCTCATCGGGTTTTCACGGTGGACCAGGAGCGCTTTCCGGATCTGCCGGTGCTCGCCAAGGACCTGGCCGAGGACGGGGTGCGGCTCGTGTCGATCGTGGATCCGGGGGTGAAGGCGGATCCCGCGGACGAGGTGTACGCGTCGGGGCGTTCCGTCGACGCCTTTGTGCGGGACGCGCAGGGCCGGGTCGTCGAGGGGCTGGCGTGGCCGGGTGAGTCGGTGTATCCGGACTTCACGTCGCCCGAGGTGCGGCGCTGGTGGGGCGGGCTGTACGAGGAGCGGCTCGCGCAGGGCTTCGCCGGGTTCTGGCACGGCATGAACGAGCCGGTGTCGTTCGGGGCGTTCGGTGATCCGACGCTGCCGCGGTCGGCCCGGCACGCGCTGGAGGGGCGCGGCGGTGACCATCGCGAGGCGCACAACGTGTACGGCCTGTGCATGGCGCAGGCGGCCCACGAGGGGCTGTGCCGGCTGCGTCCGGACGAGCGACCGTTCCTGTTCTCCCGCTCGGGCTGGGTGGGTCTGCAGCGGTACGGCGGTTCGTGGTCGGGGAACGTGGCGACGGGCTGGCCGGGTCTGCGGGCCTCGCTGTCCCTTGTGCTCGGTCTCGGGCTGTGCGGGGTGCCGTACTCCGGTCCGGATGTGGGCGGGTTCGACGGGGATCCGTCGCCCGAGATGTATCTGCGCTGGCTCCAACTGGGCGCGTTTCTCCCGCTGTTCCGTACGCATGCGGCGCTGCGGGCGGGGCGGAGGGAGCCGTGGGAGTTCGGGCCGGAGGTCCTGCGGCACGCGCGCGTGGTGCTGGATGAGCGGCAGCGGCTCCTCCCCTATTGGGTGACGCTTTCGCATCTGGCGCAGCGGACCGGGGCTCCCTATGTGCGGCCGTTGTGGTGGTCGGCTCCGGAGGAGCATTCGCTGCGTGACTGCGAGGACGCGTTTCTGCTCGGGGACGCTCTGTTGGTGGCGCCGGTCCTGGAGCCGGGTGTGACGCGGCGTGCGGTGCGGCTGCCGCGCGGGCACTGGTACGACACGGCGACGGGACGGGCGTACGAGGGCCCCGGGCAGGTGCTGCTCGACGCGCCGCTGTCGCGGGTGCCGGTGCTCGCGCGGGCCGGTTCCGTACTGCCGGTGCGGGGCGCGGACGGCGGCCTGGAGCTGGAGGTGTGGGCGCCTGCGCGGGGTCGTACGGGCTCGGGTCTCGTCGTACGGGACGGGGGCGACGGCTGGCAGGTCCCGGAGGTGGAGCGGTACGTGACGCGGCGCGCGGGGCGGGGCCGGGTGGTGGTCGAACGGGACTGCGGGGAGGGTGAGTTGCGGGAGGTTACCGAGGGGGTGCGGGTGCGGGGCCTCGACGCCGGGACGTGATGCCTCCGGGCCCATCGGGCTCTCTCGTGGCACTCCCCCAAGCGCGTGCTGTCACTCCCCCACGCGCGCGAGCGGTCACTCCCCCACGCACGCGTACTGCCCCGAGAACCATCGCTGGGCCGCGATCGTGTGCAGTGGGAAGCCGAGTTCGCGTGCGTCCGGCAGGATCTCCCAGCCGTCCGTCTCGTCCGTCGGAGCGGGTTCGGGCAGGGCGGTGGCCGGGCGGGGCGGGAGGAGGCCGAAGAGGAGCAGGTGGCCGTCCGGGGAGCTGAGGGCGTCGGCCGGCCGCACCTCGTCGGCGGCTGCCTGGATGCCGGTTTCCTCGGCGAGTTCGCGGACGACGGCGTCGCGCCAGTCCTCGCGGTGGTCGATGAAGCCGCCGGGCAGGGCCAGTGTGCCGCGGGCGGGTTCGATGGAGCGGGTGACGACGACCAGGCCGGTGGCCTCCCCGTCCCGGACCGGGAGAAGGGCGACCGCGACCGGCAGCGGGTTGCGGTAGGCGGTGTCGCCGCAGGCGTCGCAGCGGCGGGGCCAGGGGGCGCCGGGGGTGTAGGGGGCGCCGCAGGTGGTGCAGTGCGAGGCTTTTTCCGGGCGGGTGTTGGGGAGTTGGGGCTGCGGGGTGGGCACGGGCGGAGGGTATCCGAGGCGTGGGGGCCGGGTATCCGAGGCATGGGGGGCTGTCGTGCCGGGGGTGGGTTTTTCCCCTACCCGCCCCTTCCCGAAAGCCTGCGGCGCTTCGGGTCTCCGCCCCGGACCCCGGATCGCCCTTCGGGCTCGTCCTCAAACGCCGGACGGGCTGATTGTCGCCCGCGCACCTGATAGATGAAAACCATGAAACCGACCTCGCTCATCCGTGCCTTCACCGTCGCCGCCGTCACCGCGCTCGCGCTCACCAGCGCGCCCGCGCTCCCGCCCGCGCACGCGAAGCCCGATCCCAAAGCTCCCGACGAGTTCGTGGCCCTGCGGGACGTGGATCCGACGATCCTGCAAGAGATCAGGTACACCACGCCCCACAACTTCGTGGGCGAGCCGATCGACGGTTACCGGAAGCCGATGTGCATCCTCACCGAGCCGGCCGCCGAGGCCCTGCACGAGGCGCAGCGGGAGCTGCTGCGCCGGGGGTACTCCCTGAAGGTGTACGACTGCTACCGGCCGCAGCGGGCCGTCGACCACTTCGTACGCTGGGCGAAGGATCTGGACGACGAGCGGATGAAGCCGGAGTTCTATCCGCGGGTCGACAAGTCGAGGCTGTTCGCGGACGGTTACATCGCGGAGAAGTCGGGGCACAGCCGCGGCTCGACCGTAGACCTGACCGTCGTGCGGCTCCCGGCCCTGCCCACGCGCCCCTACGTGCCCGGTGAGCCCCTGGTTGCCTGCTACGCGCCGCAGGACGAGCGTTTCCCCGACAACTCCGTGGACATGGGCACCGGTTTCGACTGCTTCGACACCCTGTCGCACACGGACGACCCGAGGGTCACGGGCGCGCAGCGGGCCAACCGGGACCTGTTGCGGGGGGTGCTCGCCGGGCGGGGGTTCGTCAACCTGCCGGAGGAGTGGTGGCACTTCACGTACAAGCCGGAGCTGTTCCCGGACACGTACTTCGATTTTCCGGTGTCGCGGAGGTCGTTGAGCGGCCACCGCGCGTGAGGCTGTTTCCGCCTCTGTCGGTGTGCGGCGGGGCGTGGCACACTGCGAACCTCAACCACTTCTGACGTCCCGTCAGATGAAGCGCCGGGGAGGGACCATGACGCGTCAGCGCACACCTGTCGTGGCCGACTGGTTCAGCGGGGAGGGCGAGAACTTCCGGTTGCTCGGCACCCGTTGCTCGGCCTGCGGATCGGTCTTCTTCCCACGCGAGGACTCGTACTGCCGCAACCCCGGGTGCGCGGGCGGGGAGCTGGCCGAGGTGCCGCTGTCGAAGCGCGGGCGCGTCTGGTCGTACACCGACGGGCGTTACCGTCCGCCCGCCCCGTACGCCTCCGATCCGGAGCAGGAGTGGGAGCCGTACACGCTGGTCGCCGTGGAGTTGGAGGCGGAGCGGATGGTCGTGCTCGGGCAGGCCGTGCCGGGGGTGACGCCGGGGCAGCTCGCCGTCGGGACGGAGGTGGAGGTCGTGCCGGGAGTGCTGAACGAGGACGCGGACACCACGTGGACGACCTGGCACTGGAAGCCGGTGAACGGGCGATGAGCGCGCGCGATGTGGCGGTGCTCGGCGCCGCGATGCACCCCTGGGGGAAGTGGGGCCGCGGGTTCGTCGAGTACGGCGTGAAGGCCGCGCGGGACGCGCTCGCGGACGCCGGTGTGGACTGGCGGGACGTGGGCTCGATCGTCGGCGCGGACACGGTGCGCGGCGGCTATCCCGGCTATGTGTCCGGCGCGACCTTCGCCAAGGCGCTCGGTTGGCAGGGGGCGCGCGTGACCAGCGTGTACGCGGCGTGCGCCTCGGGCGCGCAGGCCGTGCAGACGGCGCGCACACAGATCCTCGCGGGGCTCGCGGACGTGGTGCTCGTGGTGGGGGCGGACGCCGCGCCGAAAGGGTTCTTCCGGCCCGCCGGAGGGGACCGGCCGGACGACCCGGACTGGCTGCGGTTCCGGGTGCTCGGCGCGACCAACCCGGCGTACTTCGGGCTCTACGCGCGGCGCCGGATGGCGGTGCACGGGGACACGCTCGCGGACTTCGCGCAGGTCAAGGTGAAGAACGCGGCGATGGGCGCGCTCAACCCCTACGCCCGCTACCGCAAAACCGTCACTACAGAGGAAGTGGCGGCTTCAGCGGTCGTCGCCGATCCGCTGCGACTGCTCGACATCTGCGCGACCTCGGACGGGGCGGCCGCGCTCGTGCTGTCCAGCGTCGACTTCGCGCGGCGGCACGGCGCGCCGGACCCGGTGCGGATCCGGGCCGTGTCCACGGTGACGCCGGAGTATCCGCAGACCGTGCTCGACCTGCCGGACATCGCCACCGACTCGGCGGCCGTCGCCGCCCCGCCCGCGCGACCGTTCCGCGCCGCGATCGCGCACGCCGCGTACGAGGAGGCGGGGATCGGCCCCGACGAACTGTCCCTGGCGGAGGTGTACGACCTGTCGACGGCCCTCGAACTGCAGTGGTACGAGGACCTCGCGCTGTGCGGCGAGGGCGAGGCCGCGAAGCTGCTGAGGGACGGGGCGACGGCGCTCGGCGGGCGCGTCCCGGTCAACGCGAGCGGCGGGCTCGCGTCCTTCGGGGAGGCCGTACCCGCGCAGGCCATCGCCCAGGTCTGCGAGCTGACCTGGCAGTTGCGCGGCACGGCGGGCGCGCGTCAGGTGCCGGGCGCGCGGGTCGGCATCACCGCGAACCAGGGGCTCTTCGGGCACGGGTCGTCGGTGATCGCGGTGCGGTGAGCGCGGTGCGGTGAGCGCGCCACCCGCCGGACTCGCACCCCTCCCCTCGCAGCCCCCGCAGGCTCCCGCAGGCCCCGCAGACCCGACCCCGCGTACGGAGAGTGACGACTCGGGAAAGCTGCGTGAACAGCGCGTGAACTGGGGCCCGTGGGGTGTCCGGGCAGGCCATCATTCTTGCTGTGCCTGTCTGGTCGGACTCACTCCGCTTCGCCTTCCAGCCCGTCGTCAATCTGTCGACCGGAGCCATCGCCGCACTGGAGATACTGGCCCGCCCGGAGTCCGGCGACGTCCTCGCCGAGGCACGGCGCGATCCCGAACTCGACGGCCGGCTCGCGGCGTTCGCGGTGCGCGCCGCCGCCCGCCAGGAGGCCCTCCTTCCGCTGCACGTGAACGTGTTCGCGGGCACCGTCGCCGACCTGGGCGGGCTCGCGGCGCTGCGGGACGCCGTGACGGAAGCCGGTCGGCTGCCCTGGGAGGTCACCGTCGACCTCGGGCCGCCGTTCACGCACGTGCCGCAGCCCGCGCTCCTGGAGGGCGTGGCCCGGCTGCGCGACGACGGCTTCCGGATCTGCGCGGACGGGGTCGGGGACGGCGACGTACCGCTGCGGCTGCTCGTCGATCTCGCGCCCGAACTCGTCAAGCTGGACGCCTCGTTGCTCGACCGGACGGCCGGGGTGCGCGCGATGCGGGCGCTGTGCGAGGAGCTCGGCGCGCTGCTCGCCGTCGAGGGCGTGGAGACCGAGCGGCAGTGCGCGGCGGCGCTCGCGGCCGGGGCGCAGCTGGGCCAGGGCCAGCTGTTCGCGCCCCCCATGCGGCGGCCCGCCGTCGACGTGTACGTACCGGAGGTGGAGGCCGCGCCCGCGCCGGACACGCCCCAAGTCGGGCCTTCCGTGCGCCAGTTCGTGCGTCCGGCGGCGCTGCTGCCCGCGACCGCGTCGGCGGGTCAGGTGCGCACGCTGCTCACCGACGCGCCCGACGTCTCCGGCGTGCTCCTCGTGAACGCGCGCGGTGTGCCGGTGCGGGCGGTGGACCGGGACCGGTTCCTGCTGTCCCTGTCCGGGCGGTACGGGCACGCCCTGTACGCGGACCGGCCCGCGGCGCGCCTGGCCGACGAGCCGCTCACGGTCGGCGTCGACGCCACGGCGTGGGAGGTCCTGGACCTGCTCGCCGACGGGGAGCGCAACCGTACCGGCGACGACGTCGCGGTGGTGGACGGCGAGGGGCGGTGCGTGGGGGTCGTGCGCCTGGCCGACCTGGTGCGGACCCTGGCCGAGAGCCGGGTCGAGGAGGCCGCGGGGCTCAACCCGCTGACCCGGCTGCCCGGTTCGGACGCCGTGACGGCCGAGGTCGACCGGTGGATCGCGCACGGGCGGCCGTTCGCGCTGAGCTGGCTGGACGTGGACGACTTCAAGCAGGTCAACGACGGGGCCGGGTTCGCGGCGGGCGACACGCTGATCCGGGAGATCGGCGCGGCGCTCAAGGCGGTCGCCGCGGACACGGCACGCGCGGGCCTGCCCGTGCAGGTGCGGGTGGGGCACATCGGGGGCGACGACTTCCTGCTCCTGGCCGCGCCCGAGGCCCTCGAACCGGTGGCGGCGGCCGTACTCGACGCGTCGTGGTCGGCGGGCGGGCGCGAGGTGACGCTGTCGGTCGCGACGGTGGACTGCCCGCCCGGCACGGTCGCCGACCACCGTCAGGCCGCGGCGTGGCTCGCGCCGCTCAAGCAGGCGGCGAAGGCGCTGCGCGGGGCGAGTTGGGTCGTCGGCCGCGCGGGGACGGAGGGGTATCGCGTGCGGCGTGGCGGGGCCTCGGCTCGGGCGGGTACGGCGGTCGTGCCGCAGGTTCGGGGGCGGGCTTCTGCGTGAGGGGGCGTTCCCTCTTCCCCGCCCCGCCCCGCCCCGCCCCTTCCCGAAAGTCCTGCCGGACGGGCCTCCTCAATCGCCGGAGGGGCTGAATCTCCAGCCCCTCCAGGCCTACAAGAACCGTTGTCGTCCGTGACCTTGACGCCCCCACAGCGCCGGTGAACACTTCCGGGTGTCAGTCGGCATCGCCGCACTTCGGCATGGCGCCGCGCGAGGTCACAGCCGCGTCTCGCAGGCGGCAACAGGCCACTCCTCACGGGCGATTCGGCTGCGACGGCACGCTCGTCACGGACGCCGGGCGGGGCCGGGGAACCTCTTTGGGCTCTCCTGCCTTCGGCCGACGTAGCCACGCACGCACCCTGCACGGAGGACCGGGGCGCAAGGCCCCGGGCATGGGCCAAGGAGCCGCCATGTACGCGAATGGGGACGTTCTCGTCGGTGAGATCATCGGCACCGCGATCCTGATTCTGTTCGGCGCCGGCGTCTGCGCCGCCGTCACGCTCAACCACTCGAAGGCCAAGTCGGCCGGCTGGGTCGTCATCGCGTTCGGCTGGGGCTTCGGCGTCCTGGCCGGTGCGTACACGGCGGGGCCGCTGTCCGGCGGGCACCTCAACCCGGCCGTCACGCTCGGCATCGCCATCGACACCGGGAAGTGGGACCAGGTCCCGCTGTACGTCCTCGGGCAGATGATCGGCGCCATCCTCGGCGCGGTGCTCTGCTGGGCGGCGTACTACGCGCAGTTCCAGGCCAACGCCGAGCAGAGCAAGGCCCTGCCGACGCTCGGGATCTTCTCGACGGCGCCCGAGATCCGCAACACTCCGGCCAACCTCGTCACCGAGGTCATCGCGACCATCGGGCTCGTCCTGCCGATCCTCGCGTTCGGTCTGACCAAGGGGCTCGGCGAGTCCGGCACGGCCACGCTGATCGTCGCGTTCCTGGTCGTCGGCATCGGCCTCTCGCTCGGCGGGCCGACCGGGTACGCCATCAACCCGGCCCGCGACCTCGGCCCGCGCATCGCGCACGCCGTGCTGCCGATCCCCAACAAGGGATCGTCCGACTGGAGTTACTCCTGGATCCCGGTCGCGGGTCCGCTGATCGGCGGGGCGCTGTCCGGGCTCATCTTCAACGTCGCGTTCTGACATTCGCCGCCGGGGACAACTGGGGACAACCGGGGACTACTGGGGACAAGGGGACTTCATGACGGACAAGTTCGTCGCCGCGATCGACCAGGGCACCACGTCGAGCCGCTGCATCATCTTCAACCAGGACGGCGCGATCGTCGCCGTCGACCAGCGTGAGCACCGCCAGATCTTCCCCAAGCCCGGCTGGGTGGAGCACGACGCGACGGAGATCTGGTCGAAGGTGCAGGCCGTCGTCGCGGGCGCGCTCGCCAAGGCGGGCCTGCGGGCCGATCAGCTGAGCGCCCTCGGCATCACCAATCAGCGCGAGACCACGGTGCTGTGGGACCGCGCCACCGGCAAGCCCGTGCACAACGCGATCGTCTGGCAGGACACCCGTACGTCCGCGCTCTGCACCGAACTCGGCGGCAGCGACGGGCAGGACCGGTTCCGGGACGCCACCGGGCTGCCGCTCGCCAGCTACTTCTCCGGACCCAAGGCGGCCTGGCTGCTCGACAACGTGCCGGGCCTGAGGACACGTGCCGAGCGCGGCGAGATCGCGTTCGGCACGATCGACTCCTGGCTGATCTGGAACCTCACCGGCGGCACCGACGGCGGCGTGCACGTCACGGACGTGACCAACGCGGGCCGGACCATGCTGATGAACCTGGAGACCCTCCAGTGGGACGGCCAGATCCTGTCCGCGATGAACGTGCCCGAGGCGATGCTGCCCGAGATCCGGTCGTCCGCCGAGGTGTACGGGACGGCCGTCGGCCAGCTCGCCGGTGTGCCGGTGGCGTCCGCGCTCGGCGACCAGCAGGCGGCGATCTTCGGGCAGGCCTGCTACGACACGGGCACCGCCAAGAACACGTACGGCACGGGCAGTTTCCTGCTGCTCAACACCGGCAACCGGCCCGTTCCGTCGAAGAACGGGCTGCTCACGACGATGGGCTACCAGATCGGCGGCGAGGCGCCCGTCTACTGCCTGGAGGGCTCGATCGCGATCACCGGCGCCCTGGTGCAGTGGCTCCGCGACCAGCTCGGCATCATCGCCGGTGCCGACGAGATCGAGCCGCTCGCGGCGAGCGTCGACGACAACGGCGGGGCGTACATCGTGCCCGCGTTCTCCGGCCTGTTCGCCCCGTACTGGCGCTCGGACGCGCGCGGCGTGATCACCGGTCTGACGCGGTACGTGACGAAGGCGCACCTGGCCCGCGCGGTCCTGGAGGCGACGAGCTGGCAGACGCGTGAGGTCGTGGACGCCATGTACCAGGACTCGGGCGTACAGATCACGACCCTGAAGGTCGACGGGGGCATGACGAAGAACAACCTGCTCATGCAGCATCAGGCGGATGTGCTCGACGTTCCGGTGGTCCGGCCGAAGGTGTCCGAGACGACCTGCCTGGGCGCGGCGTACGCGGCCGGACTCGCCACGGGCGTGTGGAACGACCTGGACGAGCTCAAGGCGCACTGGCAGAAGGACGCCGAGTGGCAGCCGCGGATGGCGCAGGAGGTGCGGGACCGCGAGTACCGCAACTGGCGCCGCGCGGTGGAGCGCAGCTTCGGCTGGCTGGAGGACGGCGAGGAGGGCTGATCGAGAGGGGCTGATCCCCTCCGCGCGGGAGGCTGCGGCTCGTACCCCGGTCGGCGGGGGTACGGGCCGTGGTGCCGTCCGGGGTCAGCTGGTGGCCCGTTCGCGGGCGGCCGTCGCGCGGGCCATGGCGTGGCGTACGACGGTGACGAGGACGGCCTTGACGGACTCGCGGTCGCGGGCGTCGCACAGGACGACGGGCACCTGCTCGTCGAGGTCGAGGGCCTGGCGGACCATGTCCTCCGGGTAACGGGCGGCGCCGTCGAAGCAGTTGACGCCGACGGCGAAGGGGATGCCGCGCCGCTCGAAGTAGTCGACGGCGGCGAAGCAGTCCTCCAGGCGGCGGGTGTCGGCGAGGACGACGGCGCCGAGCGAGCCCTGCGCCAGCTCGTCCCAGAGGAACCAGAAACGATCCTGCCCGGGGGTGCCGAAGAGGTACAGGACGAGGTCCTCGCGGAGCGTGATGCGGCCGAAGTCCATGGCGACGGTGGTGGTGCTCTTCGTCTCCACGCCCGCGGTGTCGTCCACGGGGCGTCCTGCCTCGGTCAGGGCCTCCTCGGTGCGCAGCGGTTTGATCTCGCTGACCGTGCCGACGAGGGTGGTCTTGCCCACGCCGAAGCCGCCGGCCACGAGGATCTTCAGGGTCACCGGTTCGACGGTGGCCTTGCGCCGCTGCGAGCGCCCGAGGATCGCCATTGGTCTCCACTCCAGCTGTGCCTACGGGGTGAACTCCCCGCACACATGGGCGAGTTCCGCAGCAGACTCTAGCCCCGACCTGATTCCGCTTCATCGCCGGAGGGCGATCGTGGCCGGAACGATGCCGGGTGTCCGGTCGACTTCACGGCCTTCGCGCCGTTCTGCCGGACCGGCAGGTAGTGGGTACGTCCTGTTCCCGTCGGTGGCCTTCTGGTACGGGTCGACCTGAACGGGCCCGCTCCGTCAGGGAGTTCCGTATCCCCCGCCGCCCGGTGTCTCCACGACCAGGACGTCGCCGGGTGCGAGCTCCGCCGAGTCCGCGCCGGACAGCTCCAGGGTCGTGCCGTCGGCCCGCTCGACGCGGTTGGCCCCGAGGGCGCCCGGCTCACCGCCCGCCATGCCGTACGGGGGCACGCGGCGGTGGCCGGAGAGCGTGGAGACCGTCATCGGCTCGCGGAAGCGGATCCGGCGCACCGCCCCGTCGCCGCCGCGCGTGCGCCCGTTTCCGCCGCTTCCCGCGCGGACCGCGAACTCCTCCAGGAGCACGGGCAGCCGCCACTCCAGGACCTCGGGGTCGGTGAGGCGCGAGTTGGTCATATGGGTCTGCACCACGGGCGCCCCGTCGAATCCGTCGCCCGCGCCGGAGCCGGACGCGACCGTCTCGTAGTACTGGTGGCGGTCATTGCCGAACGTGACGTTGTTCATCGTGCCGGAGCCCTCGGCCTGCACGCCGAGTGCCGCGTACAGGGCGCCGGTGATGGCCTGCGAGGTCTCCACGTTCCCGGCGACGACCGCGGCGGGCGGCTCGGGCGCGAGCATCGAACCGGGCGGGACGACGATCTTCAGGGGGCGCAGGCAGCCGTCGTTGAGCGGGATGTCGTCGGCGACGAGCGTGCGGAAGACATACAGGACCGCGGCGTTGACCACGGCGTACGGGGCGTTGAAGTTGCCGGGCAGCTGCGCGGAGGTGCCGGTGAAGTCGACGGTCGCGGAGCGGGCATCGCGGTCGACGGTGACGCGGACCCTGATGACCGCGCCGGAGTCGGTCTCGTACGCGTACGAACCGTCGTCGAGGGCGTCGACGACGCGGCGTACGGCGGCCTCGGCGTTGTCCTGGACGTGCTTCATATAGGCCTGGACGACGTCGAGTCCGAAGTGTTCGATCATCTTGCCGACCTCCTCGACGCCCTTGGCGTTGGCGGCGATCTGGGCGCGGAGGTCGGCGAGGTTGGTGGCCGGGTTGCGGGACGGGTACGGGGCGCTCGTGAGGTGCCGCTCTGTCTCCTGCTCGCGGAAGCGACCGTTCTCGGCGAGCAGCCAGTTGTCGAAGAGGACTCCCTCCTCCTCGATGCGGCGGCTGTCGGCGGGCATGGAGCCGGGGGCGATGCCGCCGATCTCGGCGTGGTGGCCGCGCGAGGCGACGTAGAAGAGGATCCGCTCGCCCGCCCGGTCGAAGACGGGGGTGATGACGGTGACGTCGGGCAGGTGCGTGCCGCCGTGGTACGGGTCGTTGACGGCGTAGGCCTCGCCGGGGCGCATCTCCGGGCGGCGGCGGACGACCTCCTTGACGCTCGTGCCCATCGAGCCCAGGTGCACCGGGATGTGCGGGGCGTTGGCGACGAGGTTGCCGTCCGGGTCGAAGAGGGCGCAGGAGAAGTCCAGGCGCTCCTTGATGTTCACGGACTGGGCGGTGGACTCCAGGCGGGCGCCCATCTGTTCGGCGATCGACATGAAGAGGTTGTTGAACACCTCCAGGAGCACGGGGTCGGCCTCGGTGCCCACCTCGGTCCCCTCGGCCCGCGCGACCCGCTCCATCACGAGGTGGCCCTCGTCGTCGGTCCGCGCCCGCCAGCCCTCGTCGACGACGGTGGTGGCGTTGGCCTCGGTGATGATCGCGGGCCCCTCGACCTGCTCGCCGGGGGCGAGTTCCTCGCGGCGGTGCAGGGGGACTTGGCGGTGGGCGCCGCCCAGGTGCACGCGCGCGTGGTGGCCGTTTTCGTCGTTGCTGTGCCGGTTTTCGGAATCCGGCTCCGCGCGGTGCCGGTTTTCGGGCGTACGCGCGCGTGGTGCCGTGAGCGTGGAGAGGTCCGGCGGTTCGGTGACGCCGGTGGCCTCGACGGAGAGTGCCTCGACGACGATCGGCCGGTCCAGGGTGAACGAGTAGGTGGCGCGGTGCCGGTCCTCGAACTCGCTCCGCATGGCGTCGGGTTCGGCGGTGTCGAGGGCGACGGTGAGGGCGGTGTCGGTGCCGTCGTAGCGGAGCTGGGCGCGGCGGGCGACGCGGATGCGCTCCTCCGGCACGTCCTCGGCGCGCAGCTCGGCGCGGGCGGCCTCCTCCAGGGCGGCCGCGGTCTCCGCCACGCGCGGCATCGACTCGTCCTCCAGAGACGCCTCGACGGACTGCTCACGCATGGCCGTCGTGTCGGCGAGCCCGATGCCGAGCGCGGAGAGGACTCCGGCCATGGGCGGTACGAGAACGGTGCGGATGCCGAGCGAATCGGCCACCGCGCACGCGTGCTGGCCGCCCGCCCCGCCGAACGTCGTGAGGGCGTACCGGGTGACGTCGTGGCCCTTCTGCACGGAGATCCGCTTGACGGCGCCCGCGATGTTGGCGACGGCGATCTGCAGGAAGCCCTCGGCGACCTGCTCGGGCGTGCGGTCGTCCCCGGTGGCCTCGCGGATCTCGGCGGCGAGCGCGGCGAACCGCTCACGGACGAGTTCGGTGTCGATCGGCTGGTCGCCGTCGGGGCCGAACACCCTGGGGAAGTGGTCGGGTTGGATGCGGCCGAGCATCACGTTGGCGTCGGTGACGGTGAGCGGGCCGCCGGCCCGGTAGCAGGCGGGTCCGGGGGCGGCCCCGGCCGAGTCGGGGCCGACCCGGTAGCGGCTGCCGTCGAAGTGCAGGACCGAGCCGCCGCCCGCGGCCACGGTGTGGATGTCCAGCATGGGGGCGCGCAGCCGGACCCCGGCGATCTGGGTGGTGAAGACCCGCTCGTACGCGCCCGCGTAGTGCGAGACGTCCGTGGAGGTGCCGCCCATGTCGAAGCCGATGACGTTCTCGAAGCCCGCGCGGCGTGACATCCGGGCCATGCCGACGATGCCGCCTGCGGGCCCGGAGAGGATGGCGTCCTTGCCGCGGAACTGGTGGGCCTCGGCCAGGCCGCCGTTGGACTGCATGAACATCAGCCGTACGCCCCCGAGTTGGTCCGCGACCTGGTCGACGTACCGCCGCAGGACCGGGGAGAGATAGGCGTCCACGACGGCCGTGTCGCCGCGCGGCACCAGTTTCATCAGCGGGCTGACCTCGCTGGACAGGGAGACCTGCGGGAAGCCGATACGGGCGGCGAGGCGGCCTGCGGCCTGTTCGTGCGCGGGGTGCAGATGGCTGTGCACGCAGACCACGGCGAGGGATCTGATGCCGTCGTCGTACACGCTCCGCAGGTCCGCCTCCAGGGCGTCCAGGTCGGGCGGGGTGAGGACGGTGCCGTCGGCGGCGACGCGTTCGTCGAACTCGACCACGCGCGTGTGCAGGAGTTCGGGCAGCACGATCTCGCGGGCGAAGATCCGCGGACGGTTCTGGTAGGCGATGCGCAGCGCGTCCCGGAAGCCGCGTGTGACGACGAGCGCGGTGGGCTCGCCCTTGCGCTCCAGGAGGGCGTTGGTGGCGACAGTGGTGCCCATCCGGACGGCGTCGATCCGGGCGTCCTCCAGGGGGACGTCCAGCAAGGCACGGATGCCCGCCACCGCGGAGTCACGGTAGCGGGCGGGGTTCTCGGAGAGCAGCTTGTGGGTGAGCAGCCGGCCGTCCGGGCGGCGTGCCACGACGTCGGTGAACGTGCCGCCGCGGTCGATCCAGAACTGCCAGCCCGTGTTCGTACCGCCGCTGCCCGGACCCGCCTCCGCGCCGCCTGTTCCTGTCACGGACACCTCCCGCTCGGGCGCCGCGTGGACCACTGCCGGAGGCCGACCCGACCGGCGGTCTCAGAGCGCGCGCAGACCGTTGATCACGTCGCGCAGAATACTCTCGTCCGGGAGTTCGGCCGGGGGGACGGGCCGGGTCACGTGCACGAGCTCCTCGGCCACGAGGTCGCCGACGAGGACCCGGACCACGCCGATCGGCAGGTCGAGCTCGGAGGCCAGCTCGGCCACCGACTGCGGGGCCTCTCGGCAGAGTTCGACGATGTCGACGTGCTCGGGGGCCAGGGTGTGGTCGGCCTCCCGGTCGTCCACCGCGGCCTCGGCGACGACGACCGCGATCAGGTCGAGGCGGTGCTGCCCCTCGCTCGTGGTGCGGCCCCGCGTCATGGCGTACGGACGCACCACTGGTCCCGCGTCGTCGTCGAACCAGTGGGGCGCCCCGTGACCCGCATTACCGTCGATGGTCATGCCATTCCACTACCCGCCCGCGGGCACATCGGTGCGCGGCGCGGTCCCCAGATGTACGCCGACCCGCTTCACGAGGAGCGTCATCTCGTAGGCGACCAGGCCGACGTCGGTGTCCGAGTCCGCGAGCAGGGCGAGGCAGCTGCCGTCGCCCGCCGCGGTCACGAAGAGGAACGCGTCGTCCAGCTCGACCACGGTCTGCCGGACCTGGCCCGCCTCGAAGTGCCGGCCCACGCCCTTGGCGAGGCTGTGGAAGCCGGAGGCGACGGCGGCCAGGTGCTCGCTGTCCTCACGGGTCAGGTCGGCCGAGACGCCGGTGGCCAGGCCGTCCGACGACAGGACGACGGCCTTGCGGATCGTCGCCACGCGCGCGACGAGGTCGTCGAGCAGCCAGTTCAGCTCGCCGATGTGTGCGGCTGTCTTCGGTGCGGTCATCGACCGTCCCCCTCCGTGGTGCGGTGTGCTGTGCCGTCCTCGGCGGTGCCGGGACGGGGTTCTTCTCGTACGGGCGGTTCCGGAGTGGGCCGTTCCGGGGCGGGCGGTTCCGGAGCGGGCCGTTCGCCGTTCTCCAGCTCGCCGTTGTCCCGGCGCCCGCGCTGCCAGCCCCGCTGGAGTGCGGCCATGCGGCTGCGCACCTCCTCGGCGTCGCGGTCCGCCGGCGCCTCGTCGCGCACGGGCCCTCGCTGCGGCTCGCCCTTGAGCTGCGGGGCGAGGTTCGCCTGGCGCACGCGGCGGGGCAGGGCGGCGGTCGGGATGTCCTCGTACGGGGCGGGCTTCGGGCGGTCCTGACCGCCTTCGGAGGCGGGGGTTCCGGGGGCTGCCGACGCGTCGCCGCCTCGGCCCGCGTCGGGCGCCTGGTCCCGTACCGGCTCGGGCGCCTGGTCCCGTACCGGCTCGGGCGCCTGGTCCCGTACCGGCTCAACTGCCGGGGCCGGGGGCGGAGTTCCGCGTTCCGCCGCCGCGTCGCCGTCGTCCGCGTGGGACTGGGCACGGGCGTCGAGACGGGCGGGCAGGCCGCCGCGGAGCTCCTCGCGCGGCGTGAGGACACGCTCGTCGGGGCGCTCGGCGGGCCGATCGGCAGGTCGGTCGGCGGGCGCGGACTCCTCGCCGACCGGGCGGCCGTGCGAGCTGACCAGCTTGGGGGCCCTGCGGCGCGGCAGCGGAACGGGAACGGCCGCGTCCTGGCGAGCAGGGTCGCCCGCCTCCGCGGCGTCGCCCGCCTGCTGGTGCTCGGCCCGGTCCCGGCCGCGGCCGCGCTCTCTGCTCCCGGACTTGCGGCGCGGCCGGAAGAGCCCGCCCCGCTCGCTGTCGGTGTCCTCGATGTCGCCCAGACCTCCCAGGTCTCCCAGGTCCGCGAGATCGAGTGCGCGTACGCGCTCGGCCGCGTCCACCGGCGCCTCCAGTTCCACGGGACCGTCGAGGACCGCCGACTCCAGGACCGACTTGGGCAGTCCGGGCAGCTGCGCGGGCACCTTGGTCAGCCGTGGGCCGCGCTCGCCGGCGGCCTCGTCACCGAGCCCCGCCGCCGCGCGGTCGAGCCGGATGCCGCCGCTGGTGTCCCCGTCGGGCGCCGCGGTGAGCAGCACGTCGGGTACGAAGACGACGGCGGTGGTCCCGCCGTACGGCGACGGCTGCAGCGAGACGCGCACGTTCTGGCGCTGAGCGAGCCGGCTGACCACGTAGAGGCCGAGCCGGTCGGTGTCGGACAGCTCGAACTCGGGGGTCTCCGCGAGCCGCAGGTTGGCGTCGAGCAGGGCGTCCGGGGTCATGCCGAGGCCGCGGTCGTGGATCTCCAGGGTGAAGCCGTTGGCGACGCGCTCGCCGTGCACCTGGACGGCGGTGTGCGGGGGCGAGAACACCGTGGCGTTCTCCAGGAGTTCGGCGACGAGGTGGGTGAGGTCGGCGACCGCCGGGCCGGTGACGGCGATCCGGGCGAGCCTGCGCACCTCGATGCGCTCGTAGTCCTCGACCTCGGCGACGGCCGCGCGCACCACGTCCATCAGCGGTACGGGTTTGCGCCACTGGCGGGAGGGCGCGGCACCGGAGAGGATCACGAGGCCCTCGGCGTGCCGGCGCATACGCGTGGTGAGGTGGTCGAGGCGGAACAGGTCGGCGAGTTCCTCGGTGTCCTCGGTCCTGCGCTCCATGGCGTCGAGCAGGGTGAGCTGCTTGTGCAGCAGGACCTGGCTGCGGCGGGCGAGGTTGACGAACACCTCCGAGACGCCGCGGCGCATGTCGGCCTGCTTGACGGCTGCCTCGACGGCGGCGCGCTGCAGGGTGTTGAGGGCCTGGCCGACCTGGCCCATCTCGTCCTTCTCGTACTGCAGGCGCGGGGCTTCGGTCTCGACGTCGACCCGTTCACCGGCGGCGAGGCGGCGCATCACGCTGGGCAGGCGGACGCCGGAGACCTCGTGGGCGTCCTTGCGCAGCCGGGACAGGTCGCGGATCAGCTCGCGGCCGATGCGTACGGAGAGCACGATCGAGAAGAGCACCGCGAAGAGTCCTAGGACACCGGCGGCCCCGGCCCGCAGCAGGACGCCGAGGGCCTCGGGCTGGACCCGCTCCTGATAGCGGTCGCCCGCCTCGGAGTTGAGCTCGGCGAGGTCGTCCAGGACGGTCTTGGCGGCCTTGTCCCAGGTGGCGGAGGTGATGCCGCGCGGGGTGCCGGCGCGGCCCTCGACCACGTTCTTCTCCAGCTCCAGGAGCGGGGTGGCCGCGGGGCTGCTCCAGTAGCGCTCGAAACGTTCACGTTCGGAGGCGGGCAGCAGCTCCAGGCTGACCTCGCTGCGCAGCTCGCGCCGGGCGCGGTAGTCGGCCATCTGCCGCTGCTGCCCCGCGTCGACGCGGCCGCGCACCAGGACGGCGGAGACCAACGCGTCCTGGCGCGCGAGGAGTTCACGGGTGCGGGCGAGGTCGACCAGGGCCTGGCCCTCCTTGTCGAGCGGCACGTCGTTCACCGTGTCGAGGCCGGAGAGGAAGGTGTGGCAGGGGTCGATCAGGCGGTTGTAGAGCGTGAGGGCCTGGCCGGCGGATATGGAGCCGTCCTCGACGGTGCGGCGCAGCGTGTCGATGCCGTCGAAGGCCTCGATCAGGGAGTCGAGCCGGTGCGCGGTCTCGCCGGACATCTCCTCGCGTACGTCCGGGTTCTCGGCGTTGGCGCGGACCTCGGCGACCTTGGCGTTGGTGGCGTCGCGGTGCTCGTGGAGACGGGCGGGGGCTTCGGAGGCGCGCGGGTCGGCGAGGTAGACGAGGGTCGCGCGGCGCTCTTCCTGGAGGACGCGGACGGCCTCCTCGATGGGGAAGCCGACCTCTTCGACGACGGTGGAGGCGCTCAGCAGCCGGTCGGCGGCGCGTCCGGTGACGACGGTGGTGACTCCCCAGATCACCGTCAGGGTCACGAGCGGCACCACCAGCAACGCCACGATCTTCCGGCGGATGGACTTCCCGCGAAAGCGCATGGCCTCCCCCAGCTCAACCCCGGTGACCGGGGGTACGTGCGGCAATAAACGGCGCGAGCCTACTACTGTCGGATGACCAACTCGAAGGCACATGCGGTCACAGTCGATCGCTTTCCTGCCGAAGCGCGCGTATCCCGTCACGAGTTGTCCGCTCTTACCGGGAGATGGCCACCCCACGCGACGCGCTTCTCGCGTCCGCATCACGCCACCCGCCTCGGCCAGTTGGCCGGATTCGTTCCGCACCCCCACCACGGGGAACGTTCCGGGCGGTGCACGCGTTTTGTCCGTACGAGCTCGTGTACGGATCCCGGTACGGGTGTTTCCGCGCGTGCGTACGGGAGTTGGGGATGCCGAGGAGCGCCGCGCGGCCGCTTCCGGGGGGGGTGAAGCACCCGGCAGGGTGGCGTAATTCGGTGCAACACGGGCAGCCCATGAGGGGTCGGGCGAACGCAGCGGGACGAACGGCTGCACAGCGTGGGGAGTGAACGATGGGCACGGCGGCACACGGGGGTCCGCGGCGGGACGAAGAGGACGGACGGCAGCGGCAGTTGTGGGTGGACGACCCGGTGGGGCGGCCCAGCATGCCGGAGCCGGTGCGGACGTCGGCGGTGCGCGCGGTGATCATCGTGGCGGTGACGCTGACGCAGGGCACGGTCGCGGTGCTGTGCACCCTCGCGGGTTCCTGGCTGGCCTTCCCGATGGTCCTGAGCAGCGTGGCGAGTACGGTCGTGGCCACCTGGTCGGTCCTGGACGTCTGGGTGACGAGACAGGTCTGGAACCAGCGGTACGGCGTGGTCTCCTCCCCCGCGAGCACCGCACGCCGCCTCCGCAAGGAGCGCCGCCGCGCGCGCCGCGCGCGCCGCGCGGCGCGCTCGGCGGCCCGCGCCCGGCCAGCCGACCCGGCCGGCGGCGGCCGGCTCTCGCGGGCTTGAGGCGGGGCGGGTTTCCCGCGGTCAGGGGGCGCGTTTCCGGCGGTCAGGGGCGATCACGCGGGGCGTCTCGCGGCCGTTCGAGGGGCCTCTTGCGACCGTTCGGTAACATGTTGCGTATACCGCTCACGCGAGCGCGATACGCAACAGAATCCGGCCGGGAAGCCAGCCGCGTCAAGCGCTTCCCGCAGATGCGGCGCGGACGAAGCCGCCAGGTGGTGAGTACAGACCGATGACCGGAAAACAGAAGAGGGCTGCGACCATCGAGGACGAAGACCAGGAGAAGCACGGCCGCCAGGACAAGCACGGCCAGGACAAGCAGGAGCGGCCGAGCCGCGGCACCGCTAGCGCCGTCCAGTCCGTGGACCGCGCGGTGAGCGTTCTGGAGATCCTCGCCAAGCACGGCGAGGCGGGCGTCTCGGAGATCGCGGACGAGCTGGACGTGCACCGGTCGACTGCCTTCCGGCTGCTCGGCGCCCTGGAGAACAGAGGGCTCGTGTCCCAGTCGGCGGACCGCGGCAAGTACTACCTGGGGGCCGGCGTGCTGCGCCTCGCGGGCGCCGCCGCCGTCCGGCTCGACATCTCCCAGGAGGGCGCCCCCGTCTGCCGCGAGCTGGCCGACGAACTGGGCGAGACCGTCAACATCGCGGTCCTCGACGACGACGCCGCGGTCAACATCATGCAGGCCCGCGGCTCGGCCGCCGTGACCGCGCAGAACTGGCTCGGCAGACGCACCCCGCTGCACGCCACGTCCAGCGGAAAGGTGCTGCTCGCGCACCTGCCGCAGGCCCTGCGCGAGGGCCTCCTCGCCCGCACCCTGCCCCGCTTCACCGAGCACACCGTGACCGGCACGGTGCAGCTGCGCGCGGAGCTGGAGGCCGTGGTCGAGCAGGGGTACGCGCGCGCCCTGGAGGAGCTGGAGATCGGCCTCACGGCGGTCGCGGCCCCGGTGCGCGCGCATGACGGCAAGGTGATCGGTGCGCTCAGCGTGTCCGGGCCCGTCTACCGGCTGACGGAGGACCGCCTCGCCGAGCTGGCCAAACGGGCCGTCGTCGTCGCCGGCGACCTGTCCCGGCGGATGGGGTACGGCTTCTGAGAGGCTGCTGCGGGGCGCGCGGCTGCTGCGGACCGGGGCGGCTGCTTCTGGCGGGCTGCGGATCCTGAGGGCCCTGCTTGACGACTCGACGCGGGGCCGGGACATTCCCGGCCCCGCGTCGTCGTACGCGAGGAACTCGCCGTACCCCGGCGCGGCCGGGCGTTCCCGGCCCTGCTTTGCCGAACGCGCGGAACTCGCCGTACCGCTCGCTGGTCCCTGCGGCAACGGGATTCCCGTCCCGCCCGCTAATCCCCCGCGGTCTCCGCCGGGCGCTTGAACATCCGCGTCGCCGTGATCTCGCCGTGCACCGTCTCGCCCTCCGGGTCCTGCTGCGGCAGGCCCGGACGGAGGTGCTCCTCCACGCTGATGTACTTCAGCCCGGCCCGCAGGTCCGCGTCGTTCCGCAACCGGATCACCAGCGGAAACTCGGCGAGCGCCGTCGTGTCGAACAGGCCGGTGGTGTAGAGGAGCTGGACACCCAGCGCATCGGCCACGGCGCGCTGCAGTTCGAGCAGATACGTGGCGTTGGCGCGGCCGATCGGGTTGTCCAGGAACAGCGTGCCCGCGTGCCGGTGCTTGTCGCGGCCCCGGTCGTTGGAGCGCAGCGCCGCCATCGTGCAGTAGAGCGCGATGGCCGCGGTGAGCAGCTGGCCTCCGGAGAACACGTCGCCCATCTGTCCGACGGGGACGCGCTCGGCGCGCAGCACGGCGTCCGGCTTGAGGATCTCGACGGCCACGCCGCGCGGCTCGATCGCGGCCTGAACTCCCCGCAGGAGCAGGGACATTCCGTCCCGCCGCAGGTCGGAGTTCTTCTTCACGGCCGCGCGTGTCGCCTCGTCCACGACCTCGCCGAGGCGCTCGCTGAGCGTGGCCTGGTCCGGCTCGTCGAAGCGGATCCGCAGGAACTCCTGGCCGGACCACTCGCCGAGCCCCTCCGGTAGCCGGGACAGGCGCTGGGCGGAGCGGAGCGTGGTGAGCGCGGAGTCGACGAGACCGCGCAGCCGGTCCACGATCGAGTCGCGGTTGCGCTCCAGCTGCTCCAACTCGTCGGTGAGGACCCGCAGTCGGGGCGCGAAGGCATCGGCCCACTTCGCGGCGTGCTCGGGCAGGGCGGACGCGGGCAGCTCCCGGATCTGCTGCCGGGCCGGGGTGCGGACCTGCTCGTAGCGCGTGGAGTTGGCGTGGCGTACGAGCACGTCACTGGCCTCGCGGACCGCGGCCTCGGCGGCCGACAGGTCGGCGGCGCAGCCGCGCAGCGAGCGGCGGGCCTCGGCGGCGGACTGCCGGGCCTCCTCCAGCGGCCCGGGGTACGGCTCGGGCCGCTCCGTGCCGTCCGCGGCGGCTTCTTCGTGGTGATCGCGCAGCAGGTCCCGCAGGAGCGCCGCCGTCTCGTCGAAGCCGCCCGCGCCGTCCTCGGCGGTGCGGTGGGCGTGCAGCAGATCGGCGTGCGCCTCCTTGGCCTGGCCCAACGCCTCGGTGCAGGCGGCGAGTTCGGCGGATGCGGTACGCAGCAGGGTCTGGGCGTGCTCGGCGTCGGACGGGACGAGGCCGTCGGGCAGCTCGGTGTGCGCCTCGCCGTCCTCGGGGGCGTGCCGCTCGGCCTCGCCGCGCAGTCGGCCGAGTTGCTCGCTCGCCGCCGACATCCGGGTCTCCAGCATCTGCACGAGCGACTCGGCACGGGCCGCCGCGGCCTGCCGGGACGGGCCGTCGGCGCCGTCGGTGCCCTCCAGGAGCTGGGCGGCGCGGGTGCGGACCTTGTTGCTGAGCCGGTCGAGTTCGGCGAGGGCCGCGCTCTCGTCGCCCTCCGCGCGGGCCTGTTCGGCACGCAGGTCGGCGCCGACGCCGACCTTCTCGTAGAGCTGGGACGCCGCGCGGTACGCCTCGCGGAGCGCGGCGAGCGGGGCCTTCGGCGGCTCCGCGTCCAGCGACTCGTCCTCGGGGGCACCCGCGATCTCGGCGCGCTCGGCGCGCAGCGCGCGTGCGGTGCGGCGGGCGTCGTCGGCGGCGCGCTGGGCGGCCCTGCGGTCCTCGTCGGCGGCGCGCGCCCGCTCCAGGCAGGACTGGGCGCGGGCCTCGGACTCCACGGCGTCGTCGGCGAGTTCACGCAGCTTGGCCTGCCAGGCGGCGCGCTCGCGGAGCCGGAACGCGAGCCCCGCGAGGGCGTCGGCCGCGCGCCGGGCGCGCTGCGCGGCGTCCTGCCGCTCGTCCCGCACCCGCGCGGCGTCGGCCGCGACCTCGTCCGTCTCCGCGCGGGTGGTGCGGGCCTCGGCCAGCTCGGCCTCGGCCTCCTCGGCGAACGCACGGGCGGCGCGCGCCGCCTCCGCCAGCTCGCTCAGGCGCCCGGCCGGGCAGCCGGTGCGCCAGGAGGAGAGCCGGGCGGCCAGCTCGCGGTCCTTGCCGAGGCGCGCGGCGAGCTGCCGGATCTTCTCGTCCCGCTCGGCGGCCCGGGTGCGCAGCGCCTGCCGCTCCTCGTCGGCGGCGTGCTCGTCGTGCATGGCCGGGTTCGGCGGTACGAGGAAGACGTCCCGCACGGTGGCGCCCGGCTCCGGGGCCGGGGTCGGCGCGATGAGCGCGGCGGCCGTGCCGACAGCCACGGCGGACCGGGGCAACAGGGCGGCGCCGTCGAGCACTTCACGCGCGCGTGCGTGCGTGTCCGGGTCGGTGATGACCACGCCGTCGACCAGTTCGGGGCGGGCGGCGAGCACGCGCGCGTGATCCGCCGGGTCGACGGTCTGGGCGAGGTAGCGCCAGCCGGGCAGGGCGGGGATGCCGTGCTCGCCCAGGTACTCGACGGTGGCCAGGACGTCGGGGCCCGGCGGGAGCAGGCCGCCGTCGCCCAGGGCGCCGAGGATGCGGGCGTCGTCGGCGGCGGCGGTGCGCAGGTCGAAGAGCTGCCGCTCGGCGCTGCCGACGCCCTGCTCCAGGAGGTCCTTCAGCTCGTCCGCGAAGCGGTCCAACTCGGCGAAGCTGAGGGCGGTTTCGGGCGCGCCCTCCTCGTCCGTGGCCGCGGCACCCGCGGTCTCGGCGGCCGTGTCGTACGCGGGGACCGGCTCGCCGTCCGCAGCGGTGGCGGCGCGCTGCTGGGGCACCGGGCGGCGGGCGGCGCGGCCGGTGCCGGGCAGGCCGAGGAGTTCGGCGAGGCGTTCCTCGGCGGCCAGGGACTCGGCGGCGGCGAGCTCGGCGTCCCAGGCGTGGGCCGAGGCCTCGGCGGCATCGGCGGCGCGGGCGGCGGTGAGCTCGGCGCGGGCCTCCGCGGAGGCGGCCTCCTTGGCGCGGTCGGCGGCGCCGCGCGCGGCGTCCCGTGCCGTGTCCCAGGCGGCGACCGCGGTCTTCTCGGCGTCGCTGGCGGCGAGCGCGGCGCGGGCCGGGTCCGCATCGGGCGCCGCGTCGTCGATCCAGCCCGCGCGGACGGCCTCGGCGGTCTCCTGCTCGACCTCGGCGAGGCGCTGGCGCAGATGGCCGGCCTCGCTGCGGGCGCGCTGGGCTTCGGTGGCGGCGGCGGTCGCGTCGCGGTGCGCGGTCTCGCCCGCCTCCTGGAGCGCACCGGAGCGCTCCTCCTCCTCGTTGGCGTGCCGCTCGCCGTCCTCGGCGGCCGCGTGCAGGGCGCGGACCAGCTCGGAGGCGGCCTTGGCGCGGGCGGCGAGCGCGGGCGCCGCGTCCCTCTCGGCCTCGCGGATCGCGGCGGCCACGCGCGCGGAGCGGTCGGCGGCCGCGCGGTGGCGGAGTACGGCCTCCGCGGCCTGCCAGGCGGAGTGCAGCGTGCGCGCGTCGGCCAACTCCCGCTTCTGGGCCGCGGCGGCCTTCTCGGCGGCGGTGAGCGCCAGCGAGGCGTGGCGGTAGGCGAGTTCGGCCGCGACGGCGGCGCTGCGGGCGCGCTTCTGCTCGGCCTCGGTGACGGTGTGGGCGGCGGCGGTGACGCGCTCCGCGAGGTCGGCGGCGCGGCCCCGCTCGTCGGCGGCGCGCGCGGAGAGCCTGCGGGCGAGGGTGCGGGTGCGGCGTTCGGCACCGGAGTGCACGTCACGCGCGCGTGCCCGTACCTCGGTGGCCTCGACGATCCGGCCGAGCAGGTCGACGGAGCCGGCCGTGAAGTCCCGCTCGGCGATGAGTTCGGCGCGCCGGCCGAGCTTGTTGCCGAAGCCGCTGACCAGGTCCGCGAGGCCGTCGGTGTCCCGGGTGTCGGTGACAGCGCGGAGCAGCAGGTCGGTGAAGTCGGAGTCCTTCTTGACGGCGAAGAGGCCTGCGGCCTCGCCCTCGTCGGCGTTCATCTCCCGCTGGTAGCGGAAGAGTTCGGGGTCGAGGCCGAGGTCGCCGAGGTGTTCGTTCCAGCGGTCGTGGATCTCCTCCCAGTGCACCTCCAGGTACGGGTAGGCCTTGCCCGCCTCGGTGAGGGCGTCCCGGAAGCCCTTCATGGTGCGGCGGCGGCCCTGCGCGCCGGAGGCGCCTTCCGCCGCCGCCCGCATCGAGGTCGCCTCGGCCACCGGCAGGTTGTCCAGGCTGAGGCCGGGGCCCGGCCGGAAGGAGTACCAGGCCTCGGCGAACTTGCGCGGGTCGTTGGAGACCTGGCGTCCGCGCCACTCGCTGACCTTGCCGACGACGACGCACTCACCGGTGAGGGTGTGCTGCCACTCCAGGGCGACGTGCCCGCAGTCGTCGGCGAGCAGGAACTTGCGCAGCACGCCGGAGCTGGCGCCGCCCAGGGTGTTGCGGTGGCCGGGCAGCATCACGGAGAAGATCAGCTTCAGGAGGACGGACTTGCCGCCGCCGTTCTCCAGGAAGAGCACGCCCGCGGGCGCGGGGCGGCGCGGCGGGCCCGCGGGCTCGTCCTCGAAGAACTCCGCCTGCGTGGGCGCGGGGTCGGGCACGGCGGCGCCGACTCCACGCAGGTCGAGGACGGTGTCGGCGTAGCGCGCACCGGCTGGTCCGATGGAGTAGAGGCGGACCCGGGACAGCTCGTACATGGCGGCGGACTCTCGTCGTCAGTCTGAAGTCGTGTGTGGTGCGGGGGTGTTGGCGTGCCCGGTCTGGGCCGTTTCCCTGAAGTCCGGACGGACGCAAGTGCGTGCCAGGCGCCGCCGGGCTGGGGGCACCTCCCGCCCGAAGGGTGGGGGAGGGTCTCCACGGACACGGTCTAGGGCCGCTCGGCGGCGTGGAAGGGCAGTCCGGCGCCCGCGGCCAGTTCGAGGTCGCCCTCGGCCTCGGCGGGCAGCAGGCTGGCGGAGCCGTCCGTGACGGGCACGATCCCGAGTTCGAGAAGCTCGGCCATCGCGGCGCCGCCCGCCATGTCCCGCACCTGGAGCTGGTAGCGGGCGGTCGTGCGGTACGTCCCGCCGGAGTCGTCCCCGGTGCGCTGGAGGAACCCGGAGTCGGTGAGGAACGCGACGGCCTTGGCGACGATGCCGGTGGTGGACCCGGCGAGGCGGCGGGCGTCCTTGGTGGCACCGGTGGAGCTGCGCCGCGCCCAGATCCGCCAGCCCGCCTCCAGGCCGGGTGCGTCGCTGGCCGGGTCGGTGTTCTCGCCCTGCTCCTCGGCGCGTTCCTCCAGGCGGCCGCAGGCCTGGCGGACGAAGGCGTCCACGCCGTTGACGGTGACGCGGCCGATGTACGCGTCGTCGGCGAGGTCCTCCGGGCGCGGGAACGCCATGGCGGCGACGGCGAGATGAGCGAGGCCGTGCAGGAAGCGGTCACCGGCGTCGGAAGAGGCACGGCGGGCGTAGTCGCCCATGCGGACGGCGAAGACGGAGTCCTCGGCGGCCGTGACGGCCATCCCCGCGCGCGGGGAGACCTCCAGGACGACCAGGCCGAGGCCGGTCGCGACGGCGTCGGCGAGCCGCGCGAAGGGCGCGTCCTCGCGGTACCTGCGCAGCAGTTCGGTGTACTCGGCGTCCCGCGCGGGCTGCAGCTTCGGCTGAAGCCCGAAGGAGACGAGCCGCGCGGCGTCGGCGGCGTCGGCCGGGGTGACGGCCGCGGGCGCGGGGCGGGCGTCGGGCTCGCTCCACGGGACGGCGTCCGGGTGGTGGTCGGTCACGGGTACTGCTCCTCGTACGTACGGAAAGGGCCGGGAGGCTGGGCGGGGGTTCTCATGCTGCCTCCGTCCGGGCCGCCGCCATTCCGGCCGCGTCGAGCAGGGCCGTGCCCACGATCAGGTCGGCGCCGCCGAACTCCGGGTCGTCGAGCTCGGTGCCGTCGTCCACGGCGAACAGCAGCTTGGGTTCGCCCTGGCGGTAGGCCGTGCCGACCGGTGGGCTGGCCGCGTGGACCGCCAACAGGGCCAGGAGATAGGGCAGTTCGGGGTCGATCCGGCGGGCGTCGGCGAGGAGACCGGACAGCCGCCGCGGGGCGTCGTGCTCCAGGTCGAGCAGTTCCATGGCGGCGGCCAGCTGCTCCTCGCTGAACCGGCTGTCGTCAGGGGTCGCGACGAGGTCCGGCTCGGGCATCTCCGCGCCCAGGTGCTCGCGTTCGACGGGCGGGGTGAGCAGCAGGTCCACCAGGTCGCCGACGCGCACCGCGGACGGGGTGCGCAGCCCGACGCCGCGCGCGAAGAACGCGTCCGTGACGCGCAGCGCCCGCTCGACGGGGAGCGGCAGGACAGGGGCGACCAACTGGCCGTAGAGGTCGAGTCCCGCGCGGGCGGCGGGCGGGGCGAAGGCCTGGCGGTCCTGCTCCGCGCGGAACAGCGGGCCCGCTTCGAGGAGTCGGGACTGCAGTTGGGTGTGGCGGCGGATGCAGTCCTTGACGATGTCGACGAGTTCGGCGGCGCGGCGCTTGTGCTCACCCGTTTTCGCGTCGGATCCGGCCTCGGCCTCGTCACGGGCCTTGCGGATGTTGGTCAGGATGGCGTTCTCGTGGCGGTACCGGTCGGCGACGTGGTCGAGGGCCTCGGCGATCATGTCGGGGACCGTTTCCAGCCAGTCGACCGCGCGGACGTTGCGCCGGGTGGCGTCGAGGGCGCGGCGGAGCGTCTCGCTGTACTGCACGGTGCGGTAGCGGGCCTGCTCGGCGGCGAGCTGGGCGTCGGCGAGGCGGCCGCGGCTGATCAGCACCTCGAGCTTCACCTCGGCGGCGATCTGGGCGCTGGTGACGTCGGTGTCGAGGGCGCCCACCAGGACGTTGACCGCCTCGTCGGTGGTGCGGAGGTAGACACCCCCGCCGTAGCCGGGGACCTCTTCGATGAGCTTGAAGTCGTAGTCACGGCGCACATATGTGCCGTCCGGGCCGAACGTGCCGTACACCGCGCGGAAGCCGCGGTCCACGCTGCCGACGTTGATCAGGTTCTCCAGGACCCAGCGGGCGACCCGCTCGTGCTCGGCGGCCGGGCGGCCGGGCGCCTGGGCGGCGATGCGGGGGACGAGCCTGGCCACGATCTGGTCGTGGTCCGCGCCCGTGTCGAAGTCCATGTTCAGCGTGACCAGGTCGATCGCGGCGAGGGCCACTTCCGCCATCGCGTACACCGAGTACTCGCCCGCGAGGTTGGCCTTGCGGGTGTCGAGGTCGTGCAGCGGGGCCGTGCAGGCGAGGGCGCGCAGGCGCCGGGCCAGGCCCTCGTCGGCGGCCGGGCCCGGAGCCGGGGAAGGTACGGCGTTGGCCGGGGCAGGTGCAGTCACGTCGCAAAGATTAGGCGGTCCCACTGACAACGGCCGAAACGACGCAGATGAGACGGGATCCGAGCTCACACGGCGCCCGATTTGCCTTGTTTGTACGGGGAGTTGGCTTCACCGAACCATCGCGGGCCGTCACCGAACCGTCACGGGCCATCACGGGCCATCACGGGCCGTGATCCCGCCACCCTCCGGCCTCGCTGCCCCTGGCGCGTCACCCCTCGCCCGACTCCCCGAGCCCCGCCTCGTACGCCTCGACCATGCCGAGCCGCGAGTCGTCGAGATAGCGGGCGAGCAGCCGCTCCGCGCCCGGACGGTCGCCGGATTGCAGGGTCTCCAGAATCTCCCGATTACGGGACAGATAGGGCTCATGCAGGCGACGCGGGTCGTCCACCACATGGAAGACCAGGCGCAGTTCGGCGAAGACGCTGCGCATCAGCTCGTCCATGCGCGCACTCCCGGCGAGCGCCACGAGCTCGCCGTGGAAGCGGATGTTGGCGGTGCCGACACCCTTCCAGTCCTTGGCGCGCGCCGCCCGCTGAGCCTCGGTGACGGCGGCCGCCAGGCCGTCGAGCACGTAGGGCGGCCGGCCGAGGCCGCGCACCACGGCGCACTCGACGAGGCGCCGGGTGCGGAAGATGTCCTCGACGTCCTCGACGGTCAACACCCGTACGAACACGCCCCTGTTGAGCTCGTGCGTGAGCAGCCGCTCGTGCGTCAGGAGCCGGAACGCCTCCCTCAGAGTGTTGCGCGAGACCTTGAGCGCAGCGCCGATGCTCTCCTCCGAGAGCCGTTCACCGGGCGGGAAGTACCCGTCGGCGATCCGGCCGCGCAGGATGTCCGCCACCCGTTCCGCCGTGCTCGTACGCCCCAATAGCGCACGGTCGTCCACGAGTCCGCTCATCGCTCGTCCACCAGGCCGCTCATGGCGGAATTCAAGCGCAGATACCAGAACGAAACAACACGGGTATTGAGGGATTGTTGAACAATCCCCTACGGTGCTCGGAACGCGAGCTCCTGCGGCAGCGCCCAAGCACCCTCCTCCCACTCCCAGCGAGGTGCCGGATGAGTACGACCCCTCAGCCCCACCCCACAACCACGGCCGGAGTCGCCCCTCCGCCCGGCGGACCCGCCGACGACAGCGGCGCGTTCGCCTGGCTGCGCGCCCTCGGCCCGCGCGGAAGGCGCGCCTTCGGAGGCGCGTTCGGCGGCTATGCGCTCGACTCGTACGACTACTTCACACTGCCCCTGAGCATGGTGGCGATCTCCGCCTACTTCGCCCTGGACAGCGGTCAGACGGGCCTGTTCACGACTGTCACGCTCGTCGTCTCGGCCGTCGGCGGCGCGCTAGCCGGGGTGCTCGCCGACCGGGTGGGCCGGGTCAAGGCCCTGATGCTGACGGTGATCACGTACGCCGTGTTCACCGTGGCGTGCGGATTCGCCCCCAACTACGAGACGCTGCTGCTGTTCCGCGCCCTTCAAGGGCTGGGTTTCGGCGGTGAGTGGGCGGTCGGCGCGATCCTGGTCGCCGAGTACGCGACGGCCAAGCACCGCGGCCGCACCCTCGGTGCCATCCAGAGCGCCTGGGCGGTCGGCTGGGGACTCGCGGTGGTCGTCTACACGCTGGTCTTCCAGTTCCTCGACGAGGGCCTCGCCTGGCGCGTGATGTTCTTCACCGGCGCCCTGCCCGCCCTGCTCGTGATCTACGTACGGCGCAACGTCAGCGACGCCCCCGAGGCCGCCGAGGCGCGCAAGCAGAGCCGTGAGAAGGGCTCCTTCGCGGCCATCTTCCAACCCGGCATGCTGCGCACCACGCTCTTCGCGGTCCTGCTCTCGACCGGCGTGCAGGGCGGCTACTACACGCTGTCCACCTGGATCCCGACCTATCTGAAGACCGAGCGCGGCCTCTCCGTCGTCGGCACCGGCGGTTATCTCGCCGTGCTCATCACGGGTGCCTTCATCGGCTATCTGACCGGCGGTTACCTCACGGACCTGCTCGGCCGGAAGAAGAACATCGCGCTCTTCGCGTTCCTCTCCGCCCTGTGCATCCTGTCCTTCTCCGCCATCCCGGAAGGCGCCAACGGCGTTCTGCTGGTGGTGAGTTTCCCGCTCGGCTTCTGTATGTCGGCCATTTTCAGCGGCTTCGGCTCGTTCCTCAGCGAGCTCTATCCGACGGCGGTACGCGGGACAGGGCAGGGTTTCACCTACAACGCGGGCCGCGGTATAGGCGCGATCTTCCCCACCCTGGTGGGCTTTCTCGCGAACAGCTGGGGCGTGGGCGGTGCCCTGGTCTTCGGCGCCCTCGCCTACGGCATCGCCGTCCTCGCCCTGCTCGGCCTGCCCGAGACCCGCGGCAAGGAGCTGGCGTGAGCCGCACCGAGGCAGGGCAGCGGCCACGCGCGGTACGTGCCCGTTTCCGGGCCGGCGAGGGCGGCCCCACGGCGGGCCTCGCCCCGGGCCACACCCAGGCCAACCTGATCGCGGTCCCCGCCGACTGGGCCTACGACATGCTGCTGTTCTGCCAGCGCAATCCGAAGCCCTGCCCGGTGCTCGACGTCACCGACGCCGGAGCCTGGTCCACCCAGCTCGCACCCGGCGCCGACCTGCGCACAGACCTGCCGGGCTACCGCGTGTGGGAAAACGGCCAACTCGTCGCGGAACCGGGCGAGGTGACCGGGCACTGGCGCGCGGACCTGGTGACGTTCCTGCTCGGCTGCAGCTTCACGTTCGAGGCGGCCCTGCTCGCCGCGGACGTGCCGGTGCGCCACATCGAGCTGGGGCGGAACGTGCCCATGTACGTCACAGACAGGCCCTGTCGGCCCGCAGGGCGGCTGCACGGCCGCCTGGTGGTCTCGATGCGGCCGGTCCCGCCCGAGCGCCTCTCGACGGCGATCAGGGAGACCGCGCTCTTCCCGTCGTTCCACGGCAGCCCGGTGCACTGCGGCGACCCCGCGGCGCTCGGCATCGCCGACCTGGACCGGCCGGACTTCGGCGACCCCGTCGACGTACGGCCGGACGAGATCCCGGTGTTCTGGGCCTGCGGCGTGACCCCGCAGGCCGCGGTCATGGCCTCCGCGCCACCGTTCGCGATCACCCACGCACCGGGGCAGATGCTGATCACGGACGCCCGGGAAGAGCACTACCGGGTGCTCTGACATCCCCTTCCGCCGCTGCGGAAACCCCCACCTCTTCGAGTAAGGACGTACGGACGCACATGAGCCAGGTAGTCATCGACCTCAACGCCGACCTCGGCGAGGGCTTCGGGCGCTGGCGGCTGACCGACGACGAGCAGCTGCTGTCGGTGGTGACCAGCGCCAACGTGGCCTGCGGCTTCCACGCCGGGGACGCGGCCACCATGCGCAAGGTGTGCGAACTCGCCGCGGAGCGGGACGTACGCGTCGGCGCCCAGGTGTCGTACCGCGACCTGGCGGGCTTCGGACGGCGTGCCATGGACGTGCCTGCCGACGAGCTGAGCGCCGAAGTCGCCTACCAGATCGGCGCCTTGGAGGTGTTCGCGCGGGCGGCCGGCACGCGCGTGGCGTACGTGAAACCGCACGGCGCGCTCTACAACCGCGTCGTGCGCGACGAGGAGCAGGCCGGTGCCGTCGTCGACGGGGTCCTGCTCGCGGGCGGAGGTCTGCCCCTGCTCGGACTGCCCGGCTCACGCCTCCTCGACGTGGCGGGAAAGGCCGGACTGCCCACGGTGACCGAGGCGTTCGCCGACCGCGCCTACACGGACGAGGGAACCCTGGTCCCACGCGCGCGTGCGGGTGCCGTGATCACCGAGCCGGACGAGGTCGTCGCCCGCTCCCTCGACCTGGCCAGGAGCGGATCGGTCGCCTCCGTCACCGGGCGGCGGGTGGACGTGGGCGCCCGCTCACTGTGCCTGCACGGCGACACCCCGGGAGCGGTCGCCCTCGCCCGCGAGGTCCGCGCCCGCCTGGAGGCCGACGGCGTCGACGTACGAGCCTTCGTATGAGCCGCACACGCGCGGTGCCCGATACGAACTCCGCCACCGGACAGGGGACTTCAGGGGTGACGGTCCGGCTGGTCGGCGAGCACGCCCTCCTCGTCGAACTCGACACCGGGGCGGCCGTCGAGGCGCTGCACGCGGTGCTCCTGCGGCGCCGCGAGAGCGGCGATCTGCCTCCCGTACGGGAGATCGTGCCCGCCGCCCGCACGGTGCTCCTGGACGGCGTCGACGACCCGCGCGCCCTCGCCGCCGCCCTTCCCGCCTGGGACGTGCCCGCGCTGCCCCCGAGCGCGCCGGAGACCGTCGAGCTCCCCGTGCGCTACGACGGGCCCGACCTGGCCGAGGTGGCCGCGCTGTGGGACGTCCCGCCGGACGAGGTGGCCGAGATCCACGCCGCGACCGAATTCCGCGTCGCCTTCTGCGGGTTCGCGCCCGGCTTCGGCTACCTGACGGGCCTTCCCGAGCGGTACGCGGTGCCCCGCCGGACCACGCCCCGTACGGCGGTGCCAGCGGGGGCGGTCGCGCTCGCGGGCCCGTACACCGGGGTGTACCCCCGGTCGTCGCCGGGCGGCTGGCAGTTGATCGGCACGACGGACGCGGTTCTGTGGGACCACGCGCGCGTGCCCGCCGCTCTGCTGTCCCCCGGCACGCGCGTGCGGTTCGTACCGGCCGGTCGGGCGGTGCGCGCATGACGGACAGCGCGTTCGCCGTGGTCCGCGCCGGTGCCCTGACCACCGTGCAGGACCTGGGCCGCGCCGGTCACGCGCACCTCGGCGTGCCCCGCTCCGGCGCCCTCGACGAACCGGCCGCCCGGCTCGCCAACCGCCTTGTCGGCAACGCCGATGCGGCGGCCGTGCTGGAGACCACCCTGAGCGGCTGCGCCCTGCGCCCGCGCCGCACCGTGACGGCGGCGGTGACGGGCGCGCCCTGTCCCGTCACGGTCGACGGACGGCCGGTCGCCTGGGGAGGGCCGGTGCGGGTCCCCGCGGGCGCGCTGCTCGACGTGGGGGCGGCGGTCGCGGGCGTGCGGTCGTACGTCGCGCTCGGCGGGGGCGTGGCGGTGGACCCCGTGCTCGGCAGCCGCTCGACCGACCTGCTGTCCGGGCTCGGCCCCGCCCACCTCACCGACGGTGCGGTGCTGCCGCTCGGCCAGGAACACCCTCCGCACGCGCGCGTGGACTCGGCCCCGCAGCCGGCGCCGCCCACGGAACTCGTCCTGAGAGTCACCCTCGGCCCGCGCGCCGACTGGTGCACCCCGCGCTCTCTGAAAACCCTCACCACGCGCGCGTACCGGGTCTCCCCCGCGAGCAACCGGATCGGCCTGCGCACCGAGGGACCCGCCCTGGAGCGGGCGATCACCGGTGAACTCCCCAGCGAGGGCCTGGTCCTGGGCGCCGTCCAGGTCCCGCCGGACGGCCGCCCCGTGGTGTTCCTCGCGGACCACCCGACGACCGGCGGCTACCCGGTCGTGGCCGTCGTCCGGGAGGCGGACCTGTGGGCGGCCGCGCAGGCGGTACCTGGGACGCCGCTGCGGTTCGTGCGGTAAGGCTGGCCTGTCAGGCACGCCCCCGGCCCGTGGTCCGTGCGGCAGCGAGGGCCTGTCCGGCGCGCGCCCCCGGCCCGTGGTCCGTGCGGCAGCGAGGGCCTGTCCGGCGCGCGCCCCCGGCCCGTGGTCCGTGCGGCAGCGAGGGCCTGTCCGGCGCGCGCCCCCGGTCGGTGGTTCGTGCGGTAGTGAGGGCCGTCGGACGCGCCCCGGTCGAGCTGGACGGCCCGCGGGCGTAGGTGGCCCGCTCCGGCAGCCCGGCGCTCAAGTGGGGCCGCTGCGGCCGGAGTTCAGGCTCTCGCGGTGGGGACGGCGCGGTGGAGGCCGAGTATCGCACCCGGGAGCGCGGCCGCGTGGCCGGCCAGTGCGAGGAAGAAGCCCTGGCCGCTGATCACATCCACGGCAAGGCCGGCGAGCGCACCGAGGGCGAACCCGGCCCAGGCGCCGACGAGGGCACCGAGCAGGGGCCGCGCACCGGGCCACCCGCCCCACGTGAGGACCACGGCGACGAGCAGGCCGATCAGGGTCACGGAGAGTGTGGGCATCAGCATGCTTCAAGCGTTCCGCCCCGGCCCCGGACCCGCATCGGGGACTGCCCCGATACGTCCCCGTCCGCACCCTTGGGGGACGCCGGCTCACACCCCGGAGAAGCCGCGCCCCCGACCGCCGAACTCACCGCCCCCGACCGCACCACCGAGGCGCATTCGGCCGCGCCCACCCCCACGGCGGCCAGCGCAGCCGCAGCCGTCGCCGTGGCCCGCACGTCCAGCCGTGCCGCCGTGCCGCGCAGCCCGTGCCGTACCTCCTCGGCGGCGAGGGCGGCCAGTTGCGGGAGCAGGTCGGTGCAGCGGCGCAGGAACCAGCCCGTACCGGCCGTGGCCAGCCACGTCAGGGAGGCCGTACGCGACGGTGGCGGCCGTTCCGCCTCCGCCGACGGGGCGGGCCCAACCAACCGCCCCGAGGCCCGCAGTCGGGCGTGGAAGCGTACGGCGAGCGCGCGGTGGCCGGCCTCGCCGGGGTGCAGCCGGTCGGCGCTCCACATCGACCGGTCCGCGACCCACGCCCCGTCGGCCGCGTGCAGATGGACCGCGCCGTACCGCTCGGACAGGGCGTGTACGACGGTGTTGACGGCGCGCTGCCGGCGGGCGAGTGGGCGGGCCAGGGCGCCGGGCAGGCCGAGCAGCGCGCCCGGGTCCGGCAGGCAGGCGGTGAGCAGGACGGCGCCACGCTCCGCGATCGCCCCGTAGACCTGGTCGAGGCGGCCGGCGACGCGATGGATGTCGAAGGTGCACCGCAGGGTGTCGTTGACGCCCACTATGACGGAGACGACATCGGCGCCGAAGGCGAGCGCCTGCGGGGTCTGCCGCTCCCACACGTCCCGGGTCTGGGCCCCGCTGACCGCGAAGTTGCGGAATTCCACGGGCACTTCGGGCGGTGCGAGCCCCTCCGCGAGCAGCGCCGCCCAGCCTCTCCAGCACTGACCGGCCGCGACCGGATCCCCCACACCTTCGGTGAGTGAGTCCCCGAGCGCCGCGAACCGTATCTCCCTCCGCGCGCTCACACCGCACCCCTCGCTCCGACCGGGACGTCCGCGAACGCCTCGGCCGACGCCGACCGCTCCGGACCGCCCCGCACACCGTCCGCGGAAGGAGCGTCGTGCGCCGCGAGGAACGCCGCGACCGAACGCTCCCAGCCAAAACGCTCCGCACGCGCGCGTGCGGCCCGACGGCGCTCCCGCTCGGGCCGGTCGAGCAGCGCCTGGACGGCCTCCGCGAAACCGGCACCCCCGAGCGCCGCGGCCCCGGCCCCGCCCGCAGCGGAAGTCGGCGCCCCGCCCGCACCGTCCACCCCGACGATCTCCGGCAGCGCCGACGCCGCGCTCACCACCACCGGCGTCCCGCACGCCAGCGCCTCAAGTGCCGCCAGACCAAAGGTTTCCGCGGGCCCGGGCGCGAGGCACACGTCGGCTGTCGCCTGCAACGCGGCCAGCTCCGCGCGGTCGGCGACATGCCCGAGGAAGGTGACGGGCAAGGCACGCGCGCGTGCCCGGCGTTCGAGGCGCCCGCGCAGCGGCCCGTCCCCGGCCACCACGAGCCGTGCCCGTACACCGCGCTCCGCCAGCGCCTCCAGGCAGTCGAGTGCGACGCCGGGCCGCTTCTCGACCGAGAGCCGCGAGCACAGCACCAGCAGAACCTCCTGCACGCGCGTGTGCCGCTCCCGTACGTCCGCGTCCCACAGCTGCGGACGGCACCGCGCGAGGTCGACGCCGAGCGGCGCGCGGACCACGTTGCGCGCGCCGATGCGCCGGAACTCCCGCTCGGCCCACGCGGTCGTGCACACCACGCGCGCGTAGGCGTGCGCCGTACGGGAGTTGAGGGCGTCGGCGAGGTGCCGTGCCGGTGCCGCGGGCACGCCCCAGGTGCGCAGGACGCCGTCGGCGGTCTCGTGGGAGACCATCACGGCGGGCACCCGCGCCCGCCGCGCCCACTCGCCGGTCCAGCGCAGTGTGGTCCGGTCGGAGACCTCCAGGCGGTCCGGCGCGAGGTCCTCCAGGAGCCGCCTGAGCCGGGCCCGGTCGGCGAGGACCCGATAGCCGCCGCTGCCCGGGAGGACCGGCCCCGGCAGGGTGACGACCCGCCCCTGCGGAGTCTTCCGGTCCTCGTGCCGCTCCCCCGGCACGACGAGCACGGGCTCGTGCCCCGTCCCGAGATACCCCGCGCCCAACTCCCGCAGCGCGGTGCGCAGTCCACCGGATCCGGGCGTCACGAAGTTCGCAAGCCGCACCATGCGCAGACTCATGCCGCGCCCCCTTCTCCTCGCCGGACGGAAACACCGCGCCGGACGGAAACACCGCGCCGGGACCCGATGTCGACGCTCATGCCGCCACCGCCGTACGCCCGTCGAGCACGGCGCCGTAGTGCTCGATGAGCTGGTCGCCGACCGCCGCCCAGGTGCGCCCCTCGACAGCGGCGCGCCCGGCCCTTCCGTACGCCTGCCGCAGGGCCGGGTCGGATATCAGGGCCCAGACGGCGTCGCGCACGGCGGCCGCGCCGTCCGGTGGTACGAGAAGGCCGGTGCGGCCGTGCCGCACCAGGTCGAGCGGCCCGCCCGCTGCCGGAGCCACCACGGGCACGCCGCTGGCCATGGCTTCCTGGACGGTCTGGCAGAACGTTTCGTACGGACCGGTGTGCACGAAGAGGTCCAACGAGGCGAAAACGCGGGCGAGTTCGGCGCCGGTGCGGCGCCCGAGGAACACGGCGCCGGGCAGCGCCGCCCGCAGTGAGGGCTCGCTGGGCCCGTCGCCGACGACGACCACGCGGACTCCGTCGAGGCCGCAGACCCCCGCGAGCAGGTCCACCCGCTTCTCGGGCGCGAGCCGCCCCACGTAGCCGACGAGGAGTTCACCGTTCGGGGCGAGCCGGCGGCGCAGGGCGGGGTCGGTGTGCTCGGGCCGGAAGCGCACGGTGTCCACGCCGCGCGGCCACAGGTGCACGCGCGGGACGCCGTTCCGGGTCAGCTCCTCGCGGGCCGCGGTGGACGGGGCGAGGGTGCGGTCGGCGGCGGAGTGGACCGTACGGATGCGCCGCCAGGCCGTGGCCTCGCCGGCGCCGACGTACATCCGGGCGTAGCCGGCGAGGTCGGTCTGGTAGACGGCGACGGCGGGGATGCCGAGCCGGGCGGCGGCCGCCATGCCGCGCGCGCCGAGCACGAACGGGCTGGCCAGATGGACGAGTTCGGCCCCGTACGCGCTGAGCGCGGCGGCCACCCGGCGGCTCGGCAGCGCCACCCGCACCTGCGGGTAGCCGGGCAGCGGGAGCGAGCGGATGCGGAGCACCGGGCAGGGCGCGTCGGCGCCGAAGGGCGAGCCGGGCGGTGCGCCGGGTGCGGCGGGGGCGACGACGAGCGGCTCGTGGCCGCGTCGTAGCAGGTGGTCGACGGTCTGCGTGGCGCAGTGGGACACGCCGTTGACGTCGGGCGGGAAGGATTCGGTGACGATGACGACACGCATACGGGTGTTGTCGCCGTCGGCGGCGTGGTCACGTCAACGTCGATCTTTCCGCCCGCGGAACGTCCCATGAGCGTTCCGGGCCCTCACAGGGCCCGGCAGTCGTCGCCCGGGGGTCCGGTCCCTGAACTCCGGTTAGACGGCGGAGGCGTCGGGCCCGATCCGGCTGCGTACGGCCGTCTGGACCTCGTCCTCCTCGGCCGGGTCGGCGGCGAGTCTGCGGAGCTGGTCGACGACGCGGGAGTCACCGGTCTCGGCGTTGCGGGCGGCGACCTCGCGGGTGGACTCCTCGCAGTCCCAGAGGCACTCGACGGCGAACCCGGCGGCGAACGAGGGGTCGGTGGCGGCGAGGGCGCGGGCGGCGCGGCCGCGCAGATGGGAGGAGGCGGTCTCGCGGTAGACATGGCGAAGGACGGGCGCGGCGCAGGCGATGCCGAGCCGTCCGGCGCCGTCGACGAGGGTCCAGAGCGTGCAGGCGTCGGGCCCCTCGGAGCGCACGGCATCGCGGAGCGCGCCGAGCACGAGCTCGGCGTCCTCGGTGCCGCCTCTGCAGGCGAGCACGCGGCCCGCGGCGGCGCCGAGTTCGTCGGCCCTTCCGGCCCAGGCGCGGGCCTGGCGCAGGGCGTCGTCCCCGCGCATCCGCTCGAAGGCGTCGACGGCGGCTTCCACGACGGTCCGCGAGCCGTCGCCCACGGCGGCGGCGATCAGGTCGAGTACGCGGGGGTCCTGGGCGTCGGCGAGATAGCGCAGGGAGGTACTGCGGGCGCCGTCGCTTCCGGCCCGGGCGGCGAGCAGGATCTCGTCCCGGTCCTCGGGTCCGGCGACGGCGGTGAGGCAGCGGGCGGCGGACACGTGCAGTCCGGCGCCGCGGCCGATGGCCTCGTCGGCCCAGTCGAAGACGGCACTTACGCTCCAGCCGGGCCGTGGGCCCGAGGAGTCGAGCTGCCGTTGCCACTGGTCGAAGGAGCCCTGTTCGCGGGCGGCACGCACCCGTTCGGCGAGGTCGGCGCGCACGCCGTCCTCGGTCCACAGGCGCCACGGCCGGGGCTCGAAGGCGTCGCGCACGGCGGCGGCGAGTTCGGCGCCGCCCTCGGGGGTGCGCGGGAAGCGGGCGAGCACCGGCTCGGCGAGGTCGCGCAGCGCGTCGTCGTCGTCGCGCACGGCCAGCTCGTCCAGGGCCCAGGTCCAGTTGCTGCCGGAGGCCGCGTACCGCCGCAGGAGCAGCAGCGCGTCCCGCCTGCCGTACGAGGCGAGGTGGCCGAGGACCGCGAGGGCGAGGCCCGTGCGGCTCTCGTCGGTGTCGAGGACGTCCGCCGCGCAGAAGAGGTGCCGCTCGATGCCGTCCAGCTCGCCGTGCAGGTCGAGGTAGAGGCGGGCGTAGTAGAGGGAGCGGTTCTCGACCTGCCAGTCGTGCCGGGGGTCGCTCAGGACGCACTGGTCGAGGGCCTCGATGGCCTCGGAACGGGGTGCCGTGAGCGCGTGCAGGGTGCCGTCGCCGCGGCCCCGCTGAAGCAGGCCGAGCAGCGTGCCGCTGGGCGCTATGACCGTGTCGAACATGGAAAAAGCCTCACATCAAGCTGTCGACGCAACAGGGGTTCGCGCACTACCTGCCGGCGCAACAACACGTGTGGCCGCCCGTCGTCCTGTGCTTGTCGTAGACCATTTTCCTCTGCCTCTCGTCGTGGCCCGGAACGGGCCGTCACGGCCCGCGTGCTGCAGCGTCTGCCCAGCAGTCGTGTCCGTGAACCACGACGTCATGATGGACCAGCGGCTTCGGCGGCCGCGACCAGATTTCCGGCTGCCCGCGGACCGCCCCGGGTCACCTCGCGGTGAAGCGCTCCGTCACTGCGCGTCGAACAGCTCCAGCAGCTCCGTCTTGCCGAACATCCGCGCCGTGTCCACGGCGGACGGGGTCCCGGCGGCCGGGTCGGCGCCGCCTTCGAGGAGGGCCTTGATCACGTCGTTCTCGCCCTTGAAGACCGCCCCGGCGAGCGGGGTCTGGCCGCGGTCGTTGACCCGGCCGGCGTCGGCGCCGCGGGCGAGGAGGGCGCGCACGGCGTCGGCGTGCCCGTGGTAGGCGGCGAGCATCACGAGGGAGTCGCCGCGGTCGTTGGTGAGGTTCACCGGGACGCCGGCGTCGACGTAGGCGGCGAGCGCCTCCGTCTCGCCCTGCCGCGCCAGATCGAAGATCTTCGTGGCGAGCTCCACGACCTCCGGATCGGGGGCATCAGTCATCGGCAGGACCGCCTTTCGCAGTGAGTGGGCCGGCGTGCGGGCCAGCGAGTGGGCCGTACGAGTGAATCGCCAGCGTACTGCCCCTGTCGGTACAGGAACGCGGGCGCCCGGGCAGCCTCGAGCAGGGGCCAAATCAGCGAATTCTGCGGAATTTCACTCGCTTGCACCTTTTGTCGTATGGATACATGCTGTGAGCCTGGAACAACTCATGGTGACTGTCCCCATCAACCAGGAGAAACCGTCATGATCCTGTCCATCTCAGGCGTCGTGCTGCTCGGCATCATCGTCTTCCTGTTCTTCCGCAAGGACGGACTCAAGGCGTCCCACGCCATGGTCTGCGCCCTGTTCGGCTTCTACCTCGCGGGCACCGCCATCGCCCCGAGCATCAAGGCCGGCGGCCAGAGCCTGGCCAGCCTGCTCGGCGGGATCAAGTTCTGACCCTCACCGACCCGCGCGACAACTCCAGGAGACCGACGTGGCCAGGCGACCACTCCCCCGCATCCTCACCAGCGGCACAGCTTCCCTCGCCCGGAGCAGAGAGCTCGCCAGGACGGCCGCCGACAGCGCCACCGACGTCCTCCACCCCCTGATCACGATCACCAGGGGACTGCGCCGCCTCGCTGCGGCCGGGCGGCGCAAATGGACCGAGACCCCCAAGGACCGCCGCGGACCGCTGCTGTTCCTCGTGGCCTCGGTGATCCTCGTGGTGGCCCTCATCCCGTACGGGCCGCTGCTCGCCCTGGTCACGCTGATGGCGGCCTCCGCGTGGCAGGGCCGCGACCGCACCCCCGTCCGGACCGGCCCCGACGAGGCCCACGTCGAACGGCTGCGCTCGCTGTACGAGGCGCTCGTCCCGTACTTCTCCGTGGCCGAGGACCCGAGCCCGCTGTACGCACACGGCGGCGAGTGGGAGAAGGCCTTCGGCTCGTACGACTTCGACGACGACAACCGGATCACCCGGCTCGTCCTGCGCTACCCGGCCTACTTCACCGACGGTGAGGCCGATGCCCGCGCCCGGATCGAGCACCTGCTGCACGCCAAGTCCGGCCGCGGCCGCGAATACCACTTCGGCTGGGAAGAGGAGGGCAACCAGCTCACCCTGACCGTCCTCGACCCGCTGCCCACCGACGTCGCCGCGCAGCGCTTCGTCACCTCGCCCGGCGAGACCGTCCTCGGCTTCACCGACGGCACCTCCGTCCAGCGCACGCTGCCTGTGACGGACGCGGCCGACAAGCAGCGCGACGTGCCGCCCGTGGTGTGGCGCACCGGCATCCGCTCCACCGAGCCGCACCTGCTCGCCGTCGGCCAGCCCGGCAGCGGCACCACCTCCCTGCTCCGCTCGATCGCCGTGCAGGCGCTGCTCCACGGCGACGTGGTGATCGTGGAGGGCAGCGGCACCGGCGAGTACGCGTGCCTGGTCGGCCGGGACGGCGTGCTCGCCGTGGAGTGCGGCCTCTCCCAGGCGCTCGCCACGCTGGAGTGGGCCGCGAACGAGACCGAGCGCCGGCTGATCGCCGCCAACCACGCGCGGCAGTCCGGCCTCCCCACGCCCGAGGACAGCAAGCGCCCGCTGTGGATCCTCCTCGACCGGCCCAGCGCGCTCGGCCACCTCGCCGCGGCGGACGGGGTCCGCGACCCGCAGACGCTGCTCCAGGTGCCGCTGCGGCACGGGCGCGCGGCGGCCGTCACGGTCGTCGTGGCCGAGCAGTTCGACAGCCTGGACGCCCTCATCGACCCGGTGCGCCAGCACACCCGCGCCCGTGTCGCCCTCGGCCCGGCGACGCCCGCCCAACTGACCGAGGTGCTCGGCGCCGAGCCGGGCACCACACCCACCCCCGACGTCCCGCCGGGCCGCGGCTACGCCCGCCTCGGCTCGGGCCCGGTGCACCGCCTCCAGGTCCCGGCCACGCCGGACCCGTACGACGACGCGACGAGCGAGGGGCATCGCAGGGCGGTACTTGAGTTGTTGCCGGAGCGGTCGACGGCGAATGAGCCGGAGCCGGTGGTGGTGGCTGAGGGGTAACCCCTCCGCACCCTTTCCCGAAAGCACGGTGGCGCCGTCACGGGGGCCAGCCCCCGGACCCCCGCTCCTCAAACGCCGGAGGGGCTGATTTTCAGAAGGCTCACGCCACGAACGTCCGCGGCGCCTCCGCTCCCGTGCCCGCTCCCGAGGCCACCAGGCGGGCCGCGGCCGCCAGGCGTGCCGCGGCTTCGTCGGCCACGGCTCCGCCGACGGTGAACGGCAGCCGTACGTACCCCTCGAAGGCGCCGTCGACGCCGAAGCGCGGCCCCGAGGGGACCCGGACGCCGACCCGTTCGCCCAGCTCGGCCAGGCGTGAGCCGGAGAGGCCGCCGGCCCTGACCCACAGCGTGAGGCCGCCGCTCGGCACCTCGAACTCCCAGTCGGGCAGCTCGCGGCGGACGGCGGCGACCAGGGCGTCCCGGTTCTCCCGGGCCTGCCCGCGTCGGATGCCCACCGCCTCCTGCCAACCGCCCGTGCTCATCAGCCAGTTGACGGCGAGCTGCTCCAGGACGGGGGTGCCGAGGTCGGCGTACGCGCGGGCCGAGACCAGGCTGCGGATGACGTCGGGGGCGGCCCGCACCCAGCCGATCCGCATGCCCGCCCAGAACGCCTTGCTGGCCGAGCCGACGGTGATGACGGTGGCGCCGCCCGGGTCGAAGGAGCAGACGGGGCGCGGGAGTTCGAGGTCGTCGTCGAGCCAGAGCTCGGACATCGTCTCGTCGGCGACGAGCACCGTGCCCGCCGAGCGGGCCGCCTCGACAAGGGAACGCCGCTGGGTGTCGTCGGGCAGCGCGCCGGTTGGGTTGTGGAAGTCGGCGACGACGTACGCGAGCCGGGGCGCGGAGTCGCGAAGGACCTGCCGCCAGCGGTCCATGTCCCAGCCGCTCAGCCCCTCGGCCATGGCGACGGGCACGAGCCGCGCGCCCGCCTCCCGCATCAGCTGCAGGATGTTCGCGTACGACGGCGACTCGACGGCGATGCGCTCGCCGCGGCCGGCGAACAGATGGCAGATCGCGTCGATCGCGCCCATCGCGCCGGTGGTGACCATGATCTGCTCGGGCATGGTCGGGATACCGCGCGCGGTGTACCGGTCGGCGATCATCTCGCGAAGGGCGGGCAGCCCGGCCGGGTAGTCGCCGTGGGTGTGCGCGTACGGGGGCAGTTCCTCCAGGGCGCCCTGCACCGCGCGCGTGAGCCACGGTTCGGGGGCGGGCAGGGCTGCGCAGCCCAGGTCGATCATGGAGCCGAGCGCCTCGGGCGGCAGCGGTTCCAGGCCCCGCGCGGGCAGCGGATTTCCGGCCGGTACGGCGGTCCAGCTGCCGGCACCCCGGCGCGACTCCAGGAAGCCCTCGCTGCGCAGCGCCTCGTAGGCGGCGGCGACGGTGGTGCGGCTGACGTTCAGGGCGAGGGCCAGCTCGCGTTCGGCGGGCAGCCGGGCGGCGACCGGAACGCGGCCCTCCAGGACGAGCAGTCTGATGCCGTCGGCGAGCGCGCGGTAGGCGGCCGGCCTGCGGCCCGTGCCCGACGGGCGGTCCTGCTGCGAGGCGATCAGCCGGGCCAGCTGCCCGGAGCCCACCGCCGAAGTCCACTGCGCCATCTCGACCAGTCCACCTTCCTCGAATTGGCCATGGTTGGCTCTGCCGTACAGGCCACAGAGTGTCATGGGTCAGGCAACTGGCACCACAGCAACCCGGCGAAGAGCCCCACAGGAGCAGACCTTGTCCGAGAAACCGAGCGCACGCAGCGGCCGACTGCCGCGCCGCATCGTGCAGTTGTACGTAGGGCTCGCGCTGTACGGCGCGAGCTCCGCGCTGCTCGTGCGCGCCGGCCTCGGGCTCGAACCCTGGAACGTCCTCCATCAGGGCCTGGCCGAGCTGACCGGCCTGACCATCGGTGTCGTCTCGATCGTCGTGGGAGCCGCGGTGCTCCTGATGTGGATCCCGCTCCGGCAGCGGCCCGGCCTCGGCACGGTCTCCAACGTGTTCGTGGTCGGCCTCGCCATGGACGGCACGCTTGCCCTGGTCCCGGACGCGCACGCCCTGGCCGTACGCATCCCCCTCCTCGTGGGCGGCATCGTCCTGAACGGGGCGGCCACCGGGCTCTACATCTCGGCGCGCTTCGGGCCAGGGCCGCGCGACGGCCTGATGACCGGGCTTCACCAGGTCACGGGCCGCTCGATCAGGCTGATGCGGACCGCGGTCGAGGTCGCCGTGGTGGCCGTCGGCTTCCTGCTCGGCGGCACGGTCGGCATCGGCACTGTCCTGTACGCCCTGAGCATCGGCCCCCTCGCCCAGCTGTTCCTGCGGGTCTTCGCCATCCCCGCGGCGGACGGCGGCAGCACGGTGGTCGCCGGCGCGCAACCGAAGGGCGCGATACTGCGACGGTGAGCACCGTCCCGCAGCGCCCCCGGCACCCCTACCTCGACGCCCCGGCCCCGATCGCCTTCGCCCACCGCGGCGGTACGGCGGACGGCCTGGAGAACACCGCGGCCGCCTTCCGCCGCGCGATCGACTCCGGCTACCGCTATCTGGAGACCGACGTCCACGCGACGGCCGACGGGAGACTCGTCGCCTTCCACGACGCGACCCTGGACCGGGTCACCGACAGCGGCGGCCGAATAAGCGCCTACAAGTGGGCGGACGTGCAGCACGCGCGCGTGGCGGGCAAGGAGCCCGTCCCCCTCTTCGAGGACCTGCTCGAGGAGTTCCCCGAGGCCCGGTGGAACGTCGACATCAAGGCGGAGCCCGCGCTGCTCCCCCTGGTCGACCTGATCCGCCGCACGCGCGCGTGGGACCGGGTCTGCGTCGGCTCCTTCTCCGAGTCCCGCGTGGCCCGTGCCCAGCGCCTCGCGGGACCGCGCCTCGCGACCTCCCTCGGCACCCGCGGCGTGGCGGCCCTGCGCCTGCGCTCGTACGGGATCCGGGCCGCGCTGCGCCGGTCGGCGGTGTGCGCGCAGGTGCCGGAGGCGCAGTCCGGCGTACGCGTGGTGGACCACCGCTTCGTACGGACCGCGCACGCGCTCGGACTCCAGGTGCACGTGTGGACCGTCAACGACCGGGAACGGATGGCGGCGCTCCTGGATCTCGGGGTCGATGGCATCATGACCGATCATCTCGGGACGCTGGTGGAGGTCCTGAAGGAGCGCGGCGCCTGGGAGTGACAGTCCGGGGGACCCGCGACGGTCTACGGGGACGGCGAGGGGACTCGGGTGGGCGCGGACACCGTGCGGCCGAAGGACACCGGCGACGACGCGGAACGGCGGCGCGAGCAGCGCGGCTGGTACTTCTACGACTGGGCCTGCTCGGTCTACTCGACGAGCGTCCTGACCGTGTTCCTCGGCCCTTATCTGACCTCGGTCGCCGAGTCGGCGGCGGACGCGGACGGGTTCGTGCACCCGCTCGGCATCCCGGTCAGGGCCGGCTCGTTCTTCGCGTACTCGGTCTCCCTGTCGATCATCGTGGCCGTCCTCGTGATGCCGCTTGCGGGCGCGGCCGCGGACCGCACCGGCCGCAAGAAGCCCCTCCTCGCGGTCTCCGCCTACCTGGGCGCGGCGGCGACGGCCGGGATGTTCTTCCTCGACGGCGACCGCTACCTGCTCGGCGGCCTGCTCCTGGTCGTCGCGAACGCCTCGCTCGCCGTGTCCATGGCGCTCTACAACGCCTACCTGCCGCAGATCGCAGAGCCCGACGAACGCGACGCGGTCTCCTCACGCGGCTGGGCCTTCGGCTACGCCTCGGGCGCCCTCGTCCTGATCCTGAACCTGGTCCTCTACAGCGCGCACGACTCCTTCGGCCTGACGGAGGGGGCGGCGGTGCGGATCTGCCTCGCCTCGGCGGGGCTCTGGTGGGGCGCCTTCACGCTCGTCCCGCTGCGCCGCCTGCGCGACCGCAGGACCGCCGGTGCGGGTACGGCCGAGGGGCTCGGCGGCTGGCGCCAGCTGATGTCGACGCTGCGGGACATGCGCCGCCACCCGCTCACCCTCGCCTTCCTGCTCGCGTACCTCGTCTACAACGACGGCGTCCAGACAGTGATCTCGCAGGCCTCGATCTACGGCTCCAAGGAGCTGGGCCTGGACCAGACGACGCTCATCGTGGCCGTCCTCCTGGTCCAGCTGCTCGCCGTCGCCGGAGCCCTCGGCATGGGCCGCCTCGCCCGGGTCCACGGCGCCAAGCGGACCATCCTCGGCTCGCTCGTGGCCTGGACGGTGACGATCGGCGCCGGGTACTTCCTGCCCGCCGAGGCGCCGGTCTGGTTCTTCGTGCTCGCCGCCGGCATCGGCCTGGTCCTCGGCGGCACCCAGGCCCTCTCCCGCTCGCTCTTCTCGCACCTGGTGCCGCCCGGCAAGGAGGCCGAGTACTTCTCCGCGTACGAGATGAGCGACCGCGGGATGAGCTGGCTCGGGCCGCTGGTCTTCGGTCTGACCTACCAGCTCACGGGCAGCTACCGGGACGCGATCGTCTCGCTCGTGGCCTTCTTCGCACTCGGCTTCGTGCTGCTCGCACGGGTGCCGGTGCGGCGCGCGGTGGCGGCCGCGGGGAATCCCGTACCGGACCGGATTTAGCCCCGGAGGCCAAAGGCCGGTAGTGTACGCCTTTGGCCTGCCGGACGGACCGTTCCTGCGCGGTAAAGAAGGAACAACGCTGGGTGACATCTCCTTGCAGATGTGACAAACCGGGCGCTGGTGGGTACAACAAGGGGCGGCTACGACGGCGACGCATGACCCGGAACGGGAATCTTTACCGCCGACCGGACGTTGACCGGATGACGACGACAGCGACACCTGTCCTGTGGGCGACAAGCCCGGGAGGCACGATTCATGAGTGAGCGAGCTCTTCGCGGCACGCGCCTCGTGGTGACCAGCTACGAGACCGACCGCGGCATCGACCTGGCCCCGCGCCAGGCCGTGGAGTACGCATGCGACAACGGCCATCGCTTTGAGATGCCGTTCTCGGTGGAGGCGGAGATCCCGCCGGAGTGGGAGTGCAAGGTCTGTGGGGCCCAAGCACTTCTGGTGGACGGCGACGGTCCCGAGGAGAAGAAGGGCAAGCCCGCGCGTACGCACTGGGACATGCTCATGGAGCGCCGCACCCGCGAGGAGCTGGAGGAGGTCCTGGCCGAGCGCCTGGCCGTCCTGCGCTCCGGCGCCATGAACATCGCGGTGCATCCGCGCGACAGCAGCCGCAAGTCCGCGTAACTCCGCGTACGTAAAGCGACTACTGCACAGAGCGGTGGGCGCGAGCACAGGAATGTGCCCGCGCCCACCGCTCTTTGACGTACCCGGCGCCGGACGCGCGACAGCCGACGGCCCGGAGGGACGCGGTCAGTCCGCGCCCCTCCGGGCCGTCGTGCGTACGGGTGACGCGGCTCGGCTCAGCCGGTCAGCGGCGGGCGCGGGCCCTGGTCGCGCGCCTCGTCGGAAGCGGAGGGCGCCGAGGGTGCGTCGTCGCGGACGACCTCGCCCTGGACGACCTTGCCGCCGGGGCGGTGCATACGGGCCTGCTGGAAGGCGTTCTCGAACGTGCCCGGGCCGGCCTTGCTCATCCGGCGCTCCATGCTGCGCTCGACGCGCTTGGTCAGGACGCTGCGCACCGGCGGCAGCAGGAGCACCAGGCCCACGCCGTCCGACACCAGGCCCGGCATCATCAGGAGCAGACCGGCGACCATCGTCAGGGCGTTGCCGCCCGCGCGGGGGTTGCGCTCCGGCATCTCGCCGCGCTGCACCTGCTGGAGCTGTTCGGACCAGCCCTTGAAGGCACGGCGGCCCGCGCGCTTGATCACCACTCCGCCGAGCACGAGCCCGGCCAGGAGCAGCAGAAAGACAGTGAGCCCGCCCCACGCGGCGGACACCTGGGTGAGCAGCCAGATCTCCAGCACCATCCAGGCGGCGATGCCGAGAGGCACGTACCTGCGCAGCTTGGAACGCGGGGCCGGTCGGAGGGGCGGAGACGGAGTGCCGGTCGTCATGGTCCCAGTGTGCCGAATGCGCTGTGCGAGGCACATAAGTGGGGGCGCCCATTTCGGCGCCCCCTGGTGTCTCCGAATGTCTCCGAATGTCTCTGATGCCGAGCTTCAGGACTTCCGGCCGAGGATTCTGCCGATCTTGCCCGCCCGCTCCTCCACGCCCCACGCGGCGACCCGCCACAGCGCCTCCAGGGCGATGTCCCGGCTCATCTTGGAGTCGCCGTACTCGCGCTCCACGAAGGTGATGGGCACTTCGATGACGTGGTAGCCCGCCTTGAGGGCGCGGCGGGCCAGGTCGATCTGGAAGCAGTAGCCCTGCGAGGCGACCTCGTCGAGCCCGAGGCCCTCCAGGGTCTCCTTGCGGAAGGCCCGGTAGCCGCCGGTGACGTCGCGCAGCGGCACGTCCAGGAGGAGCCGCGAGTACAGGCTGCCGCCGCGGGAGATGAACTCGCGCGACTTGGGCCAGTTGACGATGCGTCCGCCCGGCACCCAGCGCGAGCCGAGCACCAGGTCGGCGCCCTTGAGCGCGGTGAGCAGGCGCGGCAGCTCCTCCGGCTTGTGCGAGCCGTCGGCGTCCATCTCGACCAGTACGCCGTAGCCGTTCTCGATGCCCCAGCGGAAGCCGGCGAGATACGCGGCGCCGAGGCCTTCCTTTCCCTTGCGGTGCAGGACGTGGACCTGGTCGTCCTCGGCGGAGAGCTCGTCGGCGAACTTCCCGGTGCCGTCGGGGCTGTTGTCGTCGGCGACGAGCACATGGGCCTCGGGCACAGCGGCTCGCACCCGGCTCACGATCGGCTTGATGTTCTCGGCCTCGTTGAACGTCGGAATGATCACCAACGCTGTGCCGAGCGGGCCGTACTGCCGCTGACCGCCGTCCTTCACTGTTGCCCCTTAAGTCCGTACGCAGATGCTCCACCATAGTGGGCGGGCCCTACTCGGCCGTAGGCACAGGGGGCGGGTGTCGGCGGAGAGCCACCACGGCGGCTGCGGATCGGGGCCCGGCGCCCTTCGGGCCGACCTGGGACCCGCTGGCTGCGGATCGACCGAAAGCCGTTGTCTACTGAGCGACCGGGCCCCACCCGGGTCACACCTGCCGACCGGACGGGACCTGCCTGCGCCCCCGAGGCGCGGGCGCTGGACCTGGCTCCCAGTGGTGGTGTTCCGGTGCGGCACACCACCCCATGGCCCAGCGGCGTCGACGACTGCGCGGAGGTATCCCGGTCGAACGTCCAGTGGTGGACCCGGCCGAACCTACCCGCCTCGGTCCGCCGTCTGTCAATAGCCGCCTGACCTGCACCGTTCGCCCAAGTCCCCTGTTCAGTGCGGAGGATACGCAGGTCGCGCGACCGCCCGGAGGGCCCCGTGCGGCGCCGTGCCGCTCCGGGACATCACCCGCCCGGCCGTACGAACACGGTCCGCCCGCCGACCACCGTCCGCAGGCAGAGCGGGAGTTCGGCTCCGGGGCTCAGATCGGGCAGTCCCGGCGTGCCGGAGCGGGGGTCGGTGGACCAGCGGGCGACGCGGTCGTCGGGGGCCTGGACCACCAGGTCGGCGGCGCGCCACACCGCGTAGTCCGCGGGCGCGCCGGGCACGAGCACGCCCGCGTCGTCCCGGCCCATGGCACGCCAACCGCCGCGCGTGTGGGCGGTGAAGGCGGCGCGTACGGAGACCCGGTGCTCGGGGGTCCGGTGGAAGGCGGCGGCGCGCACGGTGCCCCACGGGTCGAGCGGGGTGACGGGCGCGTCGGAGCCGAAGGCGAGCGGCACGCCCGAACGCAGCAGCGCCGCATACGGGTTGAGGGTGCGGGCCCGGTCGGCGCCGAGGCGGTCCGCGTACATGCCGTGCTCGCCGCCCCAGAGCGCGTCGAAGCCCGGCTGTACGGAGGCGGTGAGGCCGAACTCGGCGAAGGCGGCGACGGTTTCGGGGGTGAGCATCTCGGCGTGCTCGACGCGGTGCCGGGCGGCGCGTACCCGTTCCACGCCGAACTTCTCGGCGGCGGCGCGCATGCCGTCGACCACGGCGGTGAGGGCGGCGTCGCCGATGGCGTGGAAGCCGGCCTGGATTCCCGCCTCGGTGCAGGCCGTGACGTGGGCGGCGACCGCGGCCGCGTCGAGGTAGGCGGCGCCGGTGTGCGGGGCGTCGGCGTACGGCTCGTGCAGGCAGGCGGTGTGCGAGCCGAGGGCGCCGTCGACGAAGAGGTCGCCGGCCGCGCCGATCGCGCCGAGTGCCCGGATCCGGTCGGCGTCGGCGGGCGAGGCGACCTGCTCGGCCCAGTAGCCGAAGACCCGCGGGCCGGGTTCGGCGGCGGCGAGGCCGAGGAGCCCGATGAAGTCGCTCTCGGAGGAGATGGTGGGGCCCGCGCACTCGTGCAGGGTGCCGATGCCGAGGGACGCGGCGTGCCGCAGGGCGGCGCTCTGGGCGGCGGTGCGCTGCTCGTCCCCGATGGCGGCCTGGGCGGCGGCGCGTACGGCGTGGTGGGCGTCCTGGGTGAGCGGGGCGTCGGGCTCGTACCCGGGGCGTTCGGTGACGCCGGGGACGAGGTCGAGGAGCGCGGTGGTGACCACGGCGGAGTGGACGTCGATCCGGGAGAGGTAGAGCGGGCGTCCGCCGGTGGCCGCGTCGAGTTCGGCGCGGGACGGCGGGCGGCGCTCGGACCAGCGCGCCGCGTCCCAGCCGTGGCCCAGCAGGACCGGGTCGTCGGGGTGGGCGGCGGCGTGGGCGTGGACGAGGGTGAGGGCCTCGTCGAGGCCGCGGGCGCCGGAGAGGTCGAGTCCGGTCAGCGCGAGGCCGGTCGCGGTGGTGTGCACGTGGGCGTCGGTGAACGCCGGGGTGACCAGGGCGCCTTCGAGGTCGACGACTTCCTGGACGCCGTTCGCGAAGGCGTCGGCGGCGCCTTCGGAGCCGACCCAGGCGATGTGGCCGCGCTCGACGACCATCGCGGTGGCGAAGGGGTCGGCGGGGCTGTGGATGTCGCCGCCGCGCAGCAGAACGGTGCGGTGGCCGTCGTCGTCGGCGGCCGTGGAGGGGGTGGTGCGCTCACTCATGGGGTCCAGTCTCGCGCTTGCCTCGCGGGGGCGGGCGCAGGGGGTGCGGGTCAAGGTCCGCGGACAGCCTCGGGGCTTCACCTCCGGACCCCCGGGCCGTGTCTCGCCTGCCGGTCCGCTGTGGCTGGGCGCGCCCCGCGGCGAAGCCGCACATGTCACGGCCCCGCGCCCCTGAGAGCGCGGCTCCGCCGAGCCCCCTCCTCAGATACGCGGCGGCCGTGCCTCGTACGGCGTGGAGAGGACCACGGTCGTACGGGTGGACACCCCGGCGAGGGAGCGGACGCGGCTGAGCAGGTCCTCCAGTTCGAGCGGGGTGGCGACGCGGACCTTCAGGATGTAGTTCTCGTCGCCCGCGACGCTGTGGCAGGCCTCGATCTCCGGGACGCCGGCGAGGCGTTCGGCGATGTCGTCGGGGGCGCTGGGGTCGAACGGCTTGACCGAGATGAACGCCGTCAGGGGCAGGCCGACCTCCTCCGGTTCGACGACGGCCGCGTACCCACGGATGACTCCGCGCTGTTCGAGCCGGCGCACGCGTTGGTGCACCGCCGACGTGGACAGGCCGGTGGCCTTGCCGAGGTCGGTGTAGCTCATCCGCCCGTCCTTGACGAGCAGCTGCACGATCTGACGGTCGAGCTCCTCCATGCCCTGAACTTACAGGGCGGTGATCCCCTGGGACACCCGGCGTCCGCTGGGCGGATGGTCGGCGCGGGGAAGGGCCCGAAGGGCGCGGGGCGCGCGCGGGACCGGAACGGCAGTCGTGGTGCGCAACTGCCCACCGCCCAGCGGCGTCTGACCGGAAGACAGAGATCAAGGGCTTCGTCGAGCGCCGGTCCGTCGCGCGGACCACTCAGCGGACACCGGATTCCACACCCCGGACAACCGCACCTGCGGCCGGCATGTGACGAAGACCACAGGTTTATGGGCCGGGTCCGCACAGTGGACGCGATTACCCGCACGGCGAGACGGGCAATGCTTGCTGTGGCCGAGGCCACAGCGCCCGGCCGGCCCACCCGAGGGGGAGAGTCCCATGCAGAGTGTGAAGCGCCCTGGCCGCACCGCCCGGAACCGGCAGCAGCCGGTCGTCGAGCCCGTATCGGAGGGCGTCGAACCCGGCGCCGCCGGAGCCGACGACTCGTTCGACGCGTACGACACGTTCGAGATGTACCGGGTGATCTGCCCGGACTGCGCTCAGCCCATCGCGCTCCTGGCGGACGAGGACGTCCTGCCCGAGCACGCCAAGTGCCCCACGCCCTGGAACCCGTTCGGGCTGCAGGTCTGCTCCGGAACCGGCCGCTCCGCCGTCGGCGCCCGCCCCGCCGACGAGAGCGAGGAGGCCCAGCAGCAGGACACAGCACTGCTGTTGACGCTCCCTCAGGGACTCGACTGGCGCACGCAGCCCTTCTCCCATGTCGGCGGCCCCGGCTCGCGGCCCATCAAGGTCCCGCAGCTGCACCGCGCCGCCTGAGCGACGCGGTCCGGCGCCTGACGCCCGCTCAACTCCAGTAGCTGCCCTGCACCATGGCCGCGAGGCTGTCGTGGTGCAGGATCAGCCGGTCCGGGTCGTCGGGCACGGCCGCCTCGCCGAAGTGGACCTGGCGGTACGCCACGCGCAGCATGACGACGGCGTGCCGCAGGGCCGCGTACAGCGTGTAGAAGTCCATGGCGCGCGGGATGTGGCCGGTGAGCTGGGCGTAGCGGGACTCGATGCGCTCGCGGCGCAGGAAGTCCGGCAGTCCCGGCTGGCCGAAGGACACGGTCAGGTCCTGGAAGAAGCGGTGCAGATAGATCGTCCAGCCGAGGTCGACCTCGCGCGGGGCGAGCGCCGCCATCTCCCAGTCGAGCACGGCCGCCGGGGTGAAGCCGTCGTAGATGATGTTGCCGATGCGGGCGTCGCCCCAGTTGAGGACCGGTGTGCCCTGGTCGTCCGGCCACAGCTCCTCTAGCCGGTCGAAGGCGCGCTCGATCAGCGGTGAGCGCGGCCGGCCATCCACCACCCAGGCGTAGTAGGCCCGTTGGGCCTCGACATGCCGCCGCAGCGGGCTGCCGTCGCCCGGCGGTTCCAGGTGGCGGGCGTGCTCGACGGGGAAGCGGTCGTGCAGCCGCGCGATGATCCGCAGCGTGGCGTCCTCCAGGCCGGCCCGCTCGGCGTCGCTCGCGGAGTGCAGCCAGTTGCCCTCGTACGTGTAGGGCATGACGTCGGGCGGGACGCGCCCCTCCTTCCGCTCCATCACGAAGAAGGGCGCGCCGAGCGGACCGGGGTCCTCCTCCAGCCACAGCACGCGCGGCACGGGTATCCCGGTGTGCTCGGCGACCAGGCGCATGGTGTCGTACTGCCGCTTCATGTCGTACACCGGGAAGATCGTGTACGCGTCCGGGTCGGCGGCGAGGCGCAACGCGCAGCTGCGCAGGGGCGGTTCGGGGTGGTCGAGGTCGAAGAGGAGGGTCTCGCTCGACATGCCGTTGGACTCCGGTACGGAGACTCCGGTGGCCCTCGCGCCGGGCAGGCGGGTGTCCAGCCAGGCGGTGAGGCGGCGGGTGAGCTCCTCCGGGTCGCGGGTGGTGGTGCGGGGCCGGGGTGGCGTGGCCATGGCCGAACTCCCTCAGCTTGTGGGCCTGTTGGCGGGGCAGGCGAGAAAAGTGATGACACACTGAGACATCAAATTCACGAGGCCACCGAGTCGAAGCCGGTGAAGCCGCTGGGGTCGTGGCGGCCGAAGCTGCCGTGCTCGAAGATCCCGTGGCCGATCCGCCCGTCGAGGGTGAAGCGCGCGGCGTGGTCGGTCACTCCGTACGCGGCCAGCGGGTGGGCGGACGGGTCGGACAGGTCGTAGCTGCGGCGGTCGGTCCAGCCGCGGCCGCGCCAGGTGCCGTGCTGCCAGTCGTCGGCCGGCGGGTATCCGGCGCCGATCGCGAGCGGCGACGAGGCCAGGACCCGCACGCCGAGTTCGAGGGGTTTGCGGGCCGGGTCGGTCAGGTGGATCACGGCCCGTTCGGGGTGGCGGGTGCCGGGGCGGTACGTGATGTCGGCGTGCGGCCAGCCGAGTTGGACGTCCCGCTGCCCGTTGCGTACGAGCAGCGCCTCGTTGAGGGAGCGGTGCCCGTCGGCGTCCTCCTGGACGATCACCATCAGGAACCGGTCGTCGAAGACCGCCGGCGCCCAGAGCCAGTGGAAGCCCTCCGTCCGGTGCTCCTCGGCGCCACGTCCGCCGTCCTCGCCGGGGATCGGGCGGACGCCCCAGCTGCGGTCCCGGGTCGCCGTCCACTCCCCCGGCGTGACCGCGATCTCCTCACCGCCGACCCGGATGGTGCCGCTCGGCCGTCCGGCCTGCACGAAGCGACGGCCTTCCAGGGTGAGCCGGTCGCCGCGCCGCTGGGTGTGGTGGGGTTCCCAGACGGCCGGGAAGTCGGCGTTCCACTCGATGTCGTACGCGAGGGAGTCCGGCCCGTCGGCCGCGCAGCGCAGGCTGATGCGCTGGAGCGGGCGGTCGATGGTGAGGCTGAGGGGGCCGACGGCGAGCTGGTTCATGCGGTCGTCGCCGAGCGCGTCCGAGGCGCGTACGGCATGCAGGGTGTCGCCGATGCGCAAGGTGGCGTAGGCGTCGATCACCCCGGTGTTGGGGTACACGCCGAGGCCGAGGATGAGCAGGGCCCGGCCTTCGTGGTCGAAGACATGGAAGATGCAGCGGTCGTAGGCGTTGCGGTCGCCGGTGGCGACGTGCTTCATCGACAGCGGGACCTGGTGGACGGGGTACTCGTCGAGCGGGACGGGACGGTCGTCGGCCATGGCTCGCCTCCCTGGACGCACAGCGATGGGCGTCGCACGGAGGGGTGCGGCCCCCGGCGGCGCAGATGACGGTACGTCAGATGGGCGGCGTGGGGCCAGAGTCGTGCCGGGGTGCGGGTGCGGGGTTGGCCGGTCGGGGCAGGGTCACGGCCTGAACTGACGCCCGAATCCCCGGGGCGGTGACTCTTGGGGCATTTGTGACGTTGGCCGGTCATGACCGCCTTGCATGAGACGATCGGCCGGCGCCGACGCACCCTCTACGTCCCCGCTCCTGGAGAATCGGTTCAGCAGGCGCCGCAGGCCGCTGACCAGCTGGGCCTGCGGCCGTCGGATCCGCCGATCTACCGGGCGATGATGCGGGCGTGGGCGGGCGGGGGCAAGACGCTGCCGGGGCGCCGGGATCCGGAGTGGGCGCGGCTCGCGGCGCCGACGGTGCGCACGGGGCAGTTCGGCTCGACGACTCCGTTCAGCGCGCATCCGATGCAGCCGTCCCCGAACGGCCAGGAGGCGTACTTCGGCGGGGAGGCCAGGGTGGCGCTGCCTACGCGGCTGGAGGACTGAGCTGCATCGGTCGGGATCGGGCGGGGTCGGTCCGGTTCGGGCGGACGGGCGGCGCCGTCGGGAGGCGGTGGCTCTCGACGGCGCCGACGTCGGGCGGTGGTGGCGTCGGTTGGTGGTGGGGTCGGGCGGACGCGTCAGGCAGTGGGGCGGGCAGTGGTGACGTCGAGGCCGGGGGCTAGGTGGGGCGGGCAGTGGTGACGTCGAGGCCGCGGGCCAGGCGGGGCGGGCAGTGGTGACGTCGGCGCCGGGGG